>DFGT01000039.1 GCA_002371265.1 Bacteroidales bacterium UBA3743 | reverse complement strand
AATAGAAGGGTGAACAAACGTCTCAACATTTTTCTATTTTTTTGAATCGTCGCCCCACTACAGGGGCAACGAATTATTTATCTGTTTACAAAAAATTAATTATTATTACTTCCAGCAAGTATTACTTCCAATAAGAATCATTAACACCATAATAAAGTAATGTAGTAGACTTCTGATCACGTCCAGTCTTCAAAAGAAGGATAATATAGTCTGGTATTTCAGAACTAAACAAATCAGAAGCATTAAAGTCACGACTATACTCATACTCATTCTCCTTAAGAATCAACTCAGAAGAAGAGATCTTGATAGGATCAGGAGAAGTCTTACCATCTATCTGATATATATAGATCTCAGCATCATTAACCTTTTCTGAGAACTCTGCCTTTATAGTAATCTTATCAGTTGACTTAAACGGATTAGGAGAAACAGAGAAGCTTATAATCTGATACTTCTGACCAATTGGATCAATCTTAGGCCTATTATTAGGATTAATCACACCCAATGGATTCTTTCTCTCAATTCGATACTCACAGCCTAAGAAATAAGCCTTCATCAAAACAGTATGTTTAGCCAAAGCATCTCTTACATCATTGACATTCTTCACATCAATTGAAGAATCCTCAAACTTGAAGAAATTAAGATGTTTTGCCTGACCCTTAGAGATATCCTCACGAAGTTTGAATCTTTTTTCAAAGTACGCATCAGGAACCATCGTCTTAGTATTGTCACCATAACGATATACGGTATCCGCAGCACTCTTGTTTCCTGCCAAATCGTAGACATACAATCGTTTGTCGAGCATTGTGATTCTTGGGTCCACTTTTCCTTTCTCATCATAGAATACGTAAGATACACTGTCGAATGTAGCTTCAGGACCACAGACATCAATCAATGCCACCACATCACCATACTCATACCATGAAGTTGCCCAGAAATCATACATATCAATTTGAAGTTCACCAGGCTTGAATTCAACGGTAGAATCAACCGTACAATTATTGGCATCCGTAACCTTCATATCCACCTTAAATCCAACTTTTGCATCTAGGATCTGAGCGATAGCTTCACTGTTGTCGACAGGCACATCGAGATAGTCATGATTATAAGATAATGTATAAGGAGCGGTACCTCCCTTTACATTCTGGAAGAAGATATTACCTCCCTTAGTCACACTAGGTTCTTTACAAACAAGAGAAGAAGCGAACTCAGCCTCAAGTTTTTCAGGAGCCTTTATGACAATCTTCTCGTCGAAAGACGCAGTGTCACCCATCACACTCTTACAACCAGCGTCATCAATAACTGTAAAGTAGAATGTGTCCGCAGGCAAAGAGGCAAGTCTTATAAAATGCTGTTCAATAATGGTGTCTTTTTTATACAAAGTGTCCTTAGGATCTCGCAATACTAACTTAAATGTAGTATCTATCAAATCAAGATTTTCATAAAGGGCAAGTTCGTCACCTTTCTTCCAAGCAGAATTACGTTGGATCTTGTATGGAGCGGTACCACCACTTACATACAACTCAATCTGACCATTCTCCAATCCTCCACAAGTCACATCCAACGAAGACTTTCTCGAAGACTTAAAGATTGGAATTGTGTCGACGACAGTACCCTGAACATACGTACCACAATGATTTTCATCATTCTGATATACGAACAAACCATGAGTCTTTGAATGCATCTTCAATGATGTAAGATCAACCATAAACGTGTCATTCTTTGGAGTCACATTCTTTCTCAATGTTTCTAGAGTATACTCACGGCAATCATCCAAAGTATCTTTGCTACAAGGAGAAACATATTCAACCACATCATATGTTATGCCAGGGACAGCGCTTGATCCGACAAAATGAGCCACAACTTTCGCAGTCGGATCCTCTGGACATATTGTACGAGTAGAATCCATTGTAAGGGAGAATGTAGTCTTCACCTCAAATGTCTTATCATACTCAACCAAACATCCTTGTTCATCCAAAACCACTACGCTATAGTTACCTGGATCCAAGAAATAGCTCACTCCCCAGCCAGTCATCGAATTCTTGTCATAATAAGTAGCCTCACCACCACGGAAGCCATCGCTATGTTTAGCATCAGTCTTTTCGACTTTAGACTTATCGCTGAAAGTGAAGTTATAAGAACCCCAACCACCACTAGCATATGCCAAGATCTGTCGTTTAGAAGGATCACATTCAGCAAGAGCAGCGTCAAATTTCACAGAATCTATCTTTAATGGCATAGGTGGCAATTTCACCTCAAATGTGTCACGATACTGACATCGCTTAGCATCCTCAACCAAAACAGAATAGAAACCAGGAGCCAAATTGGCAATTGACACCACATTAGCTTCAAAGTAGTCGCCCATATATCCATGCCAGAATTTCTCTAGATGAGTGTTTGAATATACTGGAGTCTTGACTACAACACCATTCTTATAATATGTTTCCTCCGTGATATCACTACTATCAGGGAATATAATATTATCAAGAGGTGTCCAGACAGAAGACTCATATGCGTTATAAGACCACTTTATTGTCTTGATATCACTCTGGTCGAACAACTGATCAATTTGGTATTCACCGACACCATTAATAGAATGTTCAACCATATTACCATCGACATCGGCATACAGACGATTCTTTTCGTATGTATCCGTAGAGTCATGACCAACATAATATGAATAAGAAGTACCACCTCTTCTCGGAGCTAGAGAAATTTCACCGTCTATATACGAACTACAACTAATCGGCAATACCTGATTGACAAGTTTCACATCAGCAGGTTTGGTAATCTCAGTATCATAGTTATACTTATCACTACAGCCTTCCAATGCTGTCTTGAATGTGAATCGATATGTGCCAGCATCCAAGTTCATGTAAGTATACTTACCTGTGTTTCGTCCTATAGGATTAGCAGAGAAAAGATCATATTCAATCACAGACGTTGCTATAGAATCCAATTCTCCAATCTTAGGAACCCTCTGGGTTGTGGCAAAAGAATCGATACTAAGTGTAGTATCGTTAATGAAGTTGCCTTCTTCATCTGTCAACTGAGGATATGTCACTGTCTCAACAAGTATAGTGTCATAATGCATTATTATAGAATCTACTTCTATAAGATTATTATTCTCATCATACTTTTCAACCTTGACAGTCTCCTGAGACAAGAACTTATAAGTTGTGTCTACATTAATAATAGGATTCAACGAATCATATAGAGCCGTTATTACATAAGACGTGTCCTTGACGTATACTGTTGAATCAACATATTCTCCTGTAGGTCCATAATATTTAACATGTTTAGATACACCACCGCTAAACACAGTTTCTGAATAACCTCCAGTCACATTCAATACTATCTTACCATCAGAATCATAAGGACAATCAAGTTCCAGTTTAGACTCATTTGCAATCAAATCTACCTTATACGGTTCAATACCAGGAACTGTAACAAATGTATCCAATCGGAATGCCTCTTTACACTCGTTAGACACCCAGATACGCCACTTGCCTGCAGGCATTGTGTTGACATGGAAATATGCCAACTTATTAATAGTATCATATTTTACCGGCAATACAGGAACTATTCTACCCTCTGCAGCAACGTCATTTTTGACAAATTCACAGCCATGAGAAAGTGTCCATCCCTGAACCTCAAAGTCAAGCACTCCATTAGGCTCATTTATACAAGTAGCCTTCTCTGTCTTTATATTCTGAATGAATGTTGGTTTATGAAGGATTTCGAACGGTTCACTCTCGTCTTTATTTCCACAACGGTCCTTTACAACCACCTTATATGTTCCGAATGGCAAAGCAGTTACATCAAATGCTCCCACATAGTTGGATACCGACGTCGGTCTGACATTACCACGATACAATTCTACATCTTCTCCGACTGAATAAATATCTGCGACGTGAGTGTATGTCCATCCCTCAATGTTGAATGACGCTGTTCCATTTGGTGATATACATGTATGGTCAGTCAATGTGAACTCAGACTGGATCTTCAATGGAGGAAGTGTATCAACATGCACAACAGAAGTAACAGGAGCGACGCCCATATCACAATCCATTGAACCCAAACGTGTTGTCACACGATAATATCCTGGCTCCAAATTCTCCGGAGTCGTATATTCGCCATTAGGATCCAATACACATTCGTTAGCAATAGAATCTTTTGAATCCAGCTTATGGTAGAATATTGTTGCTGTCACAGCATAATCCATCTTCTTAGATAGAGATGGTTTTACAATAATTCTTCCGTCATTACCCTTGTGACATTTCTCCGACTCTGGATATACCTTTTGAGATACAGTAGGAAGTTCGGCCGCAGATGGGATTGTGAAGCTCTTGGTATAAGTATCACACTTATGAGCATCAGAAACTGTCAAAGAGTAAGTCTTACCTTCTCCCATGTCATCAAATGGGAATTTTTCAGTTCCGTTAATCTCCTTTACTCCGTCACTCCACAAATAAGTGTATGGAGCAGACTCTCCTGTTACCTCAGGAAGCAAAGATGAACCTAAACAGTTTCCATTTAACGTATACTTGATTGCCAATGTATCAGGACCGGCAATGCGAATAAGCTCACCAACGCTGTCCTTACATCCTTCTACCACAGACTTGTAAGTCACATAGTGGTATCCCTTACCATTATCCTCAGAAACAATTGTTCCCTTATCTGTAAATGCTTTTTCATCAATGTATGCCAAATGGTTCAAACCAATACCTCCACTTACTGTGAAAGAGATCTCCGCATCAGTTGCTCGTGCACAAGTGACAGAATCCGTATATGAAACTATTTCCAAAGACAATGGTTCGTACTTAGGCAATGAGATTGGATCTGTCTTCAACTCACTACCACAAGCATCCTCAACTAGATAGTAGTAAGAGCCTCCAGACAAGAGTCCAGCATATAATTTCGTCTCACCATTTTCTTCCACAGGAGTCATTATATGTTTGCCACCTGCCTCTGTCATCAAATATGCATTATAATCATCCTCCCAACCCGTAGCAGTATTCACTATCATACCGTTTGAAGGTTCGATACAAGTTTGTGGAGCGAAAACCGCCAATGGAGTCATGACAAAAGGAACCTCCTTAGCCGAGATAGTGAATGTGCCCTTGAAACTGTTTGTATCCAATCGACAACCTTCTGTTCCATAGTAAACCTCATATGAGTAAGAGCCAACGCCCAATGTGCGGATTGCCAACTCTCCATTCAATTTTTCATATGTTCCAGCTGTTTTTGTTTCTTCCTTTGTTTCACTGTTCGTAACTACACAAGCGACAGATTGCTGTTTATTATCAGTAGAAAAATAGACCTCAATAGTTCCATTCTCACCCTTGAAACATGTGATATTCTTCGTAGAAACGCTATCAACAAGCAGTTCTGATAATTCGTCAACATTAGGAAGGATTGCAAGCGAATCTGAATGTGAGAAACAATGAGTCTCATCTTCAACGACACAAGTATATTTTCCTGCGCTCGCCTCATTCAATCCTGGTTCTTTTGTCACAAACTTAGCACCCGTTGGATCTGTCCAATGGTAAGTATACTCTCCAGTACCACCCTCAGCAACTACACTTACTGCACCTTCAGCGCATGCAGCACCGTTACTTGTCAATGACAAAGACAACGGTTCTGGCGAATTGATTGACAATTCAACTGAATAAGAATCCGAACAATCTTCTGACTCTTTCTTCAACAATGCAGTATAGTTACCTCTAGTCAAATCATTCAATATAAGGACAGTATCCTTTCCTTGAACACGAAGTGAGTAATCATATCCATTATCGGATGTCAAAGTAAACAATGATGTTGCTCCAGACATGATATGGAACTTAGCGAAACCGCTATCCAATCCACATGCCAATGTCTCCTTAGTGTAATCCACAAGTTGCATATCCAAAACCTGAGATGGGATAACCGAAACCTCAAAATCCTTGACTGGATATGAATTATCGCAGACATCTACAGCAGTGATTGTGTGGCTGCCAACAGGGATTGAAGTTAATTTCAATTCTGCCGTTGCAGTGACAGCAGCGTCGTCGCCATATATCAATTCACCATTATTCGTCTGATCAGAAATTTCTACACCATTGTGATAGAACTTCATCGTTGGATGGAATCCAATCAAAGAGATCGTCAACTCAGAATTTGGCTCATTCGCACAATCTGTAAGGATATTATCAGCACCTGGCAAAGCCTGTAATGAATCTCTATCAAAGACCTCTATATCAAATAAAGTATCTTTTACACATTGTGTTTGAGACAAGACACTGACTACAAATTTACCAAGTGGCAATTCATTATATTTATAAGCTGAATTATACAACTGTACACCAGAGAATAATGTGTCTCCAAGCTCATTATTCACATAAACAGCTGCACTTCCTGGCACAACACTACGTGGTGTGAACGAAACCTCTCCATATCCAGAGCCATGACACAACGTAGGAGCTACAGCCAACTGATCCAATATGATCTTGCTAAATGGATTGACATGTAGAGTCAAAGTGTCAATCGTATCGGTTGCCACCTTTCCTCTTAGGAATCTTCCGTAAACATACTCTCCTTCAGAAAGAGTATCCGACTGTAAATTCCATCCGCGACGCTGGTAATTCAATCCATAACATACTGTATCTACACTTGTTATATATACTGTGTCACGGCCCTTGAAGAACTCGTATGCACCCATACATGTCAAGTCTAGACGTTCTGTAGCGATCTGGTCTGACTTTACTTTTGCCTCTTCTATTGGCATTCTGATATATTTCTCATTCAACACATCAGATTCCAATGCCACCACCTTAGTGAAGTTCTCAGGTTTCTCCAAAGTAGAAACTGCATTGAAACGTTTCTCTACCATCTTTCCTGGCAACACACCCGTCAAATCAGACGGAGTAACCAACATATCATTTTCACCCAACGTCCATGCTCCATATATCGTATCAGGATTTTCCACGAACAAGTTGTAGTCGGAAACGATAGGCTTCATGGCATTTGTCTCATCATAATCCTTCGTCAACAAGATATTTGTGTTGAAGATATTACCCTTCGCTATAGTCTGAATATAGTTCGGAATCTCAATACCACCGTAACTCTTTGGTGAGAATGCAAATGTGTTGTGATACATTTCAAGACTCAAATCCACAACTTTATTATAAGTAGTAGTTATGACATTAACAAGTCCCTTCGTATTGCTGAAAGTAGAGTTTTGCAACAGTACTTTTCCTTTTGAAGTAGACGCCGAAATCGCATAATCCATATTAGTGAATGATGAGTTTTCAACCACCAATACACCAGATACTTCCTCACGTGGATAATGAGAGAATCCTAAATTATCGATTGAATCGAAACGACAATTACGGACAAACAAAGAATCAACGCCAGAGTAGATTCCGATATATGTCTTCTTGAAAGAACAACTGTCAAGTATCAAAGAAACAGAGGTCTCAGGAGCGACGGCAGAGACACTCAAAGCAGCACTCGATCCTCTGAACTGTGGGAAATTACCAGAGAAGGTCAATCCCTTCAATTGTACATCACCTGTCAATTTGGAAACAATTGTCATCACAGAAGAAGTATTATCCTGATGATTAGAGAAATCCATCACAGTATAATCTTTATCCGACTCTTCAAAGACATCATCTTCATTTAGGTCACCCGACAACAAAGTGACATATTTCGACGGATCAGCCACAGCTCCATTCTTAGCCTGAGGATGATAGCCTCCGAAAACGTTCACCGGACGAGAAGAGTAATACCTTCCATTGCTATTTGAACTTGTATTATACAATCTGTCCATCAATGGATGGTATGTTCCTGCAGCGACATGGAAAGTAGCACCTGTTGGGACGACAGAGAAATAGCGGAAGAACGTAGTGTCGCCCATCGCATTATCCCAATCTCGACCTGTTCCATCTCCCACAGGAGTCTGCTTAACGTAATAGTTGACATAAGTAGGGAACTCGAACGCTCCCACACAACTTGAATCCTTACGAAGCATCTCTCTTTGGTCTGTCTCCACCTTACGTTGTTCTGCTGGGATTGAGACTACCTTTCCTCCATCAAACATAGACTCTATCACAGCCATAGTCGGTGTGAAACCACCATTATCTCTGACATTGGCTATAAATACCTCTGTATTTCCATTCATAGGTGTTCCATCCATGACAAACTCATAATCGGCAGAACCCATAAACATATCCGTCTCCACACCCGAGCCTTGGAAATCAGTAGAGAAGATATTGTATCCTTCACTTTCAACAGCGGCTCCGTCGACTGGCTGAACACCGTTTCCGACAATCATATTACCGAATAGAGACACCTTAGATTTTGTATCCGAAGCAGAAACAAAAGAACCCTTTGGCTCCTTAGCAATAGATTGGTTTCCTACCAAAGTATTGTTGAAAAGAGAAACCTTAGAATTAGCAAGAGCAAATACAGTTCCCTTATCTGCCCAGTTGTTAGCAATCGTATTATTCTTAAAGTTTGCCTGAGACGCTGTAAGATTAGCGACAGCACCCATCGACGCAGAAGACTCGTCTGAAGAAACATTCTCATGGAATGACGAATTCTCGACATTCAAATCTGACTGAGACAATCTGAACACAGCACCATCCTTTGACACATTATGATATGCCAAAGAAGAAGTGACATTTATCTTCGCGCCAGAGGCGACAACAGCCGAAGTATTGTTGTTCTCAATCGTACATCTATCCAAATTCAAAGTTCCTCCCTGTCCCATTGTTACAGCTCCATAGTTATCACTACTCTTCACACCAGAAAGAGTGATGCCGTAAAGAGAGACGGACGAAGTGCCATTCACACGGATGAGGATAGAATCATTACTTCCAAATCCAGACACAGAGAAATCACCTGTTCGTTCTTTATAGAAATTAATGTGCCCCCTCTCGTTCGCAGACAACGTTGTCGTGAAATTCTCTGGCATAGGAGGCACACCCACTGTTGTCACAGTATCTGGATAGCCACCTATCAAAGTCACGGAGCTGTTGATGTTATACATTCTGCCCAATTCAGGGTCGACGTAAGTGCTCTTGTATGTACCGGCTGCGATGTGGAAAGTCTCACCGTCGTAAACCAACGGAAGATACTCAGCGAAATCCTTCGGCGACATGGCGTTGATCCAATCCGAACCATCACCAGTACCATCCACCTTCACATAGTAGCCGTTCTCATTCTTCTGAGGACGCACCGCCAAAGAAAGTTTGACGATGCTGTCGCAATTCTCCGAGCCGACCAACGTATCAGAGAAATAGTAAGAGCCGACCTTCTTGCAGACATCATCCAGATTCTTATCAATGAAAGTATAAGAGTCGCCCACCATTACAGTATCCTTCAACTCAGTTATAATAGGAGTACATCTTATTTCGTATGCACCCATACATGTCTCATCCAGACGCTCCACACCACGCTGGTCTGTAAGCACATTCTCAAGACGTGGGAATCGGATAGATGTACCGTCTGAAAGTTTGTCTGATTTTAGTGCGACGGTCGGTGTGAAGCCACCGTTGTAAGCAAGCACTGGAGTGAAGAGACCGGTTGTTGGATCATAAGTACCTTCCAACACAGAAGATATTTCAACAGACAAATCCTTGACATTTGATATGTCATCAGATTCCGGATAATCCTCCAATTCCTTTAAAAGTTTTTCTATATAATATTCTGAAACAATATTGGTTGAGTTCGGAACCTTTATCGAAAGATTATCTATTGTTAGAGGCATTACATTGTACAAAGGTTCTCCTTCAATATCTCGAGCAGTAATACGATACAGTTTTTCATATTGGTTTCCGAATATAAAGTTTCCTACCATTGATTTATATAGGAAATCATGTTCAGAAACAGACTTACACTTGTTTCCCACGATTGTATTGTTCTCCAAATATACATCTGAATACTTTGGATACCAGATTTCAGAACCACATTCATTTGAAACTATAGTATTATTTCTCAAATAAACATCATGCGAACTATTAAACAAGAACATCAAATAAAAACATTTATTATTCGAGAAGGTATTCCTTTCTACAAAAGCGACATTTTTATCTGTATTTTGAGAATTTGTACATATAATAAAATTTAGCAATTCTCGAGAATCAGTGTTATTTTTATCTAAAAAGCAATCCTTAAAGATAAGAGTATCACAATTACATCTTACCAAACTATTAAGTGATTTATTATCTATGATTTTGTTGCGTTCAATTTGGATTTTTTTGACCGATGCTCTGATTTGTATCATAAATGGATCGTCAGTCCAATTAGAATTACTTTTTTCACAGTTATTAGACAAGAACTCACAATCATTTATAGTAAGATAATCAGATCCAATTAAAAATAGCAAATCGTAGCAATTATTATTAGAGAATTCCGACTCTGTAAGTGTACAATTAATAGAAGATCTAGCTCCATAAATAACAGGAGATGATGTTGTATTATTAGAGAACTTCGATTTTGATATATTTATATAACTATCCTCATAACTCAAATCTGAATTAACCAACATTGAACCTTCATTTTGGTCAAACAAAGAGTTCTGAATGTCAACAGTTCCTGAAGTTGTTAACAAATAACTACCTGTACTGTTCTTTGTAAACTCTGAATTCTCAACCAGCAATTTCTTTGATCCCAAGAAATAGTAATATCCATTATTGCTTGTCGCACTAACCGACTTTAAATTCACATCATAACCATCTCCATAAAAATAAGAAGAAGGTATATTTTCAACAAACTTAACATCTTCCATATATACGGATTTCGTTCCATACATAGAAAATAATGTATACTGTGTTTTGCTAAATTCTGTATTGACAACATTCAAACTTCCTTCATTTGAGACATCACAAAAATTACTATTTCCTTCAAAATAAGAATTTCTTAAAGTGAGATCTACAGAAGGCATTTTTATCACATATGAACAGTAATCATTTACATAAACACCATCCAAAACAAAACTTAGCAATTCGTTCTTTTCCGAGTAGAACAAAGCAAAAGAGCAGTTTACATCATAACCCAAAACCGTTTTATATTTGTCAGGTTCACTTGGAACTTCTTTTCCAGTTGCATTCGCCGGATAACCTCCATAAATTGAAACACTACTATTTATATTATAAAGAGGATAATCAGAAACATTTCCATTTATGTCAAATACTGGCTTATACGTACCCGCCGCCACATAGAATGTAGCACCGTCTGGAGCCAAAGGCAAATATGTGGCGAAATCAGTGCTATCCATAGCATTGTCCCAATCACTACCGTCACCCCTACCTTCTTTATCCATCTTCACATAATAGTTGAAAGTCTTCGGATCTGGCTTAACCACTACTCTATGCATCACAACACTGTCGCAGTCTAACGAGCTCTTAAGTGTCTCAAATATACTGTCGTGCACTCCAACTTTTGTGAATGTCTGGCCCAAGATTTTATCTCCGACATAAATTGTATCAGTAGTGAACGTAGTGTCGTTTACACATCCAAGTTCGTATGCTCCCATACAAGTTGAATCCAGACGCTCCACTCCACGCTGGTCGGTAAGTACATTTTCAAGACGTGGGAATCGGATAGATTTACCGTCTGAAAGTTTGTCTGATTTTAGAGCAACAGTTGGTGTGAAACCACCGTTGTCAGCAAGAGTAGGAATAAACGTATTATTGTTTAAATCATAAACACCATCCAAGATGACCCCAAATTCACTAATAGGCACTGATATAACACCATCAACAGAAATGTTGTCAGAAACTAAATTTGATTCACCCAATACACCCAAATAGCGTCCAATAGTCGTATCAGAAACAATAATATTTCCTTCAATCAAAGTTTTCCCCAAATTGAAACATGGCACATGATTATTAACAAATGTATTATTTACCACATGCGTAATATCATTTCCATCAATCACATTCGTACTGCTAAAATACTCCCGATCATCATTTTTGTAAAACGTATTATTCGACAAACATTTATACAAAGTGTTATTTCCACGTGCGGTTGAATATATAGCATTACCTAGACCCAATAATGTATAATTATCAACAAATGTACATCCATCAATAGAAATACTATCCCCATTTAATAAATAAATAGAGCCACCATGAGTCGCCGAATTATTTTTGAAATAAGAATGTTTTATATGACTATTATTTTTATTTGTAACAATAGCAATTGCACCTCCTCCTGAAGTAGAATATCCATTCATCCCTACTTTATTATTCTCAAAAATACACTTATCTACATTTATAATACCTTGCGAATAAATAGCAGCTCCACAATAAACTGGAGTTCTAGAAGGAGAAAATAAAACATTATCTTCAAATTTTGAATTAGAAACGGTCAAAGAGGCTTCTTCACTAACATTAATTGAGGGTGCCCAAGATTTAGTAAATAAACATGAATCAATAAATGCAGACGAACTATTTTTCAACAAAATAGCACAAAAGCAAGAATCAAAAACACATTGATTAACAATAAAATTACCATTAGAAATGATCGCAGCACTTGAAGAAGAAACATCTTTTGTTTTAACAAAATTCAATCCATAAATACTAAAAAGCTTTTCTTTTGCAGTCAAGAATAATGTCTGAATACCAGTATTAAAATTATCACCCAAATCTCCACTAAATATCGTTCTGTATTTGTCAGGCTCACTTGGCACATCTTTTCCTTTTGCATCTGCAGGATAACCTCCTCGGATGGTAACACTGCTATTGATTGCATAACATAAATCAGATAAATCCGATGGAATATTCATATTCACATCATAAACAGGCTTATAAGTACCTTCCGCCACATAGAAAGTAGCACCGTCAGGAGCCAAAGGCAAATATGTGGCAAAGTCTTCACCACTCATAGCATTATCCCAGTCTCTACCGTCGCCATCATTCTCCTTATCCATCTTCACATAATAGTTCAACTTCGTTGGATCCGGTTTAACCACTACCTTATGCATAACAACACTGTCGCAGCCCATTGCGGTTTGAAGAGTTTCAAAGATGCTGTCGTGCACTCCCACCTTTGTGAATGTCTGTCCATAGATTTTTGTTCCGACATTGATTGTGTCAGTAGAGTACGTAGTGTCTGAACCACAGCCGATCTCGTATGCTCCCATACATGTCTTCTCTAGACGAGACACTCCACGCTGGTCTGTTAGCACATTTTTAAGACGTGGGAAACGGACAGGAGTACCATCTGAAAGAGTTTCTTCCAGCAATGCCACCGTACGGGTCTCCGCTCCCTTGTATGTCAACGCAGGTGTGAAGATACCGTCAGACTCTGAATACGTTCCTTCTAGAATCTTGTATAGTGCTGTGATATCCGCAACCTTTATATTGTCTTTTTCTACGCCTGACTCACCCAATTCAAATGTCTTACATGCTATCACGTTGTTGGCAAATGTCTGTTGCTTTGCCTCGCCATCTCTTTTGTAGATATTGATTTCGGATCCTGCAAAAATGTTTCCGGACAACGATGCCGACACATTGTCATAAATAGAAAGATACGATCCTCCTTCGCATGATATGAATGTGTTGTTATTAATCTGGGCACTCGCAGAAAGTTCTGTACCATAAATGTATAACTGTATATCCGAACGGTTCTTGACAAACGTTGAATTTTCTACAACCAAATTGGAATTATTGCCATCATAATTAATTCCAGCAGTGTGGTTGAAAGTCGAATTGGTCACTTTACAATCTCCATTCGAATATACGGCTGAATTTTTAACATAGTCTACCTCACAATGGTCCACTATCAGATTGCGGATATAGTTCGCCTCTATACCCTTATCCGCAACACTCAACTTACAATGATCAATTGTAGCGCTATATTCAGTTCCCGATTTTGCGATCAAACGGATAAGGGCAGGTGATGTTCCATGCGAAAAAGTCATGCCTGTTAGCTCGACACCGCTGATATGCACATCGCCGTGCACTTCCATCGAGATCATCGATGAATTCATGTTGTCTGAGAAGTTCTCAAAAGTGTAACCGCAGTCTCCATCCAGCTTCACATTGTCGTCATTTTTGAAATCACCAGTCATTATGGTCCTGTACAATGCCGGATTTGCCTTTGTTGTGGAAGCGTTTCCTGTCGACAACGAATCGTAGCCACCATAGATATTCGCTCCATGCTTAGAGCTCCAATGAGCATTTTTATTATTGGTTTCCTTGCCCCATCCGTCGTATACGGCATAGTATTTTCCTTCCGCAATATAGAATGTCACGCCTTCAGTCTTAAGGTTTTCAAACACGAATGCGAAAGTCTTAGGATCCATGGCGTCATCCCAGCTGCTACCGTCACCCTTTCCCTTCTTGCTTGTCTTCACATAGTATTCCTTGATCTTTGGATCTGGAACGACATACAACGTGTGGTTGACGACGCTGTCGCATCCAATTTTTGATTTATGGTTGCTAAGGATTTTCTCGTAGATTCCCAACTTACCATACACCTTGCCATCCACAAATTTTGAGCCTACCACAATCGTATCGATAGCATTAGTGGTATCCGAACCACAGCCGATCTCGTATGCTCCCATACAAGTCTCAGGAAGACGAGACACTCCACGCTGGTCAGTAAGCACATCATCAAGACGTGGAAAACGGATGGATTTACCGTCCGAAAGTTTGTCTGATTTAAGAGCGACGGTTGGTGTGAAGCCACCGTTGTCTTTCAAAGAAGCTTCAAATTTATCGTTTTTAGAATCATATTCTCCATCAAACAATTTAGAGCAATCAGATGCTTTTAAAGAGATTGTATTCTCTTCATTCGTCCACGCTTTTTCACTGCCTCTCGAAGAGAGATCACATATAAAGACATTATTCTGTGAGGTAACCAAATCACTATATCCACCTAATTCTATACTTTCAATGATATTTCCACTCATTTTCAAATCGGCACTTCCTCCTAAGTACACAGAATGATTATCTCTTACATCATTTGAAAGTATTGTATTATTATATAACTCACAATTTGTATACACACCATAAAGCACTGCTATATCAGTAGTATTATTAACATAAGTGGAATTAACAGAATACAAATCATTCATTGTACCCAAATGAATAACAGAATATGCTGTTTTGTTGTCTCCAAAGGTAGATTCTTCAATATTTAATTTATATCTCATTGCATAAGGGTCAGACAATTGAGCAGAATTGAAGATTTCAGACACTTCATTTGATTCTATTACACATTGCTTAAAACCAATATAAGGCACTTCATTTTTCAAGAACACACAATCCTTATATTTGTTGTCTTCAAATATGGTATTATAAATATTTACTACATCTTCTTCATCACCGTATAGATCTATAACAGACATACTTTTATCCATATCGGTCTTGTAATTGCCTGTAATCTCAGTATTTAACAAATCTAGATTTCCACTTTGATAAAACAAATACGAATCATTATTTTTTATCAAACAACTATCAATGCGACAATTACCAGATTGAATCATACGAGATTCTAACTTACACGACTCTATTGTATCAGAAAGAAGCGTGAGTTGATCGTAAGAATAGAAAGCTGAGGATCCCTGATGGTTGTAAACATAAGAATTACTTACAGACAAATTCTCAGAAATGACAATCTGATAGCTTATATTGTCCACAAACGAACAATTAGAAACAACAACCTCATTTCCAAAAATTAGATTAGACTGAGATTGATTATTTTTGAATTTAGTGTTTATAATGCTCATTCTATTATTGATTCCAGTAATTAAATCTGAATTTCCTCCAGTTTTCGTTATTATATTAGAATCAAAAATTGAATTTCTAACCTCCAAACAACTGTATATTAAATTATTACCTGTATTTCTAACAAATGAAACAGAATCTATTGTACTAATAAGGTCAGAGAGAGTAGAAACATTAATTAAAACGTCACCTCCATTTTCCTCGAATGTTGTATTCCTAACATTTATATTAGTATATACAAAAATACAATTATTATTATGCTTAAAAGAAGAATGATTGATATCTAGGTAAACTTGATTAGTTGAACAATAAGCAGCATAGCCAGAAATGTTTTCAAACGAAACATTATTAATGTTCACATTCAGATCAACAGGAGAAGTTTTATAAACAGGATAAATTCCATAAGAAGTATTAGAAATGGCTACGCCATCAAATACTATATTTGTTTCTTTAGAAGCAATAATAAAGAACAAATATGCTGCATTATCCTCATAATTTTTATGCGTAAGAGAATAACTGCCATCTGTTTCTTTAACGAAACTTACTTCATCATCATTTTCATAGTCACCACTAAATATGGTCTTATATTCTTTAGGATCACTCTTTGCACCTTTTGTCGCATTTGCAGGATATCCACCCTTGATTGTCACGTCGCTTTTTATCGTATATTGTGCATAGGGGTCATTAGCTTGTTTCAAATTACTATCATACATCGGATAATACGTACCTTCCGCCACATGGAAAGTAGAACCATCTTTCGCCTGTGGCAAATAGTAGGCGAATGTTTGTGGACTCATAGCTTTCTCCCACGTTGATCCATCTCCATATCCATCAATCTTGACATAAAATTCAGTACGAGTCAGATCAACTTTTCCCAACTCCGGATAAACAACATCCGATAAAGGAGAAGTATATTTGCCTCCATAGGTCGCAGTTGCTGTAAAGCCTATAATACTTTTTCCCGCAAATTCTGATCTGTCCAATGAGATAGAGAACGTACCGTCGGTTTCTGTAGATGAATAAACAAGTTTCTCCGCAGTCTGCTCTCCTTGAGATGTATAGAACAATTCAATTTTTACCTCTTCCTCTGTATCCACCTTACCAACAATCTCTATTGTCTTTTCTGTCATCTTACATGACGTGAATTCAGGCACAGGATATGGATTGGTAGTGCTATATGCAGGATATGCTTTGTTCGTACGTAGGAATTTGGTATTCGAAATTAATGAAGACGTCAAATATCCTTTATTATCAAAAGAAATAGCAGAATTGCCATTTGAATCGAAAATCGCATCTTCAACCGTAAAATTTGGATTACCGGATAATAGACTAAGTCCCATTTCTTTATTACCAATAAATTCACCACCATTTACGGTTACGGTTCCTCTTGTCACATTAATACCAGATCCTTCATTATATCCCACATGACAGTTTTTAAATGTCATATTCGATGATCCCACATTTAAACCATCTATTCTATTAGGCATAGGATCACCATCTGGAGTGATACCAAAATAGCAATCTTCAAAACTAATAGTCCCGCTAAAAGATCCTTTTATTCCATTTTCCGCATTATTCCCAAAATAATTTCTAGAAAATTTAGGATAGCTGGATGACGAACTTGGGTAATATCCATTAGCACCATTTCCAAATTTAGGATCACTCACAAAATACTTATTGGTGCCTATATAATTTCCCATAAACACACCAATATCCGAACCTTTAAGAGAGCTATTAATTCCGTCTTTTAGATTTCCAGATATAACATTACCTGATAAAATGTCAACACCACTTCCTTGAATATATATTCCATTGTCATTGGAATATACATCTTTTTGATCTTCCGTCAATCCAATAACATTATTAGAGATTTTTTTTACTTTGCCAGACACATGAATGCCATAAGTTGTATTTCCAGAAATAACGCAGTCATCGATCAAATCTGAATTATATACAACATCTATACCAACGTCATTATTATAAATTCGACATCCTGTTATATTTTTTGCTTGACCATAAATTCCTGCTTTCTTATTTCCTATAATATCACAATCTTCTATTGCATCTAAAACCCTGGAACCACTGGTTATTCCATAATTATCATTATTTAATGATTTACAACGTATAATAGACACATCACTTGAATTTTCACAATAAAATCCTATTCTACAATTACTTGCTATACAATCGTAGAACGCATTGCTCTTTGCAGTACTAGTCAACACATGGAATCCAGCATAGCAATTCTTCACAACAATTTTTTTAACGAATGCACCTACAACCCGAAAGCCATCATCTGAATTATTAGCCTTTTTATTTGTTCCTTCAATTATGATTGAATCAGCCCAAGTTGATCCATCAATAGAGGCATTTGTAGTAAGATAAGATGATATATGTATTGTTTTATCTCCTTTTGTACTAAACTTAAATACTATCGTATCTTCTGCTGTAGCAGTTGCACATGCCCATCGCAAAGAGCCTTCTTCCTCAACATCGTCAGATGTGTTTGTAACAGTAATTTGGGCTGCCCACATCATCTGCACAGCCATCAAAGCCAATATAAAAGAAAATATTCTTTTCATCGTATATAAATTATTCTCGTATTATTCTTAAATTATTCTACAAACCATTAAAATATTCCAGAAAATAAAATACTCTTTTTCACATAATGCTTATACTACACAATAAAGAAGACACTTCTGCATCACCTATCATTCTATATATCAAGCATTTAATCCAAAAAATTTCTTTAAGGCATTCATATTCCTGGACAAACTCCGCAAAAATAAGAATTAAATGTTATTAAAAAATGATTTACAACACATTTTCTTATGAAAAGAATTAAAAAATGTTAAAAAAAACAGCACCGTAGGTGCGACATATCATAGGATTAGGTGTAAACCCAATCCCGTAGGTGCGACACAACACAGGGTTGGGTGTGAACCATCAACCATCAACCCATCCCTGATAAATACTACATGTTTTTGTGAAATAAAAAAAGTTGATTATTTTTGCATTTGTGTATCACTAAACTGCATAATTATCGTATAAATGAAAGCGTTATTCCGCTACTGCATAATTTTTATTTATTCATTTCTGTTGTCGGCGTGTGTGTCTACGACCCAACCGTCTGCAAAAAAATATGTCACTGATAATGGCAGAGTGTTTGGCACTTTCTATCAAATCAAATATGCGTCAAATGGAAAGGATGTGAAGACGGAATACCTTGCAGCTCTTGCCGCCGTCGACACCGCTCTCTCCACTTTCAACAAGCAATCCACTATCACCCGCGTCAACCTTTCTTCCGACTCGGTGTTTCTGACTGATAAGGACTCTCTGTTCATCAAGGTCTACAACAAGGCTTGTGAGATATCTTCCATCACCAACGGTGCTTTCGACATCACCGTCGCTCCTCTTGTGAACGCATACGGATTCGGATTCGATCCCGACCGCTCCACTCCCGACAGTGTGTTGGCTGAATTGAGAAACTACGTGGGATGGAAGAAGGTTAGTCTCTATCTTCGTGTTTCAGACAACAAGCCAGGTATGTATGACTACGTGGACTGGAAGAAGGAGAGTCTCTCTCCCGTCGGATATATAAAGAAAGAGAATCCGAATATCAAACTGGATGCGTCGGCAATAGCAAAAGGGTTCGGTTCCGACGTGGTGGCTCGCGTCTTACGCCAAAACGGAATCAACGACTTCATGGTGGAAGTGGGAGGCGAGGTTGTCTGCAGTGGAGTGAACGACAAAGGAAAAGTGTGGAGCATCGGAATCAACAAACCGATTGAAGACAGCACAATGCAACACACCAACGAGTTGCAACGCGTGGTGCAGCTCGACGGAAAGGCTTTGGCCACAAGCGGCAACTATCTGCAATACTACTATAAGAATGGCACCAAATATGCCCACACAATAGACCCTTGCTCGGGCAAACCTGTGAACCACACTCTGCTGAGCAGTTCGATCATCGCAGACGACTGCATGACAGCAGACGCTTTGGCAACAGCATGCATGGTGATTGGAGTAGATTCCGCACTATCACTTATCGAATCATTGCCCAACGTGGAGGGCTATTTCATATATGCCGGAAATAACGGTGAGTATTTAGAGAAACACACAAACGGATTCAAATTCAAACAATGATGAACTTTAGACTGAGAAATATCATAACCGGAGCCTTGCTGACTGCAATCTCATTCAGCTCTATGGCGACAGGATTCAAGGGCGTTGACGATCCTGAATTCAAAAAATATGTCGCAGCCGCAAAACAATATCCATCCGAACTTGTCGGTCCGAACGCACTTAAAGGTGGCGACGTGACTGTCACTTTCACCGTCAACAAGGACGGACATATTTCTAACATCAAGCCTTCTTGCAAATGTAATCCTCAACTGCTCAGAGAGGTGAGAAGTCTTTTTGAGACAATGCCTGATTTTGAGCCGATCAAGATCAAGGGAGAGGCCCAGACCGTGACGCTGACGACAAAGGTCAACTACGCACTGAACACAAATGAAAAGCAACGTAATGGATTGCGACCTAAAGATTATGTCTATGCAGACTCTTTGATCGATGATTACAGACGTGTGCTCAACAAAGGCAAATGGAACTTCCTTTATAAGAACGGCACCGACGTCTTCCCTTACAACTACGAATATATGCAGCACTATCCCGACGGCACTGTCCGCCTTCGTCATAACGACAAATGGGGATTGATGAACTGCAACAATGAGGAGCTTATCCCACACGAATACGAGGAGCTCTACTACTACGAAGAGGGCTACTCTCGCGTCAAGAGAGATGGCAAATGGGGACTAATCAACAGTTTAGGCAAGCCAATCGTGAATTGCCGCTACGACACCATCGGACTCTTCGGCATGGAGACATCGTTCAATGAAACTTTTGACGAATCTGTAATCAAAGACGGTCCTGTAATGAAGGATCTGGCATTCGCAAGATTAGGTGGCAAATGCGGATTCATCAACAAAAGCGGAAAACATGTGATCGACTGCGTATACGACACCCTGTTAAAATTCCGTCCTGGTTATGTGATATTCGTATTGAACGGGAAAAAAGGTTTGGTAAATGATCTTGGCAAGACTATCATTTCAGCCCGCTACGACGACATGTCATATTTCTTCGGTCATATTGCTCTTGTTAAGACGGGAGCATTCTATGGTTTGGTGGATGAGCTCGGACAGTCTGTGCTTCCATGCAAATATGACGCCATCAAGTGTTTTGAAAACAGCACAGAGGCTTTGCTGGTGAAGAAGAATGGCAAACTTGGCATATACGATTTGTCTGGCTACCCTATCGTGGAATGCGCATACGACTCAATTTATGCAGACAAGACAAAAAGGAACTCCGTCATTCTGATAAAAGGAGGATTAAAGGAGGAGAGCACCGTCTACTATGAACCTTCAGTTAAGATTGAAGACGAGACGAAGCTGATCCATTTTGAGGAGAACAACAAATATGGTCTTCTCACACCCGACAGTCAGACAGTGTACGTGAAACCGATCTACGAATACATCGATGTGTTCTACAATGGTTTGGCGATTGTAAAAAAAGATGGCAAATGGGGAATGATCAACAAATTGGGGAAAGAGATAGTCGAGCCACAATACGACTATATCAATCCTTACAGCTGTGGATTCGCACGTATTGTGAAAGATGGCAAAGTAGGATTCCTTGACAATAATTTCAAAGAGGCGATATCTCCAAGTTTCACTCACGCATATCCGTTCAAAGACGGCCTTGCGTTGGTCAACAAAAGCTACTATATCGACACGTTTGGCAAAAAAGCAGAAAAATTGGTTGAGGGGCTAATCCGCCATGGCAGCTGCACTGAAGTGCCAAACTATATGAAGGAAGCGTTCCCGGGATACGAGTGCATATCTCATTATCCCGGCGACATATGTGAACTACCAGAAAAGGAGGATCAAAAGAAAGACAAAAAATGAGATTCGACGAATTAGATTTTGAGCCGTCGTTGATTGACGGTATCGACGCCATGAATTTCCAGGAGATGACTCCTGTACAAGAGAAGGCGATGCCTGTGGTGATGGAAGGCAAAGATTTGATAGCTTGCGCGCAGACAGGCACAGGAAAGACAGCGGCATACCTGCTGCCACTTATCAATCAATTGCTTAGGAAGCCATCGAAAGATAAAGTGAGGGCGATCATCATGGCCCCGACTCGTGAGTTGGCACAACAGATCGACCAACAGTTGGAAGGTATCTCATATTTCGTGCCTATCTCTTCAGTGGCAGTCTACGGTGGTAACGACGCTTCCGCATACGAGACCCAAAAACAGGCGATGAAAAACGGCACAGATATCATTATCGCCACTCCGGGTCGTTTGATCTCCCATATAAAGATGGAAAACGCCGATTTCTCAGGTGTGGAACATTTTATTCTGGACGAAGCCGACCGTATGCTCGACATGGGATTCTACGATGACATCATCTCTATAGTGAAGACGTTGCCAGTGAAGCGTCAGACGGTGATGTTTTCAGCAACCATGCCAGCTAAAATCAAAAAGTTGGCGGAGACAATCCTTCACGAGCCAGAATTCGTGAATGTGGCAATCTCCAAGCCTGCGGAGGGAATCACACAGCAGGCTTATATCTGCTATGAAACTCAGAAACGAATGTTGGTGCAGAAATTGTTGGCAAACAACAGCGTCGACAAGACCATCATTTTCTCTTCGTCGAAACAGAATGTCAAGGATGTCTACAACGCTCTACTTCGCATGAAAATCAAAGTCGGAGCCATGCATTCCGATTTGGACCAGGCTTTTCGCGATGAAGTCATGCTCGACTATAAAAGTGGAAAAATCAACGTCATTGTAGCCACAGATATCCTTTCCAGAGGAATCGACATCGAAGGAATCGACATGGTGATCAATTATGATGTGCCACACGACGCTGAAGACTATATCCACCGTATCGGACGTACCGCACGCGCCAACCGTCAGGGTGTGGGCATCACTTTCGTGTCGGAGAAGGATCAGGACAGGTTTGGCATGATTGAGCAGTTTTTGGAAAAAGAGATTGAAAAAATGCCTCTGCCAGAAGAGCTTGGTGAAGGACCAGCATACGAGCCTAGGTTGAAAGGCAAAGGAGGCAGAAGAAGACAAAACAACAACCGCAGTCAAACAGCAAAAGGCAAACAGCCAAACGCCAATAGCCATAAGCCAAATGCAGATGGCAAACATAACAATAAGCCGAAAACTGATGGCAACGAAAGCCAAGAGCCTAAAGCCAACCGCCAACATTTTAAGCCAAATGCTAACGGCGACGAAAGCAACAAGCCGAGAAGATACAACAACCACCATCGCAGATTCAACAATCGCAACCGTGGCAACAACAATTCTCAACAAGGCGACTTGGCAAAAGACGATTCTGTTGGATAACAATATAAGAATATGGCAAAACACAACATATTATTCGTTTGCTTGGGCAACATTTGCCGTTCAGCCGCAGCGGAAGCTGTGATGAAGAAGATTGTGGACGACAAAGGAGCGTCAGCAGATTTCAACATCGACTCCGCAGGTATTCTGAACTATCACCAAGGAGAGCATGCTGATCCACGTATGATATCGTTCGCTTCACGCAGAGGCTACGACGTGACTTCCATCAGCCGACCTGTGAAAACAGCTGATTTTGACAGATTCGACCTGGTGATCGGCATGGACAACACCAACGTCGACGATCTTTACGACCGTGCGGCGACTGCGGAGCATACGAAGAAAATCCACAAAATGACAGAATTCTGCAGAAACTTCACAAACGACTACGTGCCAGACCCTTACTATGGCGGCGCAGATGGATTTGAACTTGTGCTCGATCTTCTTGAAGATGCCTGCGAAGGATTATATGAAACACTAAAAGACGGGAAACTATGAAAGATACCCTTACATTCAAGATGAAAACATTGGAATATGCGTCGATAGCATTGCTTTTCATCGTCCTATTCACAACCTCCATCGTGAGCAAACAAGACTTTTTGTATGCTCTCCACGACTATACTCTGTATCTCGACTCCGACCCATTCCGATCTATCATATTTTCATATGGTGCCGGATGTCTAAGTTTTGTGTCGCGTTTCATCACACAATTCTTTATTTCCCCAGTGTTCGGAGCATTCGCAGTGTCAACAACACTGACCGCGATTTTCGCCATACTTCTTAAATCATTCTCCAAACAGGGGAACGCGAAAAAGATAGTGTTTGCTGCAATTCCGCCACTTGCATTGTTCGTGGCCGCCTGCAATCTTGAATATCTGATTTTCGACAAAGTAGACGGATCAGTTGTGATGTCACTACTTTTAGGAAGCCTCATCGCTGTGCTTCTGGCGTGGTGGATGCAGGTGGAAAACAAGATTTCGCTGTACATTGCGATTGTAGTGGCAGAGTTTTCCTACTTCGCTATCGGAATATTCTCTCCATTGTCAATGCTGATAGGAGCATCGTCATACGTAAAGAAAGACAATAAAATAGCGATGATGCTTGCGGGAATCGGCTTGGCATCATGGTTTGGATTCAACTATCTGACATCAAACCTTCTCCACTACGAAGTCTATTCCATCGCATTATTCGCACCTCTATATGTCTCACATTCAAGCACTTTCTTCATCTATTCACTCATAGCACTGGCATTGTTGATTGTCTGTCCGCTCGTGGCGAGCAAGTGTGGAGAGGAGACGGAATTGTCGGCAAAGAGACTTATTGTCCCAGGAATTGCATTTGTTTTGGCAATTGTAGTCGCAAAACTTTGTAGCTACAACGATGAAAGTTTCCACAAGATTCTCCGTTTGCAGAGACTTGAAAACGAAGAGAAATGGGGAGAGATGATCACAGAAGCCAGAAACACCACTCATCCGACATCAGACATATACGCTTACTACGTGGAAGCTCTGATCGCAAACGGAGAAAAAGTGGACCAGATGTTCAACTTTCCTGTGGAATGGGAAGGATACAGCACTAGCAATTTCTGTATGCCTCACATGATCCACTATGAAGATTTCGCCTTTGCCACAGGAAACTTCTGCATGTCGCTATTCCACGCAATGGAATACTACCAGTTGACGGGAGAGAATTTCCGTCGGTTGAAACGAATGATGCGTTGCGCGGTGATGATGGAAGAACCAGAACTTACCGAGAAATATTTGAATGTGTTGGAGACGAGCACCGTCTACTCAGACTATGTGAAAGAGTGGAGAAAATACAAGAACGACAAGCAACAGTTGTTGACAGACAAAGAGGCTTACAAAAACTTTGACTCATATTTTGAGAAAAAGGACGATTGGTTTCATGCCTATTCAGCCGCAGACTTCATAGCGGAAAGGTCTAACATTTCAAACCCCAAAATAGCTGAGGCAAGAATTCTTACAGAACTTTACGCCAAAGATCTTGAATCATTTGCGAGAGACATTCCCGTCGCAGCTCAAATATACAGAGGACATGTGCCTCCAAAATGTATTCAGGAAGCTGCTTGTCTTTGCGCGATTATGGGCAATACAAAACCAGTGCAGAGCATCACTGTCGACAGGAATCTTGCGATAAACGTACAAAAGGGTGTCAAAGAGATTCAAAAGGCTGGTAAAAAAGGGAAGGATAAGATGAAGAAATACGAAGGATCGTATCTCTACTACTACTTCTATAAAGAGACCGACACTAAGAACTATAAAGGAGGAGATTTGAAAAAATGAAAAAGACTAATATAATCATATTTCTGTTGGCGACGCTGATGTCAGCCTGCTCTGTAGATGCTCCGAAATCATTCACAGAGAGTTCTGATGCCGCCCCAATCCAACCCAACTGCTATATCGGCACAACAATTCCATGCAACATTCTGCCAATGAATTTTTGTGTCGACGCGGATAAAGATTTCATAGTGAAAGTGTCAGGCGGAAAGACGGAATTTTCTGTAGCTTCCGACAACGGCAATGTTTGTTTTCCTATTGACAAATGGAAATCATTACTTGCAGAGAACAAAGACAACGATATAACCTTTGAAGTCTACGAAAAGACAAACAACGGTTATCTACGCTATGCCCCATTCACTATGACTGTGAGCGGCGACTCCATCGATGAATACGTCACATACCGAATGATTGAGCCAAGCTATCAGGCAAGTGGAGAAATGTCTGTCAACCAATATAATCTGTCGACAGGAGAAGAGAGCATAATAGCGTCTGACCACTACACACACTCACAGCCTGGCTACCGCACACAAAGATGTGTGAACTGTCATTTTGTGCAGCGTCACAATTCACAAAACAGAAGTTTCTACTACCGTGGTGAGAAAGGAGGTATGATTCTTTCATACAACGGCACAGTCCGCAAGATAGACACAAAGACAGGAGATATGCCATTCTCAACATCAATCACATCGTGGCACCCTACCCTGCCTCTGATTGCATTCTCTATGGACAACTTCAAGCAGTCGTTCCACTCGTCGACCACAAACAAGATTGAGACATTCAATCTTCATGGCGACCTTGTGCTTTACGACATAGAGAAAAACGAAATCACAAACATCATCCGTACCGACAACAGATTCGAATCATTCCCCGAATGGGCTCCAGACGGAAAGCATCTCTACTTTGTATGCACAGACGACGATAAAAACAAGCTGCCATTCGACAGTGTGAAATATGACATATTGAGAATAGCATTCGACGCCGACTCACGCAGCTGGGGCAAAATAGACACTGTGTATGCGGCAACTAAGCTCGACAGCAGTGCCACTATTCCTAAGATTTCTCCAGATGGCAAATTCCTGGCTATCACACGTGCTGAATATGGCATGCAAGTGCCAACAGAGCATAGTGCCGACGTCTGCCTGATCAATCTGGCGACATCTGAACTCCTTCCTTTGAAGAATGTCAACTCTCCACTTTGCGACAGCTACCACAGCTGGTCGACCAACAGTCGCTGGCTACTCATAGCATCCAAACGTGAAGATGGAAGCTACTCCCGCAACTACATCACTCACATTGATGAAAACGGCAATGCCACAAAACCATTCCGTATGCCTCGCCTCAACCCACGTCATGACGCCGACTTGCTGAAGAGCTACAACGTGCCTGAGTTTGCACAGACACCTGCCCCATTCAGCACAGCAGAATACATGGAGGTCGTCGCAAAACATGATGCGGAGAAAGCTAAGTTTGGCTCTCCTATGACCAAACAAGTGGATGGAAAATCAGGAGCGTCAAACATTCATCACAGATGATTGAATATCAATGATTGATAAAAAGCCGTTTTAGGGAAATCTAAAACGGCTTTATCATATACAGAATTTTAATGAGAATATTTATCGCAATACGCTTTACGGAGGATTTCAAATCCGCGCTTGTCGATGCCCAACAGGAGATGAGAGACCAAGGAGTGGAAGGAAACTATTGTCCGTATGGCAATCTACATCTGACATTAGCGTTTATTGGCGAGACATTTGACCTGCCAAAGATCCGTAAGGCTGTAAGTGAAGTCGTATTCGACCCTTTTGAGATCACACTCGACAAATTGGGGACATTCCAGACGAAGAACGGAACTGTTGTTTGGGTTGGAATCAAAGATGGCACCTCAGCATCATCTCTCGCGTCGCTACTGAGAGAGAGACTGATTGCCAATGGTGTCAAATTTAAGTCGACGGAATTTTACCCACACATCTCATTGATTCGCAAGCCATCAACTGTTCCGACAGACATATCCATCAAAACTGCATCCATGCGAGTCGATAGGATTTATGTTATGAAATCAGAGAGAATAGACGGAGAATTAGTTTATTCGGAAATTTAAGAGAGGCCTCCGACAATCAATATTTTTCATGCATAATATTGCAATATGCAAAAAAATCGTATCTTTGCCACACGTAGAGACACGCGGACGTGTGTGTCAATGAAAAAAGAATTATAAATTAAGGAAATAAAACATTTTTTACAATGGCAGACGTAAAGTCTTTTTATAAAGTGGCAGAAGACAAGATGGACGGAGCGCTTCTTCATCTTGACGATTCTTTCGCCCACATCCGTGCCGGCAAGGCAAACGTACGAATCTTGGATCCAATCCGTGTAGACAACTATGGTGCGATGACTCCACTTTCAGGTGTGGCATCTATCACAACACCAGACGCCCGCACTATCGCTATCAAGCCTTGGGATAAGAAGATGATTCCGTTGATTGAGAAGGCGATCTTGGCTTCAGAGGTCGGCATCACACCTGAAAACAACGGTGAGATGATCCGTTTGTGCATTCCGCCTCTAACAGAGGAGCGTCGTAAGGCTCTTGTAAAGCAGGCTAAAGCTGAGGCAGAAGACGCAAAGATCAGTATTAGAAACGCACGTCGCGACGCAATCGAAGGCCTAAAGAAAGAGGTGAAGAACGGTTTGGCTGAAGACGTTGAGAAGGATGCAGAGGCAGAGGTTCAGAAGATCCACGACAAATACATCAAGAATGTCGATGAGATGTTCGCTGCAAAGGAAAAAGAGATTATGACTGTGTAATTTTGACAAACAGTTTCTAAACATATAGGCGGTGGCATTGTCGCCGCCTTTTTTATTTATTTAATTTTTGGATGAAAGGAGTAGTTTTCAGAAATACAGGCAGCAGCTATATTGTACGTACAGAGAGCGGCGACTTTTGGGAGTGCAAGATAAAAGGCAATTTCCGCATCAAGGGAATCAAGAGCACAAACCCAGTTGCGGTAGGCGACATTGTGGAGTTTAAAGAGCTTCCCAACTCCGAAGGCTTGATCAGCAGCATATGCGAAAGGAAAAACTACATCGTACGCAAGCCATCAAACCTGTCGAAGCAGCTCCATATCATCGCTGCCAATGTAGACCAAGCGATGCTGACTGTGACTATTGCCCATCCAGAGACATCCACCGTCTTCATAGATCGATTTCTTGCCACATGCGAGGCATACTCAGTGCCAGCCGTGATCGTGATCAACAAATGCGACCTATATGATGAAAGGGAGACGGAATATATGAAAGCACTTGTGACACTTTATGAAAGCATCGGCTACAAATGCCACATCACATCAGCTCTTACGGGTGAGGGAGTGGAAGAGGTGAGAAATGCGTTGAAAGGCAAGACGACGTTGTTCAGCGGCAACTCAGGAGTGGGCAAATCCTCACTCATAAATGCCATTTCACCGGATTTTGCAGCCAGAACAGGTGAGATTTCCTCAGTGCATGACACAGGTATGCACACCACAACATTCTCTGAGATGTACCAGCTTGAAGAGGACACTTTCATCATCGACACTCCAGGAGTGAAAGGATTCGGCACCATCGGATTCGACAAATATGAAGTGGGACATTTCTTCCCAGAAATCTTCAAGCACTCCGAATCATGCAAGTTTGGCAATTGCACACATACGCACGAGCCAGGTTGTGCGGTGAGAGAGGCCGTGGAGCAACACTTCATCAGCGAAAGCCGCTACACAAGCTATCTCAACATTCTTGAAGACGAAAACGAAACAAAGTATCGAGAGAAATTGTAAGAAGCTGTTAATCAAACAACTTGGCTATAGAATTTGAGAATTGTTAAGGGAGGAGCTTCCTAACTCACTCTTTCACGAGTCCAGAGGGCAGCGGTAAAAACAGAATGAAGTAAATTACAAAACATATTAAAAACAGACTCTAAGAAGATTTTCTCCCAGACATCAAAAAGTGCTTTTACAACCACAGACACAATAATTTGCTAAATTTCACGTTTAATAATCAAAAACGTCATTTAGGTATGAAGAAATCGTTTCTTAACTATTCCGCCGTCAAATATATATTTTCATTTTTCGCAATCATCATCTTCCTATTGTCGATTGTGTTTTCCACCAATCTTGTAGGTGACATGGCAAAGGAAGAACGCGACAAAATGGAGATCTGGGCTGACGCGACACGTCAGATCGCTACCGCAGGTGATGATTTCGACTTCACCTTCTGTCTGCGTGTCATTCAAGACAACAACACTATTCCTGTGATAATTGTGGATGCGGAAGGTACTCCATACCAATATAGAAACATCGACATCCCTGACAAATATAATGGAGAGCCAGATTCCGCATTTCTGATGAGCAAGGTAGCGTCGTTTGAGACAATCAACGAACCTATTTCCATCAAACTGGACGAGACGACATACCACAAACTATATTATGGCGACTCATTGCTTTTGCAGAAGCTGTCGTATTTCCCGTTCATCCAATGGGGCTTGATATTCCTGTTTTTCATCGCGCTATTGCTTGTGCTTGCCAGCGTACGCAAAGCGGAGCAAGACCGTGTGTGGGTGGGACTTTCCAAAGAGACAGCCCATCAGCTCGGCACTCCTATCTCCTCACTCATGGCATGGGTGGAATTGCTGAAAGGAATGGATGTCGACGCGAGTGTGGCTCAAGAGATAAGCAAGGACGTCAACCGTCTGCAAACCATCGCCAACAGATTCTCCAAAATCGGTTCCAAACCAGAATGCACTCCAGTCTGTCTTAATGAAGTGATAGACAATGCATTGTCATATATGCGTGGACGAGTGTCTAGAAGAGTGTCCATCACCTGCCACTACGACAACGACCAGAAATACAATGCAGAATTGAATGTGCCGCTATTCGAGTGGGTGATCGAAAACCTCTGCAAGAACGCCATCGACGCAATGGACGGAGATGGAAGCATCCACGTCAACGTGAGTGAAAAAGATTCTAAATGTATCATAGACGTGAGCGACACAGGCAAAGGAATACCAAAATCAAAGTTCAAAACCGTATTTGAACCTGGATTCACGACTAAAAGCCGTGGCTGGGGACTTGGACTTTCTCTTGCCAAACGAATTATGGAGGAATACCACCACGGTAAAATATACGTTCTCAACTCCACACAAGGAGTCGGCACAACGTTCAGAATCGAAGTGAAGAAGGAAGAATAAAAACGAGGATTGTTAAGGGCGGAACGCCCTAACACCTCCCCTCTAGTGCGAGCCGTAGGCGAGCACTTATTTATTATGATGAAAAATAACAAAACAGCTTCTTAATGTGCTAAAACATGAAGAGATACATCTGCGATGTCATGCAAGATATTATCAATCAGCTAAAGGAGAAAAACATTCCTCTAGCAGAATGCAGGATGAGCGATTATCACTTCCACGAATTCTATTTTCGAGTAAACGCTGATCCAGAAATTATAAAAACACTGCAAATATACAATGCCAAGATAGTCGACAATTCCATCTATTGCGACTGTCATTGGAGCAAAATGGAATTTAAAAAAGATTAACATGAAAAAACTTCTATTTATTTTGGCGATAGTGGCTGTATCATGCAGCGACAAACAGCCACAAGTGCAAGTGCAACAGACGGAGGCAACACCGTCGACAGAAACGATCAGCGAAGACATTGACGCCAGAGCCATCGAAAAAATCCAGACATTCTACGGGAAATATATCTTCGGTAGAGAAGAGGCAACAGATTCAGTCATCGCTCAGTATTGCACAAATGCATTGGCTCAAAAACTAAGAGACGACTACAACAACGAGTTCGCCGATGGAGGAGGTTACGCCATCTGGGAATTCCGTAGCGGAGCGCAAGATGGAGAAGACATTCAAGAAGTTGAAAAGATTGAACCTCTAGGAGAAAGCAAATATCTCGTCCACTACAACGATATGGGAAACAAAGGGGTGCTCACGATTTCCACCGTCGTTGAAAACAATGAGATTCTATTCGACAAAATAATCAGCAGCGCTGAATAGACTACAATATCCGACAATGAAAAGAAAACTGTTTTACATTCTTAGTATCTGCTTTATAATGTCTGCATGTGACGGGAAAGCAGCGCCAACATCACAGGAGACAAACATAATTGCAGATACGCAAGAAAAGCAGGTCGAATATGCAGGAGAGCCAATAAAAGAGCGTCCACGAGTTGCGACGGAAGTGAAGGATGTCACAGGAATCCACAAAAAGGCAGCAGAGGCAAAAAAGTATGTCAAACAGAAAGGCATGAACACAGACTGGTGTATTCTGATTGACTTTTCTTATAATCTATACACCAAAAGGATGTTCATCTACGACCTGAAAAACGACAAGATACTGGAGACTGCATTGGTAAGCCACGGAGCAGGTGGAGGGAGCGACATCGACAATGTATTCTTCAGCAACGTCGAAGGAAGTGGATGTTCTTCATTAGGCAAATACAGAATTGGCATTCGTTCATATAGCAATTGGGGAGTACATTTCCATTATAAAATGCATGGATTGGAAAGCACAAACAGCAACGCATATAAAAGGCTCATTGTGTTACACTCTTACGAATATGCCTATTGCGACAATCCTACTACCGCAAGTTTGGGATGTCCGGTCGTGTGTGACGATATGATGAACTACATCGACAAAAAGATCAAAGAATCCGACAACAAGAAAATTCTGCTGTGGATATTTGACTAAGCCACACTCAAAAGCTTCTTAATCAATTAAATTTGGCTATATAGCATGAGGATTGTTAAGGACCCATGTTTTATAGATATTGGTTCTAACCCCCTCCCCATGTGCGAGCCGTAGGCGAGCACATAAAATTTAACGTGAATTCGACGAATCTAAAAATAGGAGAAAATGACAGTTGAAGTGTCATAAACGAGGATTGTTAAGGGCCCATGTTTGATTGATATTGGCCCTAACCCCTTCCCACGTGCGAGCCGTAGGCGAGCACATAAAAATTAAAAAAACCACAGAGAGAAAAAGTTCACAGAGAAAGACTTCGTCTTTTTATGAGAAAAAGGGGTTCGATTTCAATCAGGAAGTAGAATATGATTCACAGATCACTTAAATAACGTGAGTTCGACGAAATCAAAAAGATAGTTGGAAGTGTCATAAACGAGGATTGTTAAGGGCGGAACGCCCTAACCCCTTCCCACGTGCGAGCCGTAGGCGAGCACATAAAATTTAATAAAAACACAGAGAGAAAAAGTTCACAGAGAAAGACTTCGTCTTTTTATGAGAAAAGGGGGTTCGATTTCAATCAGGAAGTGGAATATGATTCACAGATCACTTAAATATCAACACTTTTCATTTTTTCTTATTATCTCTTTGTGGAATAATAAAAAAGATGTACTTTTGCATCGTTTTTGCGTAACCGCTTATGATGGCAAGGAGCCTCGGTAATGTTGCGTTAAGTTGAATAAGAAAAAACAAATAAAAAAATGGCAGTAGATTTGATTAAGATTGCTGAAGAGGCTTTCGCTACTAAGAAAGAGATCCCAGCATTCAAGAGTGGAGACACTATCACAGTTTCTTACCGTATCGTAGAGGGAAACAAGGAGCGTATCCAGCAGTTTAGAGGTGTTGTTATCCGTATCAGCGGACACCAGGACAAGAAGAGATTCACAGTTCGTAAGATCTCTAGCGGTGTAGGTGTAGAGAGAATCTTCCCTATGGAGTCTCCTTTCATCGACAACATCCAGGTTAACAAGCTAGGTGTTGTACGTCGTGCTAAGCTTTACTACCTACGTAACCTTACAGGTAAGAAGGCAAGAATCAAAGAGAAAAGACAGTAATCAATTTGATTTTCAGCATAAAAAGCGTGTTTTCATACACGCTTTTTTTGTACAAAAAATCCTATAATGAAAAAAATTATGGCATACAATCTACCTAAACACGGCACACAATCAGACAAAAAACGATTTTTCGACAAAAAATTCATTTTGACGATAGTGTTCATCGCCATAGTTTCTATCACTTTTAATTTTATTTCTGCCAAAGACACACAAGACAACAAATATAATATCATCAGTGAAACCGACAGGACTTGCCAGATCGACATCTCTGTGGAGCAGCCCATATTCTCGATGAATATTTTTGAGTTGGTCAAACACATTAAAAGAAATTCTAAAGAACTCATTATCCCAGAAAAAGTTGACATCAACGAAAAAGAATACACTGTGGTCAAGATCACTGGCAATGAAGAAAAAAAAGAATTTGAATCAGTCGCATTGCCAAACTCCTTGATAGTGATAGGAAACTTTGCATTCTATAATTGCAAATGTCTAAAAGAGATCAAGATTCCGAATTCTGTGAAAAGCATTGGGGATTGGGCATTCGAAGGTTGTTCAAGCCTACAAACTGTCATCATTCCGGATTCTGTGGAAAGCATTGGGTTTGAGACATTCGAAGATTGTTCAAGTCTACAGACAGTCAACATTCCGAATTCTGTGAAAAGCATTGGGGGTTGGGCATTCTACAGGTGTTCAAGCCTAAAAACAATCAAAATTCCAAATTCTGTGATAAGCATTGGGGATTGGGCATTCTATGGTTGTTCAAGCCTACAGACAGTCAACATTCCGAATTCTGTGAAAAGCATTGAGAGGAATGCATTCAAAGATTGCACAAGCCTAAAAGAAGTCATCATTCCAGATTCTGTGAAAAGCATTGGGTATGGGGCATTCTATGGTTGTTCAAGTCTACAAACTGTCATCATTCCGAATTCTGTGGAAAGCATTGGAGATAGGGCATTCTCAGGTTGTTCAAGTCTGCAAACTGTCAGCATTCCGGATTCTGTGAAAAGCATTGGGGATTGGGCATTCTATGGGACTCCATGGAAAAAAAATAAACAATAAAATTCGTCCACGACAGAGTAATCCATACATGCCAAACATAAAATGGTTGTTTTCTGAACCTATGGCAGGTTTGTTAGTCTCTCAATTTTTCCGACAAAAAAGATACAGTGGAAAAAACAAACGTTTTCTCACACTTTAGGTGCGAAATAAATTCATAATTCATAATGCGTAATGCATAATTGTGGGGATAATCCATCGTTGGAATTGGTCCGTAGAGGCGATCCCTTGTGGTCGCTCAAACCAGAATATAATATGGTCACCCAGATTTGAAAAATGTGGAGACGCCACAACGCAACGTCTCCACAGTCCAATTCCAATCACGTCGATAATCGATTTATTTTGTACGCTTCACAAAAGACAATATATCCTTTAACCAATCACAAAGGAATAACGGTATATTAACGACATTACCATTGATATTTAAATTCCTCATAGAAAAACGAAGTCTTATTTCTGGAGCGTACTTATCTTGGTAAACCTTAAGACTTTGTCCTGATATATTCTCTTCCGCTTTTACTTCTATAGGACGTATCTCTAATCCGTCTTGAATAAGAAAATCAACTTCCGCCTTATTACCTGTCAACGTCCAGTAATGAGGAGAGTTGTATCCTTGAGCCAACAAAGAGGAAAGGACAAAATTTTCTGCCATCGCTCCCTTAAATTCTTTCAACAAGTCTCCTTTTGCAATCACGGCCTCAGGTGGCAGTTCTGCCATCGTACGAAGAATTGCTTGATCAAGCATATAGACCTTGAATGCTGTTGTTACTTCGTAATGTTTAAGCGGCAACTGAGGTGTCTCACACACGTAAATACGATATACCATACCAGAAAGGACCAGCCAATCAAGAGCAGACTCATATTCTCGAGCTCTGGCTCCCTCTCTCACTACTCTAAAAATAAATTTCTTATTCTCGCGAGATAGTTGAGACGGTATACTTCTCCAAATCTCTCTGATACGAGGAATATCCTTAGCATCCACATGTTTAGTGAAATCATATTCATAAGACTTACGCAGTTCAGCAAGATCATTTTCTATCTTTTCCATTCCGACTCCATCCAACATATGGCTACATGGCTTCGGCAGTCCACCACACACCTGATAACGACGGTATTGCTCCGTAAGTTTATTAAACAATATTTCAGGAAGAGGTTCTAACAATTCTAGACGGGACTCCGTTTGCTGCATAAGCAAAGGATCACTCATACGTAAGAACTCACGAAAAGTCACAGGATACATTTCAAGGAAACTGACTTTTCCAACCGGAAAAGTATTGGTCATCTCATCGGTCTCTTCGCTATTCTTTGTTTTTCTATTAACTGCGACTCCAAGCAAAGATCCAGCAGCAATGACATGATAGCCAGGGGCGTCTTCCTTGAAATACTTTAGGGAATTGAGCGCCGCTTTGCAATCTTGAATTTCATCAAAGAAAATCAATGTTTCGCTTTCAACCAAAGGGACATCCGTATATAGAGACAATTCACTTAAAATACGTTTCACATCCTTTGTCTTCTCAAAAATCCCCTTCAGTTCCTCTTGTTTATCAAAATTGAATATAGCTGTATACTTATAAGATGTGCGTCCAAATTCAGCGACAGCCCAAGATTTGCCAATCTGTCTTGCTCCCTGCACGATTAAAGGAGAACGGTCAACGTCCTTTTTCCAGATTTCCAGTTTTGATATGATTTCTCTTGTTATAACCATACTTCATCATCATTACACAACCACAAAATTAATCAAAACAAACGTTTTCTCACACTTTAGGTGCGAAAAGTGTGAGAAACTTCACATTTTTCGCACCTAAAATGTGAGATCAATTCATAATTCGTAATGCATAATTCGTAATTGTGGGGATAAAACATCGGTGAAATATAAAACACAAATCATGAAAAATCGAATTGTCTAATTATGAAATGCATTTTCTATACCCCTTAAACGGGGTAAAATGGGGAATTTCCGTCTGCATATTTTTCTACCAACATGTTACGTTTCACGGCATAATTGTGGGGTAATACATCGGTTGGAACATTCATAATTTCGCATTTTGCATTCCGCATTTATAATTCATTCCAAATCCGCACATTTCCAATTGATCAGATAGACCTCCTTCGTTGAACGAGTCAAGGAGGTGTAGATCCAACGATAGAAATTTGTGTCGAGTTGCTCAGCACGAATGAGTCCGGGGTCAATGAACACAGCCGACCACTGTCCACCCTGTGCCTTATGTGCTGTGATGGCATATGCAAATTTCACCTGCAACGCATTCAGATACTTGTCCTGACGCATCGCCTTGCGTCTCTCCGTCTGCGTAGGGACATCCATATAATCCTCCTCCACCGCAGAATAGAGTTCCTGCCACTCTTTCTGACTGAGCGACGGGGAGTCGCTATGCAGAAGATCCATCATCACCGTCGCCTCCAATTCAACATCATAATCATTGAAATAGAGCGTCACATCAGCATATTTATGTCCGTAAAGTTCCGTAATCTTGCGCACTCTCTTCACAGATGCTGTATCACCGTTTGCGATGAAGCTCATTTCAGGAATCGTTTTCGACCAATAATAGTTGTTGGCGACAATCATCAGGGAATCTCCACCGCACAACTCATCATCCCTGTCGAGCACACGAGCACGGACAGCCTGATTGAACAGTTTTGCGCGAGCATTATAACGGGTGATGATAATCGTATCGTCTTCCCCATATTTATTATAGCACGACGCGATAGTCTCCACAAGTTCCTGCGGATCAGCATGACAAATGTCTTTATAACCGTCGACATCAAACTCAGGAAACTCGAAATCACACATTCCTTCATTGATCTTATCACGTAACATAGTGGCATTGACAAGGATTCCGCTATCCGACTGCTGGCGGACGACCTCCGTCAACACACCGCCATAAACGGTCAAGCCAAGTCGCTCGAGCGTGGAATTATCAAGAGCGGGAGAATAATCAAGGAAGACGGGAGGAAGCTGGGCTGTATCACCACAAAGAAGGAGCTGGCAACCGATACCCTCATAGACATACTCCACCAAATCGGAAAGCAAGTCAGTGGAATCACCAATCGTCTTATCACTAATCATGGATGCCTCGTCAACAACAAAAAGAGTGTCACGGAAACGGTTGGGAGCAATTGCGTTGACCTCCATACGATCTATCCCCGACCCCATCTGATATATCCACTTATGGATTGTGTAGGCAGGCAATCCAGAATAGTCGGACAACACTTTCGCCGCTCTTCCCGTCGGAGCAAGGAGCACAACATTATAACGGACAGAACGCAGAGCCTTAATGAGCGAGCTGATAATTGTAGTTTTTCCCGTACCAGCATACCCTCGGAGGACAAATGCGGAACGGTCTTCTCCAGCGCAAATAAAGAGAGACAAAGCCTGTGCGCACATCAGCTGAAGTTGCGTCGGTTTGTGGCCAATATTGGCAATAATTAGCGATTGTAGCGATTTATAATCCATAAACTGCAAATAAAAAGGCAAAATTGCAACGCAAAATTCTAAATATTTTTATTTTTGCAAAACAATAACAAAGTAAAAACAAAAAATAGACTATAAAAATGAGGCATGTAATCACATCGATGCTTGTTTTGGCATCACTTTTCTTGATTTGGTTGTGCTACGACAGCATCAACACTCCTATTGAGTTCCAAGAGCAGAGAGATTTACGTCAGAAACCAATTATCGCTCGCTTGATCGACATCCGTAAGGCTCAGATCGAGTACAAGGATCAGAACGGACGTTATGCAGGTAGCTTTGATGAGCTAATTGATTTCGTAAAGAATGGTCAGAAAGCACAAGTCTACAAGCAAGGAGAGATCACAGATGAGCAGTTGTCAAAGGGATTGACAGAGCAGAAGGCTCTTCACTTCATTGCAGAAAACTTGGCTGACTCAGCCGCTGCATGTGGAATCACTGATTTCGAGGCATTCAAAGCAAACTTCAAGCGTGATACATCATACGTAAGTGTATTGACAAGCATCTTCCCTGCTGGATTCAATCCTGATTCACTTGCATTCGTTCCATTCGCAGGAGGAGCAAAGTTTGAGCTTGACACTGTAACTCAATCAACAAAGTCTGGTCTTCCTTTGCCATTGTTTGAGGCAAGAACTCCATACACAGTATACTTGAACGGTTTGAACCACCGCGAAATCGTAAACCTTTGCGACGAGGCTAAGAAGACTGACAAGTACCCTGGTTTGAAGGTGGGAGACATCGTGACTCCAAACAACAACGCAGGAAACTGGGAGTAATAGCATAAGATGCAGAGAAAAGAATATTCAATTCGTAATTTCGACGCAGCTAACAGTTATAGCAAAATATTGTCCATCCGCATTTTGCCGGATGGACTTTGTTTTGTTGTGTCCGACCCAAAAGACAACAAGTTGCTGTATATGACCAAGATAATCGACAGCAACCGTCATGGAATAGATATTTTTGCCGACGAATGCAAATCAAACAACGTGTTGGCGGCTGAATATCTCAAGACTCACATCGTCTACGAGACACAACAATTCACACTCTTCCCCACTCCATTGCTGGAAGATGTGGAAGAGAAGAAGATTGCCGAACTGAATTTTGGAAATGTGGACGGAGCGACGGTGCTGACAGACACATTGCCTACAAATGAAATCTCCGTCGTCTACACTGTACCTCAGCGACATGAGGAGACCATCCGTCGCAACAAGCCAAACGCGACAATCCACAGTCAGATGATGCCTTTGCTCTTCAACGCCATGTTCAACAGCAAAAAATGCAAAGGCTCATACCTTCACCTCAACATCCGCACATCTTCCGTGGATGTGATATACATTGAAGGAGGCAAACTGAAACTTGCAAACATTTTCCAATACCAAACCGCAGACGAGTTTCTGTTTTTCGTGCTTGGACTGATGGACAACTACCATATCGACCAATACGATGTCAAATGTGTAGTGAGCGGAGAGGTTGATGAAAACTCAGCTGTCGTTGACCATCTTGCAAGATACATTGCAAAAATTGAATTTTCCGCCACACCGAAAGGAATAGTGGAGAAATCAGCATTCTCAAGCATAAAGAACAAACATCAGTTTTTAACCATCTATCAACTACCGATATGCGTATAATAAGTGGTTACTTAAAGGGCAGACGTTTATCACCTCCGGCAAACCTGAAGGCACGTCCCACAACAGACATTGCCAAAGAAGGGCTGTTCAACATTCTCAATAATGAAGTTGATTTTGAACAGGTTACCGTACTTGACATGTTTGGAGGAACAGGAAGTATCAGTTTGGAATTCATCTCCAGAGGGTGTACTGATGTGACACTCATTGAGATGAATCAGATAAATTACAATTTCATTCGAAAGACAAGAGACGAATTTAATCTCAAAGACGCTTGGGAGATAATCAAAGGTGACAGTTTCAAGTTTATCGAGAAATGCGGACGCAAGTATGACATCATATTTGCCGATCCTCCATACTCGCACGAACGACTGAAGGAAATACCTCAATTGGTGGCAGATTTAGGATTGCTGTCAGAAGACGGAATGCTTATTTTGGAGCATCCTAAAGATTTTGATTTCAGCGACGACGAGCATTTCTTCCACCACCGCAACTACGGACACGTCAATTTCAGTTTCTTCAGATGAAATCAATCCGATTGATCCGCCTCAACAACATCCGTATCCACGCATTCCACGGAGCCATTCCGACAGAAAACATTGTCGGATCAGATTATATAGTCAATGTGGAAGTGAAGGCAGATTGGGGAGACGCCGCAAAAGACGACGATCTGACAAAGACGATCAACTATGCGGAGATCAACGACATCGTCAGAGAAGAGATGCATAAGCAACGTATTCTCATCGAGACAGTGGCAGAAAGCATCGTCGACAGGTTATTCCATACATTCACACAAGTGGAGGAGGCAGAAGTGTCTGTCGCCAAACTGAATCCTCCAATGGCAGGACAAGTGGAATCCGCGGAGGTAATTGTGAGAAAACACCGTAGGTGCGACATACCATAGCATAGCGTGCCAACGCCAGTGCCAAAGGCACGACATATCCCAGCGTAGTGCGTAAGCTCTACGCAACCCAGCATAGCGTCGCTACAACACGACGCATTCCAACGTAGCGTGCAAACGCTACGACGTTGCGCAACACCACAACATAAAACGCCAAACAAAACCACATATACAATGAACCAAAAACGAATTTTGACGATACAAGACATATCCTGCGTCGGACAATGTTCACTGACGGTAGCTCTGCCTATCCTGTCGGCAATGGGAATTGAGACGGCTGTACTACCGTCGGCAGTCCTTTCCACACATACCGGAGGATTCAAAGGATACACATTCCGTGATCTGACAGAGGATTTGCCAGCCATCAAGGAACACTGGAAAAAAGAAGGCATCAGATTTGGAGCCATCTACACTGGCTATGTTGGTTCAGCAAAACAACTGCAATATATTCTCGACATATACAACGAGACAAAAACAGACGATGCAAAACTCATCGTCGACCCGGTCATGGGAGACCATGGAAAACTCTACGCCGGATTCAATCAAGAGTTCGTGGATAGCATGAAAAAATTCTGTGCAAAAGCAGATGTGATTCTGCCAAACATCACAGAATGTGCTTTCATGCTTGGTGAAGAATTCCACGTCACTGGCCACACCATGGAATATGTGGAGCATGTGATTGCCGGGCTACGCAAGATAGGAGCTAAAAATATTGTAATGACAGGAGTGGAAATGAAAGAAGGAGAACAGGGTGTAGCGATATACAATGCCGAAACCGACAAAATCTCCATCTGTTCACGTCCGAGAATTCCCGGAATATACCATGGCACCGGCGACATCTTCTCAAGCACATTCAGCGGAGCATATTTCCTTGGCAAAAGTCTTGAAGAAGCCGCAAGAATCGCCGTCGACTACACCGTTGCAGCCATCAAGACCACAGAAGGTGACACTGCACACTGGTATGGAGTGCGTTTTGAAAAAGCATTGCCTGAATTGATAAAGATGATTCAATAAAGTATTGATTTTACAAACGACCCGACATGGAGGAAGAAATATTCTCATTATCCGAAGTGCTGAATGCCGTCAGCCGCACCATCCAAAGAAATTTGGCTGGTCCATACTGGACATGTGCGGAAATAGCCGAGATCAGCTATCGTGGGCACTGCTACCTCACTTTGGCAGAAACAGACGCGTCGGGAAGAATCATCGCAAAATGCAGAGCCACAATCTGGAAAAACACATTTGATTCACTGTCTGTAAAATTTTTCCAGCAGACGGGATTGCAACTATGCTCCGGCATGAGAGTCCAAGTGCTCGCAGCTCCTAACTTTCACTCAGAATTCGGATTCAGCCTCAACATCGTAGGAATCGAGCCTCGTTACACACTCGGCGAAATCGTGCTACGCAGACAGGAAACGATCAACAGACTTGCCCAAGAAGGCATAATCGAGAACAATAAAAAGCTCCGATTGTCAATCGTTCCTCAGAAAATAGCAGTGATAAGTTCTGCATCCGCTGCCGGCTATCAGGATTTCATCAATCAGCTCACTAACAATCCATTAGGATACAAGTTCTACACCGCCCTATATCCGGCGTTGATGCAAGGAGAGAAATCGCCACAAAGTGTCATCGATGCATTATTGCAAATCAAAAATGACGTAGAGACGCACGGACGTGCGTCTCAAAACGGACGTGCGTCTCAAAACGGACGTGCGTCTCAAAACGGACGTGCGTCTCAAAACGGACATACATGTCAAAACGGACATACATGTCAAAACGGACATACATGTCAAAACGGACGTGCGTCTCAAAACGGTCGTGCGTCTCAAAACAAACATACATGTCAAGACGGGGCCATCTTCGACGCCGTAGTCATCATCCGTGGAGGCGGAAGCGAGATGGATCTGAAAGCGTTCGACGACTACGCAGTGGCAAGAGAAGTGGCACTGTTTCCATTACCTGTATTGGCAGGAATCGGTCATACGAAAGACACTAGCGTGGTGGACATAGTAGCCAACCTGGAGCTAAAGACCCCGACAGCAGTGGCCGACTACCTCATCCACGCCATCGATTCCGCATGGAAAAATGTGGAGGACTGTTCACAAAGGCTGTCTGCATATGCGACGTCGACGTTGGACAAAGAAAAACAGACTCTGACTCAAATCACTGAATTTCTGTCGGCTAAGGCAAAGACAGCCACCAATATCGAGAAACAAAAAATCGACTCGTCTGCCTACCGTCTACAGATTTCTGCAAAACGACTGGCAAACGACACGTTGCGAACCATCACGTCGAAACAAGATTCTATTTCAAGGGCCGTAAGATTCTCAATCTCACAAAAATTATCGATTTTCGACCTGCTGGAGCAAAAAATCAAAAGTATTTCGCCAGAAGAAGCTTTCAAACGAGGATATTCCTTAACTTTGAAGGACGGCAAACCGATTTCTATCTCCACTTTGAAAAACGGCGACAAAATCGAGACTATTTGCTCAGACGGAAGAATCACGAGCACCGTCGACGAGATTGCTGGCTTATAACGGATGGCTTATGGCTGATGAAAGTTGGCAACTAAACATAAAAAATAAGATATGAAAGAAAAACTGACATACACTGAGGCATACGAAGAGCTGAACTCTATCGTAGCAGCCGCAGAAAACGGCGAAATTTCCATTGATGAGCTTCAAGCGAAAGTGAAAAGGGCATCCGAACTGATCTCTTTTTGCAGAAACTATGTGAAGACCACCAATGAGCATATCGAAAAAGTGTTTAATGAACTAAATTCGAAATAAGATATGACAGCAAAATATTTTTTGATAGCATTGTCGTGCGTGGCGACTGTAGCCATGGCCGAGCCGCAGAACAAGACTGACAAAAAAGGCAAGAAACAGGGAGAATGGGGCAAGTTCTACCCCAACGGCAATCCTAAATACGTCGGCAATTTCAAAGACGACGTGCCAGTGGGAGATTTCCACCATTTCTATGAGAATGGAAAACCTCAATGTGTGCAGACCTACATCGACGCGAACCACAGCAAAGCCGTGTTCTATGAGCCAGACGGAATAACTATCTCATCACAGGGATCTTACGTGGGCAAAGAGAAAGATGGCAAGTGGGAGTTTTACAACAAAGGTAAACTGACTTTGGAAGAGAACTACAAAGAGGGCAAGAAGCATGGAATGAAGAAGTCGTTCAACAAAGACGGCATAATGATGGAGGAGATTCCATATGTCGACGGCAAGATCCACGGCACAGCCAAATTCTATCTTGGCGACGGCAAACTGTACTACACAGTGGAGTATGTCAACGGATTGAAGGATGGCAAGTATGTGGCATACGACGGCACAGACAAGATTGTGGAGACTGGAATGCACAAGAACGACAAACGTGAAGGCAACTGGGTGACATACGATGAGAAAGGCGAAGTCATCGAAACTTTGATCTTCTCTAACGGAGTGTTGCAGAATGCAGAGGAAATTAACAAGAAACGTGCTGAAGCGTACCAGGAGAAAGAGAGCAAGAAAGGCACAATCAAAGAGCCTAATGCAGGATCAGATGCAGAGGTGAAGACACATTGATTTTTAAGAATTAAGAGTGAAGTGTTAAGAATGAAGAGTGGATGGTTGAGGAGAAATACTTTAATCACCATTTTATACGATACAAAAAAAGACGCATTTCTGCGTCTTTTTTTGTTATAATATTGATATTCAATTACAATTTAGAAATCATCTCATCAATCACTTGAGGGAAATATTTGTATTCCAACTCATGAACTTTGTGAGCAACGTCTTCCGGAGTATCAGTTGGAAGCACAGGAACAGTAGTCTGGAACACCACACTACCCTCATCATAATGGTCGTCGATGATATGGATTGTGATTCCGGATTCCTTTTCTCCAGCAGCCACAACAGCCTCGTGAACCTTCATTCCATACATGCCCTTACCACCGTATTTTGGAAGCAAAGAAGGATGTATATTGACAATTTTGTCAGGGAACACCGTCAACATCTCATCTGGAATCTTCAACAAAAATCCTGCCAACACCACGAAATCAACCTTTTCAGCTGTCAACTTACTCAATAAAGTACCGTCTTCAAGCTCACTCTTCAAAAAACTTTCATATGGAACGCCCAAACGTTTTGCTCTCTCCAAAACGAAAGCATCCTTCTTATTCGAATAAATCTTAAAAGAAATATCCTTTCTGTCCTTGAAGTAATTCACAATATTTTCAGCATTGGAACCTGATCCAGATGCTAAAATCGCTATATTTTTCATCTATATTAAATATGTTGGGTGCAAAAATAACACTTTTTTGCATCTAAAATCAAAAAAACATGGCGGAAAACACATAAAAGTCACTAATTTTTTATTCCTTTGCAGTCGAAAAAAATAAAATTTTATTCGTTAACTAAATTTTTAAAGTTATGTCAACAGCTGAAGTTGAAGAAAAAGTAAAGGCTATCATCGTTGAGAAGCTAGGTGTTGAAGAGTCTGAGGTAACTCGTGAGGCAAGCTTCACTAACGATTTAGGAGCTGATTCTCTTGACACTGTAGAGTTGATCATGGAGTTCGAGAAAGCTTTCGGTACTGAAATTCCTGAGGATAAGGCAGAGAGCATCACTACTGTAGGTGAGGCAATCGACTTCTTGACAGCAAACGCAAAGTAAGAAAAAAACATCTCTAAGGACAAATGAGTTTTAAGAGAGTTGTCGTTACGGGTCTAGGATCAGTCACGCCAATTGGCAATACTGTAGCAGAAATGTGGCAGAATTTGTTAGCTGGAGTGAGTGGTGCTGGACCCATTTCTCATTTTGACCACTCCAAACACAAAGTTCATTTTGCCTGTGAGGTGAAAAATTACAATCCGTCAGATTACTTCGAGAAGAAAGAGATCCGCAAACTTGACCCTTCGGTGCAGTTTGCCAAAGTCGCCGCACGTGAGTGTATGGCTGATTCCGGATTGGATTTAGACAAAGTCGACAGAGACAAGATTGGAGTAATCATTTCATCCGGCATCGGTGGATTGGCTTCCTTCGAAGACGAGATCGGTGATTTCTATGCAAGCGAGAGCCGAGTGCCTAGATTCAGTCCAAACTTCGTCCCAAAAATTCTTTGCAACATTGCGTCAGGCCACGTCTCAATTGACTTTGGTCTTAGAGGTCCAAATTTCGGTGCCATCTCCGCCTGTGCATCCAGTGCCAACGCAATAGGCACCGCCTACGACATGATTCGCATCGGAAGAGCGACAGCCATGGTGGTGGGAGGAACAGAAGCCGCTATCACACCTGGTTCGATCGGTGGATTCGGAGTCATGAGAGCACTTTCCACCAACAACGATGAATACCAAACCGCATCAAGAGCATTCAGTGGCTCACGTGATGGTTTCGTTATGGGTGAAGGATCGGGTTGTTTGTTGATTGAAGACTTAAACCACGCCATCAAACGAGGGGCTAAAATCTATGCTGAAATCATAGGTTATGGGGCTTCATCCGATTCATACCACCTCACAGCGCCTCATCCAGAGGGTGCCGGAGCCATACTTGCCATGCAAAACGCTATTGATGAAGCTGGCATTAATCCGTCTGACATAGATTACATCAACGCACACGGCACATCCACTCCGATGGGTGACCTGTGTGAGATAAAGGCTATCAAGAAAGTGTTTGGAGAGCACGCATACAATCTAAATATCAGTTCAACCAAAACAATGACCGGACACTTGCTTGGAGCATCCGGCGCGTTGGAGTCTATCATCTCCGTCAAAGCAATACAAAACAATATTGTGCCACCTACAATCAATCATCGTGAAGATGACTTGGATCCTAACATCGACTACAAAATGAAATTTACATTCAACAAGGCACAAGAGAGAAAAATCGACATCGCTTTGTCTAACTCATTCGGATTCGGTGGACAGAATGCTTGTTTAGTGTTTAAGAGGTATGCAGAGTAAGATGTTGCAAAGGTTCATAAGCAAATTCCTTCCTGCAATTGAAATTGAAGATTTTCAGCCAGAACCTAAATTTGAATCAGATCAAAATCAAAAATTCGAACAAGAAGAGGAACAGAGTCCAGAGACCGCTGAATTGGTTGCCATGCTTGGATTCCAACCCACTAATATAAACCACTACAAACTTGCGTTACGACACAAACTCGCTTCCAACGGGAAAGGCAACAACGAAAGATTGGAGTTTTTGGGAGACGCAGTGTTAAGCTCTGTGGTGGCAGACTTTCTCTACAACAACTATAAGACACGTGACGAAGGCTATCTCACCAACCTGCGTTCAAAAATTGTCAAGAGAGAGACATTAAACGTCGTGGCTAAAGAGATAGGGTTGGACAAACTTGTGAATCTGCCCATCCACACAACATCCCACAACCTTAACGTGTATGGCAACGCATTCGAGGCCTTAATCGGAGCAATCTATCTCGACAAAGGCTACGAACAGTGCAAAAAATTTGTCTACGACGTGATTTTTGCCAAATACATCAGCGTCAAAAAACTGGAGAAAGCCACAGAAAATTTCAAGAGCCAGCTTCTTGAATGGTCTCAAAAAAGAAAAATCAATGTCGATTTTGAGATTATAGACGACGTTGTGGATGCCGAAAACAACCATATCTTCAAATGCGCGGTGAAAATCGACGGCAAAGTTGTGGCTAACGGTAACGGTTATTCAAAAAAAGAGTCGCAACAAAGAGCAGCTAAAGCAGCCATCAATTTCGTAAAAAAACACTACGAATGCCCTAAAAAGAGCTCGATTAACAGTCAAATAGGGCAATAAATGGCCCATAGTTTCTACTTTAATTATTCAAAATTTGTCTTTTAACATTTTTTAAGATATTTTTGCCCCCAAATTAAACACAAAGGGCATGAATTCATTTCATATCGGAAGACTTGCATTCGACAACGCAAAAAAATTTGGAGACAAAACAGCGTTAAAATACCGTGACGATAAAGAAGGTGTATGGAAACCATTATCTTGGAATCAGGTAGCTGCAAGTGTAAGAAGAGCCGCAAAAGCTTTTCTATCTATCGGTGTAAAAGAACAAGAAAAAGTGGCGATATATTCACAGAACAGCCACGAAACAATAATAGTAGACTTAGCGCTTCAGGCTATCAGAGCCGTAGCAGTGCCACTATACGCGACATCATCATCCGAACAAGTAAAATATATCGTGGATGACGCTCAATGCGCAATGATATTTGTGGGTGAGCAATACCAATACGACCAGACAGTCAAGGTGCTACACCAGACAAACGTATTAAAAAAGGTCATCACCGTCGATCCAGAAATCAATCTTAATGGAATAGACACGTCTATGGCATTTGGTGATTTTCTAAAGTATGGCGACGGGAATGAGCAAGACGCAGAATTGGAAAGACGTCAGAATGAATTGAGCCAGGACGACCTTGCCACACTCATCTACACGTCTGGAACATCTGGAGAGCCTAAGGGAGTGATGATAATGCAGTACAACTACACTCACCAGATGAGAATCCACGAGAAAGTGATGCCATGTTGTGATGAGACAAGAACATCCATGATGTTTCTTCCTGCAAGCCATATCTTTGAACGTGCATGGGATTATCTATGTATGTACAGAGGTGCGATGATCTACGTCAACAAAAATCCAAAAGAGATTCTGACATCAATCAAGGAGACTCGTCCTAACATGATGTGCGCGGTGCCCCGTTTTTGGGAAAAGGTCTACGCAGGTGTGCATGAGAAAATCGAAAAAATGCCGGGATTGGTAAAAAAATTGATGTACCATGCAATCGCTGTCGGAAAGAAAAGAAATCTCGACTATGTCAGATTCAACAAATCTGTGCCATTCTCCACAGAAATACAATACAAGATTTTCAAGAATACACTTTTCGCTAAGGTAAAGAAAGAGTTGGGATTGGAAAACTCAATGTATTTTCCATGTGCTGGCTCACAACTCTCAGAATCTGTATGTGAGTTTTTAATGAGCCTCGACTTCAATATGGTAGTAGGTTACGGACTTACAGAGAGCACAGCCACTGTGTCGTGCTTCCAGCCAGCACACAAATACCACGATTTGAAATCAGTGGGTGAGGTGATGCCTGAGTGTGAGGTGAAAATCGGAGAAAACAATGAGATACTTCTAAAGGGCAATCTTATAACACCAGGATACTACAACAAGCCAGAAATCAACGCCACTTCATTCACAGACGGTTGGTTCCATACTGGCGACGCTGGTAAGCTTGAGAATGGAATACTGTATATCACCGACCGTATCAAGGATCTGTTCAAGACATCAAACGGAAAGTATATCGCGCCTCAGCAGATTGAGAATCTGTTGGTCACAGACAAATATATTGATCAGGTGGCTGTGATCGGCGACCTTCGTAAATTTGTCACCGCACTTATTGTGCCAGACTATGCGGCTGTAAAAGATTATGCAGAGCAGATGAAGATCGAATACAAAGACATCGAAGATTTGCTAAACAATCCTAAAATAACTTCGTTGATTGAAGGCAGAATCGCAAATCTGCAGGAGGGATTGGCGAAATATGAGCAGGTAAAACGTTTCAAACTGTTGCCTAATCCATTCACATCAGACAACGGTGAGCTTACACTCACTCTAAAGCTGAAACGAAAGGTGATCAACGAGCACTACAACAAAGAAATCGAATACATGTATTCTTATTAATTAAGAATTAAAGGTGAAGAATTAAGAGGGTGTATCACAACTTAGTTTTGATGCACCCTCTTGATATATTCGTCATTACAATGCTGCTTTCAAGAATTCGTCTGGAGAAAACACTTTAATTAACGTTTGATCAGCATACTTATAATCACTTTGATTAAAAGTAACAATAGCATCACAATTGTTGTTTAACGCACATTGATATTGCATACTATCTTCAAAATCAGAAAATGCAAGATCATTAGTGGCGAGAATCGTTCTCACATGATTCGTCTCAACAACCTTAACGATCTCCAATACAACATTCAAGATTTGTCTTGTCTTCAAAGTTTTTTCTGGTTTATGAAACCCCATTCCTTTCAACATCATTTCCACATAATAAGCTATAGTACAAAATGAAGAAGAGGAAATAAATAAAGAACTGTTTTTTTCTTCCAATAGATCAAGCAAATCATTTACGACAGACGCTTTAGGTCGTTCACAAAGATACTCTAGCAGAATATTCGTGTCTAAAAAAACTCTCATATCCCATATTTTTCTTCGACGTGAACAAGCTTATAATCTATTTCAGGATTCTCTTTTAGAATACCTCTCAACACATTATGTCTTCGAGGCTTACGAATTGTCGTTTCTTTTGAATTGGGGACTTTGCTAAGAAGATCAGAAACTTGAGTTTCCAGCCAATCAATCATCATGTCCTCATTCTGAAAAATCACTCTTGCGTTTTCAACAAGATTGTCATCGATTGCTAAATTGAATGTACACATATACTAATCTATTTTTTAATTACATTTGCAAATATATTAAAAATTTGTCAGTTCACAATTATAACACATTTATTTTGAAGAAAATTTTCTATTCATCCATTTCGTCAATTCAAAATAAAAAAAAAAGAGAAAATGACAGTTGAAGTGTCATAAATGAGGATTGTTAAGGGCCCATGTTTAATAGATATTGGCCCTAACCCTTCCCCACGTGCGAGCCGTAGGCGAGCGCAAAAAATTTATAAAACCACAGAGACATAAAGTTCACAGAGAAAGACTACGTCTTTTAATGAGAAAAATGAGGTGAGAATTCTTTTTGAAGATTAAAATCCATATTTCACATATAAACTGATGAGGTTGAAAGTTGAAAATCGACAAAAAATCTGAAACAAGGATTTTCCTCACCTAATTTTACATCTTGATAATGTATATACTGCATAGGAGCTCTCATGTGGGGCTTGGAATTTATCTAGTCTTGCTTCTGAACGTCCATGTTTTGTCGTCAAAGAAGACGTTTCTGCCTTCAAACAACGTATCAATCTGATGATTCGACACAAGATCTTCAGGAGTTCCTGTCTGTAAGCCATTTTTCGTCAATAGCCAAAGCTGATCTGAAAGACGGAGTGCCTGCTCAAGATCGTGGGTGGAGAGCAACACTGCCCTATCCTGCTGATGCGCGATATCGTGAAGCAATTGTGTGATCTCTATTCTGCTTGCCACGTCAAGAAATGCAGTCGGTTCGTCAAGGATGACGATGGGGCATTCCTGCACCAACGATTTCGCAATCATCACTTTTTGCCGTTCTCCATCCGACAGTTCCGACATATACACCTCTTCCTTCCCCGTCATTCCGACTGATTCGACAGCAGAATCCACAAGTGTTTTATCCTCTTGGGATAGACGTCCGAAAAATCCAGTATACGGTTGTCTGCCCAACGCCACCACCTCTTTAACAGTCAGGCCACCTGTGTGGGCACGGTCTGTCAGCACAACAGTTATCGCATGAGACAACTCCTTTTCCGAATAGCTTTTCATCGGTTTTTCCAACACTTCAATCTCCCCACTTAGCGGCGGTTGAAGATTCGCAATCGTACGCAGCAACGTCGACTTGCCCGCGCCATTTGGTCCGCACAGACTTATCAATTCCCCACGTCGCAATGAGAAATTGAGATCCTGGTGGATTTGAATGTTTCCACCATTAGAATGATAACCGATGCATAGATTTTTTGCGAAAAGCAGTGTCGACATAGCCATCAATTGAAATATTGGAGTTTACGTTGGTTGATCAAAACATATATAATGACAGGGGCACCGAGCAACGGAGTGACCGCATTCAACGGCAAGACTCCTCCACTGCCGGGAAGTATGCATGCCAGATTGCACAGCAGTGCCATCACCGAGCCGGTAAGCAACGTGAAGGGCAAAAGTATCGAGTGGTTGGACGAGCCAAGCAAAAGACGTGAGATATGAGGAACCGCCAAACCAATAAACGCTATCGGTCCGCAAAAAGCGGTGACACATGCGGTGAGAAGCCCCACCGTCAACAATATATAATTACGTGTATGGCGGACATTGATTCCTAAATTCGTGGCATAACGTTCGCCCAAAAGAAGCGCGTTGAGCGGTTTGATTAAAAGGACTGTGCCAATGAGACCAATAATAATCGTAGCAGAAAAGAATGGCAGCTGTGCCGACGACACTCCTCCAAAAGTGCCCAATCCCCAGATAACATACGAGTGGACACCTTCTGCTGTGGCAAAAAAATTAAGCAATGAAATCACAGACGAAGTGATGTAGCCAATCATTATGCCGATGATAAGCAACGTCAGACTATCTTTCACCAACGAAGAAAAGAAAAGCAGGACCGACATCACAAGCAACGACCCGATGACAGCACCTACAAGCACTGCCAAGAATCCAGAAAACGAAAGGCTTCCAATTCCTACTGATCCGCCTAATATCAGCATCACAACTCCCACACCGAAACTGGCTCCCGAACTGATACCTAGTATGGATGGATCCGCCAAATAATTATTGAAATAGGTTTGGAGCAACAAACCAGAGACTGCCAAAGCCGACCCACAAAGCAAAGCCGTGACTGCCTGAGGAAGACGGGAATCGAGAATAATGAACCTCCAGCTCTCCTTTGCCGCGTCGCCTCCACAAAGGATATTGAAAGTATCACTGTATGGAATGTCAACAGACCCACAAAAGATATTGCAGAGGAAAAGCAAGATGAGCAACGTCGTCATCAAGAAGGTACATCTTATATTTTTTTTCATCAATCTCTATTTAGAATAAATATGAATATTTTCCGTATTTTTTCACTCCGCTAATTTACGGTAATAGTGTAAATATTCATTGACATCGTCATATTTTTCTGAGTGGAAAATGACGTAGAGGTCTTTCAGCAATCTTTCCGGATGGAACGGTATCTCATCAAAAAAAGATGTTTTGGTAGTGTTACAAGCGTACACCCGTTTCTCCTTATATGATTTGAAATTTGAAAATCTCTGCAAATCCTTATATGTTTTATCCGCCACCTCTGTGCCGAGAATCAACCAGATATCCGCATTGCATCCTTTATCGTAGACAGTCTCAAAAGCGAACGGCTCAGCTCCGGAATGCGTCGTCTCGCCAAAAATATAATTAGCTCCTGCAGACGCGAACATTTTTGCCATATAGCTCTTTCCTCCAGGTATGAACCAAGAGCCACCGTTATCCAATCCATATAGCAGAGACGGATGTGTTCCAGTCTCTTGTTGTGCCTCTTTTTCAATTTGGGTATAGGTTTCTGTCACCTTTGAGAATATGGAATCAGCTTCAGATTCTTTTCCGAAAAGCATACCATATAATTTAATCCACTCCGCACGACCAAGAGGATCCGACTCCATATAGTCGGCACACTCGACTATGGGAATTCCCAGTTTATCCAAGCCTCCATGTCCACCGCTATTGTTGAATGGGGAAAGGAGAATAGCGTCAGGTGAGACGGTGATGATTTTTTCAATGTCGGGGCTCATACTTGAGCCGAAATCCACAATTTTCCCTGATTGTGTGAGTGATATAATATTAGGGTTTGTGATATATTCCAGTTCACAGATTCCAGAAATCGAGTTGACCGCGCCCAACTCCTCAATAAGAGAACAGTGCACAGTGGTGAAAACTGCTGATTTTTCCAACGGGACACGTACAACTACACCATCAGGACAATTGGCAGGAATCTCTTTTGTTTTATCCACAAGCAAATAGGTTTGCAACAGACACGTGGTGTCCCATGGATTGCGGATTTCCATTTTTTTGAATCCGTCGCACTCCCACACTCTTATCAGTTTCGCATAGTCAAACCTAATCTCCTTTCCTTCGTGAGTCTCAGATATTTTATTGCGGTGGCATCCAGCCAACAGCAGAATAAGACTGACAAGGATGAGAAAACCTGTGTTTTTCTTCATTTCAATCTGTTCTCTAAAAAATAGGATTGAAACCCTCATCCACAATTTAGCATTTCATGGATGAAGGCTTCAACTTTCCTCAATTATATTTGTCAAATCTATTAATAGACGAATTTTCTTGGACCTACACCAGCATTGTATCTTGCCTTGAATGCACCGTTGGCATACTCATATACATAACCGTTGCTCAAATAATCATTCGCAGCCAAGTAAGAGCCGACCATAATGTTTCCATTCTTTGGATTAACACTTACACATGTAGGATTTGATGGCATTTCATCCGCTGTTTCAGAGATGAAAGAAGAACTCTCTACCGAACCGCTAATTGTGTTGTAGCTTACATACTCAATAGATGGAGCACCAAATGGAGCATTAATAGTGTACAAAGTATTCTCATAGCAAGTCATGTAAGTAGCCTTGCCTAAAACAGACACATTGTCATTCTTGTCGATTTTCTGGACAGTAGACGGGATGTCGATATAGTTACCCCAAGAGATCACAAAAACATTTCCCGATTTGTCCGATGCCATTTTGTTTGGGTTCACAATCACGTCAATCTTAGATGCGACCTTGAAAGAGTCAAGACCAATCTTTGAGACATACTTTCCATTTGGATAACCATTTCCTGAGTTCAAGCCATCAGAAATAGCCACATAAAGACAACCGTTTGCGATTGTGATTTCCTCAGGGTTTGGACCAACTGCTATTGAGTCCTCAAAAGCCAATGAAGTTGTGTCGATCTTTGCAACATAACCATCATAAAGAGAGACGTAAATTTTGCCATCAGAAGCAGCAAGTCCACGAGGATTACCTGGCTTTCCGCTTTCTGGCTTGATAGTCTTGATGCTTGTCAAAGAGTTTCCATCCACAACCTCGATTGTGTTTGAGCCGGAAACAGCGATGTAGATTTTGCCACCATAACGAAGGATATCCTGTCCGGTATCACCCAAATTACGACCGTTAGCTGCGGCAAACTGATAATAGTAGCTACTTCCATCTGTTGGATCAATTGCCGACACTGACGCATTGTTGTTATTCCATGAGCCCTCATTGAGCACATAAATAACTTTATTTGATGATTTTTTCAAATCATCTTCTTCGTCCTCACAAGCTGTGAACGACGCAACGCCCATCATAAGAAGAGCCATTGCTCTAAAAGATCTTTTAAAGTCCATTTTATATTAATTAAATTAAAATTTGAATTCTACTGATGCTTTGTACGACCGTTTTGGCATGGGATAAAACCTCACCACCTCATATTGTTTGTCGGTCAGATTAACGACGTCGCCTCTCAATTTCATATCAAACTTCTTAAAATCAAATGTTTTATATAGAGAGACTCCATGTTCTGCATAAGCTTCCATCATATTCGGTCTGATATTTTGAGGCAGACAATATCGTTTACCCACCGCATTGACATTATACGAAACATTTACAATCGGATTCTCAAAAGCGACGCTGCCATTACCCGAATGTTTTGGAATGTAAGGAAGCTGATGCTCATAGATATCCGATTTAGGATCTGTCAAGTCGACTGCATATTGATAGGCATACTTGGCAGTTAAAAACAACGACGTGCGTTTTGAAGTGGCGACTTCAAGGTTAGTCACAAAATCGATTCCTTTAATCTCCACATATCCCATATTCACAATGCTCCAAATAAACATCTTCGGCATTGCGACAATCTTGTCGTCGACTTTATTGAAATAATAATCCGCTGAAATGGCAAATGATTTCAGACGGGATGATTCTAAAGACTTGTCAGACTCATACAAATATGAGGCCCCGACATTATACTGTTTCGTTTTCTCTGGTTCTAGGGTTCTGACTCCAAATGAATTGAAATACAACTCATTGAAATTTGGCATTCGGAAGATATTCTTGTAAGAAGCTCTAAAATAGATGGATGGAGCAAAAGGTTTATAGGAGACGGCAATGGAAGGCGACAGATGTTGGTAATTATCTGGTGCTTCGCCAACCTCCACTTGGTTGAAGAAGAATGAGCCAAGCAAAGTGGCTGTTGCCGTCACCTTTTCATTCTTAAATTTTCCGCTCAACGCATCCAACAAAGTATGACGCTGCGGAAATACACATCCGTGGATATTAGAATTGAAGCTGTTTAGAATATAGTCGGTAGCGTTTGCCATCGAGAAATGTTCAGTAAAATTATGTCGCACCACCGCAGTCCCGTACCACTCTCGTTGGAAATAGCGGTTATCCAGTTTTCCTCCAGGATACATCATTGCCTCATCATGATAGTAGCAAGCGCTCCAATTAAACTTGCCAGCAATCATCAACATCGTACTATCCCAATCTGTGCGTGACACCACCTCGGCGAACGCATTCTTATCCTTCAAAGTCTCATTGTTCACAGTATTGTAATAAACCACACCTCCAGGCAATTCCCTGTCTGATACGTAATAATGAGTTTTGGCTCTTAAATGAGTCTTTGGAGATAAAAGGAATCGTCCCGACAACTCACCATGTCCACATACCGACTCACTATGCTCACGTATCTCCTCCGTCTTCAACATACCATTGGTAAGAGTGTAGGGATAATTACCGTCGGCACGGGAAAAATTAGCTGATGCCTTGATACTGTTATGATCTCCTAATTTATGATCAAAAGAGACATAAGGATTGACAAAACCGAATGAGCCACCGGTGATTTTGGCTACAGCGTTATAATTTTTATCTGAGTAGATAGGCGCAGAACTCATGAGGTTCAACGTCGAAGGCGACACAAAATGTAAAGCACCAGCATCAATATCACAATTTTCTCCTATGTACAATCGTATCGCATCAAGTTGATCAAGAGAAAACCTGCCCAAATCCACCTGACCATTCTGGCAATCTGTGACAGGCATTCCGTCGTAACAAACCAAAGTATGTTTGGATCCGAGACCTCTCACAGATACCGTTTTCAGTCCGCCGATACCACCATAATCTTTAATTTCGGCTCCAGCCATACGACGTACAGCATCCGATACATTTTGCAAAACAAGACGGTCTGATTTTTTTAGGTTGATTGTCTGAGATGTGTTGGTTGTCGGCACAGGAGCATGATTCTCCCCCGTCACCACCACCTCCGGAATATTCGTATGAGAGGAGACGCTGTCGGGCAGACTGCCGTAAACAGATACGGGAGCCAACATCAGAGACATCAAAAATTTGACACTGAAATCAAAGTGCATCCTGCTTGGTAAAAATCAGTTAAATAAAACACACCAAACACAGAGGAGTTAAACGTTAACGAAGACGTTGACGATAACATGCACAATTGCGGAGACGAGGCAGATCCCCGTCTTACGTTTGCCAAGAAAAAGCGCACGTGAATCCCACATTCCTCTCCTCGGAGGTGCCAGGTGTATGTTGTTTTGCAGGTCTTCTGACTTCCTTCAATTGCTCGCCTTCCCATCAATCAAGACAGTGGCATTTATCCAAATTGAGCAATCCTCTACCAAAGGTTACAGCAGCGGGACTGTCCGGGACTCACACCCGATTCCCTTTTAATCCGAAACGAAAAAAATACGAGTCGGAACAAAACAGGTGCAAAGATACAAAAAATTACGACTATCTCTTCTTTGGTCTGAATTCATTGATCAAATTCCAAAATTCTGGAAGCTTCTTATACTCTTCCATATCCACATCAGCAAGGATAGTTTCAACATAGTTAGGTTGCTTTTCCAAAGCCTTTCTTATATAAGGCAAGCCACTTGAATATTCACCCATCATACCATATGCGCAGGCTATATTAAATAAGTCACGCGAGTCTTCCGCATTTTCAGTCTCACACAACGACCTCACCTTATCCTTTTGTCCTAAAAGAGCATAAGCATATTTTGCACTTTTGCCAGAAGCGAACTCTTTATCCTCTAGCAATTTGTTCAAAATCAATTCTCCATCTTTCTGTTTTCCCATTTTATACAACAACTCCGCCTTTTTTATTCTATCGAAATTATCCTCGTTAAATGCACACGATAATTCTAAATCAGCCATGGCACCTTGCAGATCACCTTTTAGTCGTCTGATATCAGACCTTTGGCCTAAAAGTGCCATTTTACTTTTATCCAAAATCACATTAGAGCTTGAAATGTCGCCAATCAACCCATCAGCAGTCTCCAATGCTTTATCGTAATCTCCCATTACTGTGTAAATCCTCAGTTTTGAATGCCAGCATCTCATTTTTTTAGGGTCAACCGCATAGGCAGAATCACAGTATGCCAAAGCTTTGTCGTAATCACCGGCCAACAAATAGCAGTCTGCTATATACAGATAAGCAAGATATTCGTTTGCTTCTCCAGAACGCAATGAAGAAGAATAAATATCTATAGCCTCATAAACTTTTCCATAATTAAAGTAAAGATTAGGAATTACGTTTTTACTGATACGTTTAGAAGGCTCCTTCTCTACCCTATCTTTAAGTTTGGCCATAACACTATCAAACGATGTAGAATCAACCAGCTCATTTAGCAAAAGGGAGGCTTCCTCAAAATATTTTGTAGAAATAGCAGACACAGCATCATCAAATGCCTTATCATACTCTTTCATCATCAGATATGATTTTCCGCGTAAGATATATGTATAATAACTATCAGAAAAATTTTCAAGTGTTGTTGTGTACCAATCAGCAGCCGCCTTATAGTTTTTCTTTAGATACTCATTTTGAGCCACACCTCTGTAGGCCTGATGATTTGGTTCCATTGCAATGACCTTCTTTAATTCAGCTGTCGACTTGTCATACTGCTTCATTTTTCTAAACATGATTGCCCTATCCAACAAAACATCTTTATTACTAGGATCTAAGGAAATGGCAAAATCATACTCTTTCAATGCCGCAACAGTATCGTTCGACTCCAAATAAAAAGAGGCTTTTGTCCCATGATAAATCGGAAGATTAGGATCTTTCTTACCGTATTTGATTGCCTTATCTATATATTTGAAAGCATTATCAAAATCATTCATCTCATAATAGAGAACCGACAACATAAAAAGAGCCTCTACATCCTTAGAGTCTTCCTTTATCGCCTTCTTCAGATTCTCCATAGCTCCCACATAGTCTTTTTTGGCATATAATGCACGCGCGCTTCTAACTTCAACCGATGATGCACACACAATGGCGATAGAAAACCAAACTGCATATAATAAAGCAATTATTTTCTTCATGTTCATAAAAATTTAATAGTCCTTAATATTTTTCAGAAACAAATATACGCGCAAAAAGATAAAAAGCAAATTTGGAACTCGTATTTATGTCTCCATGTTGGGAAAAAACTAATCTTTTTGTAAATTTGTGCCGTATATTTTTTGTACATATTTTTTTTCGTAATTAGCACGTATATAAGACATAAGACATCTTACAATTTCTCCTTGATGCGAGGGTCGTACATTAGTGTCCCAATTAGATAAGACAGCATCAAGGAGATTTTTATATATAGACACCTCATGTACATACAATTTCTTTGTCTTATTATTATCTATTACTACAACTACACATATATAACTAACACCATCTATAGTAATTGGAGCGGCAATCATTCCAGTCTTTTGACTTTTGCCGTGTATATAATGATTGGTCATAGGCAATATAACCACGCCCTTTTCAAGAACATCTTTCACTGAGGCAAAAGAGGTTGCCTTCAACCTGCCTATTCCATGTGCCTTATCTGTATGTACGCCACTAATATCCAACAGAACTTCTCCAAAACTAGAAGATGCTTTACCTCCCTGTATAAAAAAGAATTCAGCAACTTGTTGTGCAAATGATTTTCCTTCAACTCTTAAAAAATTATCTATAGATATAGAAGATACCGGGGATCCGAACAAGATATCATTTTTTCTGTCAACCATTACTAATCATTTTGTTTTTATTTTCAAGCACAAAGATATATACTTTCATCCAAATTTCTGACATTTCTCCCGCATTTTGTCATCTCATAAATAATCCTTAACTTTGCGGCAAAATTTATATCCATATTTTTATGATTACAATAGACCAACTAAAAGATGTGTTGGAACGCGAGGACGCGTTGAGGAGGTATCTTTGACATAGATGCCAAGCGTGTGCAGATAGAAGAAGAAGAGATGCGTACGCATGATCCTAATTTTTGGGAAGACCAGAAGGCAGCCGAAGCCCAGATGAAGAAGGTGAAAGACCTTAAGCGTTGGGTGGAGAAATATGAAGCCGTGCACAATGCTGCACAGGAGGTTCAGTTGTCGTTCGACTTCTACAAAGAGGAGTTGGTGACAGAGGCTGATGTTGACCAGGCATACGAAAAAGCCATCACTTTGATTGAAGACCTTGAGATGCAGAACATGCTTCGCGCGGAAGAAGACAAGATGAGCGCGGTGCTTAAGATTGTGGCTGGAGCAGGAGGTACAGAGGCTCAAGACTGGGCTGAGATGCTATTCAGAATGTATCAGCGTTGGGCCGACCGTCAAGGATATAAATGTGAGATTTCCAACTATCAGGAAGGTGATGAGGCCGGACTTAAGACTGCCACAATGAAGATTGAGGGCGACATGGCATACGGATACCTGAAAAGTGAGAACGGTGTGCACCGTCTTGTGAGAGTGTCGCCATACAATGCGCAGGGAAAACGTATGACATCATTCACATCCGTATTCGTGGTTCCGTTGGTAGACGACAGTATCGAGATCGAGATCAACCCGGCAGGATTGTCTTGGGACACGTTCCGTTCTTCAGGAGCTGGAGGTCAGAACGTCAACAAGGTGGAGTCTGGTGTTCGTCTACACTATAAATTTCACAACGTCTTGACAGATCAGGATGATGAAATCGTTATCGAGAACACAGAGACACGTGACCAGCCAAAGAACAAGGAAAACGCGCTACGTCTGTTGAAATCACAGTTGTACGACATCGAGTTGGAGAAACGTCGTCAGGAGACAGCGAAAATTGAGGCTGGAAAGAAAAAGATTGAGTGGGGAAGCCAAATCCGCAGCTACGTGTTCGACGACCGCCGCGTGAAGGACCACCGCACTGACTACCAGACTTCAAATGTCAATGCCGTGATGGACGGAGACATCGACGGATTCATCAAAGCTTATCTGATGGAATTCGGAGGAGGACAATAATTCTTTGAAATTAAGAGTTAAGAATTAAAAATGAAGAATTGAGGGTGTATCAAAATGTGATGATTCCGTTTTGATACACCCTTAATAATTCATAATTCATAATGCATAATGCGTAATTGTTGGGAAATTCCACGCATCTGATAATACACCCTCTCGTAGAGACGCACGGTCGTGCGTGTCATAAGGACATGCGTGTCTGGATAATTCATAATGCATAATGCATAATGCGTAATTGTTGGGAATTCCACGCATCTGATAATACACCCTCTCGTAGAGACGCACGGACGTGCGTCTCATAGGTCGTGCGTGTCATAGGACGTGCGTCTCATAGGACGTGCGTGTCTGGACAAATTCATAATGCGTAATTCATAATGCATAATTGTTGGGGAAATCCATCTGTGGAATTAATTGGATTTCCACACAATTACGAATTACGCATTTTGAATCATGAATTTTATCCCCTATCCGCTTGATTTTCCATTCAAAAGCCTAACTTTGTATAGTTTTCATCAAAAACGCACTAATAAGATATAATATGGTAAAGAATCTATTTGTACTAATATTAGCAGCCATCTCCATCGTGCTTGCCTCATGCAGAGAGCAGTTCGTGGATGAGATTGATCTGACCCCCATCAACAAAGATTTGCTGAAGGGGGGATGGCATTTCGACTCTGTACGTGCCGTGATCAACACTAAAAACGGAAGTATGCAGAACACCGCAGCCAATGTGTGTCAAAATTTCATGAATAAGACACTCAGCAGACGTACTTTATACTTCACCGAGGATACCGCCTACTGCATCGTCGACATTAACGTAGAAAATGATATGTATATGAGACGCAGCAAATACTCCGCTGATGGTCATATCCTTAATTTCGAAGAGACAGAAAAATTTATGGGCAATTGGTATCTTCCCTTCTGGTACATAAAGGACCAAACCCCTGACAATGCCACTTTCTATCTCACGAAAGATGAGATAATCGTCCTGCTGGAAGCCGACGGTTCTGTGCCACAAACCATCATCAACAAGATTGAGAGCGGTGCCTGCTACTGCTATTTCAGCCGTTGCCACTACCCTATTTTCGACGAGATTGAAGAATCTGAAAAACATGATTCTTCCGAAATTCAGGAATAAACACAAGTGGCAGGACTTTATATTCATATCCCTCTCTGCACCCAAAGATGCAGCTACTGTGATTTTTTCTCCACTACGCTCCTCAACAAACGTGTGGAACTGATCGACGCACTCTGCAAAGAGATGAAAATGCGAGCCCATTATCTTCCCGTCGACGGGAATGTGCTTGAGACAATCTACATCGGTGGCGGCACTCCCTCTCTGCTCTCGTCGTCGGAGATAAATATTCTAATCGACTGTGCGTTGGATTCATTTCCCCACGTCGACACAGGCAAAATGGAAATCACCATGGAGGCGAATCCAAATGATTTGTCAGACAGTAATCTGAAAGAGTTGTCTGGCACAGCCATCAACCGTCTTAGCATTGGTTGTCAATCATTTAACGACACCACACTAAAGATCATCAACCGTCGCCACAACGCGGAGGAAGCAAAAAACGCAATCGCCAACGCCCGCAAATATGGATTCAACAATATCAGCATAGACCTAATCTATGGTCTCCCGTCGCAAACCATCGACTCTTGGAAAGATGATGTGGCGACAGCGATCGCACTGAAGCCGAACCATATTTCCGCATATTGTCTTGAATTACACGAAGGTTCGCTTCTGACAAAAAAAATCTCAAAAGGAGAACTGACAGAGATGGACGAGGCGGACTGCCTCACTTGCTTCAAACATTTGAGAGAAGCGACATCCGCTTCTGGTTACGAGCACTACGAAATCTCCAACTTTGCGCAAAAAGGATTCCGTTCACGCCACAACTCTTCTTACTGGCACGACATTCCATACATCGGCATCGGACCAGCCGCACACTCCTACGACGGAGTAAGCAGGCAATGGAATGTGAGCCATCTGCCTAAATACCTCAAAGCCATCAGTGAAAACAGACTTGACACAGAAATTGAGACTTTGAGTGTGACGGAAAAATACAACGACTATATTCTCACAGCATTAAGGACAAGCGACGGAATTGATTTTCAATATATAAGCAATAAATTCGGAACAAGGTTCTCCGATCTTGCCAAAGAGGTGGCAGCAAAACAGCAAAAAGATGGCAACGTGGAAATTATCGGAGAAAAATGCCATCTCACAGAAAAAGGCATCTTCATTTCCGACTCCATCTTCACTGAATTCATCGTCGTGGAGGAATAAGAAACCTTAAAATTGGGGATCATACCTTGGCTTAAAGCATATTTTTGAGGATTGTTAAGGGCGGAACGCCCTAACCCCTTCCACAGTGCGAGCCGAAGGCGAGCACACAGATCTAAATAAAAACACAGAGACACAAAGTTCACAGAATTTCTTTTGCGAGCAGAGTTCAAACCGGTTCCTCCTAAAGGAGTAAGAACAGTTCAAAAACATCCAGAAAAGACACCAATGGGCTCGTGGCAGATATATATTTTCATAATTATTTTCTCAATATGTTAATAAATGTTTATATTTGTAGCGTCGCTTCAAAATTGCACTCTACAATTTTGGATGAGCGTATTACAAATAGAACAAGAGAAAAATAATTTTTTGATGAGAAATCATTACTACTCACGCAAAACAAGACATATTGTCAAGTTTAGTTCTTTATTCGTCGCAACATTACTCAATTTTGCATCATCATTTGCAGAAGGCGATTCCGGCAAAATAAAAGTTGCCATCCCACAGGCAGACTCGACAACGTTTGTTTACAATGGAAGCCTTCAGGCCTACTCGCTTGCCGAAGACACTACACACTACACTATTTTTGGAGACAAGCATACAAGTGCCGGAGAATATGAAGTGACAGTCTCCCTCAACAGCGTTGCCCTCTTTGAATGGGAAGACGGGAGCACAGATGCCAAGACATACAAATTTGTGATCAACAAGTCGAAAGTGGAGATCCCTTCAGCAGACACTTCTCATTTCGTCTTCAACGGAGATCAGCAGACATACACGATTGCGGCAAACGATAATTATACCGCAAACGGCATCCACAAAACAGTGGCAGGAAACCATACGGTGACTGTATCACTCAACGACACTGCCAACTACGAGTGGGCTGATTCGACTGTAGCAAACAAGGAATACAATTTCGTGATCAACAGAGCTCAGGTCGATATTCCGTCGGCAGACACAACAAGATTCACATACAACGGTGCGATACAGATTTATGCAATCTCACCAAACATCAATTACAACATCACGGGAAATGCTCAGACCAATGCAGGCAAACACACTGTAAACGTAGCACTTTCCGACAGTGCCAACCATGAGTGGACAGACGGGACAAGCGAAGCTAAGCTATTCGATTTTGAAATTTCCAAAGCCAAATTGGAAATCCCGTTTGTAGACGAAGACACCTTCTATTATGACGGCAAAGTCAAACACTTTGATATAGCGACAAACAGCAGATATACAGTCGACATAACCAATGAGATGGCATCTGCCGTCGGCACCTACGAAAGATCTGTTTACATCAACGATGCCGAAAACTATATGTGGGCAGACAACACGTCTGAGCCAAAGAAAATAACATTCGTTATCGAAGAGGGAAAAGTAAAAATTCCAGAGGCAAACGATTTCACATACACAGGATCAAAGACAACTCTTGTTCCGCAAAACGATGGCTATACAGTCGAGAATGGGGAGGCGGTAGACGCTGGTGAATATAACATAAGATTGACACTCAATCCTAGTTACGTGTGGGAAGATGGCTCTAAAGACACGATAAACCTATCAGTCAAGATTCTTCCAATCTTGGTAGAGAAACCAGCTGTAAACTCAAGTGTCGTCACTTACGACAGCACCGTCTACGCTATCAAAGTCCCTGAAAATCCAGCATATACAATTTCAGGAAAGTCGATTGGTTTGGAGCCAGGCACATACACTACCGTCGTATCTTTGAAACCAAACTACGCATGGAGTGATTCCACAACAGAAAACCAAATCTACGAGTTGAAAATTGCTAAAATCAAAGTGTCAATTCCGTCGGCAGACTCAACAATTTTCTACTACAACAGAAAAGAGCAGACATATACGATTGATGAGAATGACAACTACTTTGTAAATGGAGAGAAGCAGACCGCAATTGGAAACCATGATGTAGTAGTCACCCTCATTGACACTTTTCATTACGAATGGGCAGACGCGACTGTTGAGCCAAAACATTATCAGTTTGACATAATCGAAAGCGAAAAATTTGGTTTTGAGACGACAGAAACCAACACGAATGTCATACCGGGAGAAGATTTGACAATAGACATCGATGTAGATGGAATAGTGCAATACTACAAAATCAGCTGTGAACAGATGCCCGAGCTTGGAGATTCTTTGAGAGAGTTCGACAACGGACAACATACAATAAAAATCCCGACATCAAGCGACGCAGTTCCGGGCAGATATAAAATGAATGTGACTCTTATATCTGGCAATATCGACTCGACATTCACAATTGATGTCACAATCAATTACCCTGCGTCTGCAATAAAAGTGTTGTGGAATGACGTGGTTGCTGTAGACAACGCAATAGTCAAAACGACAACATACCAATGGTATAAGGATGGCGAAATGATTCCAGAAGCGACAGGACAGTATTATTTCGACAAAGCAGGATTATGCGGCTATTATATGTGCGAGGTAGACGGTGGACTGACCGTCGGACCAACTTATTTAAATTTCGGCAAACCATTATGGCTGAACGCATACGGAGAATCAGGCAAAATAGTCGCAAATATAGAAGGAAGCACAACAGCAAATGTTTTGCTGATGAATGTTGGAGGCATGCTGATTGATTCAAAACCAGCCGCAAAGGAGATGACATTCTCCGTCAAACCAGGAATTTATGTGTTAGTTCTTGATGGCACAGACCAAAGTGTCAAAGTGATTGTTAAATAAACAAAGGGTTAAATCAGGATCGAGACAAACGAAAGATGAAAAATACAACAAGTATAATATTAGCGTTGTTCGCTGCATTTGGCAGTTTATCGGCACAAGAAAAACAGACAGCAAAAGATTCCTCTACAGTCATGCTGCAAGACACAGCGTCGGGGCTGGGGATGACGACATCAGAAGTGCCACAAAGACAAGATTTGACTCTTCCTCTTTGGAAGCCTCAAAACAAATATTTAAGTTTGGGATTCGGAGGCGGACTCAGCACACTGAAATACGACCCTAATGATTGTGAGCGTTCTCCAATGGGTGGCGGATCAATCAACATCGACTATAACGTCTTCTTCGGCAAGAAATGGGGACTCTCTTTCGGAGTTGGAGCCTCTGTCTACAATGCAAAGACAATAATCGACACCCGATATACGTCTTCAGAAAACATCCCAGTGACACTCTCTGACGGAACAACGACAATCGAAAAGAGCGATTTGTATACCGATTTCAACGATTGGGAGGAGAGACAAACCTGCATCGCTTTGGAAACTCCAATCGGGCTTCTCTACCGCAGATACCTAGGCGGCAACACCACCCTGCTCACAGGAGCCGGAGTGAAATTGTCGTACCCTGTCAAGACAACATACAGAGTGAAAACTGGAAACCGCAAAACAAGCGGACACATAGAAAATTCAGACATCTATTTAAATCCAGACCTTCCTCAACATGGCTATACGACAAAATATGAGCGTCCAAGCGGAACGACGGGGACAAAAAATATCTCTGCCGGAATATACCTTGATATAAACTTTGTGCATAAGACAGCCAATGCTAACTTCTTCTACGGCATCTATGGAAACCTCGGTTTGTCCAGCATACGCAAAGGTGAAGGCAAATCGTTGACCGACACGAAAGAGTATTGCGGAGTGTTGGCTTCCAATGCAGTCGACGCTACGACTCTTAACGCTGTGGGAATAAGATTGGGAGTGAAGATCCCTTGTCCAAGACTCAGAGATGATGATGGCGACGGAGTGCTCGACAAGTTCGACAAATGTCTTGGCACGCCAGCCAACGTAGCTGTGGACTCATGCGGATGTCCGCTCGACACCGATAAAGACAGCGTACCTGATTATCTCGACCAATGTCCTGGCACACCTAAGGGAGTGCAGGTTGATTCCGTCGGATGCCCGATAGACAGCGATGGAGACGGAATTGCAGACATCTACGATCTATGTCCTAACACACCAGACAGCATCGAGGTAGATGCACATGGATGTCCGGTAGATAGCGATGGCGACGGTGTGGCAGACTATCTCGACAAATGTCCTGACACTCCAGAAGGAAGAAAAGTTGATGAAAAGGGATGTCCATACGACACTGATGGAGACGGTGTTGACGACATCAACGACAAATGTCCAGACACTCCAGAGGGAGTAGAAGTCAATGCCAAGGGATGCCCCGTAGACTCAGACAAAGATGGAGTGCCAGACTATCTTGACAAATGTCCTAAAGTAAAAGGTTCGAAAAAGAATCACGGTTGTCCGGTTGTGGCATCTTCAGCCAAAGCCGTATTCAAACAGGCGATGCACGGAATCCAGTTTGAGACCAACAAATCAGTGATCAAAAAAGCTTCATTCCCGATCCTCGACAAAGTGGTGAAGGTGATGAAAGAGCATCCGAAATATAAGCTTCATATCTCCGGACATACAGATAATGTGGGAGACCCAGAGAAAAACATGAAGCTGTCGAAAGAGCGAGCAGCGGCAGTTGTGAAATACCTCAAGGGAAAAGGAATCAAAGCATCTCGATTGAGAAGCGATGGATTCGGAGACACAAAGCCTGTAGCTTCAAACAAGACCGAGAAAGGCAAGAAGCAGAACAGGCGAGTTGACTTTGAAGTGGAATTTTAATGACAAAAAATCATCACCCACGGTTGCGGTATCCATACCTTCCAACCGTGGGTGAATTTCGCATACGGATTGCAAAGGGCAGGATACCCTTGCCCCACCTCAAACATTATGGAATCAGCTACGTTTGCCGGTGGCAATGCAGACCTGATGGGTCTTGCTCTCAGCTTCTATCTATTTACTCCTCTCCGCCGTAAAAAAAATAAGAACATTAACATTTATTCACCATTATCTTTTTGTCATACAACAGGAAAGAGATAATTTTGTATTGTTTTTTCTTGACCGTTTATGATGACTTTTATACATCGGCGATGACACTTTAAGAGGAATATGAAAAACAAAAATTGACAATAGATTTGATAAAAATCGCAGAAAAAGCTTTATGGCAAACCAGCACACCGAATCAGACCAAAAAACGATTTTCAACAAAAAATTCATTTTGACGATTACAACCTTCGCCATAATCATTCTCATTTTACATCATTTTATTTCTACACAAATCCCCAAAGAGAGAACATACAGGATCATCAGTGAAAATAATGGAACTTACCTGATAGACCCCTCAGGAGAGCCGTCTATCTTCACAATGAATATTTTTGAGTTAATCAATCACTTCTACAATCCTCCCATAGATAAAAAAACGTTTTGCACTTCCAATATAAGGCATATTTCATTGCCGAACACAATGCAAACTATTCCAAACGATGCATTCGGATATTGCTCTAATCTAAGGACAATCAACATCCCGAATTCTGTGGAAAGCATTGGATATCGGGCATTCTCCGGTTGTTCAAGTCTGCAAACAATCAACATTCCTAATTCTGTGAAAAGCATTGGGAATAGCGCATTCTTCGGTTGTTCAAGCCTGCAAAAAATCAACATTCCAGATTCTGTGAAAAGCATTGGAAAATGGGCATTTAAGAACTGTTCAAGTCTAAAAGAAATCGACATTCCGAATTCTGTGGAAAGCATTGGGTATGGAGCTTTCTCCGGTTGTTCAAGTCTGCAAAAAATCAACATTCCGAATTCTGTGAAAAGTATTGGAGATTGGGCTTTTGAGAACTGTTCAAGTCTAAAAGAAATCGACATTCCGAATTCTGTGGAAAGCATTGGGTATGGAGCTTTCTCCGGTTGTTCAAGCCTGCAAACAATCAGCATTCCGAATTCTGTGGAAGGCATTGAGACGTCGGGGCTCTCTAAGATTGACAATATATACATTACAAACCCTCAAACTAGAATAAATTATAATTTTTTTTGCAAGTTAGATCCAAAATATATATCATTACCGGACTCAATACAAACTATTCCAGACAAAGCATTTTCAGGATGCAGCAATCTTTATTCTATCAAACTACCATCTGATCTAAAGTACATCGGGAAAGAGGCATTCGCTTGTTGTTCTAATCTGCAAACAATCAATATCCCGAATTCTGTGAAAATCATTGGAGATGGAGCATTTAAGGACTGTTCAAATATAAAAGAAATCAACATTCCAGATTCTGTAGAAACCATTGGGAATGAGGCATTTAAAAACTGTTCAAGCATAAAAGAAATCGAGATTCCAAATTCAGTGAAAGGCATTGGAGATGAGGCATTTTATGGTTGCTCAAATCTACAAACTGTCAACATTCAGTTTACGTATTCGGTGAGATATACTGGAATAGATGCATTTAAAGGTACTCCATGGAAAGAAAATAACAAAAAATAAAATTAACGTGATCATACGTCCAATCTCGTGCTCGGATTGCAAATGGCAGAATGCCCTTGCCCCACTTCAAACATTATGGAATCAGCTACGTTTGCCGATAGCAATATAGGCCCGATGGGTCTTGCTTTTAGATTCTAAATTCTAGCTTTTAGATTCTTACATTACTAAATCACCAATACATCTATCCGAATTTGCTTTTTACATTTAGCAATTCCAATTTATCCCATCGCATTTAGCAATTCTTAGTTTATTTATACCTATCTTTGTGGAAAATAATAACAATTTTTCAAATGGTAAGAGCAATATTTCCAGGAAGTTTTGACCCACTTACTCTTGGACACTATTCAGTGGTGAAAAGAGCGCTTTCATTTGTCGATGAGGTAATCATCGCAATTGGTGTGAATGAGTCAAAACGTCCGTTTTTTGATACAGAAGCAAGAAAGAGAATTATCGAAGAGACATTCAAGAATGAGCCTCGTGTTAAGGTGGCAACCTACGATTGCCTGACTGTAGATTTCGCAAAACAGGTCGACGCGACTATCATCCTCCGTGGAATCCGAGCCGTGGCAGATTTTGAATACGAGAAGACAGTAGCAGACGCCAACCGTCAAATTTCAGGAATCGACACCATCCTGCTGTTCACAGAGCCTCAACACTCTTTCATCAGTTCCACCGTCGTACGAGACATTCTCCGCTACGGCAAAGACCCAAAGAACATGTTGCCTCCAGGCATCGACCTGAAAGCAATCCTTGAAATAAAAAATGAGCACAAAGATTTAATTTGTTAAACTATTCAATATGGCAAAAACGCATTACAATGGACTACGCAGTCAAGAAGTCGTTGATTCAAGAAACAAATTCGGATCAAACATTCTTACTCCACCAGAGAAAGAATCATTATTCGTAAAGTTTCTAGAGAAATTCAAAGATCCTCTAATCATCATCTTGCTCATTGCCGGTGCATTGTCTATTTGCATAGCCATTTACGAATATTTCCAGCATCCGGATCCAACCGTCTTTTTCGAACCAGTCGGCATTTGGGTAGCCATTTTCCTCGCCACTGGCATGGCTTTCTACTTTGAGTATGCCGCCGACAAAGAGTTCGAAGTGCTCAACCAAGTGAACGACGACGAACCGGTTCAAGTCATCAGAGACGGTATCACAACGGAAATTCCACGCAAAGATGTGGTGGTGGGCGACATCGTGATCCTTGTCACCGGTTGTGAAGTGCCAGCCGACGGCGAATTGTTGGAAGCAACATCTCTCAACATTGATGAAAGCACCCTTACCGGTGAGCCTATCTGCCTGAAAACCATCAAAAAGGAGGATTTCGACCCTAACGCGACATTCCCGTCCAACCACGCCATGCGAGGCACGAAAGTGATGGAGGGACATGGTATAATGAGAGTGTTTGCTGTGGGAGACCGCACAGAAAACGGAAAGGTTTTCACAGCCGCAAAAATAGACAACAGCATAAAGACTCCTCTTAACGAGCAGCTGGACGGGCTAGGCAACCTGCTCGCCAAAATAAGTTATGTAATCGCAGGGCTTATCATCGTCGGACGGATCGGAATGTATTTCATCAACAACGACGGATTCTCATGGCTTGGAGACGAGACGACAGCCGGATTCATCACCGAGACACTGCAGGCTTGTATGGTGGCTGTGGCACTTGTGGCTGTAACTGTGCCCGAAGGTTTGCCAATGGCAGTCACTCTATCGCTCGCATACAGTATGCGTGCAATGCTCAAGACCAACAATCTTGTCCGCAAGATGCATGCTTGTGAGACAATGGGAGCAACAACTGTGATATGTACAGATAAGACGGGCACTCTTACTCAAAACAAGATGCAGGTACACGAGACAAAGTTTTTCAACCTGCAGCCAGACCAGACTCTAGTAGGCGACGAAGCCAGCAACCTTATTGTGGAGGGAATTTCCGTCAACTCGACCGCCCTACTCGACCTTTCTGACGCCAATAATCCAAAAGCATTGGGTAATCCTACTGAAGGAGCTCTGCTTCTTTGGCTGAACAAGCATAATATCAATTTTGAAAAGATAAAAGAGAATGCAGAAAGAGTGGATGAGATTCCATTCTCCACCGAACGCAAATACATGGCTTCTCTTGTCAAATCACAATATTTGAACGGCAAAAAAGTATTGTATTTGAAGGGAGCTCCCGAAATTGTGCTTGCTCTCTGCTCAAATATAGCTGGAGGCGAAACAAAGCATTCCATCAATGAGACTCTGCTCAAATACCAGAATCAAGCGATGCGAACTCTTGCATTCGCCTATCAGATTGTGGAAGACGGAGAGACTGCCATCAGCGACGGCAAACTAACTGCCAACAACCTGACATTCATGGGTGTGGTAGCGATCGCCGACCCTGTACGCAAGGAAGTGCCAGATGCCGTCAACAGCTGTATCGAAGCAGGAATCGACATCAAGATCGTGACTGGAGACACAACAGCGACCGCTAAAAAAATCGGACGTCAGATAGGTCTTTGGAAAGAAAATTACGGAGAAAACAACATCATCACCGGTCCTGATTTCGCAGCATTGTCTGACGAAGAGGTATACAACAGAGTAGAGGAGATAAAAATCATTGCCCGAGCTCGCCCACTCGACAAGAAGAGATTGGTGGAGACGTTGCAAAAACGCAACCAGGTCGTGGCTGTGACTGGAGACGGAACAAATGACGCGCCAGCACTGAAGGCGGCGCATGTAGGACTTTCAATGGGAGATGGAACCAGTGTGGCAAAAGAGGCGTCGGACATAACTATCATCGACAACTCATTCTCAAGCATCACGCGCGCGGTGATGTGGGGACGATCACTATACCAAAATATCCAGAGATTCATTTTGTTCCAGATGACAGTAAACGTGGCAGCATGCCTTATCGTGCTTGTCGGAGCATTCATACCGGGCATCAAATCGCCGCTCACTGTGACACAGATGCTATGGGTCAACCTGATAATGGACACATTCGCCGCTATGGCTTTAGCCTCTCTTCCTCCTTCAATGAGCGTGATGAAAGAAAAGCCAAGGTCAAGAACAGCTTTTATCATCAACAACACGATGATGAAATTCATCCTTTCTGTCGGATTCTTCTTTTTCGTGGCTATGCTGGGACTACTATTCATGATGAAGAATCACGAAATCACATTCGAAAGCGGATTGTTGGGAATGACTTCAGGCGGTTCCACTCTGACTGCCTATGAATGCAGCATTTTCTTCACAATATTCGTAATGCTTCAATTCTGGAACATGTTCAACGCAAAAGCGTTCGAGACAAACAAAAGTGCACTTCACTTCAAGAACAGTAAAGGATTTGTCACAATTGCAGCGTTAATCTTGTTCGGACAGATTCTGATCGTGAATTTTGGAGGTGCGATGTTCAACGTGACACCTATCAGCATAATGGATTGGCTGATAATCATAGGAGCGACATCAATTGTATTGTGGATCGGGGAATTAGTGAGGATGATTAAGAAATAATCCGTAGAGACGGGGATAATCCCGTCTCCACAAAATTCTAAATTCTAAAAAAAATGAAAAAATTTATCAAGACGACATTGGCATTCATATCGGCTATCACAATGGTCGCTTGTTCACAAGTACAAGGAGGAAGAATGGACAGAAGGAAAATAGTCAAAGACACAACAGCTGAAGAGGTCACAAACTCCGCTGATATAACTGTAGCTGTCGAAAAAAGCAAAACGAGCATAACATTATCTCAACTCAATTACTTCGACGGTGACAAAGAGTTCAACGACACAGTCAAACTGCATCTGGCAAGCATCATCATTCCAGCCCAAACAAATCCTTCGACAGGTTTTGATTGGGAAGTGAGAATCGAGACTCAGGACAGTTCGATTCTTAAACTGGATACAGTGAAGAACACAACCAAAAGAGATCCATCGCAGCCAATGATGTGTGGAGCACCGTCGACAAGGGAATATGAGTTTACCTCTGAGAAGGCAGGATTCGCAAAAATAATCTTCGAATACAAGCGACCTTGGGAGAAAAAAGATCCTGAGACAACAGTCGTTTACAATATCACAATTGAAGAATAACCATGTGGACGCAAGTAGAATTCACTCTTAATGAAAAGAGACGCGGGTTCCATCTCGTCACAAGCGAGATCCTATCCCATCTGCCTGCATTGCCAAAAGTAGGCTTGCTAAATCTATTCATCAAACATACGTCAGCAGGATTGACAATCAATGAGAACGCAGATCCAGACGTCCGCGTCGACATGGAAAGCATATTCAACCGCATGGTCAGAGAGCGTGAGCCATATTATCAGCACACCCTCGAAGGCGACGATGATATGCCAGCCCACGCAAAAAGCACCCTCGTCGGCGACAGTCTTACAATTCCAATCACAAATGGCAGGCTTAATCTTGGCACTTGGCAAGGAATATATCTTTGTGAATTCAGGAACTACGGAGGAGCAAGACACATTGTCGCGACAATAACGGGCGAATAGCAAACATGACAAAAAAGAAGAAAAAAATCATAGGTATAACTCTGTTGGTCATAGCGATTCTAATCTTCACTCCAATCTGTTTCTACAAATTAGTGGAGAATAAAACCGCAGACAAGTTGTACAACGACGTCAACAGTATTCCTTACAATGAGGTGGGGATGGTGCTTGGCACAAACCCTAAAACAAAAAAAGGGATGGACAATCCATATTTCACTTATCGTGTGGATGCGGTGGAAAAACTATACAAGGCAGGCAAGATAAAATTTATCCTTATAAGCGGAGACAACAAGACTAAAGATTACTCCGAACCAGATGCAATGAGACAGATCCTTATTGAAAGAGGCATTCCAAAAGACGTGATCTATATCGACTATGCAGGATTCAGGACTTTGGATTCCGTGGTAAGAGCAAAAAATATCTTTGGTCAGACCAAAATGACCGTTATCTCCCAAAAGTTTCACAACGAAAGAAGCATAGTGCTCGGCGAATGGCAGGACATGGATTTAATTGGCTTCAACGCAAAAGATGTAGAAGTCAAAAGAAGCAAATATAAAACATTGATCAGGGAAGGTGGAGCAAGAGTGAAGCTATACCTTGATATGCTTATCGGCAAAGAGCCACATTTTGGTGGAGAGCCAATCAAAATCGCAGTCGGACATCCGCAAACAGACTTAAACGAATAAGATTATGCTTACAATTTACAAAGGAAGACCCGAAAACCTATCCGGCAGACTCGACAGAGAAATCAGAGTATACGACCTGCTCGACTCTCTTGGCGTTGAATACGACCGTCTTGACCATGAGCCAGCAATGACCATGGAAGTGTGCGCCGAGATAGACGCAGCTTTCGAACGTATGCCACTTGAAGCATTCAAAGCAGACTTGAGCGCAGACAAAAGCAAACATGCCATCGTCTGTAAAAATTTGTTTCTCACCAACAAGCAACATACCAAATACTATCTTCTAATGATGCCAGGCGACAAGAAATTCCTGACCAAGGACTTGTCTGCACAGATAAATTCTGCCAGGTTGTCGTTTGCTGGAGAAGAAGAGATGCTAAAATACCTCGACGTCACACCAGGATCGGTATCTGTCCTTGGATTGATGAACGACAAAGAGAATGCCGTGCAATTGCTGATCGACAGCGATGTGTTGAGAAGCGAATACGTCGGATGCCATCCATGCATGAACACATCCAGTCTGCGTATGCTTGTGAAAGACCTGACAGAGAAGATTCTCCCTGCAATCCACCACGAAGCCATTGTAGTAAATTTATAAAAACCACTTAAATTTTGCCTTAATATAAAAAAATGCTATTTTTGCAAATTAACTACCACAATGAAAGTCGTATACAGGCGTACTAAACAACACGTCTAATAACATTTTCAATTGCTGTCCTAACAAGAAAAGGCAATGATTATGATTAAAAGATTGATAAAAGCTTCGACTATTCTGCTTGTTTTATCAGCTATTTCATCATGCAACCAGAAACAAGTGGAAAGTCCGCAATATATACTTGAAGCACCAGAATTCAAAGATGGTGTCGACATCCGTTATTTCCAGAAAAGACTAGATGGAGAGAACGGACACGACTACGTGGATTATATGGCAATAATCTACAATGAGAAAAATCATTATAGAGACGAAACACTCTATTACTACTCATCTCAACACAAAACTATTCTCAACCAACGTAAATTCAGATTCCTTGTAAAGGATGGCGAACTTATTATGTTTGAGAATGAGGCAGACACAGTAGGAAGATGCTATCTTTCGGTAAACACCGATGCCAGAGTGATCTATTCGACAGAGCCAAAGCCGCCGGGTTACATTCCAATCACACATACACATACATTGCAGGGCACCCGTAAGGTAAAATTGGAGAAAATGGCAGACTCCATATATGTGTACAGTTTCTATACTCCATACACATACGTGCATGAGGAATACTATGACAGATCTTTGAAACTTGTGAAATTCTCGGAAAGCTACTACGATTTGGATTTCTCCATGGAGCAGATTGACTCCATTTACGCTCCAAAAGAATTTACGGATATTCTACATCAGCAGCTGTCAATGTCACCAGAATCCGAAATGCCAGACAGTTGCGTCACTTCTGAATATGTCAACAAGATGGAAAAGAACATTTTGATGACGGTAGCATTATGGAGAGAGTATCTCAACAATATAGAATTAGGAAACGCAAATGCATGTTCTGAACGTGAAAGCAAAGCTTTGTTCAACTATCTTCGTAACAATTCCTACAGGAATCTGTTCCTGACTAAAGCGTTGGAATACTCTAACAAGAAGAACGAATATGCTGAAACTATATTCTTGCAGATGCTTCCGGAAATCAATAAGAACTACAAAGTCTATGCCAATGTGGTGGATGATTTCCCTTTCCTTTTGGACTATCCTGAAATCAAGAACAAATTCAAAAAAGGCAAATAAAAGTTCAAATACAAAGCAAGATATTTTGGACAGAGATATAAAAAGAGCCCTTGGACTGAATCCAAAGGCTCTTTTTTTATCAATGTGCATTGGAGATTGCTTCTTCCGCATTCCTCATTTTCTGACAAGTATCTTTCGTCCATTCACTATATAAATAGCAGAAGGGAAATCCTGTCGGAAAATATCACCCTTATGAAGACGACGAGAGACTAAGACACGTCCGTCAATCGTTGAGATTCGAAGGGATGCATCATCTATAGCCTCAGCCACAATAGAGCCATCCATTATCCATATTTTCAAGCTACTATTGTCTGACGCCACCGTCTCTGCGATCTCTGTTCCAAAGTCTTTCTGAGCAATAACCGTGTAACGTTGTCTTCTCAAATCTCCTTTTTTATAGATGATCAAATTACATGTATCACTACCAACGGCAAGAGACAAAGGTATATTTTTAAGAGAATGAGCAGGGATTTCAACAGTATAAGAAGCTATCTCTCTGCCATCAAAATTTCCTGTAGTGTCTATTTCAAGAATATATGTCGCCGAATGCTGTTCGGATGTTCCATTGTTGATAATGAGGTTGCCCTCCACTATCTGATCAGAGCTCCTATACCTGTTGCAATTAAAGTTCACCGACACCTCTCCACTGTTTGCCAAGCCACCACCCATATTGTCAATCACCAACAAAGCTCCATTACAGTCGTAGACCGTATAGCGTGAATACTCAAATTCGTTAGGGATAATATTGCTGATCGTCGTCTCCTCTCCAGGCTTCAAATAAAGATGTGGCTTGACGGTATAAAATCCGCTTTCATGATTGAGAGTGATAATCACGAGGTTGTCATAATAAGCGTCTCCCTCATTCTTCACTTTTAGTCGGCAAACAAATGCTCCTGCGTCAGTTGTGTCTATCACAACCGAGGCTGTTAGACGGAACTCTTTATTGCTCTTATAAGCGATTCCTTTTGTCAGAACATTCTTTTTAGAATCAGTCAACCAATAATAAACCGAGTCTGATATTGGCACAAACTTAAAATCCACCTCACTACTATCTTCGGATTCGATTGTGACATAAGAGCCAAACGAGCTGTATTCAGGAAATGTATCTACTGAATTTGTAAACAGATAAACAGCATTATAGTATTCTCTGCTGCCTGTATTACGCAAATGGATTGTGCCATGGGCATACTGATTAGTCGAATTGAAATCTGTCATCTCAACAGATGCTGATATCTCATAATCTTCCACCACAGTCACCACCCCATCTTTTACTGTATACATGAGGTTGACGTTGTTGAATCCGACACTTGGAATCCACGTTTTTCCATCCTCGCTTTCTATCAAGCCCACCTTATAAATCTTGCCCTCTTGGAATCCAGAAACATTTAGGTTATAAACACGTTCCTGATTATAGACAAAGAAAGGAGAGACCACTACTGAATCTTCTGAGAATCCTATATTAACAACATTTCCATTTTCATCTATATATCCGCTCGACAATCTTATTTTTTTCTCTTCAAGAGAATTGTTCACATAAGAATAGAACTGAAAAAATTTGTTTTCTGACAACACGTATGATACGCCAACAGCTTCAATCACCGTAGATTTATCTATAACATCTGCGACTCCGTTGTCTGGCACAATGCCATAAATGATATAATTACCTTTAGAATAGCCATCATTTGTCTCACTTGAACCCACTTCCGTCGTGGTGTTTGGATTCAATATTGCCAAATCATAATAGCCATTGTAATGTCCGTTCCATCCCCAATTAATGTGGAACAATCCATTTTCATCTATACCATCACACAGGAATCTATGTCCTTTTGTCATCGAAGATCCTGCCATAAGGACCGGACGGTTTTCTTTCAACTCTTTGTAAATAAGATGCGACCATTCTTCAAATGTATAGCCGGCACGATAAGATATGCGAATCAAATCTGGATCAAAGCCAAACACATTGACAAGTTCCTCAACACATGTCTTGTAGCAAGCACTCTCTTCTTCTCCGTAATCCATTTCTGCAGCAGCGTCTACTACAGACACTAAATCGGAAGCTGCCTTTGCCTGGGCTTCTGTGTATCCTTCCTCATACGTATCCAATATGTTGTCCCAATCAAACTTTGTTCCCCTTTCCACACCTGGGATATCTATTTTTTCAGTCTTGGTGGTGTAAGCAGGAATGTCGGAAAGAGTAGCGGCAGGATAACGATAATATGTCAAAAGCTGCGCAATGGCTGTAGCCGAGCAACCAACAGGTGACTGTGTACCTTTTATTGTTGGCGCGTTCAAGTTGAATGGGGCATATTGTCCCCACGCGATATTTTTAAGCAACGGTGCAATTGGGCTATCTGTAATACGTGTCGCTCTCAATTCTGATGTCGACGAAGAGAGCTCTATATTTTGATGTCGGTTTTTGTCTATATTCTCCACAAAGACATTGAGCATTTCCTGCAACTCCTGATTGATTTCTCCATCTTTGCTATACGCAAGAAGGCCAGGAACACGAGTATCTGCTGAGACAATAGCATATCCACCGTTATTCCCTTTGAATGTGTAGCAGACAGTGTCTCCATTCGCCGTTTTGACATCCGCAAGATAAACATTGCCAGAATTGACAAGTGTTTTGTTCGCTATAGTTTGGATCTCATCAAAGGTTCTAGACTCTGCAAAAATGCTGTTGGTTGCAAGTGCAAGCGCAGAAAACAGTAGTAACTTTAATTTTTTCATAGCATCAAGTTTTTAAGGGGTTCTCCACCCGAGTTCACAAATCAATATAATTAAATCTTTTATGCTTTTCGCTTCTGTCAAAAATAAATAAAGATTTCGCAAAAACATCTTTTCTAAGCATATATTTCATCTACATATTTTCAACAACATATTTATCAGATATTTTGGATCTTTATTAAGAAGCCCGTTAAATTTTATTCAAAGAGATTTCAGTCAAGATGCTACAACGCATTGTTGACGCCACTTAGCATCGGCACAAAATTGCATTCTTCTAATTTATCTACATCGAAATGAGTTTCATCAACACGTCTCACCCGATACATATTGCTGACTCCCGACTTATCCTCAACAGGAATTATCATCATTCCTCCTACTTTCAACTGAGCCATAAGCTTAGGAGGAAACTGAAAAGCTCCAGCAGTCACTATGATTTTGTCAAACGGGGCATGCTCAGGCATTCCGAGATAACCGTCGCCACAAATATTATTGACTTTGACATTCAATTTCTTGAAAAGAGCAGACGTAAGATCATACAACACTTTCTGACGCTCTATCGAATAAACCTCCGCTCCTAATGCCTCCAAGCAAGCGGTCTGATACCCACTGCCTGTGCCTATCTCCAACACTTTCTCCCCAGGCTTCAGCTCCAGCAACGACATTTGTCGTGCCACTGTGGATGGCTGGGAAATCGTCTGTTTTGCGGCAATGGGCAACGTCACATCCTCATAGGCTGAAGCTATATACATCGGTTGGCAAAACAAGTGACGTGGCACTCGTGAGATTGCATCCAAAACATCAGCCGCAAAAGCAAACTTATTTGTTTTGAGCTGTGCTACCATCATCCTTCTTCTCGCCGCAAATTTCGGTTCTTCTACAAAATTCATCACTATTATTTCATAACATACACCACACTCTTTGTAGAGAAAAACTCCTCATCGAAATAGTTAGTCAGAGATTCGCTCATTGCGTTTCTTCCTAATGGTTTCAATTCTTCTGTCAAATCTCCACCTTTCAATGCTATCACTCCGACAGGAAGAGCCGACGACGCAACTGGTTTCAATAGTGGACGCGCCAACTTCATCAAGTCTGGCATCTGCATCACTGCACGACTCACCACATAGTCGTATTTTGCCTTCACATCCTCCGCACGCAAATGTTCACCTTTTATATTCGTCAAGCCGATCGACTCAGCCACCGCATTCAAAACCTTTATCTTCTTCCCTACTCCGTCAATTGCATGAAAAGAGACATTAGGGAAAATGATCGCCAACGGAATTGCCGGAAACCCTCCTCCTGTACCAAGGTCAAGAATCTCCGTGCCATCCGCGAAATCCGTGAATTTTGCTATTCCCAACGAATGAAGCACATGATGCTCATAAAAATTGTCCATATCCTTGCGGGAAATCACATTGATTTTTGAGTTCCAGTCCTGATAAAGAGCATCCAGGGCTGCAAACTGAGATTTCTGCACATCCGAAAGATTCGGGAAATATTTTTCTATAATAGATATGTCAGCCATAATTTAATCTTCTAATAAATATCTCACAATAGACTTTGTAGTGTCCATGAATTGACGTAATTGTTTGTTAGCGACGGGAATTCTGACACTTCTTTCCGCTTCCATTCCAAGTTCATATGGAGAATAGACAAAATAAATGGTATCCTTCGTCAACAAAAATTTCCGGCTGGGTGCGATTTGTTCGACAGATATACCCTTCGAAGCAAGCGAATCCTCATTCACAACTCCATATTTCTTCACCATACAGCCGACCAGCACATTACGGATATCCTCCACATCTTTTTCAGAAAACAGATCTTCGTATTCCACCTTTTCCTTCAACTTCTTGTCCCAGTTACTGTACGACAATCCAAATAGTGGAGTGCTTCCAGTGTTTTCATATATACCTTTCGCCATACAATAAAGTCTGGAATCCTGATAGGTGTTTTTCGTGAATCTCGCCACAGTCCAATCAAAATAACGGCTCTTGGAAAATTCGTCAGCCGCACGGAACTCTGTCTTAAACCTTGTGGCGACAGAAGCGAAATACCCCGTCGTCGCGACGATTGGATCTGTCATCAACCTCTCTGTAGCAAAATTCATCACGTCGAAACGGATGTCTCTCACCAACTTATCTGAATCATTTCTTGCAGGCATCGCCAGCACCGCCTTGTATTTCACAAATTTATGCAGCGGCTGATTCGGATCCACAAAATATGCAGTGTCATAGATGAAAATCTCAGTGTCATACAACAAAGTCTTCGGAGTGTCAGGAAGGACGGAATCCTTCGCTGCTGTGTCCAAGACTATCTGTATCGAATCAGCCACAGTATCTGGTACTGAAATTTCGGAAGATTTTGTATTGCAAGACACAAAAAATGCAACTGCAAAACAATAAATCAACAAATTCTTCATTATTCAGCAAATTTATACAGAGGAGAATCTGTTCTCATCAATGGTTTCAAATCAGCGAATGAAAACCTCACTTCAATTGGACCGACAGCATAAGCAGCGATCTCATAAGGCTTGTAGTTGAAACTCAACGAATCAGCAGACACCAATATACTGTTGTTTGGAGCGACATCTTTCACATCAGGTATGCCAGCGTCAGTCAGATTTTCATGTCCCTTTACATCCATCATCCTGCAAAGAGTATCAAGGATCATCTCCGTAAGTTTGGATTTTGAATCGTCTACGAAAATATCCTCAAGAGACAATCGCTTCGCATTTGTCTTGTCCCAAATCTTAAAATCCGCATAGTAGTATCCATGAGCCCCACCCATATAAGAATAAGCCGTGAAGACGGAATTGTAGATATCTTCATCTTCAAACACCTTATCAGCAGTGCATTCATATACGCAAGGTGTTTCCGACGAAGAAAACATTCCTCTATAAGCAGCAACGTCTTCTTCTTCCATCACAGCGAGCGACGCTATCTTCTTTTCTCTTGCAAGCTGAATATCATTTGTACGAACGCCAGTAGCTTCAGCGATCATCGACAATCTAATAGAGTCGGCACACGGAGATATACCCTCATTGGGAATTTTAAGATTGTAAGAGTACATAAACTGTGGATTAAGAGTGTCGGAAAAGATATGACCGACAGTGTCGAAAGCCAAAACAGAAGTTGCAAAACCAGAGTCTGCAGTTGTAGTTTCACCTTTTTTCTCTACAGAACAACAACATAAAGCCGCAGACATCGAAGTCAGCAATATATTCTTAAAAATATTATTCGTCATCAGATATTATTTTTAGTTCTATATTCCACAAAAGTAACGCAAGATTTTCACAAATACAAAACGAACCTTTACAAATTCCGCTCCTTTTTTTCATCAAAATTTTCATTAAGTCCAGAAAAAACACCATTATTCCATTTTTTTGTTTGTCATTATTTATTTTATTGCTATTTTGCATTTAATTAACACTGATGCAGATGAAAAAATTGGTCACTTTCATATCGACATTGTTGTTGCTAACATGTTGCAACAAATCGGCGGACAACCAAAATTCGTCGCAGAATCAGTGTGTGTCGACTCCAGACTCCATTCTTCGTGTCGCCACAATTTCTCGCTCCACATCATACTATACTCTTCGAGGAGGTCACGAGATGGGATACGACTATGAGCTAAGCAAAGGGTTGGCGGAAAAGATGGGCAAACGTCTTGTGGTAAAAGTGGCGAAAAGCAACGAAGAGCTGATTTCAATGCTTGGCGATTCTGCCGACGTGTTGGCATTTCCAGTCGTGATCAACAAAGCCAATAAAGAGAAGATGGATTTTGTCGACAAGGAGACAATAACACATCAGGTGATTGTGCAGAAGAAGAGGAAGTCCAACAAACAGAAACAGGATGTGCTCGACCTAATCGGCAAAAAAATCACTGTGGTGCAGGGATCAAAATATCACCACCGTCTGCTCAACCTTAACGACGAAATAGGAGGAGGCATGGAAATCAACGCCGTCTCCACAGATTACAACGAGGAGGCTCTCATCAAAATGGTGAGCAAAGGAGAGATTGAAATGACGGTATGCGACAACGACATCGCCCAGCTTCAACGTCGCTACTATAGAAACCTCGACATTCATCTTGAAGTGTCTCACCCTCAACGTAACGCATGGGCTGTAGCCAAAAATGATTCAGTTCTTCTAAAAGAGATCAACAGCTATTTCTCAGACAACGAAAAGTCGATCAACAAACTATATACAAAATACTACGAGCCGAAGGTTGCCAAAGATGTAAAAAAAGATGTGCCTATCTTCATCGACGACAAACATATTTCCGTCTACGACTCTATTTTCAAAAAACAAGCTGACAGCACAATCTGGGACTGGCGTCTCCTGTCTGCCATCGCTTACACAGAATCACGTTTCAACCCGAACGCAGGAAGTTTTGCCGGGGCAAAAGGTCTGATGCAGCTAATGACAGAGACTATGCTGGCACTTGGAGCTGACCCCAAAACGATGTTGGAACCAGAGGAAAACCTACGGTTGGGAATCGAATACCTCAGCCGCACATACCAACTCATGCAGTCCGCGCGTACCAATGACGACCGCATCCGTCTGACCCTCGCAGCGTATAACGCCGGTCTCGGACATATCCGTGACGCGCAAACATTGTGTGAACTCCACGGAGAGAATCCAGCTGAGTGGAAAGTGGTGAAGAGATATGTCAGGCTGCTGGCTTCTCCAGACTACTACAATCTGCCATCTGTCAAATGCGGATATCTTCGTGGTTCGGAAACGGCTGATTATGTAGACGACATCATGGATTTGTATGCCACATACAGGAGAAAATTCAAGAAATAAGACGGCTGGCAGCAATTTCTTTTTCGATTTATAAAGTTTCTTATTTCCTTTGAAATCAATCGGAAATCTATATCTTTGCACTCGATTTCAAATTTTAATCAAAACTTATATGGATAGTAACAAGACAAAATCATGCAAGGGGGAAATAATCCTCTACCAACCCAACGAAAGTTTGAAACTAGAAGTACAAATCGAAAACGACACGGTTTGGCTAACATAACAACAGATGGCTGAATTGTTTGGAGTCAAACAACCAGCTGTTTCAAAACATTTGAACAATATTTTCAAAGAAGGAGAATTAAATAAAGCCTCAGTTCATTCCATTTTGGAATATACTGCGGCAGACGGCAAATCATACAAAACTCAATTCTACAGTTTAGATGCCATTCTTTCAGTTGGATATAGAGTCAACAGTAAAAACGCGACAAAATTTCGACAATGGGCAAACAAAATTCTCAAAGATTATCTTCTCCGTGGGTATTCTGTCAACCGTCAACTTGTGGAACTACAAGGATACACGGATAACAGATTTCTCCAAATAGAAAAGCGTCTGGACGAGCATCAGCAACAGATAGATTTCTTCGTTCGCACAAACATACCGTCTCACGAAGGTTGCGTCTTCGAAGGTCATCTGCTGGAAGGACGTGAAGTAGCAGAAATGATTATAAAAAGTGCCAAACATGAGGTAATTTTAATTGACCCATACATAGGTTCTGACACTCTGCATATTCTTGAGGCAAGACAAAGAAACGTGTCCGCTACCATCTATACAGAAAAAGTCAACAACAACATACTAACTCTACAACACAACCATGAGACGGAATATGGAAAATGTCGTCGCATCAACATTTTTCAATACAAAACTAATTTTCACGACCGTTTCCTAATCATTGATGAAACCGTTTATCACTTCGGGGCTTCAATAAAAGACCTAGGAAAACGTCTGTTTGCATTCGACGTAATCCATCTGTCTAAAAGCTTGATTATGGGAGAAGTAGTGTGAACTGTAGAATTGAGAGGCTCAATTCGCCGAACCGAGTTCAAATTTGTTGATTTTATCACGCCATTTCTGAGAGACCAACACTGATTGCTGGGTAGCCATATCAAAAGCACACATCACTCCGTGGCAAATGGTTTTAATGTTTCCTTTATCCTTATCCACAATCAATTGAAGAAGCTTGATACTTTTGTTGCCAATCTCTGTTATCTTAGTGCGGACTTCAATATTATCATTCATAAAAATCTGGTCGACGTAGCTGACATTGATATTCACGATCACAAACTGTGCGTCTTTCCAATCAACGACCCCATTGTTCATCGCCTCAAAATAGCGGACCTTTCCATAGTCCAGAAAAGAGATTTGCGAAGCATTGTTGACATGTCCAAGCTGGTCGATGTCGTTGAATCTGATCTGTATGTCGACGCTATGGTTGAAGCGTATGTTTTCTAAATCTTCCATTTTCGTATTTTTTTGTATAATCCATCTACGTTTGTCAGAAATGTACAGCCGACAACACAGTAGAATCAATATCAAATTTTTCGTGAATCTTCTTCAAAATCTCACTGCGACGCATCATCAGTTCGTTGCTCGCCGCCGGAGAAAGCATCGTGACGTACAACTGTTTGTTTTTCATCGTCATTCCCTGCGTATATTTCACGAACTCCTCTCCGACAATTTCCGGCCACACCCGTTCAATGTCGAGCGCGAGCATATCCTCGTCAAGTTTCACCCTATGCACATAATTCTCCAGCACAGAATTGATTGTCATTGCGTTCTTTCTTTTCATTTCTCCATCACTTTCACCGCCTTGTCCTCGCTCAGGCCATCATTTTCATTTATTTCGTAGACCGTGTAGGAAATGTTGGTGGTCTTTTCAAGAAGAAGAGTTATATGTTCTCTGTTGGTGTCGGAAATAAACACTTGCCCAGTACGGTTGGAATCACTGATGAATTCGATGATTCTCGCCATACGATGTTCATCCAGTTTGTCAAAAATATCATCAAGAAGAAGGATTGGTTTGACGTCGCTTTTAGCCACAAACATGTCTATCCATGCGAATTTCAAAGCCAGAAGCATCGTCTTCATTTCTCCCTGCGACGCGATTTTCTTAATCTTTCGTCCTGTCCGTTTGAAATTATAGTCATCTCGATGCACTCCCCACGTCGTGAAGCCTCGACGCTGGTCTTCCCCACGCAATGTGCGGAGCATAGTGAGATAATCCGACTCCATCGTCTGTGAACGGTATTCTATATCGACACCCTCACCCTCCTCCGTATCGTAGGATATTTTGCGATACACCTCATCCACCTTCCCTTTGAACGTCTCTATAAATTGCTGGCGTGCGTCTCTAAGAAATATTCCAGCCGACGCGAGTTTATCCTCATAACTTTCAAAAATGATCGGGTCGACATATGTCTGCGATGTCAGCAGTGCGTTTCTTCCACGCAAGGCGTTTTTATAGACAAGCAGAGCATCCAGGTATTTGCGGTCGAACTGAGAGATACAGCCGTCGATAAACTTGCGTCGCTCCTCCGATGCTCCTTGGATAATCTCAATGTCCTTCGGTGCCACCAATATCGCTGGAATCAAACCGATATGGTCTGACACTTTCTCATACTCTTTGCCATCCCTCTTGAGCATCTTTCTTCCCTTGTCGAGTGCGCAAGAGATGTCGAATTCAGATTCTGCACGATGATAATGGGCTTTCAACTGGAAGCCAGTCTCCTCAAATGTGATATTATCCTTGTCGTCGCGATTTGACGGACTCTTTGAAAACGACAGATAATAGATTGAGTCGATAATATTTGTCTTGCCGACACCGTTTTTGCCGATGAAGCAGTTGATATGCTTGGCAAATGTGAGGTCGGACCTGCGGATATTGCGGAAATTATATATAGACAACTTATGTAGAAACATACTCCCGTCTACTGGATATTACTCATCGTCATCTTTTGGGGTGAGCGGTATAATCTTTTTCGCCTTCTTTGCGTCGTGCTTTGCATACGCCTCCACGATCTTCTGCACAAGTTTGTGGCGGATGATATCCTTGGCATTAAACTCAATCTTAGCCACTCCATCGACATTCTTAAGCACACGTAAAGCCTCACCTAATCCCGAACGTTCCTTTGCAGGAAGATCGATCTGAGTCATGTCTCCCGTCACCACTATCTTACTATGCTCACCCATACGGGTAAGGAACATCTTTATCTGCTGAGTGGTGGTGTTTTGAGCCTCATCAAGGATGATAAAAGCGTCGGAAAGAGTACGACCGCGCATAAAAGCCAACGGAGCTATCTGGATGATTCCGTTCTCCATATACTCTTTCAGTTTTGCTCCAGGGATCATATCCTGCAACGCGTCGTAAAGAGGCTGCAAATACGGATCTATCTTCTCCTTCATATCACCTGGAAGAAAACCGAGTTTTTCACCAGCCTCCACAGCAGGGCGGCTCAACACAATCTTTTTCACCTCTTTGTTTTTCAAAGCTCTTACAGCAGTGGCGATAGCGATATACGTTTTTCCACTACCAGCAGGACCGATAGAGAAGATAAGGTCGTTCTTCTCGTAGGCCGCCATGAATTTTTTCTGTGTAGGAGTGCGGGCAGTGATTGGTTTGCCGCTTATACCATAGATAATCAGATTGTTCTCCACCTGAATTTTAGGTTCACTACCCTTGATATAGTCGATGATGACCTCCTCCGTCAACTTATTATAAGTGGCGCAGTATTTTTCCAGTTTGCCAATCACCTCCTCAATTAAAGCGATTTCTTCCTCATCGCCATGGATTTTGATTGCCGTACCTCTGGCTACGATTTTGACTTTGGGATACAAATCCTTAATCAGACGGATGTTAGAATTGTTAACTCCGTAGAAAATAGTGGGGTCTGCCACTTCCAGTTCTATGATTTTTTCTATCACTCTCTATGGTATAAATCTGTGTTTTGGCAAAAATACTTCTTTTTGGGGAAATATTAAAATGGAGAGGGAAAAAACGTTAGTCGATGGCGGATGGATAGCTAACCTGCATATTTTTGAGAAGATGCAAAAAGGAGACGTTGCATACCCAACGTCTCCTCCAAAATTAGCAATTCATCTTACTTTGAGAAGATATAATATGTCAAGTTGGCATGAAAGTTTCCAATCCAGTCTTTGCCAGATTCACAAGACCGACTAAAACTATGATTCAAATCGTAACCTATGCCTATTTGGAAAGATTCTCCAACATTCAAATTCATGCCACCACCAAAAGCAAATATAGGATCCATACCAAACCTATCTATAGTGGCATCCAAAATACCATAAACCTTTGGAGCCAAGCCAAATTTTTCCGCAAGTTGGAAATTGAAACCTACACCAACCGGGACTTTCAAATACTTCTCCTTGACTATAGGTTCATAGCCTCCAGAAGTCAAAACCATATCATAAGGATCAATCGATCTATCCTTATATGCAAAAGAATATTGTTCCAATGAATAAAGGATACTTGCGTCGATAAACGGATAATTATTTCCTGAATTCCTAAAACGATGTTCGTATGCGACACCTACATTGAATCCAATCTTACTATAGTAATCAACATCAAAAAAGTCTTTATCATGTATATGACTAAGATTGCATCCTCCCGTCACACCGAAATAATTCTGTGCTGATGCACATACATTTGCCAGAAGCAAGCCGAATACAATTAAAAATTTACTTTTCATAAAAACTAACTAAAATTATAAAAATTAACAGGGAACTAACAAAATCAACATCCACTTGACAAGCGGACAGACTACTTCCACACCACACAAATAAATCTGATTAATTCCTGCATATTCAACAAAAGTCTCCGACGTTATTAATTATTTTTTTGTTATTTTTCGACGACACGAAAATATGACTTTTTTTTCTAGACTATTCTATCCGCAACACAAAAAGTCATGATGTTTTATGTTTTTTTAACAGTAAGAGCCAGCTAATCCATTTGTCTACAAACAAAAAAGGCATCCACGAAAGATGCCCACAGATACATATAATATTATTTTTCACATACAGGACGAATACAACGGCCTCCGCTTCTGCCGCTACTTGCCACCTTAGGCCGGCGTCGTGAGAAATCTAACGCATAAGAGAAATTTCCATTATCATAGCCAGTCGATGTCCAATAGTTACCTGTCTCATCAGTGTCATATAACTGGGATCCGAAGAAATATCCTTTTGCTGGAAGAAATATACATTTCCCATTAGGTCCTGTCACTTTATAGCCTTTCACACCATTTTTTAATCCCCACTCCCACTTACACTTTTTTATCAATTCCTCTGCCTCTTCCCTTGTAGGCATACGCCAATTCTTTCCCAAATTCATGCTTGCCGCATCTTTTGAAGAAAGGAGTTTGTTGTCAGAATCGATCACTTTTTTAGATTTCAATTCAGAAAGCGAATAGGAATAAGTCGCAGAATTGTTTGCGTTGTAATTAGATTTTTTATTCAACTCTCCCCAAGCATAATAATTGCCAGACTGTTCTGATGTGGTAGCTCCCAAGTTGCAAGATGCCCACCTCACAGATAGTCCCATGTCGACTACCTTAAAGCCCTCATCTTCTACATTAAAAGTCTCAACTGTATTATCATTAGCGACGGCACATTGCTGCTCCGAAAGAGATGCCGTGATTTTCTCTAAATCTGCATTAGAATTACATGTATCCCCACAGCTTATCAAAGAAACGACTCCCATCAAAGAACCTAATACCCTAATATTTTTCATTTTAGCCCTCATATTTATCCTCTATTTACGTAACTCCTACAAATAAACAATTCCAGGATAGCAAATCCATAATATTTTGACAATCGTTTGAATATTATTTCTTTACTCATCACTTGCCGAATTTGCTATTTTTCAACATGTCTATAGCATTTTCACTACCTAATTTGGCCGCCATCTCATAATATTTTTTTGCCTTTACAAGATCGCCATTATGTTCATAGTGAAATGCCAAATTTTCAATTGCAGGAAGATATTTTTTATCAATAGAAATAGACTTCAAAAACAATTTTTCCGCCTCTTCAGGTTCACTTTTATACGCATAAGCAAGACCCATATAGTTATATACGTCAGCTTGGTTTGGATTCTCGTCGAGTGCGGTCTCCAAATTTAGTATCGCGTCTTCCAAATCACGGTTGTATATCTGCACTACAGCAAGATTTCTACGGGCTGACACATAATGCGGATCAAGTAATACAGAACGTTCAAAATTAGCCTGTGCCTCATTGTCATTCCCTGCCATACGGAAAGCACAACCTAAAGCATTATGAAGTTTGGCATTATCTGGAATGTATTCCATCTGGGTTCTAAGACGTGAAATTGCCAACGGTGCAGAGCCTCCATTCATAAGCACCTCTGCAGAGCATACCATTGCGTCGACATACATACTGTCGAGAGCAATAGCCTGATCATAACTATATTGAGCGAATGCGGAATCATTCAAGCCTAGATATGCGTCACCAAGACATTTAAAGACAACTGGATTAGACTTATCCTTCTTCATATACGCATCACACATCTCCTTTACTGTGAGCCAATCTTCTTTTTCGCACGCCTTCTGTATATCATCAACAGTTGCGTTTGAAACATTCTTACATGAAGACAGAATTGTCACTGCAACAGCTATAAAAAAAATAACTTTTTTCATCGTCTGAACACATTTTCTACAAAAATAGAAATTTGTTTTTACACTTCATACGACTCCGCATCCTATTTATTAACATTTATTAACAAAAAACCGCATTTTTATAAAAAAAGCGAAGTCTTTCGACCTCGCCTACACTTTCTTCATTCCTTAGTATCTGCTTTTACGTATGGGTATCTCAACGATTCTACATCTAAATACCAATATGTTACAGCAAAAAGTGTGCCAAAGCATCAATTCTTCATTCTTCACTTTTAATTCTTAATTTCTAATTTTCTCATACGCCTCATTGATTCTCGCCATCATCGTCTCACACTCCTCTACTCTGTCCGCATTCTTCGGCAGATCCGGATGATGCTGTAATGCCAAATTATGATAAGCTCGTTTGATTTCCTGGTCAGACGCACCTTCTTCCAAACCCAAAATAGCAAAATAGGCTTTCAATTGTGAGATGGGAATGCTTTTCGTCGACGTATTTTCTCCAGACTCATCATCTTCAAATTCCGTACGCAATGGGCCATAACGTTTTATAAAAAAGTCGAAGTAATTTTTGTTGAATTTCAACTGCTTCATTATATCCATCAGCAGATTCCACTCATCGATATGAATTCCGTCGTCTACCACAGCAAGTTTGAATAATTTATCAACGAAGAATTGACGATACGACATCGGCTCTTTATTCAAAATTTGAATCGCAAGGTCAAAATCTGCATCACGATACGTCATATTAAAATCAAATTTTTTATCATACATCACGCCGAAGTGTTCATCATACCCTTCAGATGTAAACCATCCATTTATCTGCTCCTCTTGGCTGGATTGTGCATCCGAATTCAATCTACACATCTTCTGCACTATTGGGTAAAGTTCACCATAAATCGGATTTTGAATTATCGAGAGATATCGGCGAGAAGCCTGTTTCTCACTCATTCCCAGTTCTTTTTTTTGCTCTTTTTGTTTTTTCCAACCATCTCTTATATCCATTATGATTGGCAATATTAATACTATAGCAATCGAACATACGTACAGATAGCCTGCAATATCTTTAACCATATTTTTACCCATATTAGATATCGCCAAAAATGAAACAAATCCTAAAAAGAGCAATTTTACAATTAAAGATAAAGAGAGCAATTTTGAAATTACAAAAAAGCATCCATCATTTTTCTTATAACTATCATACTTCTCTACAAATTCTCTATCTGTCAAATTCTTTTCACTCATTCTTCACTTTTAATTCTTAATTTCTAATTTTCTCATACGCCTCATTGATTCTCGCCATCATCGTCTCACACTCCTCTACTCTGTCCGCATTCTTCGGCAGATCTGGATGGTGCTGTAATGCCAAATTATGATAGGCACGTTTGATTTCCTGGTCGGACGCACCTTCTTCCAAACCCAAAATAGCAAAATAGGCTTTCAATTGTGAGACGGGAATGCTTTTCGTCGACTGTTTTTCTCCTTGTTCATCTGCCTCAAATTCCGTACGCAATGGTCCATAACGTTTTTGGAAATAACCTATATAATTGTCGTTGAAATTCAACTGCTTCATAATATTCATCAACAGATTCCACTCATCATTATGGATTCCGTCCATCACAAAAGCCAGCTGGAACATCCTGTCTACAAACTTCTTTTTTTGAGAGATTTCCTTCAACACAAAATGGCCATCATACAATTGATAATCCGACATTTTGAAGCCATTGTCGATAAAGTTCACCACGGATTCGTCATCGAACTTATACCATTCCTTTATCATATTTATTTGACTCTCCCTCGCCTCCGGATTCAGGTTGCATATCTTATAAATAACTTTCACATAATAAGATTCCTCTTTTAAGAAACAATAAAGATTATTGGCTTGCTTACTACTCAATCCGATTTCAGAAATAAATTGTTTTCTTTCTTTGTTTTTAGGATCGTCAAGGCAAATATATAATAGCACAAAGAATATTATTATACAACATATCCAATAGACCACGATCATTGTATCGCCCGAAGCTTTAAATCCACCTATTATTCCTATTAGATTTATTGTATAAATTATAATTGTGAATACAACAAGAGCAACGATCATAGAAAAAAATATCATACTAAATATGATACCACACCATTCCAGATAATCAATAGGCTGATACTTTTCTAGAAATTCCTTTTCTGTTATGTCGTCAAGATTTCTTTTCATAAGCAAAAAAGGATGTGTCACCATGACTGGCTCTGACACATCCTGTAAAATTTAGATCTTTAGATTATGCTTTCTTCACAAAGAACTTCTTCACTGCAAACCACACAGCGAACAGTCCTGCGAAATAGATAGCGAAGAAGATGAACGCTGTAGCCCAATTGTTTGGCTTGTGCATCTGCATCTCGTCTACCTTCTCCATATCGCCGCCAGCTTCATCAAGCAGTTTCTGGAAATCAGGAATATTCTTCACTGCCCACTTGTTCACCACATTGCCTCCCTTAATCAGAACAAGTCCGGGGTTGGAACGGACGATAGTCTTCAATGTGATCTCGTCGGCATTCAAAAACTTATATTGTGCTCCCGTCTCCTGAATGAAAGCATTCAGTTCATCACTTCCGATACCTGTGGATGTAAGCATATATAGTTTCAAACCATTAGCCTCGCAAAACTCGTGGACTTCATTGATCTTATGGGCCTGCTCCATATCAGCCTTGTCTATTCTTGAAGAGACGGCGATGAAAGAGAAACCTTCGTTTGCCATTACATCCTCCGTGAGATCTCCATCGTCTGGATCCTCCATTGTGAAATCGTGGATAGGCGGTTCGTAGCCCTTCTCAATCAGCTCGCTGCGGCTGTCGACGAAAGTCCATGTCGAATCATTCTTAGGGTAATCCTGAAGAGTGAACTCCTTCTTCTCCCCATTCTTTTCATAAGTCAGATAAGTCTCATACACATCCGACGGTGCGCCCTCAGGCACCTCCATGCTTGCAGGGATGTTTGTGCCGATGCTGTAAGGACGGAAGTCGATTATTGGCAGATTATAATAGCAGTAGTAGCTGACGACAACCAAGAACAAACCGGTATATGCCGACACAACAATGAATTTCAAGATACTCTTGTCACGAGAGCTGTGTTCGTGCCACATATATAATATGACACCCATTATAGAGAAAACGATATTTTTCCAGAATGTCTGCCAGTTGGAAATTTTCAGAGCCTCACCGAAGCATCCGCAGTCAGTGACAGGATTATAGATAGCTATATAAAGAGTGAGCGGAGTGTATATCACCATAAAAATCAAGACACCTATAGAAGTCATTCTAGGCCATACTCCAAGAAGCAGGCAAGTGCCGAGAGCGAACTCAACGATATTCAACAGCACACTGCCGAGAAAACTCAACGTCTTCAACCCATCCCATGAGAACGCAGTCAAATAGTCGTCCACCTTATACCATCCGCCAAGAGGATCGATAACCTTAGCGAATCCACTGAATAAAAACACCAAGCCCAACAGTATCTGCAGAGCCATCACTACATTACCTTTCTGCTGATCACTCATAACTATCAAATAAAAAGTATATTAATTGAGTGCAAAAATAATATTTTTTTGGCAACAGACAAATTGAAGGACGAAAGGTCGTTATATTGTCATATAAATTAAGACTGTTTATATTTTTAGATCTTAAAATGAGGATTGTTAAGGGCCCATGTTTATAGATATTGGTCCTAACCCCTCGTCCTCTGCGAGTCCGCAAGGACGAGCATTCAAAAATTGAATTTATTCCATATAAACCGATTTAGATCTCTTTTTTTCTCATAAAAAGGCGTAGCCGTTCTCTGTGATCCTTGTAACTCTGTGGTTTTATGCACTGTGGTTTTATTAAATTCGTGCTCGCCTACGGCTCGCACATTGGGATGGGTTAGGGCCAATATCTATAAACATGGGCCCTTAACTATCCTCAAAAAGACAACGGCATTCCAGATCCGTAGGGGTAGGTTTCAAACCTGCCCGCATTTTTGTCAGGTCATCACCCTCATCCATCAGCATACATTTTGCAATTACTGTTTGGTAAAAAATCACGCATTTTGTGTTTCAGAAAGTATCATTTGGACGTTTTTTTGTATCGAATTGTAAAATTCAAATATAAAAATGACACAAAAACGACCAATAACAAGCTGCAAAATATGCATAAGGTTACAAAATGTTACAATTCGCATACAATTTTGAATAAAAGTCACCAAAAATGGTTAATTTTTAGATTTTTTCCATCTTTTTCGATTTTTTCCTACATTTTTGTTTGTTTTTGTCATTTTTTTTATACTTTTGCAAACGTAAAACGAGCACAACGGCAAACAAATGCAAAAAGCAACCGTGAATATGTATTCTTTTTACACATTTTTAGAAAAAGAAAAAAAAGAAATAAAAATTTAAAATTATCACAAAATGAGCAACAAGATGGTTGAGGATTTCATGGCGAAAGTCATCGCTAAGAATCCAGGCGAAGAAGTATTCCACCAGGCAGTTCGTGAGGTAGTAGAGAGCTTGCTACCATTCATCGAGGCAAACCCTAAGTACAAAGAGGCAAAGATTCTTGAGAGAATGTGTGAGCCTGAAAGAGTAATCATCTTCCGTGTTCCTTGGATCGACGACAAAGGCGAGTTCCAGATCAACCGTGGTTTCCGCGTTCAGATGAACTCAGCTATCGGACCATACAAAGGCGGTATCCGTCTTCACCCTTCAGTAAACCTTGGACTTTTGAAGTTCCTTGCTTTCGAGCAGGTTCTTAAGAACTCTTTGACAACACTTCCAATGGGTGGTGGTAAAGGAGGTTCAGACTTCGACCCTAAGGGCAAGTCAGACAACGAGGTTATGCGTTTCTGCCAGAGCTTCATGACAGAGCTTTCACGTCACATTGGAGCTGACACAGACGTTCCTGCAGGAGATATAGGTACAGGTGCTCGTGAGGTTGGTTACATGTTCGGTCAGTACAAGAGACTTCGTAACGAGTTCACAGGAGTTTTGACTGGTAAGGGTCTTTCATTCGGTGGATCTTTGATCCGTCCTGAGGCAACTGGTTACGGTACAACATATTTCGCACAGTACATGCTTGAGACTAAGGGCGACACTTTGAAGGGCAAGACTGTAGCAATCTCTGGTTCTGGTAACGTAGCACAGTACGCTGTTCAGAAGTGTACTCAGCTAGGTGCTAAGGTTCTTACAGTATCAGACTCAAACGGTACAATCTACGATCCAGACGGTATCGATGCAGCTAAGCTTGACTTCATCTTCGATTTGAAGAATGTTAAGCGTGGTCGTATCAAGGAGTACGCTGCTAAGTATCCATCAGCTAAGTATTACGAGAACGCACGTCCTTGGCAGATCGCAGACATCAAGACTCTTGATGTAGCTATGCCATGTGCAACTCAGAACGAGCTTGATGAGGCAGATGCAAAGGCACTTCTTGCTAAGGGTGTTAAGGTAGTTGCTGAGGGTGCTAACATGCCTTCTACAATCGGTGCAGTTGAGGCATTCCTTGCTGCTAAGATCCTTTACTCTCCAGGTAAGGCATCTAACGCTGGTGGTGTTGCAACTTCAGGTCTTGAGATGTGTCAGAACTCAGGTCGTATCTCTTGGACAGCTGAGGAGGTTGACAACAAGCTTAAGAGCATCATGAAGAACATCCACGACAACTGTGTTAAGTACGGTAAGGAAGCTGACGGTACTGTCAACTACGTTAAGGGTGCTAACATCGCTGGATTCGTTAAGGTTGCTGACGCTATGTTGGCTCAGGGTCTTTGCTAATCCTAAATTGAAATATGCATAATGGAAAGGATAGACTATCGAAGCAATTTGAATGTCTGTCCTTTCTTTTTTTAATCCTTCCGTAAAACGGCAGGATTTCCTATTTTGGACTTAATCACATAACAACAATTCAAATATCAATATTCAGACATGAGTAAATTAAGAGTCGCTGTAGTTGGCTACGGCAATATCGGAAAATACGCAATCGAAGCTCTTAGAGTAGCTGATGATATGGAGATTGCTGGTGTAGTAAGAAGAAATGCCAGCGTCGTTCCAGATGAAATTAAGGATTTGAAAGTAGTGTCTAACATTGACGAGCTTGGAAAAGTAGACGTTGCTATTCTCGCAACTCCTACCCGTGATGTCCCAGCAACAGCTTCTGCATTGTTGGCAAAAGGCATCTGCACAGTAGACAGCTACGATATCCACGGCGGAATTTGGGATCTACGTCAGCAACTTGACGCTATCGCAAAGAAGAACGGCACCGCAGCAATCATCTCTGCAGGTTGGGATCCAGGTACAGATTCAGTGATCCGTACACTTCTTATGGCTATGGCTCCTAAGGGCATCACATATACTAACTTCGGACCTGGAATGAGTATGGGACACTCTGTAGTGGCTCGCTCAAAGAAGGGTGTGAAGAACGCTCTATCAATGACAATTCCTTTGGGAACAAGCGTACACCGCCGTATGGTTTACGTTGAGCTTGAAGAGGGTGCAACTCTTGAAGAGGTGACAAAAGAGATCAAATCTGACGACTATTTCGCACACGACGAGACTCACGTCATCCCTGTGGCAAGTGTTGATGATGTAAGAGACATGGGACACGGCGTTCTTCTTGAGCGCAAGGGTGTGAGCGGAAAGACACAGAACCAGTTGTTCACATTCACAATGAAGATCAACAACCCTGCATTGACATCACAGGTGCTTGTATCTTGCTGTAGAGCAGTGAAGAAGCAGAACGCAGGTTGCTACACACTTCCTGAAATCGCCCCTATGGATCTTCTTGCCGGCGACAGAGAGGCTTTGATCAAGGGTCTGGTATAAACGGTTTTGTGTGCAACGCTCACAAATATCTGAATAACAGACATATCTCTGTGTAAAACAAAAGAACGAATAAAATTATATTTGGAGACGCGAGTAATTGCGTCTCCTTTTTATTTTAACGTCAATTCGGCGAAATCAAAAAGATAGTTGGAGTGTCATAAATGAGGATTGTTAAGGACGGAATCGTCCTACCCCATCCCCACTTGCGAGCGTAGACGAGCACATATAAATACAGAGACATGGAGTTTTAAGAGAAAATCTACATTTTTGAGGAAGCAAGACGGAAAAGCAATTTCTATTGTATTGCCTTTCAGACAAAATTTTATGACATTGCTGCACTTTTCCAAGACGTTGTCACGGGTTATTCTCGCTTTGCTCGGTAGCGTCTTTCAGACGAATCTCTCAGATACCAGACAAATATTCAAATCTGCCCGCAATAGGAATAATGATCAAACATAAAACAGTGTCAACTATAATATCAGACACTTGGAAAAACCACAACAAGTGTGTGCGAGAAAACTCCCCAACGGAGAAAACAGGAACATGGGAAACACTAAAATAAATATAATACAAACAAAGGTGTATTTGGAATTGTACTAATATTAGTTGTCTGAATATTACGGATATCACGTAGTGATTACATCTAGGTAGGCAGACAAAATCATATCGATCACATCATTTTTCTCGAGCAAACACAATAAAAACAACAAGTCTACGTTATGTATAAAGATTTGTCTTTCATCTGCTGCGACAAAAAAAACGTATAGTATAAACTAACGTTAAAAAGAGCAGACAACTAGCAGGAATTTTTTCTGACGAATCAATAAAAATATTTTTTCGAAAGTTGATAAAGAAAAGAAGCAAATCATAAATAATGCTAAATTTAAAAAAGGCATAGAAAGAATCGGCAATTTTTATTACTTTTGCCTAAATTATGATATAATAGGCTTTATGTACGAATATATATCAGGTAAGATTATAGAGTTAAACCCGACCTATCTGGTGATTGAAGCCGGACAGATCGGCTACAACATAAATATAAGTCTCACTACATATGCAGCACTTGAAGGGAAAAGTGAAGCAAAGATTTATGTACAGCATATCGTAAGAGAGGACGCTCACCTTTTCTACGGATTTGCAGACAAACGTGAGCGAGAAGTTTTCAATCTTCTTACTTCAGTAAGCGGAGTCGGAGTGAACACAGCACGTCTGATCCTATCTTCCTATACATCAGCGGAATTGGCAAATGTGATCATGTCAGACGACGTGGTTGCCATCAAAGGTGTGAAAGGCATCGGATTGAAGACAGCACAAAAAATAATCATCGAGTTGAAAGACAAGATAAAAGGTTATGCAGACGACGGTGATTCTTCATCTCCAGCAGGAAGCGCGGCAATACAAGCGAAGCAAGAAGCTGTCGCAGCTTTGGTGATGATGGATTGTGCTCAGCCAGCGGCAGAGAAAGTCGTGTCGGCAATTCTAAAGACGACACCAAATGCCACTGTTGTTCAGCTAATCAAAGAGGCTTTGGCCCAACTAAAACGAGTTTAATTTTAGATTCCATATAATGCGTTCAATATTGAAGCAGAGAAATATAAAATTCAGCAAAAGGGCGAAAATCCTATTTTTCACCCTGATCGCACTTTTCGCTGGACTGACATCCTTCGCTCAGGATTTGATTCTCAATTCAGATGAAAAAACTGTGGAGGACGACAAGAAAGACAGGCAAGCAGACACTACAAAGCTACGCTATCCCATTGCCAAATCTGGTTTGGTCTCAAAAGATGAGATCAAGCAGAGCACCCCTATTGACGTCAAGCAAGGGACTGACTATCAGACAGATGTAGAATACGATCCAACAACAGGTCTTTACATTTTCCACCGTCGAATCGGAGATATGGATGTGACATCTCCGTTTGCCATGACAACGAGTGAATATTCCGACTATCAGATGAAGCAGTCGATGAACTCCTATTGGGCGGAGAAAAACCGTTTAGGCGGAGAAGGAGGCAACAAATTCGGACTTGATGGAGTCGAGATAGGGCTTGGAGTCGCCGGAGACAAGATTTTTGGACCCGGAGGTGTGAAATTGAAGTTTCAAGGAACAGTGGAATTGGATTTTGGACTTAGTTTTACCAAGCGAGACAATCCTAGTATAGCAGAGAGGAACAGAAAGATCAACAATTTCGATTTCGACACAAAAGTTCAGATAAATGCAAGCGGTACCGTCGGCGACCGAATAAACGTGAAATTGAACTATAACACTGAGTCGTCATTTGAGACAGACAGAGAACTTATAAAACTATCATACCAAGGCAAGGAAGATGACATCATCCGCAAAATAGATGTGGGAAATGTCAGTCTGCCACTCTCGTCAACACTTATTCCAGGTAGCAACTCACTATTCGGAGTCATGACAGAGCTACAGTATGGAAAATTGAAAGTTTCTGCGGTAGTTTCAAAACAAGAGACAGAATCAGAGACTGTCACTTCAAAAAACGGCGCGTCAACAACCGAATTTGAAGTCGACATCACCGACTATGACGAGAACAGACACTATTTCCTATCTAAATACTTCCGTGACCACTATGACGAGTGGATGAGACAAGTGCCCGTAATTCAGAATGGCATAGTCATCACGAATATTGATGTGTGGGTGACAAATTCAAACTACACGACTCAAAATCAGAACACACAGAGCACGCGTAATGTCATAGCATTCAAAAAATTAGGAGAGCCCAAGGGGGCTGAGACTCCCAAAAACGACAATTGGGAAGTGTACTCAGAAATAAAGGATAAAAAGCACCCATTGCGTACGGCAAACATGATAGAAGACATTCCTGAGCTTAGTCTTCTAAAGAAAGACGAAGATTACGCAGAGATCAAGTCGGCAAGGAAACTGACATCAAGCGAGTATACCTTAAACGAAAACTTAGGATACATTTCGCTGCGTACAGCATTGAACAGCGGAGAGGTTTTGGCTGTAGCCTATGAATATCGAATGGGAGGCAAGACATACCGTGTCGGAGAGTTGTCGTCAAATCTATCATCAACAATGGAAAACGAGACTGAATCAGGATCACCTAATGATGCCCCAGCTCTGTATGCCAAGTTGATCAAAACAGTTGAGGTTGATCCAAACAACGACGAGATTTGGGATTTGATGATGAAGAACGTCTACAATATAGGCGGATACAATATTCAAGAAAAAGATTTTGATCTACAAATCAAATGTTTAAGCAGTGGAGGACTTTATCTTGACTATGCTAAAGAAGGACAGGTCAAGAATCAGAAATGGATCAAAGTCATCGGTGCCGACAGATTAAACAGCAAGCAACGCAAAATGTCTGATGGCAAATACGACTTTCTTGAAGGATACACAGTGCTGGCATCTCAAGGTAGAATCATCCTGCCTTGTGTTGAGCCATTTGGCGAGGCACTTAAAGGTACGGGATGTGAAGACTTGATGTTTGACAAATTATACACAAACATCAAGAGCGATGCATACGAATATGCAGAAAATGCAAAGTTCAAGATCACAGGTGAATACAAATCTTCTTCTGGAAACGAGATCCGAATCAAGCCATACGCAAAGAAAGGATCAGTAAGAGTGACAGCTGGAGGACGAACATTGGAAGAAGGCACCGGTTATACAGTAGACTATGCGGCAGGAATCGTCAGAATCCTGGATGAAGCAGTACTAGCCAGCAACTCTCAGGTGAATGTGACATCCGAGAGTGAGAACATGTTCAGCACACAAAAATCTTCTCTAATCGGTGTCAACACCGAATATAAATTCAGTGATAGGTTGTCTGTCGGAGCCACTATCATGCATCTATCAGAAAAACCGATGACAGAGAAAGTGTCTAATGGAAGTGAGCCAAAATCAAACACCATATGGGGTGTGAATGCAGCATACACAACCCAAAGCAACTGGTTGACAAAAGTGACAGACGCGCTACCATTAGTAGAGGCGAAAGCACCGTCTAACTTCACTTTATCAGGAGAATTCGCACAACTGATTCCAGGTCACGCCAAAGCCATAGAACAAAATGGAGAGAGTGTGGCATATATCGACGACTTCGAAGGTACAGAAAGCAGCATCAATATAATGAGTGCAAATTCATGGACACTTGCCAGTGTGCCTATCAGAAGAAGAACAGACAATCTTGAGACCGATTTTGTCCGTCACAACGACAGATTCTGGAGAAACCAAGATAAAGACAGTCTGAAATTCAAGAACATTGAATTTGGTTTGAACAGAGCACATTTCGCCTGGTACCACATTGACAACATATTCCAGCGAAGTGGAAGTGGCAAACCTGATGGAATTTCAACCGATGAGATGTCAAGCAATTTCACTCGTCAAGTGATTGAGCAAGAGCTATATCCAGAAAAGGAGGAGATAAGCGGAACTCCATCTACCATTACGACGTTGAACGTTGCATACTATCCAAAAGAGAGAGGTATGTACAACCTTGATGTCGACGGAATGGGCACAAACGGAGAATTGGAAAACCCAGAAGACAGATGGGGAGGTATAATGCGTAAATTGGAAACCACAAATTTCAGCAAGAGCAATATCGAATACCTCGAACTTTGGTTGCTAGACCCTTATTCTCAGGATGGAATCAATGAAAACGCTAACGGTAAATTGGTGTTCAACTTAGGAGAAATATCAGAAGACATTCTCCATGACAATGAAATTGAAGCTGAAGAGCGTTTTATCCAAGAAACAGATCCGACAAAAAAGAACGAAACCATTTGGGGTAGAAAGCCATTAGGACGTGCCACTGGCAAATTTGACAATGACTATATCAAATACCAAGATTTAGGTTTGAACGGAAAAAATTCAGAAGAGGAAAAAGAATTTGACACATATAAAAGATATCTTGAAGGGTTATCAGCAAAGAACGTAGCCAATTATGACGTATTTGCCGCAGACCCAGCAGGCGATGATTTTGTTCATTACAGAAAGAACAAAAAAGAAAGCATACTTGAGTGTTACCACTACTATAATGGTATGGAAGGAAATTCAATTGTTGACGGAAGTGGAGAAAACAGCACTGCCGGATCATGGATTCCAAACACAGAAGATATCAACGGAGACAAGACTCTTAACACAAGAGAAAAATACTATGAATATGTAATCAACATCACTCCTGAGATATTCTCATCAGACACTTCTAAGTGGAAAGACAACTACATTATCAACAGGACAGAAACAAATTCAGGCAAGCTTCCTAACGGTAACACAAAACACGTAACATGGTATCGCTTAAAGATTCCTCTCCAGGATGCTGACGTCAATGGTTCGGATGCCACTAACAAAAAAGGTCCTAGTTTCACATCAATCCGCTACATACGTATGTATATGACCGGATTCAAAGATACGACATACCTTCGTTTCGGAGGTATGAACCTCACTCGTACAGAATGGAGAACTATCAGCAACCGTGGAGACAAAGCATTGTTTGAAGGCAGCGACAACAATTACTCAAACAACATCAAGACAAATACAGAAGCAATGCAAATTTCTTCTGTCTGCTACGAGAAAGACCGACAGAAAAAACCAGTCGGATACACGACACCTCCTGGCATCGACCGTTCTCTAGACCCTACAACAAGTGTAGACAGACTTGAAAATGAGCAGTCTATGCGAATGGTTGTGACTCAATTGAAGCCAAAAGAAACTGCAGGAGCATACAAACGCACATCTCTTGATGCACGCCAATATAAACGTTTGAAGATGTTCGTCCACTTCGAGGACGAATACAATGACCCATACCAGTCTGCCAACGGTGTTCAGTTCTATCTTCGTATCGGCTCCGACTATACCGACAACTACTACGAGTATAAGATCAACAACGTGACCTACACTCCAGCAGGAGAGATGACAGAAGAAGGTATCTGGCCAATGGAAGTAGATTTTGCTTTTGACGACTTCGTAAATTTGAAGATGGAGCGCAACAAAGCCAACAAAGCAGGAAAAGCTTTCGATCCTACTATGCGTTACACAAAAGCGTATGGCAACAACGAATTAACCATCAAGGGTCATCCTTCAATCGGAGATATCAGGACGCTCATGGTCGGAGTAATCAACGAAAGCGGCGAGACTAAGAACATGGAGATCTGGCTGGATGAATTGCGTATGGCTGGATTCGACGAAGACGGTGGTTGGGCCGCATTAGGTAAGATTGGATTCACACTAAGTGATTTCGCTTCATTCGATGCGACGGGACGTATCGAGACGACTGGCTTTGGAGGAATTGAATCCAACGTCATGGACCGCAACATGGAAGACGTTTATTCCTTAGATATGTCTGCGACTGTGCAGCTGGGCAAACTATTCCCTGAGAAAGCCCACGTCAACATGCCACTTACTGTGACTCACAGCAGAGAAAAAGAGAAGCCAAAGTACGATCCTACTAATACCGACGTGCTTTTGAAAGATGCTCTAAAAGATGCATCAGACGCATACAAAGACTCTCTTGAGAAAATCTCAGTTGTGTCGAGCGAGCAGACAAGTTTTGCACTTACAAACGTAAGAGTAGGCATTGCAAGTAAGGATCCTATGCCTTACGACCCTGCCAACTTCTCATTCTCTGTGGCATTCACAAAACGTAATGAGCATGATATAGATGTGCAGTATGATATGACACGCACTTACCGTGGAGATTTCAACTACTCATATTCACTATCTCCTAAAGCGTTGATGCCATTCAAAAATTCAAAATTCTTCAAGACCAAGAAATGGAAACTGTTCACCGACTTTGGATTCTATCCAATGCCAAACAGCTATACCTTCTCTCTCAACATGGACCGTTCTTACAACGAAGTGTTGGCACGTGAATTGGGATCTGATCCTACGACGATCACAAAGAGAGACCTCATCACAGACATGACTTGGGACAAGAATTTCAACATGACACGTCGCGCGGATATCAAGTGGAACTTCACCAAGAACATCAAGCTTTCGTTCGCCACGGCAATGAATTCTGAGATTGAAGAGTCGCTTGCGTTCAACTCCGAATATCTTGACTTGCCTCGTATGAGAGAGTACAAATACAACCGTGAATACATATATGATTTGCGTGAGGACTCTATCTCACAGTGGGCTAAAGACTTGAGAGAATCGACGTTGAAAAGTTTCTTGGCAGCCGGTGAGCCATACAACTACTCTCAGCAGCTCAACATCAGCTATGCTATTCCAATCAACAAGATTTCAGCATTCGACTGGATCACTGCAAATGCGTCTTATACAGGCAACTATGATTGGCAAAGAGGTGTAACCATCAATCCAAACACATACACGTCGAACAATGATATTGCAGACTCAAAGCGTTCTTGGAATGGCGATATTCGTTTCAACATGGAGACTCTATACAACAAGTCGAGCTACTTGAAGGATGTGAATAAGAAATTCTCAAAGACGGCACTTTCAAAGAAAGCAAATGAGAAACTTGCGGCAAGAAAAGACACAACCAAGAAAGATGACGAAGTTGTAGAAGCTCCAAAAGCAAAGGAAGCAAAGACGTATGAAAGAAAGAATCTGCGTCTGAAGAAGGGCAACAAGACAAGAATCAGCCACCGTCTTGCAGCAAACAGAATCATCGTGGAGGCAGTCGACAAGGATGGCAAACCATACGATTTGAAGTATGAGGTAATCGACCAGAATGCTATCAATGTCATTGCCAAAGAAGACGTTGCTAATATCACCATCACCGTCAAGCAAAAATTGAGAAAGAACGAAAAACTTGGAGACATTCTCGATGGATTCGTAAGAGGTCTGATGATGGTGAGAAATGTGAGCGGAAACATCCGTCTGACAGAAGGAACCACACTGAACGGATATAACAAGGGTAGCGGATTCTTAGGTCAGGCAGGAAGCGGAGAGCCTGGAGCTAAATTCACATTCGGTTTCTACCGTGCTGCGGATGCAATTGAAGAGGCTATCAACAAGAACCAGCTGGGTCTTGAAGATGTGGTCAACCCTATTGTCTTGACTCACGACCAAACAGTGCAGGTAAAGACAGTTTTGGAGCCATACACTGGTATAAAATTTGATTTGAATGCAGCCGCATCATGGAACAAGGGAGATGAGATCTACTACTTTGATGGCTACCACAAGGGAGTAGAGGATTTGTTCAGCGGAACACACAGCCACACCGATATCGCAATACGCAGATCGTCATTCAAACGTGGAGCCACGACTTCAAGCGAGACATTCGCAGAGTTCATCGACAACGTCTACAAGATGCGTGCTCATATTGAGAAAACCAATCCAAACAGAGGTGACGCGGAAGTGCCACTGAACTCAGCCGACGTGCTGGTGCCAGCATTCGTTTCCGCATACAAGGGAGAGAATCTTGACAGAAACAAAGACGAAAAGATCATCCGCAGAGTCGGAAAGATGCTTCCAAACTGGAAGTTCACTTTGGATTTGTTGAGCAAGGCTCCAATATTAAAAGAGGGATTCAAGGCATTCAACATCACTCACGGATACAAGTGTACATACAATGTCAACTCATTCAGCAAACATTTGGACTGGGATCCACTGTATGACGATTTGAACGGATTCGGAATAATCCAAGACGAAGGTGAAGCTACTCCATTCTTGGTGAGAAGCACAAAGGTCGACAATGTCAACCTGACAGAGGCATTCAACCCGTTGATCGGAATCAACTCGACTTTGAAGAACAGCGTCCGAATGAAGTTTGAGTTCAACAGGAACCGTACCGTCGGATTGGATATACCAGCACTTCAGATTGTAGAGTCTTACAGCAAGGGATTCAAGATCGGAGGAGGATACCGAATTGACAATTTCGGAGTTGTCATCGGATTTGTCGACAAGAAGAAAAAGACAAAAGTCAACAACGACTTGAACCTCAACTTGGATATCGACTTCAAGAATACAGAGGCATTCATTCGTAAGTTTGAGACTATCGCCAACACAATCGAAGAGAGAAGCAGCGGATTGCAGACTCTAAAGGCAGAGTTTACTGCGGAATACGTTGTGAGCCAAGCGATGAAGATATCGTTCTTCTACGACAGAAGCGTGTCAAAGCCAAGGGTTTCTACGTCGTACCCAATCACTACGTCTAAATTCGGATTCAAGCTTCATCTGTTGTTGACAGAAACGACATCAAGAGATGATTAATCGAAAAAACGATTATACCAAAAGCCGGCAGACCAATCTGTCGGTTTTTTTATTTTAACGTTAGTTCGATGAAATAAAAAAGAGAAAATGATAGTTGGAGTGCCATAAAGAGGATTGTTAAGGACGGAACGTCCTAACCCTCCCCACGTGCGAGCCGTAGGCGAGCACACAGAATTAAATAAAACCACAGAGACTCAAAGTTCATAGAGAAAGGCTACGCCTTTTTCCTGAGAAAAGGAGGTGAGAATTCAATAAAAAAGTAGAAAATCGTTATTTTGAATTCGCAGATTGCAATTCGTCGGGCTCACATAAAAATACATAATGGAACAAAAAAAATCAACAATAAGTTTTGATGGAGAAAAAAGGTTTTCTATTTTTGCTGGTTATAAGTTAGTAATCAAAAGTTTTCATTATGAGTAGGACAATTACAAAATTTTTATTTGCAGTAGCACTATTATTCGGGCTACTCAATACTGCACTTGCCGCCGACTACACCGGCAAGTATAAAGCGACTATGAAATTCGGAGGAGTCGCTAAAGGAGAGTCAAACGATGTTGATGCATTCGTCATTTACAGCAAAGACGGCACATATACAATCAGATTCTCTGGATTTGACGTGCAAATTCAAATGTTGGGAGATATCAACAATGGTTCTGCTTCCGTATCCGAACTTAATGGTACGGAATCTAATAATGGATTAACACTTAAAGAGTCTTCAAATTCCATATTCGAAATAGCAAAAGAGACTCTTACAATAACAAAATTTGATGCGACTATTGATGCCGAAGGAAATGGTTCAGGTTCATTCTCTGCTTCCAAAAGTCTTGGGTTCATGTCATTAGATGCATCATGTGACTTCACACTCAAAAAAGTTGTGGATGCTGATACAGTAGTAACTAAAGAGTTGGAGTTTGACAACGTGCCATTCTACAACAAAGCAGTCGACTTGACAAAAGGCAATGACACCACAAAGACCAATAACGACTCGTCTGCTGTAGGCATCAGGTTATACGAAAAGAAAGCAGATTTCACAATGACAGACTATGAGATTTCTGTTGCCGGATTGTCTCTAAAACAAAGAATGGTGCTTGAAGACCTAACATATACAATGAGTAATGCAGATGATGGAAGTTCTGTGATTATTTCTGGTGCCACAAACATGTATGTTGACGAATACAAAATGTACGTGCCTGCAGAAGCTCATATCATTCTGTATACAGATGGTTCAATCAGCGGCACCGTCGACATCACTCTTGACATGCCACTTGTCAAATTGAATTACAAAATCACTGTAGTGTTAGGAAAGGCAGCTGCAGGTGTGGTTATTGAGAAGAAGGATCTAGAATATACGAAGACAGACAGCTTCAAAATCAAGTCTGATTCAGCATTTGTTCTCGACTCAAAAATTTACATCAACGAGGAAGGCATCTTAATTGAGAATATCCACTACTCTATTGTTGATCAGCCAATGACTTTGTTGATCAAAGATTACGTGACAGCTATAGAAGATGGAATGGGCCCAGGAATTGGATCTTGGATTTACACTAAGAATCACGTTGCAAGCAAAGCCGAGGCATATATAACTGTTAAAGGCCAAGTCTCATATTTTAAGGATGTAGATATCAAACTTAATATTTTTGAGATAAACACATATAATATAAACACAGTCATAGGAGAGCCTACTAAGTTTGTCTATGGTTCTTTGACAATTGAAGACGCTGGTTCAAACACTAATCTATTCATTGATCCAGAAGGTCCATTTATGCTAGAAGATGAATTTCCTCACATTTCCATGGCTATGGATACGACAGGAAACGGTTTGCATGAATACACTATAGATTCAGAAATTAAAGTAGACGGCATCTATGACTTAGTTGACGGTTATATCAAAACTGTCAAATTGCCAGAAAACGATTTTGACGAGATTATAAAGACAGTAATTTACGCCGCTAAGAATGGAGCTAAAAGCTGCGATATACCTGTCATTGCCACAGACAAGGCTGGCAATTCAAGCAGAATGTTGATTCAGTGTTGGCCAAGTGTAGCTCCTGTCTACATTGAAGAAGAGACTCCTAAATTGTCTTCATACCGTGTCGTGGCAGATTCTTTGACTGGCAAGGCTACCATAAAACTAGAGCCACTGACAATCAAGTATATTGCAAAGAACGACAGTATCGACAAAACAGCTATTGCTAATCAGGTTGTAGCGGAAGCCACAATCGATGGAGAAAAAGTTGAGTACATGACTCCATTCGAGTTGCCAGTAGGAAAGTATGAAATCAAATATGTATGGAGCGACCCTTACAAAACAGGTTATCAAGCTGAAAGAGAGGCGACTGCAACCATCACAGTTTACGAATCAATGGCCAGCTACACAGGAGTTTCAAATGTTGCCAACAAGGCAGTATCAGTGTTCTATAAAGATGGCAATTTGGTTGTAAACGGTGCGAACGACGCGGATGTAAAGGTAATAAGCATCAGCGGAGCCACTGTATACACAGGCAAGGCAGGAGCTATCAACCTACACAAGGGAATCTACATTGTGAAAGTTGAAGGCAAAGCCTACAAGATTATCGTGAAGTAAAATCTTTTACATATCATTATTCTGAGAGGGCATATCACATTGTGGTATGCTCTCTTTTTATACTATGTGTCGTAGGCAAGAAAGATTATAGAGTCGATATGTAAAGTCATCTATTCTTTTTCAGGCAATGATTTCGTTTCGACATCACCATCAATATCAAAGTGCTCTGAAGCACGTTGGGATGATATGACACTACGTTTTATCTGCTTTTCGATGTCCAAACGGGCAATTTTTGCTGCGTGTCCACCGTTTTGTGCCACCTGACGATTTTCTCCCATAGTTTTGGGATTACGATGTTTTGATATTTCAGTTGTTGCCGCCTCAGCAAGAGTGTTGAGTGCAAGTTCTAGATTTGTCATATTATCACGAAGGCTTTCTTTAGTGAGGCCCTTAAATTGTTTGTATTCTCCTGTGGTCATGCCACTCCATGCTTTAGTAAGAATGTTCGTAAGAATGGCAAAATCTTTTGTCTCTGTCACACCCGAACGCTTCCATTCGTTGGTTAGTTCATTGCGTGTACGTATAGACTTCAAACGATTTTCAATCCACTTTTCGGGATATCCCAGACGACGATAATCATCCACTGCCATCTGAAAGGTAAGTTCAGGATCTATCATTTGATCCACACGTTGATGTCCGACATCTGCAAGCCAACGTTTGACTGGCTCAGCTTTCTTTGAAGGAATCGTCTGTATTATTCGAAACAACTGTTCTAGATCTGCGACATCTGTAAGACGTTTTTTCCCATCCGGTGAGACTAATTTCAACTGGTAACAATTTGTTACCACTTCAAATCCTTCTTTTACAAGTCTGCCTTTCAATACCTTCCAGTATTTACGAGCCGTCTGATAGTCGCTGTCGTTGAGCACAGCGATGACATCAACTACCGAAAACCAATATTTTTCCTTTTCCGAATCCCATTCCACGCGAATCAGTTGTCCATCGAACAACTCTAATGATGTGTTTTTTTCCATTTTATTTAACTTTTGTACTTGTTATATCAACCTCATAATCCAAGCTGTCCCTATTTGTTATATGTACACCCAAGGAACAGACGTTCGACTACTATTTAACTTCAATTCACAACAAAGACTCTCAAACTTGACCAAGGAACCGACATGTTTGATAATTTCGTCGGGACCTAATTTTTGAAAAATTTTATCGGAATCCGTTTCATAGTTCTTTTTCGAGCATAAGAATTTTCGTAGTAAAGATAGCAAAAATGAACAGAAAAGCTTTCAAAAGCTACAAAATAAATTATTTATGTCTTTTTCCAAATACAAATAGTCAATCAAATCCATGATCGTAGGGGCAGGTTTCAAACCTGCCCGCAATAGAAATGCTTTGAGCTTTGTGTCTCTGTGGTTTTATTATATATTTTTCATCTACTTGACGTTAAGCTAAGATAAAGCCGATAAATCACCTCCAAATTTCACTCTTCTTTCGCAAAGCAGACAAATCCTATGCGAGGAATGAATTTAATTGATTATCTTTGCATAAACTAAAAAAGACAAAAAAGGATAAAAGAGTAAAACAACATATTAAATAACAAAGCATTAGCTATTATTCTTGTCCGAATCAAAAGCCTCGCAAACTGATGATTCCGAATCATTGGGATAAACGCTAATCCACAGGAGTATACGCTCCCGTGTTCCACCATAAAGTTGATGCTCATACCGTTAAGGTGTGGGCTAATCTAGGTGGAATACGGGGTTCATGCGAGGCTCCTCGTGGACGAGATAGAAAGGCTCACACCTTTCTTATATCCTAATGTGAAGATTGATAGTGGATGCAAAAGCTATCAATCGTTATGGCAGGAAATAAAAGTTTGCATGCTGCAAACAAGGCAAAAGAGGATGAGTTTTACACGGAACTCTCCGACATAGAAAACGAATTGAAGCACTACAAAGAGCATTTTAAAGACAAAGTAGTGCTTTGTAATTGCGACGATCCACGCATCAGCAATTTCTTCCACTATTTCAGCTATAATTTCGAGCAATTAGGTCTGAAAAAACTCATCACTACCTGTTATAAAAATCAAGAGCGAGACCTATTCAGCCAAAATAATTCGGAGCGTGCCATCTGGCTCGAATACACAGGTGACCACAACGGCAATCGAGTGCCTGATCCTGAGGAGATAGGAATCAATTATCTGAAAGGCGACGGAGATTTTCGCTCCCAAGAATGCATCGAACTGCTGAAACAAGCGGATATTGTGGTTACCAATCCCCCATTCTCCCTTTTCAGGGAATATGTAGCCCAATTGATGAAATACAACAAGAAATTTGTAATTATTGGTAACCAAAACGCCATAACATACAAAGAGATATTCTCATATATAAAGGCAAACCAGCTTTGGCTTGGAAGCACATTGTCTTTTGCAAAGTTCAAAGTGCCTGATTATTATGAGCCCAAACCGACACGTTTCTGGATTGACGAGACCGGGCAGAAATGGAGAAGTATGGGAAACATCTGCTGGTTTACCAATCTTGATATAGCCAAACGACATGAGGAATTGATTCTTTATAAGTCCTACAACGAACAAGAGTATCCACAATACGACAACTACAATGCAATCAATGTGAATAAAGTTGCCGACATTCCTATGGACTATGACGGTGTGATGGGTGTGCCTATCACTTTTCTGGACAAGTATAATCCAGAACAGTTTGAAATAGTAGGACTAGACAGATATGTTGAAGACAATCCACATTATGGACATCGGTTCTCTATTAACCGAAAAGAAACTTATGCCCGCATCCTCATTCGTCGCAAGCAGCCACATATTGCGGAGACGGAGCAAACGTCGTCGCCAAAAGCATATCAGATAATTGAGTCTGAGATGAGCATGGTGGCGGAGCCTGAATTGGAATATGGGAAGAAGTAACATAAATGCGGTGAAAACTCGCCACATTCACCGCATATTTTGCGGTGAAAAGCAGAAATATTCACCGCATAATTTGCGGAGAAAAGACGAAATGTTTATTTGTAAAAGATAAAGAAAAACTAAATTATATGATCACAAAAAGATTTTTTTATTATTTGGTACTGAGTACTATACTATTTTCAGTTGTGTCATGCGACAAACAAGTACTAACCGAAGAAGAAGCACAACGTGCAGTTATCGAAGGAGAAAGAGAACATCTGCCACTTATTTTGCAGAAAATGTCCAACGTGGATTCCATCACCATCGATAGTCTTCACATTCACGTAAAAAAAGAACCTATGAGTGGATTTCTATATACGACATGGGAATATACCCCATCTTCGTTCCTATCTTTAAACAGAGGAAAGAAAATGACAAAAAATATTATAGTATCAGTGGATAGCATTCGACAAAGCCGAACTCACGAAGGTTACATCGAATGGCAGTCAAACTGGAAAGATGCATATGAGATAGTGCTAAGAGACATGCTTCGGTAATATTAACCCCAATCTCAACAAAAATAATTCGATATTCTAATGAAAATAGAGCTACATAAAATCACCGTCCGCGAGCTGACCGAGGGTTATGCGGACAATGCCGAGCAGGGAGTGAAAGCATACGGAGGAAGGCTAGATGTGCGTCCACCCTACCAGCGTGAATTTGTCTACGGGGAGAAACAACGTGCTGCCGTAATCGACACTCTCACACAAGGATTTCCTCTCAACGTGATGTACTGGGCGACGCGTGAAGACGGCACGTATGAAATCATCGATGGCCAGCAACGCACTATCTCAATCTGTCAGTTTGTAAATGGAGAGTTCTCATATATGTTCAGATACTTCCACAACATGCAGGAAGACGAGAAGGAACAGATTCTTAATTATGAACTGCAAATTTACATCTGTAGCGGCACCGACAGTGAGAAACTGAAATGGTTTGAGACAATCAACATCGCTGGAGAAAAACTGACGGAGCAGGAGCTTCGCAACGCCGTCTACGCAGGCAGTTGGGTGAACGATGCCAAACGTTATTTCAGCAAGATAGGTTGTCCGGCAGCTAAAATAGGCAGTGATTACATGACAGGTGCTGTCAATCGTCAAGACTATCTTGAGACTGCCATATCCTGGATTTCAGACGGTAATATAGCAACTTATATGGCGAACCACCAGCACGACGCGAATGCAGCCGCTCTATGGCAATTCTTCCAATCTGTCATCACTTGGATAGAATCAACATTCAAGCCAACCAAAGAACGCAAAAAAATCATGAAAGGTGTGGATTGGGGTACGCTCTACAAAAAATACAAAGATGAAGTGTATGATTCAGAGGCGATAAACAAAGAGGTTGCAAAACTTATTTTGGATGACGATGTGAGCAAGAAAAGTGGAATCTATCCATATATTCTTACACGCAAAGAAAAATATTTATCTATTCGGGCATTTACAGACGCTCAAAAACTTGCCGCTTACGAACGTCAGAAAGGCATTTGCGCAGATTGTGGCAATCATTTTGAACTCTCACAGATGGAAGCCGACCACATCACTCCATGGCACGACGGAGGACGTACAACAGCAGATAACTGCCAAATGTTGTGCAGAGAGTGCAACCGTCGAAAAGGAGGAATATAAAATCTCTTGTCTATATCAACATCGGGCAGGTTTGAAACCTGCCCCTACGAGATAGATGTGTCACTCGGCATTTTCGTTCGGCAATTCCGTCTGAAAGACGCTAGCGAGCAACGTGAGAGCACAAAGGGATGGAGTCTCGGGGCAAACACAAAAAAAGGACATATCGTTTGATATGTCCTTTTTAGTAGCGGATCCGGGATTTGAACCCGAGTTTCATGCGTGAGAGGCATGCATGCTAGGCCACTACATTAATCCGCCATGTCGACCGCTCTAAACCTCTTTCGAGTAAAGTCTGCTGTCTATATCTTTTTAGTAGCGGATCCGGGATTTGAACCCGAGTTTCATGCGTGAGAGGCATGCATGCTAGGCCACTACATTAATCCGCCATATGCAAATTTTAGTAGCGGGAACGAGAATTGAACTCGTGACCTCCGGGTTATGAATCCGACGCTCTAACCAACTGAGCTATCCCGCCATCTTTTCGTTTGCGAGTGCAAAGGTAGCACTTTTTTCGTTACTTCCAAACATATACGGCAGATATTTTGGAATTATCTTTTCAATCAGTTAATAATCAATCATATTTAAAATTGTATCAATAGTTTTCTAATGACTTTATCAAATAAAAATTATCATTCTCATTTAACTTCTGATTTTGAGGATTGTTAAGGGCGGAACGCCCTAACCCCCTCTTCTTCTCTAGTGCGAGCCGAAGGCGAGCACATGAAAATGCAGGTGCGATTGGGGGGAAGGCATTTCGTCTGAAAGACGATACCGAGCAAAGCGAGAGTAACCCGGGACAACGTCTCGGGAATGGAAAACAGCGGGCAGGTTTGAAACCTGCCCCTACGACCTACCCTACACACGGTTGTGAAGATTCATTCATGGCACCGTTCCACCCAACTGCCGTCAAACCGCACTATATGGCAGTCTGCCCCACTCTTCTCCCGCTCTTCCTTCCACTTTTTTGCCACATAATATTTATTGCTTCCATCCACAATCAGCGTCTTATATCTGAAATTCTTCAGATCGCTCATTTTCGTAGCCACATTATTCGTCAGAATCAGAATATCAACCTCTAATGGAGTCGTTTCATTTTTAATCTCCGTTTTGTCGGAAAGCATGTAGACGCGATGTTTTTCAAATTCAAAATATGTTTTCTCTGTATGCGACGGTGGTGTCATAAGACTATTTGTCCAAAATTCACCTGCTTTCCTAGCCACTTTTTGTGTGTCGTTGCATCCAAACAATGCATTCGATTCCATCATCCTGTTCACTGCAGTAACGCCATTCACGTTATACACTGCCATCATTCTACGACCCTTCATATTCATTCCGTCGACAAAGGCAAAAACGAAATAAGCAGTCGAGATCGAGGCAGAAATCCACAACAATGAAAGTCTGCGATAATTATGATATGCGGCAATCAGCAGGAAGACAATTATATAAGCCGCCACATCATAGCCGTAGAATGGCAGTCTGTCGACGGTGCAGAACGAGATATCCGCAGTGTAATAAACAATCGCATTCACCGATTTCGCCACAACGGCTGTGATATACAGCACTCCGTCGGCTACGACACCCAACAATGGCAGCACCGTCGACAGCAGGAAAAATCCATAATAAATGAATGTCAATGGAATCAGCACCGTCACCAATGGAATTGTGAAGAGGCTTGATGCGATTGAGAGGATGGGCAGCGTGTGGAATGTGAAGAGGATGATAGGAGTGGTGAGAATCTGAGCGGAAATGCTGATCGCGACACTTCCAAGCGTATATGTCCTGATCTTGGACACTATCTGCCCCACCCGACCCTTCAGTTTTATCTCTGGTATCAATCTTTCAATTTTGTCTATCAATGGCTGTCCGAAAAGCAAAATCGAGTAGACGGCGGAAAAGCTCAATTGAAATCCCAGATCGAAAATATTGAACGGATTATACACAAGCATCGCAAATGCTGTGAACGACACCACATTTATCGGATTCGGTTTGCTGAACAGGAGCATAGCCACCCGATAAACAGTATACATAAGCGATGTCCGCACCACGGATGCCGCCAAACCTGTCAGGAAGGCATATCCCCAAATGATGGCAAGCAATACAGCGGCAAATATGTACGGCCTTTTTTTAGGATGTATCGCCATACCCACCAGACACTCCACAATCAATATTATGATTCCGACGTGGAGTCCGCTCACCGCAAGCAGATGACTTGCTCCAGCTTTGGAGTAGGCCTCTTTCAGACCGTCGTCCATCTCCGTTTTGTTGCCAAGCGTAATGGCGATGATAAGATCTCGCTCATCCGCGCACAACGATGCCCTGCCCCTTAAAGAATTTTGTAGAGCGAGATTCAAATTCGACGCAGATGTCTCCAACGAAAAATCGCAACTCTTTGTGGATGAATCAGAGTTTAAAACTCTGAATCGTTTGACCAGAGAAGTAGCCTCAACCCCTTTCTTACGCAGATAAGTGTCGTAGTTGAAGCCGATTGTCTCACTACTCTCCGTCGACTTCAATGCAGATGAAAAGACGATGAAATCGCCCTTTTTTAATGAGGCATCGCAAGTGTCGAACGTCAGCACTGTATAGACGGGATGGCAGATGGAATCCCTCGCGTCTACACAATAAACATCCGCCTCACAACTGATCTTTCTGTTCTTGGTCAGTTTGGGAACACTCCTGATCATTGCCACTCTCGTCGTCATCTCCGTCGCCCCACAAGACGCCAATTCGTCGGAGGAAATCGGATGGCAACAATGTTCGCAGACGCCTCCAAGGAAAAAGAATGTGAAAAGGAGCGAAATCGAGGATGAGAAAGAAAACGGAGAAAAGGACGAATACCGTTTACGCCACTTCTTTATATAGACAAAGAATGCCGACAAAGCGGCAATAAAAGTCACTGCAACACCAATATAATTGATGTCACCCAACTGGAGGTTGTATTCTGCCACAACTCCTAAAGCGAAAAAGAATGTCAGGAATAGATATGGGAATCTACGAATCGACTTAATTATAAAATCCATATTTTTTTGTACGTTACCAACATTATATCCCTATGGGATATTAATAGAGACGGGGTGCACCCCGTCTCTACAGATGTATTACAAATTTTTCAATCCAGCGATTGTGGCTTTCTGGTCTTTTGCACCGAACACAAATGAGCCTGCCACCAAAATGTCTGCACCTGCGTCAAGAAGTTGCTTGCCTGTCTCGAAATTGACACCACCGTCAATCTCAATCTTGGCATTTGATCCCTTTTCAACGATCATTTTCTTCAAGCGGCGAACCTTATCCAGAGTGTTTTCAATAAACTTCTGTCCGCCAAATCCAGGGTTGACACTCATAAGCATCACAACATCCGCGTCGCAGATAATCTCTTCAAGCACTGAGACGGGAGTGTGCGGATTCAATGTGACACCTGCCAACATACCCAACGATTTGATATGCTGCAAAGTGCGGTGAAGATGAGTGCAAGCCTCGTAGTGGACACTCAAGACCTTTGCCCCAAGTTTGTGAAACTCCTCCACATAACGGTCGGGGTCAACAATCATCAGATGGACATCAAGCGGTTTTGTAGCCTTACTTGCGATTGCCTTGATCACAGGCATACCGAAAGAGATGTTTGGCACAAACACGCCATCCATAATATCAAGGTGATACCAGTCTGCCACACTTTCGTTGAGCATTTTGATATCGTCGCCCAAATTCAAAAAATCCGCCGACAATAGAGACGGCGACACTAAATGATTCATTATTTACGATTTTTGCGCAAAATTATGAAAAATAAGGGGGCATTCAAATTTAATTGGGAAATTTTGAGCTATCAGTTCTTCTTAATTAACGTGAATTCGACGAAATCAAAAAGATAGTTGGAAGAGTCATAACTGAGGATTGTTAAGGGCGGAACGCCCTAACCCCTTTCCACGTGCGAGCCGTAGGCGAGCACATAAAATTAAAAAAAACACAGAGAGAAAAAGTTCACAGAGAAAGACTTCGTCTTTTTATGAGAAACGGAGGAGAAGTCTGCCAAATTGTCGCACAACCGACTGAAAAAGATGGTTTTGATGGACTTTCTGTCACGCCTGCAATTATTTTCTCCATATTTTTTGTGTTGGCACGCATTTTGAACATTCACTGGTGTAACGAAATATGTATAACACTAAAATTTGACGATTATGGACTTTAAAAATTTCACATTAAAAGCGCAGGAGGTCGTTAAAGAATCTATTAAAATAGTGCAAATCTCCGGGCAGCAAGTAATAGAACCGGAACATATATTCAAGGCGGCTCTCAAAGTGAGCGATAATATTGTCAACTTCCTAATGAATAAAACTGGAGCCAATGCCCAAAATATTGCGTTGGCTATAGACAGGATGGTGGCTCAGGGGCCAAAGGTCAGAGGTGGAGAGCCATATTTCAGCCACATGACCAATGAAATGCTCCTTAAAGCTGAAACATTAAGCAAGGAAGCCGGTGATGATTTCGTCACTGTGGAATATATGATCCTTGGTTTGCTAAACACTGATTGCGCGGCAGCGATAGTATTGAAGAAATTCGGTATGACCGCTGAAGACACAGCTAAGGCGATTAAGGAATTGAGAAAAGGAAATACAGTAAAATCAGACAGCGCGGAGGAATCATATCAGGCTCTTGAAAGATTCGCAATCAATCTAAATGAGCGTGCGCGTACAGGTAAACTTGATCCGGTGATTGGCCGTGATGAGGAAATCCGACGTGTGCTTCAGATCCTTTCACGTCGAACCAAGAACAATCCTATTTTGATTGGTGAGCCAGGTACAGGTAAGACAGCGATAGCTGAAGGACTTGCTCATCGAATCGTACGCGGAGATGTGCCTGAAAACTTGAAAACAAAGCAGTTGTATTCGTTGGATATGGGTGCTCTTGTGGCAGGTGCCAAATATAAAGGTGAGTTTGAGGAGCGTTTGAAATCGGTGGTCAATGAGGTGTCGAAATCCGACGGTGAGATCATCCTTTTCATTGATGAGATCCACACTCTGGTAGGTGCAGGTAAGGGAGAGGGTGCAATGGATGCCGCAAACATCTTGAAACCAGCTCTTGCGCGTGGTGAGCTGAGATCAATCGGTGCGACAACACTTGATGAGTATCAGAAATACTTCGAGCAGGACAAGGCTCTTGAGCGTCGTTTCCAAAAAGTCATGGTGGATGAGCCAGACAAGGAAAGCACAATTTCCATCCTTCGTGGATTGAAAGAGAAATACGAGACACACCACAAGGTGCGTATCAAAGACGACGCTATCATCGCAGCTGTCGAGCTTTCAAGCAGATATATCACAGACCGTTTCTTGCCAGATAAGGCAATCGACTTGATTGATGAGGCAGCATCACGTCTACGTATACAAATTGATTCTGTGCCTGAGGCACTAGACACTTTGCAGCGTGACATCATGCAGCTTGAAATTGAACGTGAGGCGATCAAGAGAGAGAATGATGAAAAGAAACTTGCCGCTTTGAACGCTGAAATTGCAGAGAAGAGAGACGAATGCTCGGCGATGAAGGCTAAATGGGGAAGCGAAAAAGAGCTTGTCAACCAGGTTCAAGCGGAGAAAGCTAAAATCGAGGATTATAAATTCCAGGCGGAGAAAGCAGAACGTGAGGGAGATTACGCGCTTGTAGCTGAGCTTCGTTATGGTAAGATAAAAGACTCCGAGGAGGCAATCAAGTCGTTGGAGAAACAGCTTGAGGACAACGGTATGGGCCGAATGATCAAAGAGGAGGTCGACGAAGATGATATCGCATACATCGTAAGCCGTTGGACTGGTATTCCTGTGACGAAGATGCGCCAGAGTGAGCGAGAGAAACTACTTCATTTGGAGGAGGAGTTGCACAAGAGAATCGTTGGTCAAGACGAGGCAATCACAGCCATATCAGATGCTGTACGTCGTTCACGTGCCGGATTGTCGGATCCGAAGAGACCAATTGGTTCATTCCTATTCCTTGGAACAACAGGTGTCGGTAAGACAGAGTTGAGCAAGGCGTTGGCTGAATTCTTGTTCGACGACGAGACTATGATGACACGTATTGATATGAGTGAGTATCAGGAGAAGCACTCAGTCTCACGTCTAGTCGGAGCGCCTCCGGGATACGTAGGATATGATGAGGGTGGTCAGTTGACAGAGGCTGTCCGTCGTAAACCATACAGTGTTGTGTTGTTTGATGAGATAGAGAAAGCCCATCCAGACACATTCAACATCCTGCTTCAGGTGTTGGATGACGGACGATTGACCGACAACAAAGGTCGTGTCGTCGACTTCAAGAACACCATCATCATCATGACATCAAACATGGGATCTCATGAGATCCGTGAGAAATTCGAGAAGATGACACCAGAAAACAGAGTCGAGACAGTGGAGTCTGCAAAAAACGCTGTCATGGACATGTTGAAGGTGACTATCCGACCTGAGTTCTTGAACCGTATCGATGAGATCGTCATGTTCACTCCACTTAATAAGGATGAGATTGGTAATATTGTAGACTTGCATGTCGCAAAAATCAAGAAAATGCTTGCCGACGTGGATGTCAATATCGAGCTTACTCCTAAGGCTAAGGAGTTCATCACAACAGAAGGATACGATCCAGAGTTTGGTGCACGTCCGGTGAAGAGAGTTTTGCAGCGTTACCTTCTTAACGAATTGTCAAAGAAGCTGTTGGCAGGTAGCGTGAACAAAGAGAAGCCAATTATCGTTGATGCCAACGACGACGGATTGGTGTTTGATAATTAACAATAGCTAATGGCTGATGGCTAATAGCAAAAAGCCATAAGCTAAAAATTAAATGGTATTTGAGGTTGAGGAGGCTGGATCCAGTGGTTGGATTCAGCCTTTTTTTTGCAAAATTTGGTTGCGAATGTTTTTATTGTAACTTTGCATACCCATTAAACAGATAAACATGGAAACTAAAATATTCGACTTGAAAAAGGATACCAAAAGAATTCTTGTCATCATCTTAGCAGCCCTTCTTATGGCTGTCAACATCAAGACTTTTGTGCAAGCTGGCAACCTTCTTCCGGGAGGAGCCACAGGTCTGACACTCCTTATCCAGCGTGCCGTCAAACTTTTTTTTGATCTTGACATTCCTTATTCACCGATCAACATACTCCTGAATGCCATTCCAGCATTTATTGGATTCAAGTTCATCGGAAAGAAATTCACCATCTACTCCTGTCTGATGATTTTCCTTGTCGGTCTGTTTGCCGACCTTATTCCCGCATATACCATAACGGATGACGTATTGCTTGTCTCGATCTTCGGAGGAATCATCAACGGAACAGCCATCAGCATTTGTTTGTCAGTGGAAGCGACGTCGGGAGGAACAGACTTCATCGCCATCTACATGTCGGAAAAGAAACACATGGATTCATGGAATTTTGTGCTTGGCATCAACGCTGTCATTCTTTCTGTCGCCGGACTTCTTTTCGGATGGGACAAAGCTCTGTATTCCATCATTTTCCAATACGCTTCCACACAGATGATCCACCTGTTGTTCCAGCATTATCAGAAAGAGACTTTGCTTGTAGTCACCAAACATCCGGAATTGGTGAGTGAAATCATCCACGCTAAAAGTCATCACGGAGCCACAATCATCAAAGCGGAAGGCTCTTACGAACATAAAGAGACTTTCATCGTATATTCCGTCATCGGCAAAGACCAATATATTTCAATTGTCAGCATCATTAAGCAGGAAGATCCCGATGCCTTCATCAACACTATAGACACAGAAAGTCTTACCGGACGATTCTTCCATAAGAAGACGGAATGATGAAACTCCAAACTATTGGGAGACATACAAAAAGGGACACCCTAATGAGTGTCCCTAATTAAAATCTGTTCTATTCAAGCATTAGAAATGTCTACACTTGAATGTCTTTGGATTATCCACCACACCATAAATTAAATCAGGAGTAAATTGGATTTTATCCAACGATTCATACATGTATTGGGTGCTGGCATTCCAATAACGGAACACAACAGGCTCTGTCTCATCACCAGTGCCGATGACAGTCAACAGAAAGACACCATTGATGGACTTGCCCACTGCCCTACACTCATTGCCCACAAATGCGGCAAACAGGTCGTTGTCTGTGGCACCGCCCTTCAAGTCGGAAGGGAGCTGGTAGACCACTGTCATTGAATAAGCGAAGTCCCCATCAAATGCTACTGAAGTCCAACCTGGGTTCTCAAATTTTTTGAAGACGGTGCTGGTGTCCGGTGTTCCACCTTCTTCACCTCCCTCTTCTCCACCTTCTGGATCATCAACCTTTTTATTGAGCTCCTCTTGCTTCTTTTTCAACTCCTCTTGTTTCTTGCCCAACTCTTTCTGAGCGTTGGAAAGAGAGCCGAGTTTGACAGACAAATCACCCTGCATCTTTTTTATTTCTGCAAGATCGTCGCTATAATCCTCAGGATCGTCGCTACAAGAGAACAATCCTGAAGACAACATAGCGGCTGATATTATAAACAACCAATGTTTCATTCTCGTTAATTAATTTATTTCTTTACAATTTTGAACGTGTTCGACTCTCCGTTTTGAGTCACCTTCAACATGTATGATCCAGATGAGAAATCAGTCATGTTGACAAGAGCTTCCAATGTGTAGTCTGAAACCGTCACTGTGCTTGAATAGACAAGTTTACCAGTCAGATCAAAGATCTCAATAGAGACATCTTCGTTATTGTCTACCACACCCTTAATGTTCAACTCGTCGTCAACAGGATTAGGGTAAACAGTCAAGGCATCTCCTATTCCATCCACATTGAAAGTTAAGATCACTGGACTCTTTGGTGAGCCACAAACCTCATCACCTACAAATGAAAGTTGGTTAGAAGCGACGTAAGTCACACCATCATGTTCCAAAGTGAAACGGATATTATCGCCTGCATTAGCCGCGATGTTGATGAATTGAAGTGCATAGTCGTCAGTCAACTCTACCTCCACAACCTCATTCTCCACATTTCCGACGATTGCACGTACGACATCACCATCCTGTTTTTCTGGGACATAAGCAATGATGTTCATGTTCATCTCATAATCAGAAGCCGTTGCTTCAAGAGCTGTGGCTGAACGTAAAGAAGACGATGCGGTAGGATACTTGAACGTCTTAGTCGCACCTGCATTCTTCAACATATAGCCGCTGTTTGGCAACATGTTCTTTAATGAGCCGATCCAATTATTTCCATAGTACATAGCGAATCCATCATTCGACTTTATCACGTCACCTTCTGTCGCCTCATAGTCGGCCAAAGCCTCTTTCACCGACATGCTATAAGCAGGCAAGTATGAAATATAATTCCAAGACTTTCCATTTACAGTTAATTCAGTAGAAGCCAAGTCGATGTCAGAACCAGAGACAAACAATGTCTGGTCGTACTCTGAATAGATCTTGAACATGCCAGTGTTGTTGAGAGAGACTCCCTCATTCACCCATGTCTTCAAAGACGACGAGTAGTTTGCCGACTTGTTTTTGTTCTTCACAAAGCTGTTAGCTGCCCAGTTGCCATTTGCAAGATATGCATCCATGTCAGACATGTTTTCGCTCTTCAAATTGAATGAAACCCAGTTCCAACCCTTGTTCAATTGGATATTCTGATATTTCAGTGAGTCATTAGAGAAGACGATTGGCTGGTCTGGTTTTCCTAAGACACTGTTGTTCACAAAATTTGCAGACACTGATGCCGCAGCACGTGACATAAGTCCCTTGCTTGCATCCCATATGCGATACTCTACATTGTGAGATCTAGAGACTGGAGAATACACAGTCATCAAAGCATACCACATATCCAATGTCTTGTCGTAACTGATGTTAGCCTTGCCGACACATTCTCCCTGATAGAATGCTGCCAACATGTCTTTTTCATCGTTAGAGAACTGACCGTCCACCTTGATTTGAGCAAAGACAGCCATGTTGAACTCATATTTGCTAGGATCAACATTCCAGTCTGGAGTGCTTCCCTCCACTGTAACATTAAGAGCAAGTGGCTCAGTCACATTGTTAGAGTTGGTCAAATATACGACCTCGTTGTATGAGCCGACAGCCAATGAAGGGTCAATCTCAAACTTGACAGTCTGTTTCTCCAAAGGTTTGATGACACCCGACTCAGAAGATGCACTCAACCATGAAGGCATATTGTTGAGTCTATAGTTGATAACAGAACCGCCATTGTTTACGATTGGCATTTCAAACTTATATGACTCACCCTCTTTCTTTTCGATTGTCACAGCGTCGTCCATCCATTTCAACTGGTTGCGGTCGACATAAGCGCTAAGTGTGATTGGAGAAAGAATATAGTTTCCATTCACATCTTGAACCTTGTTGACAGTCACGTTGACAATTGTCTTCTCGATACGATAGTCTTGCTCTTTCAAAGTGATGATCAAAGCGTCATTGTTTACAACCCAATCATACAACAAAGAAGAGACAGCACCCTTACTCTTAACAGGAGGAATGTTGGTGACACCATTTACTTTTCCGACTGCGACAGATGTAGTGTCATTGTTCACAATATTGTTCAATGTGAACTGCATCTCTTTTGTGCCCTGCCAGTCGATATAATGCTCAAATGGATAGTAGAGCAGCAAGCCCATCTCGTCGCCATTAGATTTTTGATTATAGAACGACTCTATCTGAGACTGCTGACGGTAGAGATTCCAAAGACGTATTTCATCGACCTTTCCAGTGAAATATTGGTCTATCGTCTTTTCTGTGCTCTTTTCCTTGTGCCATACACGAGCACCAGCATATAGTTTGTCGGATGCTATTCTGTCCACCTTGTCATTAGAGAAATAGGTGTTCAATTGTCCATCCATGTATATGCGAGCTGTTCCAGAAGAACGACTGACACTTAAAGTGAAATTATGCCAATTGTTGTCTGCATAATTACCATCCACAAGTGTAGAATAACCATTATGGTTGAAAGAAAGAACTCCGTTTTCATTGAAGCCGACACTAAATAGTTTAGCAGGATCTTCTCCCACATTATCAATACCGTTTCCATTTGAAATGATAGTCTGATTCTTCGCTCCACTCTCAGCATTGAACCAGAATTCCAAAGTGAAGTCCATATCAGAAGGTATGACAGCGGCAGAACTATTCAATGCCACATAATCAGTTCCGTCAAACGCAGCCGAGCGACCCTCTGGCAATGCCCAAGAACCACCCTTCATAATAAGGTTAGCTCCACGAGCCTTATCCTCTGTCGCATTACCCTTAGCCTCATCCATAGCGTAGTAAGCGATCAAACCAAGATCGTTGCCCGACAATTGCGTCGCGCTATTAGCTTGAATTGTTGCAGAAGAACGGACAGCATTCCAAATACGGAACTGATCCACCTTACCATTGAAATTGCCAGATTGAGTAGCGACGTTGCGACCAATCTCGACGACTCCATTACCATTGTATGCGCCAACCTTTTGACCATCGATGACAGAAACATAGTTGACGTAAGCTGTCACGGTTGTATCTATATTGTCGTAAACCAATGCGACATGGTTCCATGAAGATTTCTCCCATGCAGGGACTTTCTCAGAAGTGATCTCCTTGCTTCCCACTTTGACAACCACATTTCCATTGTTGTTCATGCCCATTGATATTGCCTCATTTGCACTACCATGGCTGAAGAAAGTCGCATTCTGAAGAGAATCAAAATTAACCCAGCACTCGAAAGTCAAATCTTTCTTAGCGAAATTACGAGTAGCATCTGTCACCAAATAATCATTTACTCCATCCAACGCAATAGCGACACTATGGTCGGAAACAGCGCCGTTGCGAACACCAGTCACCTCAAAATTGTTGGCTGTCAACATACCTTCTGCGATAGTCTCATTAAAGTCGATGCGAATATCATCATTGATAGTCAAAACTCCATCTGCAGGCTTAGGAGTGCCAAACAAACGAGGATTGTACATATCCTTGATACCAGAGACGACTTCTGAAGGATTGTCATACAACTCATTGTTGATGTTGCAGAAAGAGACCGCACGCAAATCATATTTCTGGTCTGGAAGGTTATCCATATAGAAATTATAGTAGATATTTCCTCCATCCGTCGACGAGATTGCGAAAGCATTAAGTCCATTAGCCACAGCATTCTTAGCCAAAGAGTCCTCCTTATAGTAGTATGCCAAAGTCAACCAATCGTTATCTGATCCAGACGCTGGTTTATACTGCAATTCGATATGCTCGAAATCCGTATAGTTGACATCAAAGCCAGAGATTGTGATCGGCATATAATGTTTAGCCACACCGTCTATCGTATCCACTGAACAATTAGTATTATATGTCCAATTATTGCTAGGCTTAGCGATAGTCACATTTGAACATGAAGGGATAAAATGTACAGAGAAATAAACTGTATCAGAAATCACATCCAAGAAGTCGGTTGGGTCGGCCTGACACTTAGAGCAAAGAGCGATTGCCAAACTATCATAGTTCAATACAGTACCTTTTGTTATGGCAATAGTCTTCTCCAATACCTGACCAGCAGGAACAAGATACTCAAGAGCGAAACCAGACATACTGTTTCCATCTATACTTGGAACAGCTCCATATGGATTTCTTGCATCCACAAAACGAAGGTCGAACCATTGATCTTCGCCAGTTTCAGAATTATTCATCATGTAAACAGTCAAATATGCATCCTCACCAGATGGCACATTCTCGATGAACTTAACCGGCATGTTGATCTTTGGATCCTCCAACTTCATAGTAGCGACATTGATTATCTTTTCGGGATCAGCTTTCCAATGCTTAGATTTTAGTTCACCTTCGTAAGGACAACTTGTGGCTCCACCACGTGTACGGAACACAAAAGATGGATAATGATCCTTAGTAGCCAACTTGCTAGTATCAGCACTACCTGCTCCTACACCATTGCCAAAATAAGTTTCATCAAAGTCAGGGTCTTCATATAGCACATCTACAGTCAAATAGTCATCATCTCCGTCTTCAGCCAACACAAATCCTTTTGTATGCGAAGCTTCTGCTTCGTTTTCAAATTCGCCACCTTGTGTGGTTGTGAAAGTCTCTTCAAACTCAAATTTCGACTTTACACCTAACAACTGAACATCGTAATCATCATTTAGAGAAACACCAAGTTTAATACTAAACGAATGGTTAGATGCTAAATTTGTGGAATAGCCTTCACTATATTCAATATTAGAGCCAGCTTGGAACGAATAGTTCTGCAAAAGAGTTTTTGCGTTTGCTTTAACACTATCGTTATCGCTTAACGCCTTCTCCCATCTCGCAATAGCTTGATTCAAACAGTTGATAGTATCACACTTTATAGAATCCATGCTCTCATAATAATATACCTCGTAGCCCCCTTCTTTTGCATATTTCGGATCATTCTTTGGAACTAACGAAACATAGTAGTTCTGCTTGTTTTTGTTAGCCAACTCCTGCATTTTATCCAAGTCTACTGTTTCCTTAGGCAACAATAGAGAGTTCCTCAAATCAACCAAATTAGGCAACAAAGTTTGTTCGATAAATATCTGTGGATAAGCGAACATAGTATTGAATTGTTCTACGGCACTTATACCCTTCTGTTTTACTATTACGAAAGAGTCTCCCACCGCATAAGTGACTTCAAAATATTTATCACCACCCAAAGAGTCATACACCGACATTGGAATTGGCATTACATTATATGTAGAACCGAACGAAATATTTGTAGAGTATCCAACATACACGTCACCATTCGCACCATCATAAATAGGATCGTCGCTTGTCTGTATACGAGTTGTCAGAGTTACAGATGTAGATTTAGAGTTTGAACCAGTATACTCTTCCTCATGTACGATACCTGCTTTAATATCCGAACCTGTATTCACAATCATTTGAGCAGTACCAGTCTGTGTTCCTACACCTGCAGTTGTAATCTGCATGGTCTCTGTCTTATAACCAGTTGTCCATGATTCCGAACCTTCCTGACTGAATGAGCCAGTATAAGTAGAGCTCTGAGTAAATGACGTTCCCTTCTCCAAATACGAATAGCTATTCGAACCAGGAGGGTCACGCAATACACAAAGGAACTTATCAGGACCACCAGTCACAAAGTTTGTTCCTGTCTGATGAGAACCAAGAACGAAACCTTCTCCATTAGCATTACCAATAGGATTTTCCAATGAGACACTTGTCGGATTCTTACTATCTCCATATGTAAATGTCGCACTGATATTACCTTTTGCTGTAGTCATTTCGGGTTCACTCACTTTGAATGAGTAAATCTTATTAGTAGTGTCAATATCCTGAGATGCCGCCATCTTATTGCCAAATGAAACCTCAGCATTATTTATAACGACACGATCAGCACGCTCCGGATCTGTTTTGTCTGCAGAAATATAGAATGGATACTCCTCATATATATTATATCTCATTCTATAAGTCTTATTTGTCAAAAACACTGGCAAGCCAAAAGTGTAAGTTTCTGTAGAATCCACATACAATGGCACTTTAGACTTTTCGCCCGTCAATGAAGTAACTTCGCAGTCACTATCTCCAAAATAACTCAATTCGTCATCTAAATCAGAAAGCTGAATCAAATCCATCTTCGCACGATAACGTTTTGTAAACACCTGCTTTTGCTTATAGTCAATAGAATCATTGAACTTCACTAAGCTATCTCTATTATCAGCTGTTTTAATAGAATCGGAGTATTCGAAAATCTCATATTGGTCAACCAAATACTTTGACAAATCGAGAACTGAATTATTACCAGTAATGTCTTTATGACCGTTAACATTCAACGACACCTTATATTCAATAGGATAAACCATAGCGACAAACTCACCAGTCTCATTGTTGACGTGGATGGTTATATCTTTCTGGTTGTAGTCAACCTCTGTCGTCTTCTCTACAACATTCTTTCCTTTGGCTTTATCACCAGAAAGAATCATGTGAGAAACAGTCTCCTTTTTAGGTGTAGTTTGCAAATCATAATTTTTTGTGTTAGTCGGAGAAAGAACAATCTGCATATTATCAGCCAAGTTGTTTTTAGAAAGAGAGAATCCAACAGGTTTGTTCTCTTCAATCTCTCCACCACATATACGACCTATGTACTTCACTTTCGTATTATCATAAAGTACAAGACCTGAATTTATGTCTTGATAATTCAAATCCTTACCTTCTGAGTCGCATATTCTACCGTCTAATTCAAACGTATGACCATCTTTCTCTGCTTTCACCTCATGTATGCCGACTGGAATACTAATAGTAAACTCACCATCAGCATTAGTCATAATGTATTCACCCGTTTTGTTCAACGCTGGAACACCGTCAATTTTAAAGTGAACGCCCTCCACAGGGAAAGTGCCTCCACTATAAAGTACCGTACCACTCCAATCAAATGAACTTTTGTCTGTAAAGTTCATAGTATGACTCTGAGCATCTCCACTAATAAAACGAACCTCTTGTTTTGGCGAAAACTGATGTGTCCCCAGTCTAGGAGTTATCGTATACGACGTACCATTACCATAATATGGCACCGCATTAATAGAATACTGTCCATCTTCATTAGTATAACCTCTGTAACCCAACTGATTTACGCTAAGGGTACTATATACCTTTTTAGCACCTTTCAAAACTCCAGTGTTTTCATTATAAACAGTTCCCTTATGACTCAAGTCGTAGAACTCATCATCCGACATAAAGTCAAACGTGTAATAAGCGTCTAGTTTATTTTCGTCACCTACCAAATAGCGATTATAATCTCTACTAATTTCATCTTTACTCAACGCACGACTCCATATGCGGATATCATCAATTTCTCCTTTATATTTATTGCCGAAGACAACAATGTCATTATTCTTATTGTTGAGTAGATTCAATCCATTGAGTTCTTTCTCCAAGTCACCATTCAAATAAATCTGAATAGTCGAATCATTTGCAACAACAGCACTTACGTGTGTATAATTATCTATCAACAATTGATTATTGGTTGTAATTGTCGTATCGCCGACTGTAAATGACACAACACCATCTACCAACTGAAGTTTATAATAGTTTGCCACGTTTATAAGTGTCATTGTATCACCACTTATTTCGTCTGGTTTTACCCACAACTGCATTGTCAACGGATAACCAAATTGCAAAATTCTATTTGTAACAGTATTTGCAAAGTCAGAGCCCTTAAATTTCAAAGCGTATAGCTTCAAGTTTTCGTCACTTTCCAAACGAACCTCTACATTTTTTTCTGCTTGTCCATTTTCAAAAGCGACTCTACCATATAAGTTACCTGTTGGCGTTCTAAAGCCATAGCCATACAAAGTGTCTTTACTCTGATATACATCTTCTGAACATTTCTTCAATCCATAAACGCGATATGCATACATCACACCTGGTTGACACGAACGGTCTTCCAATGCATAATCTGAAATATTCAGTCCTCCTATTGACTGAATCTTCGTGAATTTAGAGCTAGGATTATCATTTTCACGACGTTCAACAACAAACTCGTCAAACTCACTATTAGATTTCCAACCCAAATCTACCTTGTCTGAAAAATAACCTTTTGAGACAGACAAATCTTCCAAAGAGCCTATCGACACAAACGATATTTTCTTGTCAATATTAAATGTCTTTGTAGGATAATTTCCACCTGGAGTAAATTCAATGTCATATACATAATTATTACATTGCTGTATCAATATATCTTGGTACTTTCCTTCATGGAATTGTGTTTCCGAAATGTCAAATTTGCTCGTACTTGCAGTTGTCAAATTTGTACGATTAATTACCATCTGTGTTCCCTCTGTCCATATACTTCCAATCTGATCCCAAGAAACCACAATACAATTTTCACCATCTTTTGTTTTTGACGTATCGGCTTTAACATTATCTGGATAATAATGACTAGTACTTACAGTAACTTTACTTTCTAAAATATACTTGTCCCATCCCTGAATATCAAATGTTTTTTCTCTTGCAACACGAACCTTATATGTGATACCGTCAACAACACCCAAATCATAATCCAACTTATATTGTTTCGAATTACTAGAATAATTAACTACGATTACAGTATCAACACCATTAGAACCATTTATTTTTACTAAAAAAGGGCAATCCTCATATTGATCTCCAGAAACCGTAGGCACATCAAACATAATATGTAATTGTTTTGTCTTTACATCAGGCTCAACACTCAAATTTTCAACTTGAGCAAAAGCCTTTATAACAACCTCTTCACTATTAGCCTCATAATAAATATTATTATTACTTTTCGGCTTATATTTACGATGCAGGTAGAATTTATGACTTTTCTTTAAAAAATCATTATCAGCAACAAAGTAAAAGACTCCTTCAGTATTATTCTCTTCTACTTTATATCCTTTACTTGAAGAATTCAAATCCGATTGGATCTGATTATTATACCATAAACCACACTCATCTGCTTTTGTGACATTAGCATTGCTCTTATCCCATTTCCATTCTACACTAACAGCAGGATTATTATTTTCATATGAATAATATGGTTGTTTTTTTATTACATACGAGCCAACTGAAGCTTTCGTATTTACAGTATAATCATCATCAACATTACAATCTGTTTGAGAACTTGTACTGGTACCATAACGCCACCAAAGTCCATCAAAACTGATTGTAATAGTATTATTCAAATCGTTACTACTAATAGGAGAATCCCAAACAATGTATTTTTCTGTATAATTAGTTCCTGCATCAGTTTCATCACTTCCTTTAGGACCATTGGTATCAATACTACCACCTTCTTTACATTTTATTTTCCAACTTTTGTTAGGAGTCGTATTTTGAACGATTTCCAGACCTCCTTCGTCTTTTCTAAATCCAGACCAATCCTCATATGCATCAGAACCCCAGTTTTGCCAATAGCGTACTTTGTAATGAATACAACCAGACTCAGCGTCCCAATAAACGTCGTTGTAACATTTTTTCCAACATTCAACGTTTCCATAACTAGAGCATTTCGCCTCTGCTTCCTGCCAAGGCACAATACACAACACGCCCATCAAAATGAGCCATCGAAACTTTGAGGTAGGCACTTTTTGCCCTGAAGAGAAGAATCTCTTAAACCTCTTTCCTAAAAAAGAAATCAGATTCATTTTTTTAGATAATAAAATTAATTTGTAGTTAAATCCCAATCAAAAGCGGATAAATATTCACTCAAGAGGATACAGATTCGCATTTTTTCCATACCCAAATATACAGCTCTAAATACAACAATATTTAGAACCAGCTTAAATCAATATTAAATCCCTTTGAAAGGCTTCGTAAAGTTTTTCCTATATACCATTAATTATCAGCATAATATTATGTGTAATTCTCTTTCAAATATTTTTTCGCATCTTTTACAAGGTGTAAAAAGTAGTGAGTGATTACCCAAATTTTCCGATAATTTGTTGCAAAACTACAAAGTATTTTTCAACTGAGCAAACACAAAAACGTAAAAATATGCGCCTTATATGCCGGAACTTATCGCAGACTTGTGTTTTTCAACTTCCATGCAAAAGTTTTGCATCATTAAACTCAAAATTCTTTTAGAAAATGCTTAACTTTGGCATATCCTATTATTCAATAGCAGAAAGGAGATTTTATGTCGCAAATAACATTCATATTGAAAGCAGACGGCATCATTGCCGACCAAATATACATCGCAGGAGCTTGTAACGAGCTTGGATTCACCGAAGAGAACGCTCTTCCTATGATGGAAACATCAGAAGGATGGGTGCTTACCATCAACCTCAACCGCAGCAATGTCAGATATTCCTATTTCTACAAAGTGGGCGATGTAACTCGACAGGAGCCATGGATGTCGAGAAAAATTGAGTTTGTCACAAAACAAAACACCAAAATCGCCATTATCGACAAATACGGTGTTACTGACTTCTCTAAAAACATCATGAACACAAAAGTGTTCACCGAAGCTGTGTGCCATCATGCCACCAATTTCGAGATGCCAAAGAAAAGTCTGCCGACCATCTTTTCCGTCTCTATGCCAAACTTGCTCACTGAGCACGAACTATGCCTGATTGGAGACCAAAGCCAATGGGGAAAATGGAAAGAAGACGAAGCGATGGAGCTCTCTTGCGCCGGTGCTCCATACATGTGGTGTGTGGCGGAGGGAAACAAACTGAAGAAAACAGCTGAATACAAATACGTCATCAGAGACAAAAAGACTAAAGCCATTCTTGCATGGGAAGACGGTGACAACCGTAAATTCAAATTGCCCAAAGGCAGCTATTCCCTTGTGATTGTGAACGATGGCGTTCCAAACTTCCATTTGCCGGATTTCAAAGGAGCCGGAGTGGCTATTCCTGTATTCTCGCTTCGCACGAAAAAAAGTTTCGGATGCGGTGAGTTCGCCGACCTGAAACCGTTTGCCGACCTGGCAAAAGCCATGGGATTACGTATCATCCAGACCCTGCCAATCAACGACACTACGAGTCAGCACACATGGAAAGATTCATATCCATACAGTGCAATCTCAACATTCGCTCTACATCCAATGTATATTTCAATTGAAGAGTGTGGAGAAGTGCCCAACAAGTACGACTACGACAAGATGCGCAACGAGCTTAACGCGCTTGAAACCGTCGACTATGAAAAGGTGATGGAATGGAAGATGAATATTCTCCAGACCATGTTTGAGAGAGATAAAAACGACGTTCTTAAAAGCAAAGAGTTCAAAGCATTCTACGACGCCAACATGCATTGGCTTCGTCCGTATGCTGCATTCTCATACCTGCGTGACAAATTCGGCACATGCGAGACATCTCAATGGGGCGACTACGCCAACTATACAGAAGGAAAAATGTCGGCTCTCTGCGACAAACAGAGCGTGGCATATCCAAAGATCACATTCTACTACTACCTGCAGTTCCATCTCGACCGCCAGCTGAAAAAAGCCGTGGCATACTGTCATAGCATCGGAATAGCGTTGAAGGGCGACATTCCTATCGGCATGGATCTGAATAGTGTAGACGTGTGGCAATATCCAAAATTGTTCGACTGCAACGGTAGCGCAGGTGCTCCGCCTGACGACTTCTCCATCTATGGTCAGAACTGGGGATTCCCGATCTACAATTGGAAAGAGATGCAGAAAGACGACTATACATGGTGGAGAACCCGATTCAATAAAATGTCGGACTATTTCGACGCATACAGAATCGACCATATACTTGGATTCTTCCGCATATTCCGTATTCCGAAAGATTGCGTCTGGGGATTGCTTGGACAGTTCGCTCCAGCATTGCCAATGACAAAAGAAGAAATAGAGTCGTTTGGAATTGAATTTGACGAGGAAAAATTCTGCAATCCAAACACAGACGATGAGATATTGCGACATCTGTTCGACGGTGACGAACTACTAGTCAAGCAAAAATATCTTGTATCTGTCGACGGCAAATATAAATTACGCAAGGAAGTCGATTCACAACGCAAAATCAAGGCGTTGCTTCCATACAGCACGAATGCCGAGAAAAAAATACGCGACGGTTTAATGGACCTGCTATGTCAAGTGTTGTTTGTGCGTGATTATCAAGATCCTACAAAATATCACCCACGCATCACAGTGCAGAATAGTGAAGCCTACAAAATGCTTGACGCTCAGACGCAAGACAAAATCAACCGTCTGTACAACTATTTCTATTTTGAGCGACACAACTCATTCTGGGCAGAACAGGCAATGGCAAAACTGCCGACATTGGTTCACAGCACAACGATGATGTGTTGTGGAGAAGATTTGGGCATGGTGCCGGCATGTGTTCCAGACGTGATGGACAAGCTGGGCATTCTTTCGTTGGAAATCCAACGTATGCCAAAAGAATTCAATGTAGAGTTCGGACATTTGGAGAAGACCCCTTATCGTAGTGTCTGCACGACGTCCACCCACGATATGAGCACGATGCGAGCATGGTGGGAGGAAGACAAAGAAAAGACACAAAGATATTTCAACAATTATCTGCATGAATATGGCGACGCACCACTATTCTGCGAACCTTGGGTGTGCGAGAAAATCATCGCGTCGCATCTGGAATCTCCAGCCATGTGGGTGATTCTTCCAATACAAGATTGGATGGCACTCGATGGCAATATCCGTTGGAACAAAACATTCAAAGAAAGAATCAACGACCCAGGAAATCCCGACAACTATTGGTGCTACCGTATGCACAAAACAGTAGAGGAACTAAACAACGACAAATTCCTTTGCGACAAAGTTGCCAAGTTGAACAAAAAATATGGAAGATAAGAGAAAATCATAAATGAAAAAAAGGAAGGAGACGCGAGTAATCACGTCTCCTTCTATATTTCCCGACATCTCCAACCGCCCCGTCAAATCATAAAGAATATATTAGCCACACCGATAACAGCACCAAGCAGACCGCCAAGCCACACAAGCATATACAACTCATTGTTTGCCACATCAAGCACAAGTCGTTCCACCGTCGGCATATCCATGCTTTGGATTTTATCCTCCACGATTTTGCTGATGTCTATAGTCCGCAGCAGACGAGGCAATTCAACATTCACCTTTTCAGAATAAAGTTTTACGACATCTCTTTTTAATGACTCAATCTTTTCATCAGACATACCTGCGGCCCATGAAGCGACAGAACCATTGGCGAAACGATTAATCTCGTCGTCGACAATAGAAAGAATCATTTTTCTTCCGTCTCCACGCATCACATCATTGATCAGATTTGCAAGTTTCGGAGTAATTTTATCTTTAATTGTGTCAGCCAACGCATTCTTCGTGATCATGCCCATGAATCCATCACCTATTCTTTCATCAAGAGCTGACATGGCAGAAGCCGCGATAGTCTGGCCTATTTTTTCGTCAGACACAATACCGTCTATTTTCGACACAAGATTGTCATTAACTCTTTTGATAAGGTTTTCCACACGATCCTCACCTGCATAATTGCTGAAAAAAACACGGAGAGAATACTCATTCGTTTGGAGAGAGCGGACCATCTCGTCGATCTTAGACTCTAATTTTCCGATTGTCTCATCAGACAACAGCATCTTTGATATGCCATCCGCATCCACAAGATTATCGCACACCACCCTGCCAATTGCCTTGGCAAGATCATTCTGACGTTTGGGAATAATTCCAGGAGTGAACGGGACAACGAATCCAAAGAGACGTTTTTCCGAGTATGGACGGAACATCATCTTGATAGCGATGTAGTTGGTGAAAGCCCCAATTATTCCGCCCAAGGCAACAGGAGCAACAAATCTAACAATATCAAAAATTTCCATACTCAATCAAATTTCCATACTCAATCAAATTTCCTGCGAAAATACAATTTAATGATCAGTTTTCTGCAAAAAAGAGGTTGACATTTGAGTAAATCAGAAGAATAAAAATATCAAGGGGCAAAGAGCATTGTACTTTTTTCAACATTATATACACAATGGAAAATCAATCTTTTGCAGTTTGGAGAAAAAAACATACTTTTGCAGTAAGAGAAATATAGTAATATGAACATATTAAAATCTTTCAAGACGAGAATAATTGCCATGATGATGTTTGTAGCTTCATCTGTCTCGGCAATCAACATCAATAGTTTGGAAAATATTTCGGCAGAATCCTTGTCGGCAGCACAAATCAAAGAAATAAAAAAAGCCTATCAAGGAACGGGAAGGACAATGGATGAATTCGTCAGTTTTGCCATGTCAAAAGGAATGAAAGATACAGAGGCGGAAAAATTAAAAGACAGAGTGTTGGCAGACAAGAGCAAAACAGAAAAAGAAACCAAAGGAGACATAGCCATTGCCAGTTCACAAATGGCAGAAAGTATCATAGAAGAGATGAAAGAAAATCCAGAGCAGGCAAAATATATCAACAACAGGATATTCGGCTCCGATTTGTTTTCAAACTCAAAAATGACATTTGCTCCAAATCAAAATATGCCGACACCAAAGAATTATATCGTAGGACCAGGAGACGTATTGGTTGTTGACGTATATGGATATGCAGAAAACACGATGCAACTTACCGTGTCTTCAGAAGGAAATGTAAGAATACCCAACGTAGGACCAGTAATGGTAAATGGACTTACAATAGAGGCGGTACAAACAAAAATCAAGAAGCAACTATCATCTATTTACAGTTCGATATCAACTGGAAACACACAAGTTTCCGTCACAATAGGAAATGTCAAAAGCATCAATGTCTATATCACAGGAAATGTCATAAGACCAGGAACTTACACACTGTCATCTCTTTCCACCGTCTACAACGCATTATATGCATGTTCAGGACCTACTTCATCAGGTTCATTACGTAACATTAAAGTAATGAGAAGGAATAAGGAAATTGCATCAGTCGACCTATACACATTCCTCACAAGCGGAAATCTATCCAACAATATTTCATTGCAAGATCAGGATGTGATTTACGTTCCTGCATATGACATTCGCGTAAGTATCGACGGTGCAATGAAAAGGCCTGGAGTATTCGAGATGAGACAAGGAGAATCTTTGAAAGATTTGATTTCATTTGCAGGTGGTTTTACAGAGAACGCATATAAGAATCGCATCACAGTGCAGCGCACAACAGAAAAAGAGAAGAGTGTAGCAGACGTTTCAAGCGATTTGTACGGAATGTTCCAGTTGCAGACAGGAGACCAATTTGTTGTATCTGAAGTACTAGACAGATATTCAAACAGAGTGAAAATATTCGGAGGAGTTTTTCGTCCAGGTCCATACGCTTTGGATTCCAACATGACACTTATGGATTTGGTGAAGAAAGCTGATGGTCTAGTGGAAGATGCATATTTGGAGCGAGCAACAATCACTCGTCTACGTGATGACCTTACTCCAGAATTGATAAGTTTCAATGTGAAAGACCTTATCGACGGCAAATTTAATATCTTGCTAAAAAAAGAAGATGAGGTGACTATTGGAAACTTGAAAGATTTGGAAGAGAAAAAAACAGTATCTATTCACGGGCAAGTATTGTCGCCAGGAACATATCCATACTATGAGAACATGACTGTCAAAGACTTGATTTTCTTGGCGAAAGGATTCAAGGAGTTTGCAGCCACTGACAAAATTGAATTGTCTAGAAGAATCAAGGATGATGGCAAATTGAAAGAAAATATAGAAAAGAATGAGATAAAGATCCTTTCAGTCGACAGAGAATTGAAAGCAGGTGATGATGCTGATATCAAGTTAGAGCCTAACGATATGGTTTCAGTCAGAATAAAAGAAGGCATCGAATCTAACAGATCAATGTCATTATTTGGAGAAGTACGTTCTCCTGGTGACTATGTAATAACCAACAAGAGGGAAAAAATCTCCGACATAATGGCAAGAGCAGGAGGAGTGACAAACTATGCATACGTGCAAGGGGCATTCCTGATCAGAAAAGGATCTCGTTCAGCAGCGGAAAGAATGAGAGACGCTAAAATGATTCAAAAAATAGCTGAAACAGAAGGAGACCCTGAATTATTGAAACAACTTCAAAACAGGACCGATCTCGTCGGCATAGATATGGAGGAAATATTAAAGCATCCAGGTTGTGAAGAAGACATATATGTCGAAGATGGTGACATGATATACATTTCTAAACAACTTCAGACAATCACAGTCAATGGCAAAGTGCAAGTGCCTGGAATGATGGTATACCAAGGACGCTCTGCAAGGAAAGCAATCCGTCGATCAGGAGGCTTTGGCCAGCATGCAGACAAGCGGCGAGTATATGTGGCGTATGCGAATGGAGAGATGCAAGCCACAGGTCACTTCGCATTCTTCAAGAACTACCCTAAGATAAAACCAGGAGCTCATCTATATGTTCCAGAAAAAGAAGAGACAAATGAGGACAGAAGAGCTAGAGCAAACTTCTTTACAGCTGTACTTTCTACAGTAGTTTCTTGCGCTTCTGTTGGAGTATCGTCACTAGTGGTAATATCCAACTTAAAAGATAAAAAAGAGTCTAACTCTGGTTCTGGCTCAAGTTCCAACCAATAAAGATCAAACAATAAAGGACAATGAATATCGATTTAGAAGATCTTTTGCAAACAGAGGAATATTCCCAAAGCAAAATTTCCTTTACTGACATAAAAAGGATAATCAAAGACTACTGTTCATATTTATGGGACAAGAAATGGGCTATTGTGGTGGCTGGTATAATTGGTGTCATCATTGGTATTATACACGCTTATATTTACAAGCCAACATATACCGCCACATATAAATTTTCAATTGAATCTAAAAGTGGAGGAGGAAGCGGATTAGGAGCTCTCAGTATGTTGGCTGGATTCGGATCCTCTTCTGGCACTTTTTCAGGAGATAATCTTGTAGAATTATTCCGCTCAAGATCTATGGTAGAAATGGCATTACTAAAGCCAATAATCATAGAAAAAGACACGATGAATCTACTCGAATACAAAATTTTAGCTGATAGTTTGAGGCTAAAATGCGATGAAATCAATGCTGAAATAGACCCGTCTAAATATCATATTGCAACTCTATGTGATGTGACTTTTCCTTATGGTCAAAATAGAGATTCATTTACACGTGAGCAAGACAGCATCATAATGATCATTGCTTCAGGAATGATGCAAAAAGAAATTAGCATTGAAAAACTTGACAAAAAACTTTCTTATGCGAATTTTTCTGTCAGTTCCAAAGATGAAAGATTTGCTAAAGAATTCAGTGCTGCAATGATAAACACAGTATTTGATTTTTATCTTAAAAGCAAACGAGATAAAACACAAAGAAACATAGATGAATTTCAATCAAGAGCTGATTCCATACGAAAAGAGCTGAACAAATCTCTATATGCAGTCGCTCATTATCGCGATTTAAACATGAATCCATCCAAAAATGTCCTTGGTGTGGAGCAATTGAAATATCAAACAGACATTCAAATAAACACTGCTGCATATTCTGAAATTGTCAAGAACATCGAAGTGATGAAACTTGACATGGCTAAAAGTGAACCTTTGATTCAAGAGATTGACGTGCCTCGCTATCCACTTGAAAACGACAAAAAAGGCAAAGTCAAAACAGGCATCAAGTATGGCTTTGTGATGGGATTTCTTGCTATATTTGTGCTATGCGGCATTCATTTCTTCCAAAAATTAAATAGTAAAGAAGAAGGCGAAAATCCTGTAGAATAACACAAGTTTTACAAGTGAATTTTAATTCTTGTGGCATTTAACATATGATTGTTAATGGTCCATGGATTTTCAACTTACATTTTATCACTATATTAAAGGACAAAACAATTTCTGAACTTGAAAAATAGCAGTTAAGTTTCTGAGGCAACAACTTTTTGAGCGTATCAAAAAAACTTTCATTATAATAATTCAGTCTCTTATAAACTGAGTTTAGATTGTCCTCTTTGGGCGACAATTGCAATTCTTTACTTTTATGTTACAGTACCACAGAATGTCGCCAGATAACTTACATAAAAATAAAAATGACTACCTTGTTTTTACAAACTAGATAGTCATCTCTTATTCAACACTTGAAATGTGGATTTTTAATGTCTGCTTGGAGTACCATTTCCATTGTCATACGAATAGTATTTGCCATTATACTTAATACTATCCATCTTGACAATAACTCTTATACGATTGTCGCTCTGCTTTACTACAACGACTGCCCAAATCTGACCCTTCTCATCCACATCTCCATTAGGATCTGTGACATTGGCTAAAGAAAAATAGAAATTCTTTTGGTCATTATTCCATTGTTGTCCTTTGTATTCAGACCAAGTATTGCCATGATCTTCACTCCAAAAAAGAGGCATATTCTTATTAGTGCTTAAAGAAGTTGCTTGTTTCTTATATTCTTCAAATACTGCATCAATATCGTTGCTTTGATCTGAAGATTCATACCAATACTCAAAAAAATATTTGTTTTCCACAACACCCTCTGGTTTAGGAATTTTTGTCATCGATGGTGTATTATAAAGTTTAATACCGACAGAATCGAAAAGTATAGCTTCTGTTTCAAATTCAAAATCAGGCTCATAATACACTTCGGCAACTTTGTCGATGTCATACTTAGTAACCACACCATCAACCGACTTCACACACATCTTTGTGATCGCATTTGATGCAAAAGAAAATGACAACAATGTCAATACGGGAAGTAGAACTTTCTTCATGTTATTTGACTTTTTTATTTACGAATTAGCTTTAATGATTGAGCGCCTATATTAAGCAAATATACGCCCTTTTGATTTGGAAGAGATATCTCCACCTCTCCTTCATTATTAGTCTCAGATGTTGCAACAATCGACCCATTTATATTGAACAATATTGCTACTACACCAACAGAAGCATTCTCCACTTTAATGGTATTTTCATCCGAACTCACAATACGAAGGGCTTGAAAGTCAGCACTCGCATTCTTGACAGCAGACTGATTGTCTTCTGTGAAATAATAGTTTTTCACTCCATCAATAGAATAACTTGTACTTTCGTCTCCATTAATCACTAGACGGTCATTCTGATATGTGATTACTGGATTTTCTTTTAGCAAAAAGCTGAACTTTTTACCATTTTTCAGCTCTATTGTCATATACTGCAATGCTGCATTTGCAGACATTATACAGAACAACAGTCCGAGCACTGTAAAAATCTTTTTTTTCATATACCTTTATGTTTTGACTTCAAAATCACACTCTCCAAATTGGAGCATCATTTATTTTTGCGCAAAAATAAATACATTTCTTATCAAAGCGAACAAAACTCATTCTTTTAACTTTATTTAACTAAATAATGATAAAAAAAACATACATTCACAAAAAACAGATCACACAAAATAAAAGTCAATATATTTCGAAAATCATTTGCAGTATCAACTTTTTTCTATATTTTTGCACCGCAATTCAGAAATGAATGGCAAACTTGGTGTGGTAGTTCAGCTGGTTAGAATACATGCCTGTCACGCATGGGGTCGCGGGTTCGAGTCCCGTCCATACCGCAAAATGATGCCGATGTGGCTCAGTTGGTAGAGCGTCGCATTCGTAATGCGTAGGTCACGAGTTCGAGTCTCGTCATCGGCTCATCCTTTTTTATTTTATTTGTCTCCTCTGTAATTTCAGCAACTGAATAACAGGGGATTTGTTTTTTTTAGTGTTTGATGAAAGGGGCTAAATCTTACATAGTTGGCAAAGGTGCTGTTTGTGCATTAGGAAATTCACTGTCTGATATTGTGGCTAATATAGAGCTTGGAAAAAGCGGAGTGAGGGGAACCCACAAAAACTACGCTAATGGTCAGTCATTTCCTCTAGGTGCTGTAGACGACGGGTTCTACACCCAATACAACATCTCCAACAGACCCTCATATTTCCGTCTGGAGCAGATGATGATTTCATCCACACTAGACGCTTCAAAAAACACGAAAGTAGACCTTTCATCCCCGTCTACCCTATTCATCTTCTCCACAACAAAAGGAAATATCGACAATCTCAGCCACAACGAAAACAACTATATCTGTTGTTTGGCTAATAAAGTCGCATCATATTTCAAGAATCCTAACAAGCCTATGTGCGTGTCAAACGCATGCATATCAGGCGTGTTGGCGACTGTTTACGCCCACAGACTAATAAATGAAGGGAAATACAAAACAATCGTGGTTGTAGGCGGAGATTTGCTGACAGACTTTGTGGTGTCCGGATTCGACAGTTTCCGGTCTCTCAGCCATAACATCTGCAAACCATACGACAAATGCAGAGATGGAATTTCTTTAGGAGAAGGTGCTTCCACCTTGATATTGTCAAACGAAACAGACATTCCAAGCTGCTTTTATATAGCTGGTGGGGCATCATCCAACGACGCAAACCATATTTCCGGTCCATCACGTACGGGAGAAGAACTTGCTCATGCCATAACGACGGCAATGAATGAAGCTGGAGTCAAGCCATCTGACGTCTCATTCGTCAATATGCACGGGACAGCCACCGTCTACAATGACGAAATGGAATCGAAAGCATTGGCTGTCGCAGGTCTTACAGACAGCATCGTCGTCAGCACAAAAGCATATTTCGGACATACACTTGGATGCTCTGGAGTGTTGGAACTTGCGGTCAGCATTTCGCTCGCCGAAAAAGGTGAAATAGCTAAGACACTTGGGTTTGAAGAGACAGGCACTCCTGTCAAACTCAATGTTTCCCAAACGACAATCAAAGACAAGCCGTGTGATATATTTGTAAAAACAGGCTCTGGATTTGGAGGATGCAATGCAGCTGTTGTCGTAAGCAACAAGGATTGTGAAAGGAGAAAAGCGAATGAAAACAACTCTTTTTTTAAATCAGAATCAGTGGAACTATCTGATGGCGATGCTGTTGGATCAGATTTCAAGACATATATAAAAGGTATGTTTGCGTCCGTTTCTGAGCCATACATGAAATTTTCCAAGATGGACGACTATTGCAAACTTGGCACCACAGCAGTACAATTATTGCTCAACAAAACAGGCGGGCTATCACAATACGACCCATACGAAGTAGCATTGATCATTAACACAGATAGTGGATGTATTGAATCCGACCTGGCTCATTTAGACAACATCACAGCAGACGAATACATCTCGTCTCCAGCCATATTCGTCTACACGCTACCTAACGTGGTGGCTGGAGAAATAAGCATCAAAAACAAAATCAAGGGTGAAGGTGTGACGCTGGTGAGCGACACTGATGACCCTAAAACTATCGTAGAAGAATTTTGCAGTGGGACAAACACAAAAGCGGCTATCTATCTGTATGTGGACAAATGCGGCGAGAGATTCTCGGCAAAGGCAATTTTGTTTGTCCGCTCGTAGAGACGCAAAGACGCACGTCTAACAAAAACATACGTCTGTCAGATCAGTTCCATACGTATATCGCATATAATATGTATAAAAAAAGGCGAACATTTCTGTCCGCCTTTGTTCTTTTCAAGAAAGCAATTACTTTCTCAAACCAAGCTTCTTAACGATTGAACGGTAACGCTCGATGTCCTTCTCTTTCAAGAAATCCAACATACGACGACGCTTACCAACCAACATCTTAAGAGATCTTGATGTGTTAAAATCCTTCTTGTTTGACTTTACATGTTCAGTCAAATGAGAGATACGGTATGAGAATAGCGCTATCTGGCTCTCTGCTGAACCAGTATCGGTATTAGACTTTCCGTAAGTCCCGAAGATTTCTGCTTTTTTAGCTTGATCTAGATACATTGTTATATAATTTTAATTAGCGACTGCAAAGGTAGCAATTAAGAATGAGACAGCAAAATATTTTAAGCAAATTTGAATTGCTTCCTTGATTAATAAAATAAGAGATGTGACAATGCCACATCTCTTATCCAATATTAATCTATGAATTAATTATTTGAAGTTGTACTTCACCATAAGGCAAACACGATGGTTGACCACTGTATTGCGATCCTCTTCTACAGCACGGCCTAACCAAAGACCTTCATTGTCTTTTTCTTCCTTACCGTAAGTAGCTCCAGTCAACTCATACTCGAAAGCCATATCGAAGCTCTTGATTGTATATGTGTATGTAGGGCATAGGCGGAAGCAGTTGTCCAATGTCTTGCCTCCCTTGTGCTGAAGTGCCGTATATTTCACATACTCCTCTACCATACCCTCTTTAGCTCCGAAATTCTTTTGGAATCCGGCGAAGAAACTAATCTTTGTGATGTTGCCAGAGTTTTTGCTTACACTAGTCCAAACTGGATTAATCCATGTGCTGAACATACGAAGTGGTGTGTACTCACACTCTCCTGTCTCTTCATTCACTTTTGTAAGACCATATCCGCTCGGCATATTCAAGTGTGCAGTGTTCTGACCATAAACAGCCTTTGCCATCAATTTGAACTTGCTTGAAGGCTTATACTGGAAGTAGAACATTGGAGAGATTGCTGTGACTCTGTCTTTCGACTTTACTGTGCATACAGTATCCTTTCCTTCATAATTAATCTTTTCCTCACGTGTTGTGCGTGGCTTTAGGCTTGTAAGATCAGCACCCACTCCAACAATTGTCTTCTTACCAGTATGATCAAGTCCGAAATACAAATCTGGAATACAAGAGTTGTTCAAGAACTTGATGTTTGCAGTAGAACCTGCTCCAAGGCCATCTTTATCCGGACCGACGGGAGTGTACTGAAGCATCCAAAGCAAATCTGTTGTCCATCTCCATCCGTTATCCTTACCAAAGCGTACATCGTGACGAATCTGAGGAGAACGGTTGAATGGTTGGAATGGAGAACCGGTTGCAAGAGCTGTGCAACCAGGCATCATATCCGAATTAAACATAGGATGCCAAGTCTGACCCAAAGTCAACATATTTTTCTGCCATGAAAGACGCATAAAAGCCTGACGAAGACGTAGCACATACGAATATGTACCGTAGCCACAGAAATCCATCTCCACTTTTCCGCTCATAGTGCAAATTTCATTCAGTTTTGGTCCTTGAAGGTTAATTCCAAGGCGAGTTGTGAATGCCATCCATTGTGCAGAAGGCTGCGCGTTCAAATCTTCACCACGTAGATTAAGGTTCTCATCATAAGGGAGAGTGTTGAACAGTCCACCGCAAACAGTCTGCTCTGTGTGAGAGTCGTAAGTGAAATAATTGCGAACAAAACCATAAAGAGAGACCTTTGGATTTTTGTCGTTACCCTCAAACACTACGCCATTGCGATGATGGCGATGATGACGGTGATGATGTTTTGCTGTGTCTGCTACAGCATTGTCTTGTGCGAATGCAGATAGAGAAGCACAAGCCACTAGGACTGAAAGTAAAAATTTTTTCATTTTTTTCATAAAAAAGTAGAGACGCATGTCATTGCGTCTCTACAAAATATATTTTGAATAATTAGTTTCCGAAAACTGTGTTGCCGAACAAGATCAAAGCAGAGTAACCTACGATCATACCGAAAACACCAACTATGATACCCACTACAGCCATATCCTTCTGCTGAATGAATCCCTTGGCGTAAGCGAGTGCATTTGGAGGAGTTGAGATAGGCAGAGACATTGCAAGTGAAGCTGACAACGCAACACCGATAAGAAGTGCAGGCACACCACCGAATGAAGCCAACTGCTCCTGCATACCCATACCCGCTGCGGCAAGAATTGGAACTAGAAGTGCTGCAGTACCAGAGTTAGACATGAATGTACTCATCGTGATACATAGGACACCAGCGCCAATCATCATCACAAGTGTAGGCCACTGATCCAATGGAATTGAATCTACCATGTGTTTTCCCAGACCTGTCTTATCCAATCCGATACCTAGAGCGAATCCTCCTGCCACAAGCCAAAGAACATCCCAGTCGATCAAAGCAAGATCCTTCTTTGTGATCACACCTGTGATAGAGAAGACTGCAAATGGAATCAAAGCAACAACATTGGCATTGATGCCAAACAAATCCTTTCCAAACACCCAAAGGAAGATAGTGATACCGAAAGTCACGTAAACAATGAATGCCTTAGGGCTCTTGTCGAAATCTCCAGGAACTTCAATCACGATGTCTCTCTGTGAGAATGGGAAAAGCTTAACAAGTAAGAACCATGAAAATACCAAGATAATCAACACTACAGGGACCATCATCAACATCCAGTCGCCGAATGCAATTTCAATACCCTGCTTCTCAAGGAAACCTGTTGCGATTGCGTTTGGTGGAGTTCCGATAGGAGTTCCGATACCACCAACGTTACATGCGATAGGAATAGCAAGAGCAAGTCCAATTTTACCTTTTCCATCAGAAGGAAGAGTCGCAAGCACAGGAGACAGGATCGTAAGCATCATCGCTGCTGTTGCCGTATTACTCATAAACATTGAGAATGTCGCAGAGATCAAGATGAAACCAAGAAGCACATATTCAGCTCTTGTTCCAAATGGCTTCAACATTGCTTTTGCAAGACCAGCATCCATCTTATACTTAGTGGCTGCGATAGCCAACACAAATCCACCCATGAAAAGCATGATAGTAGGATCAGCGAAAGCCGCCATGATAGCCTTATAACTTATCGGTTCTCCGTAAATCTGACCATTATAAAGTTCAGCTCCTTTTTCGGGAGTCATAAATGCCACAGCACTATTGGAAACAGTAAGGAGCATCAACACCATTGTCAAAACCGAAGTCGTCCAGATTGGAATTGGCTCTGTAATCCACATTGCGGCAGCAAACAAGAAGATTGCAATTACACGCTGCTCTAAAACTGTAGGGTCACCCTTAAGTCCGAATGCGCTCGCTGGCAAAAACCATGCCAATAGTCCGATTGCGAGACAAATGCCTAGACAAATGAGTTTTTTGTTGTCTGTAGGCACTCCTGAAGGGGCCGACTTTGCTGTCTGTGGCTCAGACAGAGACGTACTTAGTTGCTCTTTTGGTTCCATAAAACCTTTTTGATATTTTGTTTTACTTGTTATTAATTCAAAGTTGTTAAAAGCGACGCAAATTTATTTATAACAAAGCGTTTGACAAAATGAAAAAACGGCTTTTTTTGTTTTGCATAAATATTTGAATATTTTCAAAATGTAACACAATCGTAACAAATAGTAAACTTGCGTAAAATAAAAATGTCGGTAAATCATACGTTTTGCTTAAATCTATCATTTTTACTTTACATTATGCATTTTAATATTTATGCGAAAGTATTCGCAAAATGAAATAATTTGCTCAAAACCGTATAATATTACACTTTGGGTCCGAAATTAAATATGAATACATATAAATGCAATGTAAAACACATTATCCTTTTCACTTTGTCTGAAAATAGCAGAAATTTACGTGATTGTTGATAAATCAGCATATTTTGCAAAAAACAATTTTTTTGTTTGCGTTTTTGATTTCCGCTTTTTATTTTTGCCGAATATTGCACAAAATGGAAATAAAAATTAATAAAAAATAATTCATTAAACGTAATTTTATGTGGTTAACTAGTTCTTCGGTGGGAAGAAAACTGATAATGAGCATATCAGGACTATTCCTCATCTTGTTTTTGGCATTTCACATGTCAATGAATTTAGTGGCTATCATTAGCTCTGACGCATACAACCAAGTATGTGGCTTTCTAGGGTCTAACTGGTATGCAGTGGCTGGTACAGCTGTGCTAGCTGCGGGAGTGTTCGTTCACTTTGCCTACGCAATTATTCTTACATTGCAGAATCGCAAGGCACGTGGTGAGCAGAGATATGCTGTATCTGAGAATCAGGGATCAGTAGAATGGGCATCTCAGAACATGTTCCTTCTTGGAGCAATCGTGATCATCGGCCTTTGCATCCACTTGGTACACTTCTGGTCAAAGATGATGCTTCCTGAGCTACTTGGCAATGCAGAGATGATCCAAGCTACAGAGGCTGCTGTTAATTCAGTGAACCTACAGTTGAACAACGAGGTAGAAGCAACTCAGAATGGTGCAGCATTGATTTTGTACACATTCAAGAATCCAGTAAACGTAGTTCTTTACGTTATTTGGTTGATCGCATTGTGGTTCCACTTGACACACGGTATGTGGTCGGCTATGCAGACACTAGGAGCTAACAACAAGACTTGGATGCCTCGTTGGAAGTGCATCTCTAACATCTTTGCAACAGTTGTTTGCGCAGGCTTTATAGCAGTGGTATTCTACGGCTACTTCGCTTAAATTCCCATATTAAATTGAAGAAATTATGGCAACTATAGATTCAAAAATTCCTAAAGGTCCTTTGGCTCAGAAGTGGACCAACTATAAAAATCATCAGAAATTGGTGAATCCAGCAAACAAGCGTAAGTTGGACATCATCGTTGTTGGAACAGGACTTGCAGGAGCATCTGCAGCAGCTTCTCTTGGAGCTCTTGGATTCAACGTATTGAATTTCTGTATTCAAGATTCTCCACGTCGTGCTCACTCTATCGCAGCACAGGGAGGTATCAACGCAGCTAAGAACTATCAGAACGACGGCGACTCAGTATACCGTCTATTCTACGATACAATCAAGGGTGGTGACTACCGTGCACGTGAGGCAAACGTTTACCGTCTTGCTGAAGTGTCTAACAGCATCATCGACCAGTGTGTAGCTCAGGGCGTTCCATTCGCTCGTGAGTACGGCGGTCTTCTAGACAACCGTTCATTCGGTGGAGCTCAGGTGTCTCGTACATTCTACGCTAAGGGTCAGACAGGACAGCAGCTTCTACTTGGTGCATACTCAGCACTTAGCCGTCAGGTCAACAAGGGTACAGTTAAGCTTTACACTCGTTATGAGATGCTTGACGTCGTTATCATTGAGGGTCGTGCTCGTGGTATCATCGCACGTAATCTTGTTACAGGTAAGATCGAGCGTTTCTTCGGTCACGCAGTAGTAATCGGTACTGGTGGATACGGAAACACTTACTTCCTTTCTACTAACGCTATGGGATCTAACGGTTCTGCAGCTATGCAGATCTACCGTAAGGGAGCTTACTTCGCTAACCCATGCTACGCTCAGATTCACCCAACTTGTATTCCAGTTCACGGAGACATCCAGTCTAAGTTGACATTGATGTCTGAGTCTCTTCGTAACGATGGCCGTATCTGGGTTCCTAAGAAGCTTGAGGACGCAAAGGCTATCCAGGAGGGAAGAAAGACAGCTAACGATATTCCTGATGAGGACCGCGATTTCTACTTGGAGCGTCGTTACCCAGCATTCGGTAACCTAGTGCCACGTGACGTTGCTTCACGTGCAGCTAAGGAGCGTTGCGACAAAGGATTCGGAGTAAACAACACAGGTCTTGCTGTATTCCTTGACTTCAAGTACGCTATCCAACGTCTAGGTAAGGACGTAGTTGCTCAGAAATATGGCAACTTGTTCCAGATGTATGAGAAGATCACAGACGAGAATCCATACGAGGTTCCAATGAAGATATTCCCTGCTATCCACTACACAATGGGTGGTATCTGGGTTGACTACGAGTTGATGACATCTATCCCAGGTTTGTTCGCAATCGGTGAGGCAAACTTCTCAGACCACGGTGCTAACCGTCTTGGTGCGTCAGCATTGATGCAGGGTCTTGCAGATGGTTACTTCGTATTGCCATACACAATCCAGAACTACTTGGCAGATCAGATCCAGGTGCCAAGAATGAGCACAGACCTTCCTGAGTTCGTAGAGGCAGAGAAGGGTGTTCAGGACAAGATCAACAAGTTGATGAGCATTCAGGGTTCTGAGAGTGTTGACTCAATCCACAAGAGACTAGGTCACATTATGTGGGAGTACGTAGGTATGGGCCGTACTAAGGAAGGTCTTGAGACAGCTATGAAGAAGCTTAAGGAGCTTAAGAAAGAGTTCTGGAGCAACGTCTACATCCCAGGTGAGGCCAACACACTAAACACAGAGTTGGAGAAGGCTTTGAGATTGTCTGACTTCTTGGAGATCGGCTACTTGATGGCTATCGATGGTTACAACAGAAATGAGTCTTGTGGTGGTCACTTCCGTGAGGAGTACCAGACAGAGGAGGGTGAAGCTCTTCGTCAGGATGACCAGTACTCATATGTTGCTTGCTGGAAGTACACAGGTGAGAACTCAGATCCTGAACTTTTGAAGGAGCCACTTGACTACGAGGAGACAGAGCGTAAGACTCGTAACTACAAGAACTAATTTCTAGTAAACTTGAAAATTCTGACAAAAATGGGAAAAGAAAAAGAATTAAATATAACACTTAAGGTATGGCGTCAGAGAGGTCCTCAGGAGAAGGGTGCTTTCGAGACATACCAGTTGGAAGGAATTTCTACAGAAAGCTCATTCCTAGAGATGCTTGACGTTCTTAACGAGAAGTTGGTTAAGGAAAGAAAAGAGCCTGTAGTGTTCGACCACGACTGTCGTGAGGGTATTTGTGGTATGTGTTCATTGTATATCAACGGACATCCACACGGAAAAGACCAGGAGGTTACAACATGTCAGCTACACATGCGCCGTTTCAACGATGGTGACACTATCACAATCGAGCCTTGGCGTTCAGCTGCATTCCCAGTAATCCGCGACTTGATGGTAGACCGTTCAGCTTTCGACAAGATCATGCAGGCTGGTGGTTACACTTCAGTTAACACAGGTGGTATTCCAGACGCTAACGCAATTCCTATTCCAAAGCCAGTCGCTGACGAGGCAATGGATGCAGCATCATGTATCGGATGTGGAGCTTGTGTAGCAGCTTGTAAGAACGGATCAGCTATGTTGTTCGTTTCAGCAAAGGTATCTCAGTTGGCTCTTCTTCCTCAGGGTAAGGTAGAGGCTGCAAAGAGAGTAAAGGCTATGATCGCAAAGATGGACGAGCTTGGCTTCGGTAACTGTACTAACACACGTGCATGTGAGGCAGAGTGTCCAAAGGCAGTGTCGATCAGCAACATCGCTCGTTTGAACCGTGAGTTCATCTGCGCTAAGTTGAAAGACTAATATGGTCTGATGACATAAAGAGAGGATAGGCGTAATCACGTCTATCCTCTTTTTGATTAAATACCAATATTGAAAAAAGACACAAAAGGCATCCCCATACATATAATGAATAAACGACATGGATAACAAGACAAAATATAAAGTAATAGAGGCAAAACTTAACGGAGAGCTATCGTTTGACAACGGAGGAGATTTCATAGCCGACCTGTTCAGCGAAGACTTGGCAGGAATCGGATATGATTCGTTTGAAAATGCTGGAGACGTATTGAAATGCTACGTCGCAGAAAATCTCTTTTCTGAGGCCAAACTGAAAGAAGTGATTGAAGGTTCCGAGCTATATACAAATATCATATATAAAATAGAAGATCTGGAAGACAAAGACTGGAATGAAGAATGGGAAAAAAACTATTTCCAGCCGATTGTAGTGGCAGACCAAGTAGTGGTGTGCAGTGAATTTCACAAGAACGTGCCAGAAAGCAAATACAAAATCATCATAAATCCGAGAATGGCATTCGGGACAGGGCATCACCAGACAACAGGGCTGATGATGAAGAATATGCTTGACTGTGATTTTAAGGGGAAGACGGTGATGGACATGGGCTGCGGCACAGCAATACTGTCAATCTTGGCAGCATATTTAGGTGCAGAAAAAGTAGACGCAGTTGATATAGACGTTTGGGCATACGAGAACTCCATCGACAATTTGGTAGTCAACAAAGTGGAGGACAAGATACACGTGCGCCAAGGAGACGCAGCGACGGTGGAAGGTTTGAATTCCGTCTACGACATATTTTTGGCGAACATCAACCGCAACATTTTGCTCAACGACATACCGAGATACGCAAATTCAATTAAAGAAAACGGAAAATTAATTCTAAGCGGATTTTACAAGGAAGACATACCGGCAATCGAAGAAGTTGCTAAAAAACATAATTTTAGCTTGCAAACTGTCAAAGAAAAAGACAATTGGGTGTCAATTTGCATGAATAAGCAAAAGTGTTAGTAAAATAATAGGCAATAAAGTTGTTTTCCTTAAAAAAAAATATACTTTTGCAATCTCTCTAAAAGGAGAGTGTGTAAAGTTGTTTAATTCTTAACAAAAACGCTTATGTATTGGACATTAGAGTTGGCGACAAAATTGGAAGATGCTCCATGGCCTGCATCAAAGGATGAATTGATTGACTACGCATCTAGATCAGGAGCTCCATTGGAGGTTATCGAGAACTTGGAAGAGTTGGAAGACGAAGGCGAAATATACGAATGTATAGAGGATATTTGGCCAGATTACCCAAGCAATGAAGATTTCTTTTTCAATGAAGAGGAGTACTAACTGGTCGCGGCAAAAATCAAAAAGAGAATTTTTTTTGAATTTTTACGTTGATTTTTTTTGTCAGTTACGGCAAAAAAAACTAATATTGCTCTTAAATTCCGTTTTGAACGGGTCAAAAAGGGTGTTGATTTTGCTTATATCGCTATTTTTCAGCGATATAATTGCGTACTCGCAATTCAACAGCCTTGATATGTTGAGTGCAGTTTTGGATTGGGAACGAGCTAATCCATCGTTAGTGGCAAGCAACAAGAGAACGAACGTGTTGGGAGAGTTTCAATCCCAATGGGTAGGATTTGAAGGTCATCCTCAAGATGTATTTTTCAGTTTCAATTCTCATCTGCCATGTCAACGAGATCAAGCTGTCGGAGTGGTCTTCTCTGTTCAATCAGAGAGTTTCTGGAAATTCCAAAGATTTGGTTTGGAATATGCTCATCGAATAGAAACAAAGACAGGCAACCTGTCATTCGGTTTGGATGTAGGATTCGCGGATTTTAGTTTTGATTACGATAAAGCTTCTTCAGGACTTGGAGGAGAAGACAATTACCACAAGCTGCAAGATCCGTTACTAAGCAAACAAGGAGCAAGCGAAGAGCAGAACGACATTGTTTTCGACCTAAATTTCGGAGTCGGGGCAAAAATAAACAAGCTCGATGTTGGTGTGTCAGTATTTCATCTGAACGCCGGCAAAGCAGAAATAGTAGAGGGAAAGCAATTCGCATTGGAGCCGACGATGCTTGTGTATGGAGAATACAAGTTGAAGACGAGAAGCAAAATGTTTTTGTACAGACCATCACTGATGGTTCGAACAGATTTTTCTTCGATGCAGGTAGGAATGAACAACGTCTGCACATACAAAGAGAAATTCACGTTCGCATTAAACTCATGGTTTTGGAGTTCGATGGCATTTGCATTTAGCTTTGAAGTCATATCTGGAATGCAGATTGGATACGGATATGTGTTACCATTAAATAAAATGATAAGGTCTGGTGGTTCACATGACGTAGTAGTTAGATACTCGTTTGATTTGAATTTTTCAAAGAAAGACAAGTACAAGAGTGAAAGAATTTTGTAAAACAATAAATTTGAAATAAAATTAGTAATTCAAATATCATGAAAAAGCTGTTAATTTTCTCAGTGATTGCATTGCTACTCGGTAGCTGCTCCGGAGACGGAGGAGGCGAGTTGGTCGGTGTTTATTCAAAATCATGGAAAGAGCCGTCTCCTTATGGTATGCTTTACATTAAGCGCGGATCCTTTACCATTGGTCAGAACGACCAGGACGCAAACTGGGCTATGACATCACAGTCAAAGACGGTTTCTGTTGACGCATTTTGGATGGATGAGACAGAGATTACAAATGGAGAGTACCGTCAATTCGTACACTGGGTACGCGACTCTATCGCACGCGAGAAGTTGTCTTTAGTTGATGAAGAGTTTAAGATCACACAAGACAAGAAAGGTAATGAGCTAAAGAAGCCTATTCTAAACTGGAAGAAAGACATTCCTTGGAGTAAGCCTAACGAAGATCAGCAAATTGCAATTGATAGTATGTTCTATATGGGAGAGGACGATATCGACATCTTCCCTCAGTTGAACGCTATGATTTTGTCGTACCAGTACTCATGGGTAGACTACATTCAGGCTGCTAAGAAGGAGAACAAGTTCGACGTAATGCGTGGATCATACAACAGAAGCATCGAAGGACTTGGCGTAACTAAGGATAGTGCAGATGTGATGATTCGTAAGGACACTTCTTACTACAACGAGCAAGGTCACATCATCAATAAGACAATCTACAGAGAGTTGAAGAAACGTTCAGACTTCATCTCAAAGAAGCGTATCAACATTTATCCTGATACACTTTGTTGGATTCGTGACTTTACTTACGCTTACAATGAGCCATACATGAAGTTGTATTTTGCTCACCCAGGATACGGTGAATATCCAGTAGTTGGAGTTTCTTGGGAACAGGCTCAGGCATTCTGCCACTGGCGTACAAACCTATTCAACGGTTATCAAATTGCCAATGGAGGAGTACGAGTTCAAGACTTCCGTCTACCAACTGAGGCTGAGTGGGAGTACGCAGCACGTGGAGGCAAAGACTTGTCAATGTACCCTTGGGGAGGTTACTACGTACGTACAGCTAAGGGATGTTTCTTAGCAAACTTCAAGCCACAGCGTGGTAACTACACAGACGACGGTTATCTAATCACATCACGTGTAGCTTCATATCCGCCAAACGATTTCGGTTTGTATGATATGGCAGGTAACGTTGCAGAGTGGACATCTACTGCATTCCACGAGTCTAATTACTCATTTGTACACGATATGAACCCTAACTACGAGTACAACGCTAAGTCTAGCGATCCAGATGTATTGCGTAGAAAAGTCATCAAGGGTGGTGGCTGGAAAGATGTCAGCATCTTCTTGCAGTGTGGTATGCGTACATATGAGTACCAGACAGAGAACCGTTCATTCCTAGGTTTCCGTTGTGTAAGAAGCTACATTGGAATGGATTAATCAGAATTCAACAAAAACGTAATTATTAACAATCTTAAATTAATATTTCGAAAAATGGGTTTAATGGAATTTATGCAATCACCTACAGGTAAGAGAGTTACAGGTGTTGCTTACTCACTAGGAGCTTCAATCGTTATTATTGGAGCATTGTTCAAAATCATGCACTGGCCAGGTGCTGGAGTCATGCTTACAATCGGAATGGGTACAGAGGCTATCTTGTTTGCCATCGGTATCTTCGATAAGCCTCATAAGGATTACCACTGGGAGTTGGTATGGCCAGAACTTGACGACGAAGGTGCTGAGGGTTCAGCTCACGGAGTTGTAGCTGCAGGTGATTCAAAGGAGCTTTCAGTTCCTACAATTGATCCTAAGGCTCTAGTTGAGGAGCAGTTGAAGAATCTATCTGAGGGTGTTTCTAAGTTGGGTAACACAGCTTCTCAGTTGGCTAACCTTTCTGAGGCAGCTAACGTATCTAGCTCATATATCTCTAACGTAAACGCAGCTTCTCAGGCAGCAGGTGCTTTCGCAGCATCTCAGGCTAACCTAAAGAACTCTTCTGATTCTTTGGTTAACTCATACAAGGATATCGAGGCTAGCATCAGCAGCGCATCTTCTGGTTCTAAGAACTTCGCTGATCAGATGAATGGTATCAACAAGAACATCTCAAGCATCAACAGCATGTTCGAGATTCAGGCTAAGACAGCTAGCGAGCAGGGTGAGGCTATGTCTCTTGTAACAACTGCTCTTAAGACAGTTGCTGGTTCTATCAACTCTTCTGCTTCTTCAGCTGAGGCTTACAAGTCTGAGATCGAGAAGTTGGCACAGCAGATGAAGAGCCTTAACACTGTTTATGGCAACATGTTGAACGCCATGACTATCCGTGGTTAATTGTTAAACGAAATTAGTGTAAACTAATCTTTAGGTATTAATCTATGAGTGGAGCTACGAACTGTCCGGAGACCCCGAGACAGAAGATGATCGCCATGATGTACCTCGTGCTAACTGCCATGCTTGCACTTAACGTGTCTGCGCAGATTTTGAACGGATACACCTCGATCTACGAATCAATGACGAAGAGCGTACAGATCGCTCAGGGTAACAATGCAAACTTGGAGTACAAGTTTGGATCTCTAGAGGACCAGAATCCTGTTAAGGCTAAGCCAATGAGACCTTACGTAGACTCATTGGTAAAGGAGTCTAACGCACTATACCAGTACCTTGACACTTTCAAGCACACTTTGGTTATGCTTGTTGACGGTGAAGAGGCAGACAAGAAAGATTGGACAATCAAGAACGCTGGTGACCTTAACATCGCTAGTGAGCTTTTGGAAGGAAAATCTTCACGTGCATTGGATCCAGAAGGTAAGAACTGGGGTGCTACAATGAAAGCTAAGATCGGTGCTTTCAGCGAATTCGCTCAGAGAATGGTTAAAGTCGGTGATATCGCTGACACAACTAAGGCAGCGTCTTTCAAGCAGACATTTGACACTCCTGACAAGAAGATTGAAGGTGCTGTTTACTCTTGGGAGAAGCAGTTGTTGGAGGATCAGCCAGCTATCGCTGTGTTGGCAACTGTAACAAAGCTTCAGAACGACGTACGTAACACAGAGGCAGAGTGTTTGAACCATATCATCGGTCAGCTTGATGCTGGTGACTTCCGTGTGAACAAGATTCAGGCTCTTGCTATTGCTGATGAGCAGTACGTATTGAGAGGAAGCAAATACCGTGCTAAGATCGTGTTGGCAGCAACAGACTCAACAAAGGATCCAGTTATCGAGATCAATGGTAAGCCATTGGAGAAGGATATCTACGAGTTTACTGCGACAACTCTTGGTAAGCAGAAGTACAAAGGTAACATCAAGATGAAGAAGCCAAACGGAGAGGAGATTTCTTATCCATTTGAGACTGAGTACGTTGTTGGTGAGCCTACAGCTACAGTTTCTGCTGACATGATGAACGTTCTTTACGCCGGTTTCAGCAACCCAATCTCAGTATCAGTTCCAGGTGTAAATTCTGGTGACGTTAGCGTATCAGTTTCTGGTGCATCTATCTCTAAGACAGCTAAGGGTTGGGTCGTTACACCTCATCCATCACAGGTTGGAAAGATGTGTGACATCAACGTATCAGCTAACATCGGTGGAAAGTCACAGCACATGGCTAAGCACTCATTTAGAGTCAAAAAACTTCCTAATCCAGCAGCAATGTTGAAGTATGGTAAGGACGGTAGATTCTATGTAGGTAAGATTGCTAAGACAGACCTAATCTCAGCTGATGAGGTTGTTGCAGAGCTTCCAGATGCAGACTTGAACGTTAAGTACAATGTGCTTTCATTCTCTATCAAGTCAACAGACTCAATGGGTAATACAATCGTAGAGCCAGCACAGGGTTCTCGCTTGACTGATAAGCAAAAGTCAGTATTCAAGAAATTGGTTAAAGGTAAGACTATTTACTTGTCTGATGTATTCGCAACAGGACCAGATAAGGTAAGACGTCAGCTTTCTCCAGTCGAAATTGCACTTAAGTAATCTAAAAAAACTGAAAAAGGTTTAAGTCATGAAAAAATGTTTTAATTTGTTGTTAACTGCTTGTTTGCTAGCTTTTGCAAACCTCGCAAATGCTCAGGACCAGTCTTTCTTTGATGAAGCTGGCAACATTTCTGAGGAATTGCAGACTAACTTGCCAACAAGTGGTCCCAAAGAAGGTCTTGAACCTATTGAAATGGTTAACCCACGTGCCGACGATATCTATTGGCAAAAGGTTGTCTATAGAATTATCGACCTTCGTGAGAAGATGAATTTTCCACTATACTACCCTGAGCTTCCAGCTGACAACAGAACAAGCTTCTTTGCTCTAATGTTTAGATTGGTTCAGGATGGTAAAGTCAAGGTGTATGACTATGCTGAGGAGTACGAGCATTTCGACGACCAGCACGTGACAAAATTCCGTGATTTGATGGATAAGTTCGCGTTGCCATACGAAACAAAACTTGACTCTATTACTAATGATACTATCTATGTAATTGATGACACAGACGTTCCTAACCGTGATATCATCAAATACTTCTGCAAGGAGGTATGGTATTTCGACAGAATTTCGTCTACTTTCAATTGCCGTATCATCGGTTTCTGCCCAGTGATGCAGAGAGAGGGAGATACTGGTCTAGAGACATTGCCTCTATTCTGGATTCCTTTTGAGACACTTCGTCCTTTCTTGTCACAGACAGAGGTTCTTATCACTGATAAGAATAATGGAGCAAGACCTTCGTTTGACGACTTGTTCATGAAGAGAAGATTTTCTAGCTACATCTACAAAGAGTCTAACGTACAGAACAGATCTTTGCTAGAGTACAATACAACACTTGAGGATGTTAAGAAGGAGCAGGAGATGGTAAAAACTCGCTTGATCAACTTCGAAACTGACTTGTGGGAATATTAAAAAAAGACTTTCTTACAGAAAATTGGCATCGCAATAAAATGCGATGCCTTTTTTTATTTGTCATTATCATCTACCTTTTTGCAAATACAACATCCTTTTCTCTTCAATTTTTACTAATTTTGCAGACGTCTATATTGCGGACACTTCAAGAAGAGAAAGAAATTTGAAATACAATGGATTATAAATTTTCAGAAATTGAAAAAAAGTGGCAGAAATATTGGGTAGAAAATGCCACATATAAAGTTAAGGAAGATTCTTCCAAGAAGAAGTTCTACGTCCTTGACATGTTCCCTTATCCATCAGGAGCCGGTTTGCACGTCGGCCACCCTCTTGGCTATATTGCATCAGATATTTTTGCTAGATACAAACGACAGCAGGGATTCAATGTCCTCCACCCTATGGGTTACGACTCTTACGGCCTTCCCGCTGAACAGTATGCCATCCAGACCGGCCAGCATCCTGCTGTGACAACGGCTAAAAACATCGCTCGCTACCGTGAGCAACTTGACAAAATCGGTTTCTGCTTCGACTGGAGCCGTGAAGTCCGCACTTGTGAGCCAAACTACTACAAGTGGACACAGTGGGCATTTATCAAAATGTTCAACTCTTACTATGACAACGATGCCAATAAGGCTCTTCCTATCGAAGAACTTATCGCTAAGTTTGAGAAAGATGGCAACACCAACGTAAACGCAGCTAACAACTGCACCGTAAAATTCTCAGCTTCAGATTGGAAATCTTATTCTGAAAAAGAAAAAGAGCAGATTCTTTTAGCATACCGTATAGCTTACTTGGCTGACACAAAAGTAAACTTCTGCCCTGCCCTTGGTTGTGTGCTTGCCAACGATGAGATCAGCGAAGGTGTCAGCGTACGTGGCGGTTACCCAGTGGAGCAGAGAGTGATGCGTCAGTGGAGCTTGAGAGTCTCGGCTTACGCGCAACGTCTACTTGATGGCCTTGACAAAATCGACTGGTCGGATGCTTTGAAGGAAACACAAAAAAACTGGATCGGACGCAGTGAAGGTGCAGAGATGGATTTCGCTGTCAAGGGACAGGATCTTAAATTAAAAATTTTTACTACTCGTTGCGATACTATTCACGGTGTCACTTTCATGGTGCTTGCTCCAGAAAGCGAGTATGTTGCAAAAGTGACAACTGCAGACCAGAAAGCGGCTGTGGATGATTATCTTGCTCAGGTGAAACGCAGAACAGAACGCGAGCGTATCTCTGATCGTCGTGTCAGTGGCGTCTTCTCTGGATCATACGCAATCAATCCAATCACAGAAAAAGAGATTCCAATCTATATCAGCGACTACGTGCTTGCTGGCTACGGTACAGGTGCCATCATGGCTGTTCCTGCTCACGATTCACGTGACTACGCTTTCGCTAAACATTTCAACCTTCCTATCATTCCTCTAATCGAAGGAGCTGATGTCTCAGAAGAGAGTTTCGACGCGAAGGAAGGAATCATGATGAATTCAGGCTTCTTGAACGGGCTTACTGTAAAAGAGGCTTTGAAGACAGCCAAGAAGTATATCAAGGAGAAAGGTATCGGAGAAGTCAAGGTGAACTACCGTCTACGCGATGCTATTTTCTCACGCCAAAGATACTGGGGTGAGCCATTCCCTGTATATTACAAGGATGGTATGCCACACATGCTTGATGAGAGTAAGCTTCCTCTTGAATTGCCTGAGGTTTCCGACTTCAAGCCAACAGAGAGCGGAGAGCCACCTCTTGGTCACGCTGAAAATTGGTGTACTCCAGAAGGTTATCCATACGAGTTGAACACAATGCCTGGATTCGCAGGTTCATCTGCCTACTATCTAAGATATATGGATCCGACTAACGACAAGGCACTTGTAAGCAAAGAAGCGAACCAGTATTGGAAGAGCGTCGACTTGTACGTTGGTGGTACAGAGCACGCTACAGGACACTTGATCTACAGTCGTTTCTGGAACAAGTTCTTGTTCGACTTGGGTATCGTTTGCGAGGATGAGCCATTCCGTAAACTGATCAACCAGGGTATGATCCAGGGACGTTCTAATTTCGTATACCGTATCAAAGATACCAACACATTCGTGTCTCTTGGATTGAAGAAGGATTATGATGTCACTCCTATCCATGTCGACGTGAATATTGTAAACAACGACATTCTTGACATTGAGGCTTTCAAGGCTTGGAGACCTGAGTTTGAGACTGCCGAGTTCATTCTTGAAGACGGCAAGTACGTGTGTGGTTGGGCAGTTGAGAAGATGTCAAAGTCTATGTTCAACGTTGTGAACCCTGATGATATTGTAGACAAATATGGTGCAGACACATTGCGTCTATATGAAATGTTCCTTGGACCAATCGAGCAGTCGAAGCCATGGGACACAAAGGGTATCGACGGTGTGAACAGATTCCTGAAGAAATTCTGGGGCATGTTCTTCACTGGCGACAACTTTGACGTGGTGAAAGCAGAGCCAACAGCCGAAGAGCAGAAATCAATCCACAAGCTTATCAAGAAGGTGACGGGAGACGTCGAGACATTCTCATACAACACTTCTATCGCAGCATTCATGATCTGCGCTAACGAACTGACATCGTTGAAATGCAAAAACGCAGAGGTTTTGACTAAGTTTGTCACAGTGCTTGCTCCATTCGCACCTCACATCTGCGAGGAACTTTATCACTTGCTTGGCAACACAGGTTCTGTTTGCGACGCTCAGTGGCCATCTTATGATGAGAAATTCTTGGTGGAAAGCAGCGTGAAGTATCCTATCTCATTCAATGGCAAAGTGAGATTCACACTTGAACTTCCAGCAGACATGGACAAAGCAGATGTTGAAAAGACAGCTCTTGCCAACGACCAGACAATTAAGCTTCTTGATGGCAAACCAACAAAGAAGGTAATTGTAGTGCCAGGAAAGATTGTGAATATTGTATTCTAAAATCAGATTATCAAATGGAGACAGGAGTTATGGCTTTCTGTCTCCTTTTTTTGTATTATGAATAGATTCTTCATCCTTTTTATCTCAGTTTTAATCTGCAGTTCAGCAATGGCGGCTCAATCGGACGTCAAGGCAATGACTATTGAACAGATGGAGGCAGCAGAGTCGCAAGCATATCTTCAACAAATACTTTCCATTGAGAGTTTTGAGGATGCTGAAGACTGCAAAAATCATAGAAAAGACGCATTAATGTGTGCCAACTATATTCTCAACACCCCTTGCGAGCTGAATGAAAACAGCGATCTCATGTGGATCTACTGTGCGCGATACGTATTGCTTTGGGATGAAAAGTCGGATGAAATACTAATTTCTTTTCCTAAAAGCTCTAAAGAATGGATGATATGCCCAGAAATCATGTCGGTATTTCTGGCAGCCTGCACAAAAACAGCAATCGAAGACAAAATCATCCACGTCTACTCTAAAGAGATGCATATAAAGGCAGTGACATCGTGTGTCAAATATTACATCAAGCACAAGAAAATCATGGATATGCTTTGCAAACCCAATATGAAGAAACTTGTGAAAAAGCACAGACGCGGCAAACTGGAGAAATACCTGAGCGACCAATATGAAAAAGAATACGGAAATGGGAAGCCACAAACAGAAAATTTTTTCATCCCCGAATGAGATTGAGGAAGACGCAGGGGAATGCAAAGAAAACAAACACACTTTTAGCTCACTATTTTACGAAAATTCATATTTACCAAGTTTGTAATAGAGGATTAGACATCTGTAATAGCCAAATTCAATCTATTCTACAAAACAGAAAGATTCCGACACTTTTTAGAACATTCTTCTAAAAATCTTCCTAATTCATTCATTATATTCCCTTATGATGCATTTTCTTTCGCATTTTATCTTTTAGCAATAATTTTGCAGTGGAAATTAAACTATTATCATTCATACAAATTATTATGGGCAGAAAAATAGATACTATCTGTGTGCAGGGTGGATATGCTCCGAAAAACGGAGAAAGTCGTCAGATGCCACTTATTCAAAGCACAACTTTCAAATACGAGTCGTCGGATGCAATGGGTAAGCTATTCGACCTTGAGGCATCAGGTTATTTCTACACTCGTTTGCAGAATCCAACAAATGATAACGTTGCTGCTAGAATCGCAGAACTTGAAGGTGGTGTCGCAGGTATGTTGACTTCATCGGGTCAGGCAGCCAACTTCTTCGCAATCTTCAATATTTGTGAGGCAGGCGGACACGTGATTGCATTCAACAACATCTACGGCGGAACATTCAATTTGATCGGAACAACACTTCCAAAACTTGGAATTGAGGTGACTTTCGTCGGAGAAGATGCCACAGACGAGGAAATCAACGCAGCATTCAAGCCAAACACAAAATTGGTATTCGGTGAGACTATCTCAAATCCTGGCGTTCGTATTTTCGACATCGAACGTTACGCAAAGATTGCTCACGCGCACGGAGTTCCATTGATTGTCGACAACACATTCCCTACTCCAGTGTTCTGCCGTCCTATCGAGTTTGGTGCCGACATCGTCACTCACTCTACCACTAAATACATGGATGGTCATGGAGTCGGCGTTGGTGGAGCCATAGTAGACAGCGGTAATTTCGACTGGGACAAGTATGCCGACAAATTCCCAGGTCTTTGTTCACCAGACCCATCATACCACGGTTTGACATACACTAAGGCATTCGGCAAAGGTGCATACATCACTAAAGCGACAGCTCAGTTGATGAGAGACTTTGGTTCAATCCAGTCGCCTCAGAACGCATTCTATCTAAATCTTGGTTTGCAGTCGCTTCACGTACGTATGAAGCAGCACCACGAGAACGCATTGAAAATAGCAAAATACTTGAAGTCGCTTGACCAGGTGGAGTGGATCAACTATTCTGAACTAGAGAGCGATCCTGACCACGCATTACAGCAGAAGTATTGTCCAAATGGAACATGTGGTGTGATCGCATTCGGTTTGAAGGGAGGTCGTGACTTCTCAATCAAGTTTATGGACAGTTTGAAGCTTATCGGCATCGCCACACACGTTGCAGACTGTCACTCATGCGTGCTACACCCTGCGTCGCACACACATCGTCAGCTTACTGACGAGCAGCTTATCGAGGGTGGCATATCTCCAAATTTGATTCGTTTGTCTGTAGGAATAGAAGATGTTGACGATCTTATTGAAGACATCAAGCAGGCTTTGGCAAAGGCTAAATAAAAAAATTCCATTGAATCATAGAGACGGAGCAAAATGATATGAACCCCTAAAGTTAGAC
>DFGT01000023.1:21984-108509 GCA_002371265.1 Bacteroidales bacterium UBA3743 | reverse complement strand
GCACCACTGCGTTCGGTGCATACGGCTACTGATATAGCGTTTTCCAGACGCATCGCTCATCCTCTCATCCGCAAGCACCACTGCGTTCGGTGCATGCGGTTACCGATATAGCGTCTTCCAGACGCATCGCTCATCCTCTCATCCTCCATTCGCAAGCACCACTGCGTTCGGTGCATGCGGTTATAGAGATAGCGTCTTACAGACGCGGGGACTCATGTCTCGTTCTCTCATCCGCAAGCACCACTGCGTTCGGCGCATGCGGTTACTGAGACAGCGTCTTACAGACGCATCGCTCATCCTCCATCCGCAAGCACCACTGCGTTCGGTGCATACGGCTACTGATATAGCGTTTCCCAGACGCGGAGATGCTTATAATTCCGCATTTCATTTAGCATTCTGCATTTATAATTTAGCATTTTTTCAAATACTTTTCGATTCTGTCCAATGCCTCTTTGATGTTATCAAGCGAATTGGCATACGACAATCTCACATATCCTTCGCCGTTCGTTCCGAAATCCACTCCTGGTGTGATGCCGACGTGGGCGTTCTCTAGCACGTCGAATGCAAATTTGTAGCAGTCGTTGGTGAATTTCTTGGCGTTGGCGAAAATGTAGAATGCTCCCTGTGGCTCTGTCTCTATCACGAATCCCATCTTGCGTAGACGGTCGATCATATATACTCGGCGTTCATTGTAGATCTCAAGTCGCTTCTTCACATCTTCCTCTCCATATCTCAACGCTGCTATCCCTGCTTTCTGCGACATGCTCGGCGCACAGATGGCAAGGTTTTGCTGCATTGTCTGGATGTATTTCATGTATTTCTTAGGTGCAATCATGTATCCTAGACGCAATCCCGTCATCGCATATCTCTTTGAAAATCCGTTCAGCACAAATGCATTGTCAGTCACTTCAAGCACACTCACTGGAGTGCCGTTGTAGACAAGACCGTGGTAGATTTCGTCGGAGATGATCGGAATGCCAAGTTTGGCGATCTCCGCGTATGTCTCTTTGGAGACGAGGGTGCCGGCTGGATTCATCGGCGAATTGACAAAGATTGCACGTGTCTTTGGTGTGATTGCCGCTTTCAACGCCTCAATCGGATATTGGAAACCGTCTTCGGCTTTCACTGTGATTGGCACAGGCACAGCATTGGCAGCCAACGTGAAATTCTTATAGCAGGCATAGCCTGGATTGGTCATGATCACCTCACTTCCAGGTTCACAAAGAAGCTGGAGTGCCATAAGTATAGCTGGTGAGGATCCTGACGTTACGACTATCATATCTTCGTCTACTGAAACACCGTATTCGCTATTGTAGAACTTCGCAATCTCACGTCTGAGCTCAACATCGCCAAGCGAGTGAGTGTAGTGAGTCTCGCCATCTGCAAAGGCTTTTATTCCAGCCACCACAACATCATCGGAAGGCTCGAAATCTGGTTCACCTACCTCTAAATGAATCACGTCAACACCTTTTTCCTGAAGCTCTTTTGCTCGCTCCAACACATCCATTACGATGAACGATGTCATCTTCTCTACATTTGGATTCACCTTTGCTGCCATCTTATTTGTTCTTGATTTTCTTTGATCCGATTAATCTATAATATCTCTCGCCAAGTCGTTTGTAGTAGACGTAGATGTAATATTCATTCTCTGTCTGCCAGTGGCTGATTGTCAGTCTGTCCGGACTTGCTTTGCGTTCTCCGTTTGGAAGGAAAACATACTGGAAATTGTATCCGCCATTCTTTAGGACGATGTCAAGCTCATACTGTTTCCTTTCGTTGTTCCACTTCATCAGATTGTGTTCGTCAAGAAAACCTTGGTTGAAATCTCCAGCCACAAACACAAGCCCGTCAGGCCATTCCCAATCGGCTTTGTATGAAAAATGGACGACGGAATAGTCGATGTCATAATACGACGTGATGTTTTGTCCATGGATTCTGTATCGGCCATCCTGATCCTCAAACCATTCGTAGTCTGGTTTGGTAGGGTAGAACCCCGGCAATACATCAACATGATAATATGGACGGTGGTATTGTATTCTTCTTATATCACCGTTGTAGTTGATTTTGTCAGAAAAATCGATTTTTTGCCATTCGTTTCCTGCATCAAAAAGCAGTTTTTCATCATTTTCCCAGATCAGCGTGTTGGCACGGGTGAAATTAGGAATGTTCAGGTATGCCGCATTATCCCAACGGACATTCTGGCGGACGATAGCGATAAGTTCACGGTCGCTTGGAGTGACTCCCAGTTTATCAAATCCCAATTCAAGATTCACCTGCTGATATTTGGTGTTGATTCCGTACATAGTGTTGGACTTCACCTCGGCGCCGATATCCACAAGTCTTTCAGAGACACTAAAACATGCGGTCATAAGCACACTGTCTGGTTTTTCTCGGTCTGCGATTTTCACAACATAATTTCCAGACAATGTCATTCTCACATCATCGTTAGGCAGGACGACGGAGTAGTGAGTGTAATCGAAAGTTGTGTTGCGGGCATACTCATAGTCGGTGACATCCTGATGGTCAAACCCTTCAAGATAGTCAATCTTGTCGAGTCCAGAGGATTCCCAAAGTGCGGAGCAGTGCTCCACGATATATACAAGGTCACGAGGTGTGCGAGACATCTCGTCGAACGAGATTTCAATTTTGTCATCAGAATCCAAATAAATGACAGGTTCGCTCATATCGATACCAAGCACTCTCACTTGCAATGATTTGTAAGCGTCATTGAATGTCTGTGTACGATAGCCTGCAAATGAATTAGAAATGATGCAGAATATGAATGTCAGGAATATAAATAGTCTATTTTTCATTCTGTGAAAATATGTCCACAAATATAGTGATTTTTTGCATAAAGACGGTAAAATAATTCAAATTTCCTATGACGACACTACGGTTCGCATATTTAGAAACTATTCAAATTATAATTTAAAATTTTGCTTATAATAAGGCGGTAATCGTAGGGGCAGGTTTCAAACCTGCCCGCTTTTGAAAAAAAAAATCGCAATCACCCGAAAAGGCGATTGCGATAAATATTTGAAATAAAGAATCTGTTCAATTATTTCTAAAATATTTTGCTATAGAAAATCATTCGCAGCTAAAATGAGGATTGTTAAGGACGGAACGTCCTAACCCCATTCTCTTTCGCGAGCCCAAAGGGCGAGCGGTAAAACTGCGTCCATCGTGCCTCTATTATTAAATTTGCTCGCCTTACGGCTCGCATTTTTTGGGGAGGTTAGGGCGTTCCGCCCTTAACAATCCTCGATTCTATAACTAAATTTTGAATTAAATTTGAACAGATTCAAAGAAGTGTTATTTGACTAATTTCTTCTCTCCGTTGACAATCACAACTCCACGATAATCATCTGAAACTTTTTGTCCATGAAGATTGTATCGCTGACCATCATTTGTGTTTGATTGTTTGATATCATGAATGTCGGTGATTGTGATGTCGCAGTCGTATTCTATAGTTTGAGAATCAAGAATATAGTCGCTTACAATCACAGGGTTGGAAATCGCTTTTCCGCTGTTGTCACTTTCCAATGCGGCATCAACAGTGATCTCTTTCGACTCTCCTGGCAATAATCCACGAAGTGTTTCTCCCGAACGAATCGAACCGATTGCGAAATAGGCGTCACGGTAGAGTGGGGCGACGCCGGTATTCTTCACCGTGATTTTAGTTTGCGCACCGTCGCTCTTGCAACCTGTGACCACAAAATGATATCCAGTAGCCATACTGCACTCTTTGAAACGAGTGGCATTGTTGTAGGAGTTTTTGCCAGACGGATTGTTGTTGGCAATCATGAATGTGATATGATATTTTGCCGACTGCTCCTCCCAAGTATGTCCGTAAATACCAGACGGATTGGTGAATTTCTCCTGATCCTTGTCATCATAGTAGCTTATCTCACCGCCACAAACACCTGTTTTCCAACGATTTTCACCCATTATATTCCAGCACTCCTCGTTGTAGCCATCTCCAGATTTTTTCTCGTGTCCCTCATGCATGAAAGAGTCGTCGAATAATCCAAACTCCAATTTCTGCAAATCCTTGTCTTTAGAAAAAGGAGTATAGTCGCTGTCGGACGCGTCGATACTGATAGCCCATGGAATGTTTGCCATCACATCAGAAAGGTGGAGGAAAAACTCCTTTTGGTAGTCTTTTGACGGGAAATTGCCATCAAATTTGATGTCCACACCGTTCTCATCATAAATGTGGTATTCCGACCAGTGGCCGAAACCGACTTCTACAAATGCGATACGAGGATCTGTGTCATACTTCTTGGAGAAATCTGTAAAAAACTGTTTAGTAAAGCGTTTCAGCTCTTTGTTGCTCCAATCGGCATAGTAAGTCTCACCGTCGCCAGCCACTTTTTTATAGGTCTCCTTATAGTCACTTCTGGCTTTGATGTAGGCAGGGACAGCAGAAGTGCCCGGTTTGCTGTCGACCATCTTTTCACCGGGATACTCGTAGAAGAAACGGAGCACAGCCTGATGGTTACGGCTCTTGATCTCATCAAGAAGGTTTTCCAAATAGCTCCAGTCATATTGAATAGTGCCATCGTCGTCACAGCCTTTCACCACCTTGCATGGGGCGACATACGAGAATTCCAAAGAGTGGCTCTTGCCATACGTCTTAAAACGGTCCTCTGCTTCGTCTGGCCACAACACCAAACCTGTCATTGGCTGCACATTAGACACACTAGAAGTGATGCTGATTGGTTTCCAATCAGCCGCAATACCATTCGATGTAAATGCAGCACTGATGAGAAATAGTAGTGATAAATTTTTCATCTTCATTCTAAATTAGTTTCACATTAATTTCAATAACATGACAAATATAAAATTTTTATGTATGTGAAATGAAATATACTAAAGATTTTTTAAATCTGTTTGACGCGAGTTTGACAATTTGTCGCTAAGAGACTGTCAAATAATTAAATATAATGAATCAAATTAGGATTATAAAATACTTATTTCTTTTCCGTGATATCCTGTATGACAAGCCCAGCTATGGTGAAACCAAAAATTGCTGTAATGTGAGCAACAGTTCCATTTATTTGCGCTTTTGATGAACACCATTCATGGTTTATCAGATTTGGATTGCCGGCAGCTATTTTTGTTTTGGGGCATACACAAGCACTCGTTCCACATGATGATGCTTTACCTTTGTTCTCGAGCAACTCTGGCGAATAAACACAAAGAAATTTCTTTCGTGGATATTTGTTTATATGTTTGAACTTTTTTCTGATGGCTCTTGCTAACGGACATCCGTTAACTTTCCAAAATTCAGACACTTGGATTTTAGTTGGATCCATTTTTAGCGCGGTACCCATAGCGGAAAAGAATTTGCCATCACATTGTGTCGCTTTCAAAATTAAGTTTGCTTTATTCTCCAAACTATCTATCGCATCTATGATATAATCATACTCCTCTATATGAAAGAGATGATCGTTTTCAGCAGAATAAATCTCCTGGACTGCATTTATTTCAGCCTGAGGGTTGATCTCAAGTAGACGTTCCTTAAGCACGTCCACTTTCACCATTCCTATCGTTTTGGTGGTGGCTTGCAATTGTCTGTTGACATTTGTTATACAGACTCTGTCGCTATCTACAATGGTTAGATGCCGAATTCCACTCCTCACCAAACTTTCAGCACACCAACTGCCTACACCTCCAACTCCAAAAATTATAACACGTTTGCTTTCTATGGATTGCATCACATCTTCTCCCAAAAGTAGGGTCTGACGATTGAATAGTGCATTATCTCTGCCCATTTTATTGTGATTGAAATATTCAGTTTTATTTGTATGAAAGTATCATTTTCAATTTCGTCGCAAAATTATAAAAATAATTTAACGTGAGTTAGACGAATTGTAATGAATTATATAGCATTTAGAATTTTACATTCTACTTTCTCGTTTCCACCTTACAGATTGTGCCAGTGTATATCTTTACGACGTGAAACTGGTTCAAGTTTTCGGCAAATTGAAGATATTCATCACGTTGTGTGGTTGTGAAGATTGAACGTCCAAGCAAATCATAAACTTCTATTCGCTGAATGTCATCACTCCACAATAGAGAATTGTCTACTTCTTTTACAGAAGCGTTCCCATATTTTGAAACAGTCACATTGGCAGGAAAACAGAACGATGGATCTTTTCTTTCGTATATAGATTGCTCCATACTTGCTTTAGTCCTTTCAACTTTTTGCTTGAACAAAGTTCTGCCGTCGTATTGGATGGTGACAGGTTCCGACAAGTCTAACATATCATCATCCAGCCATATTGTGATCTCATCATAATCCATCTTGTCTATTATGATGGTATTTCCGTCGATTTTCGCATCAAAAGTGTTTCCTCTTACTGGTTTTACAGAAGAGGGTAGAGACACCCAATAAAATGCGTTTCGTAAGCACTCTTCCTGTGTCCAGATTATCTGTTTTGGATGTGGATCACGTGTAAAACGGCTCATCCAACTGATAGCTACGGTATCTGCCTGATCCATCCAATGTCCTTTTCCAGCCACAATATTAGTCTGGTGGATATATTTTCCAGGAATAGCGTTGCTTAGAGCATCCATTTCATCACCTCTTTTCTTAACTTCCTTGTTTCGGTCGTATGCTGAGTCGAGTGCGCCAACCCAAATGGAAAAAGGTGTATTGACCAAATTTCTAAGCCCCACGTCGCCAGGATGACCTGCCATCATGGAGGCTGCAGCCCAATGGTCGGCAAGACGCGGAGCCAATCGCCAAACGCCGTCGCCACCGGCAGAATAGCCCAAAATATATACTTTGTCTGGATTAATATTCTCTTTTACTATCATCATGGTTATCAAATCCTGAAACAGGGAATCGATTGGAGCTTTGAACCACATGTCCCAATCATCCCATGGAGCTCTTGGCGCGACATATATACCCTGTGGCTCATAAAGATATATTTGGTTCATCCACTGCTCGTCATTTGTCTCTTTGGGAGCATTCCCTCCTCCATGCATAGATATCCAAAGGCTACGTCCTCCGGCAGGTTCAGCACCTCTGATGATGTATCCTAATGGCAGATTCAGTCCGTCACGTCTTATGATATGCTCTTTATAAGCGTCATCGTAAAGAGAAGACATTTGCGACTTCCATTCTGAGATGACTTGTCGTTTTACCGATTCCGCTTCACTTTTGTCCAATGGTTGAGCGAATAGGGCATAACCAATAAATAACCCAATGACCAAAATAATGTGTCTTTTCATGTTCGAATATTTTTGAAGAAGATTCGGTGTAAAATTACAGATTTTAATTTTAGAGCAAAAAAATCTTTGTTATTTTTCGATTATCAGCACCTGTCCGATCTTCAAATCGTTGGATGTCAGACCGTTTATCTCCTTCAATTCATCTACTGTCAGACCCGCCATTTTTGAAATCCTGTACATCGTCTCACCCTTCTCCACAACGTGAGTCTTCTTCGTGATAGCAGGTTGTTCATCATTTTTAGGGGAGATTTTCTGGCTATCTTTCTCCACATCCTTTTTCGTGTTCTGACGAGCATTCTCCTGCTTCTTTTTCTCTGCTTTTTCTCTCTCTAATCGTTGTTTTTCCGCTTTCTCTTTTTCAAGACGCTGTTTTTCAGCCTTCTCTTTCTTTCTACGCTCTCTTCTGCTCTCTTTTTTCTTTGGAGTATTTTTTTTATTCTTGTCGACGGAATTTCTTTTGTCGACGGAATTGTCAATAGATTGATTATCTACATCATCTGTTGTTTGACCTGGCAATTCAAGTTCCTCTTCTTGTGGCTGAGGAGTCGGTTGGATTTCCTCCGTCGACTTCTCTTTATCATGCCTTTTCTTTGAATTGTCTGCAGTCATATCAAAGATTCGTCTTGCAGTTTTGTAGCGAGACTTATAGTATGGATGAGTAGATTTGTCGATGCAGATACCTTGTTTGAGCGACGCGTGGATAAACGAGAAATCGTCATCAGTCGTTTCAATCACAATTCCGACATGACCGATTTTACTTCCTTTTGAGCCGGCATAGAACACCAAATCGCCGGGCTGCACATGTGTGGCTTTGATTTTCTCACCATGGTCAGACTGTGCACTTGACGAGTGGGGAAGTGCATATCCCAACTCTTTGTACATGTACATTGTAAAACCAGAACAATCAAACGCATACGGACCGACACCACCGTTTCTATATGTGCGACGGAGATGTTTTTTTCCGAATTTTATCCATTCGTCAACGTCTTTGTACTTTGTGCTGCTCCAGTCTAATTTGTTGGATGAAAAGGAGCATATATTGGTGATAAACAATAATATTACCAGCCAAATTGTTCTCTTTGTCATTGTGTTGTTTCCGTATTAGTAAAGAGGGAATTAACATCGGATTCCCATATTTGTAAATAAGTTCTTATTGCAAAGATAAGAAAATAGTTGATTTTTAGTTGTAAAACATCACCAAATTAACACTCTAATTATAGTTTAGCGAACAAAAAACGGATAGATACAAAAGCATCTATCCGTTTAGTCAATTAAGTTGTATGGTAAATATTTATTTGATTATCAGGCTGTAGACATTAAGAGAATCGCCCTTGCTGATTGAATGTTCGCCAGCATTCAAACTCACGGAAACGACACCATCGGAGTCTGCTGTCACACTTGTACCGTCGACTTTTATTTTTCCGTTTGCAGTGTCCGTGATTATGAAGAGTGTTTTTGGGGCGGCGGTTGTGAATGTCACAGAAGTGCTGCTCTCCATTTTGATTGCGGATGTATAGGTGACGCCATTATATGTCTTGGCTGCTATTCCACTCTTTATATTGGCAGAGACAGTAAAAAATCCACTATTGTCAGTAGTCCCGTTGTCGAATGTCAGAGTTTGGTCAGACGTGAGGTCTATATCCGGATTAATGAAATTATCTCCGTTTCCATTACCATTCCCGTCATTGTTCTGGGTCCCGTTTGAAGTTTCGTCATTTCCACTGTTTGAATCAACTTTGTTTGAAACTTCTGAATCATCCACGCATATAAATGATAGAGCAGAGACCGAGCTTTCTTTGTCTTTTGATCCAGAACAGATGAAATATGTGCCAGCCCCAATATTGTAGGAAGATGTTCCGCTCAACTGTCCAATTTTAGTGCCGTCCGCACACATCAAATATGGACCACCGTATGAGTCGGATCCTGCTGTCACAGTCACTTTGCAACTTCTATCAATACGGAATGTGATGCCCTGTCCTTTGAATTTGCCAGATTTATAGTTGGTGAATGTGATGCCACTGCCTGTTGTGCCCATTGTAGCGTCATATTTACAACTGCTCATATCAATAGCTCCATTCACATTGTTGACGTTCATAGATGTGTTTGTGACTTTCTTTTGCTTCATCACTCCCGAATACATCAGACACTCCTTACGTGCAGTCACAGCATCAGTGATGTATGCTTTGGTCTGTTTCTTTGAAGCATCGTAGTAAAATAGAGTGGCGTCGGTGTCAAACTTGCTAAAATCAATGTTTCTGGCCTGAAACTGACATTTGTTTGACACTGCTTCTTCCCTTGTCTTTGCAATCACAGCATTGTTGGTGCCTATACATGCGTAATATAGATCTCCATAACTTTTGGAAACTCCACCAGATGTAGTCTCACATACATTTTTGCATCCGTCAAAATAGTTGTGCTCTGAAAATCTGTATGAGTTTGCTCGACAAGACGCGATATAGCTCAGACTGGCTTTCGAGTCTGTCATGTCTCCAAACACATAGTTGTTGTAGAAGTGGAAATTGGCGTTGCGAAGAAGTGGCACACGTGATGCGCAATTTTTCCAGATGTTGTGATGGAAAGTGATGTTGAATTGCAAAGACGCGTCACTTGATCCGATCAGATTGGTTTTGTGTCCGTACTCAAAATAGCAGTAGCTTAAAGTGAAATATTGGCCTCGTTTGAAATCGCAAGAACCGTCTCCTTCCTTCTTGTCACTCTCCGCAGGATTGGCACAATAACCCTGCTTGAACGAACAGTGATGTACCCAACATCTCTCAACCGATGCGCTCAAATCTGAAGTCACATTTGACGATGCCTGATTTCCCTCCATTCCGATAGCATCTTCAGGATATGCGTCAAAAAGTAGGTTTCTTGCCTCAAAACTTTTACCGTATTTGTTGTCAGAACAGATGAAATGGAATCCCCAACCATAGATTTGGGCATCGTCGCCAACACCTTCTAGTGTCAGATTTTGAGCGTTTTTCATTCTTGCCAAATGACCATTGTCACCAACACTTCCTCCATTGTCAGTTGAGTTGTAGGCAGTCAATCCTTCCGGACTTGTCACTTTTCCAATGAAACGAATCACCACAGGATGATCCTTGGTCACTGCAAAAATACCTTTCTTTGATGCGTCTGCTGTGTAAGTGTTGCTGGATGAGCTTGAATATTGGTTGTTGTTCAAAATCCAACCAATTCCTTTTCCGACACTTTCGTAACCGGGGATAGTTACATTGTCTTTGTTCTCCTCAGTGACATAGACAACAATCGCGTCATCTTTAAGTGTACCGTCATCTTTATAAGCTCCGACACCCTCTGTATAATTAAAGTGAGCATATCCGCTACGGTCGAAAGCCCCAACTGTTACAATGTCCGTTTCTGAAGCTTTTTCTTCCGTCTCCTTGCCTCCGATTAGAGGGACAACCTTAAATTGATAGTCTCCCTTCTTCAGTCCAAGAATGTCGGCTCTGAATTGCGAACCTGTTTTTCTGACAAGCTCAGAATCTATCTTCGCATATTTTCCTCCAATTTCTTTATAGTAGACGGAATAATCGGATGCATCAGCAAACGTCTCCCATATAACAAATCCAGACTCAAACCATCCGTCGGCTGAAATAATCTTCACCCCGCCTTCCTGAATAGATGTTTGTTTGATAAAACTGATCTGAGTGGCATTGCCATTGTAACTTCTTTTCTCGTCTCCATTATTGAACGAGATACTAAAATTATTGTCGTTGCCAAAATCAATCGACTCTACTGAAGACGATGAATAGATTTCGGCTGCACCGTTGTCCATCGACACCTTCACCTTGTTCTGCGCGTCAACGGATGTGAGCATGATTGCCCACATTGATAAAACTGAAATTATCTTTTTCATACGCCTTATTTTTTAATGAATTTTACAACTTTTCCATCAACATTGAGCAAATATACGCCCGATGAAAGATTAGAAATGTCTATTCTTGTTTCGTTTGACTCTGTATGGCATGAGTAGACGGAAATGCCGGATACAGATAAAATCGATAGTCTCTTTCCTGCTTCAACACCAGTTAAAACTAATTGATTGCCAACAATAGTTTTGATTCCATACAAACAGTTTTGAAGAGCCGAAGCATCAGTGATCGTGTTGAAATCCACCACGATATCATCCATGTCGAATGAAAGAGTAGAGCCGTCTGTGAAAGTCACATTCACAATATCCCCATTGATTTTAATTTGTGAAGGAGACGATGAGATTGCCTCACCATTCACTTTTATCTCAGGTGCAGACATCGCAAAAGTCGACCACGATAGACAGACAGCTATCAATATGTTTCTAATTAATCGTTTCATATCAATTAAATTTTGCATTGTGCATTTATAATTCAGCATTTAACATCATTCTCCCTGAATATTCTTCAACGAAGTCTTATAGTTAGTCAACGCACTCTTCAAAGCAGCGTTCACAGCATAACTTTCATCTTCATCAGTCGTGAATGTCCATTTGAAATCACCACCGTTCTGACGGCCAGCAAAAGCCTTCACATTTTCTACAGCCTGTTCAGCAGAGTCAGGAGTGTAGGAATACATCACAGATGAGTTTGTGTCAAAATTATTGTAGGTGTTGCCACCTGAGAGAGAAGTGACGGATGATGGCACTTTCTCATTACGTGATGAAGCCTCATAGAAATCAAAATCACTCTTTCCATTAATTCCACGAGTGTCCTTACCTCCCTTCAACGCAGAAATCGTATTGTTGTAGGAAACATAAGTCACCTTACCCTCAAACTTATTACCGAACGATTTGATCGTTCCTCCTGCCTCGCCACTGAATGTGCCATTGTCTTTACTGCTCTTGTTGTCTTCCGCATAAAGATCAGAACCCTGCATAGAAGTCAGCATAGGGAATTTGCAAGAGCGGAAATAGTTGTTCTCAGAGAAAATGCTTGAGCCAAGTGTTGAGCCGATTCCATATTTTGCGATTCCGTCATAGTAGTTGTTGTAGACGTGAGCCGAATAGTAGCGTACACGTGGATGACGGCTGTCCGAGTGGTCGTACCAATTATGGTGGTAGGTGATGTAAAGACCATCGGTCGTGCCCTCACTCAAACCAAGAAGGTTACATTTGCCGTTGTCAAAGAAATGGTTGTATGAGAATGTTATGTATGTCGACTTCTTACAGTCCAACGCACCGTCTCCTTTCACCTGATCAGCATCGCTTCCGGCATCTCCGTAGAAGAAATCACAGTTGTGGACCCACACATATTCGCAAGACTGCTGCAAACCAATATTGTCTCCTTCACCTGAGTCGCAATTCATAGTTCCGATGTTACGGACCTCCACCAGTTTGGCATTTTTGATTCTCACACCCCAACCGTTGGCTACGGCATCCTCTCCAACACCTTCGATAGTGACACCTGCGCACTTCTGTTTTGTGCCACCTAGATCAACCAACAAGTCTCCTTTATCGGTCACGGCAGGATCGCTAACATTTCCGACAATGCGGATGCAGAGTGGGCGAGCATCATAACCTTTTTTGTACAATGTAAGGATATTCTGGATTCCTTGAGCTGATGTTGTTGTCCCGTTGCTTGAAGTAACAATGTCAGCCGACACTTTATCTTTTGTCTTCTCCGTCATATAGAGCACAATGGCGTCTTTCTTCAAAGTGCCATCCATATTGTAAGCTCCTGGCACATTGCCATTAGAGAATGCAAAACCACTACGATCGTGAGCCTTTACCGAAATCTTCAACACAGATGGCTTGCATATCTCCTTTCCATTTGCATCCATTGCAACTACACTTAGATTATAGTCTCCAGCAGCCAAACCAAGAGCGTCAGCACGGAAGAAACTGCCATAGTTGCGGATCAACGCGTCGTCTACATCAACATAATTATTTTCTGAAGCCTTCTTGACAGAAACCTTATATTTGACAGCTCCAGAGTAAGCCGACCAAGTTGCGAAGCAAGATTCAAACCAACCGCCAGTTGTAAGAATCTTGATGTCTCCTTGTGTCGCAACCACACCGGGAGTAGTAGGCACAGACGGAGTCACATCCGCAGTATCAGAAGGAATGACGGGAGTGACTGGGTCAAGCGTCTCGCCAGCCTTAACAAAGACTACACTGTCGACAATATCAGTAGTGTACTCTACAACACGTCCATCTTTCATGAAGACGTGGAAACTGTCTGCCATTGTGGCTGAAAAACCAGAGGCAAGAGCCAAGCAGAAAAGAAAATGTTTGTTATTCATAGTGTGTTAGATTTTATTTTTTTATAAACTTTACAACCTCAGAATTGATTCTGACGAAGTAGATGCCTGATTTGTAATTAGCTACGTTGATGCTCAAAACATTACCGTCAGCTCTCATATTAGAAATGAGCAAGCCATTAATATTGAAGACGGAGATGTTCGCATCTGTAGGGACACCGTTTATACAGATGTATTCAACGGCAGGGTTAGGGTAGAGAAGTATGCCATTATCAGCAACATCTTCAACCGCTGTTGGTTCATGTTCCTCGACTTCAGTATAATATATACGCTGGAGAGAAGAGAAATCATAGCTTGTCATACTGCCATCAGTGAAATATGTATCAACCTTACCGTTTGAAAAGACCAGTTTTTTCAAATCATCTGTTGAGTACGAAACCCCTTTGTCTGCGACAAATGTGCCTGCAAACATCATTCCACATATGAAAGAGGCAATAATAGTAAATGAAATACGTGTTTTCATATTCATGCGTTTTTGTGAATTGTTCTGTTTGCAAAAGTAATGGCAAAAGTAAAGATAGCGCGAAATTTCAATACCAAACAATGTAGATGAACATTTTTTCATGGATGACAGATGTAACAATATCAAGCAGTAATTGTAACGTGTTTTGTGTATATGTCTGATTAATACTCGGATAGAAATATCATGTGAGATATAAAAAAAGTTGAGAAACAAGGGCAAAATGCATGATTTTTCATGATTATTAATTGCCTAAGTACAATAATTTCGCATTTCAAAACGGTTTTTGTATTTTTGCATCACATTAAAATACAGACAAAGATGATAAAAACGATTCTTGTGGCAATTGCGTTTCTTGGAGTCGCCATCCTTCTGCTTGGTGTCAACATTTTCTTTAAGAAAGATGGTAAGTTTCCTAACGGTCATGTGAGTGGCAATAAGGAAATGCGTAAGCGTGGCATTACTTGTGCACAGTCGCAGGATAGAGCGGAACGTAGAAAATTATAAATGATGAATTATAAATGCTAAATTGAAAATGAAGGCAGAAACTTGCAATTCAAATTTCTGCCTTTTTATACTATTCCTTAATCAACGAATGCATACGCATTAGTCAAATGAGTGCCACCACACTTTGTAATATTCGTAGCTTGGATTATTTGTCCATTTTTCAGGCTCCGTAATTCCAACAAGATCTCCATTTATTAAATTGGTACAAATCAATTCTCTGTAACCTTCTGGCCAGTTGCCGACGCATCCAATATCATTGCCATTCCTGTCAATAACACGACAATCCGCAACTATACACAAGTCTTTTGTAGGAGAAACTTCCCCATCAGAACAAGTGACTTTCACAAAAATATCAGTTGTCGGCATACTGTTCGAATCTAATTTGTTGTAGAAACGTACAGAAACACTACGATACTGGTCAAGGGCATTGCTTAATTCACGTTCTGCCTCTCTGCCCAAACGAGTCGTACCAGCAAATGAACGCATGATTTGTTTCAATTCATACTCAAATGAACGACGGCCTTCCCAATACAATTCATCTTCAATTTTGCTCAATCCCAAGACATCAATTCCATAAGAATTGAATCCCCCAACTCCTCTCGTAGAAGAAGCATCAACACCTTCCTGTGTTGTAATTTCAGAATCACCAATCAATAGTGGATCTTCTTCACTTTTGTCGCAACTTGCAAATCCAAGACATAGTGCAAGTGCCGATAACCATAAATTTTTTTTCATTTTTTTATTATTTTAGCTTTTCATTTACTAAACAAATCATAATGACCAGATAATAATCAAATAATTAGTGATTTCGAGCATCAATCATTAAAATGACTAAAATTCTGTTTGTTATAACTGATTGTGCAAAATTAGCTGTTTTTTTTGATATAAAAAATTTTGTTTTTATTTTTTTATTTTGCAATTTATTGGGTAGTGCCGTTAAAAAACGTAACAACCTAACAATGAATGCAATTCTGCATTTAGCATTTATAATTTAACGTGAGTTCGATGAATTTTAACTAGTTGATTATTTGGAAAATAGCGTTATTTTTCGTAATTTTAAAGTGCAAAAAAACAAAACTAACGAAAAACAACGCCATGATTCCTGAAGACAAAATTACCGAAATTTTCTGTTTGGCCGACGATTTCTGCAACCTTTTTGACGAGCTGACAAAAAAATATTCAATCGATTCGTCCAATTCTTCAAAAAGGAGATATCACCGTGACAGCAGAATGAATGTCGCTGAAATAATTGTGATAATGATTATGTTTCATTCGTCAAACAACAGATGCCTGAAACATTTCTATATAGACTGCATATGCAAAAAGTACAAGCATCTGTTTCCAAACACTGTCTCATACACAAGGTTTGTCGAGATACAGAAAAATGCGGTCATTCCGCTGACACTTTTCATCAAAAAGGTACTGCTTGGCAAATGCACGGGAATAACCTTTGTGGACAGCACCCCATTGAGGGTGTGCCGCAACCAAAGGATTCATATCCATAAGGTTTTCAAGGGGATAGCAGCAAGAGGCAAATGTTCGATGGGATGGTTCTATGGATTCAAACTACACCTCATTTGCAACGAAAAAGGTGAGATATTGAACTTCATGTTCACTCCTGGCGACGTGGACGACAGAAAGCCTTTGGAGTATAAGGCATTCTTAAAGGAGATCTATGGAAAGCTTGTTGGTGACAAGGGATACATCAGCCAGCCATTGTTTGAGCGTCTGTTTGTAGACGGCATCCAGTTGGTGACCAAACTCAAGAGCAACATGAAAGGGGCAATGATGAGCGTCTCGGACAGGCTGTTGCTTAGAAAGAGGGCAATAATCGAAACTGTCAACGACGAGCTTAAAAACATTGCACAGGTCGAACATTCAAGACACCGGTCTTTTGAGAATTTTGTCGTTAATATGCTCGGGGCTATTGCCGCGTACTGCTTTTTCCCGAAGAAACCATGTATCCATGTCTATCGCGAAGTTGATAACCGCCTGACTCTCTTTTAATTACAATTCGTCGAACTCACGTTAATTTATGATTTCTTTCAGCAGTTGTTTTGTCTCAGACAGAGATTGAACGTCGAATATCTCAAACGCTGGTTTTCCTTTCTTTTCCCCTAATTTGCATCGCTCAACGTGAGACTGAAGGTAGGCTAGAATCTTGCCGAAGATTTCACTTTGGAAATATTGGTCTGTCTTGTCTGTTGTGAAATATGCGCAGACATGATTATTTTTGAATGTAAGTCGCTCAAATCCGAGGTTGTTGGCGATAAATCTGATGCTCACAATTTCCATCAGACGTTGTGCTTGTTCTGGTATCTCACCGAATCGGTCTTTAAGATTCTTGGCAAACTTAGTCAGATCCTCTTCAGTCTGCAATGAATCCAGCTCACGGTATAGTGATAGTCTTTCACTGACATTCTCCACATAATCGTCTGGAATCAGCGCGGATAAATCAGTCTCTATGCTGCAGTCTGTGCGTAGAATTTCGTTGGCATTGTTGGCGTTGGGATCATTGGCGAAAATCTCATGAAATTCATTCTGACGCAATTCCTCAACCGCACTTGCAAGAATCTTTTTGTATGTCTCGTAACCCAAGTCGGCAATGAATCCGCTCTGTTCTTTTCCAAGCAGGTTGCCAGCTCCACGGATGTCAAGGTCTCGCATGGCAATATTAAGTCCGCTGCCAAGCTCTGTATATGTAGTGATGGCTTCCAGTCGTTTGCGGCTCTCATCGCTCAACGCTTCCATTGGTGGAGCCATCAGATAACAGTATGCCTGGATATCCGAACGTCCCACACGTCCACGCAACTGATGAAGATCGCTCAAACCGAAGTTCTGCGCGTTGTTGATTATTATAGTGTTGCAGTTGGAAATGTCGATTCCACTCTCAATGATGGAGGTGCTGAGCAACACGTCATATTCATGCTGCACAAAGTCGAGCATGGCACTTTCAATCTCCTCTCCGCTCATTTTCCCGTGGGCAATGATCACACGTGCTGTAGGCACACCGCTGATGATGAAATGCTTTATGTTGTCAAGATCCTTGATATTGTTGTTGACGAAAAGCACTTGCCCTCCACGGTTTAATTCAGCTTCTATCGCTTTGGATACTATTGCTTTGTCGAATCTGCAAAGATGAGTTTCGACGGGATAACGTCCGGCAGGAGGAGTGTTGATGACGCTAAGGTCGCGAGCCCCTAGCAGAGAAAACTGCAGAGTGCGGGGGATAGGTGTGGCAGTCAGTGTGAGAGTGTCAACGTTGACTTTCATTTCCTTGATTTTCTCTTTCGCTGTCACTCCGAATTTTTGTTCCTCGTCGATGATGAGCAAACCTAAATCGTGGAATTTCACACTTTTCCCGATCAACTTATGTGTGCCTATGATGATGTTTATGTTTCCGTTCTCAAGTTTTTTCAAAACCTCTTTCGTTTCAGAAGACGAGCGTGTACGGCTGAGATAGTCGACCTTCACTGGCAAATCTTTCAGACGGCGTGAGAAGGTTTTGTAGTGTTGGAAAGCCAATACGGTTGTCGGCACCAGCACTGCCACTTGTTTGTTGTCGCATGCCGCTTTCAATGCAGCTCTGACAGCAATTTCAGTCTTTCCAAATCCCACGTCTCCACATACTAGACGGTCCATTGGACGTGCACTTTCCATGTCGCGTTTCACGTCGGCTGTGGCTTTTGCCTGGTCTGGAGTATCTTGGAATTCAAAGTTGGATTCAAGTTCAGCCTGCATGAAAGAGTCGGGACTGAAACTGTAGCCTTGCTCCTTTTTGCGCATAGCGTAGAGAAGAATAAGGTCACGTGCGATATCTTTCAGCTTTTCTTTAGTCTTATATTTGATATTGCTCCATGTGGCTCCACCCAATTTGCTGATTTTCACGTTTTCTGAATCTGAACCACGATATTTGGAAACCTTATGGAGAGAATTAAGGCTTACCATGATAAGTCCTCCGTCTTTATAGTTGATTCTCACCATTTCCTGCTCGATATTGCCATTGCGTTGCATGACAAGTCCGCCGAACACACCGATTCCGAAATCATCATGTACCACGAAATCACCGATGGATAGGTTTTTCAGTTCTTTGAGCGTGAGAGCTTCCTTGCCACGTCTGCTGTCCTTATTGGTAAGTTGATAGCGGTGGTAACGACCGAAAATTTCATGTTCGACAAGCAAAGTGACATTTTCGAAAGAGAAACCAGAATGGAGAGTCCCGTTGATGAATTCGTAGCCATCTTCAATTTTGAGGTCAGACAAAATAGTCTCTAGACGTTCACGTTGACGGGCGTTTTCAGTGGCAATGAGCACTGATCCACAAACCTCCTTTTGCTTTTTGATATAGTCGGCAAGAAGATTGTAGTTTTTAGCAAATACGGGGCTTAGATTAGCGTCGGCTATGATGCCATTCCGCTTTTCTCCATGGATGTTGAGACATCTCATTTCCTCTATCTTTGCGACTGCGTTTTCTGCTCCACGATTGGCAAGAGTGCCCAGCACAAACTCGTTATTATCCATCATGACGATTGTGTCCTTAGGCAGATAGTCCACCAAAGTATGTTTTTTCTCTGCATTTTCCGCATTAAGCACATTGCCCACGATAGTACACTCGTCGATAGTGTCTACAGAAAGTTGGTTTGTGGTGTCGAAAGTGCGGATGGAGTCAACTTCGTCGCCGAAAAAGTCGATACGGTATGGCAATTCAGAAGAGTAAGAGAAGACATCTACGATGCAGCCACGGATGGCAAATTGCCCTGGCTGATAGACAAATTCCTCACGGGTGAGACCAAGTTTGAAGAATTTTTCAGACAGAGAGTCCATGTCATACTCGTTGCCCTTTTTGATGGAGATGGTCTTGCTCTTTAATTTCGTGGGGCTCACCACAGAAGCGGATAGAGATTCCGGGTAGGCGATAATCATCAGGTTGTTGACCTTTTCGATAGCCTCCAGAGCACGGGTACGCATGATTGTGCGGCCATCGTCGTCGAGCTGTTTCCCGTCTAACGAAGGAAAGAAAACTATTGAATCATCCGCCTTTTCTGCATTTGTGTTTATTAGATTTCTGGCATCCTGATAAAGGTATCCCGCAGCATCCTCATTCTGGCAAATGCGGAGGCAGACGTTGGTGTGCTGAGCCACAAACAACGATACAGCGGCACGCAGCGAACAGTTTGGCAGATAAATGTCTGTCTTTGATTTTCCTCCATCTATGAAAGCCTTGATCTCATTGGCAAGTTTGGAAGATTCGACGATTGACGAAATTTTTGATATTTTCTCCATGATTTTACAAAAATACGAAAATTTAAGAGTCGAGTCATGATAAAATAAAAAATTGTCAATTAATAGTATAATTAAGGAGAAGGTCATAATACCAACGTATGAAAAAAGCATACATAGGAATATATTTTTTGTGTAAAATCTTGCTAATTTGTTTTGATGCAACTGTTTGGTGAATTTTTATGATAAAAAAATGACAGGAAAGAATATTTGCACTAAATTTTGTTTAATTTCGCATCCGTAAATAAAAGGATATTTTATGACTAATCATTTACGCAGATGCCATGCGAAGGCTGAGGTTGATAGAGTTAGTGTAGGCATACAATTGACATCAGAGGTTAGAGTTAGATTCTCTGGCGAGTATGTTTGTAATATCTACCGGGCTGGTGAAGTTATTGAGAAATCAACAGTTGCTTCAAAAGAATGTGCAATTACTGTCGCTGATCTGAAAGACGGAGACAGGGTAGAGTTTATGCCTAAAGACGAGAAAACCTGTTATTTTGAACTTCAGAATGTGGAGATCGGAACAGATTTTCATTGGCAGGAACAACATACGTTGTCTTATCGAGGTATACTTGTGATTCAAGCAAAAAATGATGGAAAGGTTCAGGTTATCAACAACTTGGACATAGAGGAGTATATCCGTTCTGTGATTGGCTCGGAGATGGCTCCGACTTGTCCGCTTGAACTGTTGAAGGCGCATGCTATAATCTCGCGCACATGGTTAGTGTCGCAGCTTCAAAGAAAAGCGAGAAGTCAGCATCCTATTTATAAAAAGGCAAAGTTAAAAGTATGCGACGATGAGATGATCCAGATTTGGGATGTCATGGGACACAGTGATTTTGATGTCTGCTCGGACGATCATTGTCAGCGTTATCAGGGGCTTAATCCGGATAATAATGTCGACGAGGCGATAAATGAGACCGCTGGAATGATTCTTAAGAGTGGAGGAGAGGTGTGTGACGCCCGCTTCTCAAAATGCTGTGGTGGAATTTCAGAGAAATTCTCAACATGCTGGACAGATGAGGATTATGCTTACCTTTCTCCAGTGAGATGCAACGTCGACAGAGCAAATGACATCAATTATACAGGAGATGCGATGAGCTTGAAGGAGTGGGTGAGAAATCCGCCGACAGATGTCTATTGTGCCACTAAAGATTATGCGATTTTGAGCCGTGTGTTGAAGGCTTATGACCAACGTACAACAGAGGATATGTTCCGCTGGAGCGTGAAATACACACGTGAGGAACTGACCCAATTGATTAAGGAGAAGATTGGTGTAGACGTGGGTAAAGTTGTTGATTTGCGACCTGTTCAGATGGGAAAGTCAGGAAGAATCTCACGTCTTGATATTATAGGAACTCTTGGACATAAGGTGATCGGCAAGGAGTTGCTGATTAGAAAGGCATTGTCGAAGACTCATTTGTTGAGTTCGGCTTTCTATGTGGAGAAAAGTTTTGATGGTCAGACGGAATATTTCACGCTCTATGGCGCAGGTTGGGGGCACGGTGTTGGACTATGTCAGGTCGGAGCGGCAGTGATGGCGGAGAAAGGATTTTCATACACAGAGATTTTGAACCATTACTATCCGAACTCGGAAATTAAATTGATTCGTAAATTATAATTACTGATAGCGATAAAAAGAATAGAGGAGACGATTTTTATATCGTCTCCTCTATTCTTTTTTATCAGTTTTTTAATTCTTGATTATCTTTCTGAAGCTTCCATCACTCATTTTTATGATGTTTACGCCGCGTTGTGGCGACGAAATGCGTGAGCCTGAGATAGAATAGTATTCGACCGGATAGATGGCTTCTGACGCGATTTCTGTCGAAGCTGTGTTTCCGCCGTTGCTTATTTCGTAGCCTGTGCGTGAGGATGTGATATGAATATTGAACACGAATGTCGCAACCGCAGTCTCATTTCCTTTTTTGTATCTAATAGCTTGGCGTATTGTGTAGTTGTCTCCGTCTTTTGTTTTGCCAGGATATTGTCCGACTGAGAATGACATCGATTTTTCATCAAACTCGCTGAAAACGAATCCAGAGGCGTATGCACAGCGGTTTCCTGCGGCATCAAACCAATGGCCGTAACCATTTGCTGTAGACGCTGCATTATTGATTGAACCATTGGTGTCCACAGCGTAAAACATTGCTTTTCCATCTGTTGGACCTGCACTGTTCCATGTCGTCATCAATCCGCCTACTGATGCTGCCTGCATCTGGAAAGCCGTTCCAAGTGAGGATGCTGCAGTACCGTCGACTTTTACGGAAGTGCCCACATAAACGCTTGATGATGCAGGAAAATAAACATTATAATTGATTGTCACGTCGCTGATTGGACCATTATTGATGTTTGCGGCACCGTAGATGTTGGTGTTTGTGAATTCTACTGTGTATGGCCACTGGTCATCATTAGTTATGTCTTGATCCCATTTATGCTGTATATATTCCGATGGCGACGGTGAAACGACCAGGAACAGACGTTTTGTCTCTTCTGGTACTATGCAGCTGATTTTGCAGCTGATTTCGGAATTCGCGTCTGAACCAGTACAATATATATCCTCATCATAAATGTATTGTCGTGAACCATCGTTCATTAAAGCCACATATCCGAGATGAAATCCTCTTTTGGAATAGTTGGCGACGGAATTGTATGAGTTGACGTTGGCTGCAGTGAATTTTTCACCGTCGAAGAACTGTTTTTTGTCGTTTGGGGCTAGAGATGCTCCGTTGGCTAAAGAAGTGAATTCTGTGGTTATTTCTGTTCCTGCTTGTGGCACATTAAGAGGAATGATATTGAATCCTGTTGATTGAGGACAACTGCTGTATGACACTTGATACTTGGAGTTACCAAGAGAGATGTAGTCAAAACGAAGTGAATTGAAGTATTGGTCCGCTTCTTTGCGGGCAACGTCGAGATCAACAGTAGCCATCTTCATGGCATAGTGGAAGTACTCAAGATAAAGAGCATTCGCATCGATATTTTGCATATTCATATAGGCTTGATTAGGGTCGACACCTTTGCCAGAATTATGTCTCCATAATTTGCCGATGATGTCAATACCATGTTTTTCAGCCAGATAATAATGCCACCAATACGATTGATATCTGTGCCATTCATGAGTCATGGCATAGTTATGAGTGTTTTTGAAAAGATTCCAGCTCTGATCCCACTTCAAATCAGGATATGATTGGTTAGCTTGCCATTGTGCAGTCTGCTCCCAGAAAGTGGAGCCGCTTCCGATAGCTGTACGGAAGCCTGTATATCCTTTCAAATCTGCATAGACTTGATATTGAAATGAGTGTCCAACCTCATGTGCCACAGAATGCCCGACAGGTTTGCTGGTGCTTGGACTTAACCATAAAGCACCGATAGTGTCATCATAGCCTCCTCCGTAGCAAATCCATTCTGTGGTGTAGTTGAGAAGAATCATCATCTTGTATTTCGATACGTTGGAATGGTTTTCGTCGCAAAAGGCTAGTTTGCCGACATTCATCTCATAAAAACCTTCAGCTTTAGAGAGTAGATCGTCAATATCCACTTTATATGTAGAAGGTGCGTTTGTCGGAAATGTATTGCCATACTTATTATCCCAATATACGATGAAGTTTTCACTTTCTTTAGAACGAGATTTAGACCATGTATATTGATTGGTCGGGTCATTATCGCTATAAATCAGCGTGTCTGTACGGTTTTGCCATTCACGAGGAATATACAGACTTTTCTCAGCATATGAATTCAATGCAAGTGCCGACAATGAAATAAGTGTTAGATAAATTTTGTCCATATTAGTTATATTTTAGTCCTACCCTTTGTAAGCAAATTTATTAATTTATTCAATCTGACATTACGCAATCGGATATTTTTACATTTATTCTATGCAGATTGGTATTTTTGTCTGCCTAAATCAAATGATTGTCAATATCTGTATGTATGTAATATAGCCAAAAAACGTCTATATCTTCGGAATATAGCCAAAAACGTCTATATTTGTAAAATATAGCCAAAAACGTCTATATTTGTGAAATATAGCCAAAAACGTCTATATTTGTAAAATATAGCCAAAAACGTCTATATTTGTAAAATATAGCCAAAAACGTCTATATTTGTATAATATAGCCAAAAATGTCTATATTTGTATAATATAGCCAAAAACGTCTATATTTGCAGAATATAGCCAAAAACGTCTATATTTGCAGAATATAGCCAAAAACGTCTATATTTGCAGAATATAGCCAAAAACGTCTATATTTATGAAATATAGCCAAAAACGTCTATAATTTGTGAATATAGCCAAAAATGTCTATATTTGCAGAATATAGCCAAAAACGTCTATATTTTTGAACTAAAATAGTGTAATATGAGGAAAGCCGCTATATCAGCAGATATTGTTCGTTCTACTTCATTTGAAGTAGAAGATATAGAGAAGTTTCAAAAGTATTTGAAAGAATTTTTTGAAACAGTTCCTGCTGTGTCAAATATTGATTTTTGGGGAAGATTGGTGAAAGGGGATGAGATAGAGATAGTATGTAGTGATATAAACAAAATATCAAGACTTGCATTTCTATTGAAATGTTATGTCAAGTCGTATGCTCCAATCTTTGAAGTCAAGTATGCTAATCCTGCTGATGATAAAGCACTTCAAAAAAAATATGGTGTGCGGATATCTGTGGGAGTTGGTGAATTAAGAATTAATGATCCGATAACCAATATAATAGATGGCGACGCTATTTATCGATCAGGAAGAGGATTGAAAGATATTTCCAGTTCAAAGAGAAACACATTTATCTATTCTTCGGATAAATCGGAACAAGATGAGTATGTAAATGTTGTGTGTTCTTTGATAGATGTTATTTTGAATAATGCCACATCAAGACAATGTGAGGTGCTTTATTACAGAATTTTAGGGCTTCAGGAAAATGAGATAGCAATAAAGCTAGGCATTTCCCAGCCGACTGTTAATAAGATTTCTAATGCAATTTCTTGGAATGTAGTGAATGATGCATTATCTTTGCTTGAAAATATAATTAATTAATATAAACGGTAAAAAACAGTACGGTATGCTATTGTTTATCAAATTATTTTTAAGGTTTTTCGCAGTACATTTAGTTTGCGATTTCATGTTGCAGACGGATAAGTTTTGTGAGAATAAGAGATTCTCGTCATGGCAGTTGTATATCCATGCTTTTATTGTAGGTCTATTTTCATGGATAGTTCTTTACAGTCCTGGAATATTGCTAGAATCAGTATTATGTGCTTCGTTAATAGGAGCATCCCACTTGCTTTTTGATGGAGTGAAGTCGATGTTGGCAAAAAGATTTAAGGAAAAAATCACAGATAACGACAAATTGGCAGATGCTCAATTCAATGCATTCTGTGTTGATCAGGTGTTGCATATTATAGTTTTGATCATTGCGGCGTCGATATTTTTATTATATTGTAAAGACGATTGGAAGACCTGTGATTTAGAGTTTTACAGTGTTGATAAACTGATTCTTTTGTTTGTAGGCAGTTATTTATGTTGCAAGCCATCCAACATCACAATAAAATTGTTTTTGGAGAAGTATAAGATAGGATCATCTTTAGCAAAATCAGATACAGATTCTAGCGAGGAGTCTGAAAGAAAATTCAGAATACAGAATGCCGGTCATATAATAGGCAGTTTGGAGCGTCTATTATGTTTTGTATCGATATTGGTTGGACACATTGATATTATAGGATTTTTAATAGCAGCCAAATCCATTTTACGCTTTAAGGATAATAATGCGGAAACTCAGACAGAGTATGTTTTGGTAGGAACATTGATGAGTTTTGGAATGGCTATTGTGATTGGCTTTCTGACAAACAAATGCATGCTTATGTTGTAATTAAAAAATAAGAAAGACGCAATTACTCGCGTCTTTCTATTGTGTTTCCAAGCAAAATTCTTTATGCTTCCAACAGGTAGTGTTCGGCATCCAATGCTGCTTTACAGCCACTTGCAGCTGCTGTGATAGCCTGACGGTAGTGAGGATCACAAACGTCGCCTGCAGCGAACACTCCTTCGATATTTGTGTGCGAAGTGCCGTTGTTTGTTACAATGTAACCTGCTTCGTCGGTTTTTATCACATCTTTCACCAATTCTGTGTTTGGATGGTGACCAATGGCGATGAAGATTCCGTCTGTTGAAATGCTTTTGGTAGAGTTGTCTTTGTTGCAGACAAGATTGGCTTTCTCAACCTTCCCGTCGCCTTCGATTCCAATCAATTCATGATTGAATAGAATTTCAATATTCTCTTGCGACGCTACTCGCTCCGCCATCACTTTGCTCGCCCTTAAATAGTCTTTTCTAACCACCAAATACACCTTTTGACATAGTCCGGCTAGATATAAAGCGTCGGCACAAGCAGTGTCTCCTCCGCCTACAACACAAACTGTTTTTTTGCGGAAAAAGAATCCGTCACAAGTGGCGCAGGCAGAGACACCCATACCTGCATATTTTCTTTCGTCGTCGATGCCGAGATGTTTGGCGCTTGCTCCAGTAGCGATAATCACAGAGTCGGCCTCTATCTCAATCTCGTCGTCAACAATGACACTTTTTTTCTTGCCTTCAAGACTTACTTTTGTGACGAATCCAGAGCGTATGTCTGCACCGAATCTCAATGCTTGATTACGCATGTCATCCATCATGTCAAAGCCTGTCACTCCATCAGGATAGCCAGGAAAATTCTCCACTGTTGTGGTTTGAGTCAATTGGCCGCCAGGAAGCAGACCCTCGATTAAAATTGGTTTTAGATTGGCTCTGGACGCGTAAATTGCAGCTGTGTAACCAGCGGGTCCAGATCCGATAATCAGGCATTTTGTAGTTTCTTTCATCGTTGTGATTTTATCTTAAGTCAATTATTTCTATATCTTTTCTTGTCAAATCGAATGCAAACTGACGGTCGTCAATTGCCATGTCTGTATATTTGTCGACGGAGATTGTAGTGTTGACTCCACTTTTTCCCTGAAGTTTGATGGCATGAGGCTTCATAGACGATTTGTCCACGGAGATGGAAATACGGGCATACGGACTTTTTCTGTCTTCTGGATACAATTCCGCAATCTCAACTGCGTTTCCATTGTCTGTAGTTTCTCCGATATAAAGCATTTTATATCCTGATTTGTAGGATGTTATAATAAGAATCGGATTTATTTTTTTTACCTCTTCCTTTCCTGGTTCGCTCACAGTGACTTCAGCAGACTCAGGCATGTAGACATATTCAGTTTTGCCATCGAAATAAGTGTCGACGCCAGCCACAGACAATTTGAATTTTTCTCCTTTTAAGAGAAGATAACCTTTCAGATTTTGCTTCTTGCCGCTTTGGGTGTTTTCCACAATGCAAGAGAAATCAATTTTGGAACTTTTGTTAGACTGGTTGAATGAAGAAGTCGACTTGTCGAGTAAAGCCATGGCTTTAGGATCAACAGCATCTTGTGAGAATGCTATTGAGTGAAGCATAATAAATAAGAATGTTATTATATGTAATCCTTTCATTTTCTATCAGATTAATTTATTGTTAAAACTTTGTTGTCTAAACATAAAAAATTGTTTTGCCTATAATTTCAAAACTTTTTCAAAGATAACACTTTTTAATTAGGAAGATTCATAATTATAGATAATTAGAGTTAATAAAACTAAAAAATAGCTGGGCAATGATGCACAAATTGATTTTTATTCGATTCTCAGCGAGTTAAAAATGCATAAAATTGAGGTTAAGTTGTTGAAAAGCATATGTTTATTTGTGATTAATGGTTGAGCACGTTTTTGATGAAATAAATGAAAATCGTTCTGAAATAGAGAATTTTTGAATTTTTTATTAAAAAAAGACAAGCTATGCTTAAAGTTGGCATATCAAGGTGCGAATTTTGTAATGTTAAAAGGAAACGACGAAATTTTGGAATATAATCTGAAGGCTTAGTTTCTTTTTCGATAATAAAGTTGAAATTTCAAAGACAAATAGAATTTAGAAATATAAGAAATTGGTGGAGTAGGAGAGTGTTAATTTTTTACAAATGTTATCAAATATGGTTGCAGACACAAATGATTACAAAAATATATGCATATAAAAATATATATGCATAGAGATAGGAAATTTAACAAAAGTAACGGCTATATTTACATACAACAAAAGTAAAATTTACTTATTTATTGAGTGTTATTGTTTTGTCTTTTTATTAAAAATCAGTATTTTGTACATTATTATTTGATGTATATGATTAAATAATTTTCAATCATATGTATGAATTTTGTAAAATATGTGATTTTTTTAATAATATTTTGTGTTTGTATGCTGAATTTTAGTTTTTTACGACTTTTATTTAATGTTAAAGTGTAAATAAGTTTTATATCATGATGTAAAATAATCCATTTGTAGAATTATTGTCTTTTTTTATATAAAAATGTAAAACAGACGCATAAACAAATGTAATATTAATACATGTGTTAATTGATGTGCTAGATGTAAAATTGCATATAAAAAAGTAAATTTATATTTGTATAGATTTAAAAATGTAATTATCTTTGCGGTGTTACAATTGTTATTACATTTTAATATTATTTGTAATGAAAGACAGAATAAAGAAAATACAAGAATATAGCGGTTTATCACTAGGCGTGTTTGCTTCACGCACTGGAATCAAATCAGCTTCTCTTTCACATATATTAAATGGAAGAAACAATCCAAGTTTGGATGTTGTGATGAAAATACATGAGACATTTCCTGAAATATCATGGGAATGGATGTTGTATGGCACAGGTCCTATGCTGAATGGAGGAAATGACAATACTATTGAAAATAAACAAGTTGATTCAAATTTTGCAGCGTCGCCAGCTCAAACAAACCGCACTATTTTCGACAACGATCCTGTAAAATCGGATGAGACAGATTTTGAGAAAAATAATGAAGAGGACGAGATTGACTATAATATAGACACAAATGTGGATGATTTGAAATCAACAAAAACTATAGAAGATCCTTCGTCTAAAACAAAAGAAACAACTGTTATTCCGCAGAAATCAGAAACTGAAATAATAGACTCATTTATCAATTCGGAATCATTTAAGAATATTGTTGACGCGCATAGTAAAGCAAAAGAGAAGGCTGTGAAGAAAATTATAGTGCTTTACGATGATGACACTTTTGCCGAATATTCACTAAATCGGTTATAATCATTATTATACATAAAGATCTTAATATAAGACGTGATTTATTCACGTCTTTTTTATTTTTTATTAGTCAATTGTTCGTTATTATAAAATAATATGTATTTTTGTAGATGGTGTTAAATAATTTTTGATATATTGATTATAGGGTATGTGCGATTCGAGATTTAGTCCGAGAAAATACAGAATTTTAAGTATTATGTTCATGTTGTTTTGTTTGTTTCCGAGAGTAAAAGCGGAGTCGACTAATTTGCCGATACTTTCATTTTATGAAACCTCTGTTGCTTCTGATTTCGGAAATGGATGTGAATTCGAAGGAATTTATACTATAAGATATCGACGTTTCAAACAATGGAGATTGGCAGATAATGTTGCTTATGTTCTATGGCAACAAAGTGAGAATGGTGGAATTTCTTGGACGAATATATATGGTCAGAGCGGAGTGAATAAAGACGAGCTTCATGTGATGGAGGATGGTACGACAAACTTGATTTTTCGTGCTGTTGTTGTGTCTGATTCAACAGAAGCAAGTGCAAAGAAAAATGCGGAATACATAGGTGAAAACGGTGTACCTGTTAATAATAAAGTAAAATATACAATTAGCAAAACATTGCATAGTATGCTGCCTGAACCGACGTGCGATTATGATCCTGATTATTTGTGTACCAGATATGAAACATTTGGCCTTTGTAGTGATCGTAGTTGTAGATATGACACTGCTGTAAAGGTAAACAAATATATTCCAGGTGGAACAGAAGAAATGACGTGGGGACAGTATTTGATTTGTTCGAATCCAGATTCTGCAATTTATACTAAGGAATGTGAGGAATGTCCAAGAAAATATCAATTTTCTTCAATTAAGGATGAAGATGGTAATATTATTGACTCATCGGCAACATCTAAACTTCTTTCTCCATTTAGTGGAGATGCTTTTGTATTTATAATGATGAGTAAGGATGAGTATAAAAAGATTCCTAGATTGTATAGATTGTTTTCTGGAGGACAACCTCTTTGTCCATGCAAAGATTATGTGTTCTATACATTTATATCTAGTGTCGGATCTCCAAGTGGAACACGTATTTTTCCCAAAATAACAATTCTGGATCCCAAAAATGGAGACACTTTAGCCTCTCAGACATTTTTTTATACATTCAAAGGCTTTGAATTATACAAACCAAATTTGCCGTTTACCCCACCTTCTGACTATCATAATGAGGGATTTATAGCTGTCGTAGAGTTAGATTATGAGTCTACAAATGCAGAAGGAGAAAAAATGAGTGATTACGTGACATTTACGATGGATGAATGTGCTTTCTCTATTTGTGGAGTAAGAGTACCTTCTCATGGTAGTAATGTTGATAGAAAACCAAATAAAATTCTTTCTAATGGATTTTATTGTCGTATGGATGAAGGAAAGCGAGTCGGTCAATGGAATGGATTTGAAGAGTGGCGCTACAGACATCCAAACGCGGCATTTCTTTGGCAAAGAAAGAATTCTCCAGATTCGCCATGGGTGTCGCTTCCTGCAGAGAAAGATACATTTTTTACTTATTCTTGGGAGGAAGGTGAATATCATCCAATGTACAAGGTTATTCTTGCTGAGTCAGAAGAGGTTATTCAGCAAAAATTAGAGAATGGATTCCCGGATGACCCGTGTGCAATTCGTACTGAACCATATAATCTTGGTTTTTATTGTGAAGAGTATAAATGTCCTAAAACGAAATTTACATTTGTAGAGGATGATATAAAAGCAAAAGATTACGATACTACAGTTTATCATAATCATACGGATGATATAAAAATAATATTGTATCAGAATGATAGTGAAACTATTGACGCCTTTTATATAAGAGGAAGCGAAAAACCTGTTCTTAGTGAATCATCAGGAAAGAAACATACATTGTATCTTCCTGCGGAAAAAGGAACGTTTACAATCTATGCGATGAATGATACCTGCAAGACTGACAGCGTAATTTTCACTATTGATAAGGTATGCCCAAGTATGGAGTTTTCTTTTGTAGACGGTGATTTTACAGCTAAAAAATTGGATACAACAATCTATTTCAACCGTACTGAAGATTTGAAAATAGTACTATATCAGAATAATAGTGAGCCTTTTGACGCCTTTTATATAAGAGGAAGCGAAAAAACTGTTCTTAGTGAATCATCAGGAAAGAAACATACATTGTATCTTCCTGCGGAAAAAGGAACGTTTACAATCTATGCGATGAATGATACTTGCAAGACTGACAGCGTAATTTTCACTATTGATAAGGTATGCCCAAGTACGGAGTTTTCTTTTGTAGACGGTGATTTTACAGCTAAAAAATTGGATACAACAATCTATTTCAACCGTACTGAAGATTTGAAAATAGTACTATATCAGAATAATAGTGAGCCTTTTGACGCATTTTATATGAGGGGATGTGATACTCCGATTAAAAGTGAATCTTTAGGAAAGAAACATATGTTGTATATTCCTGTTGAAGAGGATTCGGTGACAATATATGCGATGAGTGATACTTGTATGACAGACAGTGTGGTTTTATCAATCAAAAAGATATGCCCTAAGACTGAATTTACATTTGTAGAGGGTGATTTTACAGCGAAAAAATCAGAAACAAAAATATGTTTTGACCGCAGTGAAGATGTTGAAGTTGTATTATATCAGAATAATGATGAGCCTATCGACGCATTTTATGTAAAGGGAAACGAATCGCCAATTCCAAGTGAATGTGAAGGTAAGACTCATACCTTATTTCTTCCTGCTGAAGAAGATTCTTTGACAATATATGCGATGACTGACACTTGCAAAACCGACAGTGTGTTTTTCTCTATCTCTAAATATGGTGAATTAATGTTTGAGAAGATAGACGATAGTGGCAACAGAGAAATTGTTGCGGAGGCTAAAGGTGGAGCTGGCAACTACAGTTATGATTTTGGAGATGGGTTCCAATCTTCTAATACACTGACAGATATAATTTACGGTAAGGAATACAGTATTACAGTGAAGGATGAGGAAGATTGTATTGCTGATACTGTATTTAAAACAAACAAATATGAATTGGAGGTTTCTCCATCTTTCACCCCAAATGGAGACGGAATAAACGACAAGTGGGAAATCAAAAATATCGAGAAATATCCGTCAGCAAGAATTACATTATATGATCGAATGGGAAAAAAACTGATGAGTGCTACTAGTGAGAGTTTTGATGGATGGGATGGAACATATTTGGGTCATCCTCTGCCATCTACCGACTATTGGTATGAAATCTCTATCGATGAATTGGATAAAATTTATATGGGACATTTTACTCTGTATAGAGGAGACAAGTGATGTGACACTAATTTGATAATATTAAAATCCGGCATCTTGTTGATGTCGGATTTTTTGTATTTCTAATTTATCATTTTTAATTCTTAATTCTTATTTCATCCCCCTCGTCGCCTTAATCAATTCAAATGCTTTATTGATTTCCTGGCATCTTAGATTAGCCATATTGACTGCTGCCTCACCTTTGTTTGCCACTAGATCGGGATGGTTAAGACGCATAAGATTGCGACGTCGGGCTTTGATCTCTCTGTCTGTGGCTTCTTCTGTCAAATCCAAAGCTGCGTATGCTTTCTGTAGCTCTGTAAGCGGTTTGGATGTATTTGAACTATAACTTGAATTTGAACCTGTAGATTGATAATAACTTCCTGTGTTATATGAAGATCCGTTTTGGGAATATGAACTGTATCTGTTGCTTGATGTTGAATCGTTGTCTGTGGATTCATACTCGTATTGGCTGTATTCTTCGGTGTCTCGTGTACCTGTAAAGGTTTGGTTTTTCTTTTGGTATTTCTTTTCATAAATATTGTAGGTACTTGAATTCATGCCATTCAATTTCTCTGTAATCCTTTTTAGAAATAACTTTTCTTCAGCACTACACGAACCGTCGGAAAAGGCAATTTCAAACAGATATTCAAGAAACCATTTTTTTCTGGTGAAATTCGATACCTTATTTATTGTTTCTATCAAATTATCACAATCTGAAAGAGCCGTCTCGTTATAATTCTTGAATTTTAAGGCGTATTCTTTCACAAATTTCACCCGTTCTTTGAAATGAGCTTCATCGTATCTCTTGATGAATTGCTTGATGATGTCTAATTCGCACACCATATTGGTCCGGTCTGCAGCCATCACCTTTGCCATGATAATCAATGCGTTGGTTACAAATATTTGGTCTTCCTCTTCTTTTGTTCTTTTATTTTTAGTTTTTTCGTTTTCAAATAGAGAGAAAACAATGTGGAAAAATAAAAATATTAAGGTTATAAAACCAATAGCGGCGGCGATTACTAGTAAATAATATATCATAAATTCTCATATTAGGAATTCCTTACAATAAAAGACGCTGCATTCAATATGACGCTGAAATTCTTCTTCTGTTGCTCAGAAAGCGTGATTTTAGCGAGTTCTTCCTGTAGACGGGAGTGATATTCATTTTTGTCTTTCAATGCCTCATACGCCTTTTTATAGCACAATTTCATATTGTCCATATTGCCCTCAAGGTAGGAGATGTGGCCGATATCTATCAAATCGGCTGTATGTTTGTGGGAAATCCTTGAAAAATAGGAGATTGCCTTTTGTAAAGCACCGGATTGCATCAAACAGTTCGCTATCAGACGTATGACTGAATCATCATCTTCTTTTTTTAGGTTGAATTCCAGATAATACAATTGTTTTAACGCTGTGTCGTAGTCTTTTTCTGATAGCGACAGATTGGCAAGTTTCTTGCGTATTGTGATGTTGTCGGGATCTAACTCAATGATTTGTATCATTGTAGACTTTGCTTCTGCCAAATTTCCCAGTTTGTATTCGCAGAATGCTTTTCTCGACAGAGTCCACACGTCATCACTATTGTATAGCAGAGCCTGATTGTAGTGGGCAAGGGCAGAGGAGTAGTCTTCAAGCTGCTGGTAGCATAAACCTATTTTTTGTATTGATTTTTCCGTTTGTAAATCACCGAGCCTTTTGTATGCCTCTATAGTTTCATTGTATGCTCCTTTTTCAAAAAACAGGTCGCCAATGGGTTCTATAAACTTATTTGTATTTGGCAAAAAAGCAATGTTATACAAATGTAAACTAGAATTGAACGGATTAACAAAAGAACTTGCATGTGAGAATGACGCATAGAATCTGCTCAATCCGATAATGTATCTGATTACATTTGTATTGAGTGCCAATTGGTCATGAGTCATCACTAAAGAATCTGTGTCAATACCTTTAGCTTCCATCATCTTGTTTACAAATGTATCAGCCAAAGGCATATTTTTCAAAGTGAAAATCAAACCATATTTGTCTGCATCGCTGATATATTCGTTGTCCACAAGTGGAATCAGCATCTTCTGGTTGCTTGAAGATGTCGTTTTTAGCTCGTTAAACAGCTCAGATTCCTCGTTTAGAAGCATAAACCAGTTAGATATCTCAGAGAAGAACGAATTCGTGAAAAACAGCGTTGTATGGCTTAGTAGGTCTTCTCCCATAAACTGCATTTGAGCGTACTCTTTAATGGTATCCTCACTAATGGAATCTTTATTGAAAATATCGGTGTTAATGCCCGTGTCATCTTTTCCAAAGAGGTTGTTCATATCCACTTTGTCAAGGAAGTCTTCTTTAAGTTTTGTCTGTGTCTGCTGAGTGTATTTACAGCGGATAAATTGGCAATGGATATGTTGTAGCACCTCCGACAGATTATCTGTTGCAGAAAGACGTTTGGCCTCTTCGAATACATCTGGATATAATTGTAAACGGGTGTTGTAGATATATCCGCACAGGAGCAGAGCTGTCGCGGCACGTACCTTTATTCGATTGTCGTGGTTTTGACAGAGTTTCAATATCAATTTGAATCTGTTGATGCAGAATCGGTTAAGCATACCGAACATCAATCCAGATGTAAAGACACATTTGTCGGATACAGTTATAAACTCATTGTCGAAATAGCGTGTATACAATTCTAAATCATCATTTGTGAAGTTGTCACACAAAAGTAAATGACGGAATATTTCACATCTGATTTCAGACAATCTTTTTGTGTTTACATTTGTGTTTACATTTGTATTCTCACTCAACATCCGTTGTCCGTTGATTTCCTCAATCTCAAAAAACAGATTTCTTATATCCTTACATTTGTAAACAGATTTGTATTTATCTACATCGTTTACGAATGTAAATTTTGACGTGTTATGATGGCTCATCACGTCATCTGCGATAACAAGAATATCCTGTTTGGTGCTTAGTAGCATTCCAAATGTATTTTCGTCGATCGCAGCGTCGAATGCATATTTGAGAATAAACTCCAGATTTCTGGAAAGCTGCTCAGTTTTCAAAGAAAGAGAATTTTGTTTGTCGTCAATCCCCAAATTTTTCAGAGTGGCGATGAGAGTGACCAAACAAAGCAGCGCATCGTTGATTTTGTCAGCAAAAACGTTGCTGCAAACCTCTTTATATAGAGAAATTGCGTTTTTATCCATCTAAATTCAGTCTTATATATCGTATTTTAGGCAAAAATAAGTAAATTCGCACTCAAATTAAATATAAGATGAAAAATATTAGAAATTTTTGTATTATCGCACATATTGACCATGGTAAGAGCACTCTAGCCGACAGACTTTTGGAAATGACCAAAACAGTCACGGGAAAAGACTTGCAGGCCCAGGTGTTGGATGACATGGAACTTGAGAGAGAAAGGGGAATTACGATTAAGAGCCATGCTATTCAGATGGATTATGCTTACACTGGCGATAAGGCAGAATTTCAATCAAAAGAAAAATATGTCCTGAATCTTCTTGACACTCCAGGACACGTGGATTTCTCTTACGAGGTGTCTCGTTCTATTGCCGCGTGTGAGGGTGCGTTGCTTATTGTAGACGCGTCGCAAGGTATTCAGGCACAGACAATCTCCAATCTTTATATGGCCCTTGAGCACGATTTGGAGATCATTCCAATCTTAAATAAAATCGACCTTCCTGGAGCAATGCCGGAAGAGGTGGAGGATCAGATTGTCGATCTTCTTGGTTGCGACAGAAGTGAGGTCATTCGTGCCAGCGGTAAGACGGGAGAGGGTGTTGATGAGATCCTACGTGCGATTGTGGAGAGAATTCGTCCGCCAAAGGGAGATCCAGATGCTCCATTGCAGTGTCTGATTTTCGACTCTGTTTTCAATCCATTCCGTGGTATAATCGCTTATTATAAAGTGGTAAACGGAACATTCCATCCAGGAGAGAAGGTGAAATTTGTGGCGACGGGAAAGGAATATCTGGCCGACGAGATTGGAATCCTCCGTTTGGATATGGAGCCGAGAAAGGAGATGTCGGCAGGAAACGTTGGATATATCATTTCCGGAATCAAGACAAGTACAGAGGTTAAGGTAGGAGATACGATCACCCACGTCTCTAATCCATGCGAGAATGCGATTGAAGGATTTGAGGAGGTGAAGCCGATGGTTTACGCCGGTGTTTATCCAATTGAGACGGAGGACTTTGAAAACCTTCGTGCTTCGATGGAGAAATTGCAGCTCAATGATGCGTCGTTGACATTCCAGGCAGAATCATCTTTGGCTTTGGGATTTGGATTCCGTTGCGGATTCTTGGGAATGCTTCATATGGAAATCATTCAGGAGCGTCTCGACCGTGAGTTCGACATGGATGTCATCACAACCGTGCCGAATGTGCGTTACAACGTCTACACAAAGAAGGGTGAGATGATTGAGGTGCACAACCCATCAGGTTTGCCAGACATCACTCTAATCGACCATATAGAGGAGCCATACATCCGAGCTTCGATAATTACAGCAGCCGAGTATATCGGTCCAATCATGACCCTTTGTTTGGGCAAACGAGGTGAGTTGGTTCGTCAGGATTATGTATCCGGCAATCGCGTCGAACTCATATATAATATGCCTCTTGGAGAGATCGTGTTCGACTTCTATGATAAGTTGAAGAGTATTTCTAAGGGTTACGCTTCATTCGATTATCATCCAAGTGAGATGCGAGAGAGCAAGTTGATCAAGCTAGACGTGTTGCTAAACGGAGAGCCAGTGGATGCCCTTTCCACTTTGACACATATTGACAATGCTTACGGACTTGGTAAGAGAATGTGTGAGAAGCTGAAGGAATTGATTCCACGCCAGCAGTTTGAGGTGGCAATTCAAGCCGCAATCGGTGCGAAGATTATCGCCAGGGAGACAATCAAAGCAGTTCGCAAAGACGTTACCGCAAAATGTTACGGAGGTGATATTTCGCGTAAAAGAAAGCTTTTGGAGAAGCAGAAACGTGGTAAGAAGCGTATGAAGCAGATCGGAACCGTGGAAGTGCCACAGAAAGCATTCTTGGAAGTATTGAAATTGGATTAATTTCCGATTCCGTAGAGACGCACGGTCGTGCGTCTTTATAATGGGTTATGTTCCACACGTGACGGGCGTCTAAAATTATAATTATAAAAATTAGATTATGAGCGGATCAATCGAAGATATCATATTGAATGGCATGGTCTTCAAGAAGAAGGCTTCTGACGACAACAAGAATCAGAAGTCTGATAAAGTGAAGACAAAAGCCAAGAAGACTACTTATCAGAAGGGCACTCATGGATCAGGTGCCGCAAAGATGAAAGAGGAGTATCGCAAAAAGCGTGCAAACAGACATAAGATTAAGTATTAATTCATAATGCACAATTCATAATGCATAATTGTCGGTATAGTCCATTATTTAGGGTAAAATCCGACAAATGACATATCATATAATGGCATATCATGTAGAGACGCAGCATTGCTGCGTTTTTTTTATTATTGTGGAAATATATTCGTCTGGAAGACGATATATCCGTAACCGGGAGAGCCGAACGAAACGAAGTGAAGTGGCACTCTCGGGGAGAGAGACAAAGCAGTGGACGATATATCTGCAACCGGGAGAGCCGAACGAAACGAAGTGAAGTGGCACTCTCGGGATCAAAAAAGACGGGGACAATCCCCGTCTCTACGTGTGAATCAATATATTTGATTTTTATTCCCTCACATATATCCTCTGCACTCGGTTGTTGACTCCGTTGTCAATTTGATGAAAAAATCAAATTTGTAGATTGAGATTTTGTAAAAAGTATTATCTTTGTGAAAAATCAAAAAAATAGGATTATGACAACATTAGAATTAGAAATCAGAAAATCATTGTTGGCAGAAATCAATACAGAAGCTTTATCAAGCAAGTCTGAATCTGTCATTAGTGTCTTAACGGAGATGCTTACGAAATTGAAGAAAGGCTCAAGTAGGAAGCACAGTGCGAGTGAGTTTTGTGGAATTTGGAAAGACGATTCCATATCTGACGAAGAAATCATAAAGGCTTTGAAATCATCAAGGACGTTTAAGAATGATTTTGAAGAAGCGTATGAATAGAAAATTTCTTTAGATACGAATGTCTGTGTTTTTTTCCTTAGAGGCAAATATGAAATAGATGAAAGAATCGAAAGTGTAGGATTAGATAATTGTTGCATTTCCTCAATTACAGTAGCAGAACTAAAGTATGGTGCTGAACTTATGAGAAGAAAAGGAAGAAATTTTCCTCCTCAAGATTTAGATGCTTTCATTAATGCTATAGATGTGGTTTCGATTGATTCTGCTTTAGATGTTTTTGCAGAAGAAAAGACTAGATTACAATTGATGGGAACTCCTGCTGATGACAATTTTGATTTGTTGATTGGGGCAACTGCCATCGTAAATAAGTATGTCCTAGTAACAGAAAATGTCTCTGATTTTATAAATCTAAGAAACATAGAAATAGAGAATTGGATAATAAGATAGTTGGACAACTATCTTGTATGAATGCTATTAATTAAAATTTATAACAGTATGGAATTAGAAAAATTCAAAAAAATGGTTTTGGAGGTTCTGACAGAACGTTCAAAAGATTATTCGATTCCTTTGAAGAATCGTAAAATGATCAATCTTTGTTTAGAGTCTTTCCGTAAATCTATGGATGACAAGGATTTCGACTATGTTGAGGATGTTTGTGAGGAAAATGGTGATATCTATGCAGAGAGATGGGCGATAGGGTATGTAAAAGGTTTCACAGAAGGTTTTACAAACGAAATTAAGAAGCATGTGCTTAGGTTAAGATCAATAGGAGAGAGTGATGAAGAAATATCATCTCTTTTAGATCTTGACATTGAAGATGTTAAATCTTTAGCAGAATGGAGTTTTAGTCAAGATCGTCTGGAAGACGATATATCAGTAACCGAGAGTGCCGAACGAAGCGAAGTGTAGTGGCACTCTCGGGAGCGAGAAAGACATGGCCAGTCGTGCAGAACAGCCGTGGGTGCCGCTCGCTACTATGTAGCGAGCTCGGCACCCTCCGGTTACTCAAATAGTGTCTTCCAGACGCAAAAACAATAGAGATGGGGACATGCCCCGTCTCTACAAGTAATCAATATAATTGCATTTATTCCCTCACATATATCCTCTGCACTCTGTTGTTGACTCCTGTCAACACTTCATATGATATTGTGTTTAGTTTGGCTGCAACGCCTTCTATTGGATTTTCAGGGCCGAATACTATCACATCATCACCTTCTATTGCGTCTATACCTGTAAGGTCGATCATGCATACATCCATGCAGACTCTGCCGATGATCTTGGCTTTCTTGCCTCTCACCACCACTTCTCCGACTCCGCATCCGAGTCCTCTGTCTAATCCGTCTGCATAACCTAAACCGATCACTCCAATCTTCGAGTCTCTCTCTGTCACTCCCTGACGTCCGTAACCGATTGTTTCGCCTTTCTTTACATCACGGATGTTCAGAATCTTGGTTTTCAATGTGCAGACTTCCTCAAGTGTCTTTCCTTCGATGCCTGAGAAACCGTAGTGTCCGATTCCAAGTCGCACCATATCAAACTGATATTGGCTGAATCTCTCGATGCCGGCTGAGTTAAGTATGTGGCGGAGTATATTTGGGAATTCTGCCTTCAAAACAGTTGTCATCTCCTCAAACAATGCTATCTGATGCAGTGTGAAATCGTCGAATTGAACACTGTCAGAACCTACCAAATGTGAGAAAACTGATTTTGGACGGATGCTGTTCTGTGATTTGAGCAGAGCGATTAACTCTGGCAGATCCTTTTTTTCAAATCCAAGACGGTGCATGCCAGTGTCCAGTTTAAGATGGAATGGGAAATCTCGTTCTCCACGTTTCTCCGCATCTGCGATCATCTGTTTGGCGATTGAGAAGTTGTAGATTTCTGGCTCAAGATTATATTCAAACATCTTGGCGAAACTGTTTCTCTCTGGATTCATCACGATGATAGGGGTGTCGATGCCTGCTTTACGAAGCATCACACCTTCGTCGGCTACTGCAACTGCAAGATAATCAACTCCTTCCGCCACCAAACATCTTGACACCTCGATGTCTCCAGTTCCGTAGGCATTGGCTTTCACCATACTTACCATCTTTGTATCTTTCTTCAAATGGCTGCGGAAATAGTGGAAATTGCGTGCGAGTGCGGAAAGGTTTACTTCCAGACGTGTCTCATGGATACGCTCGCTAAGTTGCTCCTCTATATCCTCAAAGTGGAAGCTTCTTGCACCCTTGATCAGGATTGCCTCTTTCTTAAAATGTATCTTATTGGTGATCGACGAGAGGAATTCATCTTTTGATGTGTAAAACTCTGTCTGTATGTTGTTGTCGAATAACGATTTGTATTTGCAGAGTGTGGCACCTACACCGATGAAGCGGTCGATATGTTTTTGGCTGACCAAGAGGGCCAACTCTTTATATAATCCGTTTTCGTTTTCTGCCACGCCTGGGAAATCGGACAGGATGATTGCAGATTTCAGTTTTCGTCCGGCTGCCACATTCACTACATAATCGATTGCTGGTGTAAGTGAACCAAGGTCGAGCTGGTAGCTGTCGTCGACGATAATACATTCGTTTTCAGCCTGTTTGATAGCCAGACGCATCGCAATATTCTCCAATTTGGACATCTTTGTCTTGATTGCGTTTGCATTTTCACCAATCAAAAGAAGGAAAGTGAGGCAGGATAGGGCATTCTCAATTTCTCCTTTATCTGTAAACGGTACTATGATCGACTCTTTTTTATTCTTATAGCAATAAGAGATTGTTGTGTTGGCTCCGCATGATTCTATCTTTTCAACTTTGACATCAGCGTTGTCCGACTCTCCAAAACGAATTAGTTTATCTGCGTCGAAAGCTCCCGACATACAGATGTCTACCAGACGGTTGTCGGCATTGTAGATTATCTTGTCACATCCTTCAAACAGCTTGATTTTCTCCAAACATTTGCTTCTTTCACTGCTGAAATTCTCACTGTGAGCTTCGCCTAAATGTGTGAAAATTCCGATATTAGGACGGATAATCTCATGTAAAGCTTGCATTTCTCCTGGTTCTGAAATTCCAGCCTCGAAGATAGCGTAGTCGCAATCTTTTTCACATCCCCACACAGATAGAGGCACTCCGATTTTAGAATTGAAACTACGTGGTGATCTCACCACTTTTTTCTCTGTGGAAAGCAGTTGGGCAAGCCATTCCTTGACTATTGTTTTTCCGTTGCTGCCTGTGATTCCAACCACAGTAGCTTTGGTCTGGTTGCGTTTGAATTTGGCTAATTTGTCGAGAGCGGAGATTGCGTCGTCGACAAGGATGAAATCAACAGATGATACGTAAGCCTCGTCGCTGTTGACAATGGATGCATCCGTGATCAAGAAACTTTTTACTCCTCGGTTGATGAGCTGTGGAATGAATGAATGTCCGTCACGTTTGGGAGTCTTTATAGCCACGAAAAGGGTTTCGTTTTCCCAAGAAAGTGTACGAGAATCAGTTGATAATCTGCTGATTATATTGTTTCCATCACCGATTAGTTTTCCATTGGTGATGCTTGCTATTTCTTTTGCAGTAAGTGTATTAGCCATTGTTGTCCTTTGTATAAAATTAATGAGAGACGTCGTATTACGACGTCTCTACCAATTATTTGTCATTTGTTGTTTTTTCTTCGGTTTCAAAATCGCCGTTGAGCATCTCCTCTGTTTTTAGTCCGGTCAATTTTGAGATTTTTGTCACTATATAATATATGGCTATTCCCATGACGATTGTACAAGGAAGAGCGATAAATATGTAGCTCCAGAAAGTGAGGTCGCCGATTTCCTGAGTTCGCTGTGCGGCTTGGGTAATAGGGTCGCTCACCACGATTTTTTTTGCAAGTGTATAGTTTAGAATTGTGGATAGAAGGAACGATGCGGCGACAATCAGAGTTGAATTTCTCATCACTTTGTGCATCTGATCAGAGTTGTTGTTCTCTTCTAATTTGTTGTTGATTAGATCTTTATTGAATACAGCGTCGTTGTAAACAAGTTTCTCTACCACTGGGAATGGGGTGATTAAAGACACCAGGCAAACAATCATTATGATAAACGGCACTGAAGCCTCTTTGATGGCGAGATACTCGTTTGGAATCTGAAAAATACCAATCACTCCCGTCAACAGGACAGATATGAATCCAAGGATAGAGATGAAATTGCTTTTCTTAGTCTTTATATAGTCAAAAATGAAAAATCCTATAGGAAAAGATAAGGCGACGCAAAGAGCCACGACCGCTGCATTTTCATTATCCCAGTGTTCAGGCACCTTTTTCAGGATCATTACCGGAATCACGATGTTGAACAGAATGTTCATCAGCATATCGTTGAGACTCTGCTTATTTTTCTTGTTTTCGTTGTTATTCGCCATTTTTTAGTTCTTTTTATGCAAATTTATATTCAATTTTTTAAATGTGTAATTATAAATTCAATTTTTTCAGTTTTCTTTGCATAATAAAGTGATACAAAATACAATGTTAGAAAATTACAAAGTGATTTTAGCGTCTACGTCGCCACGACGCAGAGAGCTGTTGAAGGGGTTGGAGTTGAATTTTGAATGTGCATCGCCGTTGACTGACGACGAGAGTTATCCTGATACATTGTTGGGGGGCGAGATACCGATGTATATAGCTTCTAAAAAAGCAGACAGCATGTTGCCGAAGATGGACGACAATACGATAGTTATTGCCGCCGACACTATAGTATGGTTTGACGGTAAGGTGTATGGCAAGCCAAAGGATAGGGCAGAGGCAATTCAGATGCTGAAGGATTTTTCCGGCAACACTCACGCTGTGTTCACTGGTTGCTGTTTGCGAACCAAAGAGAAGTCTCATCCGTTTTATGCAGTCTCGTATGTGACATTTGCTCGTTTGAAAGACGAGGAGATAGAGTATTATGTGGATCACTACAAACCATTTGACAAGGCTGGAGCATACGGTGTGCAGGAGTGGATCGGTTATATTGGAGTGGTGTCTATAGAGGGCAGTTTCTATAATATAATGGGGCTTCCGTTGCAGCGTCTATATACAGAGATAAATAAATTTGTAGGAAAATGATGACGTACTGGCTTTATGCCGGTAAAGTATTATATGCTAGACTATATGCCAAATAAATATATCAAATATTTGATTACCATGTTGTTGACGGTGATGTCGTTGACAACTCATGCAGAAAAATCTGTTTTCAGTTTGGTGACTCACTACCAGACAGAGAAGGCTGTTTATACAGCGTGGGGACATTCTGCTTTAAGAATAAAAAATGATTCGCTAGATTGTGATTGGATATACAACTACGGACTGTTCAGTTTTGGCGACTATACAAAATTCGTATATAATTTTGTATTGGGTAGGACCGATTACATGGTTGGTTCTCAAAGATTTATCAATTCTTTTCGTGAGGCTGTTCATTATAAGAAAGTTTCAGTCAGAGAAGCAGTGTTGAATTTGACAGACGAAGAGGTTGACCGTTTGGATAAAGCTTTGCAGGAGAACGAAAGGCCGGAAAATTGTGTATACAGGTATAGTTTCTTTTTCGACAATTGTGCCACACGTCCACGTCTGATGTTAGAGAAATGTGTCAACGGAACCATAGATTATCATTTCACAGACGATACGTTGACAGCGCAGTCTTACCGTCAGAATATAGGGGAAAGGCTGAGCAATTCGCCATGGTTCAATTTCGGCATATATATATGTCTTGGAGAACCGACCGACCGCAACATGTCGGACTCGCTGCGTATGTTTGAGCCTGTGCACATGCACGATGTGTTTACACGAGCTGAGATAGTGGATTCGTTGGGCAACCGCAGACCATTAGTGACAAGTGACAAATTTTTGCAAAGATCAGAGATTACAAGCAAATGTCAATGGACATTGTTTACTCCGAACATTGTGTTTTGGGTGATGTTCCTATTGGTTGTAGCTCATACTATATTTTATTACAGACGCAAGAAAGACGATTATATATGGTTTGACTCAGCGTTCTATTCTTTGTATGGAATCTTGGGAATTTTAGTCTTCTTCTTATCGTTCATATCAGAACATGCCTGTGTGTTCCCAAATTATAATATTTTGTTTTTCAGTCCATTGTATCTGCTATGTCCAGTGCTTTGTTTAGTGAAGAGATTCAGACCTGCATTAAAATATTTTCATATTTTTGCATTTGTTTCAGTGTCAATAGCATTGCTTATGGCGATGGTATCAGATATATGGATTTGGGTGGACAACGACTATTTCACAAAGCATACATGTTTGCAGAGTTTTCATCCAGCATTCTATCCAATCATGTTGTCGCTGATGTTACGGTCAGGATCATGGATGTGGAGATATGGAGTAAGGCGGTAAACGAAGTCTGAAGACTGATTGTGTTAAATATATTAATATTGATGTTGTCAAACATTGCGAATATTTTATTAATTTTGCACTCGTAAAAAGGGGGTAATATGATTACTAAAATTATTGACGAGGCGCTTATTCAAGCAGCGAAAGAAAGGATTTTGGACGCAGAGAACGTGGTTATCACAACACATGTATCTCCAGATGGCGACGCAATTGGTTCATCATTGGCAATATGCCATTTCTTGCGTCAACTTGGTAAAGGAGCAGTAGTGATTGTTCCAAATGAAATGCCAGGTTTTTTGAAATGGCTTCCTGCAGCAGATGAGATTCTTGTTTACAAAGATCAGACAAAGATCTGTAAGGAATTGATAGTCAAGGCTGATTTGATTTTGGCATTGGATTTCAATACTTTGTCGAGAATTGATGCCATGGGTATAGACGTTGCTGATGCGAAGGCTCAGAAAGTGATGATCGACCATCACACTAATCCTGGAAATTTCGCTGATGTAATCATATCTTATCCTAATATCTCGTCTACGTCGGAGATGATATTCCGTCTTATCTGTAGAATGGGATATGCTCCTGAGATAGAGAAGAAAATTGCAACGTGTGTCTACACAGGTATGATGACAGACACCGGAGCTTTCACATATAATTCAAATTCTCCTGAAATATATACAATTATTTCGGAGTTGCTTAAGAAGGAAATAGACAAGGATTATATCTACCGCAGAATCAACAGTAATTTCTCGGTAAGTCGTTTGAAGCTAGAGGGTTATGCTTTGAGTGAGAAGATGATTGTCGACGAGAAGATGGGTGTCAGTGTCATGTCTCTTACGCAAGAAGAGCTTACACGTTTCAACTATCAGAAGGGTGATTCTGAGGGATTCGTGAATATTCCGTTGTCTATCAAGGGAGTCGTTTTGTCTGCATTCTTCAAGGAGGAGGATGGCAAAGTCAAGATCTCTCTTCGTTCACGTGGCGATGTGAGGGTAAACGACATTGCGGCAGAATTGTTTGATGGAGGCGGACATGTGAATGCTGCTGGTGCATCTACATCTGATATGTCTCTAGACGAGGCTATCAAGAAATTTAATGCCGCTTTGCCTAACTATAAGGCGATGATTGATCAGGAGTTAAGTAAAGAGGAATACAAATGATCAAGAAGATTGTATTTTTTATACTTGCCTGTCTGTGTGTCGCGTGTGCTGAGAAGCCAGCTCAAGTGCCGATGAATAAGAAACCTGTCGACTATACAGAAGCCAATATAATGGAGGCAAACCGAGGACTGGTGGATATTGAGAATGAGTATATACGCCAGTATGTCGACTCTATGAAACTTGATCTGGATACAACAAATATAGGAATCAGATACAAGATTCTAGCTTCTAATCCAAGTGGAGCAAAGGCAAAGAATCAGCAGGGTGTGAAAATTACATATTCGTTGAGAGCATTTGATGCGGCGGAGTTTTGCAGCAATTATACAGACCGTACGGAGATCGTAACTATCGGCACGGGAGACATTCCGAGAGGTATGGACGAGGCTGTATTGATGCTTCATCAGGGAGAGACGGGAGAGTTTATCATTCCGTCGTATTTGGCTTATGGCATAGTGGGAAAAGGGCAGTGTATAGCTTCTCGTACACCAATCTATTGCCGCATTACTTTAATGGTTGTTGATATACAAAAGAAATAATATATAAGATATGAAGTTGAAAAACGTGATTATACTTTTGATGGCATCATTGTCGTTTTGGTCTTGTAAAACGGATACTTTTGCTGATTACGTAGATGCAGAGAATGAGGCTATCGACAAGTATTTCAAGGATATAAATGCAGTCATTGTGCATGAAAAACCAGAGACTGTTTCTGGAGAATGGTTGGATTCCAACAATAGAAAGATTTTCTACCGCACGTCTTCTGGCCTCTACTATCACCAGGTGTCGTTGGGTGATACAACGGCTGCAAAACCTAAAGTTTCAGCTACTGCATATTTCCGTTATTCAGCCAAAGATTTGAAAGGTCAGATGATCTACAGCACTACAGAGAAGAATTCCCCTAATCCTGTCAGATTATTTTTGACTGGAAGTAGTTCGGATATTTATGGTGCAGGATTCCAGGAGTCTGTGATGTATTTGAATAAGGGAGGAAAGTGTGAAGCTGTAGTGTCTTTTAAGATCGGTAATAAATATAGCTCTTCATTAGAGGGTGGATATACATCAAAAGATTTGCAATATCTTCCTATGTTGTATGATATCCGTCTGATTAATGTAGAGTAGAATGCTGATTAACAACTCTTTTACACATTATTTCTAAGGTATAAGATTAAAAACGTTTCGGAAGTGATTTCAAAGAATCAGATAAAATTTGTCTATTCTTTTGGAAAGAAGAAGACGCGGGATGAGCATCAGCTGTTTTTGGCAGAGGGTGTGAAGATTCTGCGTGATATCCTTCCGTATTTTGAGGCTGAGTTTGTTTGTGCCACGGAGGAGGCATACGATGAAATCAAGACTTTGACAAAAACTCATGTCGAGATGGCGACTCATGCTGAAATAGAAAAGATGACGCAGTTGCAGTCACCGCCAAAAGCGTTGGCACTGTTGAAAATGCCTCAGCGTAAACTTGATTTCACGTCGATTTCAAAATCATTGGTATTGGCTCTCGACGGAGTGCAGGATCCAGGAAATGTCGGCACTATCTTGAGAATCGCAGATTGGTTTGGCATCAACACTGTGCTTTGCTCACAGCAGACCGCTGACGTATATAATCCTAAAACCATCCAGGCTACAATGGGTGCAATAGCAAGGGTATCAGTAAGTTATGTCGACTTGCCGTCTACTTTGCAGACATTGAAAGATAAATATAAGATGCCTATTTATGGCACTTTTTTGGATGGAAAAAACATGTATGAGATGGAATTGACATCAAACGGAGTCATTGTCATGGGTAACGAAGGTAATGGAGTGACACCGGAAATAGACAAGATATCAGACCACCGTCTATATATTCCTAACTATCCTGTTGGAGTGCCGACATCAGAATCGTTGAATGTGTCGGTAGCTACAGCGATTGTCTGTGCGGAATTCCGTCGCAGATAAACCTAAAATATTACAGTGATTATGGATAATTTTGTACTTATAACACCACAAGGCAAAGTGAAAGGCCGCTTAAAAGATTCTTGCATGAAATATCTTGGCGTGCCTTATGCTGAAGCTCCTGTAGGAAATCTACAATTTAAGGCTCCGATTGAGAAGCTAGAATGGTTTGGTGAACTTGACGCAACTAAGTTTGCCAACGATCCTATCCAGCATCCTATGTATTTTGGGTGCAGTGAAGATTGTCTGTATCTGAATGTATATGTTCCTAAATGCGTATCGCTTGGTATCAAACTTCCAGTTGTGGTATGGTTGTTTGGCGGTTCGTATGTGCATGGGGGATGCAGGGGTACTGTGGTGAAGCATGGAAAACGAGGTTTGTATGATGCAGAGACGTTTGCGGTAGAGAACAGTTGTATTGTAGTCACAATAAATTACCGTCTCGGACTGCATGGATTCTTGTATCTGACTGGTATATCAGACAAGTTTGAATCAAATCTTGGGCTTAAGGATTGTGAGATGGCATTGCGTTGGGTGAGACGCAATATCGACAGCTATGGTGGAGATGTAAATAATGTGACATTGTGGGGCGAGTCGGCTGGAGCTGCTCTTGCCGTTGCAATGATGTGTGTGCCGTCGGCCAAGGATCTATTCCACAAAGTTATTTCCCAAAGTGCATGTTTGGAGTCCTTCTACACTCCGGAGGAGGCCACTGAAATTGCTAAGAAATATTTGGAATTAGCAGGGGTCACCAATATTGATGAGATCAATAAATACGACTATAAACAGCTTACAAAAGTGATCAAATCCATTGACGCTTACGTAAGAGAGAAAAAATTCGGAATTTGCAGCGTCAACCCAGTTGTGGATGGCGAATATTTAAAAGAATTTCCGTCGACATCATCATTCGCTGATTTAGGGAAGCCAATTTTGATTGGTTCCAATGCCAATGAGGCAAGAGTGTTTGGTCGCGTTATGAAAGGCTTCAAACGAGACGAGGTGCTGAAGAGAATATTCCCAAGTTTTTCGGAAGAATATCGTCAGAAGGTTATTGACGCATACTCACAGAATCCTAAGACACGTGATTTCTGCGACATTGCCGGAGATATCATGTATAAGGTCCAGAAATACAATGTTGCGGATGCAATTTCGGTCAACCATCCCGTCTATGTATATCAGTTCAACTATGCTCCTGTAATCTTTCGTTTGTTCGGTTGGGGGGCATGCCATGTTGCGGAGTTGCCTCTTCTATTCGGAAATATGAAGCCGTGGTTCAGAATGCCGTTGTATTTGGGAGATCAAACTACAGCTGCAGCAGTGGGCAAACGAATGCGTAAATACTGGGGTAATTTCATTTGGAGTGGAAATCCTAACTATGCCAACGATGGTGATCATCCTATGGATGTGGTGTGGAGTAAATACACGTCGACAGATAGAAACTGCATGAATTTCGGAAAAACGGATTCTTGCATAAAAGATCAGGATGTTGAGACGATGCAGAAGCTTCAAGGAGAACGACATTTTTTTGTTAGAAAATAACCACTTTTACAGCGGAGAATTTATTTTAGGTTAGAGTTTAGAGATAGGGTATGAGGAAGTATAAAGTTGGTTTGGCATTAAGCGGAGGCTCAGTAAAGGGTCTCGCTCACTTGGGTGCAATAAAGGCATTCGAGGAGAATGACATCGAGATAAACGTGATGTCGGGAGTGAGCGCAGGATCTCTCATCGCCGCATTGTATGCGGATGGAAATTCTGTGGAGCAAATCCTTGCTTTTTTCAAGAAAGCGAAGTTTTTTGATATGGTCGACTTCAATTTCAATATTTTTAAGGGTAAGGGTGGTGGATTGACCGCTGTCCGTCCTTTTAAGGAGAAATTGAAGAATATGATGCGTTCACGCACGTTTGAGGATTTGAATATACCTATTGTTGTTTCTGCCACAGATTTGATAGAGGGGCACACGGCATATTTTTCTTCAGGTGAACTTATCGAGCCGCTTATAGCCTCATCCAGTGTGCCATTGTTGTTTAATCCGGTTAAGATCGACGGAAAATTATATATCGACGGTGGAATAATGAGCAACATTGCGGCTACAGTATTGCGAGAAGATTGTGAACATTTGGTGGGAATTCATGTCAATCCAATATGCCATCAAGAGGTGACGACGGGAATAGCATCAGTGTCCAACCGTGTGTTCGACCTCGTGATAAATGGAAGCAGCACAGAGTCGGAGAAGGCTGTCTGTGATATGATAATCAATACTGAGAAAGCATGCAAATATGGCATGTTTGGAACAGATAAAGCAGACGAAATCTACAAGATTGGTTATGAGGCGGCAATGGAGATGCTGTTGAACCAAGGGTGGGCGAGTAAGCTGAAATGTTGATAATTCTATGCGAATTGTTGATATCTGCTTACAAAAATATGCCATTCGACAGTTTTTTGATGTTTTTGATTTTTTTTCTTATTTGACTGGGTAAAATAAGAATATTCAAAATAACAATATAATTTTATAAAATGAGAAAGTTTTTTATTGCTTTTGTATCTCTATTAGGAGTAGGTATGTCTTCATGTTCTTATCTATCAGAAGCAGATAAATTAATCAACAAAGATAAGTGTGCATGTGGATGTGATTCTCTTAATGTGACTTGTTGCAAATGCTGCACTTGCAAGAAAGGAAAGAGTCTACCTAATGAAGTTGAAGCGATACCTGTTCCTGTGGATGTGGATGTGGATAAGAGTGAAATTCTCAAAAAAATTGGAGCTTTGGCTCTTGCTATAGAAGTTACAGAATCTAAGATTAATGAAGTGTCAGAATCATATTCAGACAAAGCAAAACGTCTAGATTCATTAAATGAAATTAGAAAACAACAGTTAGAAGTTTTTAAAAGTATCGTTGATGAAGTTGAGGAAGAAGAAGGACCGCTTCTCCCTACTAAAGAAGAACTTATTGAAGCATTTAAGGAAGAAATGAACAAACCTTACTCTGGAGGCGGTGGTTCTCATCATCTTCACCATCACGACGATTGATTTTTCACTTACTATTACAATAAAAAGAGGGGAGATGCTTCACATCATCTCCCCTCCGCATTTAGTAAGGATAGTATTTATTTGATAATGATTTTCTTTACTGATTTTCCATTTTCTGTGCTGATCACAACGATGTAAACTCCGTTATGATTCACGTCTACAGAACACTCGTTTCCTCCTGAAACTAGACTTGCGATTTTGGCTCCGTTGATAGAAATCACGTCTACATTCTTGATCTCGACATTTGATTTGATTCGAACTGTCTTGCCTTCTGCGTAAGCGTTCCATTCGTTTGCGATCTCATCTTTTACAGAAGACGGATCATAGCCCAACGTCTCCATGATAGTCTGGATAAGCGATGGCTCATACCATTGAAGTGAATTACGGTTCAAATATCCGTGGCTTTCTGCTCCATCTTTCTGGTTGAATTCCTGGTTGTTGTCCCATAAGAAGCAAGGTACTCCGTATTCTTTAGAGAATCCAAAGAAACATCTTTCCCATTGTTTACGATCCTCCACATTGTGGTAGTTAGAAGATGAAGTTTCTCCAATATAAACAGGATATCCTTTCGACATTACTTTGTCTCTTATTGAATTGTAAAGCCACTGGATATCGTAGTAGAACTTTTGATCCCAAGAGTGGTTTTGTATAGATGGGTTCATACAAAAGTCATATGGTGTGTAAGCGTGGACAGAAATCCAAAGTCTATTCTGAGCCTTATCGTTAGGAGCTCTAAAATTATTTGTAGTCACACCATCGATAGAACCAACATAACCTGGACATCCTACCAATCTGTCCATATTGTTGCCTCCTGCATTACGGATCGCATCTACTGCGGCTTGGTTGATCTGGTTGATACATCCAATTGCCTCACTGACAGATGCCGTTGGATTGGATGGATCGAAATACCATTCGTTTGGATCTCCTACAACACGAGGTTCGTTGATTGTTTCGAAAATCAAGTGCTGATCATAATCGGCAAACTCCTTAGCCACTTGAGTCCATATATCTGTGACATACTTTTTTGATTGGTTGAGATACTGATTAGAAGGGAACATATGCCACTGGTCGTTGTCGTGGTGGATGTTGATGATCACAAACATACCGTTGTCGTAGGCATAGTTGACAACTTCTTTCACTCTTGCCATCCACTGGCCGTCGATAGCAAACTGATATTGGCCATTATTAGAGACGTGAGTGCTCCACGACACAGGTATACGGACAGCGTTGAATCCAGCCTCCTTAACCTTGTCGAACATCTGTTTTGTGGTGCGTGGATTGCCCCAGCTAGTTTCTGCGTTTGCTCCCTGACCTGTTGCGTCAAGTGAGTTTCCTAGGTTCCAACCCACACGGATCATCTTGGCAAGTTCATTTGCCGACTTGCCAGATAAGTTTCCTGCGAATGCTGTGTTTGTTGCTAAGCAAAAGAATGCTGCTACAGATAATGCAGTCTTTAATACATTTGCTAAGTGTTTCATGCTATTGTTGTTTTAGTTTTAGAATAACGATAGCAAAGGTATGAAACACTCATTTGCACTCATTCACATTTTTCCCATAACGTTTTAACGTAGTTGATTTGTGACTAAACATAAATTCTTAAAGGTTTAACATTTTATCATAATCCGCAAAGTATTACTGCGTTCGGTGCATGCGGTTACAGAGATAGCGTCTTCCAGACGCGGGGGAGCATATCTGCATGTGTTATCTGCTTGTGTCATAAACCGCAAGCACAACTGCGTTCGGTGCATGCGGTTACAGAGATAGCGTCTTCCTGACGCGTGGGGCATATCGGCATGTGTTATCCGCTTGTGTCATAATCCGCAAGCACCACTGCGTTCGGTGCATGCGGTTACAGAGATAGCGTCTTCCAGACGCGAGGCATATCTGCATGTGCCATCCGCAAGCACAACTGCGTTCGGTGCATGCGGTTACAGAGATAGCGTCTTCCAGACGCGTGGGCGTATTTGCATGTGCCATCCGCAAGCACAACTGCGTTCGGTGCATGCGGTTACAGAGATAGCGTCTTCCAGACGCGGGGCGTATCTGCATGTGCCATCTGCAAGCACAACTGCGTTCGGTGCATGCGGTTACAGAGATAGCGTCTTCCTGACGCCATTTTGCATTTCGCATTTATAAATTCAACATTGATTCAATCTCTGTTTCTTCTGCGTTTTCTCTCTTCGCGTCTCATCTCACGTCGTTCCTGACGCAATTCTCTGCGGCTCTTGACATCAATTTTGATGGAATCTGGTCTTACATTTTCCTGTTTGTCGCGTCCGAACAGTCGGCGGAAGAATCCTCTCGCTCCTTCATTCTTTGCCTCTTCTTCTTCTAATTCTTCTAACACTTCAGTGCAGTCGTAAGTGCGGGAGATAGTCTGTTTTGGCTCACCGAATCTGCCACGGTAGCGTGCCAATTTCTTGTCGTTCATCACTTTCTCCATGAAGGCTCCGAAGATTGGCAGTGCCGATGCGCTTCCTTGTCCTTGCTCTCCGTCCTTGAAATGTATGCAGCGGTATTCGCCTCCTACCCATGCTCCTGCCACAAGTTTTGGAGATATTCCCATATACCATGCGTCGGAATAGTTGGATGTGCTTCCTGTTTTTCCTCCGAAATCTGTGGCTCCATGGATCTTGTAATTCCAAAGGCGACGGGAGGTTCCGCGTTCATCGGTCAATCCTTCACGAAGCATCTCGCGAACCAAGAATGCCTCTTCGTAATCAAGCACTTTCTCACCCTTTGGCTCATTCTTATAGATGACGTTGCCGTCCTTGTCTTCGATGCGAGTTACGATTCTTGGTTTCATGTGTACACCTTCATTTGGGATAGTGGAGTAGGCTGACACCATTTCCAAAAGTGACACGTCTTCCGTACCAAGGCATACCGACGGAATAGGTCGCACCGGACTTGCCACACCCATCTTGTGTGCCAGATCCACCACATTCTCTGGGCCGAGTTCTTTATTCAGCTGTACGGCTATACTGTTGATAGAGCGAGCCATAGCTGTTTTAAGTGTCAGCTGTTCTCCTGAAAAAATACCGTTGGCATTCTGCGGCTGCCAAAGCACAGGTTTTCCATCTTCCTCGGTCATCCATGATGTGATTGAGTCTGTGCGTAGGTCGCAAGGAGACATTCCTTTCCTGATTGCCTGGGTATAGACGAACAGTTTGAATGTTGATCCTGGCTGACGTTTGGCAAGCACTTTATCGTATTGCCAATAGTTGTAATCCACGTCGCCAACCCACGCTTTCACCAGACCTGTCTGAGGTTCGATAGCCACGAAACCGCAATGTAGGAATTTCACCATGTGGCGGAGAGAGTCGAGACTGCTCATCACAGTGTCTTTCACTCCAGACTTATAGCTGAAAATCTTCATTTTGTGAGGCTTGTTAAGGCAGGCATATATTGAATCTTTGTTTCCGTCGTATTTTTTTGACAAAGATTTGTAAAGAGATGTTTTGCGGATAGTCTCGTCGATGAAGGTGGTCATCTCTTTTTTGTTTCGGTCACGCCAAGGGTTTTGCTTTCCCCAGTTTTTGAAGAAACGTTTCTGGTTTTCCTCCATTTGCTTCGATACTGCCTGCTCAGCATAACGTTGCATACGAGAGTCGATGGATGTGTAGATTTTCAGACCGTCAGTATAGAGGTTCACATTATTCTCGTCGCACCATTCCTGAAGCTCATTGCTCACCGCGTCACGGAAATATAGGGCGATTCCGTCGAGATTGGATTCCGACTTGAAGTTCAGAGAGAAAGGCACAGCCAGGATAGAATCACACTGCTCCTGAGTGATCATCTTGTGAGAGACAAGATTGTTGATGATGATTCTGCGTCGACGTTCATTGTTTTCCGGATTACGGACAGGATTATAATAAGTTGTGGCTTTCAGCAGACCGATGATGCAAGCCGACTGTTCCCAGTTAAGCTTTTTTGGTGTCGTGTTGAAGTAAGTCTTTGCGGCAGCTTTGATTCCGTAAGCGTTGGATCCGAAATAGACAGTGTTGAGATACATCTTAAGAATCTCCAATTTTGTGAATCTTTCCTCAATACGTTTAGCGGCATTCCACTCTTTCACCTTGATAATCAGAGTCTTTACCCCGGGTACCTTGCATAAGATGCCATTATTATATGTAGAACGCATCTTAAACAGATTCTTAGCAAGCTGTTGGGTGATTGTGCTTGCACCACGGGCATTACCTAGCAAAGCGTCCTTGAAAGCACCAAGCAGACCAGAATAGTCGACACCGTGATGTTCGAAGAAACGTTCATCCTCAGTGTGGACAAGCGTGATCAGCAATTCATCAGAAATATCTTCGATTTCTACGGAAGAACGGTTTTCAGTGAAGTACTTTCCGATAAGCACACCGTCGTCGCTATAAATTTCGGAAGCCTCCACAGAATTAGGGTTGGCAAGCACCTCCGTAGATGGAGATTCACCAAACATCCATAGGAAATTCACGTCGACAGCTTTAATAAATAGGAAAATCAGCAATATCAGCGACGCAATTGCTGTAAGGACCTTAACATACCATTTACTTTTGAAAGCATCTTTAAAAATTGTCCAGTATTTTTTGAACACAACAGAAAAGATGCCCCAGTATTTCTTGAACGCAACCATAAAGTTGGCCCAATAATTCTTCAAATCTTCAGAAGTCATTTGTCTGTTTTAAGTTGTATCAAATATCAAGTACAAATATATGAAAAATTTGGTTAAATAGTAGGACGATTATATATTTTGCGTGTAATCTGTCATACTAAATGAAGATTTCACTAGAAAGAACGCCGTTGCAACTATTAAAAAAATAAAAAATGAGGATTATCCTTACATTATTTATAATGCACCGTCTTACCGAATAAATGAATTTTTCTCTTTTTTTTTGATATGTTTGTTGTTCCTTTTCATGATAAAACTTAAACATGATATATGGGCAAAGAGTCTCTGTTTTTTGATGGTATCAAATGGAAATAATAATGATAGATAGGTTAAACTTGAATTGATAATATAAATTCCATAAATTTTTCTGACTTTGGTGTTGATAGTTTGATAAATTAATTATATTTGCATAGTTTTTGAAAAATAGTAAAAGGAATTTTAATGAGTACACTTGAAGAAAAAGAGACTCTTACACAGCCTGAAAATGCGCAAGAAACTGCAGCATCTGATAATCTATTTGCTGAAAATGAGACTGTTATGACAGATGCGGAGGTTCATGAAATCGTTGATTATTCTTCATTTAGTGAGGCGGAGTTGGTAGAAAAAGCCCGCACTTTGATAACAGAATGCAAGGGTAGTGTTAGCGCTATCAAAAGGGATATAGAAGATATTAAGAGTTGCTATTATAAGAGCTACAATCAAAATATAGATAAGATTAGAAGTGAGCAGGCAGAAGGAGGAGAAAACGCCGAGCCTGTGGAGCTTCCTGCAGATGAGTTCAAGTCTGTATACGTTGTATACCAGCGCAGAAAAAAGGAGGAGCAGGCCCAGAAGGAAGCCGAAATGGAGAAGAACCTTAAGGCTAAGTTGGCTCTGATCGACAGACTAAAAGAACTAGCACAGAATTCAAAGGACGCACGTCAGGATTTCAACGCTTGTCGTGAGATTCAGAACGAGTGGAAGAATATAGGAGCTGTGCCTCAGGCAAAAGCCGACGAGGTGAATGGCAATTATAAACTTTGGATTGAGACATTCTACGACTCTTTGAGTGCTGCTAACGAGTTGAGAGATTTGGATTTCCGCAAGAATTTGGAGGAAAAAATCTCAATTTGTGAACTTGCTGAAGGTTTGGCTGAGAATAAAGACGTAGTCGATTCATTCAGAAAGTTGCAGTACTACCATGAAAGATGGAAAGAGATCGGTCCTGTCGCACGTGAGAAACGTGAGGAGCTATGGGAGCGATTCAAAGAGGCGACTGCAGCTGTCAACAAGCGTCACAGAGAGTATTTCGAGCAGATTCATGCTAAAGAGGAGCAGAATTTGGTGGAGAAGACAAAGCTTTGTGAAGAGGTTGAGAATGCAAAGGTAGAAAACGAAGAGAGCTTCGACTGTTGGCAGAAAATGACGGATTTCATTGTCGCTAAGCAGGAGGAGTGGAGAAAGATAGGTTTCGCGCCAAAGAAAGACAACGACAAGATCTACGAGAGATTCAGAGCCGCTTGCGACAAATTCTTTGTGGCTAAAAACGAGTTTTTCAAGAAGATGAAGGAGACTCAGTCGGAGAACTTGAAGAAGAAGATTTCTTTGTGTGAGATCGCAGAATCGTTGAAAGACAGCAAGGATTGGAAGGAGACAACTAACAAGTTTGTCGAAATCCAGAAGGAGTGGAAGACAATAGGTCCTGTTCCACGCAAGAATTCAGATGCTGTTTGGAAGAGATTTTTGGCAGCGTGTGACTATTTCTTCGAGCAGAAGGAAGCTGATTTCGCAAGCAGAAAGTCGGAGGAATCAGTTAATTTGGAAAAGAAGAAGGATTTGATCGAAAGAATCAAAAGTCTTCAGATTGAAGGCAACGACAATGCGTTCGCTGATTTCAAGAAACTTTTGGCAGAGTGGAACTCAATCGGTCATGTGCCATTCAAGGAGAAGGATAATATTTACAAGAAATACAAATCTACAATTGATGAGGTGTTCGACAAGTTGAACAAAGACCGTAGCATCAACAGATTGGATTTCTTCAAGACAAATATCGAGACATTGGCAAGCCAGGGTATGGCGAAGGTCAACAACGAGCGCAAGAGATTGCAGAAATTGGTTGAGAACTTCAATTCTGAGATTGCCACTGCAGAAAACAATATCGGATTCTTCTCAAAATCAAAGGGCGCTTCTCCGTTGCTTGATGGAATGAAGAAGAAGATCTCTAAGTTGAAAGACGAGAGAAATCTATTGTTGGAGAAGATCAGATTGATTGACGAGACAACAGAAGAGTTAAATTAACATTAAAAGAAAAAATTTACTATAGGGGTAGCGGTTGCTACTCCTTAGTAAACCCCATAAATTAAATAAAGGACAGTATTAATTAAAATTGTTTGACAAATGAAACCATTTGATGACGAAATGCAACAAGATTTCGAGAGAAATTCCGGTGCAGAACAGCGTGAAAGAAGAAGTTTTAACCCTAATTTCACAGCAGACAACCATTTGAAGCGTGCACCAAGAAGAAGAGTTGGTGATACACGTGTTCCAGTAGGCGAGCAGAACGGTGGCTACAACCGTGGCTACAACAATGACGGAGGTTATAACAACCGTGGTTACAACAACGATGGCGGTTATAACAATAACCGCGGTGGCTACTACAATAACAATCGTGGTGGTTACGGTGATAACGGTTACAATGGTGGCTACAATCGCGATAATAATGGCGAAGGTGGTTACAACAACAACCGTGGCGGCAGCTACAACAACAACCGTGGCGGCGGCTACAACAACAATCGTGGTGGTGGCTATAACAACAATGGCGGAGGCTACAACAATAACCGTGGCGGTGGCTACAACAACAACCGTGGCGGTGGCTTCAACAACAACCGTGGCGGAGGCTTCAACAACAACCGTGGCGGTGGCTTCAACAACAATAACCGTGGTGGTGGACGTCCACAGAACAAACGTAAGCAAGGAAATATTGGACATCGTCAGATTGAGTATAAATCTGTTATGGTGGATCCAAATGAAGATATCCGTTTGAACAAGTATCTTGCTAATGCAGGAGTATGCTCACGTCGTGAGGCAGACGAATTGATTCAGGCTGGTGCTGTATCTGTAAACGGCACTCCAATCACAGAGTTGGGAACAAAGATCAAGCGTGGAGACAAGGTGTTGATCGGCGATCAGCTTGTGGCTCCAGATAAGTTGGTTTACATCCTATTGAACAAGCCAAAGGGTTGTGTTACATCTACTGATGATCCAAACGCAAAACTTACAGTTATGAAGCTTGTTGAGAGAGCATGTAAGGAGCGTATCTATCCTGTAGGTCGTCTTGATAAGCCAACAACAGGAGTTCTTCTATTGACTAACGACGGTGATTTGGCTTCTAAGTTGACTCACCCAATGTATAATAAGAAGAAGATTTATCAGGTGACTCTAAATAAGGAGCTTACAGAGGAGGATATGGCAACAATCTCTGCTGGTATCGATTTGGAGGATGGCCCAATCAAGCCAGATGAGGTAAGCTATGTAGATGAAGCTGACCACAAGAAGATCGGTATCGAGATCCACTCAGGTAGAAACCGTATCGTTCGTCGTATTTTCGACAAACTTGGCTACCGTGTGATGCGTCTTGACCGTGTATTCTTCGCAGGTTTGACAAAGAAGGGATTGAAGAGAGGCGAGTGGAGATTCCTTACAGAGCGTGAGGTTAGCATGCTAAGAATGGGTGCATTCGAGTAAAAATTAAAATTTAAGAGTTAAAAGTTAAGAATTATGACTTAGCAATTAACTTACATTATAAGGCTGTCAAGGTTTTCTCTTTGGCAGCCTTTTTAATTACACAATGCCATGAAAATCAAATTTATATTATCGACATTCTCTCTATTTATAGTAGCTATCGCATCCGCAGTGAGCTATAAATCGGCAGAAACAGACGCTTATATTGCCAAGTATAAGCAGACTGCGATAGAACAGATGAAACAATATAAAATCCCTGCAAGCATCACGTTGGCACAGGGTATTTTGGAGAGTGGAAGCGGTAGGAGCGACCTTGCTGTCAAAGCCAACAATCATTTTGGAATCAAGTGTACAAGCGATTATAAAGGAAAGACATACCACAAGAAGGATGACAAGCGAAGAGACTGTTTCAGAGTGTATGAGAATGCGGCTCAGAGTTTTGTGGATCATTCTATCTTTTTGCAGCGAGCACATTATGCCCCTCTTTTCAAGTTGAAAATCACCGACTATAAAGGGTGGGCGAATGGTTTGAAAAAATGTGGTTACGCTACGAATCCCAAGTATCCGTCGTTGCTGATAGAGGTGATTGAGCAGAATAAACTGTATGTATACGACGATGCCAATTATCAGGGCGACAGCAAGAGGAATGACGGAGGAAACAAGGACAATGTGGTGCCAAACGATGATAAAGGACGCCGAAACAGTAGGGAAGAGGTGAATCCTGAAAAGGATAGAAAAGCAGACAATGTGGATATCCGTAAGGGAGACAACCGTGTGGAAATCAATGGTGTAAGATGCGTTCAGATAAAGTCGGGAGACACATTCTATTCGTTGTCGAAGAAGTATGATATGACGGTGGATAAACTAAAGACGTTGAATGATTTCCCGTCTAACTACACTTTGAAAGTTGGTGAATATGTCTTCTTGAAACGAAAGAGAAGAAGCTACAGAGCTCTTGACTACCATATAGTTGAACCTGGAGAGACGATGCATTCGATTTCTCAGTATTATGGAGTCCAACTGGAGCAGTTGAAGAAGCATAACAAGAAAATATCCGGGGAACCAAAAGTCGGAACGAGAGTGTTGTTGCATTAAATTTATCAAGAGTGTAGCTGACTGTTGTATTTCAGCTACACTCTTTTTTTATCATGTTCTGGTAATCTGACGGAATGTGACTATTTGTAATAAAAATGTAACAAAAGAAAAAATCCAATATGTAAAAATAGCCTTAATTTTGTTATTCATGTCGCATGAATATTCACCTAATCATATTAGATTACTCACGTTAAATTTATTATATATGAATCAAAGGTTAAGAAGATTGTTTTCACTAATGTTTAGTGTAAGTGTTATGCAATTTTTATTGGCTCAAGTAGTTATCAATGATGTTAATTTTCCGGATAAGCTTTTTAGGGATCATGTTTCGACAAATTACGATTTAGACAAGAATGACACTCTTTCAACAACAGAAATTGAAAAGGTGGATACTATAGATGTCAGTTTGAGATATACTGGCAATAAAGATAATATGATGACAGACCTGACGGGAATCGAGTATTTTACGGCTTTAAAAAAATTAGGGTGTAGTTACCATGCTCTTACTTCTATCGACATATCAAAAAACACAGAATTGACCGAACTTAGGTGTGACCGCAATAGTCTGACTTCTTTGAATGTGACTGAAAACAAGGCATTAAGAGTTCTACACTGTGATCTAAATGAAATTGAATATTTAGACGTATCAAAAAATACGGAATTGGAAGAACTTTGGTGTGGAAGCAACATGCTGATTACATTGAATGTCTCTAAAAATTTGGCTTTGACGGAGCTTGATTGTCCTCGTAATTGGTTGTTAAATCTGAATTTGACCAACAACGTCAAACTAAAAAGTCTTAACTGTGGACGTAACATGCTGTCATCCTTGGATGTGTCAAAAAATATAGAGTTAGAAAGTTTATTATGTTGGCAAAATCAACTGACATCTTTATTGCTTCCAAACAGCACTGCTTTGAAAACAATATCATGTTGGACCAACAATTTAACTTCTTTGGATGTCTCAAAAAACACAGCGTTAGAATATTTATTATGTTATTGGAATCCATTGACATCTTTGGATGTATCGAATAACACAGCATTAATAGAGTTCGAGTGTAAAAGCAACCAACTAACCACGTTGGATGTGACAAAAAATACAAAGTTGGAAGTTTTGGATTGTTCTGAAAATCAACTTACATCTTTGGATTTGTCAAACAATACTTTACTAAAACGATTAGCTTGTTCATCCAATAATTTATCATCTTTGGATTTGTCAAACAATACTTTACTAAAACGATTATATTGTTCATCCAATAATTTATCATCTTTGGATTTGTCTAATAATCTAAATTTGAATCCAACAATGAGTTGGTATGTTGATTGTTCTGATAACTTTTATACGGTAAATATAGATAAAACATTCATATTCAACCTGTCTTCATTACCGGGAGAGTTCGATCATACAAGGATGACCATTAAATCTGGCAATGCTGTAGATAAAGATGGATATTTGAACATTGATGAAAGCATTGGTGACGATACAATAAAAGTGGTGTATGAATATATAGCTAATAAAGACTATACTTTTGAATATACGTTAAATTTGGTTCCAATGGAAGCAAATGATGTACCTTTGGTCAATTCCGTCGACGCATATTCTTTTTATCCAAATCCAGCAAAGTCATCTGTAAGTGTTTTATCCACAGGATATTATAAAATATACGACGGATCTGGAATGTTGTTGCAATCAGGCATGGCCGAGAAAAACGATAAAATCAACATATCAAACTTATCTCCTGGTGTCTATCTCTTTGATTTTGAGGGTAGAATAGAGAAATTATTTGTGAAATAAACAGATAATAAAAAAAAACAGAGACATTGCGAATCGCAGTGTCTCTGTTGTATTTTGATCATCTTAGTGATTAATTATGCTTCAAAAAATCTAATCAGTGCATTCTGATCCTTGATGTTGTTTGCCGCAAGTTCTTCAAGCACAGCATCTTTCTCACCACTGTTAATAATACTGTCGCAAAGCTGAGCATACGACTCTTGTGAATGACTGAGCCGGACAAATGTGTCCCAAATCTCTTGAGCTGTCATAAATTTTTCCATATTATCAAATTTTGGTTAGACATTTAACTACTCAAATGTACCAATTATCAAAACAGATTGTTCAAAAAAATATCGTATTATGATGAAGAACATATATATGGAACGTGTTTTGAAATATCAACAAGATATTTAACTAAAAAATTGGGAAACTTGTTCAAGTTTGATGAATGTTAATGAATTTCACCACATTTGCGAGTAAGAATGATCAGTTATTATTTATGTGCTCGCATTAGAGAGGAGGGGGAGTCCAATATCTATCAAACATAGGCTTTCGATAATCCACATTTTATTTATAGTCATTTTTTTAACAATTTTTTTAGTCCCTCGCTGTACACAACCTTATACTTTTGGGTAGAATTTTCGTCGGCAATGATAAAATAAGCCATGATTGAATTATCCGAGGCAAGCACATCAAGAGCTTTTTCTACCCCCATCACCATAAACGCTGTCGCATATGAGTCTGCTGTAATGCAATCAGACGCAATTACTGTGCTGGAAAGTATGTTTTTTTGTACAGGATAACCAGTTTTGGGGTCTATTGTGTGAGCATAACGTTTTCCATCCTGATAGTAGAAATTACGGTAGTTGCCGCTAGTTGCGATTCCTCCTTCGCTTATTTCTAAAATATTCTCTATACCATTGACTCGTTGAAAGACATCTTCTTCAGGAACGTTTATTCCAATTCGCCAGGGGAATCCTTTGGGGCTGTTGCCATGAAGTGTAATTTCACCTCCGATTTCCACCATATAGTTTTTCACTCCCTTGTTTTTCAACCAATTTCCTATGATATCACACATATATCCTTTGGCTATACTTGAAGCGTCGAGTTGAATGCGTGGATCTTGTTTGTGAAGACGTCCTTTTCTGTCGAGCCGAATCTTTTGATATCCTACAAATTGCAAGATGCTATCTACAGCTTCGGCAGTGATTTTCTCTCTGTTTTTAAAGCCGAAGCCCCAAAGATTTACCAATGGGGCGACGGTGATATCAAAAGCTCCGGACGTGTGTCGGGAAACTTCCAAAGATTTTTCTATGACAGTCTTCACATATTGGTTTGCTCTTGCATCTGGATTGTTGTTGTTCATCGCAGATATTACAGACTTGGGATTGAACATAGACAATGAGTAATCAAAGTCTTTGAACAGTTTTCTGATGCTGTCGTGCCAATTCTCTTTTCGCTCTTTGCTTTCAAGTGTCTCTTCGAATGTTATATGATAAGTAGTGTTAAACACCTCCCCGTCATAGTTTGAAGCCTGATAACTTTGGGCATGAACGATGATAGAGTTCAAAATAGATACAAGAACAACCCCTAATATGTTGATGTTTCTCATTCGGCTATTCAGCTCTTGGTTCAAGATTTTCTTTTATAAATAGACGAATAGACTCTTCACACTGTTTGTCGTTGTTTTCCAACACGCCGGCAGCCATCCAGTAGGCATATTTTCCAGTGAAGAAATCTGGCAATTCTTTTTCATCACTACCATAACGGAATTCTATATGGTATGTATCCTTTGGATTGTCAGGACAGATAAAGAAATACTTGAATTCGTCATCATTATTGTCTGTAGATTTATAAATGTGGAAATTATGCTCCGCATTATAGCCAACCTTTACGTAATTGTGAGCAAAAATTTCAGTGCTATCAGTTGCCAATCCTTTGATTGTGCAACCGTCAAACACAAATCTTGCGACTGAGTTCAAGAAATGGCAAGAAAACTGGATGTCTGAGGCAAAACCATTACTTCCGTCACCAAATTTGGCAGTTGCCTCAGCTCCGGTAAGAGTGCCGAGCATGGAGTATTTGAGCATCTTTGCTGAAGAATCAGCATTTTCCTCACCGACATATTTTGCGCATTCCGCAATCCATAGGCTATCCCATTTTGCAGCTAAAGTGCCCTGTTCTGAAAATAGTTCGACGTATGTGCCTGTCAGTTTATCCTGCAATTCTGTCGGCTGAATTTCCGAGCCAAATTTGATGGCTGTTCCTAATGACACATACTTGTTGGAATTGAAAGTGACATTGTATACATCACCGACAGCTGCAGTGTCGAGTATGGAAAGAATTCCGTTTTCATAACTGTATTTTCCTGCATCAAGAGTTTTTGCACTTCTTCCTGATCCTTTTTTCAGTGAAGCAATAGTATAATCAGCATCAGAAGGAATGTCATTCATAATCAGATTGACAGTAGGGTTGACTTTAGCCAATGCGGCACCGTCGACTGAAATTGATGCGAATGTCTGCTGTTTTACATACACATTGCATGGAATAGACACATTATCCTTTCCCTTTAGGTAGTAAGTTATATTGGATATTGTTTTACCCTGTAGACCGGCAGTATGGTTGAATGCGCGATGAATACCATGGGGTTCAACAAAGTCTTTTACACAAAATGCCAATTCTGCAGTGTTGATCCATAGATTGTTAAGTGGAGTAAGGGCAAACTTCTGACCTGTAGTTGTTGTGATGACAGCTCCCTGCAAATCTGCTGATGGAATGGCTGTGCGGTCGATCCCCAAAGAGATAACGTAATTTCCCCAATTAGCGGCACTTCCTGAAGAAAGGCTGACAGAAACACCTTCCATTACCACAGGAGCTGCGTTGTAGGCACTGAATTTGCCATTGGAAAGAAGTTGCTTTGAAGAGGCAAAAACAGAATCTTCAACAAATGTGAAACGTGATTTTTGTTCTTCACTAAGAGCTTTGTAGACATCCTCAGTCATGCTGACACTCACGTCTTTAACACCTAAAATCTGATTTCCTTCTTTTGATACGACACATGCAGAGAATCGAGACGCTTTGCCATTAGTGGCTGATGTGACAACGTCGACACCATCGGCAACAAGTGCATTTGCTGGCAAACGAAGTTCTCCTTCGTAAAATTCAGCAAATGTCATGTCTGTTGTCGCATAATACATTTTTCCTGTATATGCTGAAGGATTAAACTCTATGTTTGAGACTGAGTCTTTATCGTAAACAACGTGTGTTCCGTCATTAAGATTGACACGAATGTTCTGTGCTTGAATTGTACTTGCTAATACTAAAGCAGCAAATGTAAAACTTTTTTTCATTTTTAATTTTTTTTAAAACCTACAATAAGAATGTTAACGGACACAGACTTTGAAACTGCCATTAGATGTTGAGACTACACATATAGAATTTTTCTGATTGTTTAAAGAAAGAGAAATGTATCCGTTTTCATCGGTGATTCCTTCTGTTATAACCATACCTGAGATATTGCATACTAAAAACTTAGATTTGGGTTTCAGACCACTTGCCTCCAATAAACCATTGTTAATAAAAAACAAAGGTGATTGGAGTAGAGTAGTTTGTTTCACACTTGAAGGATTACTCTCTATAGTGAAAGATCTGTATTCCGTAAGTGGATACGATACAGTCTCTTCATTTGTATTCAAAATTAGAGAATAAGCATCAAACGATACAATTGGATTTGTTGACAACAGAAAAGAAATTTTTTCGCCTTTAATGTCAGTAACAACAACTTTTTCGTCAGCTGATAAGTTTTGGAATACACCAAATAAAGAAGTCATCAGGACAAAGCATAATTTTTTATTCATACAATTTGATTTGTGATTAATTTTTATTCGGATGCAAAATTATATTGCGAAACATGTTTGGGCAATACTTAAAATTAGGCATTGTTTAGTAGAGTTAGATTTGATTAAAAAATTAAAATTGTGTAATGACGCGTAAGTTTTTATTTAATTTTAATAAACTTGTTTTGTCAAACCTGAATTGTCAAATATCAAGTAATAAGAAAAAAATTGTGGTTAACTCATCTATCCTTTCGAAAATCCGTATTTGCCTATAATTAATATTATGTTTAATTTTGTTTTGGAAGAGTAATCCCCCACATTTTTGATTGTAGAATTAGGAATTAAAAGTTAAGAATTAAGAATGATGTTTCCAACCATGGATTAATATACCACAATAATTATGAATTATGAATTACGAATTATGAATTGATACATTCCCCATGGCCAAATCATTTTCTCAAAAAAATCTTCCGCTGAATTCAGACCGATAGCTTGGTCGTCAGCGACGAATAAATTGCATTTTTCATTTTCTGTATTTTCATTTGGATAAACGAATGCAAAACAGTCGCGATTATAGTCGAGAGCTTTTCCGACGTATAATCCGGCACCGTTTCCATTTTTTGCCTGAGCCACGACAACAGCGTCCGACAAACCTACAATGATACGGTTTCTTTGCTCATAGATTCTGTCTCCGTATCCGAAATGAAATCTGTTTTCAGATACGACACATGAAGCTGAATTTATTCTCTTTTCGACGTTGCAGTCATATCTGTGTCCGAATCCATGTGGTATGACGCAGATTGTGTAGAAACCAAGTGATTGAGCATGATTGAGAACCATTGCGTCTATACCCGATGCTACCCCTGCGACAATCACCATATTATCTTTATATGGAGTGAGATAATCAAGCATTTCACACACTCGCCTCTCACCTTTTTTGTCAGCCTTTCTCGACCCTACAATTGACAAAGCATATCTGCGGTTTGCATCCAATTTCCCCTTGTGAAAAAGCACGAGCGGATAATCCGGACAGTTACGCAATCTGAATGGAAATTCGATATTTTTAGCGAATGTTGTGTAAATGTTATTCTTTGCCATCAATTCGCACTCTATATAGGCATTTTTGATGACATTTTGTAATTGCTGTCGACGGTGGTGTGGATAGAATTCCGTCTTGCCAGAATCATGAAAAAAAGCTTCAGCACTACCCTTCTCTTCCAAGATTTTGAGCTTTTGATAAGGCGTAAGACCTTCCAAAATAGATAGTGCCAGCATGTAAAATTCTTCGTCTGTGTAATCCATTTTTGTACTGTTATTATTTGGTTATTTTTTGAATTTTATGATCGTATTTTTTCGTATTTATAACGACTTATAATTGGGGATTTACTTCCTGAATATATTCAAATGTCATCATAGTATTCAAAATTAAGAAAAAATGAAAAGATAGATAGTTATTATTTCTCCTATCAATAAGAATATAGTGATAAAGAAATAAAAACTACGGTATAATAGATGGTCAGTCCATATATAAATATCTTCAAGAGTATATTTGGCTTTAATTTTAGAATACTCAATATATGACGTAATGATCGTAATGGCTAAGGCAATTAAAGATGTGGTTGTATAAATACAACTATTACTCATGACTCTATATATATCGGATAAAATATTGTTATTCAATACAAATATGACTACATTGAAAATGTTTATATAAAAATAATAAAGATTTAAGGATGTGGATCTACCATCTCCATCTATTGCGTCCATTTCTTTTTGAGATTGTCCGAATAATTCAATATCTTTTTTATGTTTTAGTTGATCTTTTTCCATATCTGTCAACCCTTCGAAATTTTCAAGCCGTTTGATGCTTTTGGCTTTAATTTCATTAATAGTTGGTTGAAGTACCACTTCTATAACGTCTCCTTTTTTCCAGGTGTTATACTCTTTTTCTGTTATATCACAATGATTTGTAGTGGTTGTATAATCGTAGAAATGGACGAAATAAGTTTTTTTCTTTTTATCTTTAAAACTTCTGATATCAACTATTTTTGCAGTGTAGGTAAGTTTGGGATTTGGAAATATGTTAGTATCTAAAATGTTGATGTTTATGCCATGGATAGAAAATACTACAATCCATATAAAAATTACACTTACACAACTCTCCAACAGCCATTTTGCGGAGAATCCAAACGAAAACCAATTGGTAAACAAAGTAATAAGTAATATAAGTATAATAGTTAAAATTGTTGGGTATTTGGAGTGTATTCTACCATTTTCATATGATATTCCCAATAATAGAGTGAAAATCCCCAAAGGTAGCAAGTAAAGAATAAAGTATATAAAACCAATGATCCCTAACAATATTTTTATCCATGTTTGGTCCCAGAAGTTATTATATATAAAAAGAAATATGATGCCTGTCAAAATCGTAGTCAAGATTTTGGAGTACTTGTCCACTTTCTCCTTATTCTTGACGCATATTTCTTGAATCTCTTCAAATTTAGAAGATCCTGTATATTCTTCTTCGTTATATTTATTGATAGACTGTTCTTGATGTGCTTCTAATCTTTCCATATAATGACTGATTTTATTATAAAACTCATATGAAAAGCCAATGGCTTTCTCTGAAAATTCTGAGTTTTTTGTTTTACTAAGTTAGGTGTATTTATCTATCAAACAATATATTTTACCAATGTTATTCCCGCAACACAACTCAAGACACAAACTATAACACTTGTCGCCGCATATATAACTGCTACTCCCCAATCCCCTTTTTCTATTAATGTGACTGTCTCCAACGAATAGGTGGAGAATGTTGTGAATCCGCCACAAAAACCAACTTTCAGCAGTAGCGACAATCTGTCGTCCACTCCTTTTATATCCGCCACCCCTGCTATCATTCCGATTATGAATGATCCAAAAATGTTGGCAATCAACGTTTTGAAGGGAAATGCCGTCGACACGGGAAGATAATTCAACGAATATCTCAGCATCGCACCGAGTGCACCTCCTATCGCAACGTAGACAAAATTCATATATATTACTGCTTTACAGTAGTCGCTCCTTTGGCAATCATGATGAACGGATAGATAAACTCTACCATCCACGACTGCGTATATCCAAGTCTGTTGACATTCTCACGCAGACGGGCTGCTGTCTGTGCCGCGTCAAGCTTGTCCCAATCGTTCTTCTCCATCAAGTCTTTCACTCCGTCAACTACGACTTTTCTGATCATTCCGTCGAAGTATTTAGGCATCTGAAGCTTCCATCCGAGATGTGTTGTGAGAAGCTGTACGAAATCCTGTACAAATCCCTGGAAAACAACAAAGAAACTGTTGACCTGCTGAAGATTCTTGCAGTTCTTTGTGATTGAGCGGTTGATTGTCTTGAAGAAATCCTCGCTCAAACCGTAGTTTGCCATAAGCATCTTTCTCGCCTCTATTCTTTCGCCGAGACCGAGTTTTCCATTTTGAGTCGGCACTTTGCACGCTACTTTGAAAGCTCTCAGATCAGGCATCTGGTTGATGTTTGAGATACCGAAAGTTTCCGCCACAAATGCCTGGATATATACACGGATCAAAGATATGTAGTCTTCCTCATTCTTTTGGATTTCAGCCTGCTTATCCTCGTTCTTTTTTTTCAAACCGTCTAATAGACCCATCTTGTATTAATTAGGAATTAAAAATGAAAAATTAAAAATGAAGAATGTAGAGACGGTGCGTGTTCCGTCTCTACGATTTCATTTATTTCTTTACGCAAAGTGCGTTGTTGAGTGCAACAACAGCCTTTGAGTAGTCGCCTCTTTCGATTACGAACTGCATGTTCACCTGACGTAGCGACTGTGCGAAGCAATCGATATTTACGCCTGAGTCAGACAATGCCTGAGCAGCCTTGCAAAGGATTCCTGGGTGAGCGATGTTTGTGCCGATGCAGCATACGATAGCAGCCTCTTTTACAACTACCTCGTAGCATGTCTCCTTAAGTTCCTTTATAAGGTCTTTGCTCTTCTGCTTGTCCCACACTACCATTGTGATGCAGTTTGCGTTAGTAGTCTTCAGGATGTAGCTTACATCGTGTTTTGCGAATACCTGCATCACCTTCAAGTCGTATCCTACCTCACCTACCATCATTGGGTCGTGAACCTCGATAGCCAACACTTTGTCTGTACCTGATACGATCTCCACCTTAGTCTCCTTGCTGATGTAGTTCTTAGAGATAAGTGTACCTGGGTGCTCAGGCTCGAATGTGTTCTTGATTCTGATGTTGATGCCGGCAAGCTCAAGTGGTTTTGCTGCTTTAGGGTGGATTGCCTCCATACCTACGTCTGCAAGCTGGTCAGCCACCATAAAGTTAGTGTTGCCCACAACGATGCTGTTCTCAGTGCCGACAAGTTTAGGATCGGCGCTTGACAGGTGGAACTCCTTATGTATGATAGCCTCGTCGGCCTTAACCTCAACAGCGATCTTAGAGAAAGTCACCTCAGAATAACCACGGTCGAACGCGCGCATTATTCCCTCGATACCCTTCGTGTATCCAGTGGCGATGCAAAGAGTCTTGCTGAAATCAATTCCGGAGAATTCTTTTTTGATACGCTCATCGATAGTTAGCGACTCGCTGTCGTTGAAACCGCAAAGGTCAACGAAAGTGGCGTTGATTCCGTTGTTCTGGCAGATGTTCACCGAGTTGAACGCAGAGTGAGCCTCACCGATAGAAGAAAGGATCTCACGAGCTGCCAAGAAGATATTTGCCTTGTTGACGTAGCCCGAACCAGCCACGTTGTGCATGCTGTAAAGATAATTTTTTGCCTGCTGTATTCTATCTTTGATGAATTTGTCTGCGACCTCCTGGTCAAGCTTTATGTCTGCGAAACCACGGTTAAGCTGGATAAGTTTGTCGCACAACTCATCAAGAGCGGCGCTGTAATCACCGTCTTCAACAAACTTAACATAAATACCAGGGGCTCCGGTTTTCTTATGCTCAAGCAACCAGTTTGTGACATTGTTGTATGCAGAAACTACAAAGATTCTGTTGTACAACTCATTCTCTTTTCTCTTTCCTTTGATTATGTTAGCCAAAACGTCCTGAAACTGACTCATGGACGTACCGCCAATTTTTTCTACTGTAAGCATTTTTTAGTATATATATAATTTGTGTGCAAAAGTAATTAAAAATTCTAAATTCTAAATGCAAAATTAATGAATATTGAATCTGAGAAGTAAAACGCGGTTGCTAGTGACAAAATTTAATGAAAGAATGTCTTATCGGCGCTGAAATATTCATATTAAATCAATTCCGTCATCTCAATCTCAAAAAATGCTGTCAAAAATCAAGAAAAAGGATAGATATTGACGCAAAAAGTCAGAAAAAGCAAGATTTTTGGAAAAAAACGAAAAAAAGTGGCAAAATTGTTGTTGCGTAACATAAAAGAGTGTAATTTTGCAGTCGATAATGTATGTTTATTACACAAATTTAGGAAAAGAAAAATGAATCAAGTTTCAGATCGTTTGGCAGCAATGTCGCCATCAGCGACTTTGGCTATGTCTCAGAAGAGCAGTGAGTTGAAAGCTCAGGGTGTAGATGTCATCAACCTTAGTGTTGGAGAGCCTGATTTCACCACCCCAACCCACATCAAGGAGGCAGCTAAGAAAGCTATCGACGACAATTTTTCTTTTTATTCACCAGTGACTGGTTACGCTACACTAAGAAATGCGATTTGCCAGAAGCTTAAGAAAGAGAATAATCTAGAGTTCACTCCAGATCAGATTGTATGTTCGAACGGTGCAAAGCAGTCTGTATGTAATGTTATCCTTTCTATCATCAGCAAGGGTGACGAGGTTATTGTTCCAGCTCCATACTGGGTTAGCTACATCGAAATGGTGAAGCTTGCTGAGGGAACAAACGTAATCGTAGAGGCTGGTCTTGACCAAAATTTCAAGATAACAGCTGAGCAGCTGGAGAAGGCAATCACACCAAAGACAAAGGGTCTTATCCTTTGTTCTCCATCGAATCCTACAGGTGCTGTATATTCAAAGTCGGAACTTGAGGCTTTGGCTAAGGTTATCGAGAAGCATCCAAATATCATAGTAATCGCCGACGAGATCTACGAGCACATCAACTATGTCGGCAAGCATGAGAGCATCGCTCAGTTTGAGAGCATTCGCGACCGTGTCGTTATCATCAACGGAGTATCAAAAGGATATGCGATGACAGGATGGCGTCTAGGTTGGATCGCTGCCCCACTTTGGATTGCTAAGGCATGTTCGAAGCTTCAGGGTCAGTATACATCAGGTCCATCATCAATCGCACAGAAGGCTGCGGAGGCTGCATACCTAGGTGAGCAGGCTTGCGTTGAGACAATGCGTCAGGCATTCGAGAGACGCCGTGATCTAGTGATCAGCTTGGTTAAGGAAATCAAAGGTTTGAAGGTTTCTATTCCTGATGGAGCATTCTATGTATTCCCAGAGTGCAACAGCTATTTTGGAAAGAAGACTCCTAAGGGTGACGTGATCGCCAACGCTAATGATTTGGCTATGTACATCTTGATGGAAGGTCATGTTGCTTGTGTGTCTGGTGACGCATTCGGTGATAAGAACTGCATCCGTATGTCGTATGCTACATCAGAGGAGAACATCAAGGAGGCATTCCGTAGAATCAAGGAGTGTCTTGACGCAATCAAGTAATTGATTTCTCACTAGATTTAAGATAATTGAAGGAGACGTGAATGTTCGCGTCTCCTTTTTTTAGTAATAGTAAAAATATATATTTCAGTTTTTTATGGAACATTACAATTACAATATATGTTTGATTAGTTTGGTCTTTCCTGTTTTACTTATTTTTCTTTTGATAAAAGAGTTTAATCTTTATAGATTATTTTCAACTAATAGTGATGAAATGCGTAAACTATTGGCAAATGATCCAAAACGTTTTCATATTAGCATTGTCTACCTGATGACATATATGACACATATAATTAAAGGTAGAAGTAAAACTAAATTGGAGATGATAGTCAACTATATTGTTGAGGTGATTCCACAAGAATTTCAACTTGATGCTATCAAAGCATTAGATTATCTAACAAAAAAGAAAATTAATGATAATGGAAAAATTGATATTAAAAAGTCTAAAGTCAGTATAAGAGAATTTAAGAAAGGCAATTACAATAAATGTATAAAAGAAGATGATCCGCATTATTATGTCGTTGATATTCATGCGAATAGGATGGCTGAAGAAATGTCTTTGTATTTATCTGAAAAAGATCGTATTTATTTGATGTATATGCTCTATCGCATAGCTTGTGCTGAAGGAAGAGTTGTTGAAGAATGGGAAAAAAATAATTTGAAAAATGTGTTTGTAGACGGCTTAAAGATTGATAACAAAGAATTCAATAGATTGGTCGGCAATTTTAGTTCAAACAACGAACAGGTTTGGTACGATGAACATTTCGGTAATGATAACCGATATCCAGCATCGATTTTTTTTGCTAATATTTTTCATGGTGACAATAACGTGATATCGTCTTCAACACAAAAAAATTATAGGACATCGGTCTTGAGTTTTATTAAAATCATAATGGTGATTCTTTGTGTTATTGTTTACTTTTTGAGTCTTATAAATGAATTAGAAATTTTTATGTTTATCTATTGTTTTGCTATAATACCATTTAATTTAGATAATTTAGACTCTGAGACGATTCCTGTGTTGAGAACTAAAATAGAAGATGTTTTGCAAAGGAAGAAATTGATTATTGTATCTGTTTCTTCAATAATCATATTATTTTGCTATTTTTATTTGATGTTTCGTCTATGTTTGGGATTCTGTCCTAGTTTATGAACTGAATTTTACGAGGATTGTTAAGGGCGGAACGGCCTAACCCCTTCTTCATTGTGCGAGCCGAAGGCGAGCACATAATAGTGATGAGACAAGGGCATTACGACCTTTATTCACTATATTATACATATTAAAGATTAAAATTGTTTTGACGATAAATCTTATTTGTTTTATCTTTGTTCTTAGTTCGTGATTTTTGATTGATCAAATCTATGATAAACATAAATTTTTTGCTCCTCATTTTATTGTATGTCATCATTTTTGGTGTAGTTTGTTATCTGATAAAGAAAATCAAACAGGAATACCAATTGTATCGTAGTTTTACAAAAAATGACGGGATGCGAAATTTGATGGCTAAAGATCCACTTCGTTTCCATAACAGCATCGTCTACCTGATGGTTTGTGCTATGCATTCAAAGTACACTTCATTACAATATGACAAATTAAAAATGATTGTCCGCTATATTTGTGAAGTGTGTCCAATCGTTTATCAGAAAGAGATGTTGGTTGTTCTAAAAAAATTCATCTTAGATGATGATAAAAAAAATAGTGGAATGAAGCCCATAATTGATATAGATGCTTTTTTGAATGGGAATCCTGTTTTCGTTAAAAAATTTATAATTAATTATAGCCTTGAATTAAATGGTGTTGGATTAGCGGAAGAGATAGCCAGATATCTGACTGAAAAAGATAAAATTTATCTTATGTACCTCCTATTCCGTGTCGCTACAGCCAATGGCAAATTCACAACGACAGGAACAGAATCATCTTTAGTTGTGATGAACAACTTGTGTGTGAATGGTTTAGGGATAGATAAAGGAAAATTAGATCTTTTGATTCAACACTACACAAATAATAATCTTCAAAGATGGTACGACGAACAATTTGGAAATACAGGAAGTCTTTATCCGTTGTATTACGACCAAATGGGAGATATTTTCCGTACTGAAGACAAATCTTTTGCGTTTGTGGATCAAGTGAAGGAAATATCCGTGATAACGAGGAATTTCCTTCTATTTCTTATTTTTGCTTTCGTTCTGAATTTGATATCTGATGCGATCTTTATTACAGAAGAGAATGGATTTTTCGTTTTTTTTGTAAGCTTTTTTATTTTGTATTTCTCTTTGATGATTGTTGCGTCGTCAAATACAGAATCGGAACAATATTATATTTTAAGAACATGCAAAGATGATAATATGCAATTTAGAAGCATAATTGTTTTGTCCGTGTTTTCTATAAATATTGTAACGACTTTTTTATGGGGCGTATCGAATTTATTATGAAGTCAATTAAACACAAAGTGATTATGTCTATATAAAATAATTAAATTTGTATGATGATTTGTTGAGACGGGGATGAAAGATTCTTTTTGCTCTAAATTTTTTATTTATGGAACAATATTTTTATGTTATTTATCTGATTTCGTTTGCTATAATCTTTGGTATAGCCTATTACCTGCTTAAGAATTACAATCAGGAAAGTGAACTGTATAAATTGTTTTCGAAAGATGACAGCTTGCGCGCTGTAATGGCGAATGATCCAAAACGTTTTCATATCAGCATCGTCTACCTGATGACATATATGACTCGTTCTGACGGGGATAAAGTCCAGCGTGATAAGTTGGAGATGATTGTCCGTTATATCCGTGAAGTTATACCTCAGACATATCATAAAGAGGCGATAGAAGCTCTTAAATACCTTACAGACAGAGAGAAAGGTAGCGGAAAACATAGAAGAACAGAATCATTGGTGGATGTGGATGAATTTATGCGAGGAAGGAATTGTCTGAAAAAAGGCGACAATTCTTTCCATTACATACATGATCTTCACGGCAAAAGATTGGCTGAGGAGTTGGCTAAATATATGACCGAAGACGACCGTTTGTATGTGATGTACCTTCTGTATCTTCTTGCCGCTGCCGACAAATTGATCACCACCAATGGAAACAAGTCGGAGAAATACATGTTGGATAGAATTTGTGTGAAAGGCATGAAAATAGACAAAAACGAACTCGATAGCCTGATACACCATTTCGCCACTGGAACTGATCAAATATGGTACGACCAACATTTCATGAATAAAGAGATTTTCTATCCGGCGTCAAATGTGTTGGCTGATATATTTCGTATGGATATGTCTTCATTGTCGTTATTGGATAAGCAAGTCTCCAAGGTGTCTATGCTTGGATCGACACAAGTGGCTTTGTTTTTCGCTGGTGGATTGATGGGCGTTCTTCTCTGGATTTTTTTACATTTTGAGAGTGATTTGATGTGCGAACTCTATCCAAGCTGGTTATTTATATTCGGAATTATATTTGTGATATTATTGTTTATAATCACATTATTTTCCATTACTGAACTGGAATCTTCTTTGGTTCCTATTTTAAGAACAAAGATTGAGAATAGTTTGCAGAAGAGAGGTTTGATTATGACATCGATCCTTTCGTTGATTGTCGTTTTTTCTCTTTTGTGGGAAGTGTCGAACACATTGTTCTTGTATGGAAATGAGATATTCAGCAATGGAAAATCAATTGTGGTGACGGTGCCTGTGACGGATACATACACTACTACAACCCGTAGCAAGAATCATACAACCACACATTATCATGTGAGGTTTACTCCGGTTTCTTTCCGTGGCAAGAAGATAGAGTCAGAGGGCAAAAAGAATGTTTCATTCTTGAATTCATTCTGTCTGCGTACGTTGCCATGGCTGTCTGGAATGAAGCTGAAAGGTGTGGAAAACAGCAAGACGATGACTTCCTTGGAGGTCGGACGTTCCACATATTATTCTGCAGATGGAAAAGACATACAGCTCTATTACAAAGTGGGATATTTTGGTTTGCTTTACTACGACAGCTATAGTTTGGTTGATCGAAAGGAAGATGTGGCGACGGAATCTTTCTCTACTGCAGTTCCTGTTGATGATTTAGAGACGGTTGAAAATTGAGAATAAGTTAGATTTCATTGCTTTATGTGATAATCAATTAGATTTGTAGAGACGTGAATGTTGTCGTCTTTATTATCATACTTTCAAATTATGGAACAACATTTTTACATTTTATACATCGTATTATATGCCTATGCAATAGTCATTTCTGCTATTTTGATCTATTATCTCAAAAAGGAATTTGAGTTGTATCGTCTTTTTTCTGGAGACAAAGAAAAGATGAGGGCTTTGTTGGCAAAGGATGCAAAACGTTTCCATATCAGCATCGTCTACCTGATGATTGATCTATCTGTTCGAATTTTCCGTTTTGAGGGTAAAATCGACATCGATAATTTGAATATGATAGTTCGTTATATTGTTGAAGTTATACCTCATGAATTTCAGCTAGATGCAATCGAGGTCCTCAAATATTTTACAAACGAAACGATAATAGACGTAGACTGTTTTAGAGTACAATGTTTGAAATACGGAAATTATCGAAATTTTATAAAAAAAGGAGGTTCATTCGAATTTGAACATGGTTGTTGGTATGGAAAAGAAATAGCAGAAGAATTGTCTCTATATTTATCGAAGGAAGATCGTTTGTATGTGTCGTATTTACTTTGTCGTCTTGCTGCTCTTGATGGTAGAATAACTGCATATGATTCTGGTTCAGAAATGAATCGTTTGTTTTATTTGTGTATAGATGGCTTAAAAGTTGATAAAAATGATTTTGATGAATTGGTTCGCCAGTTTACAGGGAAACGAGACCAAATATGGTATGACAAGCATTTTGGAAACAAAAAGGAAATTTACCCGTCGTCGAATCTAATTGCGAATGTCTTCCGGTTTGATATTGATGAATTGGCATCTTTGAAACATAAAGTCACAAAGACATCTTATTTAGAGCAAATTAAGAATATGTTGTTTGTTTCATCTGCAATGATGTTTATTTTATCTGTTGTATGTTTTATTGTTAAAGTCAATTCGTGGATAGGAGGAATCGGATTGTTGTCTTCTATAATGTTGACGTTCGCAACCTTATTTATAGAGCTATTGGAATCGGCAAAAATTCCAGTATTAAGGACAGATATCGAAGATCATCAGCAACGAAAAGGTTTGATTTTCACATCAATTCTTTCAGCTATTTCTATTTTTATGTTACTGTTTTTAGTGTCTAGTTTATTGTAGAGTTGCGTCTTCTGTTTTAATAAAGCAAAACAAAAACAATTTGGATTTTTTGCCGTATCGTCATTTTTTTAATTAATTTTGAAGCATTCTAAAAAAATGGACTAAATGATAAATTTTAACAAAATGCGAAAGGCTGCAATAGTTGGAATGCTGTTGGCGACAGCACCGTCTGCTTTAATGGCGTCGGAAATAGATACTATTGATATTCGTGTCGTGCTTGACCGTTCTGGTGATGCCTATGTCCAGGAGCGTTGGAAAGTCGACGTGGATAATAGCAATACCGAATGGTATCTCTCGATGAAGAATTTCGGAAACATGGTGATTTCCGATTTCAAGGTGTTCGACAATGATCTAAATTATTATCTTTCTGATGATTCCCCATGGGATGTAGACCGTTCGAGAGACGAGAAGGCTGGAAAATGTGGCGTCCATAATCTGGAAGGAAATGATTGTGAACTATGTTGGGGCGTGGGTTCGTCCGGACCACATTGCTGGACAGCTGAGTATAAAATCAACGGATTTGTCAAGAGATTTGAAGACGGATGTGGCTTTAACCACTGTTTTGTCAACCATGACATGTCGTCTGGTCCAAAATATACACGCACAACCATTTCAATGGCAGACTCTACCCCACTCTCTGCAGAAAACGCTCGCATCTGGGCATTCCGTTACAACGGCACCTGCAAATTCGTGGATGGCAAGGTGGTGGCTGAAAACATTGAGCCATTGACCACAGATAATTCTATGGTTGTGATGTGTCTTTTCCCGAAAGATGCTTTCAATTCTCCAAACGTTGTGGCGGACACTATCGGCACAATGAAATGGCAGGCTCTTGAAGGCAGTGATTATCTGGAATCATATACAGAGGAAGAATATGCGGAAGGAAAGAATGTGTTGTGGAAAAACAATGAAGACCAGGATCTCACATTCTGGGAGATAATTCTGCTTATTGTAATTTTTGTAGTTGGAGCATTGTTTTGTGCTATCGGCTACGGTTTGTTTTATCTTCTTGTTGCCGCTGTATTGTATTATGGATGTGGTCTGCTTTGGAATGTGGTCAGTCTACGTCCACTACGCATCTATCTCCGTCGCAAAAAACTGATGGAAGGTGCACAGAGCGAATACTTCAGAGCTGTTCCGTTGAATGGCAATTTGAACCGTGCTTTCTATATCCTCGACGAAAACAACTACAAGATTCTTCCCAAAGACAAGGATGATCTGTATGCGGCCTATTTGGTCAGATTGATGTGTTACAAGGCTATTTCCATTACGTCTACTGTAGAAAAAGGAAAGACTGTGAACCGAATGAAGATAGCAAGTGAGATGGATTGGGATAAGGTGAAAGATGAGAATAAGGCTGATCTGAAATGCATGAAACTGATGTATAGGATTCTTAAAAATGCGTCAGGAGAGAATCTTATTCTTGAAAAAGGCGAATTGAGAACTTATCTGAACAAAAACAAAAGTGATGCAAAAAGTTTGCTGAAGGCTGTTGAAAAGGAGAATAAGAGTAAGTGTACTCCGCAAGAGTATCAGGAAGTTGTAGGATTGAAGAATTATTTGAATGATTTCTTGGAATTAAGCAGACGTGGGGTCAAGGATGTGAAACCTTTGGATGAAAGTGGAGAAAGGGCATCCGAGTCGATCCTTCCTGTCGAAAACGGTTATCAGAAAGACTATTCTTATTCAGACAACGGTGATCATACACTGCTTATTGAGAATAAAATCAATGAGGAGAATTCCACACCAGAGATTCAAAACACCTCCGTTTCGACTATATATCATAAAGATACGACCCGTGTAGACGCGAGTGATGCCAAAGAAAAGAGGATGTTAGACGAGTATGAGATGAAGATGTGGGATGAGTATATTGTATTCGCTACCCTATTTGGTATGGCAGATCAAGTGATAGAAGATTTGAAGGAATATTGTCCGGATTATTTCGCTGTATCGTTGTTGGGATCACAACTTATAGATGAGTCAGGACATGTGGTGAGCGATTTCAATTCGTATACAGGAATTTCAAGTGTCAGCCACAGTTTCTCATCACATTCATCGTCTTCAAGTTCAGGAAGAGGCGGACATTCGTCGTTTGGCGGCGGCGGTGGACACTCCGGTGGTGGTGGCGGTGGTGGCGGCCGTTAAACAATTATAAATTCGAAATTTAAATTATTGTAGAGACGTGACATTGTTGCGTCTCTTTGCTGTTTAAATAATTAGGCTCTAAGTTTAGAGAATTTTTAAGGACGGAACGCCCTATCCCATCACAATGTGTGATCTGAATGCGAGCTCAATAATTTAATGTCAATGCGATGAAATAAGAAGAATATTATGGTAGAATAAATGATAGTTGGATTGTCATAAATGAGGATTGTTAAGGGCGGAACGCCCTAACCTCTTCCAAAATGCGAGCCGTAAGGCGAGCATATATAATTACAATAAATGCATTTTTACCGCTCGCCCTTTGGGCTCGCGGAAAGGAATGGGTTAGGACGTTCCGTCCTTAACAATCCTTTTTTTAGTTGCAGGATGATACCTATAGCAAATTATTTTTAACAAATTTGAATAGCTTCTTAGACATAGAAAAGCAAGGAAACGTTGCATTGCGGTGTCTATTTTATTTTGTTTAACATACATTCTGAAAATATTCGTCAATAATTTTGTTTGAATCAATCATTTTTTTCTATATTCGCAATGATAAATTAATAATAGGGTTCGGGCATTTGTGCCCATAAATTTTTAATTCTATGCGAAAAAAATTCTTATTTTTCGGTTTGGTTGCAATAACCGCATTCAATTTCATGTCGTGTGACGACGAGGATGAAAACAACAACGGCAACACAACAAACAACGGAGGTGGAACAACAACATCCAACTTGTCGGCAGAATTCATCAGTGCTAGTGATTGTCAAGGTTCTCCTTATGGAGACGGGACACGTGCAGATGGAGCAGAAGAACAGATAAAAATACCATTCATTGCATACAAGTATGATTCCAGCAAGGGAGAAGTGGAGTTGAATCTTGAGAATGCTGTAATGAATTGTGCTGCCAAGCCTAAGATGGACATTACGTTCAGTGGTGATACGATCATCTTCACTCCTTACGATGCAGATACGTCTGAAATCAAGGCAGATTGTGTGTGTCTTTACAATCTGACATCAAAGGTAAAAGGTGTAGAGTCGAAGGTTTATTACATCCGTCCTTCTTATCTTCGTAATGAAGAAGATATCAAAGTACTTGAATTATCTCAGAAAGAAGACGGAGTTCTTAGTTTTTCGTGGGATGCATTTTAATTATCAAAAAATAGAATTACTATGAAAAAGACATTATTATTCTGCGGCATTTTTGCTATAGCCGCATTCAATTTCTTGTCGTGTGACGACGAGGATGATAACAATAATAGTAACTCATCAGACAATGGAGGAGCAACAACATCCAATTTGTCGGCTGAATTTATCAGTGCCAGTGATTGTCTAGGAAATGCATTAGGAGATGGAACCCGTGCAGATGGTGCTGACGACCAGATCATAATTCCATTCATTGCTTACAAGTATGATTCTGCCAAGGGAGAAGTAGAGTTGAATCTAGAGAATGCCCGAATGAATTGTGCTGCCAAGCCTAAGATGGACATTACGTTCAGTGGTGATACTATCATCTTCAACGCTTATAATTCTGACACATCAGGAGATATGGCAAGATGTATCTGCCGATTCAATCTGACATCAAAGGTAAAGGGTGTAGAGTCGAAGGTTTATTACATTCGTCCTATCAATTCGACAGATGCGGAAGATGTTCAGGTATTGGAACTTTCACAGAAAGAAGAAGGTGTGGTTTATTTCTTAGATGCTACTTCTAGTTATTAAAATTTAATCTATGAAAAAGACATTATTATTCTGCGGCATTTTTGCTATAGCCGCATTCAATTTCATGTCGTGTGACGACGAGGATGAGAACAACGGTGACAACTCAACAAACAATGGAGGAGCAACAACATCCAATTTGTCGGCTGAATTTGTAGGTGCAAGTGATTGTCTGGGAAATGCATTAGGAGACGGAACCCGTGCAGATGGTGCTGACGACCAGATCAAAATTCCATTCATTGCTTACAAGTATGATTCAGCCAAGGGAGAAGTAGAATTGAATTTAGAGAATGTAATATTCAATTGTGCTGCCAAGCCTAAGATGGACATTACGTTTAGTGGTGATACTATCATTTTCAACGCTTATAATTCAGACACATCAGGAGTTATGGCAAAATGTATATGTCTATTCAATCTGACATCAAAGGTGAAGGGTGTAGAATCGAAGGTTTATTACATTCGTCCTATCAATTCGACAGATGCGGAAGATGTTCAGGTATTGGAACTTTCACAGAAAGAAGAAGGTGTGGTTTATTTCCAGAATTTTTATGGATTTTAATTTCTGTCAAATGAGTGTAATATAGAGGCTCCAAAATTGGTAAGTGTACAACCGCAATACGAAGAATTTGGTCTATTGATAGAAGGTTCTACATTAAGAAGGTACTCGGAGCTCCATCAGTTGATGTCAGTAAGAGTGATCTTGAACTTCAAGAGCTAGACGGCGACTATAGAGGAGGAGAAGGTTATATTTTCTATGTCAAGCAGACGAATGGAGAGTGTATGAGTGAAGCTGTGAAATTGGTTGTCGTTTATTTGGAAATCTCTTAATTTAGCTTTAGGAAAAAAAATCTCATAGCCGGATTACGCATGTAGTCCGGCTTTTTTTAGATTATAAGATGAATTTACAGTAATAATATAATGTTAATTAATGCAAAAAATCAAGTATTAAAATGGAATCAGACAATTTGACAATGTAGCTTTTTTGTAACTTTGTAAAAAATAGGCGTATAAGTAAATAAGTTATGTTAAAAAAATCTTTTATGGTGCTGTTGTGCCATGTTTCCTGTTCATTTATTAATTTTTCAGTAGCTGGAGAGTGCGAGAATGTGCCTGTTCCACAAGGCACAATGGAAGTCTGTTATTCCAATAACGATTTCTCTCTCAACAAAGAGGTTAAAAATTTGCTTGAGCAAAATCCAGAAGTTGCCATTGCTAATGATGGATGTAAATTACAATGGTACGACAGTGAAAAACATGTATTATCTGAAGTTCCGACTCCTGATTTTAGTGGAGCAGATGTTAAAAGTAAGGCTGTTTACTATGTGTCTCAAATTAATGCTGAAGGTTGTGAGAGTGAACTTAAGGAATTAACTGCAACCAAATTTATTTTTCCTTTTCCAACTACGACTCACGTTGTCTTATGTCAGGGATCAGAAAAATTAAAATCTCCATTACTATTGACTGCAACTATCAGTTCAAGAGGAGATTTTCCTGTGTCGGATTATGAACTTATATGGTATAAAGAGAATCCTAGAGCAAATCCAAACGCTAAGGAATTCAAATATATAGATTTGAGTGAAGAGGATCTTACTTATGACGCATCCATTGAAACAGAAAGAGATTTCAAATATTGGGTTGTCCAGAGATATTTAGGTCATGAATGTGGATGCAGTGGACAAAGTGTTGCAGCGGAGTTACTTGTCACTTTATATTCAATGCCAATTTTGAAAACACAGAATTCAAATAATATATGTCAAGGAGAGGAAGTAGATCTGAAAGATTGTTATTCAATATCAAACAGAATTATACTTATGGAGTATGGTTGTGAATATTTTAGTTCAGATGGATCGAATCTTGCCAGTACAAAAGTGACAGAGTCTGGAATATATAAGATTAGAACATATTTTGAACTATCAAGCGGTGAAGTATGTGCCTCAAAAATTGAGGATGTATTTGTGAATGTCGACGAGTTGAAAGTTGCAATTGAAGGAGACAACACGACATGCCCTGATATGTCTGTTTCTTTGACTTCCAATATTAGAACTAATGTGCAAGATAACATTAATGTTCAGTGGAAATATGATGGAGAGACGCTAAAAGATGTGATGACAAAACCTGGTGTTTCTGTATTTGAGACTGAACCTTTAAAAGGATCTTCTGGGGATGAATTCATTTATTCTCTGAAAGTTACTGCAGGTGCTTGTGTGGCAGAAGCAGAGCATAAGATTGTATTAGAGGATAGTCCTATTGATGGTTCGATATCTATTCAAGAAGATGCAAACAGTAGTGAAAAATATATGGCTTCTTCTGATGGTATTGTTTATGTCATGAAAGGAAATACAGTTACTATTGATGCTTCAGATATTGTTCGTACAGAAGATGATTTTGTATGGTATAATGGAGATGTACCAGTAGGATCAGGACCAAAATTGACTGTTGAAAAACCTAATGATTATACACTTTATTATACTAACAATTGTCAAGTTATGATTCCAATCCATATAAAAGAATTTGATTCAAGTTGTGATTTGTTAGATAAAAAGAATATTCAAGTATACCCTACTGTTGTATCTGATGTGTTACATGTTACTGGATTTGATACAGATGAAATTTACAACATAAGTTCTGTTTTAGGAGTTGTCTGTTTACAACAAAAAATAAATGAAAATGGAATTATTGATGTATCGTCGCTGCCTATGGGATATTACATTCTTAATTTGTCTGGTCGTACATTTTCTTTTTTGAAGGAATAAAGAATATATTTCTTCGTATTTTATAGCCGGATTACGCATGTAGTCCGGCTTTTTTAGTTTTTATTGCTGACTAAAACTTGTCTGACAAACAAATAATTAAAAATGTTGGATGAAAAATTAAATAGAAGAATTATCTTTGCATAAAATCAAAATTAACGAGTGTTAATTAATATGAAGGAAGAGGTATTACAGTACATTTGGAAGCATAGGCTTTATAAGGAACCGCTCGTCACTACGGATGGGGATTCCGTCGAAATAATCAATCCTGGTATGCATAATCAGTCGGCTGGTCCGGATTTTTTCAATGCGACAGTCAGGATCGACCGTCTCACATGGGTGGGCAATGTTGAGCTTCATGTCAAATCTTCAGATTGGATGAGGCATAACCACGATGCGGATGGCAGATACGACAATGTTATCCTTCATGTGGTGGCGGAAGCGGATGAGGCTATATTGCGTAAGAATGGAGAACGTATTCCGACGGTGGTGCTTAGAATATCGGACAAAGCCTCTAAAATAGCACAGGATATCGCGTCGTCGCCTGCAGATATAAAATGCTCCCAATATTGGAAGACGGAATTTATATCAGATATACGTTTGAGATTCAGTGCGTTATTGTTTGAGCGGATGAAGCGACGTGCGGATGTTCTGCTTCAAAATATCAAGAATCTGAATACGACGTGGGATGAGATGCTTTATATTCTCATCTGCCGGACGATGGGAGGAAATGTCAACCAACAGCCGTTTGAAACACTCGCCCAACGTGTACCGCTCGACATAATCGGAAAAAAAGCGGATGAGGAGTACAAGATAGAAGCCCTACTCTATGGAGCCGCAGGAATGCTTGACGACGGAGATGATGATTACGTTGAACGTCTGCGTCTGTTTTATAAATCCGCGTCGGCTACCTTCGATATCAAAAGAATGAACGGCACAGAGTGGAGATACAGCAAGATGCGTCCGCCGTCGTTCCCAACTATCCGAATATCACAGATTTCCCAACTTCTATTCCGTCGCCTTAGAATGTTCACGCATATTATCGACTGTTGTGACATTGAAGATATAAAGAAGATGTTTGATGTGGAGGTCTCTGATTATTGGCTCACTCATTACAAATTTGGAAAAGAGAGCAAGGCGAGAAATAAAGAGATTGGTACTGAGATGCAGAATACGTTGATAATCAATGCTGTCGCACCTGTTGTCTTTGCATATGGAGTGCAGACTAATGATAATCGAAAGAAAGAATGGGCGATAGAGATTTTGGAGACGGTGCCAGCGGAAATCAACAATATAACTAAATCATGGGCGGAACTTGGCATTGGTGTGAGATATGCGTCGGAGAGTCAGGCATTGATAGAGTTAAGGAAAAACTATTGCGATAAAAGCAACTGTCTGAGATGTCCGATTTGCCATAAAATAATGAAATACTGATGAAGTCTTATAAGAGGATTGTTAAGGGCGGAATGAGTTATATATGTTCCATTTCTCTTTTTGTAATATCAGTCATAATTTGGTACAGATTCCCCAAAATATTAAGTTTTACTTAAAAATACTATTAAAGATTTAATTTATATATGTATATATTAAAAGAACAATTGAATGAATCTTTGAGATTAAGTCTCGTGGATTATTGCTATGATATAATTGGTTGTATTCACAGCACTTATAAGGAATTGTCTCCTGGTTTGCCAGAAGCTGTATTTCAAGAGTCGTTACTTATGGCTCTGCATGATGCAGGTTATACAGATGCAGTGCGGGAGTATCATCATTTTCCTCGATTTAGAGGGAAAACATTATCCAGTCATATCCAACTTGACATTATGGTACCTAAAAAGGGGCGAAATATTGTGATTGAATGTAAGTCTATTATGAAAATTGGAGATAAAGAACGTATCCAATTATACGGATATCTTCGTGCTACGGAGTTTCCAATTGGTATTTTAGTGAATTTTGGATCGTTTCCTAAAGCTGAGATTGAGAGGTATTATTATGATAGCAAAAGTAATGTTATAAAAGCTTTTTGATAATTAATCTCATTTGAATTTATTAAAAAAACAGAAAACAAACCTTGTACCAAGGTGTAGGGAAAAAGAGGAAAACTGCATAACGCA
>DFGT01000023.1:0-21923 GCA_002371265.1 Bacteroidales bacterium UBA3743 | reverse complement strand
CTCATTTAAGTTTTCGCCGTTAGGGCGTTTTCAACACAATAGGGAGTTGTGTGTTTTCCAAGCGTCTGTATTCAGACGGTGTTTTCTGTTTTTACGAAATGATTTTTTAAGGAATGAATCCTGATAATTATCTTTTGATATTTTATGAGAAACAGAAAACAAACCTTGTACCAAGGTGTATGGAAAAAAGAGGAAAACTGCATAACGCAGAAAACGTAAACATGGAAAACAGTTCTCATTTAAGTTTTCGCCGTTAGGGTGTTTTCAACACAATAGGGAGTTGTGTGTTTTCCAAGCGTCTGTATTCAGACGGTGTTTTCTGTTTTTACGAAATGATTTTTTTAGGAATGAATCCTGATAATTATCTTTTGATATTTTATGAGAAACAGAAAACAAACCTTGTACCAAGGTGTATGGAAAAAAGAGGAAAACTGCATAACGCAGAAAACGTAAACATGGAAAACAGTTCTCATTTAAGTTTTCGCCGTTAGGGCGTTTTCAACACAATAGGGAGTTGTGTGTTTTCCAAGCGTCTGTATTCAGACGGTGTTTTCTGTTTGTACGAAATGAATTTTAGGAATGAATCCTTATAATTAATCTTTTGATATCTTATGAGAAAAACGGAAAACAAACCTCTTTTTAGACGCTAAATGAGTCCATATATTAAACAAATCTAAACAGCCTCTTAAATTACGGAAGTTCAATAAAATATTGAATTTATGTTTAAAAACAAATTTAATAGAATGGCAAACCGATTTTATATTAAATTGTTTTCACTATATTTGCAATAGAAATAGGTAAATAAAATGAGCGGCTTAGTTATTATACCGACATACAATGAAAAAGAAAACGTGGAAAACATCTGCAGGGCGGTTTTTGAATTGCCTGAGGGTTTTCATGTATTGATCATTGACGACGGTTCGCCAGACGGCACAGCAGACATTGTCAAGAGGATGATGCAGGATGAATTTTCCGACCGTCTGTTTATTGTAGAAAGACCAGGAAAATTAGGTCTGGGTACAGCGTATCTGACTGGTTTCAAGTGGGCAATCGAAAGAAAATACGATTTCATTTTTGAGATGGATGCAGACTTTTCCCATAACCCGTTGGATTTGAGAAAGCTGTATGCGGCATGCAACGAGGGAGGTGCGGACGTTGCGATCGGATCTCGTTATGTGACGGGTGTGAATGTTGTGAATTGGCCGATCGGACGAGTTTTGATGTCGTATTTTGCATCTAAATATGTAAGAATAGTCACAGGAATGAACATCCACGACACCACTGCGGGATTCAAATGTTACCGTCGTGAAGTATTGGAAACAATTGGTTTGGATACAATCAAACTTAAAGGCTATGGTTTCCAGATTGAGATGAAATACACTGCTTACAAATGTGGATTCACCATCAAGGAAGTTCCTATCATTTTCATCAACCGTGTGTTGGGAGTGTCGAAGATGTCAGGTGGCATTTTTGGAGAGGCATTGTTTGGTGTGATGGGATTACGTCTGAGAAGCCTGTTCAAGAAATATCCGCAGAAACAAAATAAATCGAATTAGAAATTAGGAAAAACTATTTAATATATGAGTACAATATTGATCAAGGATGCCAAAATAATTAACGACGGCACCTCATATAAAGGATCTTTATTAATCGAGGGAGAGAAGATTTCCAAAATTTTTAGAGACAATATTCCAGACAGTGTGCTGAAGAATGCTACTGTCATCGATGCCGATGGCAAATGGGTTTTGCCTGGAGTGATTGACACTCATGTTCATTTCCGTGAGCCAGGTCTTACAGAAAAAGGAGATTTTGAGAGTGAGAGCCGTGCAGCTGTAGCTGGAGGTGTCACTACTGTGTTTGATATGCCAAACACAAATCCTCAGACTACAACATCCGCATTGGTTGAGCAGAAGGCTGAGATCGCAAGCAAGAAGTGTTTGACCAATTATGGTTTCTACATCGGAGCAACAAACGATAATGTAGATGAAATAAAGAATATCGACCCTAAGTCGGTGGCTGGAGTCAAGATTTTCATGGGTATCAGCACTGGTGGAATGTTGGTCAACTCGAAGCAGAGCCTAGAGGACATTTTCGCATCAGCCAAGGTTCCTGTTGTGACTCACAATGAGGATGAGGCTATGATCAAGGCAAATACAGAGGCTATCAAGGCAAAATATCCAGAGGGTCAGGTGCCTATTTCGGAGCACATGTTCATCCGTTCATCAGACGCTTGCTACAAGTGCACTTCATTTGTCATCGACCTTGCAAAGAAGCATGGCACTCAGCTTCATGTCCTTCACTTGTCTACAAAGAAGGAAATAGCTTTGTTTGAGCGTAATGTTGATATAGAAAACAAGAAGATCACAGCTGAGGTTTGTCCTAACTACCTATGGTTTGATGAGACAGACTACGACCGTTTGGGAGCAAAGATCAAATGTAATCCTGCAATCAAGAAGGAGAAGAGCCGTGAGAGTCTGCTTAAGGGACTTGAGCAGGGAAGCATCGACACAGTAGCGTCTGACCACTCCCCTCACCTATTGAGCCAGAAGCAGGGCGACGCTTTGACAGCCGCTTCCGGTATTCCAAGCATCCAACACACACTTCCAATGATGCTGCAGCTTGCAAAGAAGGGTAATTTCACCCGTGAGCAGGTTGTGGAGAAGATGTGCCATAATCCGGCTAAGATTTTCAAGGTTGAGAAGCGTGGTTTCATCAGAAAGGGATACTATGCCGACCTTGTGATTGTTTCTCCGGATGATCCGTACACAATCGAAGAGAAAGATTTGCTTTACAAGTGTGGTTGGTCGCCAATGGTCGGCGAACAGCTTCAGTATAAGGTGACTCAGACATTTGTCAATGGTAATCTTGTTTATGACGAGGGTAAAATCAATGACGAGAAGAAGGGTCAGAGAGTAAGCTTTGATAGATAATCCGTAATTCATAATTCGTAATTAAGAATTTTGAATTCCCATAAAATTTCAACGCTAGATGAAAAAGAGATTAACGTATACCGAATTCAGAATGTTGCGCGACAATCTCCCTCATGGAGCAATCGACATCATCGCGAATCGTTTGGGAATTACCGCAGACGAAGTGAGGTTCTACTTTCATGCGTCTGCAGAAGACGGTGTGCCTACAATCTCTGGCGTTCATCACGAAGAAGGCCCCGACGGAGGCTTTGTCGAGCTGGACGATTTGAAAATCCTCGATGCTGCGTTGGAATTGATTAATAAGCATTAAAAATTCCCCTTATAGGCGTATTCCCGTCTGTAAGGGGATTATTTAAATATGATTTAGTTGTCGTAAAACGAGGTTTGTTAAGTGCGTAATGCCTTTCTCCACTCCACTGCAGTATGTTTGAAATGATATTCAGCAGTATCGATGGACAACACCTAAATTATTAGAAAAAATAGTGTCATTCAGAAAAATCTTTACACTGATTCTTTCTTTATTTCTTTTGCAGGCTAATGCCGAAGTTATGCACACCGAAAGGTTTTCGGAGCACAACAGCGGTCTGCCTTCTATGGCTACTGGTGTGGCAAAAGGTGATGATGGATTTGTGTGGGTGTCGACACTTGATGGAATTTGCAGGTATGATGGCTATCAATTCAAAACCTACCGCGCTAATCCGTCGGACTACAACACATCTATCAGTAATCAGTTTACAAAGATTTTATGCCTTGACAACACTACGTTTGCCTTGCTCAACAATAATGGCCAGGCTTTTTTGTTTTCTGCCAAAGATAAAAGTTTCAGACTTTATCCGTCTCCTGAACGTATCAACGCATCTGATTTTTTCTATGTCACTGACATATCACTTGATGCAGATAAAAACCTCTATCTTATTTCCCCAAACAAAATATTGAAGATTCCGTATGGGCAGGTGGATGAAGAAGACGCTGTGAATCCCAAACTACTCAACATCAACAGCTTTTATGCCGCTGATACTGTGGGGGTTAGCTGGAATATTGAAGGTGGTGCTTTAATAAAGAAAGTGGAGGGAAACCCCTCTTTCATACGCAAGAATATCACAACTGTTGATTCTTATTCTACATTCAATGACGTTGTGTGCACTGCCACAGATTCGGAAGGCAACATCTGGATCGCATTACAGAGCTCGGAAGTCGCAATAATGTCGCCGAATGACAATATTCGTTTTTTGTCGGAGAATGGCACGACTGAAGCCTTCCACACTCAGTTTGACAAGATCAACACTATTGAAATTAGCCGACATGGAGGTGTGTGGCTTGGTGGCGACAACGGAGTCTACAGGGTGACAAAGGACGGTGACAGATACAAAACGACTAAATATGAGAAGAAAAACTGTATTGTCACGGATATACTCGAGGATTCACGCAAGAATATATGGGTGGCGACTGAGAGAAAAGGTCTGATGCTGCTTGTGGAATCCGCAAGGGATAGTTTCATCACAATGGAGAATGAATGGAAATATTCCTACCCTCCCACTCTATTCAAGATAAATTGTCTGTTTGAAGACTATCAGGGTGTCGTATGGTTGGGCTCTCCAGACGGTATAACTTTGCTGGACAATCAGTTTAACAAACCAAGCGATATCAAATTTTTCTTCTATAATTCAGAAACAACAAATCTTCAGTATTCATATATTACTGATATTAAGGAAGATGACGAGCATAAAATTTGGATTTCCACTTTCGGCGGAGGAATATACTATTGTGGAAGCGACAGAATGCTCGGTGTGCCTCTGGAATTGCAAAAACTGGATCTGATAAAAGAGCCGTTGGATTCTGAGATCGTGTTGGCTCTCTTCCCTACCAAGAATTCAAGAATATGTGTTTTGACTCAGAAATCATTTGTTGTGATAAACAGCAAGAACGACAAAACACAGTATTTTAACTTCGGCAACGGAGCCGTACTGCGTAGTAATTCGATCAAGCGTCATACGAAAGACATGGTGACAATTGCGTCGAATTCAGGCTTTTATATAGTCAACACATCCGAATTGAACCAAATTGAATACGATCCGTCCATCATCTTGTCGGAGTTCAGATTTTTGAAGAGCTCTGAAGACGATGATGAAAATATGGACGACATCAATACAGTCAGCAATGTAGAGCTGAAGCACGACAATAAAGATTTCTCTATCCGTTTTGCCAGCACCGACCACCGTTCCGGCACACAAGTACGTTACGCTTACCGTCTGTATCCATTCAGTGACAAATGGACTTATACGAATGAGCCGGTAGCGTCTTACACTAATATTCCCTACGGCGATTATAAACTGACTATCAGATGCACCAACAGTGATGGCAATTGGAGTCGTAACGAAAGAACATTGAATATCACCGTCTTACCATCCAATTGGGAGACTCCTTGGGCTTATCTCCTATATTTTCTGATGCTATGTGCGGTTGTCGCGGGAATTATGTTCGCTTATTCACGTTACTATCGTCTGCGTACTAAAATCGCGCTCGACGCTGAATTGAGCGAGGAGAAAATGAGATTCTTCACAGATATTTCTCATGAGATACGCACTCCATTGACGCTGATCTCCGCTCCGATTGAGAAATTGAGTTCAAGCCCGACACTTACGGATGACGAGCAAAAACTGGTTGGTGTGATGAGGAAGAATACTCAGCGAATGACGAAGATGATTGACCAATTGCTTGATTTCAGCAAATTCTCATCCCATCATATTGAGCTTAATCTTAATAAGTTTAAGATTTCAGACATTTTTGAGAGTCTTTCGAAGATATTCCAGACAAAGTCGCAAGAAAAAAATATAACCCTATCTTTTGCGAATAATGTTGGTGATGCTCCTGTCGTCGCTGATTATGATAAGTTGGAGACGGTAATGATCAACCTTGTGTCGAATGCGATGAAGTTCACACCTGTCGACGGAAATATCATCGTCGGAGCGGCATCAGACGGATCAAATCTGGTTTTGACAGTCACAGACAACGGCTGTGGAATTGATAAAAAAGAGTTGTCGTCGATCTTCAACAGATTCATGACAAACAGCCATAATATGGAGCTCGGAAAAGGCATCGGACTGTCGATTGTAAAGGAGATTGTCGACAAACATGGTGGAAAAATCACCGTCGACAGCGAGAAAGGAAAGGGCTCGAAATTCACAGTGACTATTCCGATGAGCAATGCGTCGTATGTGGAGAAAGATGTTTACGACGAGACTTCCACACAAACTGTAAGCACCCATTCGCATGGTAGTTACACAATTCTTATCAATGAGGATAATGCGGAGTTGCGACGCTTCATAGTCGATACTTTGTCTGCAGACTACACTGTGATCGAGGCGGAAGATGGCAGAATTGGAGTTGAGAAGACGAAGGAATTTTTGCCTGATCTGGTGATAACGGATATCATGATGCCGCATATGGATGGCCGGGAGTATTGCGCCGAAGTCAAAGGTTTTGCCGACACTTCACATATACCTGTGGTGATGCTGACAGCTAAGACAGATATGCAGAGCAAACTTGATCTGTTGAAAACCGGAGCGACGGATTATATTACCAAGCCGTTCAGCATGGCATATCTGAAAGCAAGGATAGCCAACATCATTTCCGAAAGAGAGATGCTTCAGCGATTCTATCAGAAATCATTGATAGAGGCCGACAAGGATATCGTGGTGGAGAAGAAAGACGCAGATTCGCCAGACATGCGTGAGGCGAGCTCAATTATCGACGCCATTACCGAGATCATTCCGGATTTCGATGCGACGGTGGATACTCTTGCCGACAAGTTGAAAATCTCACGCACTGCCCTATCCGCTAAGTGCAAGACATATTTCAGTCTGACTCCAAATGAAGTGATCCGTGATGTCAGACTACGTAAAGCCGTGGAATTGATGAAGACAACGGATATGAATATCCAGCAGATCTCCATCGAGATTGGTATTTCCGACCAAAGATATTTCTCACGAGTGTTTAAGGCGAAATATGGAGTGACTCCGAGCGAGTATAGAGGGAATTCGTAATTCGTAATTCATAATTCATAATGCGTAATGCGTAATTGTTGGGGATGACATTTTACGTAGTCTGTATTAATCGTCGCTTAAATACAAAAAGTCTTTCGTTTCTCGCAAAATTTCAATAATTTTACACAAAATAAACCCGACAGACTTTTAATATATGGATAGTTCCCACAGCCAAATTGTTTCGCTCATCTGGAATATCGCAGATGATGTTTTACGTGATGTTTTCCTTCGTGGTCAATATCGTGATGTAATTCTACCGATGGTGGTGCTTCGCAGGCTTGATGCTCTGCTAGAACCTACCAAAGCTGAGGTAGAGGAAGAGATTAAGGAGAACGGTGGCTTGGAGGATTTGGATGAGGGCATCCTTACCGATATCACTGGTCTGACTTATTTCAATACAAGCAAGTGGACATTGAACCGTCTGAAATCACAGGCTACAGACAATAACGACCTGCTTTACAATAATTTTGTGGAGTATCTGAACGGCTATAGTGAGAATGTCCGTGATGTGCTAAAGAATTTCGAATACTACAACAAAGCCAGGAAACTTGCCGACAACGACCGTCTTCTCTCGATGATCGAGCGTATCACCGATCCCCGTATCAATCTTACAGACAAGGACGCTACTGATCCTGATGGTCTGCTCCTCCCTGCCCTTTCAAATATTGGCATGGGCACCGTCTTTGAGGAACTGCTTCGTAAATTTAACGAGGAAAACAACGAGGAGGCTGGTGAACACTTCACTCCACGTGATGCTATTTCCCTGCTCGCTCATCTTATTTTCGAGCCAGTGAAGGATAATCTTCCTAAGATCATCTCTCTGTATGACCCTGCTTGCGGTTCGGGTGGTATGCTCACCGAAGGACGTGAGTATTTGCTTGGAATCGGAGTGAAAAATTCAGCTATACAATTGTCGGGTACGGAGATAAACCCAGAAACATACGCTATCTGCAAGTCCGACCTTATCATCAAGGGCGTGGATCCGAGCGGAATGCATCTTGGCAACACTATCACAGAGGATTCATTCGCCGACAAGTCGTTCGGCTATATGCTGACCAATCCTCCTTACGGAAAATCGTGGAAAACAGACAAAGAGAAAATTTATCACGACAAGGCTCTGCTCGACAGCCGATTCGAACTTCCTCTGACTAATTTTGCTGGCGACGAGGAGATACTCGACTGTACTCCACGAACATCCGACGGTCAGCTACTATTTATTTTGGAGGAGGTCGACAAGATGAAACCTCTTGATCTTCAGCCTCAGGGCTCTCGAGTGGCTTCCATCCATAACGGATCTTCACTTTTCACCGGAGATGCGGGAAGCGGTGAGAGCAATATCCGTCGCTACTTGATTGAGAATGATTTGGTGGATGCGATCATCCAATTGCCTAACAATATCTTTTATAATACAGGCATCTCCACATACGTATGGATCCTGACAAATAAAAAGGCTGAGAGCCGTAAGGGAAAAGTGCAGCTTATTGATGCGTCCCAGGCTTTTGAAAAATTGAGAAAGAATCAGGGATCACGAAATTGCACCATCTCAGACCAGTTCAGAGACGCAATATTGAAGGTGTATATGGATTTCGTGGAGCAAGAGGCGACGGAAGAGACAAAGCTTGGATCCAAGATCTTCGACGGTGATGATTTCCGCTACTATAATGTCACAATCGAGCGACCATTGCGTCTGAAATGCCAGTTCAACGCTCTCAAGATAGATGAGATGCTGTTCGACAGTTCTGATATGGAAATGAGCAAATGGCTATACCAGACCTACGGAAATCGAGTGTTTGACGGACTTGATTCAGAGATTCCGAACATCAAGGAGTATCTGAATGAGAATGAGATAAAGATGACGGATAAGAAGCTCGCCATCCACGTCGACCCGAAGAAATGGAAAGAGAGAAACGATCTTCAGCTTGTGGCAAAATCACTTATGCATGCCATCGGCACCGAAGTCTACATGAATTTCAATAAGTTTTCCGACTTGATTGTGGAGAAAGCGAAGAGTCTGGATATCAAGGTGTCAGCTTCTGTACTTAATTCAATAGCAAAGGCGATGTCTGAAACAGATCCTAATGCAGAGCCAGTAGTGAAGAAGATACACAAAGCCAACAGCAAGGATATAGAGAAATTGGAGAGTGTATATGGCATTAACGAGAATATGCTTGCGGACTATGGCTATATAAAGGGCGACAAAAACACTTATATCGAATACGAGACCGACAGTGACCTTCGTGACAGTGAGAAGATACCGGTGAAAGAAGACATCTACGAATATTTCCAGAGAGAAGTCCGTCCGTATGTCGACGACGCATGGATCAACCTACCACCTACCAAGATAGGCTGTGAGATCAGCTTCAACAAGTATTTCTACAAGCCTGCCCCACTCCGTTCGCTTGAAGAGAATGAGGCGGACATTCTTGCACTTGACGAGCAGAGCCAAGGATTTATCAAGTCGTTATTTAATTTGAAGTAATAGATACAAAGACAATGGCAAAAGAAACAATTACTACACAATATAACGTCGGCGACTTTGCTGTTGCTGTTGATATGATACGCAAAGCTCAGCGTAATCTCTACTATGTGGCAAATACCACGTTGATTGACCTTTGCATTAAAGAAAGGCTCAAGAAAAGAGAACTTGATCGTCAAATTACTAGCTGTATGTATGAGCGTAGTATTTTGTCTCCAATAAAACTCGCACCAATGGTGCGAGAAATTGCTCCACAGGCCGAAAAGATATTTCGTGACACATACGTCATGGAGTTTATTACAGGCGAGGAAGCAAAGCCAGAGAACTCATTGCGCAAGGCAATGCTACACAAGATGAAGAAACTAATATTCAGAATGATGAAAAAAGCCAATCAGTGATTAGCCAAATTGAAAATTGTATTGTGTCGCAGGAATCTGTTATTGCAACATCAATGCTATGAGCAAGGAACAAATTACTGAATTTTTGCGTAAAGAGAATGAAGGTTTAATGGCAGAAAAATGACTAAAGTAATGGAAAAATATAGTTCATATAAAGATAGCGGCGTGAAATGGCTGGGAGAAATATCGAGCCATTGGGAGTTTTTTGATAAAATATAAGAACATGGAAAAGATTACGATAACAGACAAATCATACATAGAGTGGATTGAAAAACTCAGTCGACGTTACCGACAGAGCCAGATTAGGGCTGCTGTAAAAGTCAACAGCGAAATGTTGAGATTTTACTGGGAGTTAGGCAAAGACATCGTTGAACGACAAGCAGAGAATCAATACGGCAAGTCATTTTATGCTAATCTGAGTAAAGATTTAAGAAAGATAATACCTGGAGTTTCTGGTTTGACAGAAAACAACATCCGATACACAAAGCGATTATATGAGCTGTATTCGCAAGTGCATGCAAATCTTCAGCAAGTTGCTGAAGATTCTGATACATCAAACTTTCAGCAAGTTGCTGAAGATTTCACAACATCGATACTTGAGAATTTATGTTCTGTTCCTTGGGGGCATCACATTTTAATTATTGACAAGGTAAAAGGAGACATTTCAAAGGCCCTCTTCTACATTCGCAAGACGATTGAGAACGGATGGAGCCGCAGCGTTTTGCTCAATTGGATAGATACCAATCTCTATGAACGTGAAGGAAAAGCCATTTCCAACTTCAAGACGATGTTGCCCAATGAGATGAGCGACTTGGCTCAAGAGATAACACGAGATCCTTACGACTTTGCTTTTACGGGTATAACTAAACATTATAATGAACGTAAACTCAAGGATGCTTTACTCCATAATATTGTTGATTTTCTGATAGAGTTGGGCACAGGCTTTGCATACGTTGGAAAAGAATATCGTTTGCAGATAGGAGAAAAGGAGAAATTTATCGACCTTCTTTTCTATCATCTAAATCTGAGATGCTATGTGGCGATAGAGGTAAAGACTGATGACTTTGATTTCCCCGACATGGGTCAGATAGGAGGCTATGTTGTTGCTGTGAACCATCTTCTGAAACGACCTGAAGATAATCCTACAATAGGTCTGCTGATATGTAAAAAGAAAAACGCGACCTTGGCAAAGTATGCACTCGAGTCGAGCAATCAGCCTATTGCTATCTCTGAATATGAGCTTGAACGATTCTATCCTCAAAAGATAGATGGCATGGTGCCTACTATTGCAGAAATTGAATCGGCTTTAGATAGAAGAACAAACGAAAAGAATGACTAAAGTAATGGAAAAATATAGCTCATATAAAGATAGCGGTGTGAAATGGCTGGGTGAAATTCCGAGCCATTGGGAGACTCGTACTCTAAAGTACTGTTGTTCGTTGAAGGGACGAATAGGTTGGAATGGCCTTCGTTCTGAAGAATTTCAATATTCAAGTTATGCTTATCTTGTTACAGGGCAAGATTTTATTGGTTCTGAGATTAACTGGTCAAAGTGTTATCAGATTAGTCAGGAAAGATATGACGAAGATCCATATATTCAACTCAACAATGGCGATATGCTTATTACAAAAGATGGAACCATTGGCAAAGTCGCAAAAGTGACGAATTTGGATAAACCAGCATGTCTTAATAGTGGAATATTTGTAATAAAACAGAAAGGTACTTATTTTAATCAGGGTTTTCTATATTGGATGCTTTGTTCAAATGTTCTTAAAGAGTTTAATATTTACACCCAGACGGGAGCTACTATAGCACATTTGTATCAAAATGTGTTTGAAAATATGCCTTGCATACTTCCTCCTCTTTCCGAGCAGAATGCCATAGCCTCTTATCTCGATTCCGTCACCACCCAGATCGACGTTGCCATAGCCCAGCAGAAGAAGATGATAGAGTTGCTGAACGAGAGAAAGCAGATCATCATCAACAATGCCGTCACCAAAGGACTCGATCCAAATGTGAACATGAAGGATAGCGGTGTGGATTGGATTGGGGAGATTCCAGAAGGTTGGGAGGTGAGAAAAACACTATTTTGCTTAAGTATGCCAATAACAGATGGTCCTCATGAAACTCCTCAGTTACATGAAGATGGAATACCATTTGTTTCAGCAGAGGCTGTTTCATGTGGTAATGGTAGAATAGACTTTGATCATATTCGAGGTTATATTTCCAAAGAGTTTTATAATGAATGCTGCAAAAAGTATATCCCTAAATTGCATGATATTTATATGATTAAGTCTGGGGCAACAACTGGGAAAGTCGCACTTGTTGACACCGATAGAATATTTACAATTTGGTCTCCATTAGCAGTGTTTCGGTGTGATGAGAGTATTATGTATTATGATTACATGTTTTATGTATTGCAATCAACTTTATATCAACAACAAGTTCAATTAGGTTGGAGTTATGGAACGCAACAGAATATAGGTATGCGAACTTTGGAAAAGCTTAAAGTCCCCGTACCTCCTATCAATGTACAAAAGGGAATTGCTTATTACATTATAGATAAATGTAAACCAATTGATGATGCAATTTGTATAGCTAACAAGCAAACCACTCTTCTCCAGGAGCGGAAGCAGATAATAATCAATGAGGTAGTGACGGGAAAGGTGAAGGTGGTGTGAGAGTGAAATTTTGGGGGATTTGATAAAATGGCTCGAAAAATTTCGGGGGATTCGATAAAATGGCTCGAAAAATTTCGGGGGATTCGATAAAATGACTCGAAAAATTTTGGGGAATTTGATAAAATGGTCTGAAAAATTTCGGGGGATTCGATAAATTTGCAAAATAAAAAAAATGAGAGGACGCAGATAATGATAAGACTGGAAAGCTAAAAGTGTTGTAATATGGAAGATAGACTAGTGATTATTGGCAATGGTTTTGACCTTGCTCACGGATTGAAGACCAGCTATAAAGATTTTATTAGGTGGTATTTGAAAGAGTTTATGTGAATAGGAGACAATGAAATTTGTGTAAGAGGTACCAATTAATATAAAAATAATATTTCATCATGGAAAAAGAAAGAGAAATAGCAAATTCAATTTTTGAACTATTTAGACAATATAACTGTCGTAAAGGTATAGCAATCACATATCCTTTAGTGGAATCAAGAGTAAAAAATAGATTGTCTTCAAATGAAAAGAGTTTATTTGACATTGTATACAACGGTCTAATACACTTGGGGTTTTATACAATAGATAAAAATAATATGATTTTGACACATAAAGGAGAGCTATGCATCTACAACGAAGATTTTATAAACAAAATAAAGGAATTGCCATGGATTATTCCGCCTCTAAAAAAGGCAGATTGGACAAAAGCATACAATAAACTCTGGCTTCAAATCGGACCGGAAGGGCCTAAAAAAGCACCTTATTATATTGAAGGATCAGATTTCGTAAATTTGGTATGCAAAATTGATGATTCCGTATGTTCTAATTACAGTCAATATATCAAAGAACGTGAATCCCAAAAAAAATCCATATTTCGAGTTGATTATTATAAAGATATAATTATGGATCTTGAAGAGACCTCTCGTTATCAACTTTTTGTTGATATTCAAAAAAAAATTGAGGATAATCCCAATCCAGACTATCTTATAAGCCAAGAAGAAAAAATCCAAACAAACTCAACCCATAAAGAAGAGTATAACACAATGACTTCACATACTGAAAGTTTTAGTGAACAAATAACTCAAATTTTTCCTTTGGGAAATAAACGTCGAATTAATGTAGAAAATGACAATAATAAATCAAATCTTATGAATATATCAGAAACTAAAAATCTTCATGTCGATAGAAATGACAAGGAAATTCAAAAAAATCCAGTAGTTTTCATTTCATATTCATGGGATGGCGATGAACATCAAGATTGGGTTAGACTCTTTGCTGAAAGACTTGTGTCTGTAGGCATTGATGTAAAATTAGATCAATGGGAATTGCGTGGTGGAACTTTGTTGGCTAATTTTATGCAAGAAGCCGTCAATAAGGCTCAACGTGTTTTGTGTATTATCACACCTAATTATTATAAAAAAGCTCAAGGACTTAAAGGTGGTGTTGGTTGTGAATATTCCATAATATCGACAAAAATTGCCAATAATTTGCATACTGATAGATTTATACCTATTTTAAGAGCTGGTAATGATATCCCGACATATTTGGATGGAAGATATAGATTTGATTTCACAAATGAAGATAGATTTGAAGATGAATTCAAAAATCTTATACGTGAAATTTACAATGAACCAAAATATAAAAAGCCAGCATTAGGTAGCAAGCCAGATTTCAACAATATCTAATTTAAGTTAAAGTATGAATAGACTAGTAATTATTGGCAATGGTTTCGACCTTGCTCACGGACTAAAGACCAGTTATAAAGATTTTATTAAATGGTATTTGGTTGGAGTTCTTGATAGTTATTCTATTAAAGAACTTAATCATGAAGATTCTTTGTTAAAAATTGAAAATAGAACAGGTCGTAGCATTATAAAATATAGTTATGACAAAGAACAACCATGGAAGTCTTTGGAAACATTAGAGTTACACAAGGATGGAATAACCATAAAAAAATCCATATTGTTGTTTAGAATACTAAAAAATATAGATACAAAAGGATGGACTGATATAGAGAGTGATTATTATGTTCTATTGAAAGAAAATGCAAACAATATTGAAGATTGCAAGAGCTTAAATAATCAAATGGATTTTTTGCGGGATAAATTGGCGGAATATCTTAAGACTCAAAAGGCTGATACTCATAATGTAAAAAATTTAATTGATATTTGTAAAGATATTGAAAACGAGGATGATATTGCAGAAAGTGCTATTAAGAAAATAAAAAATACAAATTTAGGATATTTTAATAATCCAGGCAGCTATCTTAAAATTGAAAATATAATGTTGCTGGATTTTAATTATACTTCTACAACAGAATTGTATATTGATCCAAAATTCATTAATCACATTCATGGCTCATTAGAAAATCGTAACCAGATGATATTTGGTTATGGAGATGAGATGGACAAAGATTTCCAGGACCTTGAGGATCGAAATGAAAATGAACTGCTAAAAAACACAAAATCAATCAAGTATCTGGAGGCAGATAATTATCGCAAATTATTGAATTTTATTGAAGGAGGAATGTTTCAGGTTTATATCATGGGGCATTCTTGTGGAAATTCAGACCGTACGCTTCTAAATACAATCTTTGAACATGAAAATTGTGTTTCTATCAAACAATTTTACTATAAGTGGGGAGAAAATGAAGGAGAAGATGATTATTCTAATATCTCTCAAAACATATATCGAAATTTCAAGGACAAGAATCTTTATCGTGATCGTGTGGTGAATAAGACGCGGTGTGAGCCAATGCCACAGGTTCCAAAAGCAACTAAGTAATTGAGATATATTTTCAAAATCTCATTTCTAATTCCAGAATTTTCCCTATTTTCGTAATCACTGATAAATAATAGGATATGACTACAAGCAAGACTAACGAACAGGCTTTTGAGGCTCTGATTGAGAAAGCTCTCGTCGGCAGCACTATTGAAGAGCGTAAGGCGTCGGGAATAACGAATCCTGATGCTCAAACTCCGTCGTCTACTCAATATTATTGGGGTTTGCCAAATGATTTTGATAAGAAAGTCGCTCTGGATACTCGTCGTTTGTGGTCGTTCCTGAAATCCACTCAGCAAGAGGTGCTGGATAAACATGTCGGCAGGGATCTGAAGTCTTCCGTAGAAAAGCAGATAGATGCTGACATTAAGACTTTCGGAATCATCCAGGTGCTTAGAAAGGGTGTGGAGGTGGATAATATCAAACTATCTTTGTTCTATCCCAAACCATCCGCGGCTGATTCTGAAAAATCGAAGAGGGACTATGCGTCAAACCAGTTTTCTATCACCCGTCAACAGACATTTTCTGTCCAGAATCCTGGACTGGAGATTGATATGGTGCTGTATGTCAACGGTTTGCCTATCTTCACTTTTGAATTGAAGAATCCTTGGACTAACCAGACGGCTAAGTACGACGGTCAGAAACAGTATAAATCGTATGAGCGTAATCCAAAGGAGCCGTTGCTCAATTACGGACGTTGCCTTGCTCACTTCACTCTGGATAAAGACGAAGTTTTCTTTACAACCAAACTCAATCTCGATAAAACTTTCTTCATGCCATTCAACAAAGGTTTGGCTAACGGTCAGGGTGCGGGGAATCCTGTTAATCCTAATGGATACAAGACTTCCTATCTATGGGAAGAGGTCTTGCAGAAGGAGACTGTTTCCGACATCATCATGAACTACGTCTTATTTGATTATGATGAGGCTAAAACTCAGAAGAAGGTTCCTCATATTATGAAGAATGCCAAGAAGCTGGTTTTCCCTCGTTTCCATCAGTTGGATGTAGTTACAAAATTGATTACTGATGTGGCTGAGAAAGGTGTTGGAAAGACGTATCTTATCGAGCATTCTGCCGGATCAGGAAAGTCGAATTCCCTTACTTGGCTTGCATTCAAGTTGATCAAGGTTTGCCCGGATTCTATGGATGCCGTCAGAGCAAAGGCTATTGATGCCCCACTCTACAACTCCGTGATTGTAGTCACAGACCGTCGAATCCTTGATAAGCAGATCACTGATAATATCAAAGCGTTCGGACAGAGTGATAAGATTATAGCTCATGCCGACTCTTCTAAAGATTTGAAGGAGGCTATAGAGAACAATAAGCGAATAATCATCACCACAATCCAGAAATTTCCTTTTATATGCGACGCGATTTCTGACGTCTCCGACCATAATTTCGCTGTCATCATAGACGAAGCTCATTCATCACAATCAGGAATTGCCGCTGATAAATTGAATGCGACGGTGCAGAAAGATGGCGACACTGACGGTGGTGATACAGACGCACTCCTAGAGAAACTGATGAAGGATCGTAAGATGAGCAGTAATTGTTCGTATTTTGCTTTTACAGCCACACCAAAGAGGGAGACTTTGGAAAGATTCGGTTCTGAGGATGTCGATGGAAAATTTCATCCTTTCCATTTGTACAGCATGAAGCAGGCTATCGAGGAAGGTTTCATCCTTGATGTGCTTACTAATTATACGACATATAAAGGTTATTACGAGCTTACAAAAAGTATTGAGGATAATCCGGAATACAACAATGCAAAAGCTCAAAAACTGCTTCGCCAGGCTGTGGAGCGTGAGCCAAAGACTATTGAGGCTAAGGCAGATGTGATGCTGAAACACTTTGATGCAAAAGTCTTCCGTAGCCACAAACTGAATGGAAAGGCTAAAGCAATGGTTGTGACTAAGGATATTGAATGTGCTATTCTTTATTATCAGGTGCTCAACAAATTGATTGAGAAGTATAAGATGCCATTCAAGATACTTATAGCATTCTCTGGAGAAAAGGTATTGTCCAACAAGCCGTCTATCAACGCCCCAAAAGTCGAGAATGTCCCATTATATGAAAAAGCAGAACCAGAACCACCGTTAATGGTAGAAAGCGACGTCGCTCCTGCTTACAAAAAGATAGTTGGCGATGCAGACATGGCAATGGTGGCTGAAACTTTTGATTATGGCAAAACGTATACAGAAGCAGGACTAAACGGATTCCCAGAAAACAAGACTCCTGAATTCTTTGATTCTGATGACTATCGTATTTTAGTTGTGGCAAATAAATATCTGACTGGTTTCGACCAGCCAAAACTATGTGCTATGTATATCGACAAACCTCTTGACGGAGTGTTGGCAGTGCAGGCACTTTCCCGACTTAATCGTGCAGCTCCGGATTTAGGGAAGTTGAGTGAGGATCTCTTTATTCTTGACTTCTATAATAAGAGTGAAGGTATCAAGAGTGCTTTTGACCCATTCTATACAGCCACTACCCTTTCTGAGGCTACGGATATTAACGTGTTGCATCAGTTAAAAAATACATTGTTGTCATTCGGTGTGTTTGAAATGGAAGAGGTGGATGAATTTATGGATCTTTATATGCATGGTGAGGAAGCTGATAAGTGGGCTCCAATCATAGACACTTGTGCTGATAGATTCAATAAAGAGATTGAGTGGGAGGAGAATGGAAAACCAGACTTTAAGATGAAGTGTAAGCAGTTCGTTAAAGTTTACAGCAAAGTCGCAGCCATTCTTCCATACGAAAAATTGGATTGGGAGAAACTGTTTTGGTTCCTACGCTATCTGATTCCTCAACTTATAATTGAAAAACCTGGAGCCACAGATCTGAAAGACCTTTTGGATTCAGTAGACTTGAACACCTATGGTTTACGTCGCACATCTCTTAATCAATCAATATCATTGGATGCAGAAGAGACGGAGATTGATCCACTTAAACCAGTAATGGTCACAGCAGGAAAAGGAGAAGATGAGCCTAAAGATCCGTTGGATAAGATACTTCAAGAATTCAACGAGCGTTGGTTTAAGGGTTGGAATGCATCTCCTGATGACCAGAAAACAAAGTTGCTGGGAGTAGCCAAAGCCGTAGAGGAAGATGAAGACTACAAGACACTTGTTGTGGGAAATCCAGACAAACAAGCCGTTGATTCGGCAATGATAACTATCATTGACCGAATAATGAGAGGAAAACGCAAAGGTGATTTATCTCTATATAAAGAATACCAACATAGCGAAATCTTTAAGCATGGATTCATAGAAGCTATCAAGGCATTGTTGGGTGATGTGGAATATGTAAGATGATTTCCTATTTTTATAAATTTTTCCTAAATTTGCCAGCGTAATTAGTTGATGATGGTAGATTTTTGCAAAATATTTGAAGATAAGAGTATACAATTAGTGTCTGAAATCGCGGAAAGCCTTGGTATTGAGGCATTTGTGGTGGGCGGATATGTGAGAGACCTTATTCTTGGTCGTCCAAGCAAGGACATAGATATCCTTACAATTGGTAAAGATTCAAGCGAAATTTTAAGCACTGCAGTCAAGAATAAAATTGGCAAGTATGCTCATCTTTCTGTATTTAAGACTTTTGGTACGGCTCAGGTGAAATGGGGAAAAAATGAACTTGAGTTTGTCACAGCAAGAAAAGAGAGCTACCGTCACGACAGCAGAAACCCGGAATGTGAGCCTGGCACTCTTGAAGATGACCTTACACGTCGAGACTTTACTTTGAATGCCATGTGTATCCGCCTCTCTTGCGGACAGAAGGGCGAACTTATAGATTTGTTCAATGGTCTGTCTGACCTTGAAAACAAGATCCTTCGTACTCCATGCGACCCCGTCATCACTTTCTCCGATGACCCGTTGCGAATGATGAGATGTGTAAGATTCGCGTCGACTCTCGAGATGTATATTGAGGAAAACACTTACAACGCAATCGTTAAGGATAGCGAGAGAATCAAGATCATCTCTATGGAGCGTGTGAAGGATGAACTTGTGAAGATCATGAAGAGTCCGCGTCCAAGCGTCGGGCTTTACCACATGCTCAACACTGGTTTGATGAAGCATGTCCTTCCTGAAATAGCTGCTCTTTCTGGTATTGAGACGCGAGACGGCAGAGGTCACAAGGATAATTTCCACCACACAATGCAGGTGGTAGACTCTACTGCCAAGGTGAGCGACAATGAGTGGCTTAGAATAGCGGCTTTGCTTCATGATATAGGTAAACCTAAATGCAAGAAGTGGGAGGACGGACATGGATGGAGTTTCCATGGTCATGAATACGTCGGCACAAAAATGGTGCCAAAGATCTTTAAAAAGCTGACTCTTTCGCTTGGAAATGAGATGGCATATGTGCAGAAACTTGTGTTGCTCCACATGCGTCCGATCAATCTGATTGAAGATGACATCACTGACAGTGCAATCCGACGTCTGCTCTTCGAAGCTGGAGATGATATAGATGATCTGATGATTCTCTGTCATGCGGATATCACGTCCAACAATGCTTTAAAGCGAGAACGATTCCATAAGAATTATGAGAATCTCCGTGAAAAGATGAAAGAAATCGAGGAAAAGGATCATATACGTATGTTCCAGCCTCCTGTTTCAGGCGACGAGATAATGACAACCTTCAATTTGCCTCCTTGCCGTCAGGTGGGAGAGATAAAGGAGAAGCTTAAAGACGCTATTTTAGACGGAATTATTCCCAACGACCGCGATGCAGCTCTTGAATTGATGCACAAGATTGCAGGTGAGATGGGGTTGGTGAGTTAGCTGATGGCAAAAGGCTATCGAAAAATAATTAAGTGATGATATATAGGCAATTTAACACAACTACCATGAGAATCTTACGCATTTGTAAAAACAGATGCGTGGCTTCTGTTGTTGCCGCATCACTCTTAATTGCTAATACCGGATGTAAAGATGAGTTTGAATCAACATCCCCGTCTACCCTATCCCAAACTGAAGTTTTTGATGCCACACCGCTTGCTCTGCAGGCTTTGAATGGCGTTTATGTGAGATTGTCATCAGGAAACTTGTATGGCAAGAAATTGTCGTATTATCTCAGTCTTAATTCTGATACAGAGTGTATTAGTGGCGACACTGATAATGGCCGACGTGCGGTTGCAAGATATGTCGCCACTCCATACAACACCGAATTAAAATCTGTTTGGGAATCTTTATATATTGCTATAAGAGAGGCTAATAATTTCATAGAAGGAGTCAACGGCAGCAAATTACTCTCGTCTTCAAATGATGACAGAACAACAATTTTAGGATACAAAGGAGAGGCTCTCACAATCAGAGCATTACTCTATTTTGAACTAGTCCGTTCGTGGGGAGATGTGCCTTTCATAATCGACTCAAATTCAGACTATACATCTAAAACAAACCGTAAAGAAATCCTCGACCATATTTTAAGAGACATCACAGAGGCGATCGAGCTGCTTCCTGCATCGTCGTCTTCTCCATCAAGAATTTCAAAGGATGTGGCAAGATCATTAGGAGCGAGAATAGCTCTTTATCGCGCTGGATTCCACATGACAGATGATCATAAATCAGCACCGTCCGACCGAAATGACTATATTGAGATGGCGAAGGACTGGTGTAAGGATGTGATTGACGGTGGACGTTACACTTTGGAGTCGGACTATGAGCAGATTTTCCGCAAGATAATGTCGTATAAGAACAGTGATGAGATTATTTTTGAGATAGCGATGTCGAAAGGCAATAGCGGTGAACTTGGGTATTTTGTAGGCAAGAAACATGCTGATGGCTCTCCATACGGTTCAAGCGAATGTGGAGTGCTTGTCCCAGCGTCGCATTTCCATAAATATAATCATTTTGATGTCAGACGCGATGTTTCCTTGTCTGTCACACAGTATGAAGGCTCTGGTAAGGAGAAGGTTGTGTCGCCAAACAATATTTCAATTGGAAAATTTCGTCGAGAGTGGTTAGTTCCCGTCATTACAGGAAAGCAGAAGTATTCAGGTGTGGATCTTCCTGTGATACGCTATGCTGACGTTCTTTTGATGTATGCGGAGTGTGAGACGGAATTGTCGCAAACCGCAACGTCTGAGGCGAAAGAAGCTTTGAAAAAAGTGAGAAGCAGAGCTTTTTCTGGAGCTCCAGATTCCGTGTTGACGGTGGTGATGGATAAGTATCTTGCCGGTATTCGTGATTATGAAGGTATGACGAAGGCTATCCGTAATGAGCGAGCATTTGAGTTTACAGCAGAGATGATCCGCAAGTTTGACTTGAAACGTTGGGGAGTTTTGCAGCAGACATTAGACAGTTGCAAATCAGATTTACATAAGATTTTGGTGTCGGAAGCACCATTCAATGATATACCAGACAAATTGGTTTGGTATGTCGACGACGATAATGAGCATGTGAAGATAGCCACAACAGACAACTACCGTTTTGATCCTACGTTTGATTTCACCCGTACGGTGAAGACAACAAAGTGGAAGACCGCCATCACAGCAGACTTCATCAACAGAATGTGTGAGGCAATGGATGAGACTCCATACGACTTACCCATACCAGAGGAATAATGCGTATGTTGCGAGCCGTGGGTGTCAGTTGCTACTGCGTAGCTCCCACATACGA
>DFGT01000010.1 GCA_002371265.1 Bacteroidales bacterium UBA3743 | reverse complement strand
GTCCAACTTTTGGGGTGCACTTCAGTTTTGATCGGTCTTTTTTTGTGGTTCTGGTCTCGAATGAGTGTTTTCCGCTGTCGGCAAATTCATAAAACATTTGTGAAAGTCAGCGAAAAGAAATAAATTTGTAAGAAAAAGTAAGAAGAACAAGCGTAGTAATGCACTACAAGATAAAGCATATATTCTGTACGTTGTTTGTAATACTTTTGTATTCAAATAGTTATGCACAAAGTACGGAGGTAAAAAAAGATAGTATCGACAGAAAAGAAGTGACACTTTCTGCCGACACTTTGTCTTTCTCATTGCCTAAAAATGATACTTTAACGGCAAAAAATGATTCTGTAGCTGTTAAAAAGAGAAAAAAAACAAAAAAAGATCCCAAAACATTTGTTTTTGAGCCAAGCAAGGATGCTATTGAGAGTGAAATCACTTATTCGGCATCCGATTCAATTGTGTTTGTGGGAGGAGGAGATGCCTTTCTATATGGAAAAGCGTCTATCAATTATCAGACTCTTGAGCTGAACAGTGACAATATCAGTCTGGATATAGAAAACAGCACCGTCAAAGCCCGTGGAAAAATAGACAGTACGGGAGCTTTGGTGGAGACTCCGATATTCAAGGATGGTCCGGACGAGTATGAGAGCGAAAGTATGGATTATAATTACAAGTCGGGCAAGGGATTGATCCGAGGTGTGATTACTCAGCAGCAGGACGGATATATCACCAGTGACAAGGCAAGAAAGAATCCAGACAATACATTCTTGATGAAAGATGGTAAGTATACCACTTGCGACAATCATGAACATCCACATTTTTATCTGAACTTGACAAAGGCAAAAGTGGTGCCAAAAAACTGTGTCGTGACGGGTCCTGCTTATTTTGTGTTGCTTGATGTGCCGATCCCGTTTGTCCTTCCGTTTGCATACTTTCCATTCTCAAGTGCTTATAAGTCAGGTTTGTTGATGCCTACATTCGGAGAGGATTCGCGCGATGGATTCTATTTGCGTAATGGAGGATACTATTTCGCAATCAACGACTATGTTGACTTGGCCGTGCGTGGAGATATCTACACTAAGGGGTCTTGGGGTGTGAACGGAACGTCTCGTTATATCAGGCGTTACAAGCATAGTGGAAACATACTTTTCAGCTATCAGGTGACAGGTTCAGGAGAGAAGGGAATGCCTAATTATGCTGAGATGAAGGATATGAAGATTCGTTGGACACATAAGCAGGATTCCAAGGCAAATCCGTTCAGCACTTTCTCAGCGAGTGTGAATTATTCGACTTCTGCCTACAACAAAAACAATACACGTTCATACTATAATGCGTCGTCGTATGCTGAAAACAATAAATCCAGCAGTATCAACTTCGCATACCAATTCCCGGAGAGCGTGTTCTCTTTGCAGACTAACTTGACTGTCAACCAAAGACAGAGCGACTCTACGTTGTCGATCACATTCCCGTCTTTGACAATTAGTATGAACCGTATTTATCCTTTCCAGCGAAAGGTGATGGTTGGAAGCAAGAAATGGTATGAGAAAATATATTTCAACTATAATTTCAATGCTGAGAACAGTGTGTCGATGAAGCAGGACAAACTGATGTGGAGCTCGGAAATCCAATCAGCAAATGATTTCTTCACTGATTTGGAGGCAACACACAGATTGTCGTTTGGAGCATCTTACAATATTCTTAAGTATCTGGTGCTGAGCCCAAATATCTCTTATAATGAGAAGTGGTATCATAAGACTCAAGATCTTAGTTGGAATGAGAATCTGGCAAAGGTAGACACTGCATATCATTACGGATTGTTTTTCAAAAATGATTTTTCTGCAAGTGTAAACTTGAATACCACTTTATATGGCTTTTATAAGCCATTGAAATGGATGGGCGGAAAGAAGATTGCCGCTATCCGACACATGTGTGTGCCAACCGTCGGATTCTCCTACCGTCCTGATTTCGACCACATGGTCACACCATTCCCTGGAATGAGAGATCCTTACTATGGTTCGTATATCCGTCCTGTGCCAGGAATGGAATTGTCCGACGTGAAGCCTATCGACTATGCAAGAATGCGTGGCGGTGGTACACATTCAAATGGGCCGAGTGGTAATGTGAATTTGTCGTTGAGCAACAATGTGGAGATGAAGGTGCGTACTGACAGAGACACCACTGGCTATAAGAAGATTTCATTGATCGACAATCTGATGTTGAGCACAAGCTACAATGTTTTTGCTGACTCTTTGAATTGGTCGGATATCAGTGCGAATGTGCGAATCAAGCTGCCTGGCAACACTACATTCAGTGTCAATAGCCGTTGGACTCCATACACATATCAGTTGAATGATTATGGATACCCGACACGAGTTGATGTGACAGAAATGGAGAAAAACCATCGTCTCGCCAGAATGACAAATGCGTCTACAAGTTTGAGCTATAATTTTAATAATAACACATTTAAGAGAAATCAAAAACAAGAAGACCAGATCAAGGGAGAGCCTACAAGCAGCGACGAATATGAGGACACTGATCCGGATGTGTTAGACAAACAAGGACCAAGACGTTTGAGAGACAAGAAAAAAGATAATTCGAAGAAAGACGACGAGGGATATGAAAAATTCTCTTTGCCTTGGAACTTTAATATAAGTGCTTCTGTTTCTTATGGCGACAGGAGGTTTAATAAAGAGAGATTGACATACGATCAGGAGTGGTCATGTATGTTGAATTTTTCTGGAAGTTTCTCATTCACTCGCAATTGGAGCTTCAATTATAGTTCTGGTTACGATGTGATAACCAAAGAGATCAGTTATACAACTTGTGGAATCTCACGATCGCTTCACTGCTGGAGCGCGTCGCTCAACCTGGTACCGTTCGGCTACAACCAGTCGTTCAACTTTACAATACATGCTAACTCATCATTGCTTCAGGATTTGAAGTATGAGAAGAGCAGTTCTCCAAGTGATCATCCGTCTTGGTATTGATTATGACCATGAATATACTTTATATTTATTTGGCGATCATCAACGTTGTCGCATTTGCCGCGTATGGTTGGGACAAATGGAAAGCCCAAAAGTTAAAGTGGCGTACCCCAGAGTCGACGCTGATCCTTTTTGCCGCGATAGGTGGCGCATTGGGTGCGTATGCTGGCATGAAATGTTTCCGTCACAAGACACAGCATAAGAAGTTCACAATTTTGGTGCCGCTATTTTTGATTGTTTGGATAGTCGGGCTGGGGTGGTTGATGATGCGATTGTAAAATAGTATAACAGGCTCTTTCTTACGAAATAACCAAAAACATATAAGGATACTATTCTTTTTGTACGATATTTGGCGAATCCTATAAAAATATTTCGCAATAATTCCTATCTTTGCAAAAAATTACAACAATATCATCAAGAGTTATGGTAAGAGATACAGAGATTTTCGATATTATCGAGAAAGAGCATCAGCGTCAGCTTAAGGGAATTGAGCTAATTGCTTCTGAAAACTTCGTTAGTGATCAGGTGATGGAGGCAATGGGAAGTTATCTAACAAACAAATATGCCGAGGGTTACATCGGACACCGTCACTATGGAGGTTGTGAGGTAGTCGACATGAGCGAAGGCTTGGCTATCGAACGTCTTTGTAAGCTTTACGGAGCAGAGTATGCTAACGTACAGCCTCACTCAGGTGCTCAGGCTAACGGAGCAGTTCTTCTTGCTGTTCTTAACCCTGGTGACAAGTTTATGGGCTTGGATTTGGCTCATGGTGGCCACCTTTCTCACGGATCTTTGGTTAACACATCTGGATTGATCTACAAGCCAGTGCCTTACTTCTTGAACAAAGAGACAGGTCGTGTTGATTACGACGAAATGGAGAAAATCGCAAAGGCAGAGCATCCAAAGTTGATCATCGGTGGAGGTTCAGCTTACTCACGTGAGTGGGATTACGCACGTATGCGTAAGATCGCTGATGAGGTAGGTGCGCTTCTTATGATCGATATGGCTCACCCGGCTGGTCTAATCGCTGCAGGTCTGCTAGACAATCCATTGAAATATGCACATATCGTGACATCTACAACACATAAGACACTTCGTGGACCACGTGGTGGTATCATCCTACTTGGAAAGGATTTCGATAATCCTTGGGGTAAGGTTACAAAGAAGGGTGTTATCCGTAAGATGTCTTCAATCTTGAATTCGGCAGTGTTCCCAGGTATGCAGGGAGGTCCGCTAGAGCACGTTATCGCTGCTAAGGCAGTGGCATTTGGAGAGGCACTTCAGCCAGAGTTTAAGACATACCAGACACAGGTTAAGAAGAATGCTGCTGTTATGGCTCAGGCATTCGTAGACAAGGGATACGCAGTAGTATCTGGAGGTACAGACAACCACTCAATGTTGATCGACCTTCGTCCTAAGTTCCCTGAGTTGACAGGTAAGATGGCAGAGACAGCTCTAGTTGCAGCAGACATCACTACAAACATGAACATGGTGCCATTCGACACTCGTTCAGCATTCCAGACATCAGGTCTACGTTTCGGTACTCCAGCAATCACAACTCGTGGTGCTAAGGAGGACATGATGGTTGAGATTGTAGAGATGATCGATACAGTTCTTTCTAATCCAGAGAGTGATTCTAACATCAAGGCTGTACGTGAGAAGGTTAATAGCATGATGGCTAATTATCCTTTGTTCGCTTGGTAATCTGAATGATAATACTTTATATTAGGCAAACGGAGTTCGCTCTGTTTGCCTTTTTATTTTGATTATTTCTGCGGCTTGATTTTATGCCGGAATTTCATTATTTTTGATATTTGTATTGAATTTTAATGCTATATGATAAAAAGTGTATGCGTATATGGAGGATCAAACTCCAATTCTTCTGCCAAATATTCAGATGAAGCGTTTCGTGTGGGAGTGGCTCTTGCTAAATTAGGAATCACTGTCTATTATGGAGGCGGAGCATGTGGAGTGATGGGCTCACTTGCTGATGGGGTGATGAGTGTCGGAGGCATAATCAAAGGCGTCATTCCTCAGTTTATGGTGGAGCGTGGATGGGCATACGATAAAGTGGAGCATATTGTGGTGGACGACATGCATATCCGCAAGAAAACGATGTTGGATATGGCTGATATGGCGATAGCTTTGCCTGGCAGCAACGGAACGTTTGAAGAGGTTTTGGAAGCCATCACCTGGCGTCAATTGGCATTGTTTGGAGGCAAGGTGGTGATTTACAATAGTCATGGATACTATGATAGCTTGATACAAATGTTTAATAAGGCTACTGAAGATGGTTTTATGAATGTAGGTGTGGATTTCTTCACCGTCGCCAATAATATTGACGAATTGGCCTCTTTAATCGAAAAATAACCCCTAAAGATGATATTATGACTCTCGACGAAATGTATATGAGGCGATGCTTTCAGCTCGCAGAATGTGGAAAAGGTCATGCTGCTCCAAATCCGATGGTGGGAGCTGTGATTGTGTGCGACGGTGAGATAATCGGTGAAGGTTATCATCGTAAGTGCGGTGGGCCTCACGCCGAGGTTAACGCAGTGGCTTCAGTAGCGGATAAATCTAAACTTTCAAGAAGCACTATGTATGTCAGTTTGGAGCCATGTGCGCATTGGGGAAAGACTCCACCGTGTGCTGAATTGATTATAAAGCATCGTATTCCAAAGGTCGTGATATGCAATGTTGATCCGTTCCCCAAGGTAGACGGTAGGGGAGTGCAGATGTTGCAAGATGCTGGAGTAGAAGTGAAGACGGGCGTGTTGGCAGACGAAGGCTGGTATCTCAACCGTCGTTTTTTCACATTCCATTCCCAATGTCGACCTTATATCATATTGAAATGGGCTGAGAGCACAGATGGATTTATCGCCGGCAAAAACGGAGAACCGATAAAAATTTCCACACCTGAGACAATGAGATACGTCCACAAACTTCGTTCTGAAGAGTCGGGCATTCTCGTCGGCACGCAGACAGCCCTGAATGATAATCCGAGCCTTACGGTACGCCATTGGAGTGGAGAAAATCCGACGCGAATATTGCTTGATAGAAATCTTGTTGTTCCTGCAGACAGCAAATGCTTTTCTAATGATGCTCAGACTATAGTAGTCACGGCGAAATCAGACAGTGGCAATTATCAATCCAATGTGAAGGTTGCGACATTGCCATTTGATACGAATGGAGTGCAGATGGAAGCATTGATGAAATGTCTGTATGAATCAAACATACAATCGTTAATTGTTGAGGGGGGATCTAAAACATTACAATCGTTTATAGACGCAGGATTATGGGATGAGGCAAGAGTGGAGAAGAATCCACGTCTTTATATAAAAGAAGGAATAGCTTCTCCTATGTTGGCTGTTACTTTAGACAGGATAGAAGAGATTGATGGGAATGTGATCACATATTACGTTAATCATCAGTAAGTTTAAAAAGCAATGAGCTCAGCTTCTCCCGAAACCAAGCCCATTATCATGAAAAACCTTACTACTATTTCAAAATTAACTTTATTACGTTAACTCCATAATCTGTCGTTACGACAGCATTGTAAATTCCTCTGTTAAGCATAGAAATACCGATTTCTGCGTTGCTTCCAGAAATCTCTTTGTAGAGAACTCTAGCTCCACTAGTTGTGTAAATTGTGATATTTTGTAGCTCATTGTCTGCCGAAACGTGGATGTTGTTCGTTGCTGGATTTGGTCCTATAGACAATGAATAGTCAATAGAGATATTTTCTACATCTTGAATTCCAAGTACATCCATGATTTTCTGGATGAATGGGCGGTCGTACCATGTTAATTCTTTACGGTTGAAATGACCGTGAGCTTCACCTTTGTTACTTTTGAATACATTGTTGTCCCACAATACAGCTGGCATACCATATTCTTTCAAGACAGAGTAGTAAGCTTCAACCCATTTAAGACGATCCTCTTGGTTGCTATATTCACTTCTTGTGAATCTTGCAGAACAAGATTCTTCGCCAATGATTACAGGAACACCCATACCGATGATGAATTTTTCATAAACGTCTTTAAAGTATGTTTTGATTTCGTTGCTGTAACTGTCTTTCCATTTTGATACACTTCCCAAACATAAGTCGTAAGGACGGTAAGCGTGTAGAGAAACAGCTAGACGATTTGGTGTTATGTCAGTAGGCAACTCAAAATCAGGAGACATACACCCTTCGTAACAAGCGGCGTATCCTGGACACATGATGACGCGGTCTTTGTTTTCAGCAGATCCGTTTCCACGAATTTCGTCTACTCCGATCTGGTTGAATTTGTTGATCATTTCAAGAGCTGTGATAATAGGCATAGAAGGATTGTTGATGTCAAACCACCATTCATTTGCTTTTCCTACTAGACGAGGCTCGTTCATGATTTCAAAAACCAAGTGTTGGTCGTAATCTTTAAAAGCTTCTGCAATCTGACGCCAAACACCTTTGATAAAGAGTTCATTATCTTCATCTTCATCAGGCATATAATAGATGTTGCCAGAGTTGTTGTCGTGATGGATGTTGATGATCACGAACATATCTTCATTATAACAATAATCAACGACTTCTTTTACGCGAGCCATCCATTCTTCACTGATAGTGAAATTTTGAGTGTCTACCCAGAAGTCAGTGTGATTACCCCAAGATACAGGAATTCGGATTGTATTGAACCCTGCTTTTCGTACGGCAGTAATCATTTCTTGGGTTGTTTTGGGTTGCCCCCATGATGTTTCTGCATCAAGTCCGTAACCTTCGCCTTTGCCTCCAGTTGCATCGAATGTGTTTCCAAGATTCCAACCTGTAGTCATCATTGCGACAATTTCAGAAGCTGTGTTTCCTGAAAGTTTTTCAGCGGATGCATTGAAAGTCATTCCAGAAAGAGCCAAAATAGCAATCAATGAAGCTGACTTTTTTAATGAAGTAAATATTTTTTTCATACGCTTACAATTTTGTAGTTATTAATTCTAAGTGTTTGTTTTTGTGTTAGCCTAAATTTTATCGACAAAATGTAATTGATTGTCGACGAATCGACATTGCAAAGGTAATACTAAAATTTATTCTTGCAACGTTGATATTGAAAAAATACATTATTTTTTTCGAAATGACGAAAAAACCGTGAAAAAATCGTCAAATAACATAGAAAAAAAAATCATCGTATGTTAGCGAGCATGTTTGAGAAAAAAACGTCAAAAAAAAATTGTAATCACATTTTGCATTGCGTAGCTTTAAGATAATATTGCAAACGTAAACGGAGATTTACTTTCGTCTACACATTATACTAACGAAAAAAAACGCTAAGCATATGAAACAGAATTTACTTTTAACAACGGCAATGGTGGCCTCGATGTCTTTTGTGCAGGCACAGGAGATAGCCACCTGGGAAGATTGGGCAAAGTCAGCGATTACGTTTACATTCGACGATGGAGCCAATGAAGCCAACTCACATTCGTGGGCCGCAGAACAATTGGACAAATATGGTTTTAAGGCAACTTTCTATGTGGTGACTAATTGGACAAGCAATTGGAGCACGTATCAGAATATTGCTAAAAAAGGTCATGAGATCGGTAGCCATACAGACTCGCATAGTGGTAATTCGGGCGAGTTGGCATCTTCGAAGGCTACTATTGAGCGACAGATTGGTCAACCTTGTTTGACAATTGCCTATCCTAACTGTAATGAGATAAGCAACACACTTAGTTATTATATTGGTGGCCGTATTTGTGGTGGACAGACTAACAGTAAGTCGCCATCAAACTTGGCAAGATTTGACTGCCAGATTTGTGGTGACCAGGGAATCAATTCACAGAACCAATTTACAAGCAGATGTTCTGGAGCTAACGGAGGTTGGATGGTGTTCCTAATCCATGGTATCCAGGGCCGTCAAGCTAATGGTAGCTACTCTCCAACAAGTCCGGATGCTTTCACAGGAACATTGCAGTGGTTGAACCAGAACAAGAAGGATTATTGGGTATGTACTGCTCGTGATGCTATCATGTATTTTAAGGAGCGTGACAACTCTAAGTTCCAGAAAAAAGGTGGCGACTCATCAAGCGAGACATATACATTGACTCATAGCTTGGACACTAAACTTTGTGATTGGAAATATCCATTGTCAGTGCGTGTGCCTATGCAGGACGGATGGTCTGATCTAAAGGTTACTCAAGATGAAAAAGATATAGAGTTTGAGGTTTTGGATGGATATGTATACTTCAAGGCTGTACCAAATGGTGGAGATATTGTTGTAGGTTCAGGCAAACCTGCTGTTCCAGATCCAGAATTTACAGTTTCGGCTTCTGCTTCTCAGTATTGCAAAGACTCTACTTACAAGGTGACTTGGACGATGAGTGGAGACGCTGCTGACAGAACGTATTCTCTAAACTGGGGAACAGGTTCAAGCTCAACAGAAATTTCGGTTTCTAGCGTAAAGGCTTCTTCAGAGTGGGGTGAGACAGCAGATAATCCTTATTGGACAGTCGATAATATCTTAACTGATGATGGCAGCCATGGTGGAAACAGCCGTTGGGGTTCAATGGAAGGCTCAGACGAATGGGTTGAGTTCAACTTCGGAAAGTCTCAAACAGTTGGTGGCATCAAGATTGATGAGTGTACTGAGTATAGCACAATCTCAAGTTTTGAGGTTCAATATGATGAGAGTGGTTCTTGGAAGACTGCGTATGCTGGAAAAACAGTAGGTCATGATTTCAGTGCTACATTCGATCCTGTGTCAACAAGCAAGATGAGAGTGTTCATCAAGTCTACTAACGATGGCGCCGGATGTAATATCAATTATGTAGAGTTCAGTGGTGTTGCTGGTTATACAATTAAAGATGGTATCAAAGCTGCAGGTTCTATTGATTGGAAACCAAAAGCTGCTGGTTCTGGTATGTTGACAATCACAAATGCTAGAGGTAAGGTTTTGGCTCAGACTTCATCTATCAAGGTAGAAAATTGTGGTGGTGAACCTTGTACAGATTGTGGTGGAGAGGATCCTCAGCCAGTAGCTGGCGGAACAACATTCTTCGATGAGAATGGAGCTTATTTCGGACCTGATTGTGACAAGACAAACTATACAGGTGCTTACTATACTGGAGACTACACAAGTCCATTCGCAACTGTCTTGGGCAAGAGTGAGGAAGACATTCAAAAGAAACTAGATCAGCTTTGGGAACACTACTTCAAAGGTAACAACAAGGTTTACTACGACAAGGGTAGTGAGTCTTATATCCTTGATACTGGTAACAACGATGTTCGTTCAGAGGGTATGTCATATGGTATGATGATCTGTGTACAGACAGACCATAAGGAGGAGTTTGACAAACTTTGGGCATTTGCTAAGAATCACATGTGGCACAAGAGTGGTCAGTGGGATGGTTACTTCGCATGGCAGTGTGGTACAGATGGTTCTCAGAAAGACCAGAACTGTGCGCCTGACGGTGAAATGTATTTCATGACAGCATTGCTATTTGCTGCAAATCGTTGGAATGACAGCAAGTATATGGATGACGCTCAGTACATCTTGAAGAACATGTGGAAGGGTGGTACAGGATCATTGTTCAATGAGTCACAGAAGGTTGTTACATTCCAACCATATAACTGTTCTGATTTCTCTGACCCTTCATACGATTTGCCAGCATTCGTTGACTTGTTCTCACGTTGGTCAACAACTAACCAAGATAAGTGGAGCCAGGCTGCAACAGCAACTCGTAACCATTTGTACAAGTCATCAAACACAAAATCAGGTTTGTTCTCAGACTACAACAATTTTGATGGAACACCTAAGTCGGTAAGCTACAACAGCAACTCACACAGATATATGTATGATGCTATGCGTTGTGCGATGAACTTTGGTATGGACTACTACTTGTTTGGAGCTGATGCTGAAAGACAGGAGGAGATGGCAAAACGAATCATCGATTTCTTTGAGAAGGATAACTATCAGCATGCACGTTTCGATTGGGATGGATCAAATCCTTCTGAGTCATACACATTGGGTGAGACAGGAGCTAATGCTGTGGCTTGCTACTGCTTGATGAACAATCCTTCATATGAGAAGCAGGTAAAGACAAACTTGAATAAAGCTTGGAGTGCAGGTTTGGCAACTGGTCAGTACCGCTACTATGATGGTTTGGTTCACTACTTGGCAATGCTTCACTTGTGTGGAAGCTTCAAGATCTGGAAGCCTGCTCCAAGTGTTACTGAGATAACTGCACAGAACGAGTACAATGGAGTGAAATATGATTCGCCAACAGACATATATGACTTTAAGGATTGTAAGTTATACAAAGTGGCAATCGAGATCACTGATGTTGAGAACGTGAAAGCTAATGGCGTTGCTATTGTTCCAAATCCAGCTTCTAATAAGATTAATATTGTAGCTGAAGAGCAGATTAAATCTGTTGAGATCATTGACATGATTGGAAATAAGGTTGTTTCGACAAATTCATCGGAAATCAGTGTCGCAAACCTTCCTGCAGGAGTCTACATGGCTGTGATTTCTACTGAAAAAGCTCAATTTATCAAGAAAGTTATGATCAAAAGATAAAAAAAATGTGTTATGACGGTGATTTTCCCGTCATAACACTTATATTTGGAATTGAATCTATAACTTAAAACGCTATGAGACAAATTCCAACACTCATATTAATGATTTTATCTTTGGTATCAAATGTGTTTTCTGCATTTGCAGTCGACCCGTGTGATATGGATACAAAGTTGAGTGGAGGAACAGTCTATACTGAAAAGGATATTTACCCTCTCGATAATGGGTTCAACTGCGAGCTCTGGTATAAAGGAAAAAGTGGCAAGGTCACGGTTTATGATGATGCCGATTGTGCGTTCAAAGCTGAATGGAATGAGTCGGGTGACTTTATTGCGAGAGTGGGGTATTTCTGGGGAAAGGAAGAGGATGATACTCCGTCATATAAAGATTTGGATGGAGATATTCATGCTGAATATTCCTATACGAAAACAGGTTCAAGCTACGATTATTCGTTGATTGGAATTTATGGCTGGTCGAAAGATCCATTGGTTGAATTCTATATATGTGACGATTCATATAACCGTATGACTGATCCATGGAATACAACAAAAATAGGGTCTGCTGTGATAGACGGTGCAACATACAACATCTATAAAGGCACGATGATAAATATGTCTTCGGTGTTGGGTGAAAATATGAATTTCACTCAGGTGTTTTCAATCCGTCAGGGTGGCACTCGTCAATGTGGACATATTTCCGTCTCCGAACATTTCAGAGCTTGGGAGAAACTCGGAATCAAGACTGGACCTCTTTACGATTGCAAAATTGCAATTGAAACAGGTGGAAACAAAGGTACTATCGATTACCATTACGCTACAATGTGGATCGGCGACGAGAATGGACCATTTATTCCAGAAGAAAGAGCTCCATTCAAAGACACTATTTTAATCCCAGGTATAGTAGAGACTGAGGATTATGATAAGGGTGGTTATAAGGTTTCTTATTATGACTCAGACCGTATTAATGAAGGAGAGTCTTATCGAAACGATGGTGTTGATATAGTTGAAATTCCAGATGGATATGCTGTCGGCTACACAAAGACTGGAGAATGGTTGGAATACACCATAAATGTAATGTCGGATGATGTGTATGATGTGACAGCAAATATGGCAAATGGAAATTCAGTACCAAAGATAGACTTGATATTTGATGGCAAGGACACTTGCTCGTTGACAGGAAAGAGTGTCAGAAATGATTGGGACACTTATTCTTTGGCGACAGGCAAGGTCACTCTGACAGAAGGCACTCATACGATGAGATTGGTATTCAACAATAATTACACGAATATTGATTTTGTTAAATTCAAATCGGAGAGTTCTTCTAATAAGGTAAATGGAGTAGTTTCAGAAATTGAAACACTTTATGAGGGCAAAACTATTAAGATAGTATCTTCTGATGACGTTAAACTAGTGAAGATGATTGATATGACTGGCTTGCCGGTTGTTGTTGGAACGGGTAACGTCTTGAATGTTGAAAATGTTGCGGCTGGTGTTTATATTGTTGCGGCTGTCACTTCAAGTGGTGAGCATTACAAGAAAGTAAACATCGTCAAATAAAACTCTTATGAAAGTCGAACAGAAAAGTTTTCTGTTTGATGGTGATACAACTTGAAAATTAATCGATAGCTTAATAGGCTATCATCTAAACTCTTTAACAAATAACACAATGAAAAACTATTCTAAACGATTGTTTGGCGCAGTTGTAGCGTCTGTTGTGCTATCATCAAATTCAGCTTTCGCTATTGATCCATGTCAGGAGACATCATCGATGTCTGGTGGACAGAGAGCACAGAACGGTGGTACTCACAACATTGCCGGTGGTTTTAACTACGAGATGTGGACAAACTCAGGTAACAATGCATCTATGGAGTATACTGCAGAAGACGGTAAATTCCAGTTTAAGGCAAATTGGAATAATCCAGATGACTTACTTTGCCGTATTGGTCTATATTGGGGTACTGGTCCTAGACCAAATGAGTTGGATGGAGACCTACACTGTGACTTCAATTATGATTTTACAGGTACTGGTGGTGGTTATAACTACATTGGTATCTATGGATGGACAAAAGTGCCTAATGAGGTTGAGTACTACATTGTAGAGAACACATTCTTTGGTAGCACTGCTAAGCAGCAAGGATTGTATTACGGTGCTAACAAGGTTTCTTCATACACTATTGATGGAGAAGGATCTTATGATTTGTATATTGGTACACGTACAAATGCACCTTCTATCTCGGGTACATCTACATTTAAGCAGGTGTTTGCTGTAAGATCTACTCCACGTAAGTGTGGACATATTTCTATTTCAGAACACATGAGACATTGGACTAACCATGTCACTTTGGGTCAGCTTTACGATTGTAAGTTCCTTTGTGAGGTTGGTTCTGGTTCAGGTAGTTTTGATATGAAGTATGGTAATGTTTGGATTGGATCTTCTACACAGGAACCACCAACTCCGTCAGAGCCAGAAGAGCCATACAAGGGTGCAATCGCAATCCCTGGCAAACTTGAGTGTGAAAACTACGACAAGGGAGGTAGCGGTTTCGGTTACAAAGATACAGATAAGAAGAATGAGGGTGAAGAATATCGTCAGGATGGTGTAGACATTGTAAAAGTTACTGATGGTTATGCAATTGGTTACACTGCTTCTGGTGAGTGGTTGAAGTATACAATCAATGTACAGGAGGCTGGTGATTATAACGTTGGCGCGTACATGGCAAACGGAAGCACAGATCCTGAAATTTCTCTTGAACTTGATGGCAAGAAAGCAACTTCTATCAAGGGTACAGGAAAGGGTGACTGGGATACTTACACAATGGCTAAGGGTAAGATCTCTCTTTCTGCTGGTGAACATACTCTAAAACTTAAGTTCGATAACGATTACACTAATATTGATTACTTGGTATTCTCTAAGGGTGATATCGAAGAAGGTGGAGGAAGTGAAGGTGGCGAAGGTAGTGAAGGCGGAGAAGGAAGCGAAGGCGGATCATCTCAGCCAGTAGCTGGTGGTTCAACATTCTTCGATGAGGATGGTGCTTACTTCGGAGCTGACTGTGATAATAAAAACTACACAGGAGCATATTACACTGGTAACTATACATCTCCATTCAAGACTTACCTAGGTAAGACAGATGAAGAAATTCAGAAGAAACTTGATCAGATGTGGCAGCACTATTTCGTTGGTAACAACAAATTGTATACTGATAAGGGTAATGGTGAGGCATACATCCTAGATACTGGTAACAATGATGTTCGTTCTGAGGGTATGTCATATGGTATGATGATCAGCGTACAGACAAATCATAAGGAGGAGTTTGACAAACTTTGGAAATTTGCTAAGAACCACATGTGGCATAGAAATGGAGACGGATACTTCTCATGGCAGGTTGGAACAGACGGTAATGCAAAAGACCAGGGTTGTGCTCCTGACGGTGAAATGTACTTTATGATGTCTTTGTTGTTTGCTGCTCACCGTTGGAATGATTCTGGATATATGGCAGATGCTCAGGCTATCCTTAAGGCTTGCTGGGAGGGTAACACTTTGTTCAATGGATCGTCTTATATTATCACTTTCCAACCTTCGCAGGGAAATAACACTTGGTCTGACCCATCTTACAGTTTGCCAGCATTCGTAGATTTGTTCTCTCGTTGGTCGACTACTAACAATGATAAGTGGCAGAGAGCAACATCAGCTACTCGTGATCACTTGTATAAGTCTTCTAACACTAAGTCTGGTTTGTTCTCAGACTACAACAACTTTGATGGTACACCACATGGAGTTTCATTCAATAGCAATGCTGAAAAGTACATGTATGATGCAATGCGTTGTGCTATGAACTTTGGTATGGACTACTATTTGTTCGGTGCTGATGCAACAAGACAGGAAGAAATGGCAAGAAGAATCATTGACTTCTTTGAAAAGGATGGTTACAAGCATGCTCGTTTCAATTGGGATGGTTCTAACCCATCAGAGACTTACACTTTGGGTGAGACAGGAGCTAACGCAGTGGCTTGCTATTGCTTGATGAATGATAGCAAATATCAGGACATCGTAAAGAAGAACCTTAAGATGGCTTGGGACGCTAATTTGATGACAGGTCAGTGGCGTTACTACGACGGATTGGTTCACTACTTGTCAATGCTTCACTTGTGTGGAAGCTTCAAGATCTGGAAGCCTGCTCGTAAAATTGATGAGACAATAGAGCTTAAGGGTAATAATTCTGTTGAGTATAAAGGCAAGACTTATACAGAAAGTATTGTATTTGATGAACTTGAGGATTGCAAGAAATTGAACAGAGTAAACATCTATGTTGTACCTGCTGATGTAGAAGATGTAAACGCTAATGGTGTTGTCATCGCTCCAAATCCAGCAAGTGACGCAATCAACGTAGTTGCTGAGGGTCTTGAGTCTGTAACTATTGTTGACATGTTGGGTCGTACAGTTGCTATTTCATCAGAGGCAACAGTTAACGTTTCTAATCTTCCTGCTGGAACTTATGCAGTTGTTGTGAAGACTTCTTCTGCTGAGGTAGTGAAGAAGATCAACGTTATTAAATAACAGAATGCGTTTTTGACATAGAAACAATTGACAAACACGTTGTTTCAAAAGTCTAGTTAGTTTTAGATTGATAGAGTGCGTTTTCGATGAGAAAACGCACTCTTCTTTCTTTATTAAAATGATTAATTCGTATTTTTGTTTGTGTATATTTTTGACTAATTTGTTGAAGTATGAAAAAACTATTTAATGCAATACGCTCAGAAAGTTTTGATGAAGTAAAAGCAATCATTGAGAAAAAGCCGGATTTGGTGAATTGCACGGCAAAACAACCTCCTAAAAAGGATGATGGTCAATCTCCATTGCAAGTGGCATTAAAAACAGAAGCTTTTGATATTTGTGACTTTTTAATAGATAATGGCGCTGATTTGAACTTTATGGAGGACGAGTCTTCTTGCAACGATTGGAGAACACCTGTTGTCCATGATGCCATTAATGCTGCGGTGATGTGTTGTAGACGGAATTCTTATGATAATAATAAATTGACACTTTTATCTACAGAAGAGAAAGCAGACAGAGCCTTCTCAGTATTGAAAAGAATGTTGGATCTTGGAGCAGATGTTAATAAGATAGATTCTTTTGGCAATTCTGCTATTTGGAGATTCTGTTTGCAAGCGAATCAGATTCTGCCTACTTATAATTATAACACTCATATTGAAGAAAACAACAGGCTGTTTACTCCGGAATTACAATTCGATTTGTCTCGGATACTAAAGGCATTATGTGACCATGGTGCTGATCTGAATTATGTACGTCCTAAGATGGGACAAACGGTAAAAGAACATTTCAGCGGTGGAGCAATGGCTAAATTATTGGCAATGTATATTTGAATTGAAGTCAAAAAAAAACGGTCGGAACTTTCGTCCCGACCGTTTTGGTATATTGTTGGATGAATTACATCATGCCACCCATGCCTCCCATTCCTGGAGCTACAGGAGCTGCTGCTGGAGCAGCCTCTTTCTTCTCTGAGATAACACACTCAGTAGTTAGGAGCATACCTGCAATCGACGCTGCATTTTCTAATGCTACACGTGTTACCTTTGCTGGGTCGATGACTCCTGCCTCGTAGAAGTTTTCAAACTTATCTGTACGGGCATTGTAACCGTAGTCTCCCTTGCCTTCTCTTACCTTCTGTACGATAACAGCACCTTCCTTACCAGCGTTTGCTACAATCTGGCGAAGTGGCTCCTCTATAGCACGTTTTACAATCTCGATACCTGTTGTCTCGTCGTCGTTCTCTCCTGTGACACCGTTTAGTGAATCGATAGCACGGATTAGTGCTACACCACCACCAGGGACGATTCCTTCCTCTACAGCCGCACGTGTTGCTGATAGAGCGTCGTCGACACGGTCTTTCTTCTCTTTCATCTCTACCTCTGATGGAGCTCCGACGTAAAGAACTGCAACACCACCAGCCAATTTAGCCAAACGCTCCTGAAGTTTCTCACGGTCGTAGTCGGACTTTGTTGCTTCGATTTGAGCCTTGATCTGAGCTACTCTTTGTGCGATTGCTTCCTTAGATCCAGCACCGTTGACGATAGTTGTGTTATCCTTATTTACAGTGATCTTCTCTGCCTTACCAAGCATTTCGATTGTGGCAGATGCAAGCTGGATTCCCTGCTCTTCTGAGATTACAGTACCACCAGTTAGGATTGCGATGTCCTGAAGCATCTCCTTACGACGGTCTCCGAATCCTGGTGCCTTAACAGCGCAGATCTTCAAAGATCCACGTAGACGGTTGACAACCAATGTTGTAAGTGCCTCACCGTCGATATCTTCTGCTATAATCAATAATGGACGTCCTGCCTGAACAGATGCCTCAAGCAAAGGAAGAATATCCTTTAGGTTTGAGATCTTTTTGTCGTGGATTAGGATGAATGGGTTCTCCATCTCACACTGCATCTTCTCTGTGTTTGTGACGAAGTAAGGAGATAGGTAACCTCTGTCGAACTGCATACCTTCAACTACATCAACTGTAGTGTTAGTACCCTTTGCCTCTTCGACTGTGATAACACCCTCTTTTTTCACTTTTGCCATAGCGTCCGCGATAAGTTTACCGATTTCGCTATCGTTGTTGGCTGATATAGTTGCGACCTGCTCAATTTTCTTGATGTCGTCGTCGACTTCCTTAGCTTGCGTCTTGATGCTCTCAACAACCTTTGCTACAGCCTTGTCGATGCCTCGCTTCAAATCCATTGGGTTCGCGCCTGCAGCCACGTTTTTCAAACCAACAGTGATGATCGATTGTGCCAAAACAGTAGCTGTTGTAGTACCGTCGCCAGCCTTATCATTTGTCTTGGAAGCTACTTCTTTTACGATCTGAGCTCCCATGTTCTGGTATGGATCAGAAAGCTCGATCTCTTTTGCTACGCTCACACCATCCTTAGTGATATGAGGAGCTCCGAATTTCTTTTCGATGATGACGTTACGACCTTTTGGTCCAAGTGTCACCTTTACTGCGTTTGCCAACTCATCTACGCCTTTCTTCAAAAGGTCGCGTGCATCTATGTCGAATTTAATTTCTTTAGCCATTTTCGTTACTTTTTAATGATTATATTATCCAATTACTGCCAAAATATCGCTCTGGCGCATGATCAAATACTTATCACCGTCAAGTTCAAGTTCAGTGCCGGCATACTTTCCATAAAGAACAGTATCGCCAACTTTCACTACCATCTCATCGTCCTTAGTGCCGTTTCCGATAGCAAGGACATTGCCCTTCAATGGTTTCTCTTTTGCAGTGTCTGGGATGATGATTCCAGCCGCTGTCTTCTCTTCTGCTGCGACAGGCTTTACAAGCACTCTGTCTGCTAATGGCTTAATGTTCATGATATATAATTTTTTTGTTTATATAACTTTTTTTTCTTTTCCTCTATTAAATAATCAAATGCTGTGCCAAACTGCATTTTCTGCATATTTGGCACAGCCTGTATGTTATATGAATTATCAATGTGCCAAAATGACGTACTTCTGTAGTCTGGCACAAATGAAGAATGCTATTTCTTGAAAAAATCCTTTATGGTCGACGCGATTGTCTCTATGATTCCGACTTCCAATTCAGTATGCATCGGCAGACTTAAAACCTCTTTGCATAAATTTTCTGTGTTTGTCAGTGAACCTGCCACGCGGTGTGGAGATTCAAGATATGCTTTTTGCTGGTGGATAGGGTAGGGATAGTATATCATAGATGGAATACCGTTTTCTTCCAAATATGTTTTTAATTCGTCACGACGCCCGTCTTTCACTCTGATAGTGAATTGGTTATATGTATGACGGCAACCACTTTGCTCGGTAGGAATGATTATTTCATCTACGTCTGCCAACATCTCTTTGTATTTAGCTGCTGCTTTTCTCCTGCATTCCAAATATGAATCCACATACTTTATCTTGACGTTTAAGATTCCTGCCTGCATTGCGTCAAGACGTGAGTTGATTCCTACGCTGTCGTATGTGTACTTCACTCGCATTCCATGGTTGGCGAAGGCTCTGGCGTTATCTGCTATTGTGTCATCATCTGTGAAGATCGCTCCACCGTCGCCAAAACATCCGAGATTTTTGGATGGAAAGAAGGATGTGCACCCGATTTTTCCGATCGCCCCAACTTTTTTAGGTTTTCCTGCCATTTCGCATTCCGCTCCAAACGACTGACAGAAATCTTCTATTATGGTGACGGAGTGCTTATTTGCCACTTTCATGATCGACTCCATCTCTGCGCTCTGTCCGAACAAATGCACAATGATCGCTGCTTTTGTATCTGGTGTGATGGCGGCTTCGAATGTTTTTGCGTCAATATTGAACGTAGATTCTGAAACGTCTACAAAAACTGGTTTTAGTCCGGCTCTCAATATGGCTTCCGCTGTGGCGACAAATGTGAAACTTGGAGTGATCACTTCACTGCCGGGCTGAAGATTGAGCATCATGATTGCAACATATAAGGCGTCAGTTCCGTTGCCCACTGATATACAGTGCTTTGTGCCTATATACTCTGCTGCATTCTTTTCAAATTCAGCTACTTTTTTCCCTTTTATGAATGCTGAAGATTCAATTGTGTCTGCGATTGCTGCATCAATTTCACTGCGTATTTTTGCAGTTTGACGCTTCAAATCACACATTTCTACTATTTTCTGCATGTTAAATAACTGAATTGTCTTCTAAATCAAGTCCGAATAGTGAACTGCAAATATTTTGCAATTGATGGATGTATGTGAATGCTTTTCCTATTTCCGCACGTGATTGTGCACAGATAAGATGTGATCCACTTTTTTTGTAGCTGATGTAGATTTCACCCAAACCAAACAGTGTGTGGTCGGTAGTCTCCGCCAGTTTAGAGAATTTGAATTTCTTCAAAGTATCTTCTGTAATTAGAATAGGGCGAAATCCGTCTAGCTGCAGTCCGAAACGCTCGGCTTGCTTGATGGTCTGTATGTCAGACTCGGTGATTTTCTGTATCTTGTTGCCGATATAGAATAGTGAACCGACGTGAAGTTCTTCTATTTTTACCATAATAGTTCTGTTTAGAAGACAGGTATATCTGCCACATTATCTTTGTCTTGCACGTTGTTGAAATCGCCGACGGGATCATTTCCGTCTAAGCCATAACCAACCTGCATGAATTGAGAGAATTCTCTCTCTTTGTCTGTGTCTATCATCTTAGCGAGTGTGTTTTCTGCTGTCTCTCCCTCATTGATAATATCAGCGATTGCTTCTGGGGATACAGCGGCTTCGATATTGCCATTGAACCTCTGGTCGAGTATGAATTTTAGTCCCCACATCAGTTTCTCCTCTTCATATCCGTTTCTTAGATCAGAAAGGAAAGATGTTATGACGTTGCTATAATCGTTGCTGTTAGCAACTTTGTCGATGAATCCGAACAGTTTTTTCCTGCTGCAATATGCTCCTGCAATGTCAGCCCACTTGTCGATTTCATAGTTGGATGCTTTTTCATACAGATTTTTTAGATTTGCGGTGTCGCATGATTTCAGCAAACGGACAGCGAATGTAGAGAGAAACATTGCGTATAGGTCGACACCCTCGTCGACTGCGACAGAATGCATTTTTGCGCGGCCATATTTGTGATAGTTGACACCGGCACGACGCTGGTGGTGCTGCTTCTCAGTCAGAAATTCAAAACCTTCCGCCACTTCTGCCACAATGAATGGACTCATGACGTCGTAATTAATGATGTCGCTGTTTTCATCGATGGTTTTTCTTTTGTCGCGTTTTTTCCATTTGTTGATGTCACGCATGGTTCCGCACGACTTCATGCTTGAGCCCGGGTAGATCCAGGTCTCGGAATTTTGCTCTATTAAATATGAGAACGGAAGTTTACGTGTGTCGAGATTTCCTCCGTGTTTTCCTTTTACTAAAGTGAAGACACCAGTCACAGCAGGCCACAAAACATATGAGCCGCTGGCGGTCTTGCTTCCTCTCTGAAGTACTCCCTCATGGTTTGGACCGAGTCGGTAGTAATGGTTGCTTTGGTTTGTCGCGCTACCTGCGTTCATGAAGCTGAACATGGCGGCAATAAGCAGTGTCGATTTATGATGAGACACGGTGAAAGGACCTGCAAACAGAGAGCAAGACTCTCCATGGAAAGCCTGACAGTTCGCGCTGAAAAATGTGTCTGTGGCCGAGAATCCAAGTCCGACTTCTGTGTTTTGCCCCACAAAGGTGTTTCGGATAATGGCTCCGTCCATCACCTTGGCACCATTGCATAGAATGAAGTTTTGTGCCATCACATCAGTTGTGATTGAAGATGGGTCGGCGGCAGACGACTTTATGATTCCGTTTTCAAGAGAAGAGCAATCTTTGACTGTCGCGTTATCTCCGATCCACACGTCGACAATCTTTTTGCATCCCACAACAACGGCGTTCTTTCCAATGTATCCGCGAGGAGCACCGTCAGGACGAGAAATGTATTTTCTTGACTTTTCATCAAGATACGCACAGATCTTTTCTGTAAACACCTTATAATCGCGGAACATTACAGCCAAGTAAGCGAGTTGCGCTGTCAATGCAGGCGACAAAGGGATAGACCTCCCTCCATTTTCATTAAGAACAGCGATCTTTGTGTCGGTGCCGAATGCAGAAGAATTGTTGCAGAAAATTTCACAGTTGTCAATCAATATAGCACCGTCTGCTATCTCATAATTGGAAATATATCGGCTTATTCCGTTTATTACTGCGTTATTGCCAATCACACAGTTGTGTAATCTGGCATTGTTGATGCCTTTTGGAAAAGGCACTCCGTTGATTTCTGAGACTCCAGAAAAAACACCAAGTTGACATTTTCCTGAGAAAGATGTTTTGCTGACAGAATCTGGATTAAATCCGTCTGCCACAGATATATTTTTCCAATCGTCCGCAGAGCAACCACTTGCTTGCAAAGATTCAATTTCTTTCGATGTTAATTGTCGCATATATGAAAATCTTTAATAACCGCGAAATTTCTATTTTAACACAAACAAAGATATAGAAATCCGTTTGTAAATGCAAAAATTTCCAAATGCGAATTATATGAAAATAAAATCAAAATATCCCAAAGTGACGGATTTTTTAAGAAAACAGACGGATTATACTTAAAATAAGACGAAAACAGACGGATTATTGTGTAAAAAGTGACGGATAAATTTGTCAATCAAAGAAAAAAAAGTAAATTTGTGACGGATTTATAACAGAAAGATATGGAAACAGAACAAACAAAAGTCAAATTCGACTGGAACAGACTGTCGGATTACAGAGAAAACCTACACATAGAAGCAAAAAAAGCACTTGGTGGAATCCCAGGAAGCATTTGGGAAACGTATTCCTCATTCGCAAATACAGATGGAGGAGTCATATTGTTGGGTGTGGAAGAAGCAGAAGACATGACTTTGCGTGCGGTAGGGCTAAAAGACATCTACAAAATAGAAAAAGATTTCTGGAATCAAATCAACAACAAACAAGTCGTGAGTATTAACCTTCTGACGGAGAGAATGGTTCATGCAGAATGTGTCGATGGCAAAAATATACTTGTGATTGAGGTGCCGCGTGCAGAACGTATGCTAAAGCCAGTGTACAAAGGATTGAATCCCAAATCAGGGACATACAGAAGGAATGGTGAAGGGGATTATCTTTGTTCGGTGGAGGAGATGTCTGCCATGTACAGGGATGCTTCGTCGTCTACTGTGGATATGAAAGTGCTAACACAAATGGACTTTTCTGTTTTTTGCAAGGATACCATTCGTTCTTATCGTCAGATGTTCAAGTCGACGCATCCATCTCACATATGGTGTGATCTTGATGATGAGTTGTTCCTTCGTCGGCTTGGTGCCATTGGCCTTGGAGACGACGGTGCATTGCATCCTACGGTTGCCGGATTGCTTATGTTTGGTTATGAATATGAGATATTGCGGGAGTTTCCACAATATTTTTTAGATTATCAAGAAAACAGGCAAATGGCAACCACACGTTGGACAGACCGTATTGTTTCTTCGTCTGGAGATTGGAGTGGAAACGTTTTCGACTTTATATATAAAGTGGTGCCTCGTCTTTGTGATTCGTTGAAGGTGCCGTTTGTTATGAAAGGAATGCAGCGGGTCGATGACACTCCTTTGCACAAGCTTTTGCGTGAGGCAATTACAAACACTTGTGTACACGCTGATTTTTATGGAAGATGTGGTCTGGTGATACAAAAGATGCAGGACAAGTTTGTGTTCGCAAACCCTGGAGGCCTTCGCTTGTCTAGTTCGGAAGCGATAGGTGGAGGAGTGTCGGATCCACGTAATGGTGTGATGCTAAAGATGTTGTCGATGATTGAATACGGAGAACGTGCTGGTAGTGGATTGAATGGAATTTTTCATGTGTGGCGTGAGGTGTATAAATGTTCGCCGATATTAGAGGAGATGGGAGGTGTCGACCGAACCGTTTTGACGTTAGATACTTATGGGCATCAGCCAGATATAGAAGCAATGATACAACTATATGGAGGCGACGGATTAAGTGTAAAAAGTGACGGATTCGGAGGCAAAGGCGACGGATTAAGTGTGAAAAATGACGGATTTGACGGTAGGAGTGACGGATTAAGAGATAAAAGCGACGGATTGACTGCTAAATCAGACGGATTACGGCCATATGACTTTTCTAGTGATAGGGATGATTGCCCAATGGTTAAACAGCCAGTCTATCATTATCATACAAGTGTAGGCCAAAATAAGTCTGTTGATTTTCCTGAATTGCCGTTAAAGGAACGTAATCTTATGAAAGTGTTGGTCAGATTGGGGGCGTCGCAGGTTTCTGTAATTGCGTCTGAAATGGGCCTTGGAATTTCACAGACAAAGTGTTATTTGCAGAAATTGATATCAAAAGGATATGTATGTGCTCAAGGCACTACTCGCGACCGTACTTATATGTATGTTAAGGATGTTCGGTAGTGTTTACTGAAAAATGTTTTTTTTAATATGAGGATATGTCGGGTAGATGTGTCCTCTTTTTTTGTATGTTGTATAACTTTTGATCTAGATTTTTACGTTGGAGTTTTAATGATAAGAACTTGTAAATTAAAATCCCAAGCCAACTTTCGTTGACTTGGGATTACCAACTTAAAAAATAAAAGATATGAGAATATTAGAATTTCACAGCTACATATTTTCCATTTACCTTTGCCCACAACTGACCCTCTTTGTCAATGTAAACCTCAAGGTTTGAACGCTTAGCCAACGCATATCCGTCGGCTTTGAATTCTGAAATATAGTCATAGTCGCAGCAAGTGATAGGCGAACCGAATCTGTCTACAAGACCGTATTTTCCGTTTGTCTTTACTCGAGCCACACCTCCCTGGAAGTCTTTTGCTTCGTCATATAAGAAGTCACACAACTGATTTCCCTTGTTGTCGATATAGCCGTAAAGAGTCTTGCCATTGATGTTCTTTCCTACAGCACAAATGCCTTCGTTGAACCAGCCTACAGTATTGTATTTGTTCTGAACAACCAATCTTCCCTTGTTGTCAACGAAACCATAAAGGTAGTTCTCATCCTGACAAGCTGCCAAACCTTCTTTGAAACTCTTTGTGTCAAGGTAAGTTGCGTCCTGAAGACGTGCACCTGAAGGAAGAATGAAATAAGCTTCTCCATTCTGATCTTTGACTGCTGCTACACCATAGTTGAATGATGAAGCTGCTGTGTATTGCAATGGAACAACCTCTTCGCCTGATTCATTTACATAGCCATACTTGCCGTCTTTTCCAACTCTTGCCACACCGTCGCTGAAATCAGTAGCATACTCATACTTAGGCTTTACAACGAATTTGCCATTGACTGTGTAGCCATATTTTCCATTCTTTAGAGTGCGGACAGGAGAAGGCCATTTCTTGTTCATCTCTCTCTTTGCCTCAGCAACTTTCTTGCCATAAGGATAGTCGTAGATGAACTCCTGGTAAGCTGCTTTTGTTCCTGTCTTTTGTGCATTGGCATATGCCTCAGCCTCACGCTTGTCTTTAGCCTCAAGCTCACTTGCATAAGCGGCTCTCTTTTCAGCAGCGGCTTTCATCTGAGCCTGACGTGATGCCTCTTCTGCTGCCTCACGTGCTTTTCTGTCAGCTTCCTGTGCTTCCCAAGCAGCAGCGTCTTCCTGTCTCTTCTTCATCTGAGCCTGGAAGTATGACATTAGACTTTCTTTGATGACTACCATCTCTGAATATCCCTTGTCTTGCTTTGGCATTGATTCGAAGTATGCTTTACAAGCACTCTGGGCCAAATTGTAATCGTTAAGAGCGTAAGCTGCCTTTGTACGAAGATAGTTTGTGCGGGCGTTACCCTTACCTAACAATTTGTCAATTTCGTTAACTTTGTTGATAGTTGCCTTATACTCCTTAGCATTGAATAGCTCCATTGCCTTTGGATAAAGTTCACGCGCTTTTGCATCATTATTCTGAGCGCATACAGAAAGACTTAAACTGCTTGCTAGCAGTAGATATATTGCTCTTTTCATTTTGCTTATCTTTTTTATTCATCCTGGCAGATGCGGAAACCTACACTATTGCTTTTGTAATCTGGTTTTAACTTCTCTTTTGCTTCGATAGCACAGTTAGAAGCTTCGTCTGCAAATGAACCTCCTTTGACGAAACGAGTTGTCTTGTCGTACTGGTTGTTCACCCATTCTGCTACGTTTCCTGTCATATCGTAGATTCCAAGTTCATTTGGTGCTTTCTCGGCTACACCGTGAGTTGTCTGCTCAGCGTTGTATGCGTTCCAAGAAACCTCTGTTAGGTTGTCACCACCAGCGAATGCTGATTTAGAACCGTTCTTTCCTCCCTTAGCTGCATACTCCCACTCTTTCTCGCTCATTAGACGGTACTTAAGTCCAGTTTGCTCGTTAAGCTTCTTGATGAACTGCTGAACTTCATCCCAAGACACATTCTCTACCGGACATGTTCTACAACCTTTGAAGTTTGATGGGTTTGTTCCCATAACTCGAGCCCACTGCTGCTGAGTGACCTCTGTCTTGCCAATGTAGAAGCTCTTCACCTCGTGGTTTCCTTCTACATAGATCATATCGATAAGACCTGTCACATTTCTGTTGTTCTTGTAATCGATATACTCCTGAATCTTGATAGCCTGCTGCTTAGGGTAGGCCATAGTTGAATCGTAGTTGTATGCCAAGTTGTAGTAGATACCTGCTTCGTTCCACTGTTTTTTCTTGTAGTAAGAGTCAGCCTGGTTAAGCGCTTTGTCGAAAATTTCACAAGGAGCACCTGTTGTCTTCCAGTATGTTGGCGTCTTCATGCTGATGATTGGCTCATATTTTCTGTTTGAGTAGTAAACGTCACTTGCCTTCATAGAGTCTCCCTTTGCCATAAGCGCAAGAGATTCCTTACGTTTTGTAGCCTCGTATACAAGGAAGTCGTAGTCGTCATCGTTCCAATCTACAGAAACGATCTTCGCGTCTGCAACGTCGATTTTATCCGCGTTTGTGAAAATGTTGCGTAGACGGTGATTGTATCCACGCTGTGAAGGATCCATCTTAGTTGTGCTCTCTGTCAAACGCATAAGATCCAAGAATTCCTTCATTGATTTGTCTGGAGTCACAACACCTGGCTTAGATTGCTTTCCTACGAATACGTCAGTCAATTTTTCCGACCAATCGTTTATTGTGTAAGTCTCTGGGGAAACTGTTGCACCTGCCTTTTCCAAATAGTTGACTTCGATAGTTGTCTTTGCAGATGCAAAATATGTCTTAGCTCTGTCGCTATAGAACATCAATGTCACTGCGAAAGTCGCTTTCTTAGGAGTGATCATGTCAAATCTCGACACTAGCTCCTGATAATTCTTGTCTCCGTTAAGTTGGGCTCTGTCAACCTTGATTTTGTTGTATGTGAAATCTGGGCGTGATGTCCATTCTACATCAGTGTGAACTCCCATTTTTCCTACAATCTTTTTGATGGTGTAGTTTACTTTACAAGAATCCATCAAATAGATGTTTTTTCCTTTCGGATAAGTAGCCTTGCAAGTGAAACTTGTAGACAACTTCTCTGTCTGCTGTGCACTGACACTCGCTACAGATGTAAGACCGAAAGCAAAAGCCATTAGAAATAACTTTCTCATTGTCTTTTATATTATATGTCTTTTATTTTAATTATTTACAAACCCAATCACGTGTGCCTCGGACTATACTATTTAGGCATACTACAGTGATACACATAGCAAAAGTATAATATTTAAGTTAAAAAGCAAAAAAGTAGCACTATTTTTCAACATTTTTGTGTTGAAAAATGGTTTTTATCAACAAGTGTTCAGTTTTACAGGTGATATTGACTTGAAAAATGATGCGATACCTCGCGTCTTTTCTATTTTTTATTCTTAATTCTTAACTCTTAATTTTTAATTATCTTATTATAGGCTTCATTGAATTTAATCATCAGATCCTCACATTCTTGTATGCGCCCTGCATTCTTGGGTAAATCAGGATGGTGCGTCAATGCCAAACTATGGTATGCTTTTCTTACCTCTTCGTATGATGCATCGCTGCTTACTCCTAAGATTGAATAGTAGGAATCCAGATTGGTGTTGGATTTCTCTGTCGTCGACGATCCTTCATCGCTATGTTTAGATTTTGAGTCTTCAAAATCTGTGCGTAATGCGTAATAACGGTATGCGAAATATTCAATATAAATTTCGCTGAATCTCAGTTGAGACATAAGGGAAATCATGAAATTCCATTCGTCTTTGTGGATTCCGTCTGCCAAAATTGTTAATTTATAGAGATAGTTCACAAACATTTTCTTATCAGAGAAATCCTTCTTTTTCCAATATATAATTGCTTCATTGAATTGAGAATCAGTGAATTCAGTTTCGAATACTTCTTTTGTTTTGTCAGCAGAATAAACCTCCTTCAAAAATTGCTCCTGTGCCTCTCTTGCATCAAGATTCATTTGGCATATTTGATGGATTATTGGAAATATATGTATTGGGTCAGGCCATGAAAGAAGACGCTTTTCATCTTTTAAATATTGGATTCTCTTTAATTCTTCTTCTTCTTTCTTTTTACATGACTTTATATATTCTTTAATTTGTAATTCAGTCATTCCCCATTTATTTTTGTAATTTATGAAGAAGCGTTTTGTCAAAAATGCGGTTGGTGTGTATTTTTCAAAGAAGCCGGTGCCATCCGTCAAAAAAAGAATAAAAGATATGTAAAGATATGAACCATAAACAGTCAAAAGTTTTAATGGCACATTGCTTTTTAATATAACTGAAAAAAACATTGCAATTATAATTGGCAGAATGATCCAAAGTACGCAAATTTCCAAAAATTTGAGAATGGGACGCAATATTAGCATCAATTTATATTGCTTTACTATTTTGTCTATATCCATATGAATTTGTTCTGATAAATTTTGTTTGCAAATATAATGAAAACTTAATTTTAACGTAAATTCGATGAATTGTAATAATCCTAGATATATCCCCTAACGGGGAATATCCATCCTGTCATCATATATCTACCGATATAAAACACCTAACGGTGTAATTATGACTGCTTTATATTTTAACGTGAGTTAGATGAATTGTAATTATTGAATTATTTTCCTCTTTTAGATTGAAATTTCTCATCTTTTTCTCATAAAAAGGCGTAGCCTTTCTCTGTAAACTTTGTGCCTCTGTGGTTTTATTGAATTCTGTGTGCTCGCCTTCGGCTCGCACGTGGGAAGGGTTAGGACGTTCCGTCCTTAACAATCCTCGTTTTATCTATCGATATAAAACACATAACGGTGTAATTAATTAAATCTAAACTGCTTTTTCAGATTTCAAATATAATATAAAAGGAGACCGAAGCCTCCTTTTTTATTTAGTGAAAATACAGAATTTAGTTTGCTACTGTCGGACCATTTCCTGTGGTGCAACCGCATTTCTGTTCCGTTATGTCTGTTTTTGTGAACTTGACTCCCATTATTGGCCCAAACATCACAAGTTGGGCGATGTCTGCCTCATTCTTCCACATGTAGTCCACCGACTTGCCTTTGCCCTTGAGTGACGAGTTCTTGAAATCCACCTTCCAACAGTTGTAAAGTGGCTCTTTGCCGATTCCTTCACGTGTCAGGATTGTCACATCAGATGTATTATCCTTGTTTCTGTGGATTATAGCCTCTGCGTTGTCTTGAAGGTATATAGACGCGATTCTTTGCTCGTCATCCATAAATGTCGTCTTTTCTTTGAACCCTTTCTTCTTCAAAGAGTTCTCGATTACCTTGGTGGCATCTTTCGAAAGTGTCAGTGTCTGGAATTTTGTGGAATTTGATTTTCCAACAAGAATACTCAAAGCATTGAAACTTAATTGCTTGTCGATGTATGCTGAATCAATACTCTTGTTCTCTATATCTGCGGAGCCATACAGATATACCTCATTGTCGTCATCATCGTTGATTCTGTCGTCGTATAGTTCAAAGTCTGTTTTGAACGTATACATGTTCTTTTTGTTCTTATCCGTGTAAATACCTGTCTTAGATGCTGATATATTATCAGAAACCAAATACACAGAAAGCCTGTCTCTCTTTTCACGTGACTCTGGATATGATATGATTTCAAGCACTAATGTTCCGTTGTAGTCTGGACTTTTGTACCATGCCTGATATTTGTTGCCTAAAGTCTTATTGTTTTTTTGGAACATTTCCGTATATCTGTCTTTTTTAGTGTCAAATTTTACGGTCTTGTCTCCAATGATGGCATAGATGCAGTCTGGCTCTGGTTTTTCTCCGGTGCAGAATTCAATTTTGCCTAGATCTATCTCTTTTTTATCTAACTCAATTTTTTTAGTTATTTTCTTTCCCTGACAGTTGATCTTGACTTTAACTTTAGAGTCGATTATATTTAGAGGAAGATAAATGTCAAAATATCCGTGTCTTGTGGATTGAGAAAAAGTGGTTTTGTCTTTTCCTCTTCCAGATACGATTGTGATGTTAGCCTTTGATGGTCCACATGTGTTGCTGATGTAACCGCTTACTGAGATTCCGACTGGAATTATCAGACAACCTAAGTATTGGTCTCTGTAAATGCCATTTATTTTTTTCGACTCTCTGTTGGATTCCATTCCGCATCCGTCGCTCGCCTTGACGTATGTTGTGATTTCATCCACATCCGACTTGACATTGAAAGAATAATAGCCTGTTGCTGACGAATTTATTTTGTATTCTTTGCCGTCTATAATGGCAGTGACAATGGCGTTCTTATTTATATTTCTGTAATTAGAATAAACTACATATCCCCAAACAGTAATTGGTCGTGTTATAGCGAAATCATAGCTTTTATTCTCATCTATCTCTGATGGGTCTTGAAATTTGTATACTTTATAGTCTTCATTTATCACGATTGTTTTATCATCAACAGATAGCGTGAATGGCTCGTTGCCACTGTAGTAGATGGTGTATTCTCCTGATCTGTTGGTCACAGTGGATGTTTTGTCAGCGCATATTTCTATGCCACAAAGAGTATTGCCTTTTGTGTCTGTGACTACTCCATGAAGGAACGGCATGTTGGGCAGGACAATATCTTGATTGAAAGTTGTTTCTGCCTCTAATCCATCCACATTATATATAGGCAAGTTTGGACAATTTGCATAGTCTGATGGTTTTACAGTCACAAAGACAGGAGTGTTTTGTGGAACATACGCGCAATAATTGCCATTTTTGTCTGTACGTGCGGAAGTCTGTGATATTGTGACCAACACGTTTGGCAATGGAGTGCCATTCTTATTTGTCACTCGTCCGCAAATAGTTGCTCTCGACCATGGATAATCAAGATTGTGCCATGAGAAATGTTTTACTTTTCCAGAATATGAATCCCCGTTCTTTATGGCTATGCCTTCCTCGATCCATGTGCCTTTCTCCTCGTCGAAATACCATAGCGGAATTTGGTCGTGGTCTGCCAATCCTTCTGGCGACGGGAATGACAAAGAGCTCTCAGTGCCTTCTTTCAACTGTAGTTTCTGGTTTACAGAGTCTTTAAGAGTTACCTCCACCATGCCGTATGACAGAAGAATCACACTCTTGCCGTCAGCGGTCACTCCGCTCATGTCTCCTCCAGGCATCTCCTTAGTGAAGTTTTCTGAGTTTGGATTCAAATAATATGTGCTGGCGAATACGGTGCCGTTGAATGCACTTCCGTCGCTCTCATATACCAATGCGTTTGCAGGAATAGAAATTGTCATTTTGCCAACTTTGATAGTTGTGCCTTCGCCATTTGGAAAAGTAGTGATGTCTGTCACACCCTCTTTAATGTCTTGTGGCATCAATATCGCGTCTACTCTCGCTTCTCCTTCCTCAATATCCGCAGTACGGATCACAGAGAAATAATCGTTATCTTCGAATTTGACTACGCATCTTCCGTTTACAGCGCGGCATTTTTCAAAAGAGTATGTTCCATTTTCGCTTGTGACGACGGTGTCTTTACCGCTTGTCACCAACACGTTTGCCAAAGCATTGCCGTCAGGGTCACTGACAAATCCATATATATGGCTGTTGGAAATAGAGTCTGTGAAGACGTAGTTTTCGCAGTTGCTCAAATTGTCTTTGGGGTTATTGCAACTTGTAAAGATTGCTGAGCATATCGCAATCGTTCCAAATATCCAATTCTTAATGTTCATCATAATTTTATTTAAGTTGTTGTTTGTTAGAATCCGAATGTTGATTTCAAATCGTTTAGTTTTTTGTTGAGATTCTTCTCTCTTTCTTTTGCTTCCCTTCTTGCCTTCAATTCTTCTGCAGAGATCACTTGAAGTCCGAATGGATCTTGCCCATTGTCGTCGAGCAGACTTTCTTTGTTTGTTATTGGCTTTCCATCTGAGGTGAAGTAGAAATATTCATTGCCTTTTCTTCCCCTATAGATGGAATTGTTCAACACAAATTCTTGATAGACATCTTTTTTTTGTGTGTAGGTGTTCCAACAGACAAATTCGTACGGAGGGAGTCTATCGATATCTTTGTTTATTTTCTCGAATCTTTTGCGTGCTCTGATTGTGATTTTTGGAGCAGAGGAGTTGTTGTTTAAAGTCCAAAAATAACATGGTTCAGACGACGATGCAATAGACCATGGTCTTTTATTTTTGTCAACTTTTTCTTTTATAGACATCCAGTCTGAGATGATATTTTCACCTATTGTATAAAAGATTCGTTTGTCTACAGTTTCTAACTGTGTGCTTATGCTTGAATGTGGAATGTAGATTTCTGGCAAATTCTCTGTGTCCTCAAATGTCTTGTCATAGTAAATTTGAATTGGTCTGTTTCCTATATAATCTTCCAATTCAGTTAGGAATACTTTTGTCTTCATTCCGATGAACAGATTTTTCCCCATTCTTCTTGCAGGTGGAAGTGCGAACACTCCACTTGTGATTTCCATATTGCTAAAAGCCTCGTCACCAATGAATTTCAAACCGTATGGAATGATGAGGTCTTTCAATCTTGCTCCTTCGAAAGCCTTCTCTCCAATTCCCAAAACTGAGTATCTTGCGGTATCTTCTGTTTTTCTGCAAAATGACGTAGGAAATGACACAGATGTAGGAATCCTCACAACTTCATCCGAAACTGTCACTCCGCTCACGTATACTTCACCTCTGTTTTTGAAAGAATATCGTGGCTCGCCGGATTTTCTTCCAATACTGTCTTTCTTTATAGTGTATTCAGAAGCTATGACGTATATCAACCCGTCTTTTTCGAACGACACGCCTCTTTGGTCAGCAAAGGAAAAAATGCAGGATGTGATTGTTAGTAATAGTGTTATAAATTTTTTCATTCTTTTATTCTTTTGCCATTCAACATATATTTTACTTCACCTTCCTCGCCTGCAAACTTTACGTACCAGCCCTCTTTTAGAGTGGCATCTGCCACGGGTGTAAAATCTTGGTAGAACTGGCTTTTCCTTTTCTTTTTCGTTGTGGCTGTATATCTTGGAAGACGGTAGTAATCATTTGTAAGTCTGCCCCAAGGATATCCAAGTTTTTTTACATTTATGGCTCCTGCGGTTATTGTCAGACCTCTTTTATTTTTTTTAGGTGTGGTTGTGTATGTTCTTCTGCTAAAAAAAGAATTTTTGTCTTCGACGTAGTTGTTAGGGAATGTTGCGTCGTAGTTGAATGCCTTGTTTAACCAGTTTGTATAGTTACGTGTGGTTGCGCTATAACTATCGTTGTATATAGGATTTTTTCTGATGTATCGAAGCATTTTAGTGTTGATTTTTATCAATCCTTTGGGCTTGCTTGTACTAAATGTAGAATCTTCATTCATTTTTCGAAATGAATTTCCCCATGAAGGTTGCTTTGTTATATCTAGGATCAAATCTGCGTCAAGTTCGTCGAACACACTCTCGCCAAGATTTTCAATGTCATGTATCACCAAAGCACCGCTTCCCATCTTCAGTTTGGCGAAGCATCCGTTTCCTGCAAATCTGAGTTTAGGAAGCCAAATTCTGTCATGTTCATGTCTGAAGAACAGACTGTCGGTAAGGCCAACGACCATGAATCTGCCGACTGCGGAAGGAATGACAACGTCTCTCAGCCCCTCGTCGACTTTAATCACCATTATTTCCCCTGCCTGATAGAATTTGTCGGGGCCTGTTATGGTGTCGGGAGATTCTTTGGGGTTTGTCACAAGGTATGTGACAAGAACCTTATATGAGATTCCATCTTTCTCGATGATGTCACCTGTCGAGTATTCTTGAGCGAATAGGTTAATTACATTTAAGATGAAGGCAAAAATAAACGTGTAAACTTTGCGTATCATTTTTAATTATTTTCCGTTTGTCTTTGCAAAAATAGTCATTTTTCACCTGTGATTTTCATCATTAGTTTAAATGTTTAGTTAAAAAAACATAAACGTTTTCAGTTAAGTTGCAGGTCTGTCGTCGATTTATTTGGATCTGTATTTTTGGGGAGACATGCCAAGATGTTGCTTGACGTACTGGCAGAAAAAGGAGTGGTTTGCGAAGTTGTATTTGTCTGCTATTGCAATGATAGGGAGGTCAGTCAGCATCAGGTCGATTTTTATTTGTTGGATGGCGAAAGTGTTTATTACGTCAAGCGCTCGATTGGAGGTCTTCTCCTTGATTATTTTCGATAGATGTTTAGGAGAGACGCAAAGGAGATCTGCATAGTACGACACAGTGCGGTGTCTTCCTCCGTCTTCATTCAGCTTTTTTATGAACTGATTGAATAATGAGCTTGCACGGTTGCTCGTCTGACAAGAATTTTCAGATTCTTTTGTTGTGGCATGGGAGCAGCTATTGTTCAAGACTTCAAAAAAAAGAGTGCTGAACAGATGGAATAAAGAGTTGCTACGGAATGGCAGCAGCGGGTTTGTGGCATGTCGACGTAGCAAGTCGAGCAATATACTAATGTGTCCGGATGGTGTTTGGTCTCCGAAATGCACAATTGGGGTAAAGTCGCCTTCCAGCACTTGAGAAAGATTAAGTCTGGTAGGAAGCAGGTGGTCGGCGATGCGTGGGGTATAGAAAAGCACGAAAGCCTGACAGTCGCTGCTTGACAACACTTGATGAATGGTTTGTAACGGTTTGCAAAGAATTGCGTCGCCGTTTCCTAAATGTTGGATTTTGTCGTCCACGGTCATTTGAAGATGACCATTCAAACAAAAAAACATGATGAGCATTTCCGACTGGAAAGCGGCGTTTATATGTGGCACATTTGACAGATGGTCACAGAGAACAAAGTCGTTTTCCAGACAACACATTCCGGAAGTCTCCTGTAGTTGAGATTGTGTAATAGAATAAATCATAACACAAATTTATTGTCTTTTGTTTGAAAACGGATGTCTGAAAGTTCGTTATTTATGTTTTATATTGCCTATATGATGTTTTGTGGCTTTTTTCTTTTGTTGAAATAGCGAAAAAACAAACATTATCAGACGAAAATGCCACATTCTCTTTTCTTATTAAAAACATAATTTTGCACCTCGAATTTCAAAAACGATCCAAATTTCATGAAGAAAAAGAGATTATCAACGCTGGTGTTCCTCTGTGTGTTGACGCAGTTGAATGCTCAGCAGAGGCTTGATGTCGGGTTGGATGATATATTCAACATAGCCGACCAGAACAGTCATCAAATCCGAATCAGCATGATAGGTGCTGAGGCTTCAACAGAGGCCGTCAAGTCGGCAAAATGCAATTATTTGCCTGACGTTGATTTTAGTGTCAGTGGTAGCTATATCGGCACGGCAAGTTTGCTGAGCCGTGGGTTTAGCTCTGACGGACAAACCGCTGTCCATTATGCCATAGGTGAGGGGAAAGTGCAGAATGGATCTCAGTCCACACCTCATTGGGGAAACGATTTTGTCGCGCGAGTGTCGCAGGTGGTTTATGCGGGTGGAGCAATCAAGACTGGAGTGCGTTTGGCCGAGTTGGAAGAAAAAAAGGCTGTTTTAGATGTGGAAAAGAATCGTCAGGAGGTTCGTTTCTTGTTGACGGGTCATTATTTGGAATTATGTAAGTTGAAAAATCAGCTTGAAGTTGTAAAGAAGAATTTGGAACTTACGGAACGTGTGTTGGCAACAATGCGGGCGAGCCATGCGCAGGGCACGGTTTTGAAGAATGATATCACTCGTTATGAGTTGCAATTACAGAGTCTACAATTGAATGAGACTCAGTTGCGTGACGCTATCAGTATCATGAACCATCAGCTTGTGACGACGCTGCATCTGGATGAGAATACGGAGATTGTGCCGAAGCAGATGATCTCTCCCGTCGAATCCCAACAACAAGAACATTGGCAAGACGCTGCGTCGAAGCAGAATATCATGTTGCAACAGGCACAATTGGTTTCGGAAATTAGAGAGTCGGAAAAGAAAGCTGTGCAAGCCTCTTTGTTGCCGACAATAGCTATTGTGGCTGAGGATCATTTGGGAGGACCGTATGTAAATGATTTTATCCCGGTTGACGCTAATGTCAATGCGTGGTTTGTGGGAATAGGCATCAAGTATAATCTCTCGAATTTATGGCATAAGAACCATGATGTCAAGAAAGCCATCCTTAATTCTCGGCAGAGTGAAGAGCATGTGGCGCTTGCAAGTGAGAAAATTAAGAATGCTGTGCAGGCTGATTTCGTTAATTTCCAAACTTCATTTGTTGAGGTAGAGACACAGCGAAAACAGGTAGAACTTGCGACTCAGCATTATGAAGTAACGCAAAATCGTTATAATAATGGTCTTGCCCTCCTCACAGACATGTTGGATGCCAGCAATATGAAACTGTCAGCAGACATGATGCTGGTCAACGCTCAGATAAATCTAATGTATAATTATTATAAACTAAAGTATATAACAAGTTCGCTATGAGAAAATATATTTACAACACAGTTGTCGTTATTCTTCTTGTTGTCGGTGTTTTCATTGTCATATTAAATTTTTGTCACTTTGGAAATGTGGAATTCACAGACAATGCACGTGTCCGTCAGCATATCACACCTCAGAACACCCGTGTACAGGGATTTATTAAAGAGGTGCGGTTTGAAGAGTTTCAGAAAGTTAGCAAAGGCGACACTCTTGTGGTTATAGAAGATGCGGAATTCCGTCTTCGTCTGGCACAGGCGGAAGCAGATTTAGCACGTGCCATGGAAGGAATAAAAGCAACTGGAAGCAGTATTGCCACAACTGAAGCTGGTATGCAGGTGACAGAGGCCAGTATTGAGGAAGCACGAGTGAATTTAGAGAATGCAAAAAAAGAAGATCTTCGTTTTGAAGCATTGCTCAAGGATGACGCTGTGACTCGTCAGCAGTATGACAATGTACATACAGCATATCTTGCGGCCATGTGCAAGATATGAGCAAGTGTCTCGCTCGCACACCACACAATCGCGAGTCAAAGCAGAGCAGGGTCATCATTTGTCGGCAGCCAACTGTACGTTGGAACTTGCACGTGCGGCAGTGGCTCTTGCACGTCTCAATCTTTCATATTGTTATATTGTAGCTACTTGTGATGGAGTGGTCGGCACAAAAGATATTCAGGAAGGAATGCTCGTTCAGCCTGGTCAGACGATGGTGAATATAGTCGACGGGAACAGCCTTTGGGTAGAGGCAAATTATAAAGAGAGCCAGTTGTCAAATATTAAAGAAGGAAATGAGGTAAGAATGACTGCAGACGCTGTTCCGGATGTCGAGTATAAGGGAAGGGTGGAGCGAGTGAGCGACGCTACAGGCAGCGCATTCTCATTGATTCCTATTGATAATGCGACTGGAAATTTTGTGAAGGTGGAACAGCGTGTGACGGTGCGTATTTCGCTTGAAGGAAATGATCCAGAATCACTTGCCAAGTTGCGAGCAGGATATAATATGGAATGTGAGGTGATATATTAATTTGTAAGGTTATGCTTCCTCTTCCACCACCACCTCCTGCGGGCATGGGTTTTATGATGCCTATGTTTCGTGATTGGGTGCCAAGACGTATCCAGCCGTGGATATATGTAGTCTGTGTCTTCTGTATTCAGTTTTCTGGAGGCATGTATTTGGGTGCCCTAGAAGACATTCAGGGTTCAACGAACTTTATGATAGAAGACTTGCTGATGCTGCTATATGCGAATTTGGCAGGAATGGCGATTTATTTTCCTATGTTGTTCCGTATGAAATTCCGTTTTACGAATCAACAGTTGCTTATTGGCTCGGCAATTATCATAGCAGTGTGTAATCTTATCACCATGCATTCCACTTGTATGCCACTTCTTTTGGTAGTCTGTTTCATAGAGGGTATGGCTAAAATACAGGGCACTTTTGAACATATGAGCAACATACAATTATGGATTACACCGCGACGCGATTTTGCCGTGTTTTTCCCGGTGCTTCATATTGTTTTGCTTACTGCTATTGAAGGAAGTGCTTTCTTGGCTGCATGGTTTGGATACCATTTTTCATGGCAGATGATGCATGTGTTCACAGTCGGGACTATGTGTCTTGTTGTTGCTGTGCAGTTGTTCTTGTGTCGGCCTTTTTGTCCGATGCCGCAACGTCTTAGTCTGAAGGGCATCGACTATGGCAGTGGCTTACTGATTAGTCTTTTGATGTTGATTATTTCTTATATTATGGTTTATGGCGACTACAAAATGTGGTTCGACAACCGTAATTTGCGTATTCTTGTTGGTGTGTCCATTTTCCTTTCTGGGGTCATTTTGCATCGTCTGCTGCGAGTCCAGAATCCTTATGTTGATCTTCGGATTTTCCGTTTACGGAATGTGATACCTATATTGGCGGTTGTCACAGTCGCGGAGTTTCTTTTAGGTTGTGAGCATACTATGGAAGAAATTCTTTGTTCCGAGGTGTTGAAACTAGAAGAGCACACAAAAGAGGAACTGTTTTTATGGACTCTGCCAGGAGTATATGTAGGTGTAGCTATCGACTTGTTGTGGCTGAAGGTCTTGAAATGGAAAGTGTGGAAACTATTGGCAATAGGTTTTGGATTCATATTGGTATATGCTATGCTTATGTATTTCACACTCGACATGCAAGTCAACATCGAACAGTTCCGTTTGCCGATTATGTGTCGTGGAGTGGCATACTCTATTTTGGCAGCCACGTTGATGTGGTCGTTAGATGAGTCGATCCCTGATTTGGAACAATTTTTCATGGGATTGTTCATCTTCAATATTTTCCACATGTATCTCGCTGGTGCTGCTGGATATGGCATATACACCACTATGTTTTCACAGTTCTTGAATGATGATATTGTACGTTACGGACAACAGTTGACTTTGACTCGCGTAGATCCTACTCATTTTGATTTCCCGTATTTTATGGAAAATTTTGTGCAGAGTATGATCAACACTGCTCTCAAGCAAGTTTATGGAATTGTCATATGGATAAGTGGAACGATGACTGTACTCTTCTTTGTCCTTGACATCCCAGCTGTACGTACTAATTTCCGCAAAGTGCCTATATGGCCGGTTTATGGTATTGAATATCTTGCAAGAAAAGTGAATCGGTCGTGAAGCCGAGACATAAAAAATGTTTTAAAAACTAAGCCGTTTCAGAGAATACAATCCTGAAACGGCTTTCAATTCTTCATTCCGCATTCATCATTTCTAATTTATTTATATTCCCCCCTTATAAAAGCGGTCAGGAACACCAGTGGCGCGTTCCAGTTGATGGCAGGCTCATTTGTGGAGTAGCTGCACTCTTCATCGAGATATGCTCTGGCTGCGAATCTGCTGGTAGGGTACATTGACCTTCCGCAGTCTGTCGTCTGCTTCACGTTTGGCCCGCCTACCATATATCCAGGGATAGGATTCTCAATTCCATCTGTCGCGCAACGTCTGTCGTGTATGAAGTGTGGCGACAAACTGCCGAATCCAGTCACGAAACAATATCCTGTGCTGTTGCATCCAAGAATGTAGTCGAGGCAATATTGCGCGGCTTCTGTATATTTGTCTGCTTTCATCACTCTCTTTCCCAACGCTAGAATCATTCCGCTATTGGCGATCTGACCGTTGCTTCCCCACACAAATTCTCTCAACGGTATTTTTCCGGTCTGGTATTTGTACATCGCCAACAGGTTGTCTGCCAAAGCTTTGAATCTCTTTTCTACCGCATTCACATCCAGTGCGTTGGAGATGGCGTCTCTGTTGAGCATCAGAGAGATGAGACCAAGCGTCGCAACGTCGCCCCAATATGGGACGTTGAATATTTGGAAAAGGTTTATGTTTTCCGCATATTTCTTGTCGCCAGTAAGAATCAGAAGTTCACATGAAGCCCAGAATCTTTCATCGTCCACTGATTCAGAATCGTATGTGCCTGTGTTGCAGTCGGGTGGATTGACAAATGGATGATATATTGAATGTTTTGATGCGAATTTGAATGCGTCAAGAGCTGCTTTTTTAGCTTTTTCGGAAAAATCTGGATAATCTTTGTTTCCTGCATACACTCGAGATGCCAATGCCATAGTCGCTGCAAAATTGTATGCGCAGTCTATGGTCTTGCCGATCATATAACGGTCTGCCTTATCGTCGGCCGGCATGACGAATCCCGGAAATCTCAGTGGTGTCACTTTGTTGTATACACCTCCGTCATTCGGGTCCTGCATCGTCAGCATCCATTTTAATTCATACATGACTTCGTCAAGAATATCAGGCGTAGAATTGTTGCTTTCCGGAATGTTGAAGTTAAGAGTGTCGTATTGCTTATATTCTGTAATATAAGAAGTTAGCAATGTGTGCACCGTTATTGCCGCATTGGTTGTGTATTTGGCATACTCTCCTGCGTCGTACCATCCTCCATGACTGTTGAGTTCAGTGTCGGCTGGACGTTTGGCGGATGTCAGAGATGCGTGAAGATAGACGACACTGTCGATATGTCCTGCCTTTCTCGCATAGTTTGTCCCTTTCCAATTGGCGTATTCGGGCAGAATGTCCATGCCACTGCGCCAGAAATAAAAACCTTTTACGGCCGCTGTCAACAGGTCGTCGTATATCTTGCCGTTGTCTTTTATCTCAAACGTTTCGCTTTTGTCATTGCCAATTTTAATGAAGTATTTGCCTGGCTTTTTTAGTGTTGTGAAATCTGCCCAGGAGATGGTCTCGTTGCTCTCTCTCCAAAATTTGCCCGTGGAGACGGTGCCTTTCATCACATCGTTATGGCTCACCGCGTCTTTCACGAAGAAGGTCTTGTCCGTAATGTTGGCGACTAAAGCTTGTTTGGTGGCTGTCGCTGGATAACCTATTTGGTTGACATAAATGAAGTTCTGGCTCATCAGCGTCGCACTGATAAGAGACAGTAATATTGATAATATGATACAAATTCCGTGTTTCATTTAGCTTTTTTCATTTACCCATACATCATCTCCAGATATTCATCTATGTCAATATGTCTGCCTCCCATTGATTTCAGATGAGGTGTCTCAAACTGGCAGTCGATGAATTTGTATTTTTTTTCTTGCTGACACATGTGAATCAACGCTATTTTAGAACCGCTTGGCTCGATGGAAAACATGCTTTCTCCTAAAAAACAGTTGTTGATCTCCAACCCATACAGGCCGCCAACAAGCTCTCCGTCTTTATTCCAAACCTCATAGCTGTGGGCATAACCAAGCTGGTTGAGGCGAGTGAAGGTGTTGATGATCTCTTTGCCGAGCCAAGCACCGTCCTGCTTATTTCTGGAATTACATTCCGAGCATTTTTTGATGACAGCATCAAAATCTTTGTCTTTGCTGACGGTGTATATATGTTTGTTGAGCAGCGACTTCATGGAGTGGGATATGTGTATCTCATCAGGAAATATCACAAATCGGTCGAGTGGGCAATACCAGTCGATCCCATATTTCAGGTTTTCGACGGCAGTCCAAGGCAACGCTCCCTGGCTGTACGCACTCAGCACAAATCCAGGGTTAAGATTTCCACCTATTGCATAAAGCCCGTCCGGACTTCTGTTCTCATCTGGAATGATGAACGGATGTGGAAAATCTGTTGCGTTTTCTGGCAGTTGAATCACCTGATATGGAGTCCCCTTTATCTGATAAACCCAATATTCCTGCTCAACTTCTGAATTCATCTCTTCTCTATTACAATTTTTTTCTCTGCGTCGACGGAGATTACGGCGTCTCCACCTTTCTTCAGACATCCGAACAGAAGCTCGCGAGTCAGCAGTGGCTTCAATTCGGCTGTGATGACACGGTCGATCTCACGTCCGCCGAACTTGACTGAGAATCCCTTGTTTAATAATATTTCTCTTGCCGAGTCTGAAAGAGTCAGGTTGACATCTTTAGCCTTCAACTTGTCTGTCAATTCTCTGATCTTCTTGTCTAGGATGAGGCTTGCCATCTCTCTTGTCATGCCGTTGAACAGGTTGACAGCTGTTAGACGGTTTAGAAATTCTGGTTTGAATGCCTTGTTTACGCCTTTCATGATAGCGTCTCCTTCATTCAAATTTTCCACGAATCCGACGGTCGACTGTTTTGCGTTTTCTACTCCTGCGTTAGATGTCATGATCAGGATGACGTGGCGGAAATCAGCTTTCTGTCCACGGCTGTCGGTCAAAGTGGCGTAGTCCATCACCTGCAAGAAAATATTGAACACTTTAGGATGTGCTTTTTCAATCTCGTCTATCAGCAGCACACAGTGTGGCGTTTTGCGGATGGCGTTTGTTAGCAATCCACCGTCTTCTGATCCTACATATCCACGGGAAGAACCGATAAGGTTGGATGTCTTGTACTCTTCCGAATATTCACTCATGTCGAAGCGTACCAGTGGAATGTTGAGCTCTTTGGCCAACACTTTAGCCACCTCTGTTTTTCCGACTCCTGTTGGACCGACAAACAGCAGGTTCGCCATTGGTTTGGTGTCGTCGGCAAGTCCGGCAGAAGCGGTGAGCACAGCCTCCGACAAAAGTTCAATGGCTTTGTCCTGACCATAGATTTTGTCTTTGATGCGTTCGCTGAGGTTCATCAGTTTAGCGGTGTCGTCATCGTCGTCGGCAAGGGAATCTATCTTGCAGATCTTAGCCAACATGGCTGCAATCTCAGGTTTGTCGACAATCTGTTTCTTATCTTCCGACGGATGAAGCTCTCTCCAAGCACCCGCGTCGTCAATAAGAGACAGAGCCTTTTCCGGCATGAATCTGTTTGTGATATATTTTTTTGCACCGAAGATCGCGTATTTGATTGCCTCCTCAGTGTATTCAATATTGTGGAACTCCTCGTAGTCGTCGAGTCTGCCCTCTATGATTTTTCTGCTTTCGTCATCGTTTGGCTCGTTTACTTCTATCGTTTCAAAGTGAGAGTGGAACTGGCGGTTGCCGACAGATGCTTTTTCCATTTCCTGAGCGGAAGAAGTGCCGATGATATGGATGTTGTAGTTGTCGACGTGTTGCAAAAGAATCGACACCATGTTGCCCATACTTTTGTCGGACTCTGCTGGGGTCATTGTGTGGATGTTGTCGACGCAGATGATTTTGCGTTTGTCGTCGGTAAGCATGGAGAGAACCTCCTTCATTTTACCTTCCACCTCACCGTACATAGTGCTTCCGGCGATCAGCGACGGGATGTTAAGCTCGTATACCATGGTGTCTTTAAGACGTTCCGGCACGTCTCCGTGGTTGATGGCTGTGACAAGACCATGTATGATGGCAGTTTTTCCGACTCCGCTTTCACCCACGAAAATCACATTGTTCCTATCCTTACGGCATAAGATCTGCATCGCACGGTTCAGCTCATCTTCACGTCCTATCAGATTGAACTTGTTTTTTTCAACCAGTGTGTTCAGACATGTTATGTATTCCGACTCTGGGGCGGACTTGTTGTTCTTAGTTTTTATATCTTCAATGGCATCGATAAAAATCTTGCCATTTTTCATAAGGGTTTCGATGTTGTCTGGCGTGAGCTCATATACTTTGCCGTCGTTGCTTGCAATGCTTTTTGTCTCGTAGTCATCCTCTGTACGGTATTTCTCGAATGAGTTGCACAGACTGCGTTCCAAATCGTTGAGGATATTTTCAGGGATGATTTCGGATTCGTCTTCCGTCTTCCACGGACATGGAGCGTCAAACACCTCATTGTCTTCAAGGAAATCCTGATATGTGAATTCAGAAAGCTCACATGCGTCCTGGTAAGTCGATTTGTAGTACTTGTCGAGGAAGAAGAATATGGCCATACGTTTATGCACGTTGATTGCCGACTTCTCTCCCAAGTCTGGAGGAAGCTTACAACCAGCCTCTATAAGTCCGATCACAATATGCGGAACCCCGACGACGAGTAGGGTGGCTTCGTTGTCTTCAAGGCTTGTCTGCTCAAACTTTTTGTATTTTTTATCGTTGGCGTAATTCTTCAAATTCAGTTTGAAAGCACTCTCGCTGATATTATTTTTCTGCTCAAGTTCATAGACAAGAGCCTTTGCATATTCAAGAGCATACTCAAGATTGTAAGACGGAATAGGGCCGGCATAGTCGATAGAGTCAGGCACTGTTTCCGCATATTTGTTAAGATATTCACGCATTTTTTGCTCGCCATATTTTCCGTATGTCAGATAGAATGGCACTTGTCTAGTGAGGGCAAGCATCACATGTTCAGGCATTAGAAATTGATGGCGGTGACGTGTTGCGAACTCTTGTGCAAAGCATAGCGCTCTGCAAAGCATTTCCGTTACGAATCGTACATTTAGCATTTTGCTGCTTCTAATAAATGGTTATAGTTGTAGTATCAGTTGTGTGAGAATAGTTCTATCTTCAACGGAAAATTCTCGGCTCTTGCCATTCTGTCGGCCAGAGCTTTTTTGGATTTTGCAATGTCGACGGTGTATGTTCCAGCCACGGCGGAACCTTCTTGGTCTACCTTGAAGGTCAGTTTTACAGCCTTTTCTTTTGGCAAAAAGAATACGGTCATCAACACTTTAATGACAAAATCCACTGTGGTGATGTCATCGTTGAAAAAAACGACGTCGACCATCTCTTCTTTATCATTCTCAGGAATTTCGAATCCAAGAGATTTACCTTTACTTTTTCCTTTTTTTTCTCCTAGTGTAGCCACGTTTTTGATTATTCAGCGGTTAGTACATAGTTTCCATTTTTGAACACATAATATTCATGCATCCATTCGATAGTTGTTGTTTCAACGCAGTCTTCGTCTTCTTCAACATGTTCAAGAAGATAATCATCTAGTTCTTCTCCGGAAAGACTGTTTTTTGTTTGTTTTTCTGTCTCAAGTTTTTTTGCGATAGAGTCCACGTTGACGCTATCGATGTTGTTCATTTTGTCGTGCATATAAAGGTTGTTCATGCTACCTTGTGTCACGACATCGCCATCCTTGTATTTCACGACTGCTTTCGACACTATTTTAGCCTCTTGTCCTGTTGCCGGAGCATCAGTAATGGCAGTAGAATCGATTTTGGTCGAGTCTGCGTTGGCGTGTTTGATGAAATTCTTCACCGACACCACACGGTTTTTTACCAAAAGGTCGCGATAGGTGTTAGCTTTTTTCTTCTTTCTGCTCATGACGATGATTTTGTTTTCAGTGAAGTGGTCGCCTTCGCAGTTTTGCAGATTCCATTGGTCGTTCACGCTTGAGATCAAAAGGTTGTCGAGCACTTTCAGCATCTTGTTGTTGTCTAGAGCGTAAAGCGTCATATATTCGTTTTTAGAAAGGTAGACGTCGGTGCCGACACTATCTGTCATACGAATTCCGAAAGCCATCACTTTGTCGTTGAGCTTGAAATTAGCGAAGTCAAAACGTTGAGATGTGTATTTCCTACGTCTTCCTACATCAATCTTGCTTTCGTCTTTTGTGTAGCATACGATGCTACCGTCTGCTTTTTTTACTTTAGCGACGTATAGATCGTAGACGTTACGAGCAGAATCCACTTTGACAGGGATTGCGACGATGGCATGAGTAGAATCGTATGGAATGACGGAATCCATCACTAACGATTTGAGAATCAGGCTATCTTTGATTCCCAAACCATCTAAGGTTGTCTGAGTTATTGTCGCCGCAGATGAAAAAAATCCTATTGCGGCGAGCAAAATTGTTATTATATATCGATTCATTTTAAGCTATATTTTGATTATGATGCTAATTTAATCAATTTTTAGTTGAACACATCAAACGATAGCTTTAAAAATTTGGCGAATTGTGAAAAAATAAAAAAAGCGGAGAGTTTACTCCGCTTTTGGTGTTTTGTATTAGTTGATTTATTTGTTTTCTTCCATTTTAGCCTCCACTGTAAGAGTTGCGTGAGGAACAATGCGTAAACGTTCTTTAGGTATCAGTTTGCCGGTCTTTCTGCAGATGCCGTAGGTCTTGTTTTCGATTCTTACCAATGCGGCCTCAAGACATTTGATGTAGACCATTTCTTTTTGTGCGAGCAAACCGTTGAGCTCTTTGCTCAATGTTGTAGCTCCTTCCTCAAGCACTTTGAATGTGGGTGCAGTGTTGCTCAAATCGTTGCCGTCAGCATTTGTCACACTCGCTTTCAATTCCTCGTATATCTTTCTCGACTTTTCTAGTCGTTCAAGGATTATCTGCTTGAATTCCTCCAATTCTTCGTCGGAGTATCTAACTTTCTCTGTCATAATTCTTGTGTTTTTCAAATGGTTTCGCAAATATAATATTAAGTGGTTAATTACGTATTCATTAACTTGAAAATTTGAGTTTGTAAATTGTTGTTGTATAACATGGTTTGTGGATTTTGTTGTATTTTAGTGAGTTATTAAGGATGGATGGCCATTAAATATTTCGTTTTTGTGTGTTTTTGTCATGTTGACGGTTTGATTATATTATGTCTCATTTTTGCTGAATTTGTGTATAAATAAAAAATCCTGATTCGTTCGATGTCTCGTTTGAATCAGGATTGAATTCTGTCTGAATTATCTTGCGGTCTCATGATTAGATGCGGTTGTGCTGATTTTGATTATTATTATTGTTTAGTTTTTTACAATCGTTCACTGAGTAAGCTATTTTTACTGCTGATGCCACACAAAGTAGCGCTAATGTTATTCCCATAGTCGTAATGAATTAAATGTTAGTAAACGTTTGTTCCTTTTGTTTTGTTTAAGAGTGAAGAGATTTCTCTACAATCCAAACTTTTGCTGCAAATGCAATTGCCAAACATGCGATCATTAATGTAACCATAGTCGTAAGTATTAAAATTGTTAAACTTCGTTTAGTCTTCTTAAAACTGTTTTTAAGCGTGAAGTGAATCTTTAACGACCCAGATCTTTGCTACTACTGCGATTGCCAAAACTGAAAGTACCATAGTCTAAATTTTTAATTGTTTTTACTTTGTTTCTTTCTTTACACTTGCAAAATTACAACAAAATTTCATTCTGCAAAAGAAAATGCGATTTTTTTTGACAAAATGCTGAATTTTTTTTGAATTTGCGTTAGTGTTATTTTGTATAATATTCTTTATTGTTATATAACTTATTGATTATTAATTGTTATTAAGTTTTGTAAAAGTGTATATTAATTGCATATAATTTCGTTTGTTTTAGTTAAGTCTTTGATTTATAATAATGTTAGTATCGTATAAATTTACGTATTTGAAAAACTGACATATTTCTATTGATTTATATTTATAACTGACATTTTGCTATGTTTGTATCTCGGTTTTGGCTCAAAAATATACATTTGGTGCGTATATATGTAAAAACTATACATTTTATATGTTTTTTTGTTGCCGGTTTATGATTATTATTTGCCGACTTTATACTTGAAAAAATAAATTTTCTTTACTTTTGCTATGGATTTACAACTTACAAATGATTTATGTTTGATTTATTGTTTTATATATCTCTGCCTATCGCTTATATACTTCATGATGTTGAAGAATTGTTGACGCGAAGAAGATGGGAAAAAAGACATTACAATGATTTAGTCGAAAAATGTCCTAATTTCATCTCTCTCTTTTCTGCAATAAAAGATCTCAACCAAGTGAAATATACGATTGTGATTTTGGAACAATTGTTGTTTTTGGTGATTGTCGTTATTATGGCAGTTTATAGTGATCCTATGCCAATGTGTGCTTTGTTTTGGGGATTCGCCATACACACCGTGTTGCAGCATTTCTTTTTGAGTGTCTTATTTCGTTCTTATTATCCTGGACTAATCAGCTCTGTTTTGCTTTTGCCATATTTCGCCTACGGTATCTACAGTTTACTGAATATGTACAGTATTGTGGAAAACATAGTGATGGCAATCTGTGGTTTAGGTGTTATTGTTCTTAATTTGGCATTGATGTATTGGCTGATGAAAAAGTTTGGAGATTTGTGATTTTTTTCGAGTTGTTTGGTAGTGTCTACACATATTATATATGTGTGATGTTTAAATCAGTTTCTCAATCTTTTTCTTTTCGACATCTGGAAATAATTCGCACAGATGTTCAATGATGCGGATTCTTGACTCTTCTGGAGTCCTTCCGTCTACTTGATCCTTTATAGGAAACAATTCAGGATACATTGCTTCTGGTGTGCAGTATCTCGCCACTCCCCATCCATATGGCTCTCCCTTTTTGGAGATGAGGTATTCAAAATCAGCGATGCATACGTGAGTTCCCATCTGCAGTTGTCCGATCAAACTGTCGAATGCCATTCCATTGTTTTTGTTGACGATTGGTTCGGTCGGGTCTTCAGGGTTGAATTTTGTCTTTTTCCTGCTCAGAGAAAATCCGCTCGCAATTTTCAATTGTTTGGAAAGCATGGATTCATTCTCCACCAGCACGTCGAGGATTCTGCGTGAGTCTTCGCTCTCTTTGTCGATAGGGTAGACCGTACGTCGCCAATTCATAAAATCGGGAAGCCATTCCAAACTGACGTATCCGGCTTTGCCACGGAAGAATTTTCCGTAAGCCGATTGCCAGTTGCTGATGATAGGACCTTTCCATTGCCATGGACCATTTTCCATGTCGTCTCCAAACAGAAGTTCTGGCGGGGTCATCTCTTCAATGGAAAAACCTTCGATAGTATTTTTGAAAAAAGGCATGAATCCCAACTGTTTTATTATCGATTCAAGTTGGGATTGTTTCTCTATTATAATGCTGAATCTGTCCATTTTTATATTGTTGACGGAATTGTCGTTTCAAATCGGTTTCAATTCACCTGTCTCGCTGTCCATTATATATCCGCGTACAATAATGTCTTTGGGGACAAGCGGATGATTTTTCACAAGGTCGACGGTTTCCAGCACTGCGGCTTCAGTGTCGTCAAAACCGTGGAGCCAAGAATCAAGGTCGATTCCGCAATGTTTCATCAGGTTGATATGCTCGTCGTCGATGCCACGCTCACGCATCAGATGCTGCATCTCTTTGCTGTCCATCCCCTGTACTCCGCAACCGGTATGCCCGATGATCATGATTTCATTCACTCCTAGTTCGTAGATCGCTACAAGCAGAGAGCGGACAGTGGAGTCGAAAGGGTTGGTGATGGTGCCGCCAGCGTTCTTAATAATCTTCACGTCGCCATTCTTAATGCCTAATGCGGCTGGAAGAAGTTCCACCAGACGAGTGTCCATACAAGTGACGATGGCAATCTTTTTGTCGGGATATTTGCTTGTCTTGAATTGTTCGTAAGCTTTCGATTCCACGAATTGCTTGTTATATTCGAGCATTTGGTCGATCATAGTCATTCATGTTTTGAGTTAGGTAGTGTTGTATTTTGATTTGAACACAAAAATAAGTTATTTTGTTATATTTGTGGTGTGTTTTATATACTATTGATCATGAAAATTCGCATTTTAGTCACATACAACATTCTTAAAGAGAGCTTTGCAGACGCTCCGGATAATTATGAATTCATTTTGCCATCAGCACCGTCTTTCACAAAAGAGGAGATAATTGAGCGTTTGCCGGAATGTGACGGTTTGCTCTCTATGTTCAATTTCCCGATAGATAAGGATATTATCGACGTTGGGGCTCGCCTCAAGATCATATCTAATTTTGGTGTTGGCTTCAACAACGTCGACATAGATTATGCTAAATCAAAGGGAATTGTTGTGACTAACACTCCAGATCCAGTGGTTGAGCCGACAGCAGAATTGGCGTTTGCTCTTATGTCGACACTATCTCGCAGAATTGCCGAATGTAACCGTAAGCTGCACACCAAAGATTCAATTCGCTGGGGAGTGATGGAGAATCTTGGCACTGGCCTCTACAATAAAACCCTTGGAATTGTCGGGATGGGACGTATCGGACAGTCGGTTGCAAAACGTGCGGCAGTGTCGGGCATGAAAATCATTTATTATAACAGACATCGTTTGCCTGAAGATATAGAAAGGAAATATTCGGCTGAATACGTCTCTTTGGATTCTATTCTGTCGCAGTCTGATTATATTTCATTGCATACTCCATTGAATGAATCAACGTATCATTTGATAGACGCTGAGGCTTTGTCGAAGATGAAAAAAGGAGTTTTCCTCGTAAATACAGCACGTGGACCGGTGATTGACGAATCAGCATTGGTGGTGGCTCTTGAGTGTGGACATATTGGAGGTGCTGGTCTGGATGTCTTTGAAAAAGAGCCGGAAATCAATAATGGATTGTTGGGCAGAGATAACGTGATTTTAGTGCCTCATATAGGCACAGCGACGGTGGAGGCACGAATTGCAATGGGAAAATACGCTGTGAAAAACATCACATTGTTCTTCGACGGAGAGAGCCCTCTAAGCAGAGTGGTGTAATCATCTGTTGCCGCAGATGAATTTTGTCGCCTTTGGAGAAATCTTTCTCAAAACAGCAAAGATGGCTATAGAAATTGCAGCAGTTATAATCGGTGTGGCGAAATAGCAGAAGTAGTTTTCTGCTAATGATTTTCCCGGGATAATTTCATGTATTGTCTTTTTGACAAATGTTAAGAGACATTCTATGTATGGGAGTGGCATCACATGAACTGCATAGATGAAAAAACATGCTGAAACTATCAATTTGTTTGGCTCAATATTATATCTAGAGATTGCAGATGACGTCAAATAGAACGCAGACAAGATACTTGTGCATACGTAGAATGGAATGATGTTGTATCCTATTTCTGTCTTGTTGCCATCATATATTGTGCATGCCACTAAAAGGATGGCGCTGATTGGCAATATAAAATATTTATATTTGTTGGCAAAATCTACGATATTTAATTTGTTTAAGGCAAAAAAGGATCCAACAGTAAAGAAGAAAACAGATTCTATATCCAGACCTGGAATTTGGGTCCATATTTTGGATATGTATGCTAAAAAGAGAATAGGAATCAGCCATATTTTCAATCGTCTGATTGCTATATATATGATTGGGGTTAACAAAGAAATGACAAACAAGTCGCGTATAAACCATAGCGGAACATTTAATGGTGCTGACGAACTCAGCTGGTTTCCTAACCAGTCGGTGTAGGAACCTTCCCACTCGTGGAATACATAGAATATTCGCCATATATTATTTGAGAAAAAGGCTAATGTCTCTGTTGTCGGATTGCCATTGCTAATGTCACATATAAGACTTTTCCCAACAATCAGTAGGAATGGTATTAGATTCCAAAGAATGTATGGGATGAGCAGCGTCTTTATTCTGCTTCCAATCTTCTTTTTGTATCCATTCCACGACCATTCTTGAAAGTTGAAGAAAAACAAGAATCCTGATATAAAAAAGAATGTCGGTACAGCTATGCTGGGGATGATGTGTGAAAAAAGGATTTTGACTACATTATATATGCCAAGTCCTGACAATAAGTCGTATTTGGCGTCGATAAGGTTGGTTGTCTTTGGACTCATATGATTGTATACAACCATAAATATCAGAAGAACTCTTAATAAATCAATCGTAAGAGACTGTAGTTTTGAATTGTCTTGTGATGATGTAGTCAGCATGATATGTTATTTTCATACAAAACTAAAAAATAATTTGATTTTTTTGCTTTGATATTTCAAAAATACTCAATTTGATAGGTGTCGATGACAATCACTTAGGATATTATAGAATGAAATTCTCGTAATCTAAATCTTCTAATCAGACTATTTTATAGAAAGTTAATAGTGTATAGTTTTTATTATAAGGACAGAATTTTAGAAAACCTCCATTTCATCGGGTATTTTATTTGTAACATATATGGTGGTGATTTGTCACAAAATATGCAAATGAGAAGATTTTTTTATTTTTGTTAATTTAATCCAAGTACACTTATTATATATTTGCTACGATTGCAAACGGAAATTGATTTGTCGAAATTCTCAGTTTGCAGTCAAGTGTTAAGTGGCTAAATCAGAAACTTATATATTTGAACAAACAAAAAGAGTTACCATGAAAAACCGTTTACTTTACAAATTAACTATCGCTTCTTTGGCGTTGATGGGGGCATCTTCAGTTGTCGCTCAAGATTGTACTGTCAATCTTTCCAGTGTAAAACAAAAGATTGCCGGATTTGGAGGTATCAACCATCCTTGTTGGACAGGCTATGATCTAACTGACAATGATATAGACAAACTATTTGGTGTCGGTGACGGTAAGCTTGGACTTTCTGTGATGCGTATCTGGGTGGCTGAAAGTGAGAATAATTGGAGTAGAGAACTTTCTACGTGTAAGAAGGTTCAAAAGATGGGCGTGAAAATTTTTGCCACTCCTTGGAATACTCCTACTTCAGATATGTGTACGAAGACAACAGCTTTTTGTAACAACAACTCTTGTCAGTATCGTGCCAACGAGAAGCAGATCAACACATCAGCTTTCTCAAAATACACAGACCATCTGATCAAGTTCAACAATTATATGTATAACAATGGTGTAAGCCTTTACGCCATGAGTTTTGCCAATGAGCCAGATTATGGCCATGATTGGACATGGTGGAGCACCGATCAAGTGTATGAGTACACAAAAAATTATGCTGGTAAACTTCGTGTGAATGGCACTAAGGTTATCACAGCAGAGAGTTTTGCATATAGCAAAGGATTGTATGATAAAGTGTTGAATGACGCAAATGCTCTTAAGAATATCGACATCTTGGGTACACATTTCTATGCAAGTGGTGCCTCTACAGGTGATAATTTCTTCAAATACTCTCTTGGCGACCAGAAGATTGCTGCGGATCCTAATAAAGAGTTGTGGATGACGGAATACTACACGTCTTCAAATGCAACTAATGGTTCTCCTTGTCGTGCCAATGTATGGCCTGAGGCTTTGGAGGTGGCTTATTCAATCCATCGTGGTATGGCTCTTTCTAATATGAGTGCGTATGTGTGGTGGTATCTAAAGAGAAACTATTCTTTGATCAACAACGGTGATTCTAACAACGAGAATTCCAAAGATGGTCAGATCACAAAACGTGGATGGCTATTCGGTCAGTTTGCAAGATTCATTCGTCCTGGATATTATCGCGTCGACTGCACCGTCAACCCAACTTATAATGTGTACACATCCGCATATAAGAATGGAGATGACGTTGTGATTGTCGCAGTCAATATGAGCACAGAGGCTAAGACAATAAACATTTCTGTCCCTGGCACAAAGGTTAAGCAGTGGAATGTATGGATTACAGACCAGACAAGAAATATGAAGCAGCTTGATGCGATAAATAAGAGTTCTTCATTCTCTGTAACTCTTCCTGCAAAAAGTTGTGTTACATACGTAGGCGAGGGCAGTGGCAAGATCAGTTTGGATATCGCGGCTGAAACACTTGTCATTGAGGAGGGCGACAGTGTGTTGATCACTCCAACATACAAGAGTGAGTCTGAAATCAAGAATATCAAGTATTTCGAAGGTTCGGAGCAAGTGAAAGATAAGTGGGTGGCTCCTTTCGCCTTCTATTACGGAGCAGACGCATCTTTAGGAAAGCACACTATCAATGCTGTGGCTTATGATGAGAATGGAGAGTCTGGGGAGTCGGCTCCTATCACAATCGAGGTTGTGAAGAGGGCACGTCCTTATGGAGGTGTGGCAGCCAAGATTCCAGGAATCGTCGAGGCTGAGAATTTCAATGAAGGAGCTTCTGGCATTTCGTTCTATGACGCGAAGGAAGAGAATAATGGAGACGCTACTTACAGATCAGATTCTAATGTCGACGTGTATGTGTGCGACGGAGGTTATGCTGTCGGTTATTGTGAGGCAGGTGAGTGGCTGAAGTATACTGTTGAAGTTGAGAAAGATGGTGAATATACATTGTCGGCAAATGTTTCGGATGAAGGTGGCGAGTCGTCGTTCTCGATTATGTTTGACGGTGATGAGTCTTCAAAGGTCGTGTTTGATACAGAAGACACTGGAGCTTGGACAACATATAAAGAGTTGGTTTCTGATAAGGTTGTCAAGTTGTCGGCTGGCAAACATGAGATGCTTCTTTCAATCGAATCGTCTTGGGTTAACGTGGATTGGATAAAAGTCAAGAGTACTGATCCTACTAAAATAGATGATGTTGTCGCTGCGTTCCCTTCTGGTGAGTATACAGTTTGTGATGCTAACGGCAAGTCGCTAGGAAATGTCACTATCAGTAGTAAAACTGAATTTGATGCAAAATTTGCGGAATCGGGTGTTTACATTCTCGTCTCTGCAAATGGAAAGTCAATAAAATATGTAAAATAACTAATACAATATATCATGAGAACACTTTACAACACATTAGTTGTGTCTGTTATCGGCACAATGCTTTCTGTATCGTCTGTTGCTCAAACACTTCCCGGTGTGAAAAGCACCATCAATGTGAACGGTAAAAACCGTACAATTGATGTGTACGCTCCAAACGGAATGGGAGAGAATAGACCGATGGTGATTTCAGCCCACGGTATGGGTCAGGATATCGCTTATCAAAAGGAGAATTCTCGTTGGGACTTGGTAGCCGACACCGCTAAATTCCTTGTTGTCTATCCTCAGTCTGACGGTTCTACTTGGGATTTGAGCGCTACTGGTAATGATATCGCTTTCATAAAGGCTATCATTAAGGAGATGAGTTCTAAGTATAAAATTGACTTGGATCGCGTGTATATGTCTGGATTCTCTATGGGTGGAATGCTTACATATTCAGTGGCAAACAACATGGCAGACCAGATTGCGGCTTGTGCTCCAGTCTCTGGTTATCCAATTGGCGACCTGACTGCTAAGCCTTCACGTCCTATGCCAATCATCCATACAAATGGAGACAAAGACGACGTGGTGCACTATGAGCCATGGAAGGGCAATTTCAACGGAATGTATCAGGAGCAGCAGGGTGCTTATGCTCAGGCGGAGGCATGGGCAAAAGCTAATCAGTGCGAGGGAACTCCTGTCGAGTCGGTGATCGACGGTGCTGCTACTCGTTATTTATGGAAGAATGGTAAGTGTGGCGTAGAGGTTTGTTTGAACAAGGTCTATGGAAAAGGTCATTGGCCATCAAACGACAAGTATCATTCAGTACGTGAGATTTGGAAGTTTGTCAGCAGATTCTCTTTGAATTGTGGAGAGGTTGGTTCTTCTTCTGGTTCTGGTTCATCTGGATCAGGTACAATAGCTGAAGAGGCAGGCCCGTACAATGGATCACCTGCGTCTATTCCAGGCTCAATTGAGGCAGAGGAGTATGATTTTGGAGGACAGAATGTCGCTTACAACGATAAGGATGAGGAAAATCGTGGAGAAGCGTTCCGTAAAGACGGAATTGATATTTACAAAGGTGGATCAGGATTCGTTATCGGTTATAATCAGAGCGGTGAGTGGTTGAATTATACTGTTGATGTAAAAGAGACATCAAGATATACAGTGACAATTTCAGCCGCAACGGATAATGCGTCTGCTTCATTCCAGCTTTTGATCGATGGCAAGGAAGTGACTGGTGAGATTGGGGCTCCTAACACAGGTGATTTCTCAAAATTCTCTACTGTGATGGCTCGTACAAAGGAAATCTCAGCAGGCAAGCACACTTTGCAGCTAAAGATTACAAGTGACTGGGTAGATATTGATAATTTGAAGTTTGAAAAATATGAGTCGAACGGTGCAGAGCCATACGACGCTAACGGTTGTGTAATCGGCGATCGCGACAATACTGAGTTGGCTTCTATTTTCTCTTCAATCGCATTGAGCAACGTCAACCCTAAGGTTAAGCCAACTACTAACCATAATCCAATCATGACTCAGCGTTATGGAGCTGATCCATGTGCGATGGTTTACGGTGACTCTGTATATATCTATATGACTCACGATATATATGAGTACGACAATAATGGTAAGATTAAGGATAACGGATATGGTAAGATTACTGAGATCGTTTGTGTATCTTCTGCCGACCTTGTAAACTGGACAGACCACGGACCAATGAAGGTTGCAGGAAATGGCGGTATATCTAAGGCAGGTAACTCATGGGCTCCGACTGCATGTCATGTGAAGATGAACGGAAAAGACCGTTTCTTCCTATATTTTGCTAATGGTGGTAATGGTATTTATGTAGTCGCAGGTGACACTCCTTACGGTCCATGGCAGGATGTGAAGAATGGTCAGGGACTTATCACTCGTTCTATGCCAAATTGTAATGTGGACTGGTTGTTCGACCCTGCAGTTCTTGTAGATGACGATGGTACTGGTTACATCTATTTCGGTGGTGGTGTGCCAAAGGGTAAGGATGCAGATCCAGGAACAGCTCGTATAGCTAAACTTGGTAGCGACTTTACTAGTATTGTTGGAACAGCTCAGAGTTTGAACCCTCCTTATCTATTTGAGGATGCTGGTATCAATAAGATTGGTAAGAACTATGTATATTCATATTGTACTAACTGGAACACAGGTGGAAACAACATTGGAATCAGCAACGCTGTTATCTCAACTATGATTTCTACTAATCCGATGTCTGGATTCAAGTTTGATCGCAAGGTGTTTGACAATCCATCTAAGTGGCTTGGATCTAACGGCAACAATCACCATTCATTCTTCAAATTTAAGAACAAGTGGTATATCTGCTACCACAGCCAGTGGATTCAGAATCAGATTGGTGTAAGTGGTGGATATCGTAGCTCACATGTCGACTATGCTAATGTTGATGAGTCGGCAGGAAAGATCATGGGAGTGTCGGCTGGTACAGTAAAGGGTGTTGATCAGATTGAGCCAGTAGACGCTACTAAGACAATCCAGGCTGAGTGTTTTGCTTGGCAGAGTGGAATAGAGGTCAACTATGTTGGAAACTCTACTCGAATGGCAGTAAGTGGAAAGAACGGTTCTTGGATTGGTTTGAGTGGAGTCCAGGCTAAAGGTGTTAACAAGTTTAAGGCACGCGTATCTGCTCCATGTGGTGGCGCAATCAGAATCACAACAGGTTCTGCTAATGGCCCTGTACTTGGATATTTGAATGTAGAGTCAAATTCATCATACGAGGAGTTTGAATGTAAGTTGACATCAGACATTCCTACAGCTACAGACCTATTCTTCACATTCAGCGGAGAGTTGAAGTTTGATTCATGGAGCATGTACTATAATGATCCAACAGACGATGAAATAATAGACGCTACATCACCTTCACTTACAGTTGAGCCAAACCCAGCAAAGGACGAAGTCACTGTCAGTGGTTTGACAGATGGTGATATCATCACAATCACATCAATGAATGGTGTTGTTGTGAAGGCATTTGTTGCAGAGTCTGACGTTGTTGATGTTGTAGTTTCAGATCTTGCATCTGGAATCTATGTGGTGTCAAACGGTTCGAAGACTGTTAAGCTAATCAAAGAATAATAAAGCAATAGCGGTAGCGACGATAGAAATACCGTCGCTACTATTTTATTTATTTGTTTTGAATTGAAATTTTTTTAATTTCGTCTAAACTTAAAACACACAAAATAACATGAAAACATTAATTAAAAGCTTTGCTTTATTGGCATCGCTAGCTTCGGCTGTGACTCTTTTTGCCCAAGGGTCAATTTATGTCTGTAAGAAAGACGGTACGTATGTGGAGTATGCAATCAGCGACATTGACAGTGTCTCCATGAACAAACCAGAGCGTCAGGAAATTCAGCAACCAGTTGAAAAGACATTCTTTTTGTATGGAGACAATGTCGATTATGATGGACCTCTCCAGTACAACTGGGATGAAAAAGTTGGTCCTTCAGGAAATGGTGTGCTAGCATATCCAAAAGAAATGTCTAACGATCCTAATGTGCTTCATCCAGTGGCAATCTTCTGCCCTGGTGGAGGAGAGACTCCAAACTCGCAGCCTACAATTCCTAAACGACTCGCATCTATGGGCTTTGTCGTCTTTTCTCAACCTTCTACGTGGAGTGGAGATGACGCGATTAAAGCTTTTGACTGGCTAGAACAGATGAACAATGATCCGAATGCGAGATTTTATGGCAAGCTCAATATGGAGCGTGTTGCAATTTGTGGACATTCGCAAGGAGGTGTGATGGCTCAGGATTGTGCTAGCAAAGACAAGCGAGTAGCTGTGTTGATGTTGCTCAACAGTGGAAGCTTCGATGCTCATAGTGGTTCTGCCAACCTGACAATCCCTACAGGAATTATTACTGGACACACAGATATGGCTTACGACAATGCGGTAGGTGATTTCAATTACCCTGCAAACAAAGCTCCAATGTGGCTTGGTATAAAAGGTAATGAAGGACATGGATACGGCCCTTGGGGAGGTTCTAATTGTTGTGTGGCTTGGATCAGATGGCATTTGTGTGGAGAGACGAAGTGGGAGAAAGAGTTCTTGCAAAACGGAGGAAAATTCTGCAATGCTAACGGTTGGGAGACAAAGATCAGAAACTGGTAAAAAGTCGGAAACTTAGTTACAAATATGGGTGTGCCAAATATGGTACACCCATTTTTATAAATTTGAATATGGAGAAACGGGTGCCTGTGTGATGATGATTTTTCTTAATATTGCCGAATAAACGTTTTGTCGATTTGTTTGGCAAATATAAAACGAGTATTTTTGATGATGATTTCAATTGTGCTTTGAACATGAATATGCTCGACTATCTTGAGTGGCGTGGTGATTTGCCGTTTGAAAGGGATCCGTTTAATGAAGTGGATGCCCTGATCCTCTCGTTGATATCATATTATGAGTTTGAACAGTTTTATCAAGTGGCTACAGATGTGCGTGGCTATACACTTGCCGAATATGTCAAATTGCATGAGGATAATGTTCAGATATTCGGTGAGATAGATAAAAATATCGATATTGAAAATGATATTGTCCCAAGAAAGACAGCTCCGTTTGTTTTGTGTAAAGCGGTGAAGACGGAGAGGTTTGCGAATATACGTATTGCCGATTTCAGAAATATCTTTGATGAAGAAAGGGTGATACAGTTTGCTGCCGTTACGTTTGAATTGTCTGATGGCATAAGGGTAGTGGCATACCGAGGCACAGACTCGTCGATAATCGGGTGGAAAGAGGACTGTATGCTATCATATTTAAGAGAAATTCCTGGTCAGGCAGAGGCGGTACGATATTTCAATGAGGCGGAGGCAGGTAAGAAATACTATATAGTAGGCCATTCCAAGGGAGGAAATGAGGCGTTATATACGTATATCAAGATGAAGGAAGAACGCGTGGATGATGTGATTGCTGTCTACAATTTTGATGGCCCTGGATTTCTTGATAAAATTCAGGAGACTCCACGTTATTTGGAGGGAAAAGAAAAAATCCACACATTTGTACCGTCGTCTTCTATTGTTGGAATGCTTTTGGAGCATGTGAACGATTATGTTGCGGTGAAGAGCCAAGGTTATGGAATAAAACAACATAACCCATTGTTTTGGGAGGTATGTCGGGCTAATTTGGTCACTGAAGTAGATAATGTATGGGTCAGAGATGTGGCAGAACATACTTTCTCGGAATTTTTGAAAGAGATGACTCTTGAGGAGCGTAAGTTTGTGACGGAGAATGTCTTTTCTATTGTAAGCAGTTGCGGCGCAAAAAGTTTTGCGGAACTTTATGAGCATCCGTTCAGAAACACTAAAATTATAGTGGCTACTTACTCAAAGTTGCCTGATGAACATAAAGATAAATTGATTAAAGCGTCAAAATTGTTAGGTTTTTCGTGGGCTTCAAGTTATCGCTTTGGATTAGGTGAGGTGAAACCAACAGACAAGCAGCCATTGCTTAAACCATTTTTTAGTTTAGGAAAGAAAAAATAATTTAAAACTTAATATTACGTATTATGGGACTATTGGATATGGTGCTCGGCAATTCATCAGAAGTGTCGCAGCAGGAGATAGAAAAACACTTTAATGGAGTGCTGTTTGATGGAGAGACGGTGGAGAAAGGATATAAAGTTATCCGAGACATTTGGTTGTTCACATCGCATCGTCTTATTATTCTTGACATTCAAGGCATTACAGGAAAGAAGAAGGAATTTCATTCAGTACCGTACAAGTCTATCCGACAATTCTCGGTTGAGACTGCAGGATCGTTTGATGATGACTGTGAAATGAAGTTGTATGTGGCTGGTATGGCGATGCCTTTTTCATACGAATTCAAAAAAGGCATAGATGTGATTGGTATACAACGAAATTTGGCGGAACATATTTGCAAATAAAAAAAAGACGGGAGAATCCGTCTTTTTTTAATTTTCTTCCAATTCTTTATTCAAAACTTCCAATCTTTTATTGACTATTTTTATAGCTCCTTCATAAATCTCTTCGAATTCGAGCGGACGCTTTGCGTAATATGAGACGGCGGAATCGAATACGGCAGCCGTTACTCCGTATTTGTTGAGAAAGTCAACGTATACTAGATTCATGTCAAGATTTTTGACCTCCCTTAATTCATGTCTAGAAGTTCCTTCTAGCATATAGTAGTCAGCCACCATTTCTGTCATCTTTTTCTTGTCAATAGGGGCTTTTTCTTTGCAAGAAGAAAAAATGCAAGATGTGAATAATGCGAGTAGCGTCGCCAATATGATACTATTCTTTTTCATTGTTTTCTGATTTAGATTCTGTTTCGACGGAATTGTTGGATTCTTTCTCTTTTTTGTCTTCGTCATCACCCATGAATCTCGACAACTCTTTGTGCTCAAACACAAGCACGCTGAACACACCTGTGCAGACAGCACTGTCGGCTATGTTGAAAACTGGTCGGAAGAAAATCTCTCCCCCGAAGAAAGGCACCCATTCAGGAATGCGGAATAAAGGGAAATAGAGCATGTCTACAACTTTGCCATACAGCCATGTCGAATATCCGCCAGCGACAGGCATGAATTCTGCCACTTGACGATGACTGTCACTGAATATTACCCCATAGAATACACAGTCGATGATGTTGCCAAGGGCTCCCGCCGTAATCAGCACCATACATACGATAAATCCGGTCTTATATCCCTCTTTGATTAGTTTGTTGATTATATATAATAGACCGCCGACGGCAATGATTCTAAACAAGGTCAGGAATATTTTGTTGCCCATCTCTATGCTGAATGCCATTCCGTTGTTTTCTTGAAAATTGATTTGAAACCAATCAGAGATCCAAATACTTGAGCCTAAAGACATGTGGGTTTTTACCCAAATCTTTGATACTTGGTCGATTACTATGACTGCTATGAAAATTGCGATGTAAAGAAATCGCTTGTCTTTTAAGATTTTATTCATTAACAATTATGATTTTTCCACAAAAATAGAAGAATTTCCTGTATTTAGAGATATAAATCATAGCAAATGTTAAACAAAGATGATATGGCTTTTGATTTGTCGCGAAGAATCATTTTATTATTTGTCGATCAAGTTTGAAAAATGTTTTTTTTATAACAATTTGTATATTTTTTTGTTGAAAACATCTTTTTGGCATGATTTTTGATGAAATATATATGTGAAAAATATACAAGTGAAAAAATAATGAACTCTTTTAACATTTGTTTGAGGTCGCTGTTGTTGTTGTTGGCGATTTCTTTCTCTTCGCTTTCGATGTCGGCGAAAGATATTGTTTATGTGAAGTCAGGGTCCAATGGAGATGGAAGTTCCTGGAGTAAGGCATTTGGAAATATTCAGCAGGCAGTGGATGCGGCTGCAAAAAAAGGTGCTGATGTATGGGTGGCTAAAGGAATCTATAAGAGTGATTCCTCGGCTGTCGTTTTCCTAAAACCCGGTGTCAATCTTTATGGTGGCTTTGATGGTAATGAAACCACATTAGCAGCAAGAGATACAGCAAAGTATCCTACTGTTTTGGATGGAAATGGAAAAATCCGAGTGATCACTCAGGAAAAAGATTTTGCTGATGCGTCAGCAGTTGTGGTGGATGGATTCACAATTCAAAATGGAACTGCTGATTATGGAGGTGGAGCATATTTGCGTAAGAATTCCACGATAAACAACTGTATTATAAAAAATAACACAGCTACGAAATATGGATTAGCAATTTGTGCGTCTTATGCAAAGATTAAGAATAGCATTGTTTGCAATAATAGTTCGAACAATGCATATCGAACAATTTATTTGTATAATTCAGAGATGGATAGTTGTGTTGTGAAAAACAATACAGCTTATTATAGTTCAGGTATATGTGTTGATTCATATTCTAAGGTGTCAAATTCAAAAATTGATGGCAATAAGAATGTGTATTATTACAATGAGGCCCCATTATATTTGTACAATCATTCTAATGTGATCAATTGTGAAGTCACAAATAATTATGGACGTAATGGAGGAGTCTATGCTTATAACAATAGTGTTGTCAAGAACTGTTCGATTTCAAACAATGTGAGTACATATAATAGTGCTGTACATATTGATTATTATTCAAAGATTGAAGATTCTGAAGTATATGGTAATAAGGGAACTGATTACGAAATAGTGTATGTGTATAATTCGTCTTCAATGAACCGTTGTAAGGTGTACAATAATGTGGTTGAGAAGAATCATAATATTGTAAATATCCTTAGCTCATCTTCACTTTTAAATTCATTGATATATGGCAATAAAAATGTTAATGCCTCTTCTACACCACTTCGTATTCACAATTCGAAGATGGTGAACACCACTTTTGCTGATAATGAGACGGGTGCATCGTATGCATGTGAATTTAACAGTGTCTCTGTGACGAATTCGATCATTGTCGGTACAAAGTTCACAAAGGCGTTCCAAAACTATTTAAGTTTGAGTGGAACAAACACTTTCTCATATTCTATGATTGAAGGCGGCGCCGCAGGCGAAGGTAATATTACAGGTTCAAAGGAGTTTGCCGCATTTACAAATCCCGACAAAGGAGATTATTCACTTTCCAATAAATCTTATTGTGTAAACAGTGGAAAGAATATTGAAGATACTATTGATTTGCTTGGAAAAACCAGAAAGCAGGGTGGTGCTGTAGATATGGGAGCAATAGAATCTCAGTATGATAAAGCAAATGTACCTTCTTTAGGCAAAATCATTTATGTGATGAAAGGTTCGAATGGTGATGGCTCAAGTTGGAAGTCTGCATTCGGAGATATCAGTGAGGCCATAAAAATAGCAGCATGTGATGGTAAAAAACATGAGATATGGGTGGCTGCTGGAACATATTATGGAGATACTGTTTCTGGAGCATCTGCAATATGTTTGGAAAAAGGAGTAAGTCTGTATGGAGGTTTCGAAGGAAAGGAGACAACACTGGCAGCAAGAGACTCTGCGAAGAACCCAACGATTTTGGATGGAAAAAACGTAAGACGTGTCATCACCCAGAACTATGGATTCGCGGATTCAATGGCGGTCATTGTAGACGGCTTTACAATCCAGAATGGAAATGTGGCAAACGGCGGTGGAGCTTATTTGTCAACGAACACCACTTTGAGCAATTGTATAGTAAAGAACAACAAGGCTTCAAGCAATGGATCTGCTATTTTTGCAACAAATGCTACAATCAAGAACTGTCAGATCCTCGGCAACACATATACCAATAGCCTTCAATACACAGTTCGCCTGAACAATTGTAAGATGGACAGTTGTGTGTTGAAAGGCAACCGATCAGGTTATTATGCGGCGATTTGTGCAGAGAACAAATCCAAAGTGACAAATTGTCTGTTTGAAGGCAATAACTCCTACTACAATTATAGAGGCTCATATTTCAATGCCTCAGAGGTCAGCAACTGTAAATTTGTGAACACGAAGGGATCAGGAGCCTGTGCCGAGTTGTCGGGATCGTCATTGATGACGAACTGTTTGTTTGAAGGAAATAGTGATGTAAACAATAGCGTCGTTTATGTTAACGGAGGTTCAAGAATAGA
>DFGT01000021.1 GCA_002371265.1 Bacteroidales bacterium UBA3743 | reverse complement strand
CCGCTTTTGCCGCCGCATTAGCTTGAGCACTGGCTATAGCCATATTTTCATAAACCCCTTGAACCGCTGCCTCACGATTATAATCTATAAATGCAGTTGCTTGTCGAGTCGCAAAATTAATTGTTCGTATGAGCTCATATTGAGCATCTAGGTATTTAGATGTTGCCATCGCATATGATCCCCAGTCATAATCATTGACCACATATTGAGGTGTCAGATCTGGCTCATAAATCGGCTGCGGTACAAATCTTGGCAAAACGCCTTCCACATCGTAACTATTATTCACCTGCATTCCCGTCGGATCCGCAAACTTCACCGGATTGCCGAGGCAATAGAGATAGCGGTTGTAGTTGAGCCAGTTGCCTTCGTCGGCTATGAGCGGATCGGGACTTAGAAAACTGCATGTGGCTGGCTCATAGACGATTCCTCAATCATTTCCGCTCGCCCTTGCGGGCTCGCGGAAGGGGTGGAACAAGGAACGAACCCTTTGGAAAGATCCCAAGAAAGAAGTGCCTTTTTTCTTCCAGTTTGTCTTTGCAGACTCGCGTTCTATTAATTAGGTACTTTAACTTTATCTTTTAGTCATTCGAATGGCTTCACATCAACCAATTAATTGTAAAATCAACCGTATTAGCATACAAGTACATAATATTACCATAATAATGCAAAAAACAAATACACCATATAGTTGAAATTGCATCATGTCCTTCTTTTGGGCTTGATTGTAGGAATACTTTCCTATTAAAATAGAAAATATAATTCCAAGTAACAAACAAATAATATCTTTTGTCATCTTTATCTATATTGATCTGTAAATCATACGGATTAATGCAAAAATTAACATGATTATCATACCAATGCAACATGCTAAAATCGCATAAAATCTGGGCTGCATCATGCCCTTTTCTTTAGCACTATTATAGGCACCTTTGCCCATAAAACTAAAGACTGCAATACCAATTAGAATAAAAATAATGTCTTTCATCGTTTTTTTTATTTAACAATTGTTGGAATGTATGAATTCAGAGTGTCAAAATATTTGTCAAGAGCTGCTCCTAGACCATTAATGACATAATTGAAACTTTGTACTTGACTGTTTATATATGGCGTATATACTTCCATAGAAGTTTTAAATTTTTTTACATTCTTTTCTGCAATATTTATTAATTCGTTTTTGTATGCGTTTGGAGCATTATACATTAATAAAGAAAATCCAGCAGAAACTCCAAATGTTATAATGGATCCAGATACGTTGTCATCATAGTAGAGCAAAATGCCCGAATTTATAAAATCACTAATCAGTCCAGATACTGTCCCAGCTGTATAGAAAATTGCAGACAAAGGTAAAAATGCTCCTTCTGTGAAAGGAGCCACAATCAAACATACTGTTCCCATTCCATCGAAACAATAACTAGAAGCTTGAAATCCATTTGCCATTCCTTCCCAGATGCCACGCCAACTACTTTCACTCGCCTTTGCACTTGCATTAGCAATCTGCCAGTCAATCGCATTTTTGTGGTCGGCGGTAACAGAAGAAGCATAAGCTGCGTTGCCTGATAAAGCATAGTTTACGAAATAATCGTTGGAATTGTTGGTGCCATTCACGACGAAATCAGAGTAGCCATACGACATGATATAACTCTGGCTGTAATCGTCGTATGTCCAATTCATGTTCACAATTCCGAAACCTCCTCCATTTTGTGGTACAACTCCGGTCTTTCCTGTGAGAGGTGCATTCCATGGCCCTGCCACTTCCATTCCCGTCGGATCGGCAAACTTCACCGGATTGCCAAGGGCCGTAGGGGGAAAAACTCGTAGTTGCCATTTTTTTGAATTATCATGGTTGCACATGAAAATAGGGCGAACACAAAGCATCGTCCCTACATTCTTTCCGATCGCCCTTTCTAGAGTATGGGACTTCTAACATAAAGACATACGGAAGAAAGAGTTATATAAACATTGTCGATTTCGACAAATTCTTTTATCATAACAAAAATAAAAGAATGAATATCGGCAAAGATAGAATTCCCAAAAAAATAAAAAAAGGTTTTCTATCAGCAGAAGTATACTTTTCACATACTTTAGTTCGTACATTCCAATGTTTCAAACAATAGTATATTATAGAGCAGCATATAATAGAAAAAGGCATTGCCGCTGAAATCACTGTAGGAAACATGTTATTATACCAAGATGCAAGTGGCCATCCAAATATTTGTTCGACAAAAGAAAGGCTAAGCAAAAATGTAGCAAAAACAAGACATGTTAAAAGTACACTAAGTGCAAAATCGGTTCCTTCATATGTTCCCTTTGTCTGCCTGCATTTATTATAAAAACCCGCCAGACTTTTTTCTATAAAATCTTTAATCATATTGTCAATTTTTTTTAATAATTACCAATCATATATACCGACAGCAACTCCGTAAATAGCACAAGGAATAACAATCATCCAACCTCCTGTTCCTATAAGGCCCGCTGTCATAAGAATCGCCGTCCCTCCACCGATAATAGAAACTCCTATATCCAATTTTCCTCTCTGATTACCAGACTCTTTTGTTTTCCACCCGCTAACTACACCCAAAAGCAATCCTACGCCTCCCATTGCAACACTTGCTCCTCCCATAATCTTTCCTGCAGTGCCACAATTTCTGAGAAGGTCTACACCAGCACTAGCTAGAACCTGTTCTGTCCATGCCGTCGAAATTCCAATACTGCCTGAAATAATAGAACCTATATCCACAATGCTATGTCCATTATACTTTTTGGCATGAAAGAAATTTTCAGGCGTTTCGACCATCCATTCATTAAAGCTTCCTGAATATGGTCCAATAGTTGCATTTCTTCCCACATCTCCCGCCGCTCTTGCCGCCTCCATCGCCTTTGCACTTGCATTTGCGATCTGCCAATCAATCGCATTTTTGTGGTCGGCGGTAACAGAAGAAGCATAAGCTGCGTTGCCTGATAAAGCATAGTTTACGAAATAATCGTTGGAATTGTTGGTGCCATTCACGACGAAATCAGAAAAGCCATACGACATTATATAGCTCTGGCTGTCATAATCGTATGTCCATGCTTTGTCCACAATTCCAAAGCCTCCTCCATTTTGTGGTACGACTCCTGTCGGACCAGTGAGAGGCAAATCTGATGGGGTGACGATCTGCATTCCCGTCGGATCCGCAAACTTCACAGGATTGCCGAGGCAGTATAGGTAGCGGTTGTAGTTGAGCCAGTTGCCTTCGTCGGCTATGAGCGGATCGGGACTTAGGAAACTGCATGTGGCTGGCTCGTAGACGCGGGCATTCATGTTGATGAGTCCTAAGCAATCGATATGCTCATGCATGGAATAGCCTCGTGCCAACAGATGACTCGCTGTGTCTGGCTTTGTCCAGTCGCCCGGATTTCGTCTTGCTCCCCACGGATCGTAGGCAAGCCTCTCCATCACATTCCCTTTATCATCCACAAGCATCACAAGATTTCCAAACCTGTCGGTGAAGGCATAGAGAAGCGTATCCACACCGTCGGTGGAGATGTTCACTCCGATCAGCCCCGTCGGCCCGGTGATGTAGTCGATCTTTCTCACTCTGCCGTCGGCATAATGCTCCTCCTCATAGTCCGAGAAGTAATAGCGTGTCAAAATTAGTGAATCATTTTTGAAAATTTTCATGCGACGACGCTGAAAATCCACTCCGTAAGTGATAAAGATGGAATCCACTCCGTTCGTCGCGCTCTCAAGCATCTTGAAATCGGTGTAGGTGTAGCTGTTCTCTCGCTCATGTCCGCGAATCGGTGCGTCTATCGATGTCAGGGCATGAGGTGACAGTCCGAACTCTCCGTAGTTGAATACGAAATCGGAGTCGGAACGGGATGTTATGTTGCCGAAAATATCGTCGTAGGTGGCTGTGATCTCCTTACGCAGAGTGTCCTTCTCGAATGTCCGCCAGATGTTCAGACGGTTGTGCTTGTCGAAAAGATAGACCTCCTCCTGTTTGGAATAGGTTTCCTTCTTCTGGAGCATGTCGCCGTTGGTGTCGAAAAGATATTCGTAGTGCATCAGCTTCGCCACGTCATCCAGAACAGGCAGTCCGCGGTTGTCGTACTTGGTGGTTCTGA
>DFGT01000022.1 GCA_002371265.1 Bacteroidales bacterium UBA3743 | reverse complement strand
TCAGAACCACCAAGTACGACAACCGTGGACTGCCTGTTCTGGATGACGTGGCGAAGCTGATGCACTACGAATATCTTTTCGACACCAACGGCGATATGCTCCAGAAGAAGGAGACCTATTCCAAACAGGAGGAGGTCTATCTTTTCGACAAGCACAACCGTCTGAACATCTGGAGGACGTTTGAGAAAGACACTCTGCGTAAGGAGATCACAGCCACCTACGACGACATTTTTGGCAACATGACATCCCGTTCCGACTCCGATTTCGTCTTCAACTACGGCGAGTTCGGACTGTCGCCCCATGCCCTGACATCGATAGACGCACCGATACGCGGACATGAGCGAGAGAACAGCTACACCTACACCGATTTCAAGATGCTAGAGAGCGCGACGAACGGAGTGGATTCCATCCATATCACCTACGGAGTGGATTTCCAGCGTAGGAAAATGGAGATATTCCGAAAAGATTCACTAATTTTGACACGTTATTACTTCTCGGACTATGAGGAGGAGCATTATGCCGACGGCAGGGTGAGAAAGATCGACTACATCACCGGTCCGACGGGGTTGATCGGAGTGAACATCTCCACCGACGGAGTGGATACGCTACTCTATGCCTTCACCGACAGGTTTGGAAACCTTGTGATGCTCGTGGACGGCGATAAAAACATAGTGGAGAGGCTTGCCTACGATCCGTGGGGAGCAAGACGTAATCCTGCAGACTGGACGAAGCCAGACACAGCGAGTCATCTGTTGGCACGAGGCTATTCCATGCATGAGCATATCGATTGCTTAGGACTCATCAACATGAATGCCCGCATCTACGAGCCAGCCACATGCAGTTTCCTAAGTCCCGATCCGCTCATCGCCGATGAAGACAACTGGCTCAACTACAACCGCTACCTCTACTGCCTTGGCAATCCGGTGAAGTTTGCCGATCCGACGGGAATGCAGATCGTCACTCCCTCAGATTTGCCTCTCACTGGTCCGACAGGAGTAGTACCACAAAATGGAGGAGGGTTCGGAATTGTGAACATGAATTGGACATACGACGATTACAGTCAGAGTTATATCATGTCGTATGGCTACTCTGATTTCGTCGTGAATGGCACTAACAATTCCAACGATTATTTCGTAAACTATGCTTTATCAGGCAACGCAGCTTATGTTTCTTCTGTCACCGCCGACCACAAAAATGCGATTGATTGGCAGATTGCTAATGCAAGTGCAAAGGCGATGGAGGGAGTGAATGTGGGAGGCCAAGGATGGAACACATTTGGCAATATCAATAATGGCATGGCATTTGTGTCATCATTGGCATTTGAATATGTGAGCAAGTCAATGAATAAATCTCTGGAATATTTCACAGAAGGTGTGTCAACGACCAAAGATATTCATTTCAAAATTCCTGATATAGAAATTAAAGGATGGAAATGCCCTCATTTCGATGTGTACACTCAGAAAGTAGGATTTGTAAGCAATGTTGCATCCGCAGCAAAATTTCTAGGGAAAGCAACAGGATATGCAGGCTTGGCAATGACTGGTTACGAAATTTTTAGGGGTCAAAAGAGTTGGTTGGGCGAAGGAGGTTTAGACCTTGTCATGGGTGCAGTCGGATTTATTCCTGGTTGGGGATGGGCAGTGTCTGGTGCCTATTTTGGAGGAAAAATGATTTTAGAGTCAACTGGTAACAAATTTTGGTGAAATAAATCAATAATTATGAATACATTTTTCGATTACTATGTGATGTTGAATTACGTTGTATATAAGTTCTATCGTCGTAATGAAAAGAAGGAAATAGATGCCAGATTATCTTCATACTTGCTTTCATCACTTTATCTTTGGCTTCCGTTCTTATGTATCGATGGCTTTATTTGCATAATTTCCGCTGAATTTCAATTAATGACACGTCAAGAAAACAGATGGCTATATATAATTCCTTCGGTTATAGTTGCAATAATAAATTACATGTTGCTTTACAGAGGTGGTCGATATAGAGATGAATTTCAAAAATTGGACAAAATAAGTGACACGGAAGTGTTCGTAAAAAGAAAAAGGAATACGAAAATTTTTATCATTGCTATTATAGTGATTGTTGTAATAGAATTGTCTGTTGTCAGTTATGTGAACAAGTATAGATTTTAGTTGTTTGTGGTTAGACGATATCTGGAATATATTTTGGAGGAAGCTGGAAATAAATTTTGATGATCATGATAATCAGATTTTTGAATTGGGCAATTGACTATTGGGTGATGCTCAACTACGTCTTTTATAAATTTTACTCACGAAGAGAAAAAGATCCCGAAATTCGTGGATTAATATATGCTCCATTATGGATGATGTTTAATTTTTTGGAAATTATTTTCCTATTGGATGATTTATTATGTTGTCGGATTTTATCCACAATAATGGGATATAATAAGTATTTGATTATTACACCATATTTTCCTATTTTATTACTGAATTATATATTTCTTTATCGTAAGGATAAATGGAAAGATATATTTAAGCAAATTGACAAAGAAAGGGATTCTGAGGAAATCAAGAAAAGGTATAGAAATACTGTGATTTATATCTGGGCAAGCATTGCCATTTTGACAATTCATGTTATAATCACCAGTTTGAGACGCCATTTTGGATTATTATGAATTAGGCTTTTGTGACTCTATGTTTAATTCTTGTTTATAGTAAAAGGGCTGATAAATCAGTTTGGATAATGTTGTGATTGGTAAATCATAAGGATTTCCAAAGGGCGAAGCCCTTGCCCCACCAAATCCGCGAGTCCGCAAGGGCGAGCGGAAAAGATTGAGGAATCATCTACGAGCCAGCCACATGCAGTTTCCTAAGTCCCGATCCGCTCATCGCCGACGAAGGCAACTGGCTCAACTACAACCGCTATCTCTATTGCCTTGGCAATCCTGTGAAGTTTGCCGATCCGACGGGAATGCAGATCGTCACCCCAGCAGATTTGCCTCTCACAGGTCCGACTGGAGTAGTTCCGCAAAATGGAGGAGGCTTTGGAATTGTGGACAAAGCATGGACATACGATTATGACAGCCAGAGCTATATAATGTCGTATGGCTTTTCTGATTTCGTCGTGAATGGAGCCAACAACTCAAATGACTATTTCGTAAGTCATGCTTTATCAGGCAACGCAGCTTATGCTTCTTCTGTCACCGCTGACCACAAAAATGCGATTGACTGGCAGATCGCTAATGCAAGTGCAAAGGCAATGGAGGGAGTGAATATCGGTAATAGTATATTCCAAGGTGCGGTTTCTTTTGCAAGTGCATTTTCTGAATCTTTTGTCTATGGTGCAGAACGTATAGTTGCTGAAAAAGGATATTTGTTAGATGATTTGAAAAAAAATGTGGTTTTGAAAGAAGGTGGAAATATGCCAAAAACAGATTTCGTATATGGCAAAGGAGTAGGCAATTTTACTAGAGGAATGGAATTGTTAGGAGGAATAGCTGTAATTGTACAAGGTTTGGTTTCTCTTTCTTCAATAACTTATGCTTTTTACACTCAACATTCAGATAGATATAAGATATTGGTGAAATCATTAGTTGATATAGCTGTTCCTGCCGCATGTCTTTATTTTGGAGGTCTTATACTTTGGATAGCTGGAGGTGCATATTTTGTAATAGACATGGCTGGAGGCTGGAACTATGTATGGGGTATTGAACAATAAAAAATATTATGATGAAACTATGTAAATTTTATAGGTATTTTATATACCGTATTTATCATTTAAGCAATGACATCCCAGTTATAAGAGTATTGGGGTATTTGAGTTTTATGCATGCTTCTCATTTACTTTGTTATGTTTTTTTTCTTTCTCGAATATTATGTGTAAATCTAATTGACTTAGGAAAAATAGAAAAATATATTTACGCTATTATTTTTCTTGGACTTCATTACATTCTTTTCTATAACAAAGAAAAATGGGAAGAGTATTTCAAAGAATTTGAAAATGAATCAAAAGAGGAAAGAAAAAAAGGAACCATCAAGGTATGGGGATATTTTATCGGAAGCATATTGATTCCGATTTCCATAATCATCCTGGTTTCGGAATTATTTCCTCAGTAAGTTAACGCTTCCTTTGTTGGATTCCAAGGGAGATTAGCGAATGCGGCTGTTGCTTCTGCACAGGCGGCTGCGGCGGCAAGAGCAGCGGGAGATGTGGGAAGAAATGCAACTATTGGACCATATTCAGGAAGCTTTAATGAAAGGATGGTCGAAACGCCTGAAAATTTCTTTCATGCCAAAAAGTATAATGGACATAGCATTGTGGATATAGGTTCTATTATTTCAGGCAGTATTGGAATTTCGACGGCATGGACTGAGCAAGTATTAGCTAGTGTTGAGGTAGACCTTCTTAGGAATTGTGGCACCGCAGGTAAGATTATGGGAGGTGCAAGTGTCAGTATGGGAATTGTTGGCACGGTTTTTGGTGTATGGGGAGGATATGAAACACTAAAAGCTGGTAATCAAAGAGGCTACTTGGATATGGTGGTGGCTGGTGTTGGAGGAGGAGTTGCTGTATTTATGACAGCAGGTATTATTGGTGCTGGAGGATGGCTTGTTGTTATTCCATGTGCCATCTATGGAGTTGCTGTCGGTATACATGATTGGTAATTATAAAAAAATTGACAATATGATTAAAGATTTTATAGAAAAAAGTCTGGCGAGTTTTTATAATAAATGCAGGCAGACAAAGGGAACATATGAAGGAACCGATTTTGCACTTAGTGGTCTTTTAACAGTCCTTATTTTTGCTACATTTTTGCTTAGTCTTTCTTTTTTCGAAGAAATATTTGGATGGACACTTGCATCTTGGTATAATAACATGTTTCCTACAGCGATTTCAGCGGCAATGCCTTTTTCTATTATATGCTGCTCTATAATATACTATTGTTTGAAACATTGGAATGTACGAACTAAAGTATGTGAAAAGTATACTTCTGCTGATAGAAAACCTTTTTTTATTTTTATGGGTATTGTTTCAATGCCTTTTTTTCTTCTTGATATATTTTTGTTTTTATGGGATTTATTCCACTCGTGATCGCAGATCGGCACTCAGACGATAAAATTCGTTTACGATGAGATCGGCAGACTTATCTCAAGAGAGAATGAGCATCATGGACAGACCGTTGCATACGACAAGGTTGGAAACATAGCATCTGTGACCGAGCAGATCGACGGAT
>DFGT01000013.1:62894-69471 GCA_002371265.1 Bacteroidales bacterium UBA3743 | reverse complement strand
ACCATGGTAAGACAACTCTTACAGCTGCAATCACTACAGTATTGGCTAAGAAGGGTCTTTCAGAGTTGAGATCTTTTGATTCAATTGATAATGCTCCTGAGGAGAAAGAGCGTGGTATCACTATCAACACTTCACACGTTGAGTACCAGACTGCTAACCGTCACTACGCACACGTTGACTGTCCAGGTCACGCTGACTATGTAAAGAACATGGTTACTGGTGCTGCTCAGATGGACGGTGCTATCATCGTAGTTGCTGCAACAGATGGTCCAATGCCTCAGACTCGTGAGCACATCCTTTTGGCTCGTCAGGTAAACGTACCAAGACTTGTTGTATTCATGAACAAGTGTGATATGGTAGACGACCCAGAGATGCTAGAGCTAGTTGAGATGGAGATGCGTGAGCTTCTTTCATTCTACGAGTTCGACGGAGACAACACTCCATTCATCAGAGGATCTGCACTAGGTGCTCTTAACGGAGTTCCTGAGTGGGAGGATAAGATTATGGAGCTTATGGATGCTGTTGATACTTGGATCGAGCTTCCAAAGCGTGATATCGATAAGCCATTCTTGATGCCAATCGAGGACGTATTCTCAATCACAGGTCGTGGTACAGTTGCTACAGGTCGTGTTGAGACTGGTATTGTACACGTAGGTGACCCAGTTGAGATCATCGGTCTTGGTGCTGAGAAGTTGACTTCTACAATTACAGGTGTTGAGATGTTCCGTAAGCTTCTTGATCAGGGAGAGGCTGGTGACAACGTAGGTTTGTTGCTTCGTGGTATCGATAAGGATCAGATCAAGAGAGGTATGGTAATCTGTAAGCCAGGTTCTGTGACTCCTCACTCTGAGTTCAAGGCTTCAGTTTATATCTTGAAGAAAGAGGAAGGTGGTCGTCACACTCCATTCCACAACAAGTACCGTCCTCAGTTCTACATCCGTACATTGGACGTAACTGGTGAGATCACTCTACCAGAAGGAACAGAGATGGTTATGCCAGGTGATAACTTGGAGATCAAGGTTAAGTTGATCAACCCAGTTGCATGTTCAGAGGGACTTCGTTTCGCTATCCGTGAGGGTGGTAGAACAGTAGGTTCTGGTCAGATCACTGCAATTCTTGACTAATAAAATTAGTTCTCTTGCTTCGGCAAGGGAACTATATATACGGAATTAGCTCAGTTGGTAGAGCACTGGTCTCCAAAACCAGGTGTCGGGAGTTCGAGCCTCTCATTCCGTGCTAAAAGAGATTAAGATGAAATTAGTAAATTATCTTGAAGAATCTAAAGACGAGCTTGTTAATAAAGTTTCGTGGCCAACTTTGTCCGAAGTGACCTCTAGCGCAGTAGTTGTTTTAGTTGCTTCCCTATTGATAGCGGGGGTTGTTTGGGTAATGGATTTTTGCTTCGACAAAGCGATGAGTTTTATCTATAATCTTCTGTAATCGTTATCTTTATAAGTTATACCATGGCTGAAATTGAAAAGAAGTGGTACGTTTTGCGTGCCATTAGTGGAAAAGAAAAGTCTGTACGCGATTATCTTGAAAAAGAGATCAAGAACACTAATCTTGGAAAATATGTTTCACAGGTTGTGGTTCCAACTGAGAAGGTAATGGGAGCGAAGAAGAAGATAATAGAGAGAATGTATCTTCCTGGATATGTTCTTGTAGAAGCTGCTTTGGTTGGTGAGGTGCCTCATACACTTAGCAACACTCCTAATGTTATCGGTTTCTTGACTGATAATCCTAAGAAAAGAGATGAGTACGTTTCTCTACGTCAGAATGAAGTGAACAGAATTCTATCTAAGATGGAAGAGGTTCCAGATTTCTGCAATGAAGCGTCTTACGACTTTATCATAGGAGAGAGTGTTAAGGTGAATGATGGTCCTTTTACTGGTTTTAGCGGTACCATCGAAGAGGTGAATGCAGAAAGGCAGAAACTTAAAGTAATGGTTAAGATCTTCGGACGTAAGACTCCGTTGGAACTTGACTTTTCACAAGTTGAAAAAGAATAATCTTGTGATTGTTCTTAACTAATTATAATTAAAAAACAATGGCTAAAGAAGTTGCTGGACTTATCAAATTGCAGATTAAGGGTGGCGCGGCTAATCCATCACCACCAGTAGGACCTGCTCTAGGTTCTAAGGGTATTAACATTATGGATTTCTGTAAGCAGTTTAATGCTAGAACTCAGGATAAAGCTGGAAAGGTTTTACCTGTTGTCATCACTTACTATGCTGATAAGTCTTTTGATTTTGTAATCAAGACTCCTCCAGTAGCAATACAGTTGAAGGAGTTGACTAAGCAAAAGAGTGGATCTGCTGAGCCAAACAGAAAGAAGATAGCTGAGATCACTTGGGATCAGGTGAAGGTTATCGCAGAAGACAAGATGAAGGATTTGAATTGTTTTACTGTGGAGTCGGCTATGTCTATGGTTGCTGGTACAGCTAGAAGTATGGGTATTTCAGTAAAGGGAGATTTTCCCGGTAATAATTAATCTTCTATCAAATGAGTAAACTTACAAAGAATCAAAAGTTAGCTGCAGAGAAGATTGAAGAAGGAAAATCTTACTCTCTAAAGGAGGCTTCTGCTTTAGTAAAAGAAATCACAACAACTAAGTTTGACGCTTCAGTTGATATTGATGTTCGTCTAGGAGTTGACCCTCGTAAGGCTAACCAGATGGTTAGAGGCGTTGTGTCATTGCCAAACGGAACAGGAAAGCAGACAAGAGTACTTGTATTGTGTACATCAGATGTTGAAGCTGCAGCTAAAGAGGCTGGTGCTGATTACGTTGGTCTTGACGAGTTCATCGAGAAGATCAAAGGTGGTTGGACAGACTTCGATGTTATGATTACTATGCCTTCAATCATGGGTAAAATTGGTGCTCTAGGACGTGTGCTAGGACCTCGTGGTTTGATGCCAAATCCAAAGAGTGGTACAGTTACCAATGATGTAGCAAAAGCAGTTAAGGAAGTAAAGCAGGGAAAGATTGATTTCAAGGTTGATAAGTTTGGTATCGTCCACACTTCAATCGGTAAGGTTTCTTTCACTCCAGACCAGATCTTCGGAAATGCGAAGGAGTTCATGGCAACAATCATGAAGTTGAAGCCATCTTCAGCTAAGGGAACTTACGTGAAGAGTATCTATCTTTCAAGCACAATGAGTCAGGGTATCAAGATTGATCCTAAGTCAATTGAAGAAATTTAATATTAAGATCAGACATGAAAAAGGAAGATAAAGTAGCTGTAATTGAGCAGTTGTCTAATACTCTATCTGAGTATAGTCATTTTTATGTTGCCGATGCGTCAGATCTTAATGCAGAGCAGACAAGCGCACTTCGCCGTGCATGTTTTGAGCAGCAGATCAAGTTGATGGTTGTGAAGAACACATTGATGAAGAAGGCTCTTGATCAGAAGGACGCTGATTTCTCTCAGTTGTATCCATCTCTAAAGGGATCATCTGCTATTATGTTTACTAACACTGGTAATGCACCAGCAAAGTTGATTAAGAGCTTCTCAGCTAACAATCCTTTGAAGAAGCCTGTATTGAAGGCTGCTTATGTAGAGGAGAGCTTCTATGGAGCTGATCAGCTTGAGGCATTGGTAAGCATCAAGAGCAAGAACGAACTTATTGGCGACGTTATCGCTTTGTTGCAATCTCCTGCGAAGAATGTTATTTCTTCTTTGCAGTCAGGTGCAAACATATTGCATGGAGTACTTAAGACTCTTGCAGAGAAATAATTTTTTAATTCAAACAATCTAAAAAAAAGAAATAAAATGGCAGATTTGAAAGCATTTGCAGAACAGTTGGTTAACTTGTCAGTTAAGGAAGTAAACGAGTTGGCTGAGATCTTGAAGAACGAGTACGGTATCGAGCCAGCTGCAGCTGCAGTAGCAGTAGCAGCAGGTCCTGCAGCAGCAGGCGCAGCAGCTGAGGAGAAGACTTCTTTCGACGTAGTTTTGAAGTCAGCAGGCGCTAACAAGCTTCAGGTTGTAAAGGCTGTTAAGGAGTCTTGCGGTCTTGGTCTTAAGGAGGCTAAGGAGATCGTAGACGGTGCTCCAGCTACAGTTAAGGAAGGTGTTGCTAAGGACGAGGCTGAGTCATTGAAGAAGACTCTAGAAGAGGCTGGTGCTGAAGTTGAGCTTAAGTAATATCGCCTGATTTCAGGTTTATAGTTTAGAACCACGAAGGTGTGGTTCTAAACTTTTTTGTGTCTTAACAATTTTACTTCATTAAAACATCAGCAAAATGTCTCAACAGTTAAATAATAAGAGGGTAAGTTTCGCATCTGTTAAAAACCAGATGGAATATCCTGATTTCCTTGAGGTTCAGTTGAAATCCTTCAGGGAGTTTTTCCAGATTGATACTCCACCTGAGCAGAGAAAGAATGAGGGAATGTATAAAGTTTTCTCTGAGAATTTCCCTATTGCAGACACTCGAAATAACTTCGTATTAGAGTTTTTGGATTACTACATCGATCCATGCAAATATAGTATTGACGAATGTATTGAGCGCGGTCTAACATACAATGTGCCTTTGAAGGCTAAATTGAAATTGTATTGTACAGACCCTGAGCACGAAGATTTTGAGACTATTATTCAAGATGTTTATCTTGGAAATATTCCGTACATGACGGAGAAAGGCACTTTCGTAATCAATGGTGCTGAGCGCGTTGTTGTGTCTCAGTTGCACAGATCTCCAGGTGTATTCTTCGGTCAGAGCATGCATGCTAATGGTACTAAGTTGTATTCTGCTCGTATCATTCCTTTCAAGGGTTCTTGGATTGAGTTTGCAACAGACATCAATAATGTAATGTATGCCTACATCGACCGTAAGAAGAAATTGCCTGTGACTACATTGTTGCGTGCAATCGGTTTCGAAAGCGATAAGGATATTCTTGAAATTTTCGGGCTTGCTGAAGAGGTTGAAGTAAAGGCTAAGACTATTAACAAATATATCGGTAGAAAGCTTGCTGCTCGTGTCTTGAAGGCATGGACAGAGGATTTCGTAGATGAGGATACTGGTGAGGTTATCTCTGTAGAGAGAAACAAGGTCCTTATCGAGCGTGAAACTATCCTTGAGGAGGAGAACATCGACGCTATCCTTGAATCAGGAGCTTCTACTATCCTATTGCATAAGGAGGACGTTTCTTCTTCCGACTATAGCATCATCTTCAACACTTTGCAGAAGGATGACACTAACTCGGAGAAGGAAGCTGTCAATTATATATATCGTCAGTTGCGTAACGCTGAGCCTGCGGATGACGCCGCTGCTCGCGAAATCATCCAGAACTTGTTCTTCTCTGAAAAGAGATATGATTTGGGTGATGTTGGTCGTTACAGAATCAACAAGAAGCTTGACCTTTCTATCGACCCTACTATTAAGGTGTTGACTAAGGAGGATATCATTGAGATCATCAAGTATCTAATCGAGCTTATCAACTCTAAGGCTGAGGTTGATGATATCGACCACTTGAGCAACAGACGTGTACGTACTGTAGGTGAGCAACTTTACAACCAGTTTGGTGTCGGCCTTGCTCGTATGGCTCGTACAATCCGTGAGAGAATGAACGTTCGCGACAATGAGGTGTTTACTCCAATTGATTTGATCAATGCTAAGACTATCACTTCGGTAATCAACAGCTTCTTTGGAACTAACGCACTTTCTCAGTTTATGGACCAAACAAACCCATTGGCTGAGATCACTCACAAGCGTCGTCTTTCTGCCCTTGGTCCTGGCGGTTTGTCTCGTGATAGAGCCGGATTTGAGGTGCGTGACGTTCACTATACTCACTATGGACGTCTATGTCCTATTGAGACTCCAGAAGGTCCAAACATCGGTTTGATTTCTTCTTTGTGTGTACACGCTAAGATCAACGACCTTGGATTTATCGCTACTCCTTACCGTAAGATTAACAACGGTATCGCTGATATGTCTGAGACTGGTATCGAGTACATGACAGCTGAGGAAGAGGAAGGAAAGATCATCGGTCAGGGTAACGCTCAAATCGACGAGAATGGTAATTTCTTGACAGACAAGGTTAAGGCTCGTCGTCAGGGTGACTTCCCAGTCGTGGATCCAACTGAGCTTGAGCTGATGGATATCGCTCCAAACCAGATCGCGTCTATCGCAGCGTCTTTGATTCCATTTATCGAGCATGATGACGCCAACCGTGCGTTGATGGGATCTAACATGATGCGCCAGGCTGTTCCATTGTTGACTACTGAGTCTCCTATCGTGGGAACTGGTATCGAGGCACAGCTTGCAAGAGATTCTCGTACTCAGATTACAGCTGAGGGCGACGGTGTCGTTGAATATGTAGACGCTTCTGTTATTAAGATTAAGTACGACCGTTCGGAAGAAGAGGAGTTCACAAGCTTCGTTTCTGCGGTCAAGGAATACAAATTGCCTAAGTTCAGAAGAACTAACCAGAATACCACTATTGACTTGCGTCCGCTTGTTAGTCGTGGCGACCGTGTGACTAAGGGTCAAATCCTTACACAGGGATACTCTACTGATAATGGAGAGCTTGCAATCGGTAAGAACTTGCTAGTTGCATTCATGCCTTGGAAGGGTTACAACT
>DFGT01000013.1:59924-62851 GCA_002371265.1 Bacteroidales bacterium UBA3743 | reverse complement strand
TTACAACTATGAGGATGCTATCGTAATCAACGAGAAGGTTGTAAAATGGGATATGTTTACATCAGTTCACGTTGAGGAGGATACTCTTGAGGTTCGTGAGACAAAACGTGGTATGGAGGAGTTGACTGCTGATATTCCAAACGTCAGCGAAGAGGCTACTCGTAATCTTGATGAGAACGGTGTCATCCGTATCGGTGCTCCTGTAGAGCCAGGTGATATCATCATCGGTAAGATTACTCCTAAGGGAGAGTCGGATCCTTCTCCAGAAGAGAAGTTGCTTCGAGCAATCTTCGGAGACAAGGCTGGTGACGTTAAGGATGCTTCGTTGAAGGCTACTCCGTCGCTTCACGGTGTCGTTATCGGCAAGAGAACATTCGCTCGTGCTATTAAGAACCGTAAGTCAAGACAGTCGGATAAGGAACTTTTGGAGGCAGTTGACGCTAAATTCGAACAGGCAGCAGCTGAGTTGAAGAAGGTATTGGTAGACAAGCTTCTTGTCCTTACAAAAGGTAAGACATCTAAGGGTGTTAAGGATTGTATGGATATCGAGGTTATCGGTAAGGGCGACGTCTTCACAAACAAACTATTCAACAGCATCGACTACAATTCTATCCACTGGAACGATTGGACAGAGGATGAGAAGACAAACAGAATGATCAGCGAGCTAATCTCTAACTATTTGGCTCAGCACAAGGAACTTGAGGCTGGTGTTAAGAGAGACAAGTTTGCAATCAATATCGGTGATGAACTTCCAAACGGCATCATGCAGTTGGTTAAGGTTTACATCGCAAAGAAACGTAAGATTCGTGTAGGTGACAAGATGGCCGGTCGTCACGGTAACAAGGGTATCGTGTCGAGAATCGTTCGTCAGGAGGATATGCCATTCTTGGCAGACGGTACTCCAGTCGACATCTGTCTAAACCCACTAGGTGTGCCTTCACGTATGAACCTTGGTCAGATTTTCGAGACTGTGCTTGGATGGGCAGGATTGAAGCTTGGTGTTAAGTTTGCTACTCCTATCTTCGACGGTGCTTCTCTAGATGATTTGAATGAGTGGACAGACAAGGCAGGTCTTCCAAGATATGGTAAGACATATTTGTACGACGGTGGAACAGGAGAGCGTTTCGACCAGCCTGCGACAGTAGGTGTGATCTATATGCTTAAGCTTGGTCACATGGTCGACGATAAGATGCATGCTCGTTCAATCGGACCTTACTCATTGATTACTCAGCAGCCTCTTGGAGGTAAGGCTCAGTTCGGTGGCCAGCGTTTCGGAGAGATGGAGGTCTGGGCAATCGAGGCATTCGGAGCTTCTCACGTATTGCAGGAGATCCTAACTATTAAGTCTGATGATGTTAAGGGTCGTGCTCGTGCTTACGAGGCTATCGTTAAGGGTGAGCCAATGCCAACACCAGGTATCCCAGAGTCTCTAAATGTGTTGCTACACGAGTTGAGAGGTTTGGGCTTGAGTATTACTTTGGATTAAATTGTAGAAGATATGGCTTTCAGAAAAGAAAATAAAGTTAAAAATACATTCTCGAGAATTTCTATCGCTCTTGCTTCTCCAGAAGAGATTTTGGAGCAGTCAAGCGGTGAGGTGCTAAAGCCTGAGACTATCAACTATCGTACTTACAAGCCAGAAAGAGACGGTTTGTTCTGCGAGAAGATCTTTGGTCCGGTTAAGGATTTCGAGTGCCATTGTGGAAAGTATAAGAGAATCAGATATAAAGGAATTGTCTGCGACCGTTGTGGTGTGGAGGTGACTGAGAAGAAGGTTCGCCGCGAGAGAATGGGTCACATCCATTTGGTAGTGCCTGTTGCTCACAACTGGTATTTCAGATCTACTCCTAACAAGATAGGTTATCTTCTAGGTCTTCCTTCAAAGACTCTTGACGCAATCATCTACTACGAGAAGTACGTTGTTTTGCAGCCAGGTGTTTTGGCAAGTGAGGGTGTCACAACTCGTCAGCTTTTGACAGAGGAGGAATACCTTGATTTGATGGATAAACTTCCTGTTGAGAACCTTCATCTTGAAGATTCCGACCCTAACAAGTTTATCGCTAAGATGGGTGCCGAGGCTGTTTACGACATGCTAAAGGAGGTCGACTTGGATTCTCTATCATATGAGTTGAGAAACAAGGCAAGCCAGGAGACATCTCAGCAGAGAAAGAACGAGGCTTTGAAGCGTCTTCAGGTGGTAGAGGCATTCCGTGCGTCTCACGGAAAGAGCCGTCCTGAGTGGATGATCGTTAAGGTTGTCCCTGTTATTCCGCCTGAATTGCGTCCTTTGGTTCCATTGGACGGTGGACGTTTCGCCACTTCGGATTTGAATGATCTTTACAGACGTGTTATCATCCGTAACAACCGTTTGAAGAGACTTATTGAGATCCACGCTCCTGAGGTTATCCTTCGTAATGAGAAGCGTATGTTGCAGGAGGCAGTCGATTCATTGTTCGACAACTCTAAGAAGGCAACAGCCGTTAAGTCGGAGGCTAACAGAGCTTTGAAGTCTTTGTCAGACAGCTTGAAGGGTAAGCAAGGACGTTTCCGTCAGAACTTGTTGGGTAAGCGTGTTGACTACTCTGCTCGTTCCGTTATCGTCGTTGGTCCAGAGTTGAAGATGCATGAGTGTGGTCTTCCTAAATATATGGCAGCTGAGCTTTACAAACCATTTATCATCCGTAAGCTTATTGAGCGTGGTATCGTAAAGACAGTTAAATCTGCAAAGAAGATTGTCGACCGCAAGGATCCAATCGTTTGGGATATCCTTGAGTACGTGATGAAGGGTCACCCAGTGCTATTGAACCGTGCCCCTACTTTGCACCGTCTTGGTATTCAGGCATTCCAGCCTAAGATGATCGAGGGTAAGGCAATCCAGTTGCACCCACTTGCATGTACAGCGTTCAACGCCGACTTCGATGGTGACC
>DFGT01000013.1:0-59781 GCA_002371265.1 Bacteroidales bacterium UBA3743 | reverse complement strand
AATCCTGCCAACGGTGCTCCTATCACAGTGCCAGCTCAGGACATGGTTCTTGGACTTTACTACATCACTAAGGAACGTCCAGGCACTAAGGGTGAGGGATTGAAGTTCTACGGTATGGAAGAGGCTCAGGTGGCTTACAATGAGCAGAAGGTTGACCTTCACGCTCCAATCCAGGTGATCGTGGATGATGTAGACGAGAATGGTTCTCCAATCCGTCACATGATTCAGACTACTGTCGGTAAGCTTATCTTCAACCAGAATGTTCCAAAGGCTGTAGGATTCATCAATGAGCTAATCACTAAGAAGTCGTTGAAGAATATCATCAGCAAGGTTATCAAGACTTGTGGTGTTGCTCGCACAGCTCAGTTCTTGGATGATATTAAGAATCTTGGTTACTACATGGCCTTCAAGGGTTGTTTGTCATTTAACCTTGAGAACGTTATCATTCCTAAGGAGAAAGAGCAGTTTATCAATGAGGGTTACGCTCAGGTAGAGGAGATCATGGCTAACTATAACATGGGTCTTATCACACCAAATGAGCGATACAATAATATCATTAACATTTGGACAGAGGTTAACAAGAAGTTGGCTGATGTCTTGATGGATACAATTAAGAAGGACGACCAGGGATTCAACTCAGTATATATGATGCTTGACTCAGGAGCCCGTGGATCTAAGGAGCAGATTCGTCAGCTTTCTGGTATGCGTGGTTTGATGGCCAAGCCTCAGAAATCTGGAGCCGTTGGTGGCCAGATCATTGAGAACCCGATCCTTTCTAACTTTAAGGAAGGTTTGTCAGTCCTTGAGTACTTTATCTCTACTCACGGTGCTCGTAAGGGTCTTGCCGATACAGCCTTGAAGACTGCCGATGCAGGATACTTGACACGTCGTCTTGTTGACGTATCTCATGATGTGATTATCAACGAGGAAGACTGTGGTACATTGCGTGGACTTGTCTGCACAGATATCAAGAAAAACGATGAGGTTGTCGCTTCATTGGGAGAGAGAATCCTTGGACGTGTATCAGTTCACGATGTTGTCAACCCAGCTACAGGTGAGGTTATCGTGATGGCAGGACAGGAGATCAGAGAGGATCAGGTGGCTGCAATCAACGCTGCCAAGATCGAGAAGGTTGAGATCCGTTCAGTGCTTACTTGTGAGTCGAAGAGAGGTGTTTGTGCTAAATGTTATGGACGTAACTTGGCTACAGGCCGTATGGTACAGGAAGGTGAGGCAGTTGGAGTTATCGCAGCTCAGTCAATCGGTGAGCCAGGAACTCAGTTGACACTTCGTACATTCCACGTCGGTGGTGTTGCCGGTAACGTCGCTACAAACAATGGATTCAGATCTAAATATGATGGTATCATCGAGTTTGAGGAGTTGAGAACCGTCGACACTACAGATGAGAACGATCAGCCAGTTCAGGTTGTTGTCGGTCGTCTAGGTGAGGCAAGAATCATCAACCCAACAACTAAGATTGAACTTACTCGTGCTGAAATCCCTTACGGATCAAAACTATTCTTCAAGAATGGTCAGGAAGTTCACGTAGATGACTTGATCTGTGAGTGGGACCCATACAATGCCGTTATCGTGACTGAGGTTGCTGGTAAGGTAGAGTTTGAGAGCTTGATCGAGGGTGTTACTTGCCGTTCGGATCATGATGAGACAACAGGACACGAGGAGAAAGTCATCATCGAATCTAAGGATAAGACTAAGTCTCCTGTATGTAATATCGTTAATGAAGACGGAAGCATCGAGAAATCATACAACTTGCCTGTGGGCGCTACAGTTGTTGTTTCTGAGGGTGACCGTTTGAAGAAAGGTCAGCTTTTGGTTAAGATCCCAAGATCTTCAAGCAAGGCAGGCGATATCACAGGAGGTCTTCCACGAGTACAGGAGTTGTTCGAGGCTCGTAACCCATCAAATCCAGCTATCGTGGCTGAAATCGATGGTGAGGTATCATTCGGAAAGATCAAGAGAGGTAACCGTGAAATCTCCGTTACATCTAAGTTTGGCGAAGTTAAGAAATATCTAGTTTCTTTGTCTAAGCAGATCTTGGTACAGGAGGGTGATTATGTACGTGCAGGAAATGCAATTTCTGACGGTGCAATTTGCCCATCAGATATCCTTGCAATCCTAGGTCCTACAGCTGTTCAGGAGTATATCGTGAATGAGGTTCAGGATGTGTACCGTCTACAGGGTGTAGGTATCAACGACAAACACTTCGAGGTTATCGTGCGTCAGATGATGCGTAAGGTTCAGATTTCTGATCCAGGTGATACATTGTTCTTGGAGAACGACTTGGTCGACAAGATCGAGTTTATGGAAGAGAACGACAAGTTGTTTGATAAGAAGATTGTAGTCGACGCAGGTGGATCTACAAACTTCAAGCCAGGACAGGTTGTTACAGCTCGTAACCTTCGTGCTGAGAACAGTATGCTTAAACGTCGTGACTTGAAGACAGTCACAGTTCGTGACGCTATCCCTGCAACAGCTACACAGATTCTTCAGGGTATCACAGGTGCTGCACTTCAGACTCGTAGCTTCATGTCGTCTGCATCATTCCAGCAGACAACTAAGGTTCTTAACGATGCTGCTCTTCGTGGTAAGACAGACAATCTTGAGGGTATGAAGGAGAACGTTATCTGTGGTCACTTGATTCCTGCAGGTACAGGTCTTGCTAAATGGCAGCAGCTTGTTGTCGGACCAAAGGATGAGATGGAGAAGGCATACGCTAAGTCGTCTTACGACTATGAGGATAGCGACTTCGCTGTTGAGTTCCCTTCTGAGAACGAGTAAATGTAAGATGGATATGCACTGATGTGCTTCCTTAATATAAAAAACAGACCGCAAGAAATTGTGGTCTGTTTTTTATTTATTATTGTGTCGTGCCTATTTTGATGATGTATATCTCGTAGAAACGCACGGCCGTCCGTGTGATATAACAAAATGTGAGATGCATAATGCGGCATAATGCCCAAATGTATTTGGAGAGTAGTTTTTTAAATTGTAATTTTGCCTAAACCCAAAAAACGAAGAATATGGATAACGAAAACAACGATAAAGAACAGCGTCGTGGTTTCCCTGTTGAAATCACAGAGGATATAGCGGAGGGTGTATATGCCAATTTTGCCCTTGTAGGCCACTCTCAGACAGAATTTCTGTTGGACTTTGCCAAGACTATACCCGGACAGCAGAAGGCTAAAATAAAGAGCCGTGTGATAATGTCTCCGATTCAGGCAAAACGTCTCCTTCGTGCGTTGGCAGACAATGTAGCCAAGTATGAGCAGGACTTCGGTGAAATCAACATCCAGCCTGTCGCTCCTCGTGCTAACGTTAATGGAAGTGATAATGGATCAATGCCTCCACCATTCATGGGATTCAATGGGACTGGTGAGGCATAATTATAATGCTGAAAAGAATAATGCGAAATGCAAAATCAAAAGACGAGAGTTTCTTCTCGTCTTTTTTTATTAACATTTATCGATTGTGATTATTGAATATCGCATTGACTCTAAAATGAAGATTATAATTGATAACCTGTTATCTCCCTGTCTTTTCTGCTGGTTCATAAGAATATGTAGTATAAACAAAAAGTTGTGATTATACTCAAAATATGTTCACTTGACTTCCCTGAAACTAATCAAATACAGATTTAGCCGATTTTATGCACTGTGATTTTGCTAAATCTTGTTAAAAATATTAGATTTAGCATTAAATAAATGCCTAGTTTTTGCTAAAAGTGTTAAAATATTTGAGATTTAGCGAAAAATATAGGATTGGGGTTATCTAAATCAATAAATATGTATTAGATTTGTAGAAAAATTGAAGAATATGTTGATGTTGCATGAAGATTCAGCTCCTTATGGAATTAAACGTTTTGTTGGAAGAGACTATGAACAAGATCTTCTAACTGAGTGCTTGTATTCAGAACAATCGGAGTTTGTGGCTGTCTATGGCAGACGTAGAGTGGGCAAGACATTTTTGATTCGTTATGTCTTGGAACGTCATTTCTCTTTTTATGCTACTGGATTGCCGGGAGGTTCGTATCGTGAGCAGATCAACAATTTCTGTATGGCTATAGTGCAAGGATTCAATGTCGATTATAGGGAGTGCGAAAATTGGATGGAGGTGATGCGTTATTTGGCAGACACCATTACCAACGATGTCAACTATAAAAATAGAAAGAAAGTTCTATTCATCGATGAAATGCCGTGGATGGACACTCCAAAATCCGATTTTCTGATGGCGATAGAATGGTTTTGGAATGCATACGCGTCGGCACGAACAGACATTTTTTTGATAGTGTGTGGTTCCGCCACAACATGGATCACTAGCAATATCCTTAGAAACAGAGGCGGATTATATGGCAGACTGACGAATCAAATCTATCTTGAGCCATTTACACTGAGTGAATGTGCTGAATTCTACGACCTGAAACAGATCTCCATGAGCAGGGAGGAGCAGCTTCAGGCATATATGATATTTGGCGGTGTGCCATACTATTTGCAATATCTTCGCAAGGGGCTCAGCGTGGCACAGAATGTGGATCAGATTTGTTTTGCAAAAAAAGGAATTCTGTCAAAGGAGTATGACAATCTTTATCGTTCCATGTTTAAGAATTACACTTCCCATATAAAGATTGTGGAGGCGTTGGCTGCAAAAAGCATGGGAATGACAAAGAAAGATCTATGTGAGAAGACGGGAATGCCGGAGTCTGGAAGCACAACAACCGTTCTGCAGGAGCTTGTGGATTGTGGAATTCTGAATGAATATAACCAGGTGGGGAAGAAAACAAAAGGCAAAATGTACCAGCTGGTTGATTTCTTCACATTGTTCTATCTCCGTTTTGTTAAGAAGAATTACGGCGATGAGCATTTTTGGACAAATAACATTAACACTCCGACAATCAACACTTGGGAAGGATACGCATTCGAGCAGGTTTGTTTCGCCCATCTGCCACAGATAAAAAAGGCATTGGGCATAGCTGGTATATCGACTAAAGTGTCAAGTTGGAAGAGCTCGGACAAAGAGAGTGGGGCGCAGATAGATATGGTGATTGAACGTTCGGATAAGGTGATAAATATCTGCGAGATAAAATATGCAGGATCAGAATACACAATCACGTCGGATTATGCAAAGAAACTACGCAACAAACTTGCATCTTTCAAGGAAGAGACAAAAACAAAATCTGCCCTCCACCTTACAATGATCACAACTTACGGTCTGAAGAAAAATTCGGAGAACAGCGGTATGGCACAATCGGAAATCATATCTGATTGTCTGTTTGAGGAATAAAGTATTTTAATCCATTCATATTGAAAAATCCATTGACGAATATTCATACTTATAACAAATATCCAATTGTACATTTCTTGTCTATACATATTAAAATATTCAGTTGAAAGCACATGTCTTGATGTTTGAAAAAAATATTTTATTTAAATTTAAGTGTTTTTTGTAATTTTTTTTGCGTGTTTAATAAATGTTTTTATATCTTTGTTGGAAACAATATAATCTAATGCGACATGGAAAATAAGGAACTCTCGTTAGTAAAATCAATCAAGTTTACGAGACAAAAAGAAGTGGCGGAACAATTGCGTCGCCATAAACGCCCAGAATGGGGACATTGCGGAAAAGCTATTATGGAAGCTCGTCGTTTATCGCGTAGAAAAGGCTTAATGATGGCGAAAGGTTTTCTCGATAATGCTGGTGACAGTATGGGAGATTTTCATTCAATGTCCAAAGAGCTCATCCATTATGGCAAAAGAGCGGACAAAGACACCAGAAGAACAATTGTTCAAGCCATAATTCAAAATAATGGCAGAGTTAGCAAAATGTATATGGTACACAGCATTTCTTCTATGCAAAAGAATGATGCTAGAACCTTTATGAAAGACTATTTTGAAAGTGGTGGTGACATTGACTCTGTGATGTTATGGCTGTCAGAAGCAGGAAAGATCATCCGTGATTGTCAGACGAAGCCAGACGGTACCGCAGGTAAGGCAATTAAAAAGGTAAAAGAAGCCTTTGAATGGATCGGTGACAAAATTGAAGATGCATGGGACACTGTCTCACAAGGTGTCAAGGCGGTAGTTGATGCCGTGGTCAGTGCAGGTAAAACAATTGGAGAATGCTTCAGAAAAATTTACAATTGGGCAAAGGATAAGATCAAAGATGTTATTAGGGCTTTGGTTGAGGTTGGTAAAACGGTAAAAGAAATTGCTAAAGAAATTGCAAGAGGATGTAAAGACATTCTTAATGATTGCAAGAATTTCTTTGCCAATGTTATTGACGGACTAAAATCAGTCGGCAAGAGTATTGGCGAATTTTTTGTTGAACTATACAATGAAGCTAGAGATGTGTTCAGGGCGGCTATCCAAGCCATCAAGAATACTGTAGAAGACTTTAAGAAACTTATAGAAAACGTTGCCAAACAGGTTTACAGCAAAGTAAAGGGCATAGTTAAAGAAATTATAAATGCTGGTGTCGCTATTGGCTCGATCTTGAAAAGAGCTGTAGAATGTGCTTATGACGTATTCAAAAGCATAGGTAATGCAATAAAAGATTTAGGTTATGCTATCGGCGAATTCGTTAAGGCAGCTTACTACTGGAGCAAAAATCAAATCAATAATTTGGTGAAGTTCTGCAAAGAAATCGGCTACAGCATAAAGAATTTTGCGGAGGATGTGGCAAAAACGTGTAAAACCATAATTAATAGTTGTAAGAAGTTCATCATCGATGTTATTGACGGACTAAAATCAGTCGGCCAGAAAATTGGCGAATTCTTTGTTGAACTATACAACTACGCTGAAGTTGTATTCAAGGCGGCTATCAAAGCCATTAAGGATACTTTAGACGACATAAAAACAATTCTAGAAGACGTTGCCAAACTGGTTTACAGCAAAGTAAAGGTCATAGTTGATGCAATCGTAGAGGCAGGTGTCGCTATTGGCTCGATTTTGAAAAAAGCTGCAGAATGTGCCTACGAAGTATTCAAAGCCATAGGTAATGCAATAAAAGATTTAGGTCATGCTATCGGCGAATTCGTTAAGGAAGCTTACTACTGGAGCAAAAATCAAATCAAGAATTTGATGAAGTTCTGCAAAGAAATCGGCTACAGCATAAAGAATTTTGCGGTGGATGTGGCAAAAAGTTGTAGAGACTTTTTTGTCAAGGCATACAACGAATGTAAGTCATTCATAAAAAAGGCGATAGAATGTATAAAAGAGATTGGCCTTGCAATTGGTGAATTTGTGGTCAATGTCTATAATACAGCGAAAGAACTTTTAAGTATTGTTGTTGATGCACTTAAAACTTTGGCTATAGGAATAAAAGATGCTATTGTGTATGCAGCAAAGCAAACGTATGAAATAGCTGCAAAATTCATCAGTGCACTTAAAGAGATTGGAATTAGTGTTGTCTCAATCATCAAAGATATTCTAGTTGCAACTTATGAAGTGGTTAAAACTACGTTTAAGGTGTTGATTGCAACGGGAACAATGATGAAAGACATTATCGTCACTCTCTTCTCTGACCCTAAAAATCTAAAGACGAATGCCTTAAAGGCTCTGAAAGAACTAAAAGGCTCAGTGAAAGGATTGTTCAACGAAATGTATAGTGCGTTGAACAATAGTATCAATGATATTGTGAGGAACTTTAAATCAATTGGTGCTACTGTAGAAGACGTTGTGTTATGGTCGATAGATAAGGGAACGGAGATATACAAAGACGCTTTAGACGCATTGACGAGAGTTGGCACTAGTGCTGTTGATATTTTCAAAAGTATAGCCCAAACAGGTATCGAATTTGCAAGATCTGCCGTGGATTTTTTCTTTAGCGTCAGTCAAAGTTGTGTGAACATCGTAAAAGCTGCCATCGAATGTTCTGCACAAATGGGTAAAAATGTTTTCAATTTAGTTTTGGAAAACACATCACATGTGGCAAAACTGGTGAAAGAAGTGAGCGTTTCAACATACAAATACACTCAATCATTCGTAAAGGATCTTTATCAAGCTGGTGTCAAAACGTGTCAAATATTGGCAATGGTAGCAAAAGCTTCTTATACGGCGTTCAGAAGAGTTGTTACTGGTATTGTCAAGAACTTAGGTCCAATTGGTGAGATAATGGATTGGGTATTCACTCAGGCTGAAAATGTGACAAGTAAAATTTGGGAAGATTCCATTCAAGCCATTAAATATGCGGGTGGTAAAGCTGCGGATATTGTGACTTGGGCACTCAATAAAGGAGAAACTGCCATTACGGCTGTATACAATGGTTGGGAAACTTCGAAGAATGCTTTGGCTCAATTATATACAATTACAATTGACGGATTCAGAGCTGGAACAATTTACAGTTTGGAAAAGGTGGGAGAGGCCACAGCACGATTAAACAACGACGTCGACTACTTTTTAACATTCGTCAAGGAAGATTGTTTGACAGGAGTCTCTTCTATAGTTAAAGGATTGTTTAAAGGAGGATTGACAATCGGAAAGATAGTTGCTGACACGATCAAGTTAGGTACAAAGGCCGTATTCTATACGGTGTCAGGACTAATAGAAGCTGGCTGTGGTTTGACTGAAATCATTGTCGAATTCATTATGAATCCTAAAGCTTCTATTAAAGACATGCTCAGCAGTCTTGAAAAATTGAAATACTCGCTGACTGATGTCTTCAGAGCCATAAAAGACGAATCAATCAGTTATAAAGAAAAGATTGTTGACACTTATTATAATGATCTAAAGGTTGCTGCTTATGACATTATGAATGGTGCTATTGATCTTGGCTATGGCGTTGTTGGTGAGATCGCTTCTGTCTTAATGAATCATTTGACTTACAATCGTAAATTGTACAAAGTGGAAATAGAAGAAGCAAAGAAAGTCTTTGGCAACAGCATTGACTATTCTAAAGTACGTCTTACAGAAAAGTTTAAATCAGACGATTTGGCACAATCATGGAAAAGAATAGTCGATAAAATTATATCAAAATGTCAAGACAAAATGGGAGATTCTGGAAGACCATTTACGGTTGGAACAACCATCCATTTTGATCCATCTGATGGTGAAACGCTAAAGCCAAAGGGATTTGACTCTATACTTGGCAAAACGGTAGGAAAACATTTTTATTTCCCGACTCTTATCCATGAGTTGACACATGTATGGCAGTATATGAGAGAAGGTGAGTCCTATATGTTAGATGCTTTAGTAGATCAATTCACCGATGAAGGTTACATTATAAATGAAGCATTTGCCAAAATAAGAAATGCAAATGAACAAGTGACGCAGGAAAATTCAAATAGCCTTTTCCATAAATATTTCAACTTGGAACAACAAGGAAAAGTGATTGAATATTGCTATTGTTTGATAACAAACAACGATGATGTGACATATCACAGAACCTACAGCTGGTACGATAATTCAAAAGAAAATTATGACGACGAAATCAAGTGCCTTGGTAAGTTAGTTTATGGATAATCATGCTATCTACATATTTGCAGAGAGCCAAGAAGGATTGGTAGAGCAGATAGAAGAGGTCGATTGTCAGCAATTTAGCGTAGAATCAGTGATTTCGAGATTTGAATTCACTGATTCTCGCATTATTTATGTTGTGGCACCGTTAACTTTTGATTGTGTCAATATTACTCCTGCTCCTGTTGTGAACGGAGTGCTTGTCTGTATATACTATTATGCAGAGACTACTGAGTTGCCTTTGATAGTTGAAAAGATGAAACACAACCCTTCAGAAAAAGAGAAAAGACGTTTGGTGCTTCTTTCTCCATGGGAAGATTTGTTCACAAAGTTGAGCAACAGATTCTACAATGCCACGCATAAAAAATGCAAGTCTGCCGATATGAGCGTTGTCAAATGGTACGCTGAAAAAATATCAAGGGAAAATTTGATTACAAAGCTCTTTAAGGAAAGGATAGGTTCGGTGGTTTACATCGGGCATGGAAGAAGTAGGGGTTGGACTGGCTATATGGGAATCCGTTGGAAACACATTGCCGAACAGGAATGCCATACTCCTATTGACACAATATTTTCAATGACATGTGATACCTTGAAAAAAGAGCGCGATGTCCCCTTTGGAGTTAATTGGGTGTTGTCGGGTAAAGCCAGAGCTTTTTTCGGATCTATAGATGCCGTCAAAATAGACAGTTTGACTAGAATCTGTGAAATTATGACAGAGTTGCTTGACAGCGACTCTATAAAAGTAAGAGATTTTCTTCTAGATGTTGATCAGACCATTAGAAGTACAAACGACCAAGCTGTGATTGACTGTTGGAACTCCTTCAGATTAATAGGCAATCCTAACTGTTATGTATGATTATGTATAAAACGGACGTGCGTCTCATGGAGATGTGCGTCCATTTTTATGTGTATATGTCAATAGGGTGGACATGATGTTATTGATTTTTCATTCGATATGTAACTCTACTTGTCTGTCTCCAGAAAAATAAATATGTTTTTATGTAGGTTCGCTCTTTATTTTGTTATATTTGTGCGTTGAACTATAATTCAAAATATATGCTCAAACAACGAATTATTTACCTATTTGTCTTTTTGACTGCCTGTTTGATGTCGCAAAGCCTCTTTGCGGACACTTTGTCGGTCAATTCCACGATTGAAAAGGTCACCGTCTATAAACAAGGGGCTTTAGTGAGCCGTAAAGCCCATGTGAAGATTCCTGCCGGTGTGACGGTGGTGAAGATCCCTATGCTTAGCCCGGTGCTCGACAGAAAGTCGGTGCAGGTGGGTGTTTCCAATGCGGATATCTCGTTGGGCAAGGTGCATGTGGAGATGGAGATGCCTAATCGTGCCGACGTTGCTAAAGCCAATGATTCGTTGGTGAAGAGATCCAAACTGATCGCTGATTCTTTGGATTTGATTCGCTCTTATAGCTCCGTCTTGGATCACGAACGCTATATTGTGTTGAATAATAATAGTGTGGGAGGGTCTAAGGGTTTTGATTCATTGCAGTTGAGTGGGGTGGCGTCTTTTCTCCGCAGGGATCTTGACGAAATCGTCGACTTGAAATTGGGATATAACCAGCGTCAGAAAAAGTTGGAACAGGAAAAACAGATGCTTGGTCAGGAGATGAAACTTTTGGATGAAAGGGCTATGATGCCTAAGGGCGCATTGTACATCTCATTGGTGTCGAAAAATTCTGGGGAGACTGATTTGATTTTAAACTATGTGGTGAAAGAGGCTGAGTGGACTCCATTCTTTGAGTTGCGAATCTCTGAGAATAAACCATCTATGGATGTCACGAAAAAGGTGATGGTGCTACAAAAGACAAAGGAGGATTGGAAAGACGTGAAAATGACCGTCACCAGAACGAATCCTTCCGACAATAATGCCCGACCAGAGCTGAAACGTTATACTCTACCTAAAACTTATAGCAACTCATCATCGTCGTCTTCAGAAAAGAAGATGGTGAAGGTGATGGGAACGGTGCGTGACGATCGAGGAAGTATCCAGGGCGTTTTGGTCACTAGCACGTCTACAAATGTCACCGCTCAGACGGATACTTCTGGTTTCTATGAAATAATGGTTCCAGAAAACAGCCATCTAAAGTTCACTCATACAAGTCATTACACTGTGGAAAAGAGCGTGAATGCAGATAATGTGATGATGCTCAATGTGAATATGAATGTTGATGAGTCGTCCATCTATGGATATCAACCAGATGAAATTGAAGAATTTGAAGATGAAATTGTGGTGTCTAATTATGGTTCTCAAAAGAAGAGTGATGTCACAGGTGCGGTATGCTCTCTAAGCGAGGAAAAACTTAAGAAAAATATAGCAATTTCATTAGACCGGGCTATGGCAGGTCGAGTGTCTGGTGTTAAAGTGACATCTTCATCTGGTCAACCGGGACAAGCTTCTTCTGTACGTGTGCGTGGAGTACCTTCGTTGTCTGGTGCCGAACCATTGTATGTTGTCGACGGAGTGCCAATGGGTGATGGCACTTCAAATCCGTTGGCTTCAATCAATCCAGAGGATATTTTAGATATGGAGTTCTTGAAAGATGCATCAGCCGCTTCTATTTATGGATCACGTGCGTCGAATGGAGTCGTTATGATCACCACAAAGAAGGGGGCAAAATATGGCTCAGGATTGTATCTGTCTACTTTCTCGAAACTGCAGGACTACACTGCTGAGTCGACGACGTTGAACACAATCCCGTCGGACGGATCAGAACATGAGGCGACGTTGGGCACTCAGAGTATCCCGGCTAAATTCAGCTATTATGCCGCACCTAAGATAACCCCTAACGTCTACATGCTGGCTGAAGTTCCAAACTGGCGTGACTATGAATTGCTAAAGGGAAAACTCCGCGTCTTCTTGGATAATACCTACGTCGGAGACTCTTATTGGACACCGTTAGAGATTCAAGACACTTTGCATTTTTCTCTTGGTGTGGAGAAAAACATCGGAGTGGAGCGAACATTGAAGGCTACTAAGGAGAAAAAGAATCTGCTGAGAACAGCCAAGAAGGTCACACGAAGCTGGCAGATCACAGTGAAGAATAATAAGGAGACGGCTGTGGATGTCGTGGTGGAGGATCAGATTCCAGTCGCCACAAATGATGACGCAAAAGTCACTCTGTTGGAGTCAAGCAATGCAAAAGTCGACGAGAAGGAGGGCCGTTTGAAATGGACGCTTCATCTTGCTCCTGGAGAGAAGAAAGAACTCAATATCAATTATGAGGTGAAGGTGAAAGATGAGTTCCTTTTCGATAAACTGATGTCTGATCAAGAACTTTAGAACAATTCATAATGCGTAATTGTGGGGAACGTGTACCCCGTCTTAACTAAAAATAAGAAAATATGAAATTAAAAAATATATTAGCAGGTTGTCTTTCTTTTGGCGTCATCACAGCTTTCGCAGCACCAGTGGAGACTCAATCAAAGATAAATGAGGTGATGGTCTATTCCAACGGTGCAATGGTGAAGCGTACAGCAAAGGTGAATGTCAAGAGTGGGGTGACGGAGGTGAAAATTCCGTTGCTTACGCCAATGCTGGAGCAAAACTCTGTGCAGGTGGGGGTGAAGAGTGGAAACGCTACTCTTTCCTCTATTGATTATGATGTGGAGGTGCCAGGTCAGAAACAGATTGGTAAAGAGGTCGCTGCTCTGACAAAGAGAGCTTCGCAGTTGCGTGATTCCATTGATATTCTGCAGAGTAAGAGCGAAGTGCTCGACAGGGAACGTGACTTGGTGCTGAAAAGTAATAATATAGGTGGCAATAATGGTTTCACTGCTCCCACGCTACAGGGTATAGCTTCTTATGTGCGTAATGATTTGAATGACATTATCACAAGGCAGTACGACTACCAAAAACGAATGAAGAAATATCAGGAAGAACTTACCCTTAATGAGCAGAAAATGAATCTGCTCTACGGCAAACAGATGGAGCCGATGAGTTTTCTTCTGGTGAAGCTGGAGTCGTCTGCAGCCTCAAATTGTGAGTTGGAGATCAACTATTTTGTGGAGGATGCTGCCTGGATGCCATTCTACGAGGCCCGCATAGCCAAGAATGACACCAAGCTTCATCTGGTGCAGAAGGCATACGTGAGCCAGGCGACAAAAGAGAAATGGAATAATGTGAAACTGAAACTTTCCCAAAATGATCCGACTGTGAGCAATGAAAAACCGGAATTGGGACGTTATATCGTGCCATCAGGAACGTATGTCGGAAGAAGTGTCCATACTGCTGACTATACTAATCCATATGTGAAGATTATGGGAGTGGTGCGTGATTGGAAAGGTCCGTTGAAGGGAGCTTTGGTCACTTGTGGAGACGATCGCAAGACAGAGTCTGATGAAAATGGATATTATGAGTTGTTGGTGCCGATCAACAAGAGTGTCAGCTTCAGCTATTCTGGTTATAACTCCACATCTTGCACAGCCAGAGGCAAGAATGTGATGGTGAGAAATGTGCGAATGGACAATAATAGCTCAAAAATTACAGAGTCTGAGGTAGGAAGCCATTATTACAATTATATCGATCAGAATCGAATCAAACGTGTCTCACAATCTATGATGGGCAGTGATATGGAGTCTAATATCCCGCAGATGGCAATACGTAATTACGTCGCAGATATTGAAGGGAAAAATAATATTCCTGCCGACGGTGCTGACCATGAGGTGGTGGTGAAGGATTTCTCTGTCGACGCGGAGTATAACTACTATGCGGTGCCAAAGTTATCCAAGGATGTCTATCTTGTAGCGTCTATTCCAAATTGGAAGAAATTGGATCTGCTCGACGGTGCGGTCAAACTGTTCTTGAACAATATGTATATGGGTGAGATCTTCATTAACGCACGTCAGACGGAGGATACTTTGAACCTTTCCATCGGAAAAGACAAGGAGTTGGCTGTCGACAGAAAAGATATGCGTACATACTCGTCGAAGAATCTGATCAAGACATCCGACAAGGTTGAGCGTGAGTGGCTGATCACAGTGAAAAACAATAAAACTGAGTCTGTCAAGGTGACGGTGGAGGATCAATTCCCTGTATCTACAGTGGATGATATCAAGGTGGTGTTGGTTGATAATGGTGGAGCAGAGGTAGACGAGAAGGAGGGTAAACTCACTTGGAAACTTAATCTGAAACCAGGAGAAAAGAAAGAGTTGAAATTTTCGTATTCAGTCAAATCCAAGCGTACGGATATAACGGTGGAATAAATGCTAAATTATAAATGCGGAATGCAACAAAATATAGTGAAATGATAACAGAAAAATACAGTGCGTTTGACAAAAAAGAAGATCATTGTTGCCATAGGCCGCAATGATCTTCTAATAAGACTTAATTTTATCTTGACAAAATTAAGTGAAAACACTAACGTGTTTGGAACTTGTCAAATGATTATAACACTTTATCTATAATCCTATCTTAAAGTCAGAAAACTATTCTGACAAATAGGAGTTATATATGACAAATATTATTACTTCAAAACAACTTTTTCAACAACGGTGTCACTCTCTGAAGTGACCTTTACGAAATATACTCCAGTGCCGAACTTGGTCAAATCTATAGAAATCTCATTGTTGTCACATTCTACAGACAATACTGTATTTCCTAGAGCATCAACAACTTCCACCTTATCAATCACCTTGTCACTGATGCTGATATATACAACACCAGATGTCGGATTAGGGAAGATAGATAGTGAAGAAGAACCGATGTTTTTAGAATAGGTCGTATTTTCACTCGCTTTCTGACAAGCAGTTCCGTCACTAGGAGTAGTAACGTTTGAATTCTGGCAAGAAAGAATGCGTCCGTGGAAAACAGAACCTCCTCTATTTGAGAATGGAGGTCTCAAGGAAATCTTATTATAAGACGAGTATGTGACATCGGCGTAATCAGTTATGATGCTTGAAGATTTAACCAAATTTTCTGCAAATTTCACAACATATCTATTGCTTATATTAGAATTGTAGGTAATCTCCTTAGCAACTCCACCGTTTACTACCTGCTTTTCTCCGAAACAGTCAGCTGACCAGTATTGTGGATGTTCCCACTTTAATTCTATGTCAAAAACATCATATGCATATGGAATGCCTTCGGTTGAAGCTGGGTTGTTCTCTTTCGCAAATCTGAATGCTTCTAACATTGACACTTCTCCGTCTCCATTGTAATCGCTTTCCTCCGGATCCGAGAGTCCGCACATAAAAGCTTTTGTGAAATAACAATTTAAATAATAACCGTTATCAGATTCTACAATGCCACTTTCATTAGGATTGACGGCAGTGATGATTGTTCGGTTTGTCGCAGTTCCATTTTTTGAAAGTGCTGGAATAAACGAACCTGAATAACATTGGTTCATCACAATGGAAATGGATTTTGCATTGACCTTGTCAATCTCTTTTGCTAAATCGTTAGCATAAACCCTTATTCCATTCCCCCATGACGTCATTTCTCCTCCACTGCATATTCCATGAGCTATTGTATAGATAAACAAACTTTCAAATTGTTTGCTGGCACTTTTACTTTTCAGCAGTTCAAACACTTTTGTGACATCATTTGGCAATGAAGAATATGCTATGTCATTTATGCCATCGCGATCCAAATCCAAAGGCATATCAACGTACTGCTTAGATTTTGCTGACATCACCTTTGTCGTGTTATTAGGACCTCCTGACATCAATACATAAATGTTTTCTTTTGGAATGCCATATACATCTCTCAACAATTGATATGTCAAAGCACAGTCGTTCCAGAAAGAAAGGAAAAACTTGTCACGATTAGAACCTCCACAATAAAGAACAGCGTATGAATTTGGACTGCTCTTGCTCGTCTTCTTAAACTGACCTTTGCTCAAAAATCTATTGCTATCATATTTGAGAGAATTAATGGCATAAGGCTCATTCGCATTAGCTGATCTTAATTTGGAGAATACCGGTGTGATATCAGACCATCCGTCCAGATTATCCAATGGCATATTTACATCATTAATGACCATTGACTCGTTTTCTTTAGAAACCGACACCACCTTTGCTTTATGTCCCCACATTGCCTGAGGCATCATGTCAATAAAGAAGGTCCAACCAGAAGAATCAACCTTTACAGGCTCTTCAAACGAAATCTCAACCTTGGATAGAGAATTCTCATTACCGAAAAGTTGGTAATTTTCCAATCCAAGGGTGTTTTCCACATAATTTTTCACCACTGTTTTGGCTTGTTCATAACTTGTCGCTGCCATTGAAGAGAGACAAGCAAATGAAGACAAAAACAGAGTGGCAACTGTTTTGTTCATCATAATATTATTTTCCTAATGATTCGAACTTGGCTTTTAGCTGAGCATTCTCTTTCTCAAGTTGAATCATGTGAAGAGTCAACTCCTCAATCTTCTCCAAAAGAAGATTGCTCATTTTTGAAACGCTTACTCCGTTAGCGTCCATTTCTGCTGCAGAAGGCATGCCTGGTAGGTGGTGGTGTTCGTTGACGAATTTTTCAACCTCTGAAAGAGACTTCAAATCGTAATTGGCGTCAAATACATAGTCGGCCGCGTTCTTCATGTCCATTGTGATATCCTTAGCAGCAAGATTCTCAACATTAATTGACTGAGAATTCATAGAGATTAAATCTACATTACCTTGACATCTAATGTCTCCGACAATATCAAGTGCAACAGTAGGATTTGTTACACCAATACCGACTTTACCATTAGAAAATATGAACTTGCTTGCTTCAAATGTGAATGGCTTTAGACCACCATAACCAGACACTGTCATCTTCATAAATTCGTTAGGTCCGCTGATGTTCACCCAAGTTTTAAAGTTTGGTGAAGAAGAACCGATTTGTAAACCTTTTTGAGATGTCAACCCTTCATAAAAATTAAAAGACGAATAAGCAGAGCATGCCCCAGTAAGGAACGTTTCTCCACTAACACTTAGTTCATTAAGACTAGTATAATATTTAACATTTAAGTCATCAACTGACAACTCTCCATCATTAGCCAACTGAAGTTTAACATCGCCATTGGCGTTGGCGATAGTTAATCCTTTTTGAGAACTTCCGTACTTGATAAATACTTTGCTTGATTTTGTCCAACTGCTTGGCGTAGCTCCAACAACCATATTGGCGTCAGATGGAATAGTGTAGACACTCTTGTTTGATTGGTCTGTTTGCCAAGTCTGTGCATTAGCAGTTACTGCTAACATCAAGGATGCTAATGCACCCATTTTCTGTAAATTTTTAAACATATATTTTTTTTATGTGGAGGGTAAAATTAAATATGCGTAAAAAAGAATAACCCTCCATTAATTCTTTTTATGCATTATAGAGACAAGACTATCGCGAAACAACACATGCAATAAGCAACAATCACATACTATAAACATTATTGAGTGTCGAAAAAACATTCAATAATTATAAAAATCAATCTGTGACAATGATTGTGACCCAATTCGATAAATCAAAATACCTGAGTTCCGTATTAATTATTTTTATTAATCTATCAAATTGTCTTTTTGATTTCCAAATCACATCACGTTCGCATCAAGACTCTTTGTGTTTGTCTGGCTATCTTTAGTCTAGTATACAATTCAAAGTGTCATAAAGTATTTATTATTTTGTTATTTTCAGCACAAATGTAGCTGTTTTTGTTGTATATGCAAAATGAATTTTAGGAAATAAAAATAATTTATTGATTTTCCGATAAATGATTTGTCCTGACAAATTGGGAGAAAGCGTAGTTCTCTTTTTGCTTGCGTTAATTTTTTAATGAAGTTAATAGCTCTGTATACAGATTCTCTAAAAATCTTATTGTTATGGTTGTCGTAAAAAAATGCCGTGGCGGGAAAATCCGTCACGGCATTTTTTTATGTACGGACGTAAACACGTACGTCCATTCCAGAGACGCATGACCGTGCGTCTCTACGGGTGTTATGTTATTTCAATGTCAGTTTTTTACATATCACGTTGCTGTCTGTTATTATTCTGATTGTGTAGATGCCAGAAACGATTCCTGATGTCGGAATTTCTGTTTTGTTGGATACACGTATCGTCTTTCCTTCTGCATTTATTATCTCAATTCTTAATGGCTGAACCGCATGGCCTATTCCATATGGTGATTGTTGCTGCGACGCACGACCGAGCGTCTCTACCCCATCAATACCGATGATTTTGATCGCGTCATCTGTTTTGATGATTAAAATCTTCTCTGCTTCTGTGTCATCAACATCAGACGGATCCCATTTCGTGAATGTCAGACGGTCGATGTTCACCCACGATTTCTTGATTGTCAGACGAATGGTTGATTCTCCAGCAGGAAGTTTGATTTTACCATTCTGCTTGAATTCACCGTAGACATCCCATGCTCCTGTGGTGCCAACCTCTATGTCAATTGCGTCGCCAACCTCATTTGAAAGAGATGCGTGGACGGTGCCAGCCTCAACTTCTCCCTCTTCACTTGCTCTCACCGACACGGTGTATTCACCTTCCTCTGCCACATTCACAGTGTAGTTCATCCACTCGTCTGCCTCGCAATATCCGATAGCAAAACCATTGGCTTCATCTGACGCATATATATCCACTCCGTCTTTCCTGTATTCTCCGCCACGGTTGCTTCTGTCTATGTCGTAGTAAGAGATGTTATTTCCACCTGTGTTATAGTTTTCTGCCTCCACTACGCCTGGAATACTGGCTGCCACTTCATTGTATGGGCCAACAACTTCTGGCTCTTTGATCTGTCCGAGGTAAATCTCGTCGTAGACATCTTCTCCCACTTTGAACCAATCGAAATCGGCGTATCCTCCAGCTTGCGACGTCGCATAGTTGAAAAGTCCGAATTTATATCCAGCAAACATTCCAAGAGTGTATGGAAGAGGAATGTCTTTCCCAATAGAGTTCCATTTCTGATTGTCTGTGCTATAGAAGAAATATGCTCTGTCTTTTGTAAAATCAAAATCGATTCGTAGATATACTGTCTCTCCGTCAAATGGCACAGATGCATTTCTGGTCACAGTCTTTTGCTGGACGATGTTTAGTTTGCCCCACTGTTTCTCCACACCTACGAATCCGAATGAATCTTGAAGAGCAGCAAGTCCGGCGATATCACCGTCTTTCATACCTTTCACATTAAGAGCCACACGGCCTGAACATTTTGGACCGAACGTTTTTTGAGTAAGAGTGTTTTTTGCCCAGTAAAGACTCTTGTCGGTGCGGCCTGTTGTGATACGCAAATATCCTGGACGGGCAGACAACGACCATTTAGAGTTGTCGGGATTATGGTTCCACTGCCATTCAAGAGGCAGGGTAGTCGACTCGAAATCATCCGACGTCGCCATACTGTATGCTGGCTCCACGGGATTTGGCAAGTCGACGCTGCGAGCTGCCTGTCTGCCCATGTTAGGCCAACCGTTTTCCCAAGAGACCGGTATAAGCCAAGGAATACGTCCCACACCACCAGAGTCGCGGAAAAGCATAGCATACCATTTGCCGTCGGGAGTGTCGAAGATTCCACCCTGAGCCACACCGTTTTCCTGCAATGCGATCTTGCCTTCATAGTTGCCCTTCAAACTGCTTGAGCGGAACACCAGTTCAGTACGGCATTTGCCGTTTGGCCAAGAGATAGCGAAAAGATAGTATCTGCCGTCGACTTTCTCCATGTGTGCACCCTCACACTTCACGATATAGCCGTTAGTGCCAGTAGTCTGGTCGATAGGAATGTTAAGTTTTGAGGCTCCACCCTTCACGCTTTTAAGATCACTGTTGAGCTCTATGATGTTAAACTCACCGCTGCCGAAAATGATGTAGGCACGGTCATCGTCGTCGAAGAAAAGAGAAGGGTCATGATAGAATGGCAGACGAACCTCGTCCCAAGTGCCGTTTTCGATATCGTCAGTAGAGAAAAGATGAGTCTTTCCTGTTGTGTACGACGGAGTAAGAATATAGTATTTGTTTTTATGCTTACGAAGCGAAGAAGCCCACGAACCCTTTCCATAGGCATGTTTGCCGCCATTAAGACTCTGGTTGTCTCCGTTGTCGAGCGTCTGGTAGGCATAGTTGACGGTACGCCAGTTCGACAAATCCTCCGACATCATAATCGGAACACCCGGAGCACAATGCATAGTTGTGCTCACCATATAGTATTTGTTTCCATCACGGATGACGGAAGGGTCTGGCACATCAGAGTAGATGAGCGGGTTGGATACGGAGACTCCAAACGATTGGAGTGTGGCACCGAAAAAAGTTGCAACTGAAGCAACGATAGATAGTAGTGTTTTCTTCATGGTCTGTTATGTATGGTAATATAATTCTATAGTTTTGGAAACCCATCTTGTAGAGACGCACGGACGTGCGTCTCTTCTCGGACGTGCGTCTTTTGTCGGATGTACGTCTGACAATGCATCATCAAACAAATCATCATGTGTCTCCAATTTTTCCGGACGCTAAAATAAAAAAATGGAGAAACCTAGATATTTGTATTAAAAGATAAATGTTTGATAAATATTTATGTGTATGCGGTTTGGTACGTTTGACACGGATAGAGACGTATGTCATTGGTTGGGATTACATATATGTTTTCAAAACATTAATCAGAATCGTTATCCCATGAACCCAAACCCGTAGAGACGCACGGACGTGCGTGTAACGATTATGATATGTGATTGTGATTAACGAAACGTACGTTTTGTGAATATGTATTTGTGATTGATTCGCACGATTGATTACACGTACGTCCGCAAATTGGACGTGCGTGTAACGATAATGACGTGTGTGTTATCATTTGAATCCATACAGAAAACGTATGCGATAATTAATGATGTTGTTGACGATTTATGTTTCAGAATTATGTGATGATAAAGCCATAATATATGATGATTTTTTAAAATTCAACATTAGATTCCAAAATGCATATATTTTCAAAATTAATCCTATCTTTGTATCTTTACAGAAAAGGAAAAAGGGTATGATTGTAATTAGGGTATTATTGTGTATTTTGATGTTAACGGAGGTGTCGGCTGCTTTTGCTGATGCCCCTGATTTCATAACGATTTCTGAGCTCAACAAGGCTCGTAAGAAGAAGAGCTTTGCTGACGTTGATAATTTGCTCAACCGTAAGGGATGGCTTTCAATGTCGCCGGAAAAACTAGCGGACAATAATGTGTCTGTGTTGGAGTGGACGTATGGAATCGACTACAGAATGTCGTTTGAACGTTCTTGGAAACGTCTTTGCAATGTTGTCATAACCACGACTAAGTTTAATGCGAACAGATTCATTGATAAGAATCTGTCTAAATATCGTCTGGTGTTGCAGACCCGCACAAAAACGTTCTATCGAGACGGAAATGAGATGGTGATGTTGAAGACGTCGGATAAATCTCATTTCGTGACGCTGACGTTTGCCACTAAGGACGACGACTATTGGCGTATGATGGTGGCAACGAAGTCGGATCCGGACGTGCGTCGACTGGACACCTATCAGATTGGCGACTATATAGAGGAGGAAGGAGGAATCCTTTTTTATGTGTCGGAGGATTATGAATACGGCTATATCCTTGCAATGACGGATGTCGACTATGGAAAAACATATTCATGGGGAGCAGACCGAGTGGATATCGATGGCGATTCCCCGTACACTACTCGTGAGTGGCATGAGGCAAACTTTGATATGCGTGGGGCAGAAAACACTGCGGCCATCTGCAACTACATAGAGAAAACTATGGATAATGCTGAGTGCGCGGCTCAGGCGGCTAAGTCGTATACGGCGGCCGGCAAAACAGACTGGTATCTGCCAAGTGAGGGCCAACTGCGTACGATAAAGGATGACATCAACAGACTCAACCGCAGACTGAAGGCGGAGGGCGGTGTGAGTATGGCGAACACATGGTATTGGAGCAGCACAGAGTATGATTACATTTTTGCCTGGGCTATAAATTTCAAAAACAATACCGTCGGACGCAGCTCTAAAACCAGCGCCGACCGTGTCAGAGCCGTCCGCACAATCCGTATCGAGGATTAATCGCCCGTAGAGACGCACGGTCGTGCGTCTCATATGGCCCGTGTACCTCATATGGCCCGTGTACCTCATATGTTCGTGCGTCTCATATTGATGAGCGTCTCATACGGTGTAAGATGAATATGCACATCATATGGATGTGCACCTAATGAAGATTATAGACAAAATATATACGTTTTGTAAATATATAATAGATGGAAAATAAATTCGTTCACCTTCATGTCCACTCCCACTATTCTATTTTGGATGGAATGAGTAAGGTGCCTGACTTGATTGACAAATGTCTGAGAACAGGAATGAACGCTATGGCTTTGACTGACCATGGCAACATGTTTGGTATCAAGGAGCTGACAGACTATGCTATCAAGGTGAATAAGAAGACGAAGGGAGCAATAGGTGAACAGCAGGCTATTTTGGACAATCCTGAATCTACTGATGAGGCTAAAGCTGCCGCTACGGAGGAAATCGCCAAACTGAAAAATAAGATTTTCAAACCGATTATCGGCTGCGAGTGTTATTGTGCCCGTAGAAAACATACCGACCATGACAATACTTTCCGTATAGAGGAGGCGGGCAAAAGTATTATTGCCGACTCCAGTGGTTGGCACTTGATCCTGATTGCCAAAAACAAGCATGGCTATCAGAATCTTTGTAAAATCGTTTCCAAGGCTTGGGTCGACGGTTATTACAACCGTCCACGTATCGACAAGGACCTGCTCGTGCAGTATCATGAGGATCTGATTGTCTGCTCCGCTTGTCTGGGTGGTGAACTTCCTAAGAAGATAATGTCTGATGATCTGGAAGGAGCTGAGGCAACCGCAAAATGGTTCAAGGATCTGTTTGGCGACGACTACTATATCGAAATACAACGTCATAAGACTGATAAACCTAATGGTAACACAAGCGTGTATGAGGCAGAGCAGAGGGTGAATCCTCAGCTTGTCGCTATCGCTCAGAAACTTGGCATTAAGGTGGTCTGCACCAACGACGTCCATTTCGTGGAGGAGGAACACTCCGAAGCCCACGAAAGATTGGTGTGCCTGTCGACGGGAAAACTGTTGAGCGATCCGCAACGTATGACATATACAAAGCAGGAGTGGCTGAAAACTCCCGATGAAATGGCGGAAATCTTCAGTGATATCCCAGAAGCCCTTGAAAATACTCTTGATGTGGCAGACAAAGTTGAAGTCTACAGTATCGAGTCCGACCCTATCATGCCTAAGTTCCCGATCCCTGAAGATTTCGGAACAGAGGAGGAGTATCGTCAACGCATCACGGAAAAAGAGCTGTTCGACGAGTTTACTCAGGATGAGAACCATAATGTGGTGTTGAGTCAGGAAGACGCGGAGAAGAAGATCAAAAAACTCGGTGGATACGACAAACTTTACCGTATAAAACTCGAAGCTGACTATTTGAACAAGCTTGCGTGGGAGGGAGCTCACATGCGTTACGGAGAGAATCTGACTGAAGAGCAGACTGAGCGTATCGTCTTCGAACTTCATATCATGAAGACGATGGGATTCCCTGGCTACTTCTTGATTGTGATGGACTACATCCGCGCGGCACGTGAAGAGTTGGGAGTGAGCGTCGGTCCGGGACGTGGATCTGCCGCTGGTTCGGTAGTGGCATACTGCTTGAAGATCACCGACGTCGACCCATTGAAATATGACCTGCTGTTTGAGCGTTTCTTGAATCCAGACCGTATATCATTGCCCGATATCGACGTCGACTTCGATGATGACGGACGAGGCAAGGTGCTCGATTGGGTTACAGAGAAATATGGAAAAGAGAAGGTGGCTCATATCATCACGTACGGTACAATGGCGACGAAGAGTTCAATCGCCGACGTCGCCCGTGTGCAGGATGTGCCGTTGAGCCTGTCCAACCAGATGAAGAAATGGGTGCCAGACGCATTCGACGATAGTCTTGCCGATCCTAAAACGGGAAAAGTGCCGAAGGTGAACTTGAAAAACTGTTTCAAGTATGTGCCTGAAATGCGTGATGCGGTGGAAGGCAATGACGAGCAGATCAAGTCGACTCTTATCTATGCGTCGCAGCTTGAAAACACTATCCGCCAGACAGGTATCCATGCGTGTGGTGTGATCATCGGTGCCGGCGACCTTACCAACTGGGCTCCGATCTCAACTGTGGAGGATAAGGAAACCAAAACGAAGGTGATGGTGACTCAGTATGACGGACATGTGATTGAGTCTGTCGGACTGATCAAAATGGACTTCTTGGGATTGAAAACACTTTCGATCATCAAGGAGGCATTGAAGAATATTAAGAAATCGCACGGAATAGATCTTGATATAGATAAGATTCCAATTGATGATAAAGAGACTTACGAACTTTATTCACGTGGCGACACAATCGGAACATTCCAGTTTGAGTCCGCAGGTATGCAGAAGTATTTGCGTGAACTCCAGCCAACTGTGTTTGAAGACCTGATCGCCATGAACGCTTTGTATCGTCCGGGTCCACTTCAGTATATTCCTAAGTTTATCAACCGTAAGCTTGGAAAAGAGAAGATCGAGTATGATATTCCATGTATGGAAAAGTACCTGAAAGATACGTATGGAGTAACCGTATATCAGGAGCAGGTGATGCTTCTGTCTCGTCAGCTTGCCAATTTCACTCGTGGAGAGAGTGATGCCCTACGTAAGGCAATGGGTAAGAAACTGATTGAGAAGATGAACGAGCTAAAGGCAAAGTTCATGAAGCAGGGAGTGGAGAACGGACACGATGCAAAAACGTTGGATAAAATCTGGGGAGACTGGGAGGAGTTCGCAAAATATGCCTTCAACAAATCCCACGCCACTTGCTATTCATGGGTGGCATACCAGACAGCGTATCTTAAAGCTCATTATCCGGCCGACTATATGGCAGCCAACCTTACCCGCTCTATGGATAAGATTGAAGATGTGCGTAAGTTTATGGATGAGTGCAAACGTATGGGAATCGAAGTGTTGAGCCCCGACGTGAATGAATCCGACAGCTTCTTCAGCACCAATGCCAACGGCAATATCCGATTCGGTCTGCAGGGAATAAAAGGAATGTCGCGTGCGGTGGTGGAAGAATTGATAGCGGAGCGAGAAAAGAATGGCAAATACACAGATATATACGATTTTGTGAGCCGAGTCAACTGTGGAGCGAAGGATTTGGAGTGTCTTGCGATGTCGGGAGCGTTCGACTCATTGAAAGGAATAGAGAGAGAGCATTTCTTCGAGTCCAACAACAAAGAGATACAGTTCAGTGTGGTGCTTGCCGACTTTGGAAAGAAGGTGAAGCTTGCCAACAGCCAGTCGCGCAACTCACTGTTTGACGACATGGAAGTGTCTCAGTCGATCGCATTGCCGCCGTTGCCAAAATTTGAGAAGTGGACAGCGTTGGATCGTCTGCAGAAGGAGAAAGACTTGGTGGGAATTTATCTGTCGGCACATCCGCTCGACGACTATTATATCCTGCTGAAGTATATCTGCAACACCCGCGTCACCGAGCTTGAAGATATCGAAAAAATTCAGGGACGCAGCAAAATCACGGCAGGAGGAATCATCACGTCCATCACTCATAAGACGTCGCAGAAGGGAACTCCCGGCGTCATCCTTAAGATAGAGGATTATTCGGGAGCGAAAGAGATTGCGTTGTGGGGAAGAGACGTGGGAATGGTCAACTATCTGCAGGTCAACAATTGCGTCGTCTTCTCTGCCACTATCGGACAAGACCGATTCCATCCAGAAATGCATCGTATCACATATACCGACTTCAAGCTTATGAGTGAGGCGAAAGAGGCACTGAAGATGCATCTCAACCTTATTTTGGAAGACAAGTCGCTGACGGAAGACTTCATTAAGGGAGTCAGCCAGTACATGCAGCCAGATGAGAATGGCGCCACATTCAATATTGATTTGGTGCATACCAGTGAGGGAACACATTCAAGGCTTGATTTCAAGACAATGCATAGAATCCTTATCACACGCCAACTGATGGATTTCTTGGAGGAGTACAGAAAGAAAGCCGCCACATCCGCATCCACTACTGTTGCGACGGAAGATATTGTCGATGATGATGTCCCGGTTCCAGAAGTGATTGCCGATGGCGACGGAGAGGTTGTGGAGGAAGATGAAAGTGACGTGCCAATCCATTCAGGTCTGGATTTCAAACTGACCGGGGATATGTTTGCAAAGGCAGGATGATGAATACAACATGTAGAGACGCACGGTCGTGCGTCTCTTTTATTTTTCTGTGCGTCATTTTTATTTTTCCTGTGCGTCTTTTTATTTTTCCTGTACACCTTTTCCCCTGTGCGTCATTTTTATGCGTCCCTTTTTTATGTGTGATATAAAAAATCGCTTGCGGCAATATGCCACAAGCGACCTTTAATAGTTTGAGTAAAAAATTATCGATTACTCCAACACTATCTTTTCAACAGTGCTGTCGTCCTCAGAGATAACCTTCAACACATAGATTCCTTTTGGATTTGAAGATAGATCAAGCTCAACCTTGTCTGATCCTCCATTTACATCCATGATGATCTTACCTGTCATGTCAGCCACAATAACCTTGTTGATTGTGCTGCTTGAATTGATGTAAAGCAATCCGTCAGTAGGGTTAGGATAGATTTCGATACCACCAACTTCTGAAACAGCATCATCAATTTCAGTGATTTCTGGATCAATTTCGAATTCCTCGTAGTCAAAATCATCAAAGATATCAGCAGAACGTAAAGAGCTGTTAGTGTTTGAAGATCTACAAGCAAGGATAGTACCCTTGAATTTAGCACCGTCAGAAACCTTGAATCCACTCTTCAAAATGATGTTGCCATACGTTTGGTAATCAACCTTGGCTCTTGTGATCTTTGTTGTTGATGTGATTCTACTAGTCGCTTTTCTAAGTGCGTTGCTGCTTAATGTACAGCATAATGTCTTTGTGTCGACTAGCAGACCACTCAAATATTGACGTTCTCCTAGACAACTATTAGACCAATATTGAGGGTGTTCATACTTTAAAACTTGAACACCATTTTCTGTAGTCCAACATCCTTCGACAGCGGCTTTATCATGACTTACAGCATATTTATAAGATTCTAGCATAGAAATAGCATTGTCTCCATCTGTGTCTGCATTGATTGTAGAACCGTTAGAAACGTTGTAGCCAGACATCGCTTCAACCCAACATCTGCTGAAGAAACCGTATCCACTGATTCCGCCAGTTGACCAAGCCGATTCAGAGCTGTTTGCAGCAGTGATGATTGTTCTTTTGGCTTTTGTTAAGGCTGGAATGTGAGCTCCACTATAACACTGAACCATCACGATGTTGATGTTTTTTACAAAGTCAACTTTATTGACTTCTGCTGCAAATTCAGTAGGGATCATTCTCTCATTCCACAAACAAATTGAACCATTTGATGAACCATGATCTGTTGTGTAAATGAAAAGTTCATCAGATGAAGTCATCTTGTTTCTCAATGTGTTGAAAACAGTTGCGATATTCGACTTTGTAGCTGCATAGTTAATGTCATCATTTCCATCACCATCCAAATCCAAGGGAGAGGACAAAGAGACGTTAGGATAATCGTATGATCCTAGATTTATATCTGGAGCACTATCTGTTCCGTCTGCTATTAATGTATAAATGTTTTCTCTCTTGTATCCGTAGATGTTTCTTAACATTTGATATACCATTGAACAATTGTTCCAATATCTTGGATAATTGTTGTATTTGTCAGCACCTCCACTGATGATTACGGCATAACAATTGTTTGCTGTCTTGTTTTTGTTGGGAAACAACCCACTGTTAATCAATCCGCTTGGATTGACTGCGTCAGAAGAATTTATTTTCACAGCTTTCTTAAGCGTGCTTTGGGGATTAACAGCGTCCCATTCTGCTCGATTCTTTGGTGGCAATGTGGAATTTTTTACACTGATTGCTCCATTACTCTTCGAAACGAATACATATGCACATGGATGTGCCCAATCTTGTCCAGGATTTTTATCAACAAAAAATGCCCAATTGTTTGATGGCGCGGAAATCTCCTCTATGTCTGACATTAGAGCAATTTTTGTGCTTGCGGTTTTTGCATAAAGCAATCCATAAGATTGAAGCTTCAGCGTGTTCTCCACGTAATCTTTAACCTTTGCTTTTGCCTCCTCTATGCTTACCGCAGCCAAGGCTGACAGGTAAGAGAAAAATGCTAAAAGTAAGGTTAGTAAATATTTTTTTCTCATATTTTTACTTGCTTAAAGATTCGACTTTTGCTTTCAATGCGGCGTTCTCCTTCTCAAGTTTGATCATGTGAAGAGTCAACTCCTCAACCTTCTCCAAAAGTAGGTTGCTCATCTTTGACACGCTTACTCCGTTAGCATCCATCTCTGCAGCTGATGGCATACCAGGAAGGTGCTTGTGCTCGTTGACGTAGCTTTCTACCTCAGAAAGAGACTTCAAATCATAGTTGTCCTCAAATACGTAGTCGGCAGCTCCGTGCATATCCATCTGGATGTCCTTTGCGTTCAATGAGTTAACCTTGATTGAGTTTGAATTCAAATCTGCAACCTCAATCTCTCCTGAACAAAGAATCTTACCGTCAACATGAAGCTTAGCAGCTGGACTCTCTACTCCAACACCAACATTTCCGTTTAGGAAAATGTAATTTTTGGCGTCGAAATACAAATCCTTTGGACATGCTGGCTTGTAACCACAGAACTCACTTGCTTTAATAGTAGCCTTTTCTGTTCCTCCAATAGAGATAGATCCTGGATAACCTGGGTGGTCAGTCAAAGAAGCAACAATACCACCTTTTACAATAGCTCCTCCATTCAATATTGCACGGCCTGTGGCCTCAATATCTCCTTTCGCATATGTTATGGCGTTAAGTGTTGTATTGCCAGTAACATTCAAAGTGTTATTCACTGTGGTAGCACCATTCAATGTTGTTGCTCCGGTTGTTTTCAAAGATCCTGCCAAAGTAGTTGCTCCAACTACTGTCACACCGCTGTTGAATGTAGCATTGCCGCTAGTTACCATTGTACTGTTCATTGAAACTGGACCATCAAACTTAGCCAATCCTGCTGACACGATCAAACCGCTCTTTGATGTCAAACCATTGTTGAATGTCGCTGCTTTAGAGAATGTTGAAGTGCCAGCGACAGTCAAATTGCCTCTTAAATTACTTGCTCCGGCAACATAAAGTCCATTTGCTGGAGCTGTAGAAGCTGCACCTACTGTCAAACCTCCGTTTGAACCTTGTAGCAGTTTTGTGTTGCCATTGTAATCGTAGATTCTTAGACCGTTCTTCGCAGAGTCAGCCTTGATTGTTAGTCTGTTGCCTTGATAGCTGTTTGCTGCTGCCACACCGATAGCAACGTTACCTTTTGTTCCCTTCAACTGATTAACGTACAAACCATAAGTTGAATTAGATGTCCACGACTGTGCGTTCACACCTGCACATGTCAACACTAGGGATGCTGCTGCACCCGCTTTCAATAATTTTGAAAATAACATAGATAAAGTTTTTTAGTGGAGAGTTCACAAATAACATAAAAACACACGCAGGAAGAAAGAACCCTCCCCAGTTCTCCCTGATATGCTCGCAAACACATGGTGATTATTAGAGAAACATTCATTTGGGACTACTCTAATTACTCTCGATTCAAAATGAATGTTTTTATAAATAACATCTACTAATTAATAACATCTACGTCTAGATTCGCATTAGTCTTAATGTCGCATTCATTATCTAATATCCATCTCGATTTGCATGTACAAAGTTAAATGTGATATTTGGCAAAACAAAATATTTTCGAAATTTATTTGTAAGAAAATTATAACGTATATGAATATTAAATATTTATGAAATGTTTAGCCTGTTAGAAGTGATTTTGATTGATAATCGAAAGGTCGGTAGCCTCATTATTAAATGACGTATTGTTTCTTCCCAATTAACTTTTCCAAGTTCGCAAGAATTCACGTTTGAAAAATAATTGGTTGCGTTATACATTTGAAATCAATTAGATAGCTGTTTGTAAAAACCCAAAAAACTGCAATTTATACAGTGTGAATAAAGTCTGTATTAATTGAGTTGACTATATGTTAAATTAACTTAAATTAATTCATTATGTCAACTTTATTCTAATTTTGGATTGGATACTTTTTATAATTTTGCACGGGTTTATAATAGATGTATTAATTAAATATTCAACAAATGATTGAATGATGATAAAATTTTATTTTATGAAAACACGACGTTTCTTAACTTTATGGCTGTTCCTTGCTGGATTGTTATTGGGCTGTGCCAAGGCATATGCTCAAGGAGGTGGTTCGGCTGCAGGGCTAGTCCTTGTCTCAAGCACAGATTTTTCTGTTTCTGGTGCGGAATCAAAATCCTTTAATGTTATAGATTCTGTAAATGGATTTAAGGGAATATTCTCTCCTGAAATATCGGTAGGAGAAGATTTTTCTTTACCATCCGATGTGTATACAGATCCTTCAGAAACTACTTTCCTCAGTGGAAAACATTATGGCATTTCATACAGATCACACTTTTTGGATACACTAAGATTTGCCAGAACTACAGATGATTGGGGTATTGTATTCAGTTCTGGAGATAAATCGGTATTATCTAATACTCTTTTGCTTAACTATCGTGTTGGTGGATTGAAGATTGGAGGTAAGTATCGTGTTGAAATAGAGGTTTGTAATCCTCATTCTGCATCATATTTGGATCCTTCAGGATTGAATAAAAATCCGCATTTGAACAGTTCTTATCATTCAATTCTAAAGGTTGGTACAAACAATTCTAAAAATCATCCGGATGGTATTAATGTGATGGTTCCTAATTATGCGGATAGTAGTCGCGTATATACAATTTCGATCCCTGCTTCATTTGATACTAGACAAGGTGCAATCACAAATGGAACGTTGGATGTAAATGTTTACATGAACGAATCTAATCCAAATTCTGCTGTGAAAATAAAGAGAATCAAGGTGTATGCGGAGGTTGATCCTATGGTCGTTGGACAATATTCAGAATGTGTAGGAGGAAAGAAAGCCACATTCAAATTGAAGGATACATATGAGAATTGTAAATATCAATGGTATAAGGATGGCAAGGCGATAAGTGGAGCTACAGAATCTACTTATACACATACTACCGGAAATGTAGATGGACAGGAATATTCATATTATTGTGAAATAACTACTGCAGAAGGAGAAAAAATCAAGTCGAGAACATGGACTTTTGAAGATAGAATATGCTGTATCGACGACAATGGAAAGCCTATAGGTGAAAAGTTGATATGGCAGGATGATTTCGGTACATTTACAGAAAAGAGCAAATATTGGGTATGGGATTACTCTGATATCAACAACCCAAAGAAAGTAGAAAAGACTACAGAGAATGGTTGGACTTACAATTTGTCGGCTGAAGATGAGGAGAAACTTGCAGCTTCATATCCTGATGATGGCATTCCTTATGAGGAAGGAACATATTCGGTGGCTGCCAATGTGACTTGTGCTTGGGATGGAGCTACTGATGGCACAATGTGGGAATGGCAGGCTAAGACATTTAATGGTAAAATGCCTGGGGAAAATGGTTTTGTATTTGCTCCAGACCATACATATGGAGGATCTGCCTATGGAGCGATGTTGTTCTTGAATTGTGGTAATGAAGCTAATACTGTGATTTACGAAAGAACGATAGAAAATCTGCAAGAAAAAGAATATACAGTAAAGTGTTATATGAATAATTGGTCTGCTTCTGAAAATCCATCTGAGATATATATAAGATTGACGGATTTGAATTCAGGTGATGTGTTTGTGTCAAAGCCTGTAGCACGTTCTTCTACAATGAGTGGCCTTGATTGGGTTGAGACCTCGCAAAAAATTTCTATGACTGGACCTAAAATGAAACTTGAGATTGTGTCCAAAGTAGGAGGAGAATCCTATAATAAGAAAGGAAACGATTTGCTTTTGGATGATATCCAGGTATGGACATGTGATGACGACACAGTAAAAACAAACCCTTTTGATGGATATGATCCTGTGATTGTTGGACAAAATTCAGAATGTGTCGGTGGAATGAATGCCACATTCAAATTGAAGGATACATGCATGAATTGTAAATATCAGTGGTATAAGGATGGCAAGGCGATAAGTGGAGCTACTGAACCTTCATATACTCATATTACTGGTAAGGAAGAACAGGAATATACATTTTATTGTGAAATAACTAGTGAAGAAGGTGAAAAGATTAAGTCAAACACATGGAAATTTACAGATAGAATATGCTGTATCGACGACAATGGCAATCCTATAACTGCAGAAAAGTTGGTATGGCAGGATGATTTCGGCACATTCACAGGAAAGGGCAAATATTGGGTATGGGACTACTCTGATATCAACAATCCTGTAAAAGAAGAGAAAACAACAAACGATGGCTGGACATACGAATTGTCATATTCTATTCCTGGCGCTGAATATGTATCAGAGGTGTCTGGAGAAGGCTCATATTCGGTGGCTGCCAATGTTACTTGTGCGTATGATGGAGCTACTGATGGCACAATGTGGGGATGGCAGGCATACACATTCAATGGAGAAACTCCTAAAAAGAATGGATATACATTTGCTCCAGACCATACATATGGAGAATCTGGCTTTGGAGCGATGTTGTTCTTGAATTGTGGTAATGAAGCTAATACTGTGATTTACGAAAGAACAATCACAGACCTAAGCGAAGGAGAGTATACTGCTAAATGTTATATCAACAATTGGTCGCAATCATCCCTTCCTGTCGCAATAGCGATTCGTGTCACTGATTTGAATTCAGACAAATCATATACTTCTGAGACGGTTAAACGAAATTCTGTAGGTGAGGGTGTAGATTGGAAAGAGGTGTCTGCTAAAATATTTTTGACTGGAGATAAGCCAAGTTTGAAGCTAGAGATTATCTCTGTGGCAGGAGGACTTGAGACAAACAAATCTGGAAACGATTTACTTTTGGACGATATTCAGTTATGGACATGTGATCCTGGTTCACTTTCCACTGCAGAATCTATCTCAGCGGAAAATGCCGATGATATTGTGAATGTCTACACAGTTTCAGGTGCATTGGTTAAGGCAAACGTCAAGAGATCGGAAGCATTGAATGGATTGCTTGAGGGCATCTACGTCGTCGGCAATGAAAAAATGATTGTCAGGTAGAGACGCACGGACGTGCGTGTCCATTAAAAATATTGGCGTGCATGTCCATTAGACAATGCAGAATTATAAATTAGAAATGCAAAATTGTTGCAAATCTATATTTTGAAATGCACATCTCGACGGTGCATTCACGTAATAAACAGACCATTCCACAAATGCGTGGGATGGTCTGTTTTGTTAATGTGAATTCGCAGATCTCAATTCGTCAAATTCGCGTCATCCCACCTTTTTAATCAATTTTAACAGTTACTCCTGTTTTGCTGAGAAATGCGTGATGATTGATTGGTGTTTGTTTTTATTTTTGTCAGACAAATTAATGACTGTTAAAGTATATAATTATGAAAAACAATTATGCGTTTAAGCGTTTCGCTTTTATAAACCTTCTCCTGTTTGGCTCTGTTAGCGGAACTTTTGCACAAGATAATCCTTGTGCTGAGATTTCAGATGTCGAGTTCCGAAATCCGAGGGCAGAGTTCTGTGAGGGCGAAGGCAAGGGCATGGTGGACATGACTTTGACAAAGGGAACTGCATCCGACTACCTGATCCATTGGTGGCAGGGTGCAGACGATGTGTCAGGAACACTGTTAGGCGACGACATGGACGAGAAGTTCTTTGAAAACTTGGAATCGAAGGATGGCGGAATGTTCAGCTACCAGATAGTAGACAAGAATACAGGCTGTGTCGGAGAGGTCAAAAACTATGAGATAATTGTCAATCCAATACCAGACGCACCAAAGGATGAGCACCTTTTGTACTCTATGAATGGCAACGTTAGTGAGATCCTTACAACAGAAAAGTTCAAGCAAACATTGGATCCGTCAAAGAAACTGTGGTGGTTCAAAAGTATGGACGAACCAAATTCAAAAGGAACAAATTCAGTTTTAATAGACAGGTCTGTTCCAACATATAATCTTAAGCCGTATGAATTCTTTATTGCATATCAGGATGGCGATTGTTTCGGAGAGAGAGCCAAGGTGGTTGTGGAGGTACTTGCTGCACCGACACCATCGGTGAAGGACATCGACTTGTGTAAGGATGGCACATTCGATCCTTTGGATGGAATAGTTGCAACCGACGCGGGGTATGAGCTGATCTGGTTCAAAAGCCCAACAGACACTGCAGGCAAGGCATTGTCGTCTGCTCCGACAGATGTTGTAGATGTGACTACGCCGGGCAAGTATACCTTATATGTAGCTCAGCGCGCGACAACGGAGCCGTACGCACAGAGCGACCTGACATGGTTCTACGTGACGATATACGATGTCAAGGCACCTATAGATGCCAGCCTACATGAGTACTGTGCTAACGAGGAAGCTGAGGAACTCATGGCTGAGTTGGTGACAGATGAGAAGAACTATTACTATGCAGATGAGGTGGTGTACGTGTCAGGAACAGCGGAGAAATCTACAATCATACCAGACACAAAGGTGCCTACATCTAAGACTTACGATTATCAGGCTTACCAAATATTCACAACTCCAAGATCTAAGCAGGTATGTAAAGGACCTAGCATAGATATTGGTGTTGATGTCATTGCGGTGGAGAAACCTAAGGTGAACCACTCGGTTAGTTATTCGTGGAATGAAGCCTTTGAGACAAAGGAGTTTGTTGACATCTTGGTGAAGAGTCCTGATGTGATTGATAATGTCGCAGGCCAGACGTTGTTGTGGGCTGTGGATCAGAATGGCGATTATGAGAAGGGATCGCCGTCTTCTTCGAAGCCATACTACGATGAATGGTTATCTTATGGGATAGTAGAGAAGCAGGAGCGTTGGGTAAAATGGGAAATGACGACTGCCGCAGGATTGACATGCCAAAGTGATCCAGAAAAGATAGATATTATCATCAGATCGACTCCTGCTCCTATAGTGAGAAATATAGAAATCTGTGAGGATGTGTTCAGGAGTGGAAGCATACCTTCCGAAAATGAGCCTGCCAATAATGCAGTGATAAATGCCATTAATGGAAGTCTTCCAGATGCGGACAAGTATGAACTTGTATGGTTCGACAATAGGCAAGATGCTTACGAATCGATGACAAATTCAAGCAAATTGTCATTGGGTAGAAGAACAGCTCCTACATTGACTGATGTGTTCTCGGGAGTCGATATGTCAGAACCGTATGAGTCGGAGTGGGAGGCTACAATATATGTGGTACAGTCGTATGATGATGGAGCAGGAAATGTGACGACATCGTCAGCGTCACCGATGAAAATCACAGTGAACGCTACGCCGAAACTTCAGGAGGAGGCTCACGAGCCGGTTTGTAAGGGTCCTGTGGATTTGACCAGATACTGGAATTTGAGCAATGATGTTAGTGTTGATGAGGAGTATATGTATGAAGGAACGTTAGTGACACAGAATGCAACCAATTTGACAAAGTCTGGAAAATACACGATTGTTGTTACTTCGTTACGCGGATGTAAGTCTGATCCGTTGGAAGTTCAACTTGACATCAGAAATATTTCCTTAGAGATGGATCCTAAATCGGAGGTAAAGCCTGGAACTGACATTTCATTGACGGTGAAACCCAATTTCTCATACAATGTGGATGGAAGGGAAGCTAAGGAAGGTAAGGTGAAACTTTCATGGAGTTCGGAGGAGAATATCTCGGATAAACCTACAGATAACGGAGTGCTAGATCCTGATGCAGAATCATTTATATACAATACAGGAAAATTTGATGGCAAACCAGGAGATACACATACAATCACTATTTCCGTGACTGATGGCTATTGTATGTCTAAAGCCACTCATATTGTTACGGTAGAGAAACAGTCTGCAGTTGATCCAATCACAGCGGAAAAAGCTGATGATATTGTGAATGTCTACACTGTCTCAGGAGCGTTGGTTAAGGCAAACGTCAAGAGATCGGAAGCATTGAATGGATTGCTTGAGGGCATCTACGTCGTCGGCAATGAAAAAATGATTGTCAGGTAGAGACGCACGGACGTGCGTGTCCATTAAAAATATTGACGTGCGTGTCCATTAAAAATATTGGCGTGCATGTCCATTAGACAATGCAGAATTATAAATTAGAAATGCAAAATTGTTGCAAATCTATCTCTTGAAATGCACATCTCGACGGTGCGTTCACATAATAAACAGACCATTCCACAATTGCGTGGGATGGTCTGTTTTTTTGTTGTAAATATAAAGACGAAAATTCCTTCCGTCTACCTGACTGCCATATCACTATAGTTAGTGATATGTTTGACATAAAATTGCTATTTACTCACTTGATATATCACCGTTACTTTGCATTAAAATTTAATGAAAGACGGTATGGAAAAGAAATTAAGTATTATAGCTTTTAGCGGGGATTTCGACAAATTGACAGCTGTTTTCACTTTGGCTACAGGAGCTGCGGCTGTTGGGTATGAAGTAAATCTGTTTTTTACATTCTGGGGGCTTGACGCTCTGAAAAAGAAACAGGGCAGGGCATTCATTGGCGGAAATTGGCTTACCCGTATTTTTGGCTTCCTGATGGGTGGACTAAATGTCGCGCCAAACAGTCGTTTTAATTTCTTAGGCATCGGTCCGAAGGTGTTCCGTGGTTTGATGCGAAAAAACAATGTCGCCACTTTGGAGGAATTGGTGGAGGCTGCTAAAGCATTGGGAATCAATTTTTATGCTTGTGAGATGGCGATGCATGTGTTAGGTCTTTCGAAAGATGATTTTATTCCTGAGGTAAAGGATGTTTTGGGAGTCGCCTCTTTTTTGAAATTGTCGGATGGCGGACAAACATTGTTCATTTAATTCAGATATTATGGCAACAAAAGTATTAGACATCACGAAAGAACATTGCCCTATGACTTTCGTGAAAACAAAGATTGAATTGGCAAAACTGAAAGAAGGGGACATCCTTGAAGTGTTGCTTAGTGAGGGCGAACCTTTGGAAAATGTGCCAAGAAGTGCAACAGAACAAGGGTTTAATGTGTTAAGCGTGGAATTTGTTGAAGGTACAACACATAAAGTTATAATCAAAAAATAAATAATACGAACATGGCAGATTCTAATTTACAACGTAGCGTCACTACAGCTACTGCCAGAAAACTGGCAACCACTACCAAAACAGCCCCTCAGATGGGCAGTATCACTCCTCGCCTTTTGCTAAAACTTCTTCCTTGGGTGCAGGTGAGCGGTGGTACTTTCCGTGTCAACAGAACAAAGGTTGATCTTAAAAAGAGTGACAGACTGGCTATCGAATATATCAACGGACAACCATCTTTCTCGTCTAAGAGCTTGAAATCTATCCCTTTGTTTTCAGAATTTGAGGATAAGATTGTAGACAGACTGGCAAGCTCATTTGAGACAAATGAAGTTGAAATAGGAAAACTATTTGTTGAGGCTGGCAAGGATAAACAGAAATTCTTTATTGTCGCAAACGGTCAGGCGGAGGTGTTCAGTAAGGGGCCTCACGGGGAAGAATTACGGATTGCATTGATCGGAGACGGTGAATATTTCGGTGAGACTGATCTGCTCGACGACGCAAAGTCGACTGTATCGGTAAGAGCTATCACACCTACCGTCTTCTTGGGATTGAAACTAAAGGATTTGGAGAAATTCATTAAGGACGTCCCTGATTTCCGTGAGACATTCAATAAGGCAGTTGAGAAACAACTTCGTCTAAAGGCGAGTGTGAATGATCATGGGGAGAAACATATCGACTTGCTGAGCGGACATGAGGAGGACAATATTATTCCTGAGACATATTTCGATTATGAGGAAAATCCTACGGAGTATTCTCTAAATACGCTTCAGACTGTTGTGCGTGTGCACACTCGTGTGTCGGATCTTTACAACAATCCTTACAACCAGCTTGAAGAGCAGCTCCGTCTTTCTATCGAGAGCATCAAAGAGCGTCAGGAGTGGGAGCTTATCAACAACAAGAAATTTGGTCTTTTGGCTTCGGTAAGCCCTGCATACCGCATCAGTGCCCGCTATGGCGCGCCAACGCCAGACGACCTTGATGAATTGCTAAGCCTTGTTTGGAAGGAACCGGCATTTTTCATCGCTCATCCAAGAGCTATCGCCGCATTCGAACGCGAATGTACATGGCGTGGAGTGCCACCAACAACTGTGGATCTATTTGGCTCTAAGGTGATCCTTTGGCGTGGAGTGCCAATTATCCCTTCCGACAAGATTGAGGTTGAGGGGCAGTATCTTACAGGCCGTGGAGTCGGCACGACAAAGATTATTCTTGTCCGTGTCGGAGAAAAGAACCAGGGTGTTATCGGTTTGCATCAAAGCGGCATTCCTGGTGAAATCGCACCATCGCTAAGTGCTCGCCTAATGGGTCTCGACAAATATGGTGTGGCTTCTTATCTGCTTACTAAATATTTCAGTCTTGCGTCGCTTACCGACGATGCTATTGCTGTGCTTGAAAATGTAGAGGTGGGCTATTACCACGACTATCAGCACCGCAACAAGATAGAAAAGTGATAACCAAAATGTAAGGAAATATGTTTCAATTAGATACATTAAATTCTTTACTTGGATCAGACGACGGTACGTTGCAGCGTATGCGTCAGATAGCTCAGGAATTCTGCCCCGAAGATTTGCAGGACGCCCGTCAGGATATAATTCCTGACGAGGAACTGCATATTGAACGATTGCAGGAGGAGTTCCGACAGCTGCTGGAGGGCGGGTTGCCTTTCTCTGGAAAAACTAATGCTCCTGAATATAAATCTTCTGAACATGACAATATAGTTAAGGAAGATGGCTTTGGTATTGGTATTCCGGAGACAGAGAAACTCCGACACTTGAAGTATGAGGAGACTGACACATTGAATATTGAGTCTGTGAAGAAGGATTTCCCCGTACTGAATCAGAAAGTGAACGGACATCAGCTGATATGGCTTGATAACGGTGCGACGACGCAGAAGCCTATCCAGGTAATAGATAAAATATCCGACTATTATAAGAACTACAATTCGAATATCCACCGTGGTGCGCACACTTTGGCTGCCCGCGCAACTGACGCTTATGAAGAGGCTCGCAGCAAAGTGAAAAACTTTATAAATGCATCTTCCGAGGATGAGATAATCTTTGTGCGTGGCACTACCGAAGGAATCAACCTTGTGGCTCAGTCGTATGGTCGACAGTTTTTGACTCCCGGCGACAATGTTATTGTCTCGGAGCTAGACCATCATGCCAATATTGTCCCTTGGCAACGTGTGTGCCAGGAAAAAGGTTGTGAATTAAAGGCTATTCCTACAGATAAGAACGGCGATCTTATACTTTCTGAATTGGAGCGTCTGATCACTCCTCGCACCAGATTCGTGAGCGTCGGACATGTTAACAATACTTTCGGTACTATCAATGATGTTGAACGTATCATCAGTATCGCCCATGCTCACCATGTGCCAGTTTTGATAGATGGCGCACAGTCTATCGCCCACACTCCTGTGGATGTGCAAAGTCTGGATGCTGATTTCTTTGTGTTCAGCGGACACAAGATATATGGTCCGAACGGAATAGGTGTAGTCTACGGAAAGAAAGAGTGGCTAAGCAAGATACAGCCTTGGCAGGGTGGCGGCAACATGATTAAGGATGTGACGATAGAGCATACGGAGTATAATGAGGCTCCGGCAAAGTTTGAGGCGGGCACTCCTAATGTGGCAGACGCTATCGGTCTTGGAGCAGCTCTTGATTATGTCAGCCGTATAGGAATTCATAATATAGAGCATCACGAACATATCCTCACAGAGTATGCGCGCCAGCAATTGTCTCTTATCTCTGGACTTACTCTGATTGGAGATCCAAAGAAAAGAGTGAGCGTTGTCTCATTTGTGCTCGACGGAATACCAGTGCCAGAGACAGGTGCACTTCTCGACAAGGAGGGTATAGCTGTACGTGCCGGACATCACTGTGCACAGCCAGCGTTGCGCGCTCTTGGATATGAGATGAGTGTACGTCCGACATTCGCACTCTACAACACACGTGAAGATGTAGATAATCTTGTGATTGCGATAAGAAAAATTGTCGGCTCACGTTGACGAATTAGCAAATAGGTTTTATTTCAGTTCTTACTCTCTTGATGTACGTATTTACTACGGCTTCGAGAGAGTTTTATATAGCAGCACGTCTTTTTTATTTTCAGAAGCTTTTCGGTTTTTACTATAGAACAATTAGAGTTCAGGATTGTTAAGGGCGGAACGCCCTAACCCCTTTCCTGTAGTGCGAGCCGAAGGCGAGCACATAAATATAACAGTTCGTTCTTCAATATTCCATAATTTATCTATGAAAAAAAATATCACAAATATAGTGGAGAAACTTGCCAGCCATGAGTCATATAAAGATTTATATCATGAGCATAGGTATGGAGTGCCATTGCCGTCAAACGAAGTGCTTCTTCAGATTATAGATCTTTTGCGAGGAATAGTGTTCCCCGGTTATTATGGTACATCTTCAATCAATACCGACACATTGGAGTACCATATAGGAGTGGATATAGAGCAGTTGCAGTCTCTGCTTGTCACTCAAATCGAAGCGGGACTCTCTTTCTATAATTTTGAAGATGAGAATGTCGTGTTTGCTGCATATAATCAATCTACGGTAAGCAATGAGATAAGACACATGGCGGAAGACCGTGCTGAAAAATTTATCCAGACACTTCCTCGTCTCCGTCGTATTCTTGCCACAGATGTGATAGCGGCATTCAATGGGGATCCTGCCGCAAAAAACTATGGCGAGATCATCAGCTGTTATCCTATCATAAAAGAACTGACAATCTATCGTATGGCTCACGAGTTGTGGAATCTGGAAGTGCCACTCATTCCAAGAATGTTGACGGAGATAGCTCATTCAGAGACAGGCATAGACATCCATCCTGGAGCGACAATAGGAGAGTATTTCACGATTGACCATGGCACAGGAGTGGTGATTGGAGAGACAAGTGTGATAGGAAAGAATGTAAAACTCTACCAGGGAGTCACACTAGGAGCAAAAAGTTTCTCGTTAGACAACGATGGAAATCCAATAAAAGGCATACCGCGTCATCCTATCCTTAAAGATAATGTTATTGTATATTCCAACGCTTCCATCCTTGGCAGAATCACAATAGGTGAGGGTGCTGTCGTAGGAGGTAATATTTGGGTCACTCATGATGTCCCTGCCGGTGCTACCATAACGCAAAAAACTTTATTGGACGGTCATAAATAGGAAAAGACGGGAGGAATCCCGTCTTTTCCTATTTATATTATTTTGCATTTTGTCATCAGTCATTCGCCATCTTCACCTGTCTTGCCAGGAAGTGCAGACGGTTGAGAACGTTCACCTCACTCACACCACCGTCGAAATCAAGGAATAGAAGATTCATATCCGGATACATCTTTTTCACTTTCCTTTCAATTCCCTTGCTTATGACATGGTTGGCTATACATCCGAATGGCTGCAGACTCACTGCCGCGTTGATGCCTCGTTGTGCAAACGAGACAAATTCCGCTGGGATAAGCCATCCTTCGCCAAACTGTGCTGCCGGACAGACTATCTTGGCCGCATTCTCCATCTCATGGTTGATGTCTGCGCTCTTCTCGTAGTATCTGAATGCTGACGCTGCTTTGTCGAATTCATTCATAAGGCTGACAAGTCTATTTTCCAATACGTTGTTGAGCATACGTCGCCAGATTGACACCTTCTCTAGGTTGTTCCTTCTGTTGAACTTCGCATTAGGGAAGTATTGACTGAAAAACTCTATTATGCTTGGAATCACAGGCTCGATGCCTTCGCTCACCAACCAATCCACAACGTGCTGGTTTCCGAAACTGTTGTATTTGATGAAGATCTCTCCCACCACTCCTATGCGTGGCACCTTCTTGTCGGATGCCGCGGCGTTGAACTCATTTGCCGCTTCACGTAATAGGTTGAGAATGGTTTTCTTGTCTCCACTTGTGGAAATGGAAACATATTTCTCCATGTATTTATCCTTCAGAGCTTTTGCCTTTCCCTCCTCTTTTTCTCTTACCGCTGTGGCATAATACATCTTTGCGATAGCCTCAACAAATAGCACGGAGTGGAGGATAGGACGGATTGCCTTCTTGATGTTTGGCTGGAATCCGCTCTGCTCGTTGATGGTGTTCATCACTGAGATAGATACCACTGGAATATTGTCGTAGCCTGCAGCCAACAATGCTTTCTTGATTAACGCGATATAGTTTGTGGCACGACACTGACCTCCTGTCTGTGTGACTGCGAATGCTATGTTGTTAGGGTCGTATTTGCCACTTCGCAACGCTGCTATCATGTCTCCCACAACAAGTGTCGCTGGGTAGCAAACTTCGTTGTTGGCGTATTGCAATCCCGCTTTCACACTCTCTGGTGTGCCAGGAGGAAGACTCTCCACCTCGTATCCCATCAACTCAAACATTGGCGGAATGATAGGGGAATGGAATTCAGAGAAGAATGGAATCAACACCTTCTTGTTCTTGTCGAGAACTGTGAATTCGGGAGTCGTTTTGAACTCTTTCTTTGTTGCTTCTGTATGGCGTTTGAATTTGATGCTCTCCACCAAACTACGGATTCTCAAACGTAGAGATCCGGCATTATTCACGTCGTCTACTTTCAAGATTGTGTGGTTCTTGCCGTAGCGACGCAATATGTCTCCTACTTCGTCAAGGATGAAAGCGTCAGGTCCGCAACCGAAGTTTGTCAGCTGAACGAAGTGGATATTGTCTTTGCTCTCCGCCACCATCCTTGCCGCGCGTATGATACGGTTCACATAACTCCATTGTGGAATTATATGGGTCTCTTTGTTGGAATCATCCACACCTCTAGCCACATCTTCCGTCACAACATCTATTCCAAATGATGTCATGATTTCCGACACTTTGTGCTGGATGAGCGGGTCGTTGTGGTATGGACGGCCGGCAAGCAGAATCACCATACGGTCGTTCTGTTTCGCCTTTTGAAGTGTCTGCTGTGCTTTTTCAGCTAATGTGTTTTCAAAAGTGTTCTTTGCGTCGATTGCGGCAACGAAAGCCTCTTTGAATGTCTTTTCTGAGAAACTTTTTCCTAAAATCTCTTTCAGATATGATTTAAGAGCTTTTTTCAATAGCTTTTCATCCTTAAAGGAGATAATCGGGCTATCCACAGGAATATTGCTTTTCTCCGCTGGATCGATGGCTGATTTGATGACGTCGCTGTATCCGGCGACGATAGGGCAATTGAATGTGTTGTTTTCATTCTTGCCGTCTCTCTTTTCGTATATTACGTATGGATAGAATATCCTGTCGACCTTTTTCTCCATCAGGTCGAAGATGTGTCCATGCACAAGTTTGGCAGGGAAACAGATATTGTCGGCCATGATTGTGTTAAGTCCCTTCTCATACATCTTGAATGATGATCGTGGGCTTGTCACTACTTTGATTCCACACAATGTAAAGAGAGTGTACCAGAACTGGTAGTCTTCAAACATGCCAAGTACTCGAGGAATACCGATTGTCAAAGGCTTCTCAGACGCATGTCCGTGTGACTCTGCAAGACGTATGTTCTTCTTGAATGCCAACTCGCTCTTGTATAGGCTCATGTTGAATCCGGTGACTCTTTCGTCCTCACCTTTGTTGGTGTAGACTTTTTCACATTTGTTGCCGGAGTAGAACACTTTGCCGTTGGCGAATATGTTTTTCAATACGTGACAGTTGTTTTCGCAGCCCACACATCTAAATGGCTCTACTGTGTATTCGCATGTTTTTGCCATCGTGGATAGTTCACGACGGTTGTCCGCACCCATACGTTTTGCATAAAGTGCCGCTCCATACGCACCCATCAGTTCGGGATAGTTGGATACAGTCACAGTCTTCTTTATGCTGTTTTCGAACGCTCTCACAACAGCTTTGTTGCGCATCGTTCCTCCTTGAAGCACAATGTGGTCGCCTAATTCACTCGCATCTTTAAGTTTCAGCACTTTATATAGACAGTTGCCTACCACAGAGTAGGCAAGACCTGCGGAAATGTCTTCGATAGTGGCTCCCTCACGTACGCACTGACGCACTTTGGAGTTCATGAAGACGGTGCATCGTGTGCCTAAATCTTGCGGATTTGTGCTCTGTAGTGCTTTTTCCACGAATTGTTCGATAGGATATCCGAGTGATGCCGCGAAACTGTCGATGAATGATCCGCATCCGCTCGAACAGGCTTCGTTGATCTCAAGTCTGTTGATTGTTCCGTTCTCCACGAAGATTGCCTTCATGTCCTGGCCTCCGATGTCGAGAATAAACGAAACGTTTGGATTCAGTTTGTGTGCGGCTGTGTAATGTGCGATAGTCTCCACCATACCGTAGTCGAGACCATAGGCGGTCTTTACCAGGTCTTCTCCATATCCTGTAGAACAGGCTGCCTTGACAACAAGGTTTTTGCCTGCGGATTTAGCCTCAGCCTCCAACTTTTGCAGTCCTTCGCACACCGTCTCCAACGGACGTCCTGAACTTTTCTTATAGAATGTGAAGAAAATTTTCTCGTCCTCATCCATAGCCACAACCTTTGTCGTGGTGCTTCCTGAGTCGATTCCTATATAGCATACATCGTCCTTGATGTCGGCGATTGCTGCGTTTTCGATTTTGTTTTGGCTCTTCTCTTTTTCCCATTCGTCTCGTTCTTTTTGCGACGCGAATAGAGGCTGCAGACCAGATCTCTTTATCTTGATCGCAGATTTGTCGGAATTATTTAGAAGAGTAATATAATCGTTGAGGCTCTTGTATTCGACATCGTCTTTGATGGCAAGACTCGCGCCGAGGGCTGGGATGACATTCGAGTATTCAGAGTAGATGACGTCGTCATCAGTCATGCCCATCTTCTTCTGGAAAATTTTCCTCAAAGCAGGAATATATGCGAACGGACCACCGCACAAGAAAACCTTAGGCAAGATGTCCATTCCACGGGATAGGGTTGAGAGCACCTGCGTCGCAACAGCATTGAATATACTTGCTGCTATCTCCTCGCGGCAAACATTGAGTGCGATAAGGTTCTGAATATCAGTCTTGGAGAACACACCGCAACGGCTTGCGATGGGATGTATTGCTTTTGCGCGGAGAGCCATGTCGCTCAACTCTGCTACGGATACACCAAGAATCATAGCCATCTGGTCGATGAACGCTCCTGTTCCACCAGCACAGTTTCCATTCATACGGATGTCAGCCTGCATATTGTGGTTGAAGAAGATCATTTTAGTGTCTTCTCCTCCGATGTCTACAAGAGTTTTTGTCTCTGGGTATTTTTTCAGTACGACTTCTGTCGCCGCTACAACTTCCTGAATAAAAGGTAATCCAAGACGTTCGCACAGCCCCATTCCCGCACTGCCAGTCGCTTGGAATCTGACAGTCGCGTCGGCACCGATTTTTGCTTTTAAGCGTTCGAGTGAATCAGCGAGCGCTTTTGGTATGTCTGCGTTATGTCGGTTATAGTCTGTGAACAGCACTTCATTCTCCTCATTGGTAGCGACAATTTTCAGTGTTGTGCTACCAGCATCAAGTCCGACATTTATTTTTTTAATCTGCATATCAAAATAATTTCAGTCGCAAAAGTACTATTTTTTTTGCTACTTCTTTAGCCTTTTTCTAATCAAAATCTCATTTTCCTGTTTTCTCATTGCCACATATTCTTCTTTTGTGATATTCAAGAGTTTTGTGGCAAGTTGAGATGATATGGCGGTGGCTGCGTTGAGAGTCACCACATCGGAAATTAACATGGGCAGAGAAATGTTGTCAATCTCTTCATTGTTGTTGGCACTTTCAAGAGCCTCTTTTAATTGAGTGTTGAGTGAACCTAAAGCGGATGATGCTTTCTCTTTGATCAACTTGAAGTTTTCTGTCGACGGGAATATTTCCATAAACAGAAACGATGGAAGCTGAGGCTTGGCGATGATGAAGTCGAGGTGCGCGTTCATCACTGCCACCACTCGGTCTTCGAAACTTAGAGATGCATCCTGACGTTTGTAGGCTTCGGTCACGGAGTCGATCAGCTCTTTGATCACGGTGTCTATAATACACTCAAAAAGCTTCTCTTTAGTGCGGAAATAATAGTGGAGCATAGCGTGTGTGACTCCTGCTTTTTCTGCTATAGCCACGGTACGCGCACCAGAAAAACCTTTGCTGAGGAATTCTTCTGTGGCAGCGTCTAGAATGGCTTTCTCCACATTCATTTTATCTTCTTTCTCTGTCATTAACAGGATTGTTAAACAAATTTGTCGCAAAGGTAAGCGATATATGTTTAAATGCAAAAGAATAAGATAGAATTTATTGGTTCGTTCCCCTTTTTATTTTCTGACCCATCCTTTGGCTGATGTATTGCCTAATCTTTCAGCTTTTCTGAAATATTCCTGAGCTTTTGCAGTATCTTCAAGACGGTGGTAGCAGAGGCCTATCTGGTAGTAGGCTTCGTGGTCGGTTTTGTCGATCAGAATCGCTTTTGAGAAAAAGTCGATGGCATTTTCATATTGTTTCAGGTTTTTATGAGTAGATGCGATTTTGCACAGCAACCATTCGTCGTCTTTGTCGATAGCATACGCTTTTTCATATAATGGCAGAGCCTTGCTGTATTTGCCTTGCTCATAGTAGACATTGCCGAGATTCTTATAAGGCGACGCGTATTTAGGGGCTGCTTCAATAGCCAAGTTAAGATATTTGATACAAGAGTCCACTTGTCCGAGTTCGTAATGGGTGCAAGCCATGCCGTTATAAGTGCGTGCCGGATTCTTGCTGTATTTCAGCGATTTTCTGTATTCCACCAATGCGTTGCTGTGTTCGCCGGCCATTGTAAGAGTCAGTCCGATATTGTTGTAGACCCACGCTTTTGTCGGCTGGTAGAAACGGAAGTTTTTAGCGGAGACGAAATTCTTGTCTGCCATGAATTTCTTCAGACTTTTTTGATAAAGTTCGATTGCGACAGCATAGTTTCCAGACGAGCGTTCAGCGTTTGCAAGGTTGAATTTGATAGCGTTGTACTTTTTCTTTTTGATTTGCAAAGCGTGGTTGAAATGGTATACTGCTTTTGCATTCTCACCCTTTTCTTGGGCGATAATGCCAAGGATATTGTAGGCATCTGCGAGTTTAGGGTCGCGGCTCAACGCAATCTGGCATATTTTCTCAAGATCCTCGTATTGGTGGTTGTGAAGAAGTATAGCTCCAGCCATGTTGATAAGATCTTTGTTTGTCGGGTTGGCGCGCATTGCCTGTTTGATCGCGTCTACAGCCTCCTCATGACGCTCTTCACGTTTCAGTTTATAGCAAAGCTGCATATAGGCGGCGGAATTTCCAGGCATACGGTTGGTGATGTCAGTAAGCTCTTCTATTGATCTGTCTGCTCCTTTGAAATAATCATCATTCAGTTCAGGCAGATGCAGAAGCTGAGTTTCATCCTGTATGCGGAATATGGTTTGCCCCGACGTCGCTGATGCAAATAACAGTAGAAATATGAATATAATTGTTTGTTTCATAGTCATTGCCGTAAGTGTTTCATAATTTAGTGCGTATTCAACTACAAAAATACAAACAATTTGGGTTATGCCAATGGATTATGTGATTTGTTTAATTGCTCTGAATATTTGGATTTATATCTCCATTTAATTGTTGAACATCAATCGCTAATCATTAGTCATTCTCATCCCCGACACCAACATTGTTGGAATCGCCAGGAAATCAAATATAATTAATCATTCGACGGTGGTGAAGATTCTTAAATTTTAATTCTAACTTTTAATTCTTCTTCCACTTTCCATCCTTCAATCGTTCTCTCCTCGCTTGAGAAGTTCACTCCGATCTTAATGATTGGTCTGCCGTCCGTGTGATAAGGGTCGGCATAACCCTTTCCATTTATCTGGGCGAGAGCTTTTTCCGCACTCTCATCCACCTTGAATTCGATGATGAAAATCTGTTTTGGAGCGAATAAGATACAATCCAATCTGCCTTTTGACGTGTTGACCTCCGACTGAGTGTAGAAGCCAAGCCAACGGAACAAGACGTAGATAACCGTCTGGAAATGTTTCTCATTTTTATTGTTGAGCACGTTTGGAATCTGCAGGAAAAACTCCTTCAGCAGTTCAAACGCATCGTCGATTCTGCCTGCTTTGAGAGCAAAATAGAATTTTTGCATGTTGATTTTTCCGTCATCTGTGCTGCATCCTACCCACGACGGCATCAAGACCTCCAACATGGAAACACGAACCTCACTATTGGGATAAGAGAGAGTATAGACCTCCGACTCCCTGTCATAATCCTTAATCGTAAGGTATCCAGCCTGGTAAAGAAGAGGATAAACACTTCTCTCATCCTCGTACGACGCATAGAATCCGGATTCAAACATTTGTACGCCTTCAAAATCAAGTATCTGGGCATTGTGCTTCTTCAGATGGTCTATCACGTAGGAAGACGTGGCTGTCTCAAACCAGAAGTTTTTCAAATCTTTGAAATCCAACGAAGACAAGACGCTGAGTGGATTAAAGATATCTTTTGAATCATAGGAAAAATGATAGCCGTCGTATTTGTTTTTCAGCTTTAGATACATTTCATCAAATGTACAATCGTATCGTTCTGCCAACTGACTAATTCCATCTTTAAAATTCTCAAGAAGTTCATCTGATGAGATTCCACAAATGTCATCAAAACGGGGATCCATAGATATATTCACCAGATTGTTGAGTGTGGAGAAGATGGATACCTGCGAGAAACGGGATATTCCTGTGATAAAGACAAACTTCTCAAACTGTTCGTTCACCTTCACCTGCTGATACAGCTCCTGAAGAACTGGTTTTACGTCAGCTAATTTTCCATCGTGAAGATGAGCAAGCAGCGGAGAATCATATTCGTCGATCAGGACCACAGCTTTGCGGCCGGTCTGCTTGTATGCCGCTTCAATTACATTTTTGAAACGCTCGCCATTTCCTAATTTATCCGAAGATTTAATCGAATACTCTTTTTCATATTTGGAAATGGCATTTGATATTGCATAAGACATGGATTCTACAGGAAGATCCTTATACGAACTCATATCAAACCTAAAGACGGGATATTTGATCCAGTCCTTCTCCAACCGGCTTATTTTCAGATCCTTGAAGAGCTCTCTGTTTCCCTCGAAATATTGTTGGAGCGTGTTGATAAGCAAAGATTTACCGAAACGACGAGGACGTGAAAGGAACACGAATGTACGATTCTTTATCATCTCATACATTCGTTCAGTCTTGTCGACGTATGCATAACCATCCTCAATGATGGCCTTGAAATCCTGTCGTCCTATCGGATATGGCTTTATCATAATTCGCTCTTTTTCAATTTTCTCTGCAAATATAATGATTTTCGATTGATTATGAATTGTAAATCTGTTTAATCCCCGATTCCGATTCCAAAATGTATGGTGTCGCAGACATCGTACATTTGGTTGCCGGTTTGTTCGATTTATGATGTCGATATACCGACACAGCCATCAATCATTTACTCCCTTTGCAATGTGGATGATACTGCATGATCTGGTCGCGCAGATGGTCGACATTGATATGAGTGTAGATTTCCGTGGTCAGGATTGATTCGTGTCCGAGCATCTCCTGAATGCTGCGGAGATCAGCTCCACCTTCCAATAGATGAGTGGCGAAAGAGTGACGGAATGTGTGTGGACTGATATTTTTTGTGATACCAGCCTTTTCTGCCAAATCTTTGATTAATACGAAAATAGTTATGCGTGAGATGTGTTTGCCACGATTGGAAAGAAACAGATAGTCTCGTTCGCTGTCTTTCACATTGTCCATCTCCATACGGTCGTTGATCCAATCTTTCACGATCTCTATGCTGCTTTCTCCGATTGGCACCAGACGCTGTTTGTCTCCCTTACCGAAGACACTGATAAATTCTTGATCGAGGGCGAGGTTGGAGATTTTAAGATTTGATAGCTCACTCACTCGCAGCCCACAGCTGTAGAGCATCTCTATGATGGCAAGGTTGCGTCTGCCAGCAGGGGTGGATGTGTCTATCTGGGCTTCAATCGCGTCTATCTCCTCAATGGAAAGCACTTCCGGCAGATGTCGACCGAGCGACGGACATTCAAGCAGCTCAGTAGGGTCGTCAGGTATTGCGTCTTCCAATATGAGAAATTTATAGAATGATTTGATACCTGATATTATTCTTGCCTGTGAACGGGCAGAAATTCCCAATTCCACCAACGATGTCACGAAACACTCCAGGTCTGTGAGCGTGGCATTCTCTGCCTCGATGTTCTCCGTCGCAAAATATGATAGCAATTTCGCCAAATCCTCCAGATACGCGTCTTTGGTGTTGCCACTCAGCGAACGCTCGACAATGAGGTATTGCTCATAGTCGCGCACCATAGGCAGGTTACGGAATTTGTCTATATTCATAAGCGGATATTTTTCACAAATATAAGATGATTTTTTGCCACTTGGATAAAAAAACGTATTTTTGCGACGTTTTTGTAACACATCGTATAAAGGAATGAATATCATTATTATTAATGGCCCCAATCTTAATCTTTTGGGCAAGAGAGAACCAACTATTTACGGAAGTCAATCATTTGAAGACTATTTGGATGTGTTGAAGTCACGTTACCCTGATGTGAACATCGAATACTATCAGTCGAATGTCGAGGGTGAACTTATTGACACTATTCAGGAGACTGGATTCATTTCAGACGGCATTGTCCTAAATGCCGGAGCCTACACACATACTTCAGTGGCTATCCCAGACGCTATCCGTGCCATCAAATGTCCAGTGATAGAGGTGCATATCTCCAATACTCACAAGAGAGAGGAGTTTCGCCATAAGTCATTCCTTACTGCTGCATGCTGGGGCACAATTCTTGGATTCGGTATGGATTCATACAGGCTTGCGATTGAGGCTCTGATTGAGTATAATAAATCGAAGGAAGAAGACAAAGAATAACCCTAACAACAGAAAATGGCAAAAAAAACGAAAATTATAGCTACTGTTTCCGACAAGCGTTGTGATGTTGATTTTATCCGTCAGCTGTGGGAGAACGGAATGAATGTGGTGAGAATGAACTCTGCCCATCTTAGTGACGAAGGATTTCTTAGTATCATCAATAACGTGCGGGCTGTATCTCCGGAAATAGGCATCCTCATGGACACAAAAGGACCTGAGGTACGTACCACTGCCATAGAAGGGGAGACCGGCAACGAAAAAATCCAGATTAAGAGTGGAGATATAATTAAGATTGCTGGCGACGCTGCTAAAAAAAGCAAACCGGGAGAAATCTATGTCACTTACCCAGACTTCGTGAAGGATGTCAAGGTGGGCGACCATATCCTTTTTGACGACGGTGAAATAGACGTCATGGTGTTGAGTAAAAACGACACCTGCCTTACTTGTGAGGCTCAGAATGAAGGTGAACTTGGATCGCGCAAGAGTGTCAATGTGCCAGGAGTGAGGATAAATCTTCCGTCGCTTACAGAGAGAGACAAACATAATATCCTTTTCGCCATTGAGAATGATGTTGATTTCATTGCCCACTCTTTTGTACGTTCAAAACAAGATGTCCTTGACATCCAGCAGATTCTAGATGAACATGACAGCCCTATCAAGATCATTGCTAAGATTGAAAATCAGGAGGGTGTAGACAATATAGATGAAATTCTTGAAGCTGCATACGGAGTTATGATTGCCCGTGGCGACTTGGGTATAGAGGTGCCGCAGGAGAAAATCCCTGGCATACAGCGTGTGCTTATCCGTAAGTGTGTGGTGGCCCGCAAACCAGTGATTGTGGCTACTCAGATGCTTCACTCTATGATTAAAAATCCACGTCCTACACGTGCTGAGGTGACTGATATCGCAAACGCTATCTTCTACCGCACTGACGCGTTGATGCTAAGCGGTGAGACTGCTTATGGAAAATATCCGGTCGAGGCGGTTGCCACAATGAGTAAGATTGCGGAAGAGTCTGAGAAAACAAAGCTGAAAGACAATGATATCAAAGTGCCGTTGGCGACAGGAAAGGATGATATCACTTCATATCTTACGGAGCAGGCTGCTCGTTCTGCGGAATTGCTTCACACTAAGGCAATCGTGACCGACAGTATAACAGGCCGCACGGCTCGATTCATCGCCGCTTATCGTGGCGACATTACCGTGTTGGCGATATGCTATAAGGAGCGACTTATTCGTCAGTTGGCATTGTCTTACGGTGTCATCCCTCTTTATCAGGCTCCAAAAGAAGACAATCGACACTATTTCTTCGCGGCTCTTAAGATGCTTATCGAGGATGGTTTCCTGAAATTCCATGATAGGGTGGTTTACATCAGTGGAAGCCAGGCGGGTGGTGGTAACACATTCCTTGAAATAAATAGCATCGATAATATCTTTGCTAATCAGAATGGTTATCTCCTTCCGAACTTTTGATTTGATTTTATGTAGGGGCAGGTTTCAAACCTGCCCGCATTATTATAATAGATGACAAGTGTAATCGACATATTCAATTCCAAAATAGAAAGGCCTTTGGCTCTTACCATCGGTTTCTTTGACGGTGTTCATCTCGGACATCGTTATTTGGTGTCAGAATTGTCGGAAATTGCGAAAAAGAGGAACTTTGCATCTGCTGTGCTGACATTCCGTACACATCCTCGTCAGGTGCTTCACTCGGATTATATTCCATCTTTGCTTACCACCGCAGACGAGAAAATCGCACTGCTGAAGGAGACGGGAGTGGATTATGTTGTGATGACAGAATTCACACGAGAATTTTCCATGCTTACAGCGCAGAATTTTATGCGTTTGCTTCACGACAATCTAAATGTCTGTTGCCTTATGATCGGCTACGATCACCGTTTCGGACATAATCGCAGTGAGAAATTCGAAGATTATGTAAGGTTTGGAAAAGAGATAGGAATAGAGGTTGTCCAGTCGTCTCCATTGGTGATCGACGGGATAAATGTCAGTTCTTCGGCGGTGAGAAAAACGATCTCAGAAGGAGACGTTGCAAAGGCTGCAAAATTGTTGGGCAGAGAATATTCACTGGCAGGGCAGGTGGTGAAAGGGTTTCAGGTCGGCAGATCAATCGGTTTCCCCACTGCCAACATAGCTTATGATGATAGCCGTATTCTGCCCAAAGATGGAGTGTATGCGGCACGTGTGACAGTAGAATCACATCTCTATGATGCGATGCTCTACATAGGTTCACGCCCCACCGTCAACACGGGGAAAATAAGTGTTGAGGCTTATCTGTTTGATTTTTCTGATGATATTTACGGAAAGAATGTGAATGTGAGGTTTGTCGATAGAATCAGAGATAGCATTAAATTCGATTCTATTGAGGAATTAAAAAAGCAATTGGGAAAAGATGAAATAAAGGCGAAGCAGCTTATGGCAAATAGCAAATAGCCAACTGCCAACCGCAAACCGCCAATTATTTTTTCAACGCATCAATGTCCACCAATCCGTTTACGATAGCATAGATAGTCAATCCGGCAGGACTATGGATTTGAAGCTTTCTTGCGATATTTTTTCTGTGTGTGATCGCAGTATTCACTGAAATACAAAGATGTTCAGCAATTTCTTTGTTGCTCATTCCTTGAACCACAGCTATAATTACATCCTTTTCACGTTCAGAAATTGTTTCGTTGGTGTTTGCCTCAGGGTCAGCGTTTGCAAAAACTGAAATTGCATTGGTCAGACGTTCGGATTTGAGATCATTTTCTATTTTACGAATCAGCGGGACGAAAATTTTATCCTCCACCTCTTGGTGGTTGGCAAGCCAATCCTCGTTGTTGTAGATGAAATAAAGAGCAGAAGTCAACCCGTTGCTTGTGGTCGCATCTGTGGGGAAATATTTGATGATGAGGCTTTTCAACTCCTTCAGACTTTTATCAGCTTCTGCATGATGTTTGGCGAAAGTGTCGATGTTGTAGGTTGTGGACGCTTCTCCTTGAAGAAGTTTCTCTATATATGGGAACAATGTCTTGTCCTCATAATTCATGTGTTTATGAATCTCACGTGAGTATTGGTCGTAGAGTTGCAGAATCAATTTGCCGACATTGTCGTTTTCATTGATAGCAAGAGCGAGTTCACGTCTAACAAAAGGCAATTGGTAGTCCAGATAGTAACTGTGTCCGGCAGTGAGATAGCGGAGCAGGGTAGAGGCGGACAACTTTCCAAGGTCGTATTCGTGAGTGCCGTTGATGGTGAAATTCACGACAGCGAGAAAAGTGGTGGTGTCAACGTTGTTGGCACGGCAGGTTTCATCCACTGTTTTGTCACCAAAACCGAGAGAGATGCCAAACGAGTTTAGCGACTGTAGAATATTGTAATTGTCGCGTATGAGACTGATCATCTTGTCTCCCGCCTCATACATTTTCAAAGCCTTCATAATCCACTTGTATTTTAATGCAAAGATAGTGGTTTTAAGGAAATTGTATGATACCTAAAAATGGGTATCTGCAGATTTATAAAGATTAATATAAATAAAAGCTTCGACTGCAGTCATACAATCGAAGCTTTTTTTGTTTTTGAATTGATGTCTATTATTTGACAATTATCTTGTATATATTGTCGTTGATAGCAATCATATATATACCTGATTTGTAAACATTCAAACGAATCTCATTTTGAATGTCTTTGTTTGCTTTCTTCAAAAGACAATGGCCTGTTATATCATAGAGTGAAATCATTCCGTCTGCTCCGATAATAACGATTTCTTTGTCCTCTGTATGTATTGATGGCATTTTGTATGCCACTTTGTCGTTGAGTGAAGTTGGGTCAAAGAAGTTGTAATATGTGTTGTCGAAGTAGACGACACGGTGCTCCTTATCCAATACCGGGTGTTTGTCTATAGTGTCGTTGGCAAGATAGTCATTTGGAACTTCTCCACGGATTTCTGATAGATTTTGGCGGTATGGCTGAGAGCCGTCGGTGATGCCATTATTCAGTTTGAAGCATACTTCTCCATTAGTGAACTGATCAAGATTCATTGCTGTGCCGACAGATGAAGAAATGTTTCCATTCAGGTAGTAGTTGTTTAAGCAAGTCTCTGGATCATCAGCACCGTTGCATAGAGCTTCTTTCTTGTTGTTTCTTGTGCTAGTAGAAACATTGGTTATTTGACCCATATTGAAACATTGTGTCATTTTGTAATCCACATTGTTAGAGAAGAATATAATGCCAGCACTGTTTCCATTTGCTGTGATTTCTCCTATGTTGTAACAAGCGTTAATGTCTGTATAGGACAAACAGTAACCGACTATGCCACCAACAAATAATCCTCCTGAAAGAATGCCTTTGTTGAAGCAATTTTTCACGTATGTAGAATCTCCTTCATCGCTTACAATATTTCCGATTATTCCTCCCAGATTTCCTTCATTGTATTCATTGTCTCCATTTGTTACCAATCCTGAGTTGGAAGAATTTAATATGTTGTTGTTTTTGCCTTTTATTGTGCCAACTATACCACCTACTTGATATTCTCCGTAAACGGTTCCATGATTGTGACAGTTGTCTATGATGACATTGCTCATTACACGGCCTGCAATGGCACCTATGCTCTCTATGCCTCTTATATACGAATCCCTGATGTTTACGTTTTTGACTACCGCATTGTCAAGAGTTCCAAACAGACCGTTGCCTGCCATTTTTATTCTTTGAGCGTAAGTGTAATCTTTATTAGTGTCATAAGTTAAATAAAGTCCAACTATAGAGTGCCCTTGTCCGTCAAATGTTCCAGAGTAGGGATTTTCTTTGCCAATTTCTGTCCAAATGTTGAGACTGATTGATGAATCAGTCAAGACGCTGTCAATGGAAATGTCATTCAATTTGATATCGTTGGTCAATTTCGCATTCGCATTGTTATGCCCATCGTTAACGAAAGAAGAGAACCACATTAGTTCATCCGCGTTTCCTATTTCATATACTCCATTTGTCTGTGCCACATAATTAGGGTCAATATGTCCACAAACCTTGCATGTGTATCGATCGTAAATATGATCAGGTACAATGATGTTGTCTGGCTTTGTGTTTTGGAATGTGGTGTTGCTATTGAAAGAAGAGTCACAATTCAATTCCGTCGCTACATATACAATTCCGAGAGTAGAGTCTGTTTTCGGATATCCTTCACCACATTTCTGGAACCATGCAATTGAGTCGTTAGGGATGTTTTTGTTCAACATGTAACACAACGCTCCCGAGGAAATCATTTCATCATTGTCAAAAGTAGTGACTGAGCGTTCGCTGTCATCCTGAGGCACATAACCTTTTCTTACACCCAATGCATAGGTTTTGGTGCCGTCGCCATATGATGCACAATTTTCTTTGTAGAAACAGTTGTCAAAAGTTGAGTTTGATGCACTATTTCCAGCGGCCAAAGCTCCAATTTGATATTCGCCACCTTTGATTATACCTGTATTATAACAACATGTCATTTTTGTGCCTTTCAAATCACTCGCTATCCCTGCAATATGATATCCTTTCCCTGAAATATCGGTCACATTGCCGACGTTGCCGCAATATGCAAGACTTGCAGAGTATATGTCTCCTACGATACCACCCAAATATTTTCTCCCTGTGATGTTTCCTTCGTTAAAACAATTGAAGATGATTGAGCCGTTTTGAACTATACCGCTGATTCCTCCCGCATGGTCTTCTTCTACTGTAATGGATGCTTTGTTAGTGCAATTCTTGATGACGGAATTATATCCTGTTTGTGCTATAATGCCAGCACAGCATGATTTGGCTGCAATAGTGCCTTCCACACTGCATCCGTCAATAGTGGAATATTGAGCGTCGTTACATATTCCTGCGGCATAGCTGCCTTTTGTCGACAGATTGCAGTCTTTAAGTGTGATGTTTTTTAGTGTCGCATGGAAAGCTAATCCACAAAAAGCAATTTTGTTTAGAGTGTCATTGTTAATTGTTAGATTCTGTATTTCGAAATGCTGGCCATCATAAGTTCCTTTATAATAATAGTTTTTATCTCCAAATGGTATCCATTCCTTCTCTAGTAGGATATCTGCGGTTTGAATAGCGTAAGCAGAGTCGAATCCTGCTCTGACAGTGTCTGAGAATAGGAAAAGATCGTCTGATGTGCTGATTTTGAAAGGGTTTTCTTGAGTTCCAGCTCCATCTAAAGCGTATGTTGCGGAGTTGAATCCTAAAATTAAACTTAAAGACAATAAAATATGTTTCATGATGTTTTTTGTTTTGATATTTGCTGTTGGAAATAGTGATGTGGGGTAAAAAAATAACATACCAATTGATTCGCAATCGATATGTTATACTTCAGATCTTGCGGAGAGAGAGGGATTCGAACCCCCGGTACCCTTACGAGTACACCGGTTTTCAAGACCGGCTCATTCGACCACTCTGACATCTCTCCAAGACTTTCGTCTTGTTTAGTGAACCGGGTGGGGGTCGAACCCACGACCCACAGATTAAGAGTCTGTTGCTCTACCAACTGAGCTACCGATCCAACTTTTGGTCGTTTTTCAAAAACGTTGCAAAGGTACGGCTTTTTTTGATATATGCAAATGTTTTGGGAGAATATTTGCTATGAGATGTGAAAATTTGCTCTGAGATAGCACGTTAAAGTGCAAAAAAAATCGCCAGCCATTATGATGACCAGCGATTATATGGTTTTTAATCTTATTCAGATTAGAACTTCAATGCGTCAAGAGCATCGTCAGAAACTTCCTTCAACTTTAGATAGTCTGCAGAAACGTAACCTGTCTGACCGTTGAAGCTGATTGTACCCCAACCATTGTTGATGCTAGAAACCTCAACCTCTGTTCCCTTAGCCAACTTGCCGATGATGTCGCAAGATGTGTTAGGCTCTTTTCTAACGTTTAGGTTAGAAGACTGTGTGTTTACAATGTAAATAGCCATCTTTATAATCAATTTAATGTTTGTAAATAATAAAAAGAACGCTACGGTAAGCAAGACTTCCATAGCGTCCCTTTGTTTCCTTGCTTAAGATTAGTTCTTAGTCTTAAGGATCTCGATAACTGCGTTAACTGCAGCCTCGAAACCAGCCTGCTCATCAGCGTTCAAGTTAGCCTTTGCTGACTCGTACTGTGCCTTTAGCTCTGTGATCTTAGCTACGATACCTGCAACGTCTTCCTTAGTAGCAGCCTCTGCCTCAGCCTTGATTGCGTTCAATGACTCCTCAAGACCCTTCAATACTGCGTTCTCAACGTTCTCTACTGCTGGAGCAGCTGCCTCTGCAGCGGCTTCTACTGCCTCTTCAACCTGTGCTGGAGCCTCAACCTGTGCTGGAGTCTCCTTCTTGCATGATGAAAGTACAAGTGCCAATGCAGCTGCACTTACGAACAAAATCTTCTTCATTATCTTGTATTTTAAATTTATTAATTCCGTTTTCAATTATGTCGCAAATATAAAAAATATTATTTGCTTTGGTACTTTTTTTTGTTTTTTTTGTTGATAAAAGGTATTTTAATTTGTTATTTTTGCGTATATGGGTATAAATCGAACATATTTATTGGATAAAAAGGGGTATATGTCGGCATTTTCCACTAATGTCGATTGCAGATTTGTTGACAATTCTTCTCTTTTTTTCCATCCTGCCGACATAGTTTCCTGTAGGCAGATACATAGTGATATCATAAAAATTGTAGATGAGTCTATGCGTGGAACGGAAGTTCCAGATTGTGACGCATTAATAACCAATGTCCCCAATCTTCCTCTTTTGATCCGCACAGCTGATTGTGTGCCTGTTGTGCTTTTCGATGAGTGTAGACGCGTGGTGGCTAACATTCATTCTGGCAGAGTGGGGACACAGAAACAGATTGTCCGCAAAACGGTCGAGATGATGCGGTCGCAGTTCGGCTCTTCTCCGTCTGATATTATCGCTGCTATGGGTCCGCATATATGTGGAAAATGTTATGAGGTCGACGCTGCTTGTGCGTCTGAGTTCGGAGAAAAATTTGTCGTTGGCTTTAGTAAAGATCAAAAAACGTTGATAGATATTGCCTCTGCTTGCAAAGAACAGTTGGAAAGCTCCGGCGTCTACAGCAAAAATATTTTCATTTCGGATATATGTACCGCGGAATCCTCAGAATGGCCTTCATGGCGACGCGATAAATGCAGTGAGCGTCTTGGTACTTTTATTGTGTTGGAGTAAAAATAAAAAGAGACGGAGTTTTGAAGTGCACCCCAAAAGTTGG
>DFGT01000036.1:16872-50919 GCA_002371265.1 Bacteroidales bacterium UBA3743 | reverse complement strand
ATGCTAAATGCTAAATGCTAAATAAAAAATAAATAATAAATAATAAATAATAAAATTTAAATGGATTAGAATAAAAACAGGAGGATTATGAATGAAGGAGAATATTGTTGAGTCAAAAAGTTTGGATTTTGCAGTAAAATGCATTGAGCTTTACAAGCATCTAACATTTGAGAGTAAAGAATATATTCTTTCAAAGCAAATGGTAAGAAGTGGTACTAGCATTGGAGCGAACATAAAAGAGGCGGTAAGAGGTCAAAGCAACGCTGACTTCATTTCTAAAATGAGTATTTCATTGAAAGAAGCAAGCGAAACCGAGTATTGGCTAACACTACTAGAGAAAACTAATTATATCACTCCTCAACAATTCCAATCTATGATTGCTGATTGTAAAGAGTTGATCGCGATTCTAACTAGTATTACAAAGACTGCCAAACTAAATATAGACAAGAAAAAAATGCAAAATGCGACAAATTAATTTCGCATTACGCATTTATAATTTATAATTTAAAAAAAATGAGATATTATACTGGTGTCAAAGATCTTGGCGATTTGAACGCAGCCGTTAAGGAAGCGTTGGAAGTAAAGAAGAACAGATTTGGATACAAGCATCTTGGAGAGAACAAGACTTTGCTTATGGTATTCTTCAACAACAGTTTGCGTACACGCCTGTCTACACAGAAAGCAGGCATGAACCTTGGCATGAACACAATGGTGTTGGACGTGAACCAAGGAGCATGGAAACTTGAGACAGAGCGAGGTGTGATCATGGATGGCGACAAGAGCGAGCACTTGCTTGAGGCTATTCCTGTGATGGCATCATTCTGCGATATTATCGGAGTAAGAAGTTTCGCACGTTTTGAAAGCAAGAAATTCGACTACGAGGAGACAATCATCAACCAGTTTATCAAATACTCTGGCAAACCTGTTTTCTCAATGGAGTCGGCCACTTGCCACCCTCTACAGGCATTCGCCGATCTAATCACAATCGAGGAGTTTAAAGAGGTAAAGCGTCCAAAGGTTGTGTTGTCGTGGGCACCACATCCAAAAGCACTTCCACAGGCTGTGCCTAACTCATTCGCTGATTTCATGAACGAGGCAGATGTTGATTTCGTAATCACTCATCCCAAGGGATACGAATTGGCAGAGCAGTTTGTAAGAGGAGCAAAAGTGGAATATGATCAGGACAAGGCACTTGCCGGAGCTGATTTCGTATATGCGAAAAACTGGAGTGCATATCAGGATCCTAACTACGGACAGATCTTGAGCAAAGACATGTCGTGGACAATCACAACAGAGAAGATGGCATTGACAAACAACGGATATTTCATGCACTGTTTGCCAGTACGCCGTAACATGATTGTTTCAGACGACGTGATTGAGAGTCCACGCTCATTGGTTATCCCAGAGGCAGCCAACAGAGAGATCTCAGCTCAGGTAGTATTGAAGAGAATATTAGAGACTGAATTTAAATAACATAAGATTATGAAAAAAGAGTATTTAGCAGAGATGATAGGAACAATGGTTCTTGTCCTCATGGGATGCGGCACAGCCGTAAGTTTGAATTGTGGTGTTGACACAGCATCAGTAGTCGGAACAGCCGTTGCATTCGGTTTGGCAGTAGTAGCGATGGCCTACACAATCGGTGGAATAAGCGGTTGTCATATCAACCCAGCAATCACTCTTGGATGCCTGATTTCAAAGCGTATTTCTCCAAAAGACGCTGGTATGTACATGGTGTTCCAGGTAATTGGAGCATTCATCGGAAGCGGTTTATTGGCATTGTTGGTTAGCCAGGTAGGTGCGGCAGGCACACAGACAGGAGCCAACTCTTGTGCAAACGGACCAGTTGCAGCATGTATTGTAGAGACCATTTTGACATTCGTATTCGTACTTGTAGTGCTTGGCACAACAGACTCAAAGAAGGGAGCCGGCAATTTCGCAGGACTTGCCATCGGTTTGTCACTAATCCTTGTTCACTTGGTAGGAATCCACTACACAGGAACATCAGTCAACCCAGCACGTTCAATCGCTCCTGCTGTATTTGAGGGAGGAGATGCATTGTCTCAGCTATGGGCATTCATCGTAGGACCATTCGCTGGTGCAGCACTTGCAGCAGTAGTTTGGAACTGCATCGCTGGATGTTGCAAGAATGAAGACTAATCTGATTTTCAAATAAATAGAATAGGCGGAAAGAAATCTTTCCGCCTATTTTTGTTTTATATGATTGAAAATATACCATAATGTTGCAGACGCGTAATACGACGTCTCTTCTATTACACGCACGTCCGTGCGTCTCTACGAGAGGACAGGTCAACCAAATGTGTGGATTACCCAAATAATTATGAATTATGCATTATGAATTACGAATTGATCCAGACACGCACGTCCGTGCGTCTCTACGAGAGGACAGGTCAACCAAATGTGTGGATTACCCAAATAATTATGAATTATGCATTATGAATTACGAATTGATCCAGACACGCACATCCGTGCGTCTCTACGAGAGGGCAGGTCAACCAAATGTGTGGATTACCCCCAAATAATTATGAATTATGCATTATGAATTATGAATTGATCCAGACACGCACGTCCGTGCGTCTCTACGAGAGGACAGGTCAACCAAATGTGTGGATTACCCAAATAATTATGAATTATGCATTATGAATTACGAATTGATCCAGACACGCACATCCGTGCGTCTCTACGAGAGGGCAGGTCAACCAAATGTGTGGATTACCCCCCAATAATTATGAATTATGCATTACGAATTACGAATTGATCCAGACACCCACGTCCGTGCGTCTCTACGAGAGGACAGGTCAACCAAATGTGTGGATTACCCCCAATAATTATGAATTACGCATTATGAATTATGAATTAATTCACAGGCTATACTCAATATACGTATTCACCTCTTCCGCCACCCATTTTGCCTGAATCGACTCTGATGCCTTAAGCTGGGCGACTATTGATTTCACTCTGTCAAGATAAGATTCACGTCGTGCCACCTGCTTCAAGAAGAAGGCGATCGCAGACAATGCCCTCTTATCCGTTTTATGAATATCATCCACGGATTTCGACAAATATCTGTCGATCATCTCGTCGTCTGCAATATCTTTCATAAGCAGACGGGAATGAAGAGAGTATCCAATCAGCATCTTCTGCCATTCCGTCGCATCTGCAAGATTTTTCACAATATCTCCCGCATAATCAAGTCTGATCAAAAGATTTCTCGACAAGTATTCCGCAATTTCCTCATTGAAGGCTTCCGACACCCACTTGTCTGCCACCTCACGAGTGAAACATTCCGTCGGCATAATGATTGTGGCAATAAGCATAGTCTCTCTCTGACGCAATCCCCACAGATTTTCAGCAAGTTCTGCATCCGGCTCTATCTCCGCTGTCAACTCCCTCAGGCGAGGATAAGTCACACCAAACGTCAGTTTATAGCCCAAATGACGCAATCTAGCTGCTGTGCTTCCATCCATCGACAGACGAAGCATCTCTTTCACCTTACGAACCCTATCTCGGAGTTCCATTGTCTTATTTACTTTTTGCATAATTCTATATTCAACGGGAGGATTTGAAACCATCCCTTACGATTCTATTTTTTTATGTTTTGAACGAGAGCCATTTCAGCAATTCAGCAATTCAGCATTTTGCATTTTGCATTTTGCATTTAAAAAGGGTATCCTACAGCGAAATGGAATGAAAAATCGTCGTTCCAATTCATGCCATGTGCCGTACGCCACTGTGTGCCCTTATCAATTCGAGATGGATCGTGGAATTTCAGACCGAGGTCGAAACGGATCAAGAAGTAAGAGAAATCTATTCTCAACCCGGCACCTCCTGCCAACGCAATCTGCTTATAGAATTCGTTTATAAAGAATTCTCCACCTTGCTGATCTTCGTTTTTATCTTTATATAAAGTCCAAACATTTCCTGCATCGACAAATGTGGCAAGTTCAAGTTTCCAGAACAACTTGATGCGATACTCCAAATTCAACAAAAGATTAATATCTCCCGTCTGAGCGAGATAGTCGTTAGTAGACGGAAATTTACCGGGACCAAGTGTACGAACCGCCCAACCTCTCACGCCACTCGCTCCACCACCATAGAATCGTTTTTCAAACGGCACTCCGTCTGAATTTCCATACGGCACAGCGACACCTGCTTTCGCATGGTAGACTATCCTACACTTCTCGTTGATATACTGGTTGAAAGCATATTCCAATTCCGTCTTCACATATTGAGAATATGGGACTTCAAAAATCATATTCTTGCCACTAAATTCATCCGTATCGAATTTGCAAATATGACTGAAAAGCTGAAATGTATTTCCTCCTGTCTCAAAGCTTGCCTTAAATAATTTCTTGTTCAGCAATCTCTTGCTCGACATATTATCGAACGTATACGTGAATCCCGTGCATAGAATCTGGTGGTCTGTATAGTTGTAGAGCAGAATCGGATTCGTATGTTCGTTGAAATACTTGTCACGAAAAGCGTCTGCATCTTCCATTTTCACAAGATTATAGTCGAGGAAGTCGATCTCAAAATTATAGAAGCGACGACGTTGCCATTTATACTTCCATCCAAGGCTTAGTTGGTCTCGCCTATATCCCATCTGCTGTACACTGAAAGCCGCATGAAGTTCTGTATTCGCATTTATACGGCGCTTGAAATCACGAGTCAAGAACGGAAATAAAACACGAGGAATGGCAAGTGTTACACTGGCTCCATAATCACGAATTTTGTCATCAGTGATGTCCATTCCACTGATTGCTTCCTGAGAATAACTTATTTTGAATGTCAGACACTCAGATCCATGGAAAATATTATGATGACTCCATCCCAATGTGCCGCCAAAACCAAAGTCGCCGGATGTGGTAGTTGCCTCCACATTGGCAGATATAGATTTCATCTTTGTCGGAGAAAGTGTGATTTGGCAATCCACCTCATTGGCATCGTTATGTTTGTCGTTGAAGTTGATATAAGCGGCTCGCACCACACCAAGAGAATTGAACTTAGACAAAGTAAAATCTGAACGCATGGAATTATAGAGTTCCCCTTTGCTAAACATGACATTGTCTTCAATCACAGAGGAGCGAAGAAACGGTTTATGAAGATACTTCATCAAAATACCCTCTTCTGTTCTGGCACTGTCATAAGCCAGCACCTCAGTATACGACACATTCGGTTTGTCGAGAGTCACGACGGAAATGTCACCAATCTTATATTTCGTGTGCGGCACATCCACTCTGCTTCCATCCGAACGCGTCTTGCTGAACGGTTTGAGTTCCAGCGTAATATCCACCTTGTGGTCGCCGACAGTGGTATCAGCCGTGTAAGTGATGTAATCCTTTGTGAAATAAAAATATCCGTGTCGACGCAACAGGCTCGACATATTATTGCGCTCCGCATCAAGTTCATCGCTGTCGAAAAGCATTCCCGTCTTCAGTTTCGACTCATAAAATCTATCTGTCTCAACAATCTTTTGGATCGCGGTATCTCCACGATAATCGAAATCAATATTCTCAATTCGGAAAGACACCCCCTCGTCGACATGATAAGTCACAACAGCACGTTTTTTCTTGAACTCCACGTCGGAAGAAACCTTAGCATTCATAAAGCCTTTGGCTCTGTAATATTTCTCCAACTGACGCTCGGATTGTATACGCATCATCGAGTTGTAAATCACTGGCGGCTCGCCCATTTTACGAAGAGCTCGTCCCAAATGTCTTACCCGACCGTTACGCTTAATTGAATCTTTTCTGGAAAGACTATATAGACGGAGGTGCGCTCGGAAAAGACCGAAGATTTTCAAATTCGGCTGCTGACGGATATACGACTTCGCGTCGTTCTCCTTCAACTGTGAATTCCTGACGTCCAACTTCACGTCGTCGAGCAAAAAATCTCCGTCCGCCACATACTTCACGGGCGAACAGGCGGAAAATAAGATCAAAAATATTGTTATTACTAATAAATATGCTTTTTTCATATGTTTTTAGCCTTTTCTGCAAAGGTTTTGCAAATATATCCTTTTTATCACTAAAAATTTGTTATAACTTTGCTTTAATATTGATTGAATGAAAAAAATTAATAAATAAGATATGACACTGATAAAATCGATTTCTGGAATCAGAGGAACTATTGGTGGAGGCACAGGAGATAACCTAACACCACTTGACGTAGTAAAATTCACAGCAGCATTCGGCACATGGATTGCCAAGAGAAACGGAAAGAAGACGGCGACAATCGTTGTAGGCCGCGACGCGAGAATTTCCGGACCTATGGTAGACTCAATCGTGACTGGCACACTTGTCGGTCTTGGAGTGAATGTAGTGAATATCGGACTGGCTTCTACTCCTACTACTGAAATCGCAGTTGTAAATGAGAAAGCAGACGGTGGCATCATCCTTACCGCAAGCCATAATCCTAAGCAGTGGAACGCATTGAAGCTTCTTAACGAAAGAGGAGAGTTCCTTTCTGACGCAGACGGAAAGGAAGTGTTGAAGATGGCAGACAACGACGAATACACATTCGCTGAGGTCGACAATCTTGGACAGGTGAAATATGTGAACAATTATGATGACATCCATATCGATAAGGTATTGGCATTGAAGCTTGTAGACGTAGAGGCAATCAAGAAAGCCAACTTCACTGTCGCTATCGACTGCGTCAACTCAGTCGGAGGAAATGTTCTGCCAAAGCTTCTTGAGCGTCTTGGTGTGAAGAACGTAAAGTGTTTGAACTGTGAGGCCACAGGACATTTCGCTCACAACCCAGAGCCAATTCCTGCAAACTTGACAGACATTGCTGATCTTTGCAAGAAGGAGAAGGTTGATGTTGGATTTGTTGTCGACCCTGATGTTGACCGTTTGGCAATCATCACAGAGAACGGCGACATGTTCGGTGAAGAGTACACTTTGGTATCCGTAGCCGACTACGTATTGAGCAAAACTCCAGGAAATACAGTTTCCAACCTAAGCTCTACACGTGCTCTACGTGACGTGACAAAGCGTCGTGGCGGAGTCTACAACGCAGCAGCTGTAGGAGAGGTCAACGTGACAACTAAGATGAAGGCTACAAACGCAGTCATCGGAGGTGAGGGCAACGGAGGTGTGATCTATCCAGAAAGCCACTACGGAAGAGACGCATTGGTAGGTATCGCATTGTTCTTGACTCACCTTGCCAACAAAGGAATCAAGGTAAGCGAGTTGAAGAAGGAATACCCGCTATATTTCATCTCAAAGAACAAGATCCAGCTTACTCCAGACATCAACGTCGACAAAGTGCTTGCTTCTATCAAGGAGGCATATAAGAACGAGGAGGTCAACGATATCGACGGAGTAAAGATCGACTTCGCAGACAGCTGGGTTCACTTGAGAAAATCCAACACAGAGCCAATCATCCGTATCTATTCAGAGGCAGCTACAGAGGCTGAGGCAGAAAAAGTAGCAAAGGAGATTATGGACGCTGTGGCTAAAATCACAAAGAAATAAGATTTGTTTGAATAATTAGGATTCAGGGCAGAAATGCTCTGAATCTTAATTATTGTTAAACGCTGATCAAATCTACCGAATTTATCATTTAACCGATACATTATTATGATATATTTGCAAGGAGTTTAATATTAATTTAAGTTACAATATGAAAAAACATTTATTAATGCTGCTCTCATGGACTATGTTGGCATTGGGAGCAATCTCATTCGCCTCTTGTGGCGATGACGACGATGACGACAAGGGATCATCTTCAAATTCATCTTCTATTGTTAAGAAATACGAAGGCAAAAGCGGGGCCTCGATCGACGGTGACGATGTAGTATATGTGCTAGGAAACGAAATTACTGTTTTTCATTTTTCTGGCGACAAAATAGAGAGTGCTACCTCTTACATCAATTATCAAAATGAAACATTAGCGAAAGCCGCTTACGAAAATGGAAAGAAAGAGAATCCAGATCTCAAAATTGATGGCACAGTCGTTTATGCACCTATAGACGAAGAAGAATTTGAAATGGCAGAAGCTTTGACAAAAGAGCAATTCTGCAAATACTTGAACAGAGATTATTCCGACCTATATAAAGATTATGGTGGTTTTTAAATCTAGATTTTAGAAACCGAAGATTAATCACAAGATTATTGAATAGGTATTTTAATCTATGATCCAAAAAAATAAGGATGTTGCATTATTTTCATGCAGCATCCTTATTTTTCATTTGACATATAGTATTTACTTAGCGATATTTACCTTGAACGTTTTTCCATCAACAACAATCATGTAAATGCCTTTATTAAGAACAAATTCTGTGTTTTGTGCATTTGTCTTCACCGGCATAAAACGGACAATCTTGCCATCAATACTGTAGACCATAAGTTTATCTTTTATCTCTGGTACCACAACACGATTGCCAAACACATACACAGCATTGGAATTGTCAGAATCGACAATCTGGAAGCCTGTCGGTTCCATTTCATAGTTATAATAAACAGAAATCTCTTCATTATAATATACCGTGCCATGTAGAGAGTCCAGCACTGGGAAGCAATCCAAATTGTCTGTAGGCGAAACCATAGCTCTCAGAGCATGTTTTCTTTCCTCAATTGTCTGATAAAACGGTTGTGTGCCGTCTGTTGTTCCTTCATTTAACAAGAAAGCCACAGCTCCACTTGCAAATGTTGCAGAATCCACGACCGTAATGTCGTATGGTTCTGGAATAGAAGTCTCTTCGACGCCATTCAAAACGCTGTCGCACCCAACTAAAACGAAACATTTGGTCACTTCCACACTGTCTGGATCAGGAAGATATGACTCAAACTTTCCTCCAGAAATTGACCCATAGTATTGTTCTCCACTCACTTTTCCTGCATTAAAAAGTGGCTTATTTTGTAGAAATCATCACCAGCCAAACCTCCAGCATGGGTTTTTCCTGTAATCTCACCAACATTATAACAGTAATTAATTTGAGGATAACTTACAGGGCCATCACCTTTGTCTTTTCCGGATGTTCCCGTAATACCTCCAGCAACAGATCCTGTTACAGAACCCTCATTTCCACAGCGTTCTATCAGTCCCTGGTAATTATGAGCAGTGATTCCCCCCGCTTCTCCCCTAGCCGACATTGTCATTATGACACCGTGATTTACACATCCATATATAGTGGCCAGTCTGTTTTCTCCACAAATTCCGCCTACATCCTTTTTACCTTTAACCGTCGCATAGTTTTCACAATTTATAACAACGCCATTATTATTTGCAGTTATGCTACCTGCATTGCCATAGACATCCTCATTTTCAAAATGAGAATTGACAATCCTTAAGTTTTTTATAGTGCTATAAGATCCGTTCTCTGCAAATAAACCAAGATAATAATAATCACTACTTTTACAGAATATACCGCTTATTGAGTATCCGTTTCCATCGAAACAAGCATTGTATACACCCAAACTTTCAGCACCTATCGGTATCCACATTCTCAATGTATCTGCAATTGAATCCGTATTTGACAAATCCACGTCGTTCACAACTATATCATTCATCAATTTCGCATTAAGTGTAAGATTCTGCCACTCATTTACCTGGTTTGCAAAATCGTAAAGATCATCTGCAGTGTAGATAAGGAACGTTCCGTCTTCATCCAGACGTTGGTCTTTTCCACATATTTCACATGTCAAATTCTGATATTTATGGACATGATAATCACAATGTACGCACACATTGTTTTCCATTTCATGATCGTGTTCCAAAGAATCTTTCTCATTAGAATAGAAGCCAACACAAGGGCTTGATTGATACACATCTTTGCCAACAAACATAGGGAGAGTATCTTTTGACAAATCCTGATGCCATACAACAGATCCACCTGTAGAATTGGAATTCAGCAAGAAACATATTTTGCCAGAAGTGAAATCTTTTGTATTGTACGGTTTGGGCACACTGAATTTTTGAGTCTGATGGCATTTGGTTGAATCATAATAACAATTCTTTACAAAAGAGACTGTTGTTATTCCACAGACATCCTTGAAATCACCTTCAAACGATCCCGCGCTGTAACAGTTTTCTATAACTCCCGTATTGAAAAAAGAAATTCCTCCTGCAGAAGTCTTAGCTGTTTTTGCAACCAAAACACCACTAAATCCACATTCAGCAATTGAGCCAGAATTATATCCGGCAATTCCACCAATGCCTTCTTCAGGTGACTTTATAGTCGCTGTACTGTAGCATTGTCGGATTTTGTTAAAATTCGCTCCACTGATACCACCTCTATATGGAGTACTGTAAGAATTATTAAGTCCATCTACAATGGAATTATATGATTCACAATTCTCTATAGTTCCATGGTTGCAACCACAAATAACTCCAATATCATTGTTCGCGGAGAAATACGAATCTTTGATTATCAAGTTTTTAACTATAGACTTTTCCGAACAAGTTCCGAAAAATCCAAAACTATACAAATCATTGTTTGGGCTGACAACAAGACCTGAAATGGAATGGCCCTTTCCATCGAAGAGACCATCATACTTCTCTAATAATTTGCCACATATTGGATTCCAAAGTTTAACACCTTCATAATTTCCGTCAAACAATTCCGGCTGAAGATTATTGACAACAATATCCGCAGTCAAAACACCATTTGCGTCAACAGATCCTTCATTGACAATAGACGCAAACTCATAAAGTTCATCTACATTTCCTATCTGATAAGGATTGCCTGCACTGCCATCTCCATTAATGGCATAACCACAAACACAAAACAATAATCCCAAAACTGTACTTAAAGTTTTTTTCATATATAATTAAATTTTTAGAATCACATGTTGCAAAAATACAGGAAAACAGATTGCAATATATTACATTCATGTGAAATCAATTCGCAAACAATGTAAAAGTCTCACATAAGTATGAATATTGAAAAATGGATTTTGCTTACTTGCATATCTAAAATATAATTTCTATCTTGCCAATTGTTTGCAGAAAATTGATAAAATATCATTGCTCTGATTCTCAAATGAAAAAAATTATTATTCTGACATTATCCATTTTGCTGAATAACATATTCGCATTCGCGTCGCCTTTCTCATTCTCTTTTGATGAGACGACGGGAGAGGCTACGCTTCTGTCTGCTGAGAAATCGCTGTCGAAAGCAGTAGTGATTCCAGACAGTGTGGAGAATGGAGGCAAATACTATGCAGTCACTAAAATTGCCAAACAGGCATTCGCTAAATGTGGCAAGATGGAGACGGTGAAATTGCCATCTAAACTAAAAATTATCGGTCCGACAGCATTTGCTGAATGCAGCAAACTGAAATCCATAGTCATACCTGATGGCGTTGATGTCATTCCTCACCACTGTTTCTTCTTCTGTGCATCACTTGAATCGGTGACACTACCATCTTCATTAAAATCAATCGAACATGATGCTTTCATCGCTTGCAGATCTTTGCAGACTATATATATTCCAAAGAGTGTCCGTCATATCGGATCATGGGCATTTGGAGAAAACCTTGCCCTGAAATCCGTGGATTTTGAGTCTGGCAACAATAAGCTATCAATAGGCGACCATGCTTTCGACCGTAGCGGATTGGAGACGCTGGTCATCCCGTCGTTTGTGGATTCACTTGGCGAATACGTGTTCAACGGATGCAGTTCACTGAAATCAGTCGTCGTAGAAGCCAACCTCGACACTCTTCCCAAAATGACATTCCACGGTTGTGAGGACATGACTGAATTATCGTTGAACGGGGCAATGAATGCCATTGCGTATGGCGCATTTTCAGAGTGCAAAAAGTTATCAAGCATCACACTGCCAACAACATTGAAAGAAATAGGAGTGAACGCGTTTGACGGCTGTAAAAATCTGACAACCATAAATTTGCAAAACCTCCCGTCGCTACAATCAATCGGCGAGGCCGCTTTTTCAGGCTGTGAGAAACTCGAACGTGTCATTCTTCCAAACGGAATAAAGAAAATTGAAGACGGCACTTTTATGAGCTGCCATTCACTGATAGAGATAATTGGAACAAATGTAGAATCTGAGGCTGAATTCTCGTTCTATGATTGTCCTAAATTGAAAACTAAAAAGTTTGCAAAATGAAAAATATATTTCGCTCAATAATCGCATTGCTTTCCCTTGCTTGCTGCACCCCAAAAGATGGTGTTGAGACTCTCGCACGCGTGAAATCATTCAAAGAAGAGATTAATAAAGATACGGAATTACCATCCATCTCATATAAAGAATTCCTCGACAACATTTATGATTTCGAACACGATTCGACTCAGACATGGAGCAACAAATCAGGTCGTCCTGTCGTAATTGATTTCTATGCCACATGGTGCGCACCATGCAAAAAACTCGCTCCAAGTCTATTGGAATTGTCAGACAAATATAAAGGACAAGTAGACTTCTATAAAGTCGACACAGAAAAAGAGGAACGTCTTGCAATGGCATTCAATATCAGCTCTGTACCGACTCTTATGTTCATTCCTAAAGAAGGTGAACCATATTTAAGCGTCGGATATATCTCAAAAGGAGAGATCAACCAGATAATCAAAGAGCTGGTGAAATATTAAATGCTAAATGCTGAATGCTAAATAAAAAATGCAGAACAAAATGCAAATACTATAATTCAGTATCTTACATTTATAATTTCTAATTTAATTCAGCATTTATTTGCGCACTATCAATTTTTCATAATAAATGAGGTCATTCCTCATCACTTTTAAAAGATATAGTCCTGACGGAAATTCAGAAATCAACAATTGATTTGAATCAACACATTTTAGTTCACAACCATCCATGGTACACAAACAAGCTGAACAATTATCCAAATCAATTCTTACTATTTCAGACGTTGGATTCGGATATGCCACATTTTTTTCTCGTGACCCTAAATTATCAATTCCACCATTCTGACGAAAATAGACCTTTTCATAATCATTAATATCATATTGTTTGTTTTGCTCTATTATATAGTGAGGTTTGTCATCAAAATATATATCCTTTATATAAGATATAAGAAACGTATCTGACTTTGATTCTATTAAAAAATTCCAAAGTGGAGCAAATAAAGAATCTGTTTCTTCTTTTTTCATATACATTATACAATTGGAATCACCAACAAAATCGGACAAATTTGCGATCAATGTATCAATAGCTGTTTGCCTTGTAAACATATTTTCAAAAGGCTTTTGACAATTATAGATGTTCATAAAATCTCCGCAGGCATCTATTGTAATATATGTAGAATCTTCTTTTGAAGCATAAAGTAGAGTATAAGGATTACAACCTCCAGAAAACATTTCCCTCGATTCTATGCCAATCACATAATAACCTGGAGGCACCAATATAGTATCATATACCACAAAAGGTTCTTTAGGAGGCAAAATGATCGTTTCCATATTAATAATAGTATCAATTTCAGACATCAATATACCAACATTGTAGCCATCTATTGATTCAATATTTTTTTTTGCATAATCCCATGCAAAATTTATTGCTGAATTTTCACTTTCAAAAGCAGTGACATTTACACAAGTCAACAGCAAGAGCAATAATAAAAAAAAGTTTTTTCTTATCATCATTTCAAAATTATTTGTTTGACAATTTGTTTTTCACTTGTATTTATGGTTATTGAATAAACACCAGATGGAAAATACGATAAATCTAAATCCAATCGCAAAGATTTTTTTCCCGTAAGTTCATACACCCCTGTTCCATTTGTGTTTGTTATAACCAAAGAATTTATTTCAGAGTTTGCCACCACTGTAAATTTACCACAAGAAGGATTAGGGGAAATGCTAATATCTACATCATCCTCCATAATTTGATTTGATGTCAATGGGTCTTTCTCAAAGACTCCTTTATATGTCACTATTTCTCCACAATTGTTGAATAAAGTCAATTCATAAGTTGTAGGAACAAAAGCTTTTCCTGATTCTGTCTCTATCTCATTTTCTAAAGAAGCATCACTACTATACCAAAGTTCAATAGATCCATTTCTAAAGATATTATCAATTCGTTTCTTTATAATAAAGTCTCTATCTTCATAATAAAATTTGTCTGTAGAATAATAAATCTTTTCTTTTCCTTTATATTTTATTGTTAAAAGATAAGAATTTGCATTTTCTACATAAAAAGATAGCTTTCCTATTCCAGATTCACTAATTGTTGCCTGTTGGCAACGTCCATATATCGAATGTAATCCATTCTCATCTTCTCTTTTTGGAGACAATCCAATTATTGCTCTTTTATTTCCTGATTGAAGTAACATTTCAGAAAACAGTGTAGCAGTCTCTGAAAAATCTAAATTATATAGTACATCGTCACATTCCCCTCCCCATCCAAAATTAGTTCGAAAAAAAGGAGTCTCTGCACGTTTTTCAAATCCAGTTATGACATAAATATGTGTTGAATGTCCTCCAGTTGAGAATTCAACTGTTGAGGATGTTATAACAGGTCTTCCTGCTATTAATTCAGAGACTAATATTTCTGTCCATTCAGAAACAGAATATGTAAAATGATCCAAGCTTCTTCCACTGAACTCCTCTGTGCATATTTCACCATAACAGTTATACCTAATTAAATCATTACCTACTAAATATCTTTCTATATTTTTTATACTTGATATAGAGGATGTACATCCTAGATTAGTACCCAACATAAATGAACAATCTCTTATTAAAGTTGAAATTTGATTCATGTTTTCCATTGAAGATTCAACATTTAGTCGAAATGGCATAGAATCCCACTTATATATACTATTATACTCCTCTCCTTTATATGAGAATGTCACAGACTCTGGGTATTTCCATTTCCATAACACCTGCGCTAAAGCAATAGAACCACAGCCAGCAATAGCATGTTCACAACCTCCTTCAATTGAAGGCATCTTGGCATTATATGATATTTTGTTAGGGTTATTAGAAACGCTCAATGTGCCGTTTTTATCATAAGAATAAATTTCTCCTTCACAACCATATTGATTCCATCTAACAGCACCTCCTCGAAGTGAATCATACAATAAGTTAGGAACTCCTGCAATTTCAATACCAGAAGTAGCCCCATAAGAAGGAACATAGGTATCACTCAAATCCTGCCATTTTGCTTTGGATTCAGAAAATTCAGTTTCACTTCGTAATCCAGACTCTGACTTTTTCTCTCTTCCCAAAATTACGGTTTCACAATCATCTAAAAAACATAGTAATCCATCGTTGACTATACTATCTTTTGATTGAAAATACCCTCTATTAGAATATGCAAGAATAGGATCTGAATTATCACTTGCTGAAACCAAAACAAAACCTCCTGATTCAAAATTGAATGCATACATAGTAACGGTAGAATCAGAGTTAAATGTCACAAAATTTTCTATTTTATCTTTTTTAAAAGAATACTTCATAAAATTTTTTTGCCACACTAAGAGCATCAATTAAATCAACACTTTCAGCGTACAAAAAACAATATGGAAAACAAATGATGACAATCATTGCCATCCTCATAAAATTAAAAGCACGAAACATAACAAACAAAAGTCTATCATTTTTTGGCAAAAATACAAAAAAAACAGAACAACAGTTTATATTTTAACAAAAAAAACACAATTAATTACAACGTACATTATTTATAAGACAGCACTATCATACCCAACAAATTCATTTGCTAAATAAAAAATGCAGAACACTATAATTTAGCATTCCGCATTTATTTCTAATTTAATCAAATTGTCACTTTCGCAAACGGTGGAAGATGATACAGTTTTGTCTCGTAACCGTGACCTTATTTGCAATCTTCCTCCAAGAAGCATCCGTAGAAGCCGTAGTCTTTTTCTGACTCTTCTTTTGGCACGATATAGTATGTTCCTTCTGCTGATCCACAAACTTCTCCTTCTGGAGACAAAAGTTCAATATGTAGAGTCACAAACTTGCGTAAGTCTTTGACTTTTGTAGCCTTAACTTTAATTTCCGGCCAAGATGATTTCACACTTTTAATGAACTTCACCTCCAATCTGGCAGTCACAGTTGCAGACTGTTTGAAGTAGTGAACCCACCATGCACCAACCTCGTCAAGCATCAGCGACTGGATACCACCATGCACCACTCCACACCATCCGTCGTAATGTGGTTTACTCTTCCATATTCCGATCATCTCTTCTCCATCTACGTAAAACTCCATCTTCAATCCGATGGGATTTGTCGGGGAACAAGCGATGCAATCATATCCTTCCTGACCAAGCCAAGGACTTCTAACTTTCTTCATTATATTTCAACATAAAAGAGACAGAGTGCACACCGTATAAAAAGAGCGGCGCACACACCGTATAAAAAGAGACGGAGTACACTCCGTCTCTACTATTCTATTAATAATCAAATTGTCACTTTTGCAAATGGAGGTAGCGACACATCACTGAAATCTCCATCTTTGTATTTGAAATATCCAGTGATGCCGACCATAGCGGCATTATCCGTAGTATATCCGAATTTAGGAATATAGATATTCCATTTGTAGCGACGGGCGTGATCCTCGAATGCGGCTCTCAACGCTGAGTTTGCCGACACACCACCAGCCACAGCGACGTGGTTGATTCCTGTCTGCTTGACCGCCTTACGAAGTTTGTCCATCAATATTTCCACCACAGTTGTCTGCAACGAGGCGCACAAATCATTGACATTCTCGGCCACAAAATTCTCATTCTTGGCAATTTCGTCACGCAATGTGTATAGAAAAGATGTCTTCAAACCACTGAAACTGTAATCCAAACCAGGGATATGAGGTTTGCAAAACTTGAAAGCCTCCGGATTACCCTCCTTAGCCAACTTATCCACCACTGGACCACCAGGGTAAGGAAGCCCCATCACTTTAGCGCATTTGTCGAACGCCTCACCAGCCGCATCGTCGATTGTCTGACCGATGATATTCATCTTGTTGTAGTTTTCCACCAACACAATCTGAGAGTTTCCTCCCGACACAAGCAGACATAGGAAAGGGAAAGGCGGGCATTTGTGTTCAACATCTTTTTCCTCGATGAAATGGGCTAAAATGTGAGCCTGAAGATGATTGACATCTATCAACGGAATTCCCAACGATAGAGAGAATCCCTTCGCAAACGAGGTGCCGACCATAAGGCTACCCATCAGCCCCGGACCACGCGTGTATGCCACAGCATGAAGGTCTTCCTTCTTCAATCCTGAGCGTTTGATTGCCTCACTCACCACCGGCACAATGTTCTGCTGGTGAGCTCGCGATGCCAACTCAGGCACCACACCACCATAACTTTCATGCACTTTTTGACTCGCAATCACATTGGACAAAAGGATATTGTCCTGCAAAACGGCAGCAGAAGTGTCGTCGCACGAAGATTCTATCGCTAAAATGTTTATTGACATTTTCAAATCTTTTTATTTATCACTAACTTTGTAGCATTATTCAATGACTGCAAAATTTATACAAAGATAAAAAAACTTACTTACATAGTGCTTATTCTTGCCGCACTTGTTTTCACACTATTCACTGCGGCGTATTTTGTATTGCAAAATGAGCAACTACAAAGTAAGGTTGTACGCAAAGTAACGAAAGAAATAGAGGCTCGCACCGGAGCCGATGTTTATCTTGACAGAATCGACTGGAATTTTCCTAACGCATTCATAATAAATCAGTTCTACATATCAGACGAAGAGAAAGACACTTTGCTTTACGTCGACAGAGCAAAAGTGACACTTAATGTGTTGCCTCTTCTAAAGTCGTGTATCAGTTTCAGAACTATCCAGTTCACAGAAGCGGACGCAAGGATAAAATATCTGAAAGACCGTCAGAAATACAACTACGATTTCCTCGTGGACGCATTCACGACTCCAAACGACACAACCACACTCGACTGGGACTTCGATCTGGAATCGCTCGCTTTCACCGATTGCAAGATGGAATTTGTGACCGATGACGCGATCATTCCCGTCGACAGCGTATTCTGTCCGCAAAATATAGCTTTGACCGATATCAACGGAGCTTTGTTTATCAAGGAATCTATGTTCTCCAATTCACAAGAATTCCGTCTGCACCGTCTGCATTTCAAAGAACGCTCCGGACTTGAATTGAGCAATCTGTCAACCACAGTGACAGTTTCTGACGACGAAATCAATTTCGACGAGTTTGTCACTCAGACACAGAACAGCCAACTCGCACTCGCTAAAGCGTCGATCACGCTTCCAAAAATACGTGAAAACTTACACAGATTAGAAAATAGCAAAATAGACCTTTCATTAAGGCCATCATACATTCATCTTGCCGATTTCTCTTCTCTTTTCCATTCATTCAAAAATTCAAAAGACGATATTCGCCTGAGCGGAAGCATAAGCGGGACAAGACGTGAAATGAATCTGAAATCAATCCAGATGGATATGGGAGAGACCATGACTTTCGACGCCGATTTCAAATTCACAGATTTCTTCAATATTGATTCTCTAGGCATCGACGCTGATTTCAAGTCGATCACGTTGACAGCGTCTGACGCAAAGAAAATAGGACAACTGATCATAGACCGTCCTGTATACCTTCCTCCTGTAGCCGATTCACTTGGTTTGATAAAATTCTCTGGAATCGTATACGGAAAATTCAAGGAACTTTACACAGAAGGAAATCTTAGCACAGACGGAGGTACAATCTCCACTGATGTTGTCATCAAAGCCAACGACAACAAATATGAGAAATTCAACATCATAGGTGCCACAGCTGCAAGAAACTTCAATCTCACCAAACTATTCGGAAAAGAGAGTGGTTTTGGCAAGACAGCTTTTGAGCTAGAGGTCGACATCCAGAAAATCGAAGCAGACAAGTTTGAGATGGAGCTTGCCGGAAAAATCGACACCATATACTTCAAAGACTATCTCTACCAGGGAGTGACCATCAACGGAAAGCTTAACGACAGAAGCTACACAGGAAATTTCACACTGAAAGACGACAATATCAATTGTGAATTTGAGGGAAGCGTCAACATGAAGCACAAAGACATGCCTGTGATGAATTTCGTAGCAAGTGTGAAAGACGCGAATATCGACAAGCTCAACTGGATAGAGTCGGAAGATCCAATCACCGTCTCCTTCGACATAACAACAAACTGCACAGGAAAGACTCTTGATGACCTGTCGGGTTCGGTGACACTCGACAACTTCCTCTGCACACGTGGCGACAGATACCTGTATCTGAATCTGTTCACTCTCAACACCGTCGCATCAAAAGAGGGCAAAAAACGAATCAATATAATATCCGACTACATCAACGGAAATGTGGAGGGGCAGTATTCATTCGCGACTCTGATAGACAACATGAAGCATATCACCTATTCATATCTGCCTACATTAAAACAGATGGACAGCAAGTATGATGAGGGGAAAGAGGCATCTGAAAATGCCAACGACTTCACTTTCAATTTTACCATAGAAAATACAGAGCCGATAAACGACATTTTCGAACTTCCCGTCGTGATCCAACAGAAGAGCAAAGTGAAGGGATTCATCAACGACAACACACAAAAATTCCAGCTGAGATTCGAGGCTCCACTGTTCATCTACAAAGAAAATATTGTGGAAGACGCTTTGCTTTTGGTCGAAAACCCACATGACAATCTAAAAGTTGTGTGCCGCACAACGTATACCGACCCTGACAAACGCAGATACCCATACTATATCAGCGTCAACGCCAACGCTAAAGACGACAATCTTGACCTGCGCCTATCATTCAGCAACTCAGAAAATGTGACATACAGCGGAAATCTGTCGATGAAAACAGCATTGAAAGGATACACCAATGATGGATTGTCGGCCGACATCTCAATCATCCCGTCAAAAATTGTCATCAAAGATTCAGTATGGAGCATCGGGGCAGGAGAAATCGAGTTGCGTCCGAAGCTGCTTGACGTGAAACGATTTGAAATTGAGAACAAGTATCAAAAATTCCATGCTCTCGGCAGGACGACTGATTTGCAAGACGACAGTCTGAGAATATGGTTCACCGATCTCGACGTGACTCATTTCAGCAATATTCTCGACAACAAATTCATCACATTCGGAGGTATAGGTGACGGAGATTTCTACCTGACAAAACTCTTCAGCAACCCAACCGTCGAAGGAAGGCTTGGATTATATGACGCCTACCTGAACAATTATCCGTTCGGCGACATGCAGGCTGAATTTGGCTACGACAAGAAGAACAACACACTGATTTTCGGAACAAACGTTATTTCCGCATATGAGACGCACATGAAAAGCGAGATCGACGGTGCTGTTTATTTTGACGAAGACTCATTGTTCATCGACGGCAGGCTTCGAGACATTGACATGAAATTCCTGCGCATCTATCTTGACGGAATTTTGAGCAACAACACAGGTGTGCTCAACACCCACGTCCTGGCTCTCGGACACTTCAACAACATCGGTTTGGAGGGCATGGGATTGGTGCGCGACTTCGATTTTGACATCGATTATACAGATGTCAAATACACCTTCACAGACACAGTGTGGATGACTCAGAATTCCTTCAGAATGGACGGAATCAAAATAAAAGACCAGGAAGGCAACGACGGTCTGCTGTCCGCGCTCATTCTCCATGAAGGGTTCCTGCACTGGAAATACGCAGTCAATGTTGATTCTGAACACCTGTTAGCACTCAATACAAACGAGACTAACAACGAGCTATTCTATGGAAAGGCATACATCGGAGGAGAAGTAGGTGTTTCCGGAAGTGGAGATGAACTGAACATCGACATCAAAGCAAAGACAAAGAAAGACAGTAAATTTGTAGTGCCTCTCGACGGAACAAAAGGTGTGGATGACGCAGGATTCATCACATTCAAGAAAAACACAAAGATGACGACACAGGAGATGCGCAGGGCTAGAAGGATGAAGATACAAAAGATACACGAGGAGGAGGAAGAAGACCCTCTCATTGTGAATGTCAACGCTGATATTGAAGCCACTCCTGATGCCCAAGTCTCATTGATTCTCGACCAGAAACTAGGAGATGTCATACGAGCAAGAGGAAACGGAAATCTGTCGTTCTCGTACGACGGAAGGGATGATCTATTCAAACTGTTCGGACAATATCAGATTACAAAAGGCGACTATCTGTTTACCATCCAAAGTATCATCGCAAGAAAATTTGATTTGCTCGACGGAAGTACAATCCGATGGAATGGAGATCCAAGTGCTGCAATCCTTGACGTGAATGCCAAATATACATTGAACGCATACGTCGGGGATATACTGGCTGAAGACAATGTCTCCACGACACAAGTCAACTGTCTGATGGATATCTCAGGCACAATTTCACGTCCGGTTGTCAAATTCGACCTCAACATGCCAAACATCGACGACGACATGATGCGAAAAGTACGCAGTGTGATCAACACCGACGAAGCAATGAACAGAAACGTCGCCAGCCTTCTTGCATTCGGAACATTCAACAGAAGCGACTTTGTGACAAACAATTCTTCCAACATGTCAGCGGTCGGTTTTGCAGCGCTCTCTTCTGAAATCAGCGGACTTCTTTCGAAAATCAATAACGACGTGAATGTGGGATTGAACTACCGTCCTTATTCAGAAGACCAAACCTCAGGAACAACCGAATTTGAAGTCGCACTATCCACAGGATTGCTCAACGACCGTCTGCTTTTGAACGGAAACTTCGGATACCGTGAAGGAATATCTGAAACCGATGCCCAGACATCAACCAGTGGAGTCGTGGATTTTGACATTGAGTATAAAATCTCACCAAACGGAAGATTCAGAGGAAAAGCATTCAACCGCTCATCCAACAGCTATCTGCGTCGGTTCAATTCCCAGACACAAGGAGTAGGTCTGCTCTACCGTCACGACTACGACAATGCGGAAGAACTGATCAGCACATATATTTCTCCATTCAAAAAAATGTTTGGAAAAAGACGTGAGGAAAAGAAAAAAGAAGAAAACAAAGAAAAAGACACAAAAGAATAACCATATGTAGAGACGCACGGTCGTGCGTCTCATTTTTATTACACACGTCTCAGTTTTTATTACACACGTCTCAGTTTTTACACGCATCTCATTTTATTACGCACACAAATTTATTTATTATGCCATACGTTTATCCCACGCATACTGTTCATACACACGCAAATCTCACACCATTGTTATTACACGCACGTCCGTGTGTCTCTACATGAGGATAATCAATCAGATGAATGGATTCCCCACACATTACAAATAATTACGCATTTATGAAATACAAATTATATTTTTCCCTCTCGTTCAAACTTTCGCATCTGCCAAGTGTTGAACAGGTTTTGCCACAGGCTATAAAATCCGCCGGCTATCGCACATGAAGGATGAAGGAAAGTGGAGCCGAGCCAAATGATAAATACAGTGTTACGTTGAGCCAACCCCTGCCCTGCACCGATATGTTCACCATAAACTCTTCCTATTCGTTTTCCGGAATAAAACAAAACAGCACAGACAACCATAGAGACAAAAGCCACCGCTATCTCAATCGGTATGCCAAATTCGCTCGTTATCAGATAACGCAGAGTCATGGATATTGCAAGACACATAGCAATCGCCCAAAGGTATAACGGCAGATCTTTCCACGTCTTCACCACATCAATCACCTTAGGAAAGATGATCTGAGTCAATAAAGCCATCAACATCGGGACTATCAAAAGAGGTGTGACGCGTCTTACTATCATCAGAAAACTGTCGTAAAGCGAATAATCCTGCAAAGACATAAAAGGTATCATCACAGGCACGAAAAGAGCCGTAATGACGTTGGAAATAAGAGTATACGTGGTTGTTGTTTCACTGTTCCCTCCCCACCGTTGTGTCAACACAACGACACTGCCAGTAGCGGTAGGGCTGGCGACACAGATAAATGCTGCTTCAGCCAAAACCACAAACTTAGTGTTTTGTAGAAAGTAGGCAATCAAAGTCACCAAAGCCATCAACAGCACCTGAAACATGAAAAGCATAAGATGCCAACGGGTGAATTTCAACCGACGCAGGTTCACCTTGCAGAACGTCACATAAAGCATCACAAGCACCATCGTCGGAATTAAAAAATCCACAATGGCACGAACAGCATCACGAGTGGTACTCTGCAAATCCAGGTTATGATAGACCAGATATGCAGTGATACCAAGCGCCATTGCAATCATTAGCACGTACTGATTAAAGAAATGCTTTATTTTATCTTTTGATGACATTTTGTTTTTTTGTGTCCGTTCTATGGGATTCATCAATCACATAGACATCAGAAATGATTAATTGTAAAAAAACAAGGTCGAGATAGAATCCCGACCTTGCCTATAAAGATTAAATCTAATTATTTCAACTCTTTAGCCAAATAGCCGATCAACTCTACACCAGTATAGTCGTTTGTGATTTTGCTGCTCAAATCAGCAGTAAGGATCTTGACATCATTTGTGATTTCGTTGTTGAACACCTTCAAAGGTTTAGCATCTGAAGATGTGATGAAAGCGAAATTGTTTTCAAGATTATCATCACCCGACTCGTTCTTTGGATCAAGAGCCAAGAACATATAGCATTCAGCATCTGTCAATTCACCGTTGTTGAATACAGAAGGCAACTTATATTCAATAGTCAACTTCTTGCCCAACACTGAAGAAGCTTTAGCTCCTGCAGGAAGAACTGCATCCACTTTCACGTCAGCCAAGAAAGACTTTTCATGGAAATGTTTCTTCTTATATAGGGTGTAAACGACGTTGCAATCACTCAAGTTTACATTTCCTGTACCATTGTTCACAATATCATAAGTCAACTTTCGGTTGCCATTAGCAAGAGCCTCATCTGCAACGACAACAAGCTTCAAATCAACTCCTGTGATACCTCTTGTTGCGGCAGCCGTGCTTGAATATGCCTTAGTGTCATTAGATGCAGACCAAACACCAAATGCAAAATTACTAATGAAGTGTTCGTAACCGACCCAAATATATCCGTTATCACCCCACTCTGACGTACCCCATGAGTTCTGAATACGGAAAGCCTTTCTTGAATTATCATATCCTACGATCATCATCGCATGATATGCATGTCCACCATTATATGAGTCTGGATCATCACTTGTGATAACTGCACTACTATTCCAACGCATGAAATTCGCTCCTAGTTTTGCTCCTACGACAAGAGGTCCCTCAGTCAATTTTGACTTCAAATTAGCGACACTCATACCATAAGATCCATTGCCAGACAATTCTCTTGTGTATGCCACCAAACGGTATGCACCAAGTTTGTTGCCTGAATTTCCGGAAGAAGTTACTCCATCACAAGTCATTTTCTGACCGGTAAACGGTTTTGCACTCATCGAAGCAACACCCTTTTCAATCATAACCTTGAATGCAGGATCAAAACTAGAACCTCCACATTTTGTAGAAGTGGAGCTGCTATAGTTAGATCTCATCAGATGCCAAAGGTCGATTGGAGAAGTCTGATAAGAAGCCGTATTCTTGTAGCTTGTGTAATTATGATCAATATTGTTGAGTGTTGTTTTCAAACCATAACCTGTAGCCCAAGCCACACATGTTCCATAAGAACCCTGGTTTCCTACAGCAGGAGTATATTTTGTCCAGTCCACAGATGATGGCAGACCAGTATCATCGTTATCCACATCATCTGTTGGTATATCATCCACATCCTCTTCATTAAGAAGTAAACCCATACTGTCTAACAAAGTTGCTAGTATATCAACCACAGCTTGAGTTGTAGCCTCATCACATGAAGTCATAGAAAACGGCATTGTAGCGATTGCACCGCCGACAAACAGTTTGCCTACACGGCCACGTAGATTTCCAAAATTCATACCTTATATACTATAATGTTTATTTTTCAACTTTTTGAATATCTATTCTGTCTGAAGAATTTTCTTTATCATCACCCTCCTCCTTGTCTTTATCTGCCAAGCGGAAAACATGTTTTTCACTTGATACGAATCGATAGACACTTTCTCCGTTCACCACTTTCTCTATCTTGACATTAGACAAATCAGGAGCAAAAAAGAACAAAGCCTCGTTCATGTCTATAGCATTAGCTGATGCATTTGAAAAACGGCTTGGTGAACTGAACACACAATAATTAAGGATGATTTTACCCAATATCTCCGCATGTGTCATAATAACTGGAGCCAAGAATTTCGAATAAGACAAATCAAAATCATGGTTGAACTTTGAATAGTTGAACAATGCGGCTCCACGGATTGTCTGGTTGGAGAATATTGCGTCACCCTCAAACGTTGTATTGTTCATCATCAACTCAGAGCATATCAACTTATGGAAATTAGCGTCACCCTTGAATGTGGCATCCATAAAAGATATGTTACCATTAGAGTAGCTTGATGTGAACGAGAAATTCTTTTCTGCAGTTATCTCATAGAAACGGTTGATACCTCCACGAAGCTCTACCAAATCAAATTTCGCATTTTCTCCAAAAGTAGACTTGCTGAAATCTAAATTGTCCGCCACCATAACCTTGGTGAAATCAACCTCACCTCTGAAATCACAATCTGAAAATGTCACAGAGCGACGGAAGTTTGCACTACATGAGAATTTGTCCTTGAACTTTGATTTTCCAAGCACACTGCCCATAAACAAACAATGGTTGAAATAGATTGGCACCTCCACGTCTACCTCAACAGCTATTCCTGAGGTGATTCTTGGTTCTCCACACTGGGTGAAATCCAAATCATCCCAGATCATACAATTCATCAACTGAATAGGTTTGCCCTTCTTAATCATCTTAATGATGTCTGCGGCACGGTATTCAGTCATCGCACTTGAAGTCAATGATTCTGATTCTTTCGCCTCTGCATTCGTAGAGCCTATTCGTCCACAAGAGATATTGAAAAACGAGAATAGCAATAATACAGCTATCTTTATGGAATAAATCTGTGACTTTGTCATATACTTCATTATTACTCTATTTGAAAGCAAAGTTAACTATTTTTGAATACTTAAGGCAAAAAAAGCACAAAAATAAAAACACTTTTCATAAAAAAGGTCGATTTTTTCATGTGAAATCTTATAATCATAAAAAATCCACATTCTTTGTTTTGCCAATTTTAAATCAATAAAAAAGGAGACGCAAATAAAAATCCACGTCTCCATATTTAAATCTTAATGATTCTTTTATCTGCGAGGCATACCCGGACGCTTAGGCAACTCTGGGTCAACCTCTACTAGCTCAACTTCAAAAGTGATACACGATGCTGGAGGAATAGATCCTGCCTCTCCATCACCGTAAGCCAAACGTGCAGGAATTGCAAGTTCTGCCTTTCCGCCTTCCTTCATCATCTTGATACCCTCAGCGAATCCTGGGATAACTCCTCTAAGATTGAAGATTGCTGGCTCACCACGCTCGATTGAGCTATCGAATACAGTACCGTCGATCAACTTTCCTGTATAGTTTACCTTCACAAATGAAGAGTCTGAAGCTTGCTTACCTTTACCCTCAACTATAGACTTAAAGTGCAATCCAGATGTTGTAACCTGAACTCCCTCTTTCGACTTGTTTGCCTCCAAGAATGTCTCCTCCTCAGCTCTGTTCTTCTTAATCTGAACATCACGTACCTTAGTGACATACTCCTGCATAACATTTCTTGCATCATCTATAGACATAGGTAGACTCTCAGCATCTGCAGCGTTCATAGCCTCTGTGAAACCAGCGATTAGAGCTGCCTTGTTGATTGTATCACCTGGGAATCTCTCCAAGTCGTGCTTCAATCCGTCGCCAACATTGATACCAAGTGCATAAGATACAGAATCAACATCTGTCTTCAAATTCTTTGACGACATCGATGACTGCTTCTGGCATGATGTCGACGCAAGTAGTGCCAACACTGACACTGCTGTCATTAATTGTTTTTTCATTATTGTTTTTATTTTTCTTTCTTTTATTACATTGTACGCTGATAAGGCTTGAACTGGAACTTGGCTGAACTGCGGGCCTGCACTTTCTCAATACCAAGAAGCTCTACATCAAAAACCAAGATTGAGTTTGGCTTGATTTTGCCTGTCGCACGATTGCCATATGCCAATTCCGACGGAATGAACAATTTATACTTGCTTCCGACCGGCATCAACTGGATTCCTTCTGTCCATCCAGGGATAACCTTGTTCAATTCAAAAGAAATCGGAGACGCCGAACTGTCAAAGATTGTTCCGTCTGTCAATGTTCCTGTATAAGTGACAGTCACCTTGTCTGTAGCCTTAGGCTTTTCTCCTGTACCCTCAGTGATGACCTGATACTGCAAACCAGAAGCTGTCTCTTTTACGCCTGGCTTTGTCTTGTTGTTGGCAAGCCATATCTTATTGGCAGCAAGATCCTTCATTGCCTTTTCCTGCTCCGCTCTCTGCATCACAGTCATGACCACAGTGCCGGCATCAGAAGCCTTGATCTTCAAATTCGCAGTGTCCTTGTCAAGAGTATATTTCAACGCCTCGCAAAAAGCTGCAGTATTAATGTTATCGACAGGAAGCTGCTTGAACTGCTCCTGAAGACTCATTCCTATATTAATACCGAGTGCATAGCTGACTGAATCAATAGAATTAGCCAACGCTCCTGCATCTTTTTTTGCTCCTCTCGCATAAGAGGTTCCTATCGCAAGCGACAACGATATTATCGCCAAAAATATTTTTTTCATAATATATTTATTTAATGCCCAACAACTCCACGTCAAAGATCAATGTAGAATTTGGCTCGATTGTTTCTCCAGCGCCATATTCTCCGTAAGCCAATTCAGACGGGATGTATAGCTGCCATTTTGAGCCGACTGGCATCAACTGCAATGCCTCAACCCATCCTGGAATGACTCCATTTACAGGGAACTGAGCCGACTGTCCGCGTCTGTAGCTGCTGTCGAATACAGTACCGTCGATCAAACGGCCCTCATAATGGCAATCGACTGTGTCTGTAGCCTTTGGTTTTGCTCCCGTACCAGCAACCAACACCTTATATTGAAGTCCACTCGCAGTTGTGACTATACCTTCGTTAGACTTATTTTTCGCCAAGAATTCTTCGCCAGCCTTCTTGTTTTTCGACATCACCTCAGTCTTCTGCTTTGCAAAAAACTCATTAATCGCAGTCTGTGCCTCTTCAGGTGTCATCTGCATCTTTTCGCCTTTGAAAACAGATTTGATTGCACTTGCAAAATCATCAACGTTAATACAATCCAAACCGCTCTGCTTCATATTTGAAGCCATCGACATGCCAAGTGCATAACTCAATTTATCCATAATGATATATTAATCTTTTTCGTTAATTCGTTAATTTGGACAAAAGTACTTAATAATTTTTGTTTTCACATAAACAAAGAGACAAGAAACACACGCATTTTCTATTTTTGTTGTTATATAACATAAATAATCGGCATTTTGTTTGCGTAAAAATGTCATTTACACTAATTTTGCGACAAATTTATAAATTAAGTATGCAAAAGATAAGAAATGTGGCAATCATTGCCCACGTTGACCACGGTAAGACAACACTAGTAGACAAGATGCTCCTTGCAGGACAGCTTTTCTCTGATCGCGAGAAACCAACTGAATTGATTTTGGACAACAATGACCTTGAGAGAGAGCGTGGTATAACGATTGTATCTAAGAATGTATCAATCCGTTACAAAGGATATAAGATTAATATCATCGATACTCCGGGACACTCCGACTTCGGTGGTGAGGTGGAGCGTGTGCTCAACATGGCTGATGGTGTGCTTCTTCTTGTCGACGCGTTTGAAGGCCCTATGCCTCAGACTCGTTTTGTGCTACAGAAGGCTATCGAAATTGGTTTGAAGCCTATCGTAGTCATCAACAAGGTTGACAAGCCTAACTGCCGCCCTGAAGAGGTTCAGGAGGAGGTGTTCGACCTTATGTTCAATCTTGACGCTACTGAAGAGCAGCTAGACTTCCCTACCATCTATGGTTCTGCAAAGAACAACTGGATGAGCACCGACTGGAAGTCTCCAAGAGTAGACGATATCACTCCAGTGCTTGACGCTATCATTGAGCATATCCCTGAGCCTAATTATAATGAGGGTCCAACTCAGATGTTGATCACATCTCTCGACTACTCTTCTTTCGTAGGTCGTATCGCCATCGGACGTGTTCACAGAGGCAAGATCCGTGAGGGGCAGGACATCGCTCTTGTCAAGAGAGACGGTTCTATCCAGAAGAACAGAATTAAGGAGTTGAGAGTGTTCGAAGGATTCTCTCAGTCAAAAGTATACGAGGCTGAATGCGGTGAGATCGTAGCAGTGATCGGTGTAGAAAACTTCGAGATCGGCGACTCAATCTGTGATTTCGAGAATCCAGAGCCACTTCCACCAATCGCAATCGACGAGCCAACAATGAGTATGGTGTTCACAATCAACGACTCTCCTTTCTTTGGCAAGGATGGCAAATATGTGACATCTCGTCATATCAACGACCGTCTTATCAAGGAGCTAGACCGCAATCTTGCTCTTCGTGTCAAGAAGTCAGAGAACGATGATGTATGGACAGTATACGGACGTGGTGTGCTTCACTTGTCGGTACTTATCGAGACAATGCGACGTGAGGGATACGAGTTGCAGGTCGGCCAGCCACAGGTTATCTTCAAAGAGATCGGCGGCAAGAAGTGTGAGCCAATCGAGGAGTTGACAATCAATACTCCAGATGAAGTTAGTGGTAAAGTGATTGAGATGGTTTCTGTACGTAAGGGAGAGATGGTCTCAATGGAGAAGAAGGGCGACCGTGTCCACTTGGTGTTCCAGATTCCTTCACGTGGTATCATCGGACTTCGTACAAATGTGCTTACAGCGACAGCTGGTGAGGCAATCATGGCTCACAGATTCCTAGAGTATCAGCCATATAAAGGAGATATTGAGAAGAGAACAAACGGTTCGATGATCGCTATGGAGAGCGGCACAGCATTCGCATACGCAATCGACAAGCTTCAGGATCGTGGTAAGTTCTTCATTTTCCCACAGGACGAGGTATACGCCGGACAGGTAGTCGGAGAGCACAGCAAAGACAACGACTTGGTTGTCAATGTGACAAAGGCAAAGCAGCTTACTAACATGCGTTCAAAGAGTTCAGACGAAAAGGCAAAGATCATACCTCCTGTAGTATTCTCTCTTGAAGAGGCTCTTGAGTACATCAAGGAAGATGAGTACGTAGAGGTTACACCAAACCACATGCGTCTTCGTAAGATCATCCTTGACGAGACTGAACGTAAGAAAGCCAATAAACAATAATTCATCGTCACGTAGAGACGCACGGTCGTGCGTCTAACAAATTGAATTCAATTACACCACGATGTCGTGCGTCTAACAAATCATGAGTTAATTGTCTTCTGGTCGTGCGTCTAACAAATTGAATTCAATTACACCACGATGTCGTGCGTCTAGCAAATCATGATTTAATTGTCTTCTGGTCGTGCATCCAATATTATGATTCAAAATCGTAGTATATATCTGAAAGACGGGAGTTTTCACTTCCGTCTTTTTTTCTCCATCATCACACCAATAAAAGCAAAACATAATTCTGTCTATACATATCAAACTTACAATCAGACAAGAATTGTAAATGACAGGACATATCAATCCATCCATTTTATATAAATCATGTTAAAACTGAAGATATGGATTTGACTAAACTTTTATGATTCAAAGTATTTTATTTATTTTTGCAAAACCAAAATGAGTTAAGACAATGAAAGTAGTAATCAACGACGAATATAAGAATTGCAAGGAGCTCGTGGTCTTCTTGGAAAGTTTGGACACTCGCTACCGTCAGAAAGGCAGAACATTGCATCTCGACAGAAACGCTGTGAGAAGTTTTGCCATCACCGAACTTGGCAGAGATGTCGTGATCAAGAGATACAAGAAACCGTTGTCTGTACAACGCGTCGTCTACTCATTCTTCAGAAAAAGCAAGGCAGAAAGAGCATATTATAATGGGCTTAAACTTCTTGAGTTGGGAATCGACACCCCTACTCCAATAGCTTACGTGGAGCAGAAGAAAGCAGGGCTGATGGAATATTGTTATTTCGCTTGTGAGAAGACAACTCATAAAAGTCTGGAGCCACTTATTCTTCAAGACAAACCTCTTGACGATCACTTGGCAATGTCTCTTGCAAGATTTCTGATCGACCTGCATACCAAAGGAATTTTACATAATGATCTTAACGGAGGCAATATCCTTTACTATCAAGACGGAGACACCAACTACCATTTCTCTTTGATCGACAACAACAGAATGGAGTTCACAGACAAAGACATATCATTCCGCGACAGAATGGAAAACATCTGCAAGTTTAGCAGCAAAGACATTTTCGTGCAGGTCGTAGGATGCTATGCGGAAATCCTGGGCATGGATATCCAACTCGCCATAGAGGAGGCTCTCGATGTACGTGAAAAATTCTTTGAGGCAAGAGCGAAAAGAAGAGCTTTTTGGGCAAAATTCAAAAAGGACGGGAAGAAATAAAAATCTTTTTTCATATCCACCCTATCCCAAAAACAATTATCTTTGCAGAAACTAAAACAGAAGAAGAGGGGTGCTGAGAAGTGTTCGAGGCTGAGATCATACCCTTTAATTGATAACCTGATGCGGGTAATGCCGATGTAGGAACATTCTTCTTGGAATATGTGATGCAATCATATATAGTCGAGATAATGCGACGCGGAGGCAATTCTTCTGCGTCGCAATTTTTTGTTTATGAAGACGATGGTATCGATAGGTGCGTTCGACCCTACAGGAGGTGCTGGTGTTCTTGCCGACATTCGTGTGGCAGGAAGGTTCGGTGTCTACGGAATGTCTGTGCTTACCGCCGTCACGTCGCAGAATCCGAGATCATTCAATGGAGTGGAAGCCGTGAGCGACGAAATGTTTCGCAAGCAGATTTCCGATGTGTTCGACCATTACCGTGTGGATGCGATGAAGTGCGGAATGATTGCCACAAAATCTCAATTAAAGATATTGATCGATTTCTTCGACAAAAACACCCAAAAAAACTTGGTGATTGATCCAATTATCAGTGCGACGTTGGGCGACCGCAAATTCGATGATGAGACAATTGATCTCTACAGCACTCTTTGTGGCTATGCCTTGCTCGTCACCCCCAATGTGAAGGAAGCCGAAATAATTAAAGACATAACCCCATCCGCCATTCTAAGCAAAGGTGGCGACGCGGATTCCAACATCTGCGTCGACATACTGAAAATCGGAGACGAAGAGATCAGGTTCACATCCGAAAGAATCCATACCACCAACACCCATGGCACCGGCTGCACAATGTCTTCGGCAATCGCAAGTTGTCTGGCAAACGGATACGACCTGAAAACGTCGGTGAAAATAGCTCACGGTTATGTCAACCGCGCCATTGCTGGGGCTGTCGGCCTTGACATCACTGATGGATATGGTCCGTTGAACCATTTTGTAGAAACAGAATAATTCTTGAAATATGAAAATCAAACTGAACGGAGAAGATTTGGAATTGCAAGATGGAGCTGTGTTGGCTGACATCTGCTCCAAACTTGGTATCGACAGCAAGGGTGTGGCCTTTGCTATCGACAGTGACGTCATTCCTCGTGACGAATGGACAACCACTAAACTTAATGACGGCACCGATGTGATGATGATCCGTGCCGCATGCGGAGGATGATGAAAAATTAAAAGTTAAAAATTAAGAATTAAGAATGTCAAATGCCATGTGCCAAACTTGGAAAGTTGTGGTCATCACTCCTGAGATTCCTTTTTGTGGGGAGACGGAGCAGATAAAAAGAGTGATAGGAAGCGGCGTTTTCCGTCTGCATCTGCGTCACCCTAAAGCTGACGAGCAGACGCTACGACATATTATAGAAGGGTTGACTGCGGATGAGAGGAAAAAGATTGTTCTCCACGACTTCTATAACTTGGTGGACGAATATAATCTCGGCGGCAAACATCTGAACGGACGTCATCCGGAATACACTTCCGTCTGCACATCTCGTTCCTGCCATTCTCTTGACGAGGTCGCAGCGTCTACAGACATGGAATATTGCTTTCTGAGTCCAATCTTCGACAGCATAAGCAAATGCGGTTACGCCTCAAACTTTTCTAACGATGATTTGATCAAAGCCAAAGAAGACGGAATCATAAACGAAAACGTCATCGCACTTGGCGGCATCACCGTCGACAAAATCTCACAAGTGAGAGACTACGGATTCGGAGGAGTGGCAATTCTAGGAAGCGCATGGAAAGACGGCATCGCCCAGCTTGACATTATAAAACAAATGATGGAATAAATTCGCCACAGGGACACTGAAGTGACAGGATCATTTGGACTCTCCGTGGCATATAAACAACTTAAATTTCGACAAAAGTGAATCTAATGCAGATGCGAGCTTTCTCGCTACAACTTATAACCCATCCCGTAAACGGGAGATCAGAGATCGAAGGAGCAAGACTTGCTCTCGAAGGTGGTTGCAAATGGGTGCAGCTACGAATGAAGGAGACTCCCGTGGAAGAGGTGATGAAAGTGGCACTTGAACTTTTGCCACTATGCAAACAATATGAAGCTGTGATGATCATAGACGATCATGTAGAGCTGGCAAAAGAGGTCGGCGCGGACGGCGTGCATCTTGGGAAAATGGATATGAATCCGAAAGACGCGAGGGCTATACTTGGCGACGGATTCATCATCGGAGGCACATGCAACAGTTTCGACGACATACTAGCCATCAAAGACGACGTCGACTACATAGGCTGCGGGCCATTCCGTTTCACTACAACAAAAAAGAAACTTGCGCCAGTGCTTGGATTGGAGGGATATCAGGAGATTGTGTGGAAATGCAGGGAGCAAGGAATCAACATTCCAATCGTGGCGATCGGAGGAATCACGAAAGACGATGTCCGCAAAGTGCTTCACAGCGGTCCGAACGGAATCGCTATTTCAGGAGGCATTTTGTCGGCTGCGGATCCAAAAACAGAGACAGAAGAGATTCTGAAAATAATCGAAAAATGTTTTTAACGATCCTCTTGTAGAGACGCACGGTCGTGCGTC
>DFGT01000036.1:0-16740 GCA_002371265.1 Bacteroidales bacterium UBA3743 | reverse complement strand
AAATGCTAAATGCTAAATGCTAAATAAAAGAAAAAAAATAAAAAAGAAAAAAATAAAACATAATATAAATGAGCAAACTAGTAATTGCCGGCAGAGAATTCAATTCTCGCCTATTCCTCGGAACAGGAAAATTCAGCAGCAACGATTTGATGAAAGATTCAATCGTCGCATCAGAGACTGAGATGGTGACCGTAGCGATGAAGCGTATCTCCCTAGGAGACGCGAATGATGATATGCTAAAGCATATTGTAGACAAAAACATACAGTTGCTTCCAAACACAAGTGGTGTGCGCGACGCAAAGGAAGCCGTGTTTGCAGCCAAGATGAGCCGTGAGGCATTTGGCACAAACTGGCTGAAGCTTGAAATCCACCCAGATCCTCGCTATCTGTTGCCCGACTCTATCGAAACATTGAAAGCGACTGAAGAGTTGGTGAAACTTGGATTTGTGGTATTGCCATATTGCCAGGCAGACCCTGTGCTTTGCAAGAGACTTGAGGAAGCAGGTGCTGCGACAGTCATGCCACTTGCCGCGCCAATCGGTTCAAACAAAGGTTTACGCACAGAAGATTTTCTAAAAATCATCATCGAACAATCAAATGTTCCTGTTGTTGTAGACGCTGGAATCGGAGCACCTAGCCATGCAGCAGCGGCGATGGAGCTTGGAGCCGACGCTTGTCTGGTAAACACAGCAATTGCAGTGGCAGGAGATCCCGTCCGTATGGCTGTTGCATTCCGTGATGCTGTCAAGTGTGGACGAGAGGCATACGAGGCAGGTCTTGGAGCCGTGACAGCAGGAGAAGCCGTCGCAAGCTCACCTCTAACATCATTCTTGGGGTAAGAGGGAAAAACCACAGAGACACAAAGGAACACAGAGTTTTTTCGGATAACTCACTTCGTTCCTTTGTTACAAAATCTATGTGTTTATTTATTCACCATAGAGGTTTTTGAGAGTTCGGAGAAAGAAAAAGAGAAAATATGGAATCAAATGAGATAACAGGCGAAATTATAAACTGTGCGATAAAAGTACACAAAACATTAGGTCCAGGCTTATTGGAATCCGTCTACGAGAAATGCCTTGCTTATGAATTGAGCAAAAGAGGTCTAAAAGTAGAGGTCCAAAAAGAGATGCCTATTGTGTATGAAGAAATTGTATTTGACAAAGGATATCGCATAGATTTGCTAGTTGAAGATAGTGTGGTTGTCGAATTAAAATCGGTGTCCGAAATGAAACCTATTTATTCAGCACAAACACTAACATATCTTAAGCTTGCCAAATTGAAAGTCGCATTACTTATTAACTTTAACGAAATTCTATTAAAAAATGGAATCAAAAGATTAGTAATGTGACTCTAAAACTCAGAAGCACGAAGTGCACTCTTTTTTCTCATAGAGGATCAAGATCATAATATACGCACGAATGGCGTATCTCTGATGACTCCGTGTCTCTGTGGTAAAAACTTATTTATTATCGCTAAAAAAAACAAATATGGCAGATAAAGATAAAAAAACGACTCATTACGCTAAGCGTGAGAAATATTACATGCAGGGCGAGATGTTCCCAGATATAAAGGTGGGAATGCAGAAGGTGAATCTGACACCTACTGTGTCGATTGACGACAATGGCAAAAAAACACTGACTGAGAACGCTCCCGTCTTCATCTACGACACATCAGGTCCATTCTCAGACCCGAACATCACCGTCGACCTGAAAAAAGGTATTGAGAGATTCCGTGAAAAATGGATTGTAGGCCGTGGCGACGTGGAGCAATTGCCAGAGATAACATCTGAATACGGAAAGATGCGTCTTGCCGACAAGAGTCTCGATCATCTTCGTTTTGAACATATTGCTCTACCATATCGAGCAAAGAAGGGTGCGAAGATCACTCAGATGGCATACGCAAAAGCAGGCATCATTACTCCTGAGATGGAATACGTTGCCATCCGTGAGAATATGAACTGCAAGGAGCTCGGCATCGACACATACATCACACCCGAGTTTGTGAGGAAGGAGATAGCGGAAGGACGCGCTGTGCTTCCGGCAAACATCAACCACCCTGAAAGCGAGCCAATGATCATCGGAAGAAACTTTCTTGTGAAGATCAACACCAACATCGGAAATTCAGCGACCACTTCAACAATCGACGAAGAGGTTGAGAAAGCCGTGTGGAGCTGCAAATGGGGAGGCGACACACTCATGGACCTTTCTACAGGAGCCAACATTCACGAGACAAGAGAGTGGATCATCCGCAACTGTCCTGTGCCAGTGGGCACCGTGCCTATCTATCAGGCTCTTGAAAAAGTCGACGGCAAGGTTGAGGATTTGACATGGGAAATATACAAAGACACATTGATTGAGCAGTGTGAGCAGGGAGTGGACTACTTCACTATCCACGCAGGTATCCGTCGCCACAATGTCCATTTGGCAGATAAAAGACTTTGCGGAATTGTCTCTCGTGGAGGTTCGATCATGAGCAAATGGTGTCTGGTTCACAATCAGGAAAGTTTCCTTTACGAACATTTCGACGACATCTGCGATATTCTAGCCCAGTATGACGTTGCTGTTTCCCTTGGAGACGGTCTGCGCCCAGGCTGTACAGCAGACGCAAACGACGAAGCCCAGTTTGCAGAGCTTGACACTATGGGTGAGCTTGTTCTACGCGCGTGGGACAAAAATGTTCAGGCATTTATAGAAGGTCCCGGACATGTGCCAATGCACAAGATCAAGGAGAATATGGAGCGACAGATCACACACTGCCATAATGCCCCATTCTACACACTCGGACCACTTGTGACAGATATCGCACCTGCCTACGACCATATCACATCAGCCATCGGAGCCGCTCAAATCGGTTGGCTCGGCACAGCCATGCTTTGCTACGTCACTCCAAAGGAGCATCTTGCTTTGCCTAATAAAGACGACGTGCGTGTAGGAGTAATCACATATAAGATCGCAGCTCATGCCGCCGATCTAGCGAAAGGTCATCCTGGAGCAGCAATACGTGACAACGCACTTTCAAAAGCACGTTTTGAATTCCGCTGGAACGATCAATTCCACTTGTCGTTGGATCCTGAGAAAGCTCGTGAGATATTCGAGGAGGCTCACCATACAGACGGTGAATACTGCACTATGTGTGGTCCGAACTTCTGTGCGATGAGACTTGGACGAGATGCGCTCAAGATCAAATAATTCATAATGAGGTATAGCCGCTCCTATTGTGCGAGCACAATGCAAGCACATATCAAAAAACGCTCACCCTACGGGTTCGCGGTAGGGACGTGGAGGTTAGGGCGTTCCGCCCTTAACAATCCTCATGTTTGGAATGGTCAACATCATTTAACGAGACACTAATTTATAATTTTGCATTATGCATTACGCATTAAAATACGCTCCTGCGCTTATAGTTTCTATAATCTGGGGAACGACATTCGTGATCTCGAAGTCGATTCTTGAGGCAGGTGTGTCGCCGTTCCAACTCATCTTTTGCAGGTTTTTGATGGCATACATCGCATTGTGCATCATTTGCCCGAAACCATACAAGATGGAGTTTTCTAAGACGGAATTGAAGATGTTCCTCATCGCATTGTCGGGAGGCAGCCTTTACTTTTTCCTTGAATATAGTGCATTGCGACTCACTGGAGCCACAAACGTCAGCCTGATTTGTGCCACAGTGCCAATTTTTTCAGCGTTAGGATGCATCATTCTAGGAACGATGAAACTGACGAAGAAGTTTGTGTTTGGCAGTCTGATAGCACTCGCTGGTGTTGCCTGCGTCGTATTCAACGGAGTATTTGTGCTTAAACTAAGTCCGTTGGGTGATTTCATCGCCTTTTTATCGGTAATATCATGGTCGATATATTCAGTTCTATTGACCATTATGCCAAAAGAGGTGACGGAATTGCAGACCACACGAAGATTGTTTTTTTATGGCACCATCACAATACTTCCCCTACTCCTATTCGACAATGACGCACCGTCGCTGGCAAAGACATGGGAGAATCTGGAATGGGCTCATATTGTCGGAGCACTCTACCTTGGACTAATAGCAAGTGGAGCCAGCCTGTGGCTTTGGAATTTGTCGTTCAACAAGGTCGGAGCAGCCAACACAAACAATTTTCTTTATCTTCTTCCAATAATTTCCGCAGTGGCAGCAGCCATTTTTTTCACAAACGAAATAACAATCTGGGTTGTTGCAGGCACACTGCTGATATTTATAGGTTTAATAATCGCAAACAATAAACAAAACAAATAAACAAGGTATGTTTTCAGATGAATTAGAGAAGATTTCGTGGGATGACACTACGAAATCCATCTATGCAAAGACAGACGCTGATGTGCGTCGGGCCTTGGCTAAAGACAGACTAACAGTAGATGATTTCATGGCTCTCATCTCACCTGCAGCCGAACCATATTTGGAGCAGATGGCATTGAAGAGCCGACAAATCACACTCGAACGTTTCGGCAAGACAATATCAATGTTCATTCCATTGTATCTGACAAACTCATGCACCAATTCATGCGTCTACTGCGGATTTCACATTCAGAATCCAATGGCACGCACGATTCTCACAATGGAAGAGATAGAAAATGAGTTTAAAGCAATCAAGAAGCTTGCCCCATTCGAGAATATCCTGATGGTGACGGGAGAGAACCCGGCAAAGGCTGGCGTCGCCTACCTTGCAAATGCCATCGACATAGCCAAGAAATATTTTGCCAACATCAAAATTGAGGTCATGCCACTTGCAACAGAAGAATATGCTGAGCTATGCGACCATGGTTTGAGCGGAGTCATCTGTTTCCAGGAGACATATAACAAGGCAAGATACAACGTTTACCACCCACGTGGAATGAAGTCGAAATTTGAGTGGCGACTGAATGGATTCGACCGTATGGCTCAGGCAGGAGTGCACTCCATCGGCATGGGAGTGTTGGTAGGTCTTGAAGATTGGCGTACGGATATGACAATGATGGCATACCATGTCCGCTACTTGGAGAAAAACTACTGGAAGACAAAATACAGTGTCAATTTTCCGCGTATGCGTGTGGCAGAAAACGGAGGATTCCAGCCCAACGTCATCATGAGCGACAAAGAGCTTGCACAGTTGACATTCGCATTCCGCATCTTCGACCACGATATCGACATCAGCTACTCGACACGTGAACCAGCCAATATCCGCGACAACATGGCGACACTGGGAGTGACAACAATGTCTGCAGAGAGCAAAACCGAGCCAGGCGGCTATTTCTCTTATCCACAGGCACTTGAGCAATTCCACGTCTCAGACGAGCGAACTGCAGTAGAGGTGATGAATGCGTTGAAGAAAATGGGAAGAGAACCTGTTTGGAAAGATTGGGATCAGGTGTTGCAATAATTCATAATGCATAATTCGTAACTGTTGGAAAATCTCAATTCTTCACTATAAAAAATCGTGTGTGTCATTAGATGCACACGATTTTTTGTAAAACCATCTCACTCCAAATTCAGGTCAAGAATCAAGCAAAACGTACAATTATTAGGAATCAAACAATATTTGTTTTACATTTGTGGAGTGCGATATATGTTTTGACTCGTACCGACAATAACGACAACACAAAAATTTCATTATGAATACAACTAAAATCCTAATTGCATCGTTGCTTTTTTTAGGCAGTTTGACAGCAAACGCAAAGAAATCCGGGCTGAGCGATTTCGAAAAGGATGAGATGCAGAAAGCCATAAGCTATTACGACAACAACAAGCCCGACATTGCCATCGAAATATACAACAATCTGCTTGCCGACAACCCTAAAAGCTATATAATAAACTACGAATTGGCATTGGCCAAAGTAGCAAAAGGAGAATATGCAGAAGCCCTAAAAATCACACAAAAGATAGAACGCAATTCCGACGTTGAAGACAAACTCTTCCAACTACAGGGAAACGTGCATGACTATATGGGCAACCGTAAGAAAGCGATTGCAAGCTATGACAAAGGATTGAAGAAATTTCCCAAAGCAGGATGCCTTTATATGGAAAAAGGAAATATCATGCTTATGGAGAATGATCCCAATGGAGCTATAAACTTATATGAAAAGGCGATGGAAGTAGAGCCGGCATACTCATCTCCATACTACCGCGCAAGTGCTCTGTTTTTAGGATCAACCGAACCTATTTGGGGGCTAATCTATGGAGAAACATTCCTTCTATTGGAAAAAGGACAAAGAAATGTCGCCATACAGGATGCAATGGTAAAACGTCTTGGGCAGGCAATTAAACTGGAAAATGACACCCTCCATGTGTCACTTACCCAACAGCACACAGTCAACATAAAGGGGCTGAACCTTATCATTCCGTTCGAAATGCTTTACGAATTGGAAATTCTTAAATCATCCGCTGTTGACAAATTAAAATCTGAAAAAAGAGATACTATTACAATATCTGATTTCATAGAGATCCGTAAAGTAGCAGCAGACGCATATGATGACTGGAAAGATAAATATCCGAACTATTTGTTTGAATACCAGAAGAAAGTGATCGACGCTGGTTACTTCGAAGCTTACACAATGGATCTGTTCAAAGATGTCTATGCCGACGAGTACAAAACATACGTTGCCAACGAAGAGAATCAGAAAACTCTCGATGCGTACAAAGCTTGGATGACAAAAAATCCGTTCGAGCCAAATGAAAATAAACTAATAATAAGAAAGGAACCACAATGAAAAAAGTTTTTTCACTCCTAATCACGGCGTTTATAGCTGTTGCCAGTTTCGCCAAACCAGACTTCACAATTCTGCAAATTGAGAAGTATGCAAATGCAGACGAATGTCGCAAAGACAACGACATTGCGTTGAAGACGGCAAATTTTTACTTGGATGCCGAACTTCCAGCCGACATCTATGAATCGAGATTAGCAGCAAAATACATGTTTGTTTGGGTAGAAGCATCTGATGAAATTTTGTTCACTGTCAGTCATGAAATAAGTCCATTTATGCATTGCCAAGATAAGGACATATCTATTCAACTTATGGGGGCATATATGGCAGGTTGCATTATTTACTGTTTAGAAAACAAACAGAAAGACCACAACTTCGACATGCACTACTTCGCACTCAGCAAGATGCTGAACTACTACGACAAAAACAAGTCAATCACAGGATCCGACAAATATACTGACTCTCTGCTAAAAGACTTCAAAAAAGGCAAGTTGAAAGCTAAAGAAGAGAAAAAGTTCAAATAAAAAATGTAGGGGAAGGAAGCCCCTTCAAAACAAAGAAAAATGATGTAAACAAATCGAGAATATGCATATGCACATTCTCGATTTTTTTCAAATATATCACAATGGATTAAGCAAGCTCGCCACAAAAAAAATCATAGAAAATATGCAGTTTCGATGTTTTGTGTAAAACCAACAATAAAAGAGTGCTTTTTTAGAAAATATCTGTATTTTTGCATTGTCCAACAACAAATAAGAACTGCTATGTATACATATGAATATCCCCACCCAGCGGTCACTGCGGACGCTGTAGTTTTTGGATTCGACGGCAAATCACTCAATCTGTTGCTAATCAATAGAGGTATTGAACCATACAAAGGATCTTGGGCTCTGCCAGGCGGTTTCATCAACATAAATGAGACAGCTGAGGATGGTGCGTTGCGTGAACTAAAAGAGGAGACGGGAGTGGAAGATATTTATCTAGAACAATTCCACTCGTTTACAGCAGTGGATCGTGACCCTCGTGAACGAGTGATGACAATTGCATTCCTTGCTTTTATTCGTCAGGACGATTATTCAGTCGTTGCTGGCGACGATGCGGCAAAAGCACAATGGTATCCTGTGGACAAATTGCCGGAACTTGCATTCGACCATGAGGAGATCATTAAAATGGCATTAGACAAACTACGCTGGAAGATTATATATGAGCCTCTTGTGTTCCATCTTCTAAACGAAACATTCACAATGACACAGTTGCAGACTATCTACGAGGCAGTCATTGGCAAAGAGTTGGATCGTCGCAATTTCAATAAGAAAATGCTTCAGCTCGGTTATGTTGTGCCGACGGAGGAGCGTGTACAAGGAGTGGGACGCCCAGGAACTCTCTATATGTTCGACGAAGAGAAATACAGAGAGCAGATCAACAACAGAAACGTCTTTTGAAAACAATCATTCAAAACGTCCATACTTATTTTGGTGACGTATGGAAAACAAAAACCGAGCTGATTCACGAAGAATAGCTCGGTTTATTTTTTTCTTGATACTGATTTATTTCATCACCAAAGGCTGACCTGTAGCCTCGACGACGCTCCACCAGAACTCGCCTTCAAGATTGACCTTCTTACGTTGTGCTGTGGCAGCTTCGATTGGCAACAAAGTGAATGAGCCATTCCAGTAACCGACGACAAAATCAGTACGTCCAGCCATCGCTGCGTGGACAGCATTGTGAGTCAACTGCTCACAGAACTTACTGTCGTTAGCATTTGCAGGAATGCTGCGGATGATATAACTTGGGTCGATATACTTCACACAGATCGGAATATTTTTCTTGTTGAAATACTCAGTGATCTGGTTTTTCATAAAGACACCTATATCCTCGTGCAGGATATTGCCAGAAGCATCCTTCTTACGTTCACCCTGGAAGAACTGTTGTCCAGCACCTTCAGCCACGACAACAACAGCATGTTTCTTACGTTCCAAACGTTTTTCCAAAAGATTCAAGAAACCGTTTTGTGTCTCAGGATTGTCCAAGTCGAAATCCATCTCAGGAATCAGACAGAAATTCACATCAGGCACAGCCAAAGCCACGTTAGCAGCGATGAAACCAGAGTCGCGGCCCATCAGTTTCACCAATGCCACACCGTTGATAGCACCCTTAGCCTCGTAGTGGGCGTTTAGGATGATGCTTTGAGCGGCAGTGAAAGCAGACTCGAATCCAAAAGACTTCTCAATCAAGTTGATATCGTTATCAATAGTCTTAGGGACACCAGCCACAGCGATCTTCAAACCACGTTTCTCAATCTCCTTATAAATACCGTGGGCACCTTTTAGAGTACCGTCGCCACCGACACAGAACAAAATATTGATGTTGTTTCTTTCCAAAGTGTCGACGATTATTTCATAAGGTTGTTGTCCACGGGAAGAAGCCAACATACTACCACCATCCTTGTGAATATCATCCACCAAGTCTGGATTCAAATCAATGAATGGAATCTGAAGATCAGGATTCAAACCAGCGTAACCATATTGAACACCGACAATATTCGTCACACCGTAACGGTTGTAGAGATGTGTCACCAAACCACGGATCACATTGTTCAATCCAGGGCACAAGCCACCACAAGTCACGATTGCGACCTTCGTCTTCGCAGGCTCGAAATATATCAATTCCTTCGGACCTGGTTTTTCGAAAGAGACCAGATCTTCGCCATTCTTAACGGAATTCATCACTTCACGAAGAGAAGAAGAGTAAAGCACACGCTCACCATCCTCAACGAAATCATATATACCGTCGCCCTTAACTTTCGACAAATGAAGAGGAGTCTTAATCCTGCACTCTCCTAATGTTTTTACAGTGAAATCCATATCCATAGATCAATCAGCTTTAGTTTTCTACAAATTTAGTTTTTTTCGCTATTGGATGAGCAAACAAAAGCATAAATTTATTTTTTTGACCTCAATCACCCCCACATTCCAATACCCTACTAGCCTCTAGCTTTCCACCACATACCTTTCAATATTTCTCTCCTTCGCACTGAAATTGGCTCCTATGCAGATGATTTTCTTGCCGCTGGACATGAATGGGAGGGCATATTGCTTTTCTTTTATCTGTTGCAAAGCTTCTTCAGCAGTCCCCTCGAATTTGAATTCAAACACGTAGCAGTAGTCAGGAGTCTCGATGGTCATGTCGATACGACCCACAGAGGTGTGGTATTCGGCTTTGGTGTATAGTCCGCAGAGATTGCAGAGGATAAACAGCACATTCTGATAGTGGTTTTCAAGATCGCGTACCAGCTCGTATGGCGTGTTGGCGAAGAAACTTTTCAGACGGCTCATAAAATCTTCAACTTTTCCTGCTCGCACCTCACGCACAAAATTCATAATCTGGAACCCTGTATTGTTCTCATTCACAGGTGTATAGTATGGCATCAGGTATTTCAGGAATCCTTCCTTTACCTCCTCATTTGGAAAACCAAGTTTATATACCCCAAACTCTTTTTCGTAACCTTTTATTGTCAAATATCCGCTTTGGAAGATGACGGGAATTGGATTCGTCGACGTCGAATCAATCGAATTCAGGATATCTGATGTCACCTCTTCGTTTGCCATCTGCTCAAGGTTGTAGTTGTGCAGTTTGAGCAATTGGACCAGATATGAAGGAGTGCCTGTCTCAAACCAATAGCTGCCGAACTTGCAGGAATCCAATGTGTTGAGCACGCTGAACGGATTATACATGCCATCTGTGTCTTCCGAGAAATGATATCCGTCATATCGCTTTTTCAGTTCGGAATAAGCTTCGTCCAACGATATTTCCTGCTCACTTGCGAGACGCTCAACGTACGGACGCATCACCCCATGAAGCTCCGATTGGTCGACGCCACAAACATTATAGTATCGGCTATCTAAAGATATATCTTTCAGATTATTCAAGTCGCTGAACACACTGACCTTTCCAAACTTGGTTACGCCGGTAAGAATGGCAAACTTTATATGGGCATCCATACTTTTGAGTGCGCCATAAAAGCCCTTCAATGTGGCTCTGTAGTCATCTTGAAGTTTTTCATTGCCAATTGCCTGCAGCATCGGTTTGTCGTACTCGTCAACAAGGATCACCACACGTCGACCGGTCTTTTCGTGGGCACGCTGAATGACCCCTTCAAAACGTAGTCCGAAATCAACCTCACTCTTTCGAGATCCATACAAGGCTTCCCATTTTTCAAGAGCATTGTTCAAAACATTGTTGAGAGAATCTTCCTCTATGTATTTCGCTGTATTCAGGTCCAAATGCAAAACAGGATATTCAAGCCACTCATGTTCCAACTGCTCTACAGCAAGACCTTTGAACAACTCTTTTTTACCAAGGAAGTAGGCTTTAAGCATGGAGATCAGCATACTCTTGCCGAAACGGCGAGGACGGGAAAGAAAGAAATAGCAGCCAGTTGAGACAAGTTCGTACATAATTGCACTCTTGTCTATATACAGATAGTTTCCAGAACGCAGTTTCTCAAAATCCTGTATACCGATGGGCAGATTCTGCAACTTTTGTATATTTTCTTTATTTTCCACTCTCATTTGGCTTCCTGATTGATTTCTGCAAATTTACACAATTTGCGAAATCTATTAAATAATTAGGAGATGAAAATAAGCTATTAGCTTTTAGCTTAGTTTCCTCTGTGCCGTCTCCACTATTAAGCGGCACTCTTTATTTATTTAATATCAATTTAACCTTCCACCATCAACCGTCAACCATCAATCTTTTGCGATGTCAGCGTGAGCCGCCACCACAGCGAATAAAAGGATGCCCAGCAGAGCTAAACATTTTTTAGTTTCATTTTATTTTATACAAAGTGTATTTTTCTTTTTTCTGCCTAACGATATAATCATATCGAGATTGTAGAAAGGCAACTCTCTTTAAACCTGTCGGTTTCCTTCTGTTTGAACCTGTCGGAATTTCCGACAAGTTGAACTTTCTTCCTCATAAATGTGTTTGATATGCTCAACCACATTCGACCTAGACGACTGAAACAAGTCCGCCATCTGTTGTTGAGTAAGCCATACAGTATCTTTTTTCAACCCGACTTTCAAAGGGATTTTCCGTCATTGCCAATGTAAATCAGAAACTGACTAATATCATTTTTATCCCATCATCTTCCATCAATCCTTAGTATTCAGGCCATCAAATATGCCGGTTGAAAATTATTTCATTTTCTTTTATTTCTTAAGCCCCGGTAAAGATACTTCAATAGGATCAACAACATCTGCAATAATTTTCTGCAATTTTTTTTCAAGAATTTCCTTTTTTGAATTTTCAAAAAGATAAAATACCATTCTTTTTTTAAAATAAAATTTTGAAGTTTTCTCTCCTATTACAACAGATTCATCAAAGACAATCCCTTTAGTTTGCTCTTCTACTTTCCTAATTTTTAATAGATTCTTTTGTGTTTTAAAAATCATTTCTGTATTATATTTTAGATAGGTAATAGACACAATACCATTATGCTCACACACACCTATTAAATAATATTTTGATTCTATTAGAATAGGAACAATTAAGTGTAAAATCAATCCCGATATTGGTATTAAAAAGAAAAAGCACCTATATACAACAGTAGCATTAGCATTATACGATATAACAAATAATATCATAATCATAAATGCATAATAACCTACCAAAAAAGGATTCCTCAAACGTTGTTTCAACAAATATAAAACTCTATTCTTAAACGACATAATGTTCTATCACTTAGTAATATCATCCCAATTTGTCTCTGTTGTAGTTGTAAGACCAAGTACAGAAAAAACATCAGCAAAATCTCCCAAACAAACAATATTAAAAAAAAGATTTCTAATAGTCCACATTCCATTCTCATCATCCTGGAACAATCCCCAAACGAACATGACAGAGTCCTGCATAACTCTCCACTGGTAGTGAGCCAAGAAATCGCCATTGTTGTAGTCCAATCTTTTGTATGCCGCCCTCACTTTGTTCATTTCCAAACTTTTATGGCCGTAAAATTAGCACTTTTCCACATACGTCAAAATACAGGCTATGATTTTTTTTGCATTGGAGCTGTATCCATTTATCACCGACAATAGAAAATTTCAAGCAGACGGAGCGAAATCATCAACCATGCCGCCACCCTATTATTGATGGCATAACCTTTAACAAGGTATTCCTTCAAGACTTTATTTGCCCATCTTCGAAAATCAACATCTCTTTTAGACTTGACACGTACCGTCCATCTTTATTTACGTAGAAAAAAACAATACAAGGCAATATTTGTCTTCACTCACTTTTTATTTTCTATGTTTCCAATAGCAATATGTTTTGTACAAAGAATAAATCAATAGAACGATTATCACAAAAAAAACTAAACATTTTCCGCCAATCATATGGACTGTTGTAAATGCATTTCCTTTACTCGAATCACTTGGACCCAAAACTAAATTATCATAATCCACAATTAGTGCGTATAAAGTTAAAAGTTCCATTATAGACAGTCCTAAATAGGCAATCCAATAAAGTTGCTTAGATTTTATTTTCCCAGACAAAAAATCTTCAATAAACTTTCCAATTGACATTTTCACTCAAAATTTAGAACGTTACTCTTCATTAAAATGGATATAATCCAGTTCATGTTTATAGTCAGAAAAGAATTTTTTTCCTACGATATCAGAAACGAACCATTCTAAAGTATCTCTATTGAAGCCATAAGATGCTAATTGTTGCAAGAAATGTCTAGTGTGATACCTTAGATTTCTTTCAAAAATTATTCTTAAATTTATATCAACATTATTTATCATCCATATTTTTTTGGTAGCAAAACGAGCAATCGAATTACTCAAAAAAGAATTCATACAAGTTTCTGCAGCTTTCCAAAAATTACGATCATCATTATCCAATGTTTTCAAAAGTGTTCTGAGACAACCAAGATAAGACGCAGATAACCAATTAGGATATAGATTTTCAATTCCTGAATTTACTACTTTATCCCATTCGATTTTATAAAAAGCTTCCTTAAACGTAAGTGTTTCATCTGCCATCATCATAAAACCAACTTGTAATAAAGCATCTGCCAACATACCAATGGTAAATTTTCCAACAACTTTAATAGCTCCTTTTGCCGATTGAGCAGAATACCCAGTTCCGTATAGAAAAATAAAATCAATAGCCAAATCACTTAAATCATAATCCAAATCTACGAGAAGCATTTTCTCGTCATACAATGTATACATACCAAAAGATTCAGGAACAAAATTACTCTGAAACATTCTATTGCCATAATAATAATATCCGTCATACATTGCTTTTAGTAAAAAAGGGACTGTTATACTATTATAATTAGTTTCATTTACCCAATCATAAGGATCCGATGAGTATTCTTTATCAAAAAAGTTGAATGCCGAGAAAGCCGCCTCGTAAGCACTTAAATTCATATAAGCCATGATATATCCATAACAAACATAACGAATTTCTTCCGAATTATAGAAAACAGTTTTTCCATTAACCCCATTAGCTGCATCGTAATATACCTCATATAATACATTATCTTTTAATTCATTATTATAACTTGCGATATCCAATTCATTTCCAATAGTAGATGCTTTATAAAAACGTTGTCTATTTGACTTAGGGTTTCCTGTAACACTTGTCATTTGCCAATTCTTATCAACCCATGGTTTCATTTTTTCAAATGCATTTTTTACATTAAACACAGAAGTTTTGACATGTTCGTCTTTTATTGCTGTCATTGAAAAAGGAGAATTTAATGGATATCCATTATAAGAATTATGAGCAGCCTCAAAAACATTTTTTCTCTCGTCTCTATAATCCTTTTCTCCATATGCATCTTTATATTTCTCACATGCTTCTAATTCATCTAACAAGTCTTTTTTATTATTATACTCGCGATAATAAAAACCAACATTCTTTTGATTTTTTCCTTTTTCCTCGTAATAATCAGATATAGGAAGAAAATAGTTTTTTCCCATGTAATACATGTTCTTTCCCATATTGTTTTCTTTATAATAAGAATATGGATTATAAAAGACAAACGAATTTGAATTCAAAAAAGAAGGAGACAAACGAAGTATTTTACTTTTACAATTACATGTTTTTAATTTCACATGAATTGTCAAAACTTTTCCTTTTGAAGACTTCACTAATAATCCATCGTCTGTCTTAAAAACCCTATAAGCTTCAACGTTTTGATTGTCTGCTAAAATTGCATTACATGGGAGCACTGTTTTATTATTCTTCAATCCATATCCTAGTGTGTTTTTAGTACCATCTGCATATACATGATAGCCTCTATATGAATCTATATCAAAACAGAAAATTGCACCACGAGCATCTGGATATGAGTCTTTCTCATCATAGAATCCACATACTAAATTCGATGTTTTGGAAAGATCAACAATGCGACCATCAGGAAGATAAAAATAACGTAAATCCTCTTTTAAAGCTTCTGACAAATCACTATCGTCAAAACAAAATGCACTATAAGTTTTATCAAATGCGAATCCATCCTCATCATCCTGGAACAAGCCCCACACAAACATGACAGAGTCCTGCATGACTCTCCACTGGTAGTGAGCGAGGAAGTCTCCTCCATTGTAGTCCATCAGGTTATCGGTCTGCTCCTTCTTATCCTTCAATCCGTCATAATCGAATGTATGCTGAAGTTTATACACACCATGACCTATCTCGTGGGCTACAAGGCGACCGAATTTTGACGCATCTGTCACATTATCCTTGAAAATGTACCCCACTGACTGGCTTCGAGGCATATCGCCCTCTACTCCATTGAAATTTTTCTCCTCTGGATGGTTCACGACAAACAGATATGCGGCATCTTTGTCAATAGTTGTAACGGAGTGCTGATACAATTTGCGAATAGTGCGCATCTCCCTTGTCTCGCTCTTCCAACTACTCTCATCATCAGCCGTAATAGACAATCCGTCATCCAAAATTACATTTTTGATAGTATCGTTGTCGAGTTTTGTAACCTCTACAGTCCATGAGATACCAAGTCGACCATAAATATCTTTCAGTGATTTTTCCACAGCCGTTTTATAAGAAGCATCCAAATCACCCACCAACGACACTATGTTAAGTTTATGTGTCCTCTCCGCATAGTTTGCCTGCATCATCTTGCCGGCGTCAAAATATGACGACTCTGCTGAGTTGCGGGCGATGGCATAGATCGGCGTTGAATAGTCCACGTCTGCCCATCCAGGGATTTGCAGATCATAGTTTCCGTCCTTATCCTGCTTGGCATCCAGCTGGATATAGCTGTCGCCACTCGGAATGACGAACATGACGGATTCGAAAGAGGCGATCGTTTCTTTCTTCTTCACCTCTCTCGCCTTGATTTTCTTTATCTTTCCCGGATTGTTGGCAAGCCATGGAAGCACCACCTTGTTCAATGGCGAGTCAAAATACTCGTATTTGGATATTTTGTCATAATATCCCTGGGCGTTGTTGTCGAACGCGTTGTTCTTGTCCTCATTGTAGAACTCTATGTAGTGGGCGTTGTCGGAAAGGAAGTCCTTCGACTGGTACTCCTGGGCGGATAGGGTGATTGATTTTCCTATGTCCTCGATTTTTCCATCCTTGGTCTTGAACTTGACTGTCCCGTCCTTATCCACCATCAGCGTTCCTGCCGGCTTGTCGTTGGCTGTCGACGGGTCATACTCCTCCACTGTGGCGTCGGATGCGGTGTTGTCCGTGCCGCCTGTTGAGTTCTGGCCGCCTAGCTCGTCGATGTCTATCATGGCGCAGGTCTTGTCATCCCACACGGACACGACCTTGCCCTTCACCAGCTCCTTGGCACAGTTGATGGTTATCTCATTGAACTCCATCTTCAGCTGGATGTTCTTGACGATTGGCATACAGATATGGCCCTTGCCGCTTATTATGCTCGAATCCGACGCGTTGGGATACGACACCGAGTCCACCACGACTTTTGTGCCGTTGGCTATGATCGTGTCGCCTGCCAATATTCTCGGAGCCTTCACTCCCTCGCCGCAGTCGGCAAGTTTCGGAA
>DFGT01000007.1 GCA_002371265.1 Bacteroidales bacterium UBA3743 | reverse complement strand
AGACGTTGCGCGCAACGTCTCTACTATCATAGATTACAGATCCTCGTCTTTCGTCCATCACTATCTGGAATAATCTATTGAATAATTCGATTATATTTTTTAATTTAGTAAAAATTAATTGATTTTTCTCATTGAATAATTTTATAATTACGATATGACTGAAATTTATACTTCTCTGTCTATGGAAAATATTTTTGAAAGTTCAAGTGAGTTAAAGCAGGATTTAAGAAAGATTTATTATGATTTACTTAAGTCAAAAAAAGGCGTTACATATGAAATGGTGTTTGAATCATATATCTCTTTTTCCTTGAAAAAGAAGATGGAGATGTCTGGATCATTCAATCAAAAGGAATATGAAAGTCTTTTATTGGAAAAACATAAGGACTTTGAAAAATTAGGATATGCAATGGATAGTAGTGTGTACAATACAATGAAAAAAATCATTCCTAGTTTTAATAAATATCTGGATCAATTGGGTTATCCAATTGTTGCTACTAATGTTAAAGGAATCTCATTTACTTTAGTTTCTGAATATAGTGATCCTTTGCAACAAGAAGAAAAGGAAGCTGAATATAAAAAAAATGTCAAATTGTTTTCTGATAAAATTCAACATAGAAGACCAGTATTGGTTAAATACAAACCATTTAATAAGGAAGAGCAGACTATCATATTTCATCCTCATGTATTAAGAAACTATATGGGGAAATGGTATGTTTTAGGAATATCTGAATCGGAGGGCCATTCTCCTAAGAAATTTGATATGGCGATTAATAGGATAATTACAGTTTCCAGTTTAAGTCAATCAGTCAAATATATTGAACCTTTGCCAAATCAATATGATTATCTTCGCGATATTATTGGTGTATATAAAGAAAACAAGAATAAAACAAAAATTATATTGAAAGCGATTGATGAGAACACACATGGAAAATTAGTTGCGAATCCTTTGCACAGTTCTCAGGAAATTGTTGCCGATGACGATTTTGGGTATATAGAACTTAATGTTATTCCGAATGGTGAACTACGTGCAATAATATTGAGTTATGGCACCAAACTGAAGGTCCTGGAACCTCAAAGTTTTAAAGATGAGATAAAACGAGAAATTATGGAGATGTTGAAATCCTATGAAATATAATCTTCTATTTGGACATCAAAAGTCGATGAGAGAAAATGATTGCATGTCAACATGGAGGTTAATAATGTTTTGTTTTTTGATTATATTTATATGGTGATTTTTGATGAATGGACTTTGCTAAATTGCTGATTTTTAAAATGATTATATAAGTAATTTGAGATTTTCTACTTTTGTTTTATTATTGGTGCCGCTTGTTGGCACCGATAAACCTCGATTAAGATTTTCCTATTACAGAGAAACGTCTTAATTTTGCAGTGTGAAACAAAAAAGGAGTTAAGTAACAACAAAAAAAGAAAAACATGAAAACAAACAAGCAAATCAACGAGGAAACAATCAGTGGCTACCGTAGCGAGTATTCAGAGACAAACTTCTGGAGCAAGATCATCGGGAGCGCAGGCAAAGCAGGAAGAAGGGTGGTGAATATGTCACTTGAACTATACTATGCGTTCAAGAGCGGCAATATGAGTGCAGGAGACAAGGCAATAGTGCTTGCCGCACTAGGCTATCTGGTGTGTCCGTTCGACTTTGTCCCTGACATGATCCCGGTCTTGGGCTTCACTGATGATTTGGGAGCACTGAAGATAGCCTACGACAAGGTCAGTGGTGCGGTCACCGACGAGGTGAAGGAACTGGCGAGAAGAAAATGTGAGGACATTTTCGGATAACACATCTTCTCCCTGTCTGTAGGGAGATGTCCTTTTACTCATAATTTAACCAAAACACAAAAAAATGAAAAAGACAACAACAAAGAACAGCAACATGACAGACACAGTGAAAATCGCCATAGCGGTTGGCTCGAAAGCTTACGCGGGCTACAAGGTAGGAGGTGTTCCGGGTGCAGTGATAGGCGGGCTGACGGAATTGGTCAAGAGCATGCTTGACTGATGCCCTGCAATTGGTGCCGCTTGTCTGTGCCAAAACCAGCCGAGTGACCTTTGCTATTGGCTGGTCTTTACATGGTTAGGAAAATAAAAACAAATGCGAAAATGAAGAAATCCAAAAGAATGACTATTAGAGAAAAAAGAAACAAGAGATTATTGACTCTTGCGACTGTAGGTGAAGCGTTTTATATGGGATATATGAAAGTGGTGTCTTGGAGAGTGTCGTCAGAGGTGTTACAGAACTTTCCATAGCCATGTGATATGGAATCTTTTTATTTGATAAATTTTATTACGGTTCTTCTGTTTCTATTTGTTGAATGTTTTATTCAATAGAAAAAGAGGAGAATTGATCTATTATAATAAAAAAACAGACAAAAAAATGGAAAAAGAACTATCTCTAATCGTGACAAAAGCTCTTCCTGCTTTATCAGGGTCGTCATTGACATATAATGCGGAGAAGAATGTGTATCTGACTCTCGGATATACAAGCAGTGCGGGTAACACATATTATCGCGCTATACGTATATCAAAGCATCTTGTGGTTTATTATCACATTGGGGAGGGAATGTTCCGAACTTTCCTAAATGGAATAACCATTTATGCTTGGGACGGACAGAAGCCATCTCTCATCGCCAAAAAAGACTGGGGCGGTGACAATTGGCGTTCTTTCAATGAATATAGCGCGGCACAAGAGAGTATAATCATGCTCAAAGACTACCTTGCCGGACAGGCGAAAGCTATGGGAAGAACGTTGCCTGAGAATCAACTCCTTGACATCTCTCGTGAAATGATTGAGGAAACACAGCAAAAACGTTTGGCTTAGTGAATAAAGAAGGAAAGAAAACAAACATAAAATGAAGAAATATGGCAAATCTGACAAAAGCAATAAATAAGGATCTGATTGACAGTATCCTGCCTGTGTTCGGGACATCCAGGACTTACGTTCCAGTGTGGGATGAAGGACAAAAGATGTTCCTTTGTGAGCAACATGAAAGTGCTGCTGGTAATCTCTACTATAAAGGAGTACGATTTTGTGATCGTATCGTGATTGTGGAGAAAGTTGGCCTTTATCATTGGTTGACGTATATCGATGCTATAGAGATTTACGCATTCAATGGATCTAAACTGGAACTTGTCCAGAAGCGTGATTACGACAAAGTGTATAGGAATGAGAATTTCATCCGCTCTGAGTCGGAATCCATGTTGTGTGATTATTTTGAGGGCATGCTCAAAATGCAGAATCGCACAATGTCCAATTCTGAACTGAAGGAAAAGGCCAAAGAGATCATTGATGGTTGCTACAAGAGTTTTCTTGACGACGATTTCAATGCTCGCCTGACTCAGATTATCCCTCAAATCGAACGAAAATAAAAACACACAAATATGAATCACATGAATATAGATCCACAAAACTACGAACAGCAACAGGCATATGAGCTGATTGCCCATACCAATTCTTGTTTCTTTCTTACTGGACAAGCAGGAACTGGCAAGACGACATTCCTCAGAAATGTACAGGAGAATGTGGCAAAGAATTTCATTGTTCTTGCTTCGACGGGAGTGGCGGCGATTCTTGCAGGAGGCGACACTATCCACTCTTTTTTCGGATTGCCGTTGGAAATCTGTGATACATGTGTGCGTGGAAAAGTGAACGAGCAAAGAAGATTATCTTTGACTCATGCCGACACTATCATCATAGATGAAGTCTCTATGGTCAGGTGTGACGTGATGGATGCCATAGACAGGACTATGCGTCATACTTTGAATAATAATGCTCCTTTTGGTGGTAAACAGATGATCTTTGTAGGTGATATGTTTCAGCTGCCTCCTGTGGTGAAGAAAGGTCCGGAAAAAGAGTTGTTGACAGATTTGTACCACACGGATCAATTTTTCTTCTACAATTCGAATGTCATCAGACATATGCGTCTTGTGAAGATCGAATTCAAAAAGGTGTACCGTCAGAATGATGAGCATTTTGTCCGAATATTGGAAAATGTTCGTCGAAATAGCTTGTCGCCTTTAGATTTGAAAGATCTGAACGCTCGTGTCATATCTCCGTCTACGGAGGATGGCTCGGTCGTAACTCTTACTTCGCTAAACAAAACAGCTGAACAATACAATTCTCGTATGCTGGATGAGATAAACGAGGAGGAATTTGTGTTTGAAGGTGTTGTCACAGGCTCTTTTGATGAAAAGATGCTCCCTGTAGATAAGACGTTGCGTCTTAAAGTGGGTGCGCAGGTTATGTTTACTCGCAACGATCTGTCGAAAAGATGGGGAAATGGCACTCTTGGAAGGGTTGTGGAGCTTACGAAAAATTCTGTATATGTGGAATTAGACAATGGGGAGAGACATGCTGTGGCTCTTTGCTCTTGGGAATCGTACAAATATGAGTATGATAAGAAGGAGCGTAAGATAAGAAAGGAATTGTCTGGTTCGTTCACTCAGTATCCTTTAAGACTGGCATGGGCAATCACCGTCCACAAGAGTCAGGGCATGACTTTTGATAAGGTCATGATCGACCTTAGCAAAGGAGTCTTTGCCAGTGGTCAGTTGTATGTGGCATTGAGCAGAGTGCGTTCATTGGAAGGACTGTTCCTTTCAAATGAAATACAAGCCCGATATGCTACTGCCAATAAGGATGTGCTTTCTTATGCTGATGGCTATAATGACGTATTGCAGATAAGAAACGAGATTGAGAGCGGAAAGGCGGTCTATGAATTTCTCAAAAGTAAGGATTACGACGGTGCTTCCAGACAATATCTTCATCTTATCGCTAAAAAGGCTGAGGAAGGGGATTTGAAGGAGGCGATATATCAGGCAAAACGATTCTTCGATATATTGGTCTGTGACGAGCATCTGTATGGCGAGATAAAGTCTGTGCCGGACAATCTTTCCCACTCAAAGCAATGGATCGCTTTGTTTATAGCTGGTCTGCTTTCGCTATACAATAAGGAATATGCCAAATCTTTGGATTGCATGGATGAAGTATTAAAAAATCATCACTGCACAGAGGCTTTATATCTCAAATCGCGAGCTTTAGCCAAACTGGAACGTTTCAAGGAGGCTGACGATGTGAATTGCCAGTTGGCTGATCTGTTCGACATCTCTATGCCAGATCTGAAGGTGTTGTATATGATTGCCATGCTGAATGAATACCATATCAATGAGTCGGGGCTTGAAATGATGCGGATGTTGGTTGACAAACGTCCTGAATATGATTTGGGTATTATTTCTTTCAGGATGCTCATGAAACGCCATGGAATGACTCTTGACATTGACACAGAGAATGAATGCCAATTGGAGAAACTTTTCAATTCGGATGAAAAGAACGAGATTTTTCTCGAACAGCTAAGGAATAGCAGAAAAAAGAATCCCGACATGGTGTCTCATTTGATTCGAAGCATCAGACATGTCTAGGAAATGTGATATTGAATGTGACTGGCAATACCCCAATCATTTCAATATCAGGTGTATTGAAAAATAGCAAACCTAAGTCTGTACATTTGTGTCTTTATTATTGGATTGTGATTTAAATTACTGATAATCAATTTTGAATTGGTGCTGTGACATTTTTGCCCCCCAAGTCCCCCACTAAAAGATGTCAAAAAACTTGACTGAGAATATTGCTGATTTATAATCTTTTGTGTAGATTTGCAGGAAAGTTGCTCTCTATAGAGAGTATTAGATTTCTACTGTTGTAGATGTGTTTTAATCCAACATTGCTCAACTCTCTATAGAGAGTATTAGATTTCTACTGTTGTAGATATCAGCAGAAACACCCTTTCCAGTATAACTCTATAGAGAGTATTAGATTTCTACTGTTGTAGATAATTAAAAATCTTTTCCATAGTCTTAATCTCTATAGAGAGTATTAGATTTCTACTGTTGTAGATTTTTAACTGTTTTCTCTTCTTTTTTCTTCTCTATAGAGAGTATTAGATTTCTACTGTTGTAGATTTGAATAGCCTCTTCCACCATTGTTTGATCTCTATAGAGAGTATTAGATTTCTACTGTTGTAGATTTTTATATTCCTATTAACTCATATATAAGCTCTATAGAGAGTATTAGATTTCTACTGTTGTAGATCAATAATCTCCCTCAGTTAGTGTGTTTGGTTCTCTATAGAGAGTATTAGATTTCTACTGTTGTAGATAATTATTTCTATGAAAAAAATCAATTTCTCTATAGAGAGTATTAGATTTCTACTGTTGTAGATAGAGAAGAACTTTCCTACTTTCTTCTTGACTCTATAGAGAGTATTAGATTTCTACTGTTGTAGATCTCAGTTAGGTTTTAGCAGTTATTAACTACTCTATAGAGAGTATTAGATTTCTACTGTTGTAGATTGGTACAGACGGGTCATGAATGTAACGCCTCTATAGAGAGTATTAGATTTCTACTGTTGTAGATGTCTGTAGTTGAACGGCATTACCGCCACCTCTATAGAGAGTATTAGATTTCTACTGTTGTAGATAGAAGTTAAACAATCAATTTTTACGATGCTCGATAGAGTACTGTTAGATATCTTTTTCTTTTTTAGTTTAACGTCAATTCGACGAATTGCAAATATTACTAGGTATATCCCCTAAAGGGGAATATCTGTCCCGTATTTATTATATCTACCGATATAAAACAGTTTTATGATATCACGCAGTGATTACATATAGGTAGTGGATATAGGTAGAGAATCTTGAAAAATGTGAGTCTTTAGGAATAGGGAAGGGATAGGCTAAAAACAAAAGGAAGATGAAGTGTGTCGCTTCATCTTCCTTTTGTTGTATTGTAATGTGGACTGGATTATGCGTAATAAAACGGTAATAAAAGAGCACGGTCCCAAATGTCTAATTTATTGTCCAATGTTTTTATATTTGGCACTGCTTCTGCATATTCCGCAAATCCAGGGCATTCATTTGCCAGGTCGTTGATGAATTTCTCGTATTGAGAATAAGTGGAGCCTATTAAAGAAACACACTGGAACATTGGAATCGCCATGGCTCTTATGACAAATCCTTTTCCTTTAATGCATGATTCTGCTGATTCATTAAGCAAACTCATTATAAGTCCTTTATTCTCCTCTTTATTCTCCAGATAAAGACTTATGGCAGCCCATTTTTTTATTAATGGAATAGGATATTCATTTCCTAGATCACTGTGATTCTCAATGTCAAATCTCGGTAGCTCGGTTCTTCCGTTTTTCTTTATCTCTAAAGCTCGTAGTTTCTCGTACGACACTAGATTGAATTTACGTAATCTGTCTTCTTCCAATTTGGATAGATAATCTGATGCTTCTATGCCGGTACTAAGACGGAAATATTCTTTGCATTTCTCAACGTCGCCAACCTTATGACAGATTGTGAATATATATGAATATGTTTGTTCTTTCTTGTAATCAGAAATCTCCAGACTTCTTTTGAATTTACTTTCGGCGTTTGATGTTTCATTAAGAAAAGCATATGCTTGTCCTAATGTGCCCAATATTGCGGACGAATGGTTGTCTTTTCCCCCATCAAGCATTTCTCTCAGCTTGTCTTGTTTGTCGCATAAATCAGACATGGATTCCTGAATTGTCTTAAAATCATATCCATTGAAACAGATTTCAGCAGCTCTTAGATTAAACCTGATTTTATTTTCCCAACGTCTAAGAAGTCGTCCTTCGTATTTATTGTTGTATTTCTCAAATTCATCAAATTTATTGTTGTATTTCTCAAATTCATCAAATGAAAAAGGCATAGAGGTCGCTATTCCTAAATGGGAGGAATATTCATTGATTAAAATAATAAAATCGGTGCAGTTGAGTTCTTTCAGCCCTTTCACTTTGTTACTCCATTCCGGAAGGATTTTTTTCAGTTCTCCAGTGAAAATCTCCACCAATTGCTGGCTTGATTCCAGCTTCCTTTCTTCTATTCTGTTTTTGATAAAATCGTAGAACAGACTCCATACAATAGCATAGTCTTCTTCCTGCTGGTTAAGTTTGTTGAGAATCGTGGACACCATTCCAATGTGTTTGTTGTCGTCATTCTCTAATTCGTGAAGAATTGTGGTGTACGCTTCAATGATTTGGTCGTTCTCAAATAGTTTTTCTGGGCTATTCAAGTTGTTTATTTGTCTGCAGGAACGAGTCTCAACGGGAATCCCTTCAATGAATTGTTTTTTTGATAATCCTCTTGCAACCAATTTTGTTACAATGTCGGCGACAGCAATGCCTGCATTGTTTGAATCTTGCCCATAGTATAGTTTTATATTTAGTCTTCTATGAGTCATTATTGGACTTATATAATTCCATATTTGGTCTTTCAAAAACTTGTGGTATTGCTTGTATATATCCCATTGTTGGTCATTATTAGGGTCGTAAGGCGAGGTGTTTTCGTCAAGAGCTCCCCAAGTGGTGTCTTTTCTTCCATCGAAAAAAATGTCGATCGTGTCATTGCTCTGGAATTTATACGAGTCTAAAAACAACTCGATTACAACAACCACGGATGTAAGCCACCAGTCTTGATTGTTAGCGTAAAGAGAAGGCTTGTCTTTAGAAGAAAATGCTTTGTCGATAATAGGAGCAAAGGCATCTTTGCATTTTATTAGTTTATCTTCAGAAAGTTTGTTTGAATGAAAGGCCTCGTTTCTCAAGATGCTTTTCAAATCATTGGTATTAGGACTACAGCCATTGAAGTCATTATATAATTTGACAAAGATGTTTTTTATATCCTCTTCCGTCTTATCAATAAAGCAAACTCCACATGAAAAAGATTTAATCCATTTTTGATTATCAAAAGGGGATGTCATGAATCCTCCTGTCTCGTCAATAGCTAATACATAGTGTGCCATAAAAATCTAATTTTGTAGTTGCTTTGATTTAAATTGTTAGTTAATGTTTTTTTTCTGTCTTCCACTACAGTCGCAGCTAATTCATAAGCTTTTCTGTAAGACTCAACTCCTAAATCTGATATAAGATAGGCTGCATTGTCGTCGCCACTCTTGATATACATAAAAGGATTTCCTTCGTTCTTTTCCTTTGTGTCGAATCCACAGCAATAGCATTTGATACGGTCGTCGTCTTCCTTGTCTCTGGTTACCCATACTTTTTTGCCTGACTGCTCCTTGCGATTTCTCAATTTTGGCCCTTTTTCTGCATCTGGGTACTTTTGTTTATCTGGATTGAATTTATCCTCATTGACCGCTCCACAGCGTGGGCATTTGATAGATGTAGCTGCCGCGTCTACAAAGAACACGATTCCAAATTGGTTCTTTATTTTTTCTTTTCCTACCATGATGTGGTCGTAATTCTTTTGGGCACGGAAAGCAGGGACAAGATGAAGAATGTTTCCGTTGTCTGTTTGTATGCGGTGTAGTTTTCGTAGCAATTGCATCTCGAAGAAATTATACAATCCAAGACCGGCATATTTCTCCACATCTATTCTTCTTCCTTCTTCTCTCGACATTTTGGTGATTGCTCCTGATATTCCACTTGCAAATTCGGTGCTGGATTGCACTGTAGACAAATCTTCGAGTGAGATATAGGCATTATAATCCAGTGTCTTTAAGATATATGAGATCACACCAACCATGTTTGCGACAATTCCTGCTTTCAGACTGTCGACAGCTTCAAGTTGTGTAAGGTTATTCAGCTCTTTTTGCACATTCTCCTTTTTGCTTTCTCTTTGCTTCAGTATCTTAAATTCCTCGAGCATCTCTTTTATTTTTGAGACGGGAAGTGTCTGGTCTAGTTCTACAAGTGCTGTTCCGTAGAAAGAGATAAGTCCCTTTTCTCCGTTCTCTTTGTCGACGAGATTCTTTATGATCAACTCTTCTGTTGGATTCTGCTCATACCATTCCAAAACCTCGGTTGGATTTGCCTGCATTTGGAACTGAAGCTTTCGAACATAAGCCATTTGTTGCATTTTGATCTGCATCTTGTTGGGCTTTGTGTAATTTCCTTCTTTATCCTTCACCAACACCTCACTCAGATCGACAAGCACTTGTCTCCTTTCTGGTTTGCCATCAATTATAATGGTCGTCTCAACACGAAGGTTAGATAGATCAAGGATGTTTCTTGTCCCTTTTTCTCCTTCGAGAGAATAATGCTCCCATTGCTTTCTTTCGGAATTGAATTTGCGAGTGTAGATCTTAAAATCTCCGTGTATTTTCTTATCCTGGTCGACGACACAAAGTGTGGCAAGCTCTTTTTGCCCTCTATCAATACCAATGACATAGAATTTTTGATTGATGTTTGATAGGGTGCGATTAAATTCCTCTACTCTCTTTTTCTGTTCTCCCTCGTCTTTGAATATGGCGATTTGCTCTCTGTTGGATGTGTATGAATTAGAGGATGGAATAAAATCGCATACAAAATGAGCGTTCATCTGGAATCTTGAATATCTTTTCGACCCAAATTTGTCATTAGGATATCCTGGTACTGGATTTCTATACGTCACTCTGAATTCAGGGGTTAATCTCCAATTGGTTTCAGACCCAGAGAATATCATATTCCAATCTTTTGTGAATTGATTGTCTTCTGTTGTTTTCCTTTCCTTTGTGAGGTCTTTATTGACGATAGGGAAAAGAAGGCATCCTTCATTTTCAACAAGTTCACGGATAGAATCAACACTAATGTTCTTTTTCACCAAAATATAACTCTTGGAATCGATCTCTTTTTTTAGTGCCTCAAAAGATAAACCATTGTTAATATTCAACTGATACCTCCTGTCGTATTCTTTTTTGCTTATAAACCTGCACCAATCATCAACGTTCCGTCTCTCTCTTTCTTTCTCTTCTAATTCAGCATACTCTCTTATCTTGGATGGATTCGTTTCCTTTCTGATCATCTTTGCTATTGCAGAAGATGTGATAGAGTCGACATAGTAAGCTTTGGGATCTGAAGAATCGTAACTCATACAATGATAAATGTTATTGCTTACTTTTTGCAACAAGAGATATTTGTCGCAATTGGAATCCTCAAGAATCATTGCATAGTGAGTCACCTTGTTATCCTCATTCGCAGCTATAATTTTGTCTCGTAAAGAGGCGAATTTCTTTCCTAAATCCATGGCAATACGCTTGTATTGAGAAGTGAGATCGTCATATTTTTCTATTTTGTTCTTAAGACGTCCACGGCTCATGGAAATCTCTTTTTTTATTCTTTCGTACGTTTCGTTGCCCTTCGAAGATTTCAGACGGTTTTTGATTATTTTTTTGTAGTAGTTTCCATTTTTTTTGTCAAGTGAATTCCAATTTATGTATTCGACCATCTCCAATGCTTCATTTTTTATTGAGTCGGGGTCTGCAGGATTCCCTTTGTCGAGAGTTGATAATAAGGCGTTTAGCTCGATAAGATCTGCATACAGAAGAAAATATTCGTCTTCTTGGTCTTCCTCTAAGTTCACATCAAAATTTTCTTGTAGAAAATCACGACATGGATCAATAGGAAAATCAGATTGGTCGTGATACCAAGCTTTTGCTAATCCCTCCCATGCGAAATCAAACGCCACTTTCAATGGATAGTTGTCAAGATTGAAACTGTCCTTGTCCTTCAGATCAGCGTAGTCTTTTTGTGGAGTACGCAAAGTGCCAAACTCGCATAGAAAACTGTAGATATTCTCTTCGTCTTTATTGAGCTTTTTGGCCATTCCTTGGGCTATATCTCTTCTTACGTTTGCCGGAATCATCTTGTATTTGAAGAGGATAGCGCGATAAATAAGGCTTATATTGGAGTCTTTGATTTTTTTTATTTTATCTTTTGCAGATAAATTTGAAACATAATTATCCATAAAAGAGTTGACATCATCATAATTTCCGACGATGCTGTCCATCATTAGCTCTTCCAAATCAGTTGCTATATCATTTGGAATATTGTTGTTGTGTTGCTTTAATGCTGTGTCTGGATTAAGTGTCGCTTTGCAATAGTTTACATTATTGCCGTTTTCTTTGAAATCAGCGATTATTTCTTCAATGTCATTGTTTAATTCACGAACCGTTTCGTGATCATTGACGAAATCAATGAAATCATTGTCGCTTTTTTTAGACATATCGAGCCTGTCCATTTTGTTGAATAGTATCTGCCCGTTTAGAATAGGGTTTAGCAGTTCCATTGTCACAGATACCAGACTCAAAAAAGATTTTTTCAGATCTATTTCGTTAGGTTTGTTATCCGTGCGATTCTGCTCCATCGCTTTGATGAATTTCTTTTGTTGTTCACTGCTTTCATACAGTTTGTTGGTTGCTGTTATCAAAAGATCTTTCCAATAATCGGTGATGTATGTGGCACACTCCTTAGTATTTTGGGGACAAAGATGTCTAAGCTCACCCATTGGTATGTTTCTGGCTTGTGGTTGCTTCGTTTTTCCACCCTTTTTTTTGTTCTCTTTGTACCAGAAACCTACAAATCCCACTTTTTTAGTTAGGCTTTTATAGTAGTCTTTGTCCAATTCAATTTGTCCTGTGTGCATCAGAATCATCCACCAATCATGGATGAAATCATTGATAAAATCGGTGCAATTTTGAATTCTGTGGATAAAAGAGGGTAAGTCACGGTTTTGGGGAGTGCTGATACCTTCTCTGATTCTGTTTTCTGAAAGGATAATTAAATCTCTGAATTGAGAATGGCTTTGGTAAGGTGTTTTCTCATTATTCGAAATCTTCTCTTTTAGTGTTAGTCCAAAACGTAATGTTTTTGATAACTGGTATTTGTTTTCATTTTTTCCCATAATCAATTCGTATTAGAAATTATTAAGGTTAAAAATAAATGATATTTATGAATAAAACAATATGCCTGTAAGTTTTTTTGCAATCCTGCGTGTATACAAGAAGAGAATATAGTAGTTGTTGAAATATAATATTCTGATAGATAGCTACTTATATAAAAGCTCTAATTTTTTGATTAATATACCCCCCTAAAAGATGTCAAAAAACTTGACAGAGAATATTGCTGATTTATAATCTTTTGTGTAGATTTGCAGGAAAGTTGCTCTCTATAGAGAGCATTAGATTTCTACTGTTGTAGATTCTTGTAAATCCTGAATCTGTTGTGTCCTCTCTATAGAGAGCATTAGATTTCTACTGTTGTAGATCTATATTCCAGGATTAGGAGGGTTGGCACTCTATAGAGAGCATTAGATTTCTACTGTTGTAGATATTTTCTCGATATTCCTTTCCCCACCATTCTCTATAGAGAGCATTAGATTTCTACTGTTGTAGATTCGAAGACCTTCTTTTGCTGTTCGTCTCGACTCTATAGAGAGCATTAGATTTCTACTGTTGTAGATTCAATTCTTTCTCCTCATTATTCTTGATGAACTCTATAGAGAGCATTAGATTTCTACTGTTGTAGATATCCCCATAGCCTTTTTGCCAATTCCAAATCTCTATAGAGAGCATTAGATTTCTACTGTTGTAGATTTGAGCTACATAAGAAAGAGTAATATCTCCTCTATAGAGAGCATTAGATTTCTACTGTTGTAGATAAAGATTTGTAAATCTCTCTGAGAGAATCTCTATAGAGAGCATTAGATTTCTACTGTTGTAGATTTTAGATTTGCCATTGTTATATGTTTTTTCTCTATAGAGAGCATTAGATTTCTACTGTTGTAGATGAAGCTCACGACTTTTCCTACGTTGTCAACTCTATAGAGAGCATTAGATTTCTACTGTTGTAGATAGATATCCCCTTCTCACTGGGAAGTACGTCCTCTATAGAGAGCATTAGATTTCTACTGTTGTAGATGCGTAATTTGGTAGATAATTGGTAATGGACTCTATAGAGAGCATTAGATTTCTACTGTTGTAGATCATTAAGCTATTCCTTAGATTACGCCAAGGCTCTATAGAGAGCATTAGATTTCTACTGTTGTAGATCATTTGTTGCATATTAAATACTTATTAGCTCTATAGAGAGCATTAGATTTCTACTGTTGTAGATCCTATTTCGCCACCGATGCATACTAGTTGCTCTATAGAGAGCATTAGATTTCTACTGTTGTAGATTCACACTCTCAGCTTCTTCTAGTCTTTCCTCTATAGAGAGCATTAGATTTCTACTGTTGTAGATGCTTCATAAGCCTCTTCAAATGAGTCAACTCTATAGAGAGCATTAGATTTCTACTGTTGTAGATCTTGTCTATGTAAGAAAGCACGTCTTTTCTCTATAGAGAGCATTAGATTTCTACTGTTGTAGATAAAGTTTTACCATCTTTCCATACTTTTAGTCTCTATAGAGAGCCTTAGATTTCTACTGTTGTAGATAATTTTATAAAATTCAGGTTCTTCATCTCTATAGAGAGCCTTAGATTTCTACTGTTTCCCGCAAACATTAGAATTGGAAATAAAAGATTTTGGGTTAAATTACGTGTTAGTCCATACAAACTTGCATGAAGAAGGTGAGTGCGATCCTTTATGGCATTCTAGTGTCTTAAATATAAAAAGAGTAATGGAATAGGCTATTGCAATATTAAAGATGGTCGAGGATTTGAAAACGTCGAATAAAGTCGTCTGGAAGACGCCACAAGCGAAGCGGTGGTAATCTGGGATGAAGTAGAGACGTTGCGCGCAACGTCTCTACTTTGCCTGGAAGGCAATACAAAACAATTAATAATAGCCAATTTTGAGAAGAAAGTCTCAGTTGGGGAAAATGCCTTTAATGGATGTAAATCTGCGAAGTTTCTGAAATAATCACTCTTCATTAGCTCCGCATGGAATGATTCCCGTCGCCTGCCATAAGCTATAAGCCAATAGCCAACTGCCAATAAACACAAAAAAACCTGATGTCTTAGACATCAGGTTTTTTATTCCGAATAAAGCTTAATTTACTTTACCTTAGCTACAACAGCCTTGAAAGCTTCAGGCTGGTTCATAGCCAAATCTGCTAACACCTTACGGTTCATCTCGATACCTGCCTTATGGATAGCACCCATAAGCTTTGAGTATGAAAGACCCTCTAGTCTTGCAGCAGCGTTAATTCTCTGGATCCATAGTCCACGGAAGTTACGCTTCTTGTTCTTACGGTCACGGTAAGCGTAAGTCAAACCCTTCTCCCAAGTGTTCTTTGCTACCGTCCAAACGTTCTTTCTAGCTCCGTAGTAACCTCTTGTAAGCTTTAGAATTCTCTTTCTCTTTGCTCTTGAAGCAACGTGATTGACTGATCTTGGCATTTTTTTAAGTTTTGTGAGCAATAGCGTCTCTTTATGAGATCTTTTTGGCTATCAACTCTGTTTAATAAATTAAAAATTTCTGTTTAAGACAAATCTTCTTAGTTCACCTGATAACTCAGACTTATCTAAGATTTAGCAAATCTCTTACTTCCTTACGGTCACAAGATGCTACGATTGCATCGTGAGTTAGATTAAGCTTCTGCTTCTTTGTCTTCTTTGTCAAAATGTGACGCTTGTAAGCGTGCTTTCTTTTGATCTTTCCTGTTCCGGTAAGAAGAAATCTTTTTTTGGCACCGGAATTAGTCTTAACTTTTGGCATTTTTTTAATTTTTAATTAACCTTTATACCTAGTATTTTTACTTGGTCTTTTTCTTTGGAGAAAGCGTGATGATCATTCTCTTTCCTTCAAGCAATGGCATCTGATCCACCTTCCCATACTCTTCCAAATCGTTGGCAAAGCGAAGTAGCAACACCTCTCCCTGCTCCTTGAATAGGATGGAACGTCCCTTGAAGAATACGAATGCCTTTATCTTGGCTCCCTCTTTCAAGAACTCAATCGCATGGCGAAGTTTGAATTCGTAGTCGTGGTCATCAGTCTGAGGACCGAATCTTATCTCTTTGACTACAACCTTCACCTGCTTTGACTTCAATTCCTTTTCACGCTTTTTCTGCTGGTAAAGGAACTTCTGATAATCAATAACTTTACAAACAGGTGGCTCTGCGTTCGGTGAAATCTCAACTAAGTCAAGCTCCAATTCGTCAGCAATCTGAAGTGCTTTTTCTAATGAAACCACTCCTTGCTCTACGTTGTCGCCTACCAAACGAACCTCTTTGGCTCTGATCTCGTCGTTTATTTTGTGAGCCTGCTCTTTCTGAGTACCCTTGTTGTCTCTAGGACTTTGTGCGGGTTTGTTGCCTGGCGCTGCTGTATCAGCAGTCTTTGGCTTCTTGAAAAATGGTTGAGTTGCGATAGCAATATCCTCCTTAAATAGTTATTAATTATCTTGTTATATTCTTGAATCTTAGAATTCGCTCAACATTTGAGCCACTTCTGCATTCAAATTCTCGGCAAATGTAGTAAATTTAATTGAACCTTTATCACCTTCGCCCTGTTTTCTTACAGAAACTTCATCATTTTCTGCTTCTTTCTCTCCTACAATCAACATGTAAGGGATGTGTTTGATCTCATTGTCGCGGATTTTTCTTCCGATTTTCTCGTTTCTGTCGTCGACGATGGCTCTCACATCTTTAGAGTCCAAATACTCCTGTACCTTTCTTGCGTAGTCGTTGTACTTCTCGCTGATTGGCAGGATTGCTACCTGGTCTGGTGTCAGCCACAATGGGAATTTTCCTGCTGTGTGCTCGATCAACACGGCTACGAATCTTTCCATAGATCCGAATGGTGCACGGTGGATCATCACTGGACGGTGCTTCTGGTTGTCTTCTCCTACATATTCAAGACCGAATCTCTCTGGCAAGTTGTAGTCCACCTGGATTGTTCCTAGCTGCCAACGGCGTCCAAGAGCATCCTTCACCATGAAGTCGAGCTTAGGTCCGTAGAACGCTGCCTCGCCATATTCAACGCGTGCTGGCATTCCTTTCTCCTTGCATGCCTCGATGATCGCCTGCTCCGCTTTGTTCCAGTTCTCCTCTGTTCCTACATATTTAGTGGTGTTGTTTGGATCTCTCAATGAAATCTGAGCCTCGAAATTGTCGAAATTCAAAGCCTTGAAGATGATTCCGATGATGTCCATCACACGCATGAACTCCTCTTTTACCTGGTCTGGACGTACGAACAAGTGCGCGTCATCCTGTGTAAACGAACGTACACGTGTCAATCCGTGAAGCTCACCGCTCTGCTCATATCTATATACAGTACCAAACTCTGCAAGACGCAAAGGTAGGTCACGGTATGAACGTGGCTGATATTTGAAGATCATACAGTGGTGAGGGCAGTTCATTGGCTTAAGCATGTATACTTCTCCCTCTTCTGGTGTCTCGATAGGACGGAAGCTGTCTTCACCGTAGTGATCCCAGTGTCCTGAAGTGACGTATAGGTTCTTGTTTCCGATATGAGGAGTGATTACCTGCTGGTAGCCGAATCTTTTTTGAATCTTCTTTAGCATATCCTCCAGACGCAAGCGAAGAGCTGTTCCCTTTGGAAGCCACATTGGAAGTCCTTTGCCCACCATGTCTGTGAACATGAACAATTCCATCTCCTTGCCGATCTTTCTGTGGTCGCGCTTCTTAGCCTCCTCCAAAAGTTCAAGATACTCGTCGAGCATCTTCTTCTTAGGGAATGTGATGGCGTAAAGACGAGTAAGCTGCTTTCTCTTCTCGTCGCCTCTCCAATATGCTCCTGCAAGAGAAGTGATCTTGACTGCCTTGATTGGAGACACATCTTTCAAGTGTGGTCCACGGCAAAGGTCTGTGAAGCTTCCCTGCTCGTATAGGGTGATCTTTCCGTCTTCAAGCTCGCTGATCAACTCAGTCTTATATACTTCGCCTCTCTGCTCGAACATCTTCATTGCGTCTGCCTTTGAGATGTCGACGCGAGTTAGGGTCTGCTTTGTCGCAACGATTTCCATCATCTTCTTTTCGATGGCTGCGAAATCCGACTCTTTCAATGTGATGTCGCCGAAATCGATATCGTAGTAGAAACCGTTTTCAATAGCTGGTCCGATACCGAATTTTGCGTTTGGATAAAGCATCTGGATTGCCTGGGCCATCAAGTGGGCTGAAGTATGCCAGAATGTGTGCTTACCCTCTTCGTCTTCAAATTTGAACAACTTGATAGCCGCATCCTCGTTGATTGCGCGATTCAAGTCTCTTGTCTCTCCGTTTACGCTGATCGCCAGCACGTCCTGTGCCAAACGTGAAGAGATGCTCTCTGCGATCTGATAACCTGTGACGCCGTTCTCAAATTCACGAACGGAACCGTCTGGGAATGTAATTTTTACCATTTTTTTTCTCTACTTACAAATGTAGTCTACTTAAAACGTCGCAAAGATAACCTTTGTACGCCTAACTTACAATTAGTTTTTTGGAAAAAATAGATAATGTTGGCATTTCGACAATATCATTCACATTAATAGCTGAATTATTTATGATGCTGATTTGCTAATTTTTGTAACAAAAATGTCATAAAAACACGTGAAAATTAACAGAATTTCATATCTTGCGGAAAAATTTGAAGATGTAATAATGTGTGATACGAAAAAATGGGTTGTCAATATGTCGAGAAAAACTGAATTTTAATTCTCATATTGGTTAAAAATGGCCCAAATGAATGTATTTATGCGTGATTTACCTCATATTTTTACATTTTTTCACAAATGAAACAAAAAAAATATTATTGACTTTTGGCTTGTTTCATTAATGTAATAATTTTGTGATAGATATTTTACGATATGGAAGAAAATAAGGATTTTAAGGACAAAAACGATTTAGAAATCGTTTTTTCCAAAGCGGTGAAGGCGGGAAAGAGGATCTACTATTTTGATGTAAAGAAGAATCGTAGGGGTGAGTTGTTTCTCGCGATTACAGAGAGTAAGAAAAAAGTGGGGGATGATGAGTCTCAGGTTTCGTTTGAGAAACACAAAATTTTCCTTTATAAGGAGGATTTCGAAAAGTTCGCAAATGGTCTGTCTGAGGTGACTTCCTTTATTGACAGAGTAAACAAAGAAAATGGTATAGAGAGGCGTCAGACAGAAGAATGAAATAAATTTCGAGCACTTAATTAATTTGAGTGCTCTTTCTTTTTTACAATTGTATATGATTGGCTAATTTTGCGTCATATATGAGCATGGGGCAGGCGCAAGGCTTGGCCCCGCATTACGGATGATATAATTTTTACGATTGTTACGACTATGCTGAACCCAACTGAAGCTGATGAACGACGTTATCTGAAGTCGGTGCTGGAATTTATTGATGATATGATTCTGGGTATTGATGCCTTTATCCACCAGCAGGTGAAGGATATGAAGGCGTTCAAGGAGTATTTGTGGGAAAACCTGTCCGAACTCGACCGTGCGGAAAAAAGTGCGACGCGAAACTATGTGACGCAGGCTGCCATGAGCGCGGAGGAGATGGAGAATACGAAGCGTCGCCTGAAAAGGATGAAGCTTGTGCCGTATTTCGGACGAATAGATTTCCGTGCCGACGGTGAGGATGAAGCCTCTTCTTTATATGTTGGCATCCATTCTCTTTATGATTCAAAAAGCAAGCGAAATCTGATATACGACTGGCGTGCTCCGATATCTACAATGTTTTACGACTTCGACTTCGGAAAAGCTTATTATGAGTCTCCGGTTGGAAGAATCGACGGAATGATAGAGTTCAAACGTCAGTTCAGAATCCGCAACTCCATTATGGAGTTTATGATTCAGAACAGCATAAACATTGACGATGAGCTGCTGCAGAAGGAACTCAGCACCACGTCGGACGAGCGAATGAAGAATATCGTCGCCACAATCCAGCGAGAGCAAAATGCAATTATCCGTGATGAGGAGTCGCACAATCTTATAATCCAAGGAGTGGCTGGCTCAGGAAAGACGTCGATAGCTCTCCATCGAGTGGCATACATATTATATAGGTTTAAGGGGCAGATCACATCGGATGACATCCTGATCATCTCGCCAAACAAAGTGTTTGCCGACTATATCTCCAATGTGTTGCCAGAATTGGGAGAGGAGACAATCAAGGAGTGTGGAATGGAGGAGCTTCTCTCTGAGCTGCTTGATGGCAAAGTGAAATTCCAGACATTCTTCGAGCAGGTGAACGATTTGCTTGAAAATAAAAATGCTGCCACAATAGAACGAACTAAATTCAAAGCCACATTCGAGTTTGTCCAGTTGCTGGATAAATATCTGGTTCATCTTGAGAATACCTGTTTCCAGCCAGAGGATATTGTAGTGGGAATCATTCCCGTCGCCAAAGAATGGATATTGGAAAAATTCCATTCACACGACAGACTGCCTATCCGTCAGCGTCTGGAACTGATTGCAAACGACATCAAGAACGAGTTTAAGATATCATTCCGTCGGATACTGACGACGGAAGAGATGCGAAAAGTGCGCGCGGAATTGAAGAAAATGCTTCATCTTGGATCCGACGCTGCTGTATATAAAGATATGTATGAGTGGCTTGGCAAACCGGAATATCTGAAGAAGACGAAAGACAAGAAGATGGAGTATGCCGACGTCGCCCCTATGATTTATTTGAAGATCTCGCTTGAAGGAGTGAAGACGAAGAGCAGTGTGAAGCATCTGCTTGTGGATGAGATGCAGGATTATTCACCGGTGCAATACCGTCTGTTGTCAAAGATATTCCCTTGCAAGAAGACAATTCTTGGCGACGCTGCTCAGAATGTCAACCCATACAGTTCGACAACCGCCGACGATATCCGCAAAGCATTGTATAAAGCCGAAATAATGAAGCTCAACAAGAGTTACCGATCAGGATATGAGATCACAGAGCTAGCGAAGAGCATTTCAGGAAATTCGGAAATCGACGTTGTGGAGCGACACACTGAGAAACCACAGCTGATAGAAGTGTCGAGCAGAGAGGCGGAGGCCCAGCTGATGCGAGAGATGATCATGGAAGTGGATGTGAACAATCCGACGTCGACAGCATACATATTTAAATTAGAGAAAGACGCGATTGCCTTTTTCGAGTCGTTGGGAGAATTGCAGAAGAGAGCGACATTGCTGGTGAGCGGATGTCAGGCATTCACCAATGGAATAGTTGTGACAACGTCGCACATGGCTAAAGGATTGGAGTTTGATGAAGTGGTGATACCGAGTGTCACGAAGACGAATTACAATGATGAGATGGACAAAAGCTTGCTTTACATCGCATGTACACGAGCAATGCACAGGTTGAAGATGATTTTTTGTGAAGAACATACAGAATTTATCAACAATACATTGTGTATTAGCAAAAAAAAATAGGTTTGTATTGAAATGTACAAAATAAATTATAATTTTGTAGCGATATTACTATATATAATGTCTAACGACTAATTGTTTAATTTTTAAAATGAGTGATTTAACAAAGAATGTAGCTCCTATAGAGGACTTCGATTGGGATGGCTACAAGAATGGCGAGAGCTTGTCAGAAGCAGCGCGTCAGGAGCAAGAGTCAAAGTACGACCAGACTCTTAACTCTATCAAGGACAACGAGGTTGTAATTGGTAAAGTAATCTCTTTGAACAAGAGAGAGGTCGTAGTGAACGTAGGTGGAAAGTCGGATGGTATCGTTTCTACTAATGAGTTCCGTTACAATCCAGACTTGAAGATTGGTGACGAGGTAGAGGTTTACATCGAAAACCAGGAGGACAAGAAAGGACAGTTGAATCTATCTCACCGCAAGGCTCGCGCAGCACGTTCATGGGATCGTGTCAACGAGGCATTGGAGAAGGACGAGATTATCAAGGGATATATCAAGTGCAGAACTAAGGGCGGTATGATCGTTGACGTATTCGGCATCGAGGCATTCTTGCCAGGTTCTCAGATTGACGTTAAGCCTATTCGCGATTACGATGTATTCGTAGGCAAGACAATGGAATTCAAGGTTGTAAAGATCAACCACGAGTTCAAGAACGTAGTAGTTTCACACAAGGCACTTATCGAGGCAGAGCTTGAGCAGCAGAAGTCTCAGATCATCTCTAAGTTGGAGAAGGGTCAGGTACTTGAGGGAACAGTTAAGAACATCACATCATACGGTGTATTCATCGATCTTGGTGGCGTAGATGGTCTTATCCACATCACAGACCTTTCATGGGGCCGTGTAAACGATCCTAAGGAGGTTGTAGAGCTAGATCAGAAGATCAATGTTGTTATCCTTGACTTCGATAACGACAAGAAGAGAATTGCTCTAGGATTGAAGCAGCTTACTCCTCATCCATGGGATGGATTGAAGGCAGATTTGAAGGTTGGCGACAAGGTAACTGGTAAGGTAGTTGTCATGACTGATTACGGTGCATTTGTTGAGATCGCTCCAGGAGTAGAGGGTCTAATCCACGTATCAGAGATGTCATGGAGCCAGCACTTGAGAAGCGCACAGGATTTCTTGTCAGTAGGAGATACAGTTGAGGCTGTAGTATTGACATTGGATCGTGAGCAGAGAAAGATGAGCTTGGGTGTTAAGCAGCTTAAGCCAGATCCATGGGAGGCAATCGATACTAAGTATGCAGTAGGAACAAAGCACACTGCAAAGGTACGTAACTTCACAAACTTCGGAGTATTTGTTGAGATCGAGGAGGGAGTTGATGGTTTGATCCACATCTCAGACCTATCTTGGACAAAGAAGGTAAAGCACCCATCAGAGTTCACAACTATCGGTGCAGACATCGAGGTTCAGGTATTGGAGATCGACAAAGAGAATCGTCGTTTGAGCCTAGGTCACAAGCAGCTTGAGGATAATCCTTGGGATGTATTTGAGACAATCTTCACAGAGGGTTCAGTACACGAGGGAACAATCACAGAGATCGTAGACAAGGGAGCAATCGTAATGTTGCCTTACGGAGTTGAAGGTTTCTGTACTCCAAAGCACTTGACAAAGGAGGACGGTTCAGTGGCTAAGGTTGACGAGAAGCTTCCATTCAAGGTTCTTGAGTTCAACAAGGAGTCAAAGAGAATCATCGTTTCTCACAGCAGAACATTCGAAGAGGGTGCAACTGAAGAGAAGAAGGATTTCAAGAAGAAGAAGGCTTCAAAGAAGAGTGAGGCAGCAGCCGCAACAACTTTGGAGAAGACAACTCTTGGAGACATCGAGCAGTTGGCAGCTTTGAAGAATCAACTAGGAAAGTAAATAATGTCTAATTTTAACTTATAAAAAATGTCAAAGAAATTTTTAGCTTTAGCAGCAGCAGCAACACTTGCTGGCAATGCTTTCGCTCAGGAGCAGGCAACTGCAGATACAGCTACAGCAAAGGGTATTTGCCACTGGTCTCTAGGTCTAAAGGGTGGTGTTAACTACTTGAGATGGGCTCCTATCGCAGAGCCAGATCGTACTCTTTCAGGTACAATCAACGGTCAGTTCGGAATTTTCACTGAGGCTACATTCAATCCTCGTTGGGGTCTTGGCTTGCAGTACATGTACGCAATGAACAATCAGGAGACTTATGATGCAGTTAACCACGACATCATTCTTCATTCTTCATTCAACTTGTCTAATATCGTTGCTCCATACAGAAGCATGGGATTGCAGAAACTTAACGTTTACTTCAACCCAGGAGTTGTAGGAACAATCGGTGTTTGGGAGAACTCAAGCAGGATGGCTGATGACAACAAGTTCGTTGTTGGTCTTTACGGTGCTGGCCAGATTGAGTACAATGTAAGCAAGTACTTCGCTATCGGTTTGGAGGCTACAGCAATGTACCGTATGCGTCCATGTTATCCAGAAGGTGGTCACCTAACTTTCGGTGCTAACCTTGAGGTTCGCTACAAGTTCGGTGGTGATCGTAACATCCGTAACATCGCTTGGGTAGATTACGCACCTAAGTGTGAAGTTCCTGATTTGACTCCAATCCTAGAGGAGCAGAAGCGTCAGTGCGAGGAGCTTACATCTAAGCTTGAGGAGCAGATCGTTAACCAGAACGTAGCAATCAACAAGCTACAGCAGCAGATCAAGTTCACTCAGGATTCTCTTGATTCTCATATCAGAGCTACTCGTGAGCCAGTTCGTTACGTTCCAACTAAGGAAGAGGACGAGATCATCAAGACTGCATTCGCTCAGCTTGAGTTCGAGTCAGCAAAGGCTATCATCAAGCAGTCTTCTTACTCTTCTCTAGACGGTCTTGCAATGTTGCTTAAGTCTCACCCAGAGTGGTCTGTAACTCTTAAGGGTTACACTGATAACTCAGGTAACGCAGCTAAGAACCTTCAGTTGTCTAAGGATCGTGCAGCTTCTGTAAAGAACTACTTGGTTAACAAGGGAGTTTCTGCTGCTAACATCCAGTCACAGGGTTATGGTTCAGCTAACCCAGTTGCTTCTAACTCTACACTTGCAGGTCGTGCTAAGAACCGTCGTGTAGAAATCGAGCTTTTCTCTAAGTAAGAATAAGTTTTGAAGCTATACTAATAGGAGGCACATCGTCACGGTGTGCCTCTTTTTATTTCAATTCTCATGGAAGATAATTCTCTTAAAATATTAGGGTCGTGTGCCGCTTTGCCGTCGCTTAAAATGAACCAGTCGGCTTACGCTCTGAATATGAATTCAAAAACGTTTCTGATTGATTGTGGTGAGAATGCCCAACAGGCATTGCGTCACTATTGTGTGAACCATTCGAGAATGAACCATATTTTCATTTCTCATCTTCACGGGGATCACTGTTTCGGATTGATCGGACTGATTTCAACGCTCGACCTTCTTGGCAGACGTAGCGACATCACTATCCATTCCCACAAAGGATTGGAGGAGGCATTGCGTCCTCAACTTGACTTTTTTTGCAATTATCTTCATTTCAAAGTGCAGTTTGAAACATTCTCACCTTTTTCAAGTGAGATTATATATGAAAATGACAAAATAGAGGTGTCGTCGATTCCATTGAAACATTCGATTCCCACATCTGGATTCCTTTTCCGTGAGAAACCCCACCGTCGACATCTGAGAGCTGATAAAGCCAAATTTTATAATATCCCGATTGAACAGTATAAATTTATCCTCAATGGAGATGACTATGTCACACCAGACGGAATTGTCGTGCCGAACAATAATCTGACACTACCGCCTTCTCCACAAAAAAGTTTCGCATATCTTTCCGACACAGCTTATAATGAGAAGGTGGTCGATAAAATAAAAGGAGTGGACATTCTGTTCCATGAGTCGACTTTTCTCGAGAAGGATAGGGTAAGAGCCAAACAGACATTTCACTCCACTGCCTCAGATGCAGCTAAAATCGCGTCGCTTGCCGAGGCAAAAAAACTTGTGATTGGACATTTTTCCACAAGATACAGAGACAGAAAAATGTTTTTGGAAGAAGCAAAACCAATCTTTGAAAATACTTTTTTAGGCAATGACGGTAATGAATTTACCTTTTAATATATTTTGCATACTGATAAAAATCATATAATTTTGCAATCATTAAATGATATTTAAATTATGGGCATAAAGAGAACGAAAATAGTTGACGCCTTAGGGTTGACAAACTATGGATCTGAAATAAACGTAAAGGGTTGGGTCCGTACGAAGCGTGGCAATAAGAATGTGAGTTTTATCGCTTTGAACGACGGTTCGACTATCAAAAATATTCAGCTTGTTGTAGACGCTGGTACTATCGACGAAAACATATTGAAAGATGTCACTACTGGTGCATGTATAAGCTGTGTCGGCACATTGGTGCAGTCGCAGGGAGCTGGACAGAGTGTGGAGGTGCTTGCAAAGAGCATTGAGATCTATGGTAAGGCCGACGTGAATGAATACCCATTGCAGAAGAAAGGCTGTTCGATGGAGTTTTTGCGTGAGATCGCTCACCTTCGTCCCCGTACAAACACTTTCGGAGCTGTTTTCCGTATCCGTCACAACATGGCGATCGCTATTCACAAGTTCTTCCATGACAGAGGATTCTTCTATTTCCACACTCCAATCATCACAGCTTCCGACTGTGAGGGCGCTGGACAGATGTTCCAGGTGACAACAAAGAATCTTTATGATTTGAAGAAAGACGAGAATGGCAGCATCATTTACGATGATGATTTCTTCGGCAAGATGGCCAGCTTGACTGTTTCTGGTCAGCTTGAGGGTGAGCTTGCTGCTACTGCTCTCGGATCTATCTATACTTTCGGACCTACATTCCGTGCTGAAAACTCAAATACTCCACGTCATTTGGCTGAGTTCTGGATGATCGAGCCTGAGGTTGCCTTCAACGATATCGAGGACAATATGGACTTGGCAGAGGAGTTTATCAAATATTGTGTGCAGTGGGCATTGGATAATTGCCAGGATGACTTGGCTTTCTTGAACCAGATGATCGACAAGGGCTTGATCGAGAGATTGCAGAGCGTGTTGAAGGCTCCGTTCACTCGTCTTCCTTACACTGAGGGAATCAAGATCCTGGAGGAGGCTGTGGCTAAAGGCAAGAAGTTTGAGTTCCCTGTTTACTGGGGATGTGACCTTGCTTCAGAGCATGAGCGTTATTTGGTGGAGGAACACTTCAAGAATCCAGTGATTTTGACAGACTATCCAAAGGAGATCAAGGCATTCTATATGAAGCAGAATGAAGACGGCAAGACCGTCCGCGCTATGGATGTGTTGTTCCCAACAATCGGAGAGATAATCGGAGGATCTGAGCGTGAGGCAGACTATGATAAGCTGCTAACAAGAATCCAGGAGCTAAATATCCCAATGAAGGATATGTGGTGGTATCTTGACACTCGTAAATTCGGTTCTTGTCCTCACTCAGGATTCGGACTTGGATTCGAGCGTCTGCTGTTGTTCGTGACTGGTATGACAAATATCCGCGACGTGATTCCTTTCCCAAGAACTCCACGTTCGGCAGAATTCTAAAATTTGTATGGCCTGCAATTCAGATTTCTGTTTTGCAGGCTTTTATTTATATAGCCTATGAAAATCAAACAATTTATCCTTTCGGTCGGTGCCTCATTAGGAATGGTCTCTTGTCTGGACGTCCCTGCTGACTACTATACTCAGGTGAATGACATTTTCAACAATGTGATTCACGAAACAACTAAGGTTGATGCCAAGATTCAGGCTAATGACACTACAGGCCTTGCTGGAATGGTTGAGAATCTAAAATTCGTCAAGAAGACACTTGTCGCTATTGGTCCATTTCGTGAGGATTCTTCGCTGATAAACAATGTCGTTGAATTTGTGGATTTGTATTCCGACGAATTCATGAACAATTGTTACGATCGTTTTGTGGAATTGGCAACAGCAGATTCATTGTCTGATGAACAAAGAATAGAGTTGGATTTTATAAAGTCTTCTTTTGTTACAGCTGGACAAAGTGCCCTTATTGAAGCTCAAAAAGCTCATAAGGATTTTCAAGTAAAATATGAATTGATGAACGGCCATATGGTCGCAGAATAAATTTGATAAAGATGAAAGAACTAATAGATATCATTACAGAAAGAAGAAGCACACGCAAGTTTACTGACCAGCCAATCGAGCAGGAAAAGCTTGACTTGATTTTGAAAGCTGCTTTGATGGCACCGTCTTCAAAAAGATGCACTCCTTGGCATTTCGTTGTTGTGGAAGACGCGAATGACCTTCAGGCAATCTCTGAATCACGTCAGATGGGAAGTGCTTTTGTCTCAGGAGCTAAGATGGCTATCGTTGTGCTTGCGGAAGAAGAGAAGAGCGACGTGTGGGTAGAGGATGCTTCTATAGCAGCTTCTTATATCCAGCTTATGGCTGAGAGCCTTGGACTTGGATCATGCTGGGTGCAGGTGAGAAACAGAAAGAATAACGACGGAGAGACTACAGAGAATGTCTTGAAAAAATTGTTGAATATTCCAGACGGATTGCGAGCTGAGTGTGTTATCGCTCTTGGCCACAAGGGAGAGGAGAAGGCTCCGTTCGATCAGTCAAAACTGAAATTAGACCGCATCCACAGAGGCAAATTCTGATTTATATGGAGTGATTGCCGATGAAGATTGCTTTTCTGGGAAGCGGAAATGTCGCTACACATCTTTCGCAGGCGTTAAACCATTCCATGTCGGATGATGTGGTGCAGGTGTACAGCCCCACCGCAGAAAACGCAAAATCGCTTGCTGAGTTATTGTCGTGCGGATATTGTACGGATATCAGTGATGTCGACGTGAATGCAGACATCTACATTTGCAGCGTGAAAGATTCTGCCCAACGGCAGGTGTGGCTGGCATTGAAAAAACATTTTAATGAATCCGATGTCAACCTCGCAGATAAGATAGTCGTGCATACGGCAGGGGCTTTGGCGATGGATGGTGAAGACGGATTATCCAACGTCTTCCCTAATTGCGGAGTGGTATATCCCGTGCAGAGCTTCTCAAAACAGAGGTCAGTGGATCTTTCGCACACACCGTTTTTGATAGAGGCAACCATTCCGTCTACACTGGAAAAGCTAAGACGACTAGTGGCGACAGTGTCAGACAGATGTTATGAAGCCACGACCAGGCAAAGAAACGCGTTGCATCCGGCTGCTGTGTTCGCAAGTAATTTTGCAAACCACATGTATGCGATAGCCCACAGACTTATGGAGAAGAACGGTTTGCCATTTGATATCCTGATTCCGCTGATTCAGGAGACGGCTCAGAAGGTGATGGAGGTGACTCCCGTCGCAGCCCAGACAGGACCTGCAGTGAGAGGAGATGAAGCGGTGATGAGCAAACAGGAAAAAGGACTAAATGAAGATGGCAACGAGACAGAATTGGAAATCTATCGACTTGTCAGCCAAAACATACAAAAATATAGAGATGAATTTCAAAGAAAATCTTAACAAAATAAAGGCATTTGTTTTTGATGTCGACGGAGTTTTGTCCGCCAACACTGTGCCTCTCCACCCCAATGGGGAGCCTATGCGTATGGTGAACATCAAGGATGGATATGCTATGCAGTATGCCGCAAAGAAGGGCTATACTCTTGCAATTATCACAGGTGGCAAGACAGAGGCGGTGAGAAAGAGATTCGTCGGACTGGGAATAAAAGACGTATATATGGCATCTGCGGTGAAAATCCATGATTTCCGTGATTTTCTTGAAAAAAACAAGCTTTCGGCAGATGAAGTCGTATATATGGGCGACGACATTCCCGATTATGAGGTGATGAAAGTGTGTGGGTTTCCATGTTGTCCTGCAGACGCATCTCCGGAGATAAAAGATATAAGTTGTTATGTGTCAGACAAAAAAGCAGGTGAAGGTTGCGGACGTGACGTGATCGAGCAGGTGATGAAGGCACAGGGCAAATGGATGGATGATAAAACAGCATTTGGTTGGTGATAATTTAGCTTTTGATGATATGATGATGATGATTTTAAAATTGGCTCTGCTTATTGTAGGCTTTGTTGTGCTTATTTATGGTGCAGATTTTTTTGTAGACGGATCGTCTAAGTTAGCAAAACGATTCAACATCCCGTCTTTCGTTATCGGATTGACAATTTGTGCGTTCGGCACAAGTGCTCCCGAACTTGCCGTGAGTGTCACAGCCTCCGTGACTGGAGCGAACGAGTTGGCTATTGCTAATGTGGTGGGATCAAATTTTTTCAATTTGATGTTTGTGCTTGGAGTTTGCTCAATTCTTAATCCTATCCCTGTGACAAAGAATCTGCTGCGACGTGATTATCCGGTGTCAATAGCAGCGATAACATTGTTGTCTGTATTCTTGATGTCAGGTTCGGACGTGAGTCGTTTAGAGGCACTCGTATTATTCTGCTGTTTGGTCGGATATATGATTTGGACGATTTTAGACACCAAGAAACATCCAGAGCTGGCAGATACTCAGGAGGAAAACAGTCAGAAGTTTGCGGCGTGGAAATGCGCGCTCTACATCGTTGGTGGCTGTGCGGCGATTGTGCTCGGTGGTGACTTGGTTGTGGAGTCGGCAAAATATCTTGGCGGCGCAATTGGAATGAGTGAAAAACTGATAGGATTCACGATCTGTGCGATCGGAACATCATTGCCAGAACTTGTCACTTCGTACACTGCGTCGAAGAAAGGACAGAATGATATGGCGATGGGTAACGTGATCGGTTCGAACATTTTCAATATCTTTGGTATTCTAGGAATTTCTGGTCTGATCTCGCCAATATCCATCAGCGAGGCAAACTTAAACTCAACTTTGCTTGATTGTGGAATCAACGTGGGAGTATGTATTTTAGCCTACGTCTTCTGTATAACAGGTAAAAAAGTTGATCGTTGGGAAGGAGTTGGTCTTGTCAGCATCTATATGGCATACATGGTTTATAATATAATGAAAGATTTGTCCTGACATGAAAACCTTTGACAAGTATAATGCCGGGATTTTTTGAAAGTGAATAATCATTCGGCTGTTGAGGTAGTGGGCGATGACATTATGGAGATTATTAAGGCAAAATGTAAAAGAGATAAAATAGCTTTTGGTTGGTGATATGATTACAGTGATTTTGAAATTGGCCCTACTTATCGTGGGATTTGTTGTACTTATTTATGGTGCAGATTTTTTTGTAGACGGTGCGTCGAAACTGGCTAAACGGTTTAATATCCCGTCTTTCGTTATCGGATTGACGATTTGTGCGTTTGGCACAAGTGCTCCAGAACTTGCGGTGAGCGTCACAGCCTCTGTTTCGGGGGCCAACTCGTTGGCGATCGGAAATGTGTTGGGTTCCAACTTTTTCAATCTTATGGTCGTACTTGGAGTATGTGCTGTAATCAACCCTATACCAGTCACAAAGAATCTGTTGCGTCGTGATTATCCGGTGTCGATTGCCGCTATCACACTTTTGTCAGTATTCTTGATGTCTGATTCTGACATCAGCAGATTTGAAGCACTGATATTGTTTTGCTGCTTAGTCGGATATATGACTTGGACGATTGTCGACACTAAGAAACATCCAGAGCTGGCAGATACTCAGGAGGAAGATACTCAGGAGTTTGTGGCGTGGAAATGTGCACTCTACATTGTTGGCGGCTGCGCGGCTATTGTGTTAGGTGGCGACTTGGTTGTAGAGTCTGCCAAATATCTTGGCGGTGCAATTGGAATGAGTGAAAAACTGATAGGATTTACAATATGTGCGATCGGAACATCATTGCCAGAACTTGTCACTTCGTACACTGCGTCGAAGAAAGGACAGAATGATATGGCTATGGGAAACGTGATCGGATCCAACATTTTCAATATCCTATGTATTTTAGGAATTTCGGGCTTGATTTCTCCTATCTCTATTGGAGACGCGAATATAAACGCAACTCTGCTTGATTGTGGAATCAACGTTGGTGTATGTATATTGGCATACATTTTCTGTATCACTGGCAAGAAGGTTGAGCGTTGGGAAGGCTTGGTCCTTGTAGGAATCTATTTGTCGTACATGGCTTATAATATTGTGAAAGATTTGTTCTGACATGAAAACTTTGACAAACATAATAAAATTGACTCGCCTGCCACTTCTTATCCTAGTTGTGGCAATACAACTTACGACTCATTATTGCATTGTTGAGCCGATGATAATGCATGCAGATGGAGAGGTGCAGATGGGGACAATCCCGTTGACATTATGCCTCGTCGCTACGGTGTTTATCGCATTGGGAGGATTTTGGGTAAATGATTATTTTGATGTCAAGATAGATAGGATCAACCGTCCAATCACACGAGTTGTCGATCTGTTTGTCTCTCGTGATACCATTTTCAATCTTTATATAGGAGCGACGTCGATTGCTGTAGTCTGTGCAGGAGTGTTAAGTTATATTGCGTCGTGTTTCGATTATTTCTTCATTTTTGTGGCGGTGATCGGACTGCTGTGGTTTTACTCGTCAAGTTACAAACGAACATGTTGGGGAAGCCTGTTGCTTGCGGTCGCAGTGGCTATGATTCCAATGATTGTATGCATGTACAATAATTGGTTTATGCTTATGCATGAAATGTCGTTGCAGATTGATCAGGAGAAGATGGTGGCATTGTCAGCCTTCCTGAATAATGTGCTGTCGAAAGCGGTGATATTTGGAGTTTTGCTGGCAGCATGGGTGATCGTCATAGACATCATCAGAGCGATGATAGAGGAAAAAGGGGAGAGAGAAATGGAGTGCCACTCACTACCTATTGTATACGGACATACGGTCGCCAAGGCAGTTTGTTACATCGTAATCCTTTTAGCGATGGTTGGATGTGGAAAGGTCGCGTTGGAGTCGACGGCATACCTCTCGTCTATGGCAACCAATTATTTTCTGTTTACGATAGCACCGGTCGCTATAGGGTTGTGTTTCCAACTCAAAAAGAGCAAAATACGGCTGGATTACATGATTTGCACAGGTATGATTTATGCGATTGTTGCTTTAATGATTGCGTTTGTGGTGATTTTCAGCTATTATTACGAATAAAATAAGTAAAAAACATAGAATTGTTAATATATTTCTTTAGAAAAGATATAGAAATGTGACAATTTTTATGCATATTTGCACGTATATTGGCAAAACGAGATATAGTAATGAAGAAATTAGTATTATTAATAGTTGGGTCCTTCTTGCTAACGATGGTGTCGCATGCAAGAGTCAAGCGAGTATGTAATGCTCCTGAGGTGAATGCGGAATACAGCTCACTGGAAAATGCATTAATGGATTGTGCCGCTGGAGACACAATTTATCTGGAAGCGTCAGGTACGGAGTATGGTCCTGGTGATGCATATGGTTTTGATCCAATCAGAATCACAAAGCCAATAACAATCATAGGTCCCGGATATTTATATAAGGAAAATAAGGTTGTGAACTACACTACGGGAGAGAGCTTCATAGCAAGTCCGCTACGTATTTATAGCAATAATGTGACACTTTCAGGATTGTTGTTGAACAATGTTGAGATTTTTGGAAACGAGTGCACAATTGCAAAATGTCAGATTTTGGCAGGTTCACAGACAGCGATTGAGGTGGCAGACACGGTGAACGGATGTATCATCCGTCAGAACTTCATCGTTGGTAATGTGCAGGGAAATGGCTTCCCACAGAATGTCAATATCTCAAACAATATCATTTGCGGTGTTGTGAGCAGTATGGAAAGAGCTCGTATCGAGCGCAACACGTTTGGCAAGTTCAACAGATTCGGTGGTGTCTACAACCTAAGATTCTGCACATTGATTGAGAATGTGATGAATTACGACCTTAAGAAGTCGAGAACCAATACTTGTTCGTTCTTGAACAATTTCAATGGAGATTTCCGTCCGGAGATGACAAATCCAGATTTCTCATTAGACTGCAATTATAAGATTAAGGAGACAAGCAAGCTTTACGATATGGCATCTGATGGTGATCAGCTCGGTGCTTACGGAGGTGCGATGCCTTACGTTACAAGTGGTTTGCAGGATACTCCTGTGATTGAAAGTTATGTTGCAGCAAACGAGGCAAACCAGAGTGTGGGTCTTGAGGTTACAATCAAATATAAAATGGAGAAATAATCATGAAGAAGATTTTCGCATCTATATATGCCGTTGCGATTGCAATGTCAAGCGCTTTTGCAGAGGTTATCACTACAGAGTATTTCTTTGACGAGGATCCTGGTTTCGGCAAGGGCTACAAGGCTGGTGTCACAACTAACGGAACAATCAAATTCAAGGCAAAGGTAAGAAACTTGAACAATGGTTTCCATACTCTATATGTAAGAGGAAAGAACTATGACGGTTGGTCTCATTGTGTGGCTATACCTGTCACTATGTTTGAGAAAAGTTCTGAGATCGTAGGTTCAGAGTATTTCTTCGATGTAGATCCAGGAGAGGGAAAGGGTAAGTTTGTAGAGACATCAGTAGACGCTACTGCTGCAATCACTATCAACGAGAATGATTTGTCTAAGTTGAAGCCTGGTTTCCATGAACTGTTTTCTAGAGCGTTGTCTAGTTCAAACACATGGACTTCTCCGTTCAGCACTCCTTATGTTTACCTTCCTGTTGTAGGTCAGGTGAAACGTGCGGAGTTTTATATCGACAAGGATCCAGGTGAAGGAAACGGTAAGCCTGCTTCTTATTTCGGTTCTAATGTGGCTTTCCAGATAAACACAGGAACAATGAGAGAGGGTAATCACACATTGTATATCCGTACTCAGGATCAGAGTGGTAATTGGAATGTGGACTATGGTATTCCTTTCGTCTTCAGTTATGCTACTGGTAGCGTGCATTGGAGAGACAATGTGTCTTTGTCGCCAAACCCAACAATGTTCAACTTTGATGTGAATATTGACGATAAGACAGGTTCGAGAGCTAACATCTCAATCGTCGCTCGCTCTGGTAAGGTTGTGGCTGAGGAGGTTCAGCAGTCGACACAGACTGGAAAGATCAACATCAATGTCAAGGATTTGGCTCCTGGTGATTATCAGGTGATTGTTGAGTGTGCAGGTGAAACTTCTGTTCGTCACCTTGTTATCAAACGATAGTCTTTTGCAGTGGTAATGCACTGTGAAATATAAAAAAGGATAAAAGGTGGGCTTCACGGTCCGCCTTTTGTGTTGATACTTGACATTGTGGAGATGTGTGGTGTGAGTCCATTTACGAGAATGATGGAGCACATTGTTGAACTAATCTAAGAAATCCGTAAAATGAAGAACTTGATTTGCAAATCGCTAACTATAATATTTCTGACGTTTCTTTGTCACACAGCCGTGGGGCAGGAAAGTCTGCATGATATTTTTATCCAGTTGAAAGGAGATTCGTTGGCTGATGCACAGAAACTGACGCTGACAAAAAAAGCGGAGAAAATATTGGTTGACAGCTTGAAAAAAACAAAGTCTTTCGCGCCGTCTTTCAACCATCCTGAGATGGGACGTGTGCTTTCTGACGACAATAAGGTGTGCATATATTCATGGGCATTCCAACTTTCCGACAAGAGTTATTACTATAGTTCGATTGTTCAGACAAAACAGAGAAAAGGGTCGCGCGTTGAGGCTCTTACCATAAAAAAAGCTCCCTTCTTACCTCAGCCAACCGAACGAATCCAGCGTCATAACTGGTATGGTGCTCTCTACTATAAAATCGCCCATGTGAAGTACCGTCGTGACAACTATTATATTCTGCTCGGTTGGGCAGGACTCTCGTCGATCACCCACTATAAGCTGATAGAAGTCCTTCGTGTGGACGCGTCTGGCAGACCGTCGTTTGGAAAGCAGGTGCTGAAAAAAAAGGGCAGACAGACGTGGAGCCGACATGTCTTCGAATATAATGCTGAGGGAAAGATTGTGCTGAATTATGATGATGCGGCAAAAATGATTGTGTTCGACCATCTCGTGCCAGAAAGTATGATGTACACCGATATACCATCTTACTATGGACCGGATTTCACCTACGACACTTATAATCTTCATGAAGGCAAATGGTATTTCAACGATAATGTTGATGTAAGAAATAAAGAGTAATGAAAAAAATATTTTTTAGTTTAATCGCATCCGCTATGTTGACAGCGTGCGGAAATAAAGAGGAAAACAAATTATCGGATATGGAAATGAATTTCAAATATGACGTGGAGAAATTCTACGATCTTCAGATTTTGCGCTATCAAGTGCCAGAGTTTGAATCTCTATCTTTGAATCAAAAACTGCTGATCTACCATCTTTCTCTCGCAGCGGAAGAGGGCCGTGATATTCTTTTTGATCAGAATTGTAAATTCAATCTGCCTATCCGTCGCATATTGGAGACCATTTACACTGAGAAAATTGGTGCAGAAAACTCGTCGGAGTTTGATGCATTGGAGAAATATTTGAAACGTGTGTGGTTCTCGAACGGAATACATCATCATTATTCTTGCGATAAATTCCTTCCGGATTTCTCAAAAGATTTCTTCAACGGATGTCTTGAGAAAATCGGAGAAGATAAGTTGACGGGATTGCTTGCTAATGTGGCTGGCAAGAGTCTTGCGGAAAAGAAGGCTTTGCTTGTCGACGTGATGTTTGATCCCGCTTTGTATGCGAAACGTGTCAATCAGGCCGATGGTCAGGATTTGATAGCCACGTCTGCCAACCATTATTATGATGGTGTGACTCAGTCAGAGGTGGAGAAATTCTACGATGCCATGCGTGACACTACAGACAAATCACCAATCTCGTACGGTTTGAATTCTTTGTTGACGAAAGATGAGGCAGGCAAACTTGTGGAGAAGGTCTGGAAGTCGGATGGAATGTATGGTAAGGCAATCGACAAGATTGTCGGACATTTGAAGGACGCCCTTCCGTATGCCGAAAATGATAGGCAGAAAAAGGTGATCGAGCTTTTGATCGAGTTCTACAATACTGGAGATTTGAAGAAGTTTGATGAATACAGTATCGCTTGGGTTGCCGACTCAACCTCAAGAGTCGATTTTGTAAACGGATTCATCGAGACATACGGAGATCCGCTTGGCTTGAAGGCAAGCTGGGAATCTATAGTCAATTTCAAAAATTTGGAAGCGACTAAACGCACTGAAGTGCTGAGCGATAACGCGCAATGGTTTGAGGATAATTCTCCCGTCGACGCAAGATTCAAGAAGAAGGAGTGCAAGGGAGTGACAGCAAAGGTGATCACAACTGCGATTTTGGCTGGCGATTGCTATCCAGCTACACCAATCGGCATCAATCTCCCTAATGCCAATTGGATTCGTGAAACTTACGGATCTAAGTCGGTGACAATCGAAAACATCACATACGCTTATGATCAGGCTGCGAAAGGAAACGGCTTCAAGGAAGAGTTTGTAGACTGTGATGCCGACAGAGAGATGATTGAAAAATACGGTTACATCACCGACAATATCCACACCGATCTGCACGAGTGTTTAGGACATGGAAGCGGACAGTTGTTGCCTGGTGTGAGCCAAGACGCGTTGAAAGCGTATGGGGCGACGGTAGAGGAGGCAAGAGCAGATTTGTTCGGACTTTATTACTCAGCTGATCCGAAGATGGTGGAGTTGGGATTGTTGCCAACAGAGGACGCTTATAAAGCAGAGTACTACACATATCTGATGAACGGTCTGATGACTCAGCTAGTCCGTATCAACCTTGGCGACCAGATAGAGGAGGCTCACATGCGTAATCGCGCGTTGATTGCCCACTGGGTGTATGAGAAAGGAGCCGCGGACAAGGTTGTGGAATTGGAGAAAAGAGATGGGAAGACCTACGTCAGAATCAACGATTACAAAAAACTGAGAACCCTTTTCGGCGACTTGCTTGCAGAAATCCAGAGAATCAAGTCGGAAGGAGATTTTGAGGCCGCAAGAAAACTGGTGGAGAATTATGGTGTAAATATTGATCCTGAACTTCATAAAGAGGTGAAGGAGAGATATGCGAAACTTAATATCTCTCCATATAAAGGCTTCATCAACCCTACTTATCGGTTGGTTGAGAAAGATGGAAAGGTAGTCGACGTGAAGGTGGACTACAAAGAAGGCTATGCGGAGCAGATGCTACGTTATTCAAAGATGAACAATAACGTGGAATAACTGCTGGTCAAATTAAATATTCGGCTATCGAGTCGAGGATTGTTAAGTGTGTTACGCCATTATAATCCTTGAGCCTATAGTCAAATTTATAATTTAAGTACAAGCAGAAAAGAAATCTTTGTCATTTGTGGCAGATTGTTAAAAAAACTTTGCGTAAAATGAGCGATAAAGCAAATAATTCATTATTTTTGCTCGTGACTTTGTACAAAAGGTAGAATATTAACGAAATTTATAAATAGAATATGGAAGTAAAAAAATCCGCTAGCGCGAGCCTAGAGAATAAGTCGTCAGACTTTCTTTTGATGGGACTCGTTGTTGCTTTGGGCTTCCTTTTCATCTTCTTTGAGTGGACAACAACAGACGTGAAGAAGATAGAAACTCAGGATGCTCAGGCCATCTTTGAAGAGGAGGAGATGATGGAGGTGACTGTCCAGAAAGACGTTCCACCACCACCACCTGCAGCAGTAGCTCCACCACCAGTAGTCGCACCAGAGATCAAGGTGGTAGAAAACACTGTTGAGACTAAGGACATTGAGATTAAATCATCAGAGGAAACAGGTGAGGCTGTTGAGGCTGCTCCTATAGACAATGGTCCAGAAGAGGTAGAAGAGGAGGAAATCTTCATGCGTGTGGAGAAGGCTCCTGCATTCCCAGGCGGACAGAAGGCTATGATGGAGTATCTGATGAAGAACATCAAGTATCCGGCAGCTTGTCAGGAGGCAGGTATCCAGGGCCGTGTTATCGTTTCATTCGTTGTAAACAAGGATGGTACAATCCAGAATGTGGAGGTTATCCGTGGCGTACACGAGAAACTTGACGCTGAGGCTGTTCGTGTGGTTAAGTCTATGCCAGCATGGTCTCCAGGTGAGCAGCAGGGAAGAAAGGTACGTTCGAAGTTCCAGCTTCCAGTATTCTTCCGTCTTGCAAGCTAATTATAAATAGCTAAGATATTTAGAAGGTGTATCAAATTTATTGATACACCTTTTTTTGTTGCAGTAGAGACGTCGTATTACGGCGTCTCTACAAAGGTATTACGGCGTCTCTAAATAACGTGAGTTCGATGAAATCAAAAGATAGTTGGAGTGTCATAAATGAGGATTGTTAAGGGCGGAACGCCCTAACCCCTTCCCACGTGCGAGCCGTAGGCGAGCACATAAATTTAATAAAACCACAGAGAGAAAAAGTTCACAGAGAAAGACTTCGTCTTTTTATGAGAAAAGGAGGTTAGATATTATTCAGAAAGTGGAAAATGATTCACAGATTACAATTCATCGAACCCACGTTAAATACAGAGACATGGAGTTTTTAAGAGAAATTCTACATTTTGAGGAAACAAGACGTGAAAGCAATTTCTATTGTATTGCCTTTCAGGCAAAATTTTATGACATTGCTGCACTTTCCCGAGACGTTGTCACGGGTTATTCTCGCTTTGCTCGGTAGCGTCTTTCAGACGAATCTCTCAGATATCAGACAGGTTTTCAAATCTGCCCGCAATAGGAATAATGATCAAACAGAAAACAGTGTCAGCTATAATCTCTAACACTTGGAAAACCCACAAACAAGTGTGTGTGGGAAAACTCCCCAACGGAGAAAACAGAAACATGGGGAAACAATATAATAGAATTCGTGAATTGACGTTATTTAGTGATACAGAGTGAAAAAATGTTAAAAAAGAGCGAAAAAATGGGAAGAAACTACAGTAATGTAAATATTTGATTATCTTAGACGGAGAGTTAGATATGATAATTTAGTATTAACCTGTTAAATTTAATGCTTATGGAAATCAAGAAAATTGAAAGCGCAAGCTTGGAGAATAAGTCGCACGACTTTCTTCTGATGGGTCTTGTCGTCGCTTTGGGATTCCTCTTCATTATCTTCGAGTGGTCTTCTGTAGATGTGAAGAAGCCAGCCCCTGTGGTGCCAGATGATTACATTGGCTCGGAAATATTGGTTCCAGTGACTATCCAGAAACCGAATCTTCCACCGCCTGCAGTGTCAGCTCCACCTCGTGTGATAGCTCCGATCATTAAACCAGTGGATAACGATGTGACAGTTGATCCTGTGGATGTTGTAGTGCCGACAGATGACAATGTCACTTACGAACCTGTAGTTACAGAGCCAGAAGTTGTGGACGAGGATATTATTCATGTTCGTGCTGAAGTTCAGCCTGCATTTCCAGGTGGCCAAGCGGCTATGATGAAGTTCTTGAGAGACAATATCAAGTATCCGTCTGTTTGTGCAGAGACTGGTATTCAGGGACGTGTTATCGTTTCGTTTGTTGTCAACAAGGATGGATCAATAGAGCAGGTAGAGGTACTTAGCGGTGTGCATGAGCGACTTGATGCAGAAGCTGTACGTGTTGTTAAGTTGATGCCAACTTGGACTCCTGGTCAGATGCAGGGTCATGCCGTACGTACAAAGTTCAATTTGCCTGTGACATTCCGTCTTGCAAACTAAGAATCAATAATTAAGATTGTGAAAGGACGATGAGAAATCATCGCCCTTTTTTTGTGGACATAAGAAATGAATCGCATCCTTTATGTCGATATATTTTTATTCAATCAAAATCTTTTTTGAATACACTCCATTTTCAGTTTGTGCAACAACAATTAGCAGAGATTTTTGAAATTTGCTTATGTCAATATTATGAATGTAACCAGAGCAATTTTCTTGAACAATGCACGTTCCAGAAATTGAATAAACTGAAATTTTTGTCAGTGGCTCTATGCTGCTTATTTTTAGCAAGTCAGAAAGATTAGTTATTTTAATGGTATTTTCACTTGGTAATATATTGGATGATTCACTTAGTTCACCACATTTTGAATTGTTGTAGAAAATAGTGAAATAAGCAGTTGTAGAAGAGCTGCAGTTGCATCCTCCTTCTAAATCTAGTTTCAATGTATAAAGTCCGGATCCATCATCTCCCAAATATGGCTTTAATTTGATGATACGGTTCTTCGTGTCGACGATGCCACTTCCTGACCATGTTGCGATGTTGTTGCCCGCATTATAAATGGATGCAGAATAACGTCTTGCGTTGTCAGTCTTGATTTCAATTGCGTCGTTGATGCCATCCTGACAGTTTGGAGAATAATCGCTGTTCAGCAGTTCGGCTTCTATACGTTCAACTCTATGGTTTCTGACATAGGAAATGTGTGTCGTAAAAGATTCGTAGGCACCGTTACTGTTCTTAAATGAGATGGCCAACCAATAGTCGTCTTGTGGCAATATTAAGTAAGCATTGCCATCCCAAACACTGGCAATCCCATCTTTCACTGCACCTCCACCTTTCCACAATGGTTTGCCAGAACTGTTATAAACATCACATTCCCAAGAATCTGCATTTTCCACTTTATATTGGACAGTTCCAAAATAAGAAGCAGGACAATCTGCAATAATGAATTTTCTTTCTAAGGAGTATGAAATCTTCGGTGCATTCCCCACTTTAGGATATATACCGTAGAAAATTTCTCGGTCGTCAGTGTATTTATAGTTTCTAATATCCATAAATGAACCTCCATTATTATGACCGGGATTGATATGAAACAAATATGGATCATTGGCAGAATATCCATCAATCACAAAGTAATGGGAATTGAACACATTGCCATCCTTACCAAACATTATTACAGGACGACCGCAATCTATTTCATTCCTGATCAAGTCGTACCAGTTTTCTAATGTGTTGTATTTAAGCCAATCTTTTTCTGTGCAGGTCGATACATAGTATCCCATTTTCTCAATCCCATCCCTTAGATCGTGGCGTGTAGTCCACGAACCGTCTACGTTGAACCCTGCCGCTGTGTAATGGGTGCCGCAGGCCCTACCTACATCCTTGATAAGCAATGGACAATCTTCGGAATCTCCATTTAACAAGCGAGGTGGAATTTTGTCCCAGTTATAAGTGCGGTAGCTTGATTTTGTAGGAAACTGCCACATCGCCATTATCTGGCCGAAAGCTATAGCAGCACATCCAGCCACAAGATGGTGACAGTCTTCTCCCTCCGACGCATAATCGGATATATGTTGGTTGTAAGATGGATGACAGTCATCATGGTAATTTCTGCTTTGTCCCCAGCTGATTTCTTCTGGAGTTGTAGAGCCTTCCCTGCATTTCATAAGGAGAATGTCTCCTGGAGTGTAAGCCATAACATTCTCTGCCACTCCTAAAAGGAGTAGCAATACAAACAATTTACATTTCATAGTGACTATAATTATTTTATTCTTGTCAATCTATCGAATTCCTTGTTTCTGATGATATTTCTCAGCTTTTTCTTGTCCTGCTTGCCATCATCGTCGTATTCGTAGATTTCTTTGAAAGGGTCATCGTCAATGATGGAATCTGTAGATTGTAAAAATGTTTTTCCTGATTCTACCTCTTTACCTAATCTTGAGGTGAATACGATTTCTTCACAAGCTGAGCTTGACCAACCGACTATATAAAAAGAATCAGAAACGTACTCAATTGACCAATCACATACTTTAGATAAAGTGTGCTTTGGGTCGCATTTCATGTAATATGCATACTCAGAATAATCACGATCCATCTTGGCGACGGTAAGCGGCCCTTGGTCGTTCTGAATTCCCGGACAACCACATAGCATAACACTCATTGATGCTGCGGTAAGCATCTGGACTAAATGATTTTTTCTTTTCATTTTTGTACTTTTTTTGTTAAAGAGTTCTCTAAATAAATTATCTTTCCCTTCGACAGAACTCAAAAATCAATAGAAAAAGAGATGTCTAGTGTCAAAACACTTTACAAAGATAAAACTAAAGAATGAAACAATAAGTTTTTTGAAATTTTTTATGATTGCATTTTGTGTTGGCTAATTTTATTTTATTCTTGTCAATCTATCGAATTCCTTATTTCTGATGATATTTCTCAGCTTTTTCTTATCCTGCTTGCCATCATCGTCGTACTCATAAATTTCCTTGAAAGGGTCATCTTCAATGATTGAATCTGTAGACAAGAAAATAGATTCTCCTGAAACAATCTCGCATCCCAGTCTAGATGTGAATACGATTTTGTCAAAGGCTGCACTTCCAAAACCGATTATATAAAAAGAATCTAACAATGGCTCTATAGCAACATCATTTATTTTTCTTAAAACATGTACACTGTCTTCTGGATAGTTCCAATAATAGGCGTATTCAGAATAATCACGATCCATCTTGGCGACGGTAAGCGGTCCTTGGTCGTTCTGAATTCCCGGACAACCACATAGCATAACACTCATTGATGCTGCGGTAAGCATCTGGACTAAATGATTTTTTCTTTTCATCTTTGTACTTTTTTTGTTAAAGAGTTCACTAAATAAATATCCTTTCCTTTTGACAGAATTCGAAAATCAATAGAAAAAGAGATGTCTAGCATTAAAATACCTTGCAAAAAATAAAACAAAAGAATGGAATAATAAAGTTTTTTTTTGAACATAATTTTACTTTTCTTTTGTTAATCCTTTGAAATTTTTGGAATCGGTTCTTTTAATAAGATCTTTTATAGATTCCTCCTCATTCAACGTATAAACTTCTGAATAAGGATCGTCATTAAGCACATATTCATCAATTTCACACAAATTTCTAATGGAATCATTACATTCATTAACATCCCAGATTGTATACACAGAAGAAGCATAGTTTTCAGTTATGAGATAATAGTTGTTGGACAATGGTATGGTATGTTCATAACCACATTTTACAATGTAATCATGTTCCGAAAGTTTTAAAGCTATTACATTGTGAGAATAGTCAGTGTCCATTTTGACAATATATCCAACAGGTCCTAGGTCATCCTGAATTCCCGGACAACTACATAGCATAACACTCATTGATGCTGCGGTAAGCATCTGGACTAAATGATTTTTTCTTTTCATTTTTGTACTTTTTTGTTAAAGAATTCACTAAATAAATATCCTTTCCTTTTGACAGAACTCGAAAATCAATAGAAAAAGAGATGTCTAGCATTAAAATACTTTGCAAAAATAGAACAAAAGAATGGAACAATAAAGTTTTTTTTGAAAATTTATAATTTTGACTTATTCAGACTGATTTTTTTGTCGTATGGTTCATTCCACCCTTTGCAATGTTCATATTATATAGCTAAATTTTTTAGGCTCTGTCCTAGTTTGTGACTGTTTTTTACGAGGATTGTTAAGGGCGGAACTCCCTAATTTCTTCTCTCCGCGAGTTCGTAAGGACGAGCGGTCAAAAAAAGAAAATATTTCATATAATTATTGAAATTATAAATAGAAGACTTTCTCCGAGTCTATGAGCTTATTCTATTTATATGTGCTCGCCTTCGGCTCGCACTGGTGGGGAGGACAAGGGCGTTCCGCCCTTTGCAATCCTCAAATACAATGGCTTATTTAATTAAATAGGACACAGCCAAAATTTTTAATTAAATTTAAGCAGCTTCTTAGCATTTCGCATTTATAATTCCTAATTTTGCATTATAATTAAAAACAATGGCGGCAGAAAAGAAAAAATTGGAGTGGGCACAGTCGTTGAGAGGTGTCGGAGCACTTTTGGTGGTGTTCTGCCATCTGTGGCTTGCTATTCAGGAGGTGTCCGGGGTGGAAAACTCCTTTTGCAGTTTCATGACGGTGGATTTCCTCGACGCTGGTAAAATCGGTGTGAGCATATTCTTTTTCCTGTGTGGCTATTTTGTCGTGAGTGTTAAGAGAAAGTCTCCCAAAGACTTTTGGTGGGGACGTTTCAAACGTCTGTATCCCACATATTGGTTCTCAATCATCTGTGCTATAGCGTTCCTTGGCACTGTATTCTCATCAGAGGGAATCCATATACTGAAAGACACATTCTCGTGGAAAGCGATTGCCGCAAACTTCACTATGTTGCAGATGTTTTTCCGTCAACAGGATATCCTTGGCTGCTACTGGACATTGCCGATCGAACTGCTGATTTGCGCGATGTTCACCGTCTTCAGAAAACGATTGGATAATGAGAAAACAGTGATTGGATTGTTCATCGCTGTTGTTGTCTCAACAATCCTTATGGCTGCCGCACGTGGCTATGCCCATGTGAAACTGCCTGTCGCGCTTCCTTTGCTGACAATCACGTCGCTGCTTGGCTATTACACAAGAATGTGCGACGACGGAATTTTTTCAAGAAAGACGCAGTGGTATCTCTACGTGACATTTATAATCGCACTGCTTCCGATCACTCTGCTCGCCTATAATTTTGCGACGGAGCATCAGGAGACGTGGTACCGCTACTTCCTTACATATAGTGTCGGCACAATCCTGTTTATAGGCTTCAACCGAATGTGTGTGGCTTGGCGGCCAATCACCGTGGTCGGCAACTATAGTTATTCCGTCTATCTCCTTCATGCTGTAGGATTCAACTTCGCTTTGAGATTGTGGGGAGGAGAGCTTAGTGCACCGATGATGACGGTGGTCTGTCTGATTTTTATAGCGTTGTTCAGCATAGTGGCTTATCAATGTGTTGAGAAAAAAATAAGATAATGGAAAACAAAGTATTCAATTCGTTCGTCAACTTTATGACGAAACACACGTCGGCATTCATCATCGCAATTGCCGTCATCACGATTTTCTTTCCCGATTTGTTCTCGTGGGTCAAAGGCCTCACTCAAACTTTGATTCTTGGATTCATCATGTTGACGATGGGGTTGACATTGTCGCTCAACGATTTCAAGATTCTTCTGTCACGTCCGCTTGACATCCTGATAGGAACGTGCGCGCAATTCACAATCATGCCGTTGATTGCCTACTCGCTTTGCAAACTGTTCGGATTGGATAATCAGCTTGCCATCGGAATCATACTTGTGGGATGTTGTCCGGGTGGTGTCTCGTCAAATATCATGAGTTATCTGTGCAAGGGCGACGTCGCGTTCTCAGTCGGTATGACTACGGTTTCTACGTTGTTGGCTCCCGTCGCCACTCCATTCTTGGTGCTTGCATTGGCAGGAGAGAGGGTAGACGTGGATGCTCCAAGCATGTTCCTTAATATTCTGTACGTCACTATCCTTCCAGTTGCGATTGGTTTTGCAGTCAACCATTTCTACGGTGGAAATGAGAAATTTGAGGAGACGAAGAAGACGATGCCGTTGTTTTCAGTGTTGGGATTGGCTTGTATTGTGGGAGGAGTGATTTCCGCCGTACACCCACATATTATCAACGGAGGATTTGAACTGTTGTTGCTGACATGTTCGGTAGTGTTCTGCCACAACACATTAGGATACATACTCGGCTATTTGGTAGGAACGTTTTTCAAATTCTCCACAGCCAAGAAACGCACCGTCTCTATCGAGATTGGAATGCAGAATGCCGGACTTGCCACTGTCTTGTCGTCGACATTCTTCATGGCAACAAATCCGTTGAGCATCGTGCCATGTGCCATTTCATGTGTATGGCATTCCATATCAGGCACGATTTTGGCAAACTTGTTCGCCAGACGTGATGAGAAAAATGCGTAATTCATAATTGTCGGGTGGATGACATCTAATGACGCTTTATGGGTCTAAATTTTGTTTTTTTATGCTGAAAATACCAACACTTATCAGACAGTATTTCTAAGGATACAGATATATCCTCCATCTCCGATAGAAAGTTCACTTTCTTCATAACGATAGACTTAGGTAAAATCAACTTTGACGTTTCCCCCCCCCCCTATTTGTTGCTTCTTCAACTTTTTATATTGCACTAGCTCCTTGACTCTAGGCTTTATTTTTATTATTTATTTTATTGTCCTTAGGAAAAAAAGTGTAACTTTGATGCCAAATTTATTAGCTTTAATTGTGATTGTGGCTTGGTTGGCAAATATAAATAACATATTTTGGAATGTGTTATTAGCTGATTTTTAATATATTTTATTTTGAGGTACTATGTTACATTATGATTCTGACGAAGTCAAAAAACTCAAAAATGATATTGTTGAATCAATAATAAATATTGAAGATCTTAAAAAGGAATTCGCTTCTATGAGAGGAGAATCCTATACCTCTCCTTTTGATATAGAAGAGTTTGTTAAATATAAAACACGAGATGACTTTGATTGTGTGTTTGATATGCTCAACACTCTGGATATTGATTTCTATGATGAGCGTTGGAAAAAAGAGGATTGGGTAGCTGTAATTATTGCTGGTATAGTAGGTTCTATTGCCGATTTTATTATCACAAAAACAGATTTACTTAAGCCATTAGATAATGAGTTAAAGAATATTTTAAGTTCTAAAGATACCAAAAGCTTACAAGAAACACTTGATTCGTTTTCAAACAAATTCCGAAATGGGAATAGTGCACCTATTGATTTTCAGGATTTTGACATGCCGGGATTGAAAAGTATACATGAGCAATTCTCTTATGGACATGATCCGTTACGTTTTATCGAAGGTATTTGTCAGATGATTACAGGAATGTATTCAGGTGTCGATATTGCAGGTAATGCTATAAAAACGACATTTGGAGAAGGAATAGACAATCCGATATTTGCAGTGGTATCTTATGTTGCACATATGGTTTCTGACTTATGTAATAAACAAGGAATTCCATATCCAGGATCTACATTTGTTATGCAATTTGGTTCACAAGAGGCAAGAGATACATTAGCTGCTGCATATCGTGGCCAGTTGTTCAATTTCAGAACATTTTTGTATCAATCTATACCATCATTGTTGGTAAGTATTATTATTCATGCTTGGGCCATATATGATAACTATTCCAAAACAGGTAAAATTAATATTAGAATAGGAAGCAATTTGAAGTATCAACCAATGCTACTTGTGGCAAACACAATGATTGTGACTGAAAATGCAATTTCGACGGCACTTATGTATGGTGGGTATAAAAATCCACATAATTTATTAAGGTTGAATTGGCCTGCTATGGCTAATACTATCAGACATACTATTAAGTATTTAAGGAATGAACATGCCCGAATTAAACAAAACGGAAAAGAAATAGAATCACTTTTGAAAGAGTATGAGCAAAAAGATTATACAATAAAAAGTCATGAAGTCATACAAGCTGAACTGGATGAAGAGTTTGAAGAATTTTGTAAAAAAATGGAGGTGTAAAAAATGAGTTTACTAGTTACTACTGCATTAGTTGCTAGCCTTGTTGCGTCTGTTGGAGCTAATGTTTACCAAGGTGTAGAAAATCGAAAATTAAGAGAACAAATTGAGGCGTTAAAGCAAATTCTTGACTTACAGAAACTAGAAATTAAAAAGTTAAAAAAAGAAAAAGAGGAATTGAAGTTTTGGTATTTTAAGGAAAAGTGGGCAATCCGTAATGAAATAAAAAAACGTGAACAATTTGTCAAATCAGGAACAGATATTATTGAGTACTATAAAGAAAACGTTTTGTGACATAATGAAGATAATTATAGAAATCCACCATTTTTCGATAACGGGTTAATATTTTTTCTCCTCTAAAATTTCATAATTGTTTGGCTGGATGACTTCTAATTATGCATTCCCCATATAGATCGTCTGCGACGGGAATGCGAAATCCAGACCAGCATCATTGAATCTGCGGAGGATTTCCATATTCATGTCGTTCTGCACCTGCAGTTTGTCGGCATCTTTTCTGATGTAGTAGATGAAACGGATGCCGAGAGAAAAGTCACCGAATGTAAGGAAGTACGTCGCGTAATCGTCATTCACGTCGACATTATCTTTTGCGATTTCTTTCAATATTTTTTGAGCCTCTTGCATTTTTGCAGGAGGAGTGTCGTAAGTCAATCCCAATTCAAGGACTATCTTCTTAGCTGGCGCTCTTGAAATGTTTTCGATGATACTGTTTGTCACCTGAGAGTTTGGAATCACGATTTCAGTGCCTTCAAGAGTTTTCAGGCGGAACGAACGCATTCCGATTTCGTAGACGGTGCCGGAATATCCGTTGATAGTGATTCTGTCGCCGACTTTAAATGGATGGTCTGTGAAGATAGTGAAGCCGCCGAAGAAATTGGAGACGGAATCCTGGGCTGCCATGGCAAGAGCCAAACCACCGATTCCAAGTCCGGCAATCATAGCCGTGATGTCGTATCCGGCATTGTTGAGAGCCATGACGACGCCAATACCCCAAATGATAGAAGCCATCATTTTGTACAGGATTGGGTATACCTGTTTGTCCATCGAGTTCGACTGCTGCATCTTTGGACGCAGATAGTTGTCCATAAGGGAAGTGACAGTACGTGCGATAAACCAAGTGACGTTGATGATGACAAGGAACGTGTAAATTTTGGAAGCCCATGCGGTGATGACATCAGGCAAAGTCAGATGATTGATTGCGAGGTAGCTGCCAAACAGAACAATGGCAAACACGAAAGGCTCCTCAAACATATTGACAAGGATATCGTCGAGGCGAGTCTTAGTCTTGCTTGCCAATCTTTTCACGAATTTTCTGATGAACCAGAATGTCGTTTTGGCAATGGTAAAAGCACCGATCAGGTATAAAAGGGCGACACACCATTGATGCAATGTGTTGCCGTAAATCGTCGTGTCGAAAATACTCATTATATAATTTTCTTTTTTGATTTATCAGATCTTATTCTATCACTAAATTTTCAACTTCTTAGTGCAAAGGTAGTGAATTTTGGGGATTTTGGATGTTTCTCCGTTGAATGAGTACTATCCGGCTGAAAAAGTGTAATATTGGGTGTGGCTAGAAATTATATAATGAAACATCTTTTATCCACAATTTCGTTTTTCCCCTTGTTGATAAATTCTTATGCTGAAAAACACAATTTTTCGCAAAAAGTGACGGAAAAAAGAACATCCAATCTAAAAAAGCAGTAATTTTGTGGCAACAACAAAAACAAACTAAAAAACAACAATGGAGAACAGACCTTTTAAAGTTTTCTCTGGTACTAATAGCAAATATTTGGCAGAGGAGATTTGCGCGCAGTTGGGTTGTCCGCTTGGTAAGTGCAATGTGCAGCACTTCGCTGACGGTGAATTTGGAGTAAGCTACGAAGAGAGTATTCGTGGTAACTATGTGTTTATCGTTCAGTCTACATTCCCAAATGCCGACAATTTGATGGAGCTTCTTCTTATGGTAGACGCTGCTAAGCGTGCTTCTGCTTATAAGATTGTTGCTGTAATCCCTTACTTCGGTTGGGCACGTCAGGACAGAAAAGATAAGCCAAGAGTTGCTATCGGTGCAAAGCTTGTTGCTGATATGCTTGCTACAGCTGGTATTGATCGTCTTATCACTATGGACCTTCACGCAGATCAGATCCAAGGTTTCTTCAATATCCCAGTTGACCATCTATACGCATCTTCTATCTTCTTGCCTTACATCCAGAGCATGAAGATTGAAAACTTGACAATCGCGTCTCCAGATGTTGGTGGTAGTAAGAGAGCCAACTCTTACGCTAAGTATCTTGGTGTGCCAATGGTGCTTTGCCACAAGAGCCGTGAGAAGGCTAACGTTGTCAGCGAGATGACTATCATCGGTGATGTTAAGGATAGAAACGTGATCATCCTCGACGATATGGTGGATACTGCCGGTACTCTTACAAAGGCTGCTGACCTTATGGCTAACGGCGGTGCTAAGAGTGTGCGCGCTATCGTTACTCACCCAGTGATGAGTGATCCTGCGTCTACTCGCGTTATGGAATCAAGCTTGGAGGAGTTGATCTTCACTAACTCTATCCCATTCAACAAGTCTTGCAAGAAGGCTAAGGCGTTGAGCGTCGCTCCTTTGTTTGCCGACACTATCCGCCGTGTGCTAGACAATGAGTCAATCAGCGAAAATTACCTTGTTTAATACTCGTAGAGACGCACGGATGTGCGTGTCAAGATTTAGGTTTTGAAATATCGTTATGATATACAAGGGGACGCGAATGTTTTTTTCGCGTCTCTTTTTTTAATAATAATAACGCAGCAATGAAAATTCTCCTCATCACACCGCCACTGACTCAGCTCAATACGCCGTATCCTGCGACTATGGTGCTGAAGGGTTTCTTGAAAACTCTCGGACATCAGGTGGAACAGATGGATCTTGGTATCGAACTCGTCGACCGCATCTACAGCAGAAATGGGTTGACGGAAATATTCCGTCACAGCGAGAAAAAGCCTAAGAATGAGGCGATGCAGTTTATTTTCGACGGTCGTGAGGATTATATCAATTGCGTGGAGACGGTGATGCGTTTCCTCCGGGGAAAGGACCATACGATTGCCGGAAGAATCGCCAATCACACTTTGCTGCCTGAAGGCCCACGTTTTGAGAATCTGATCGACACTGAAATGGCTTTCGGCCTCGCTGGCAAAACGGATGAGGCTCGCTATCTTGCCACTAAATATATAGAAGACGTTGCTGATTATATTCGTGAGATGGTGTCTCCTCATTTCGACCTCGTGCGTTATGCGGAACATCTCGGCAGTTACGCTCCTAAGTTTGACAAAGTGGAAAAATCGCTCCAGGCTCCTTTGTCGCTCACCGACGAGTGGATGCTTCAGTTGCTGGACGAAAAAATCAAGTCGTGCTCGCCACAGCTGATAGGTTTTTCTATTCCGTTCCCTGGATGCTTGTATGCGGCTCTACGTTGTGCCCAACATATCAAGCAAAACTATCCAGGAGTGGCGGTGACTGCTGGTGGCGGCTATCCAAATACGGAGCTTCGCCAAATTTCCGATGCCAGATTTTTCAGCTACGTCGACTATCTTACTCTTGACGACGGTGAGTTGCCACTCAAACGTCTTTGCGAATATCTTGAGGGGAAAACAGATGCGGATAAACTGGTCAGAACTTACCATCTTGATGCCGACAGAAAAAAGATCGTTTACAGTGGCAATTATTCTGAAAATGTGAGATTTGCAGACACTGGCATCCCTGATTTCAGTGGACTAAAACTTGATCTCTATATCTCCACGACGGAGGGAAGCAACCCGATGCACACGCTTTGGCAGAGCGGACGCTGGAACAAATTGGTGATGGCTCACGGCTGCTATTGGGCGAAGTGTGCTTTCTGCGACGTCACGCTCGACTATATCCGACGGTACGACGCTCCGAGCGCGGATATCGTCGTCGACCGTATGGAAAGTGTGATGAATCAGACTGGCGAGAGTGGCTTCCATTTCACGGATGAGGCTATGCCCCCACGTCTGCTCAAGGAGGTGGCTTTGGAGATAAAGCGTAGAAAAATGGTCGTCAGCTATTGGGGAAATATCCGTTTCGACAAGACTTATACAGCTGAATTGTGTGAGCTGCTTTCCGAAAGCGGAATGATCGCAGCCAGCGGAGGACTTGAGGTGGCGAGCGACCGTCTTCTCAAACTGATGCGTAAGGGAGTGACGATAGAGCAGACAACATTGGCTTGCAAACATCTCACAGATGCAGGAATCATGGTGCACACATATCTTATGTATGGATTCCCGACTGAGACATTCCAGGAGTGTATAGATGCACTTGAGGTGGTGCGACAACTCTTTGCAAATGGGTTGGTGCATTCCGCGTTTTGGCATCGTTATGCGATGACGGTGCACAGCCCAAGCGGACAGAATCCAAAGGATTTTGGTGTGGACAAGGCAAAATGTGCGTGCAATTCATTCTGCAACAATGAAATCCCATTTGAAGAGGAAATCGACTATGACAGTGAGAAAATGGGTGAGGGACTCCGTTTCGCAACCTACAACTATATGCATGGCATCGGACTTGATTTTCCACTGAGCAGATGGTTTAAAATGAAAATCCCTCGCACGACCGTACCGTCGAATCTTATAGCGAGAATCATATCAAATAAATAATGGCTGTGTTCTGAAACCTTTAAGCACGTAGACGAATTAAAATTCCTCATAAATCATCCATGATTTTGGAATGATTCATCGATTTTGTGACATTAAACAACTAAATAAATCACTTTTGCGGGCTAATAATTTGCAAATTCAAAATAAAGCATTACTTTTGCACTCGGTTTTGAGACCGATGGTTCGCTAGCTCAGCTGGTAGAGCACATCCCTTTTAAGGATGGGGTCTTGGGTTCGAGCCCCAAGCGAGCCACAAATACAAAGGCAGTTGTTTTTTCAGCTGCCTTTTTTGTTGTCTGGAATAATCAGGAGGACGAGACTGTCATGGTCGGAATCTCTGTGGAATAAATGGATTATCATTCTAGCGTATAAGAATTAAGAATGAAGAGAGAAGTCAACCCTAAAGATACAACTCGAGGATCTCAGTTTGAGATTTGGAAAAACGCTCCAAATCCCATGCTTGTTTTTGTGAAGAAACTCGATGTCACCAATCTTGTCAGAATAAGCAAAAAGAAACGGTTGAAGTTTAATATGCTTATGGATTTTTGCATCGGAAAGACGGCAGTGGTCCAGAAAGAGTTTTATCTGTTGCCTGAAGGTGATAAATTGATGAAGTACGACAGTATTGCCATAAACACGATGGTAAAGAATCGCACAGGCGAAGTCAGCTCTTGCGACGTTGAGTTTGCCGGGAATTTAGAATCCTACAATCGTGATTACTTGAAGTACACGGCGGAAGTAGCGGAAAGTTGTGTCGACAGGGATTTGTCTGGAGAGTGTATGGTGATCGGCACGTCTGCCATCATCGACACGGAGTTGGAATTTGCTGGAGGAATGTATAGTGGCATCTTCAATAATCCGTTCATTATTTGGGGACGTTATTCGAGACATTTCTTCAGATATTATATGAATCTTTCGTTTCAGTTCCACCACACACAGATGGATGGGGCGCACGCGGGAAAGTTTCTTGCCAACTTGCAGAAAACGATAGACGAGCTGAAGTGCTAAAATATATGAGTATGGATACGATCACAATAGCCACAAAAGAAGATGTCCCAGCTTTGTTGGAGTTGCAACATAAAGCGTTTGGACAACAGTGTAAAGATCTTGGATGTGAGGATGCACTTCCAATGACGGAGACGTTGGAGCATGCGTATGAAGAGTTCGAGCAAAATCTGACATTGAAAATCCAGACTGAGGATGGACGAATCATAGGTTCGGTGCGAGGAAATGTTGTGGATGGCTCACTCTATATCGGTCGTCTTATGGTGGATCCGGAGTATCAGCGACGAGGCTTAGGCAAAATGCTGTTTCATGAAATACAATCCCGTCTTCCACATACGCGAGCGTGGCTTTGCACATGTCAGGAAGTGAAATCCACATACGAATTCTATCTGCGTGAAGGATTCCAAACGTATAAAAGCGAAGATATGGAGCCGAATCTGACGTGGGTGTATATGGAGAAGAATAAATGAGTATAGGTGCAAAAAAGTTTTTAATTTTGTATCGGAATTTATATCAAAATATTATAAATATGCGAAAGATAGATTTAAGCAGTCGACTGTCAACAATGTCGGCTCAAGTGGCAAAAAAGGTAGTTGTAGCATCCTTTTTGTTTGGAAGTGTGGCAAGTGCACAGACGCTTCCTGAGTATTTTGAACCGATCATGTTTGAGACAGATACAGTGTGTAGGGGTGCGTCGTCTGTGGCTCATGCTGCAGGTTTTCCAATAAATACATATTTTAAGTGGTATGTTGAAAGTGGCAGTGAATGGCAGAAATTCTCTGAAGGAACGGACGTTGAGCAGGTTATTAATGTGGATTTCATAGGAGAGAGAAAATACAAACTTGTTGTTGATAGTGTAGATGAGGTCTTGAATTACACGATTTTGTTTAGTGTGGTAGGATTAGATTGTGATAATCCTAATGATTCTCTTTCTAGTTCGACCGATATTAATTCGGATAATGCCGCAGATAGCATTGTAAATGTTTATTCTGTCGACGGAGCAATTGTCAAGGTTAATGTTAAAATGTCTGACGCACTTGTGAACCTAAAGAAAGGTTTGTATATTATCGGCAACAAGAAGGTTTATGTGACTGAATAAAGAAAAAAATGGAGACGCATTTGTGTGCGTCTCCATTTTTTTTATCATATTTATGTTTGACAATATAATTCAGTTATTTTTTCTGGTGGAATGTTTGCATTTCTTGAATCCATGAATTAGTTTTGTTGAAGACGATTGGGAAAACAATCGAATGGTAAGTGAAACAAAAGGAGATTTTTAATTACGGGCAGAAAATAGACGCAGGAAATGCCTCCCGTTAAATGTGGTGAAGCCAACTTAAATCTTAGGTTGCAGTTTTCATATAACTTAATAAATCGTTTAAATTTTAATTAAATATTTTGCTGTAGAGCTCGTTCCACAAATAATGTTAATGGTGGAACTCACTGGCTTTTTCATATCTGCAAGTTTGTTAGAACGGGCAGTATAAATTTATGATTTTATTTAGTAAATCAATTGCGTGGCAATTTAGACAACTAAAACTTAAACAACTTCAAATTATTCTAGACTAAAATCTAATAACAAAAATAGATCTCAAATTGAAATATAGAAATATGTGGGGATTATACAAATCCCTTTGTACCGTATTTTTAAATTTCGATTGAATTGCTTTATACTCTAAAACTAGATCTCATAATATTATATTATTTCGTAATAAAATCCTAAAAAGGAGGCTGCCGAGTGATCAGTGGCCTCCTTGCTTTGCGAATATGTTATTGTTTGCTGAATTTCAGTGATATAGATCTCTGCACTTTCGCCAATAATCTCAAAAACGTGTGGTTTAGTAGAGACGCCGTAATACGACGTCTCTACGTCTCTACGCCATTCTGTTTTTATAATCGGCGTAGGTGTATTTCCTTAACAGTTCAAGTTCGCCGTTCATTTTGCGTAGGACGATAGACGGGTGGGTGATGCCGTTGAACATCGTTGTCTTCACTGTCGTGTAGTGGTTCATATCCATAAACACGATTTTCTCTCCGACTTTCAGCTCGTGGTCGAATGTCCAGTCTGAATAAAAATCTCCGCTCAGACAACTGTTTCCTCCCATGCGGTAGACGTATGGTGTGCTTCTGTCTTCCACCTCTCCCAAAATAGCTGGTTTGTATGGCATCTCCAGACAGTCTGGCATGTGGCATGCAAACGACACGTCTAATATGGCTGTCCTGACTCCGTGATTCTCCACAATGTCCTGCACCTCAGCCACAAGTTCTCCTGTCTGCCATGCGAATGCACTTCCTGGTTCAAGGATGATATGCAGATGTGGATGTCGGCTCTTGAACGCTTTCAGCACAGAGATGAGATGGTCGGTGTCGTAGTCGGCACGTGTCATCAGATGTCCGCCTCCCATGTTGAGCCATTTGATCTTTGGAAGAAACTCGCCGAATCTTTCCTCTATGATTTTCAGTGTTTTCTCTAGCTCATACGATGTGCTTTCACATAGTGTGTGGCAGTGGAATCCGTCGATGCCGGTAATGTCGGCTTTCTTCAAATTGTCGAGCGTCACTCCAAGACGACTGCCCGGTGCGCATGGGTTGTAGAGGTCTGTCTCCACAGCTGAATACTCGGGGTTGATTCGCAATCCGGCCGAGATTTTCCTTCCGTCTACTTCAAGACGATTCTTATATTTCTCAAACTGCGATATGCTGTTGAATGTGATGTGCGACGAGAGTTTCGCGATCTCATCAAATTCTTTATCCGTATAGACGGGAGCATACGTATGGGCAAGGTTTTTCATCTCGTCGACGGCAAGATTCGCCTCTGAGAGTGAACTAGCTGTGGAGCAACTGATATATTCACGCACGATTGGGAATACCTTCCACAACGCAAAGGCCTTGAATGCCATGATGATTTCCACTCCTGCACTCTCCGCCACAGATTTGATGAGGCTCAAATTGGCGCGCAGATGTTTTTCACTTACCACATAGCATGGTGATTCAACATCTGTGTAGTCTGATATGTTATAATGTTTTTCGATCATATTTTGGGGCTTATAGCTTATGGCTGTAGGCTGTTAGCATTCAGCATTTTTTTATTTTAATTTAGCATTTAGCATTTAGCATTTCTAATTTACTCCATGTATTTCTCCACAAACTGTTTCGTCTTTTGGATATACTCATCCTTGTTGTCGTGGTAAGAAAAGGCATGTTCTGAACTTTTGGCAACCCACAACTCCTTGTCTCCTTTTGTTTTGGCGTCGTAAAGGGTGTGGGCCATTTTAGTAGGGACGAAGTCGTCATTGTCGCCGTGTATGAAAAAGATAGGAAGCGATGTGTTTTTCACGGCTTCCAAAGGAGACGCATCGTGGAAACACCATCCGTTCTTGATGTCGCAGACCAAATCAGCGACGTATAGCAGTGGAAAAGGAGGTATGCCATAAGAGTTGGTGATCTCCTGTGAGAATTCATCCCAGCAAGATGTGTAGCCGCAATCCTCCACCGCACATTTGATATTCAGATCTTTATTCACATTGTCGTCGCCGACTGTCATCATTGTTGTGGCTGCTCCCATTGATATTCCATGCACCACAATCTCCACTTTTGTGGTGTCGTCGCCGAAAATATTCTGAGCCGACGCTGCAAGTTTTCTTGCTATCTGGCTTTCGTAATATCCCATGCTGATATGGTTGGGTTCGCTATTTCCAGCGTGAGGCATGTCTGGCACGATTATATTGTAGCCGAGCACTTGATTGTAGATGCGAGCAATCATGAACATACGTATCGCATTATCCGTGTAGCCGTGACAGATGACTGCTGTCTTGCCAGTATGCTGTGGGGCGAACGCGTAGTAGTAGTGCACCTTTGTGTCGCCGTCACGAAGCAATGTGGAGTCTTTCAATCCTCCCGTCTTCTGCAATGAGTCGAGCCATGGAATCATCTCCGGATAATACCCTTTCATCTCTTTGTACGATCCCTCTATGTCCTGTCCGCGATGCTCCATCGCAAGGTTGGCGTTCACGATATAGAATCCTGCTGCAACTAATGCCACTAAGATGACTCCAAGTGCTATACCAATAATAATCAGTGCTTTCTTCATTATCCCAAAACTTTATTTTTCGCTACTGTAGCCACAAACTCTTTCACGTATTCTGGCTCAAAATATGCAACGTCTTCAAATTTCTGCTCCGCATATTTCTTTTCACTCAAATCCACCATGTTCTCAGCAAGAGGAATGATGTTCGGAATGAATTTTGCGTTTGCTCCCGTCAACACTTTCTGGCATTTGTCTGATCCGTTTCCGCAGAAAAAGACCTCCTTGCTTCCGAGATATTCAGCGTATGAATTTTCATCTATGATATCAGCCGACGTTGCTCTTACCTGGTTGAGACTGTCGTCGAAGAAAGATGCGTACACCTCCATTCTTCTAGCGTCAATCATCGGGCATACCAATGCTCCCGGCTTCACAGCTCCAGATTTGATCGCAGTGTGGGCAATCAATGCGAGAGTGTCGACAGCAATAAGTTTTGCATCAGCACCGAAACATAATCCTTTAGCCATCGAGACACCGATTCTCAAACCAGTGTATGATCCCGGACCTTTGCTCACGCATACCGCGTCGAGATGCAAATTTTTCTCTTTCAACACATTCTCAGCCTCTTTCGCATATCCTCCAAGCAGCTTGGCATGATTCATTCCAGTAGGGTCGCAAGCCGAAAATAAAATTTCCCCGTCCGACGCCAAAGCAAGCGAACAAGACGATGTGGAGGTCTCGATATTTATGATTGTTGCCATAATTCCGTATATTTTTTTAACAAAAGTACCACTTTATACACAAATTAGTTCACTTAACGAAATTAAAAAGTTATTTTTGCCTTAATTTTAGTGTAAAAATTGAGATTATGGTATTGTCGATGACCGGGTTTGGCCGTGCGATCGGTGAATATGGAAAGAAAAGATTCATCGTCGAGATCAAGTCGCTCAACAGCAAACAGCTTGATCTATCGGTTCGGATGCCCTCTGTATACAAAGAGAAAGAGATTGAATTGCGCACAATGATTGGAAATGCACTTTCGAGAGGTAAAGTGGATTTCATGTTGTATGTTGAGTCGAAAGAGGCGGAGACGTCTAACAAGATAAATAAGACGGTGCTTGCATCCTACAAGAATCAGATTTCTGATGCTGCAAAAGAGCTAGGTGTCGCAGAGCCAGCTGATTGGATGACTCTTCTTCTTCGTATGCCAGACGTGATGCAGAATGAGCTTGCTGAGATTGATGAGGAAGAGTGGGAAGCAGCAAAGAAGGTAGTGGAAGAGGCGTTAGACAAAATCGTCGAATATCGTAAGTCGGAGGGAGTCTCTTTGAAAAACGTGTTTGTTAAGAATCTGGAGGCAATATCAAGCTTGCTTGAGAGTGTCGAGCCATTCGAGAAGAGCCGTGTTGAGAACATCAAGATCCGAATCAGAGAGAGTCTCGCATCTTTGAATGTGGATGTTGATAAGAACCGTTTCGAGCAGGAGATGATCTTCTACATTGAGAAGCTTGATGTGAGCGAGGAGAAAAATCGTCTGCGCCACCATATCAACGCCTACTACGAGACTATGGCGATGAAAGAGGAATCGATTGGAAAGAAACTCGGATTCATCGCTCAGGAGATGGGTAGAGAAATCAACACTCTTGGATCAAAATCTAATCAGGCAGAGATGCAGATGATCGTGGTGAAGATGAAAGACGAACTTGAGCAGATCAAGGAGCAGGTGCTTAACGTACTATAATATATGTGTATGAATAAAGATAAAATCGTAATATTTTCCGCACCGTCGGGCTCGGGCAAGAGCACTCTCATCAATCATTTGATGAGCAAAATGGACGTGTTTGAGTTTTCAATCTCAGCCACAAGCCGCGCACCACGTGGCACTGAGCAGAATGGGGTGGAGTATTATTTCCTTACACCTGAGGAGTTCAGACAGAAGATTGCCAACGACGAATTTCTTGAGTATGAGGAGGTCTACACAGACAAATTCTACGGCACTTTGAAAAGTGAGGTGGAGCGAATCATAAAGGCAGGAAAAGTCGCTATCTTCGATGTCGACGTGAAGGGCGGAATGAACATCAAGAAATTCTACGGAGAGAGAGCGTTGTCTGTTTTCATCCAGCCGCCAAGCATCGAAGCCTTGCGTGCCCGTCTGGTCGGTCGCGCGACAGATGCTCCAGAGGTGATTGAGAAGAGAATAGAGCGTGCCGCTTTTGAGTTGTCTTTTGCCGACAAGTTCGACAAGGTTGTCGTTAACGATGATTTGGAGACAGCCAAGGCAGAGATCGAGAGAGTCATCAAGGAATATTTGGAGGCATAATCTAATATAAATATCCCGACGCGTATGAAAATTGCACTGTTTTTCGGTTCATTCAATCCAGTCCATATCGGTCACGTCGCTTTGGCGAATTATGTGGCTGAGTATGGGAATGTCGACAAGGTGATGATGATAGTGTCACCGTTGAATCCGTTGAAGGCAGGCAATACATTGCTTCCAAACGAAGTGAGACTTAATATGCTTCGTAAGGCGGTGGAAGGGTACAGCAAGATTGAGGTTTCAGATGTTGAGTTTGGGCTTCCAATTCCGTCGTACACATACGACACTTTGGAATATTTGAGACGAGAGCATCCCGAGCACGAATATATACTGCTGATGGGAGCCGACAATGTGGAGGTTTTCTCAAAGTGGCGCAACTATGATAAGATTCTTGAAAAGTATCACATCATGGTATATCCACGTCGAGGATACACGGATGAACTGCCATATAATAATATGAGTAGAATCGAAACACCGATTATAGAAGTGTCGTCGACATTCATCAGAGAATCGGTGGAGAAGGGCAGAGACGTGAGGTTCTTTCTGCCTGGAGGCATCTACGACGATGTATGCAGAGAAGTAAGAAAAATGAAAAAATTACAATAAAATGAAAGATAGAATTAGTGAACTTCTTGAAGAGGTTTCCAAGCTTTCAGCGGAGAATGCAGAGCAGTTGGAGGCACTTAGAATCAAGTATTTGAGCAAGAAAGGAGAGATTTCTTCGTTGTTCAATGATTTCAAGAATGTTGCTGCAGATCAAAAAAGAGAGATTGGTGGACTTTTGAATGAGTTGAAGACAAAGGCCACTGAACGTATCGCAGAGATGAAGGCAGAGTTTGAGGCTAAACAGGCTCAGGCAGATGCTCCAGATGTGACACGTACACCTGATCCAATCGAGGTCGGTACACGTCACCCATTGTCATTGGTAAAGAATGAAATTGTAGATATATTCTCACGTATTGGATTCTCTATTGCAGAGGGACCAGAGGTGGAGGACGACTGGCATGTCTTCTCAGCGCTTAATTTCCCACCAGAGCATCCGGCACGTGATATGCAGGACACATTCTTCATCACTCGTGATCCAGACGTGTTGCTACGTACTCACACATCATCAGTTCAGTCGCGTGTGATGACGAGCCAGAAGCCACCAATCCGTGTGCTTTGCCCAGGAAGAGTATACCGTAATGAGGCAATCTCATACCGTGCACACTGTTTCTTCCATCAGGTGGAGGGATTGTATATCGACAAGAATATATCGTTTGCCGACTTGAAGCAGGCATTGCTATATTTCGCTAAGGAAATGTTTGGAGAGCAGACACAGATCCGTTTGCGTCCGTCTTATTTCCCATTCACAGAGCCAAGCGCGGAGATGGATATCTCATGTAATATCTGTGGAGGAGTAGGTTGCGCATTCTGCAAGAACACAGGATGGGTGGAGATCCTAGGATGTGGTATGGTGGATCCAGCAGTGTTGGAGGCATGTGGCATCGACAGCAAAGTATATTCAGGTTATGCGTTCGGACTAGGTGTTGAGCGAATCACAAACTTGAAGTACAGAGTCAAGGATTTGCGTATGTTCTCAGAGAACGACGTGAGGTTCCTTGAACAGTTCAAATCAGCATATTAATGAAAGTTTAACATAAACAGCAAATTTATGTCAAAGGAAAACGAAACACAGAGCTCGCAGTATAATATTATTGCGGCTGGAACAAAGATGACGGGAGACATCACTTCTGACACAAATTTCCGTTTGGACGGACAGATCAACGGAACATTGAAGTGTAGAGGAAAAGTCATCATTGGTCAGAATGGTGCTATGGAAGGCACATTGGAGTGTATAAATGCGGAGATCTTAGGTAAGTTTACTGGAAAACTAGTTGTGACAGAGGCACTTCATTTGAAGGCGACATCACGAGTTGAAGGTGAAATCAAGACAAAGATATTGTCAGTTGAACCTAACGCTAAGTTCACTGGAAACTGTGATATGAGCCAGGCAAACGGACCTCAGCCACAGAATCCACAACTTAAAAAATAATACGTTTTATACGATTATTTTTTTGCAGAGACGTTGCATCGCAACGTCTCTTTTTTTGTGTGTATGGCATATCCTGAGGATGCATGATAAGCCGAGGATGCATGATAAGCCGAGGATGCCAGTGCACTACTTCGTAGCACACTTCTCTTATTTGTTTCGTTAGGAAATGTAGAGCCTTGGTATGCGTGATATCCGAGGATGCCAGTGCACTACTTCGTAGCACACTTCGGCATCCCCGGTTACAGAAATAGCGTCTTCCAGACGCGAGAAATGCGGCCTCTATGTTTGTTGCCTGGAAGGCAATACAGAGCGAAGCGAGAGTAACCCGGGACGAAGTCTCGGGTGTAGAAGAGTGTGGAGGAATCTGTCTGGAAGACAGTACTGATTTTTTGTTTGTGGAAACGTTAAATTAACGCACACGTCTACCAATCTGCCACTACTACGTGGCTGATTGGGATGCAATCAGATCGTAGGGTAGGAGTCCAGACATGCTAGAGAATTGGTAAGATGCGTTTGGAGTCAAAAGAATATAATGTTGGTAGAAATTTGATTGTCCTAAACCAAATGATACTTGTATGTGCCTGTAGAACAAATGATGTATTATAATAAGCTTATGAATTTATTTTCATAAGATTTCATATCTTTAATAAAATCATCCCAATTTTGTGTTGCTTGTGGTATACGCAAAGGAATTACTTTTATTTCACCTCCCATACCTGCTAATTTGTATGAAATGAATTGACAATCTTTGTCTGCAGGATAAAGATATCCGCCCAATTGATATTTCATGCAATGCATATAAGTCACAACCTGATATAAATCTTCTCTGCCAACATCTCCATCTAAATGCTTGTATTTTGCATCTAATATCATTTTATCCTTTTCACTATAAAAATCAGGATATAATCGTCTATGACATTTGTCAAAATGATTTTCATCATATTGATTATCAAACATCCTTATGCCTCCGACGTTTATCCTGTTCTCTGGATGCTTGAATCCTAATGGTTTTAGAATTGTATTTAAATATTCCTCCCACAACCATGCACCGTCAAACAATACTCCATAAACTTGATCTTTCTCTTCACCAAATTTGATGGCTTCGTGTTGAAGAATCTGCAAACAGATCTTTTGAAGAGTTGTGTATTCCGAAAAATATGGATGTCGGATAGGTCGAAGATTCTGATTGATTATTTGAACTCGTTTCTGATTGTTGTAAGACGGTGTTGCCATCACAATCTGAGAAACACAATTCTTTGTTTCAGAGTCGCTGGAAAGAATAGTTTTTCCAGCCTCTTTTAGACGGATATATTCTATGGTATGGCGAACTAACTGAGTGATCTCATTATCATAACTATGTTCACGAGTTGTGTATGCAACAGTGCCATGAAAAGGAATGTTTTGACGGATATGTTGCGTTACATTTATTGTCCCTCTCACGTTAGCATCATTATGTTCGAATCGTTGGTATTTTTTGAATAATCCTTGAGCTAAAGCCTTTTTAAGATAGTAAGGAAACAAATATATCAAGAAGTCGAAGATTGGCTCTGTGCTCTTTGAATGTTTCATGTCAAACAGGTTGATAGAAAACACTTTTTGAAGCATATAGTGCATGAAATAATCAGGATTATTTCTGTCGAAACGAGATTTGATTGTCAACTGAGTTTCATTGACGCCAATAAATCCCATGATATTTCCAGTAGAGATTTCTTCGCCAGATAACGATAAAATACAGCTTTCGTTAATATTGTCGCCATATTGATTGGAATCTTGTGGAAATACCAAAAGATTATGGTTGGAATTAGACAGATCTGAAATCTTAACATTAGAGATTAGTTTCAAGTTTTCAAGATCTTTAGTGTCTGCATTCGGCAATTTTGTCCCTTTTTGATTATCAGTTATTGTCAGATGAGTCATTTTGATTCTCGTTATCGTATGCAGACTTCAGTTTATTTAGCGAATCTTCAATATTTGGATAGCCACGCAAATACTCACGCAAAAGACCTTCAATATGGTAATCCCACAATTGCCCGAAATCATTATTATAGTTCTTCAATTTCAAGAAGTAACTTGCTCCGATATGATATGCAGAAGAAAGACCTTCAGTTTCTTCAATAGCTTTGTTGAGTCTGCTCATGCGTTTAATGGCATCCTCTTTTATTGATGAATCCAAATTATCAAGCATTCCAATATTTTCTTCTGCTTTGATTTCCTTGAATGCAAATCTACGACGGAAAGCAAAATCCATACTCTCGACACTTCTGTCGATGTCGTTCATTGTTCCGATGATGTAAACATTTTCAGGGACAAAAAAATGTCCGTAATTATCGGAATATTTAATATTCAAAAAACTATCAAACTCATTTGGTATTCTCTGAAGGTTAGCATACTGTGTTCGTAAATTACTGCATTTTTCAGAGCCTCTGTAACCTGGATCAATAGCGTAAAAAAGTTCGCCAAATATTTTGCTGATTTCTCCACGGTTTATTTCGTCTATTATAAAAACGAATTTTGCATCTTTATTTGGTGTCTTTTCTGACAGCATTTCCCCATATTTTAATTTCATATATGGGACAATAGAGGTGACATACGATTTCCAATCTGTTATTTTATCACTTTCTATATATATTTGAAGCATCTCTTTTGTTATTGTTATTTCAGTTCCTGTTCCTGTTTGTGGAATAGCAACCAATTTACCATTGTTGTTTATTTTTACATTGAACTTCCTTTTTTGAATGGGAGTTTCTAGCTCAATGTCATTGCCATTTTCAATGATATCATTGACAAATGCATTATAAACATTATCAAAATTAGAGATTTGTTGATTTCCTGTAAGGCATCTCAGTGCTCGTTCACAAAATGCCTTGAATACTCCATCTTTTCTTTCGAATCCAATGGCTCCTGTATTATCATCTTGGATAGGTCGTAGCCCCTCCACAAAGTCAGTGTAGTCGTATGATGGATGAAACTGAACAAATCCAATTTCTTCGTCACTGCACCCCATTGCTTTGGCTATTTCTTTTGCAAGATAAGTTTTTCCTGTACCAGGTGCACCTGTAAGGATAAGGTTATGGTTGGATTCTAATAGTTTCTTATATGATTCCATCTTTCTGCTAACTGATAATTTGTTTTCTAGATCAAGTAAATCAACACCAAAAAAAGGTTTTAAGATTTCTGTTTCAAAAACTGGTTGGTCTTTTTGATTGATTTCTATAAATGTAGAGTTGTTGTTTGGTGTCCACCAATGACTATTCCCGCTGTATCCTTTATTATTTTTTGCCTTAAAGAGGATGTCATACTTTCTATATGCCCATCCATCTTTATCGATATTACATTCTCCTTTGAAGCAACCTATTAATACGATACTGCTATTGCCCCTACATAAATAAAAGACATCTCCTTCATTTACATATTTTGTAAAGTTATCTCCTTGAGAAATTGTATTTTGTCCTTTAGACAAAGTATCCTCATGAACCATTACAAAATTTTTGTTCAACGCATCGTTATACCAGTCGTCTCGTATATCTTTGCCATGTGAAAGTTTCCAAATTCTCATTTTTGTTTTATGATTTTATTAGCTGTTTGTTTTCTTTTTTCTATTCATTAAATATTATTGTTCCAAATTTATAAAAATAACATGAAATATTTAATGTTTTTTTGAAAAGCAATTTAAACTCTTGTCGTCTATGTTCTCTAATTATAAATGTAAAATAAAATGATCGCATTTCCTATAACCCCTAAAGGGGTAATGAATGAAATCCATCATCATATTTTTCTCCCAATATGTAACGTCTGACGACGTAATTGGGGGTGTTTGTGGTTTGGGCGACCACAAGGGATCGCCCCTACGGACAAATCCCATCAGATGTATATCGTGACAATTATGCATTCTGTATTGATCATGACACGCACGTCCGTGCGTCTCTACGAGTGCAATGCCATATTTTATCGGACAAATCCCATCTGATGTATTTCCCAACAATTATGCATTACGAATTATGAATTATGAATTCGGAATGCACCCGCACATATAATCCAACGTATCTTCTGTCACTAACCATATTGTAATCCACGATGGTAGCACGACGTTGGTGATGTTGTATTGACGAAGGGGACTGAATAACTTTGCTACTTCTTGTTTCTCGCTCTCATTGAGAAATAGCGACTTGGCAAAGTCGCAGATGATGAATTTTGTCTCAGGATGACGATGCACATAGATCATGAATTCATTTAATGAATCTTTGAGTTGGTCTGCTACACTGTCGGCTTCTTCGTTGAGACGTATGTTACGTATCTCACCTTCGTAGTCGTCTGGAATGTTGTCGGCATATAGTGTGCTGCATGGACCTTCTTCGTCGTCGATAAACTCATCTCCGTCTACACATACAAACTGGAAATCTCCGTGCATGGCGTCGTTGATGTCGGAGTAAAGGGTTTTATTGCCTCTGTTTTTGATTGGTTCACAACCTTCTAGGAAACTTGGGGCATTCTTAGCTGTCGCGGCTCTTTTTATGACTTCTTCTGTTGACATTCCATTCATATAGAATTGCGACGTGGGCCAGAATACAAAATGAGAATCGAAGAAATCGAACATTTCTCTATTCATCTCGCTGTATGCTGTGCCTACGACGTGGATTCTGTGTTTACTCATTGAAAACATCATGTCAAAATTGTCGCAAATGAGACTTGGCTCCTCCACATATGGCAGATATCTCACAACAGAGGTAAATCCTAATTCTCCATTTTCCCCTTTCACAGACGCGATATCTCCTGTGTAAATTTCCCTACCAGTATCATCTCGATAACCGGTCTGCACTCCTGCGAATATGACAGGCACCGTCGACCACAGGGAATTTCCCATTTGATCGCATTGATGGTATCTGGTATAGGCACGATTATTTGTCACCAACATCATTCTTTCCACTGACTTGAAATAGAAATCACCGAAATATGCGTAGTCGAATTTCCCTTCTGGATTGATGAAACGAACTTTGCGGCGATTAAGGACGTGTTTTAAATCCTTACGCTCATAAATATCGTTGCGATATTGTTGACACAAATCAAATATCCCCTCCAAACTGAATTTGTTATGCTCCATAATTTATCCTCCTTGATTTTACTTTTCTAATGCAAAGTAAAACCGAACCTACGCCAACTGGTTGCGGAGGTTTTTGGATTTTTTGGAAAAAATGCAGAGACGTTGTATTATGGTGTCTCTTCATTTATGGTCAGGGCGACCACAAGGGTTCGCCCCTACGGACAAAACCCATCAGATGTATATCGTGACAATTATGCAATCTGCATTGACCATGACACGCATTCTGCATTGTTCATGACACGCACGTCCGTGCGTCTCTACGTGGTGTAATGGCATATTTCATCGGATAAACCCATCAGATGTATTTCCCAACAATTATGCATTATGCATTACGAATTATGAATTATCTCAGCTTCTTTCCACACTCTTCACTCCCTTGATCGCCTTGATTTTCTTAATCACATTGTCCACCTGCTGGAGATCGTTCACAAGCAAAGAGATATGGCCTTGGAAGAGTCCCGCCACACTGTCGACGGAGATTGAACGCATCGAGATGTTGCTCTCCTTCTGTATCAGTGAAGTGATGTTTGTGACGATGCCCAAATCATCGTTGCCGATCACACGCAATGTGCAGACATATTGGCTTCCTTGTTTGCCGCTCCAGCGCGCTTTGATGTAGCGGTAGCCGAAACGTTGGATCATCATCGGAGCGTTCGGACAGTCTTTGCGGTGGATTTTTATTCCGCCTTGCGAAAGAATGAATCCGAAAATCTCGTCGCCGTAGATAGGGTTGCAGCACTTGGCAAGCGTGTAGTCGATTCCTTTGACGTTGTCGTCGATTGTAAGCACATCCTCTTTAGTGTTGTCTTCACCGACGTTTGGATGATGCTCGAAATCCTCCGCATGTTTCACCTCGTAGTCTAAGCCTGGATGAAGGTCTTTCTCCTGTATCTCCGAGTAGACGTCGCGGATCCTGGTCACGTCGATTTTCTCCTCCACGATATCATTGTAGAATTCCGTCGCCACCTTATAGCCCAATCGCTTGATTGTTTTCGCCAAAGTCGCCTCCTCAAGATCAATTTTCCAATTTTTGAATCGACGGTTGAGCAGCTCTTTGCCAAGGGATGCGTTGGCATTGTCTTCCTCACGCAGGAACGCTTTGATACGGTTTTTCGCCTTACTAGTCTTGACGATGCTGAGCCATTCTTTTTTAGGCTTCTGAGTGGCGCTGGTCACCACCTCCAATTGGTCGCCGTTGTTCACCTCATATCTTATGGACACATTCTTGCCACCGATTTTTCCGCCGACGCAATGGTTTCCAAGATTGCTGTGGATCTGGTAGGCGAAGTCGAGCAGCGTTGCCCCTTTGGGAAGATGTATCAGATCTCCATTTGGAGTGAAGATGAACACTTCCTTGTCGTAAAGGTTCATTTTGAATTCTGAGATGCACTCCTCATTTGCGACGTCGGGGTTTTCAAGAATCTCACGGACGTTTGCCATCCAAGTGTCGAGCATGTTCTCGCTCTTCACACCCTTATATTTAAAGTGGGCGGCAAAACCCTTCTCTGCGATTTCGTCCATACGCTCCGTACGGATCTGCACCTCGACCCATTTTCCCTGTGGCCCCATCACAGTGGTGTGCAGACTCTCGTAGCCGTTTGTCTTTGGAATGGAGAGCCAGTCACGCAGACGTTTTGGATTTGGCTGATACTCGTCAGTCACGATAGAGTAGACACGCCAGCAGTCGCTTTTCTCCTCCGCCAGCTCACTGTCGAGGATGATGCGGATCGCAAACAGATCGTAGATGTGCTCAAAAGTGGTGTTTTGTTTGCGCATCTTGTTCCAGATGGAATAGATACTCTTTGTACGACCCTTGATTGTGAATTTGAAACCCGCGTCTTCAAGTTTTTGCTTCAGCGGATTGATGAAGTCGGCGATATATTTGTCACGGCTGCGTTTAGTCTCGTTCAGCTTGTGGGCAATCTCACGGTAAGTTTCACGATGCAGACGCTTCATCGACAAGTCTTCAAGCTCGCTCTTCACCTTATATAATCCCAGACGGTGAGCCAACGGGGCAAAGAGATAGCTTGCCTCACGTGCCACTCTGTCACCGTCTTCCGACTCTTCGATAGGATTGTATTTCCTGATCAGATAAAGCACCTCGCATATAAGGATGATGATGACGCGGATGTCCTCCGCCAAGCTCATCAGCAGTTTTCTGAAATTCTCATTCTCCACGCCCACACGTCGACGATAGAACTCGTCCACTTTTTGCTCTCCGTGCACGAGAGCTACGATACTGTCGGGGAATGATTTGGCGATATCCTCTACCGTCATCAATCCGCATTGTATCATCTCAAAAAGAATCTTTGCGACGCTGGGGCCACCACCAAGACTCACTTCATCGGCAAGAATCAACGCCGTCTGCACACCTCGCTCTATATGATCAATATCGTCTTCGGATACATTATTTGATTTAACCTTCTCCTCAAACTTATTCATCGCATCACGCACTGGATTAAGTGCTCCAATCGGTAATTTCTCTTCCGCTATCGACACATATTTGTCGAATCCCTCTTTAATTTCGTTCCATTTCAAATTCGTATCCATGCTAATCTATTTTTGTTACCCTACAAATTTAATCATATTCTCCCATTCTTTTATTAAATAAGGATTTTTATTTTTGATGGCAAATGGCATAAAGCCATAAACCATAAGCTATCTCCATTTCCATTATAATTAGTATCTTTGTGTCATGGCAAATATCGAGAAGACATACAGGCACGAGAAATTAGGGTTAATTTCAATTGTATGGAAAAGCAATATGCGGAGTGTGAGGATGAGTTTCAAGAAAGGAAAATTCACGATATCAGCTCCCGTCGGCTATTCCATGGAAACGATTGTCAGGCTAATCAATGAAAACGAGCAGAAGATGCTCACATTCATAAAGCGTCATGAGATGCGACGAGAGGAAACCAACGTCGACGAGAATTTTATCCTCGACACCCATTTTGCCATATTGCGAATCTCTCTGACCAACACCACGACACCCAGATTGAAAAAGGCAGGAACCATCCCTAATGCAAATCCATCCGATTCATCCGCATCGTCTGAAAAAGACGACCTTGTCTTAGAGATGCCATATAATACAGAGTTCGAATCGCCAGAGACAATTGCGGTAGTGAAGAATGCGACGGTAGCGATGTTGAGATATGAGGCAAAAAAAAGGCTTCCTCGTATAGTAAAGGAGATAGCCGACGCGAATGGGTTCAAATACAGCAGCGTCAAGATCAATTCAGCCCAGACAAGGTGGGGCAGTTGCTCATCCAAAGGATCACTAAATTTCTCATTATATTTAATGTTGATGCCATTACATTTGATCCGCAGTGTCGTCGTGCATGAATTATGCCACACCAAACACATGGATCACAGCACAAATTTTTGGGCATTGTTCGACAAAACCTATGGAAAATCCCATAAAATTGTAGACAAAGAGATCCGAGAATTGAAGATGCCTGGATTTTTGAAAAATTAATTCCAATGCCGGTAGCGCCGCAGGTGCGACATCCCCTAGCGTAGGGTTTCAACCCTATGCGACATGAATGTAAATGTAAATTTGGAATCTCCCAGTGCCGAAGGCACGACACAACCCAGCGTAGGGCGTGAGCCCTACGCAATGAACACCCCAACCTAGGGTGCGAACCCTAGGGCTTAAATATCAGCGTTTTATGAACAT
>DFGT01000024.1 GCA_002371265.1 Bacteroidales bacterium UBA3743 | reverse complement strand
GGGGCATTGCTGAGTAGCAGCGTTCGGATTTGATAAGCGCTGAAAGCATCTAAGCGCGAAGCCAACCACAAGATGAGATTTCCCTTGAGGGTCGTCGAAGAATACGACGTCGATAGGTCACAGATGTAAGCGTGGCGACACGTCAGTCGAGTGATACTAATTGCCCGAAAGAGTTTCCCCGCGTTCCCGTGTTTTCTCCGTCTTCCGCAGAGTCAAAATCATTTATGACATTAAGGTGGTTATGGCAGCGAGGTCCCACCTCTTCCCATTCCGAACAGAGAAGTTAAGCTCGCTATCGCCGATGGTACTGAATTTCGGGAGAGTAGGTAGCCGCCGCTTTCAGGGTCCAACCTCATTGAGGTTGGACCCTTTTTTTGTGTGTTTTTGCGGCAATTTCCGTAGAGACGTTGCGCACAACGTCTCTACCGGTTACCGTCGGCTGGGGCCGATAACGTCGCCTGCGGCGACGTCTGTTTGCCAACCGCCATCGTGAGACAGTGCGTCTGGAAGACGCCACAGAGCGAAGCGGGAGTAACCCGGGATGAAGTCCCGGGTATGAAATCCACAATGCCCAATCTTTGCCTGGAAGGCAATACAGAATCGTGCTGTTTGCCAACTGCCATCGTTCATCGTTCATCGCTCATCGTCCATCGTTTATCGTCCAATCCCATCCATTTTTCCATTTTATTTCCTACTTTTGTTACAGTCTAATGATAAATTCAGTCGCTATGATGAAGAAACTACTTGTGTCGCTTTTGTCGGCATTATTATGCATATCTGTTGTCGCAGAACCTGAAATCCAATCTGATGGAAATCAGAATATGAACAATATTACAATTGATGAGAAAGGAAACGTGTTTGTTGCTCCACTGAAGTATCATATCTCTTCTGATAGTACGGCGGAGGTGATATTTGATAGATCTTATAAAGATTTGGAATCTGTTGTAATCCCTTCTGAAATACGAATTTCAGGACATGTTTATCCTGTAACAAGCATAGAATATAGAGCTTTTTATGGTTGCTATGACATGACAAATATAGAGATTCCATCGAGTGTGACACATATTGATATATATGCATTTGTTTATTGCTCAGAATTGACTAGTATCAATGTGTCGAGAGATAATCCGATCTATTCATCAGAGGATGGTATATTGTATGATAAGAATAAAACGACACTTGTTTTGGTTCCAGAAGGAAAGGAAGGAAGTATTGTCCTTTTATCTGGTGTGACATGCATTGGAGACAATGCATGTAGTGGATGCAGAAACTTGACTAGCATAGAGATACCAAAAAGTGTGACCAGCATAGGAAATGGAGCTTTTCGTGGTTGCAGCGGTTTGACAAACATAAATATTCCAAAAAGTGTGACTAGAATAGGAAATGAAGCATTTTATGGTTGCAGTGGTTTGACAAGCATAGAAATTCCATCAAATGTGACCAGCATAGGAGCCGAAGCGTTTAGAAATTGTAGCGGCTTGACGAGCTTGAAAATTTCATCGGGAGTTGCCAGCATAGAAAATGGAGCGTTTCGTGGTTGCAGCGGTTTGACAAACATAAATATTCCAAAGAGTGTGACTAGAATAGAAAGATATGCATTTTCTGGTTGCAAGGGTTTGACAAGCATAGAAATTCCCTCAAGTGTTACAAGCATAGGAGACAATGCGTTTTCTGGATGTCACGGTTTGACAAGCATAAAAGTGTCGAAAGATAATCCGAACTATTCATCAGAGAATGGTATATTATATGATAAAAATAAGACGACACTTATTTGCACTCCAATAGCAAAGAACGGAATCATAGAAATTCCATCAAGTGTGACAAGCATAGGAAATGGAGCATTTTATGGTTGCAGCGACTTGACAAGCATAAAGATACCAAAGAGAGTGACAACTATTGAAAGCCGAGCTTTTTCTTTGTGTAAAGGTTTGACAAGGATAGAAATTCCGTCAAGTGTGACAAGCATAGGAAATGAAGCATTTTATGGTTGCAGCGTTTTGACGAGCATAAAGATACCAAAGAGAGTGACAACTATTGATAGCCGAGCTTTTTCTTTGTGTGAAGGTTTGACAAGGATAGAAATTCCGTCGAGTGTGACAAGCATAGGGGAATCTGCGTTTCGTGGTTGCGGCGGTTTGACGAACATAGAAATTCCATCAAGTGTGACAAGCATAGGAAATGGAGCATTTTATGGTTGCAGCGGTTTGACGAGCATTAAAATACCAAAGAAAGTGACAAGCATAGGAAATGAAGCATTTGATGGTTGCAGTGGTTTGACAAGCATAGAAATTCCATCAAGTGTGACAAGCATAGGAAATGAAGCATTTGATGGTTGCAGTGGTTTGACGAGCATAGAAATTCCATCAAGTGTGACAAGCATAGGAAATGGAGCATTTTATGGTTGCAAGGGTTTGACAAGCATAGAAATTCCCTCAAGTGTTACAAGTATTGGAGACGGTGCGTTTCATGGTTGCAGTGGTTTGACGAGCATAGAAACTCCCTCAAGTGTTACAAGCATAGGAGACAATGCGTTTTCTGGATGTCACTGTTTGACAAGCATCAATGTGTCTAGAGATAATACGTCCTATTCATCAGAGAAAGGTATATTATATGATAAAAATAAGACGACACTTATTTGCACTCCAGTAGCAAAGAACGGAATCATAGAAATTCTATCAAGTGTGACAAGTATTGGAGACGGTGCGTTTCGTGGTTGTAATGGTTTGACGAGCATAGATATACCATCGAGTGTGACAAGCATAGGGAATCGTGCGTTTGAAGGTTGCAGTGGTTTGATAAGCATAGAAATTCCATCGAAAGTGACAAGCATAGGGTATTGTGTGTTTATGGATTGTGATGGCTTGACTAGCATAGAGATACCAAAGAATGTTACAAGCATAGAAGAGCGTGCGTTTGCTGGTTGTTATGGTTTGACGAACGTAAATATTCCATTGAATGTGACATTCATAGGAGAATATGCGTTTGTTGGTTGTATCGGATTAACAAGCATAAAGATACCCTCAAGTGTGACAAGTATCGGAGAATGGACGTTTGGAAATTGCCTCAGTTTGACATCTATAGAAATACCCTCAAGTGTGACAAGTATTGGAGACGGTGCGTTTCATGGTTGCAGTGGTTTGACAAGCATAGAAATTCCATCGAAAGTGACAAGCATCGGAGAGGATGCGTTTTATGGTTGTGGAAAACTTGACATTATAATAGACAATTCGGAGAAGAATGTTTCAGTTGGAAAAGATGCTTTTGAAGGATGCAAATCAGTGAAATTTCTGAAATAATATTTTAGCATCGGCTCTGTATGGAATGATTCCCGTCGACTGCCAACTGCTATAAGCTAATTGCCATCGTAAAAAATAACGCCGCATGTTCTTATGAACTTACGGCGTTTGTTATATTCCTATTTTTTATATGGAGCTGAAATAAATCTTGTATGTTATTTCACCCTTAACCTTCTTCCTATCTTCAACTTTGTATTCGGACGGATTCTGTTGAGTGCACACAAACGTTTTACTGATGTGCGGTATCTTCTGGCGATCCTGCCTAATGTGTCGCCCTTACGCACTTTATGATACTTCGCAGGTGAATGTAGGTATTCGTTGTAGGTATCGAACGTAGATTTGTTGATTTCAAGTTTTGGATTTAATACTTGTCCTGTCTCAAAATCAACGATTTTTCTTGCGTTGATAGGTAACCCTTTGTATCTGAATTCCAAATGTAGATGAGGACCGGTGCTTCTTCCTGTATTGCCTCCCAATCCAATTGGCTCACCTGATTTAACCTCCTGGTTGACCTTTACCAGTGGCTTGTACAAATGGCCATAAAGCGTCTCTAATCCATTCGGATGTCGCAGCATCACGAAATGTCCATAGCCCTTTTTGCGAAATTTTTTGTTGTAACGCATTATTCGCACCTTCCCGTCGAATGCGGCTCTGATCGTGTCACCCACTCGCAGACGCATGTCGGTGCCGGCATGGAATCGTCCCCATCTCTCTCCACATTCGCTTGTCACTACATTGAAGTTCGGATGCGAATAGGTGCTGACATTGATTACAGTGTCTACAATACTGTCGATGGTGATGTTGAATGGATTCACTTTAGTGGCATCCCAACTGCTTCCTGTTGTGTCGCCCTCCTCAAACATGTCTTCCTCATCTTCGTCAAGCTCCAAACTGAGTGAGTCTAGTTCGGCTATTGAAAATTCAAGGTCATCACCAAATGTGTAAATCAGTGAATCCTTTTCTATCAGATGTGGTGAAAGCGGAGTCTTGTGAAAATTGCTGATCGCCACTGTTTTCTTTTCATCTCTAGATGGCTTGCCCATCATAGATAGTGTTGACATTATACAAATAATGCCGACACCTAATAGTTTAGTCGTAGTCCCTTTTGTCACTTTTCTTTATTTTATTGTTACTTGTGTGGCACCGAACCCGTAGTCAAGGAACGATGCATCCTGTACATAGCATTTTTTGTATTGTGATTTTAATAGCTTTAGCACTTCGTTTCTTAGTACGCCTTCTCCTTTTCCATGGATGAACACAATCTTTTGTCCTACTCTGCGGAGGTTCGCGTCCATCACTTCACGCACTTTCTTCATCTGAAAATCAAGCATATCCTTATTGCTTAGTCCCGACGTGTTGTCTACCAAATTATTGATATGCAAGTCCACTTCTATGATTTCTGGTACGACGTTGCTTTTTACAGACTGCTTTGCCGATTCAGAAGCTTCTTTGCCTAGAATCGCTGATTTCAAATCGTCTGCCGACGGAAGTTTGAATCCTGCTGCAATGTCTTTCTCCACAAGCGGCACAATAATCGCGTCTTCATCAAAATAATCATTTTCCACATAGCTGTGAAGCTTGTAGAATTTTACTGTGTTGATTTTGATTTTCAGATCATAAACGGGTTTGCGAGAGTAGGCTTTGTCTTTCTTCATTGCGATGATCTGTGCGCCAAGGTTCTCAAACTCATTCAGCTGAGTCTTCTTCATCGTCTCCAACAGAATTTTTGTGTTGGGATTGATAATGCCCGCGTAACGAGAATATACGCTTTTCTCTCCACCGTTGAAAATGTTATATGCAAGATAATAGTTGCTGTCGTTGATCAGGTATATCTCGCAATCTGTCTGGGAAATCATATTCGGGTTGACGGGAACAAAACCTAAGGCTGCGTTGATTAGCTCACCTTCCTTAGTCTCGGCATATGTCTCGTCTGCAACGTCTTCCTCTTCTTGAATAAGAACCTGTTTAGGCTTTTGTGTGTTTGTCTTTTGTTGCTGGCGTTCAGCTATTTTTTCCGCCGCACCTTTAGATTCCACAATCACGCATTCGCTGATGAGAGTAGGAATGTCGAAACCATCCTCGTCTTCCACTTCCACCAATTCTTTGCTGACGATCTTCTTTACGATACCGCCACCAACACTATTTAAAAAACGAACTCTATCGCCTACTTTTATACCCATTTTAAGATTTCTTTTTTTTAATTCTGCAAAAATCGGTATTTTTGCCGTACTTTACAAAGTAAATGCAATTAAATTCATTTTCTGATGCATCCGAAAGAGCTAAAAATAGAAGATTTCACATACAATTTGCCTGATGAGCGAATAGCAAAATTTCCGTTGAACGATCGCGCGTCGTCGAAACTGCTCACATACAAGGGAGGCAAAATTGCTCATACAATATTCAGAAATATCGGCGACGAACTGCCGGCAAATACAATGCTGGTGTTTAATAACACTCGCGTCATCCAGGCACGCATCGTTTTTCATAAATCTTCGGGTGCAAGAATTGAAGTCTTTCTTCTTGAGCCTCACGCGCCTCGTGATTATGCCTCTAATTTCGCTGCAGAAGACGAGGTCGTTTGGCAATGTATGGTCGGAAATGCAGCGAAATGGAAAGAAGGATCTCTTGAGCAGACGGTGCAGATTTCAGGTGATTCAGTAACTCTCAAAGCCGAGTGTATCGATAAAAGTGGCAAGGCAAGGTTGATCAGACTGTCGTGGAGTGGGGCGGAGAAGCATACTTTTGCGGATATTGTCGACGCTGCTGGTGAACTTCCTATACCGCCATATCTTAACCGTAAGACGGAGGAGAGCGACAAGACTACATATCAGACAGTGTATTCAAAGATTAAGGGTTCTGTGGCAGCTCCTACAGCCGGACTTCATTTCACTTCAGATTTGATTGAGAGTCTTCAGAAGAGAGGAATACGTCGTGCGGAACTCACTCTTCATGTCGGAGCCGGTACGTTCCAACCTGTGAAGTCTGAGACGATGGATGGACATGAGATGCATAGTGAGGTGATAAGTGTGCGACGTGAGACTATTGAGTCGGTCAAGTCGGCTCTCGGCAATATTATCGCCGTCGGCACAACCTCAGTGCGTACACTTGAGTCGTTATATTATATAGGTGTGGCTATAGCGGAAGCCAGAGCCAAAGGCGTTGCGATCGACAGCGACTATCTGCATGTGGAGCAGTGGACACCGTATGATACCAATCCAACGTTGACCGCCGAGGAAAGTCTACAGGCGATACTTGATTATTTGGAAGGTGAGGGCAAGGAGACGCTGGTGACATCCACGCAGATTATAATTGCACCGTCTTACCGATTTAAAATCATCAGAGGAATTATCACGAATTTCCATCAGCCGCAAAGCACACTTCTGCTACTGGTTTCGGCTCTTGTCGGGGAAGACTGGCATAGAATTTATAAATATGCGTTCGACAACGGATTCCGTTTTCTAAGTTATGGAGACAGCAGTTTGTTGCTGCCGTAAAATATTTTTAATCAATTGCTTAATGTGATATAACAGAAGAAGATTGTTATCGTTTAGAGGATTTATAAATATTTTATCTGTTTGTGTGATATATACACGGATGTTTCTTTTATAGCTAAGAAGAAGAAACATTCGTGTTTTTATATGTTAAAATTCTTAAATGTTTTGTTACATTTTTTAACAAAAAGTAAACGTTTATAAACGAAAAAATATATATTTGTTAGATAAATTAAGAATTAAAATGCGGATTTATAATCTGTATTGTTGATTTATAATTAATTAGGAGTGTTGAAAAGATTAATTAGATAGGGTATGAAAAAGATTATACAAAATATGAAATATAAAGAACGATTATCAAAACTGCTGAATCCAGTTTTGAAAAACGTTGTCGCTTCCGTATTCTTATTCGGAAGTTGGGTCAATGCGAATGCATTGGTGATAACCGCAGAAAATGAGACGGTATGTCCTAATGAAGGTGTGATTTTGAACTCGTCATTGGCATCAACAAGTTCTGTGACATGGCAGAAGAAGGTGAATGGAGCTTGGGTGAATGCCAGTACAGAAGGATCTCAGCTTAAGGTTGGTGTCCCTTTTATTTATGAGATGGACGACCATGATGTTGAGTTCCGTGCTGTTGAGAAAAGTGGAACGAATATTATAGCGGAGTCTAATGTTGTAAAAATCACTAAGGGTACTGATTGTGTGCCAGAATGTCATTCTTCAGCAACAGGAGATTTTATCACAGGTACAGATTTTGATCCGACTGGTAGTAATACAGGAAAACTAGAAAATGATGTAGAAAACTTCTTTGGTGAATATACTCTAGAGTTTTCAAAGAATGATTGTCCTTATTCGATTGGTGGTTTACTGAGTAGTTTCGGAAGCTATACTCCAAGTATAGACGATAGTGTAAGAAAGAAAACAGAGGGAAAATACGAAAATTATTTTATGAACCTTACCAATCCTAACTGTAAGGTCGTGACTATCAGTTTCCCTGCAAATCCAAGTGTATGTGGAAATGGATACAATCATCATGGTTTGTCCTATAGAAATCAACATTATAGATTTGTCATGAGAGCATATGTAAAGCCTACTTGTAAATTGGATGGCAATGCTGCTTTCCGTGCAAGAACAGGACATGGAACCGTGACAGATGACCGAATGGATGTTGAACTTTATGATGATGTGACAGGAGCTCTTTTGGGAAGCAAGAGAGATTTGCAATCAGCAAATAATGTGGCTGAGGTTAAGTTTAGCAGTTTGACTAATGTTGGAAATCTACCGATGTCGGGTGGCGATTATCATATGTTGCGTTTTGAAATGACATTCTATGGATATATGCCATATGTGAATGAGGGTTTGAAACATTATGAGTTTACTCCCGAATTTGCTCAGTTGAGTTGTGCAAAAGTTTCCATTGACTATATCTCAGCGGAGGTAGAAAAGGTATGTCTTTCTCCAAAACTTGTATGTAAAGGAGAAATAGTTAGAGCTACAGCTACAGGTTTCCCAAAGAATGCCACATACAATTGGTATGAAAGATCAGGCAATGGTTGGGCAAAAGTTTTTGGAGCGTCAGGAAAAGGAGATGAATATCGTACAGCAAATATATATGTCGATTTTGTAGGTGCAAAGGAATATAAAGTAGAGGTAAATAAAGGAGATGGATCTGCGACAGTGACTAAAGAATTCACTGTTTATGGAAAAGAGTGTGATCCTATATGGCCGAACGAAATTATAGGATCTGGAATGGTATGTGCTCCGAAGGATGATAATATCTATTATGTAGATCCTGTATCGGAAGACGAAACTGTCTTCTATCGTTGGAAGTTGATCACTCCTAGCAAAAAAGAGGTCTATAATAATACTGTATATGAAGGAGCCGGACTCCAGGAAGATTCGAAAACAAAGGGTGCAAGTGTGAGAGTTATTTTCCCTGCTGTTGCTGAGCATGGCAAATACACTCTTGAAGCTCAGGTCGTTCGTCGTACAATAGTAGATGGTGCTACGGTAGAGAATCCTATTGGAACTCCAATTCAGAAAATTATTGATGTCCACAATACTCCATCTTTAACTTTGAGTTTGTCTAGTGATCGTTTCGCTTCTGGTACTGAGGAACAAGACAAAACGCTTTGTCCTGCAGACAAAACAAATAAGGTGTATGCAAATATAGATGTCATAAATAAAGAGAGTGAACATAAATACGTTTACACATGGACAGGAGCTACAGCATCCACTAAGTCATCGTCTACTGCAGAAGTGACTTGGAATCGTGATGCTGCATGTGATGGCACATTGAAGTCTCATGATGTGTCTGCGACTGTTGAGATTGATGGTGTTGGCTGTCCCGCTACTATCAAACAATCGTATAAATTTGAAAAACCAGAAGATCCTACAATAGACTGTAGTAAGATTAATGGACTTGAAATTCCACTTGGAGAAACAGAGAAGACAACCACAATTGATTTGCCTTTGCCTGATTATAAGGCAAGTTGTGATCCAGATCCAAAGATGACAATTGATATTGTCGTTAAGGATGTAAAGGGAAATGTGTTGAAAGCAACAAATCAGACTCGTACTGTTGGACCGTTCTCTACTTTGTCGCAATCTTCGACTATCAACAAGAAGGTTGTCGCTCCAGCAGGAACAATAGAGTTGAAATATACAATCACTGACGGATGTGAAAAGTCTGTGTCTTGTGAAGCTGTTATCACAGTTGTGGATATAACGCCTCCGAATGTTGATTGTGAAAAAATTAAAAACTATACAGCCCATTTGAAAAACCAGAAGGGTTGTGTGGCTGTGCCTGGTGATTTCCCATCGGAATTGCCTAAATTATCTCAGCCAGTATTGCAGGATTTGAACGGTGTGGATGGTTCAATTCCAGGAGAGTATCTAGGTAGACGAGAGTCTGAGGATAGACCTTCTGAGATTCCATCAATTTTTAATAAATCTGTAGATCTAAACGATCCTTATAAAGTGGGTGTCACTTGGATCCTTTGGGCATTCTCTGATGATTCAGGAAACACAAAGTTCTGTTTGCAGAAAATTACTGTGGAGAACGATAAGAAACCTAATGTGACATGTCCAAATGTTGATTTGGGAACACTAGATGTCGATACTTTGACATGTAACTTGAAGCCGTCTACTGTCATAGCTAAATTAAAAGAAGTAGCTAAACTGCCATACGGATTTGACGAGTGTTCAGCTCATCCTACAGACAGTCTTGTGCCAACTCTTTATTATCGCATTCCAAAAGAAGGTGATGAGTTGCATAAAATAGAAGAGTCTCAGATGGATGACCCTCTATTTGAAACAGGAATCAAATATGAGATGGTATGGGTGTTCAAAAAACTACCTGGTTCACATGTAGATGAGAGTGTTACAGTAGAATGTGCTGTTCCATTCATGGTAGAGGATCAGGATGCGCCAGAGTTTGATTGTTCATCGTTGATCAACATAATGGTATTCCCTAACTATCTTCTAGATAATGGAGAAGTAAAGTATGATGGACATGCGTCAGGTTCCGGTCAGAGTGGTAATAATCCTAATAAGGTATATACTCTTCAGAGGTATTTTGATGACGGTTACCTTTCGATGCATGAGGATGTTGAGGATATTTGTGGTGGAAAAGTGACTGTTGATATTACTATCACAAACTACAAAGGGGAAAAGACTAAAATTAAGAATATAGATGAATTTAAGAAATTTAAGTTCGAGGGAGGTTCAGAATCTCGTTCTTATACTATTACTTACACATTTACAGACCAAAGGTTCAATTCAAAGACATGTGAGCAGATAGTGACGGTTGTTCGTAATGCACCTCCTGTGCCTAATTGTCCTGAGGTACCGTCTGTAATGTATACAGATAAAGATTGCAAGGCTATATATAATATGTCGTTGACAGACATACCAACAGCAGAGGTGAAGTATTACCATGCGACAAGATATGGTGATTGCGAGAATAAACCTGGATTTGGTCCTGGATTTGGTCCTGGATTTGGTCCTGGTGCAGGAGATGTATGTTCGAATATGGTTCCAGTCACAACTAAACCTGGTCCTGGTAATGTTCCGATGTCGTTCGAAGAATTTCCTACACTTAGTGCATCTAAATCAGGTTTCGTTACAATTTCTGTATTCCCAGATTCTGTACGTTTGTATGATGCTAATGGTGGTGTGACTACAGTCGAAAATCCTATGGATGCCAAAGAAGATCGTGTGATCACAAAGGATGTGACATTCCGATCTTATGCGGTCAATCCTGTATGTATATGTGAAGAGGATGTCCCTTATGGATATGCCACTGCAAATTTGACAAATTTCACATCTGTACCATCTGTTGTGAAAAATTATAATTTGCCTGTAGGCAAGAACAGATTTGTGTGGTATTTCTCTAACGCATATGAAAAGGAAGATCCATCATCAAAAGTGTTGGTCGACAGCTGTGTCATTGAAATTGAAGTCAAGGATACTATAGCTCCTTCATTGGTTTGTGGACCATGGGAAGGAACATCAAAATTCTATGCGGATGAGTCATGTGAGTTGAGTCAGACAGATGTAAAGGTAAAGGTGCCATCACTTGAAGAGTTGAAGGCAAAAGACAACTGTACATCTACGAGTGATTTGAAACTTTCATGGGTACGTACATTCAAATCTAAAAAATCTACTGATTTGTCAGCACCTTATAAAGTAGGAGTGACAACTATAGATTGGATTGTTACTGATTTGTCTGGCAACAGTGACACTTGTACTCAGTACATTGAGGTTCTTGATACTCTTGGACCTCCAGTTGATTGTGATGTTGTGACACCTCCATTGACTGCTTATGTTGATGCTAATTGTTTGGCAGAGGCTGAAATAGTCAAGAAGGCAGGATTGCATACTCCAGAAATCGCTGATGATCCATGTTCTCCAACTGGAAAGAAAATAAAAGGAGTTGGTGTCAGAAGTGATGGAAAGGATGTATTGAAAGACGCATATCCTAAGGGAGTGACAACAATCACTTGGACATTTACAGATGCTGCTGGAGCCTCTTCTGTTTGTAAGCAGACAATCACTGTGCTTGATACAATAAAGCCTGTATTCGATTGCCGTGATATTCAGGATACTACATTAGCACTTGCTGCTGATAAGTGTGAGTTTACCCTTGATGAGGTGCTTGCTGCTCTTGGCAGTCATACTGCGGTGGATAATTGTGATGGTGACATAAAGGGTAAGCCAATGCTTCGTGACAAGGATGATAAAAAGGATATCGCACTTCCTGCGACATTCCACAAGGATACAACTTATCATATTATTTGGCATTTTGTAGACAAGTCGAAGAATGATAAGACATGTGACCAGTATTTGACTGTGGCTGACACTACACGTCCAGATGCTTCAGATGCATGTAAGAAGTTGACAGACAAGACGGTTGTCGCGGAGAATACTTGTGAACTTCCATTCTCAAGTTTGGATGTCGATCTTAATAGCTCTATTAACGACAAGTGTGATGGAGTGATTAAGGCTAAGGTTCAGGCTTTTGTAACACAGTTTGATGGAACTGTGAAGCGATACGAGGATGATGAGATCAAGGATGTCATTTATCCAGTCGGAACTCATAAATTCTTGTATATCTATACCGACAAAGCAAATTTGTCAGACACTTGTACAATGTACCGTACTGTTGAGGATGGTACAAAGCCAGTTGTTCTTGACTGTTTCGATGGAAAAGACACAGTGATGGGTAATGTTTCATCAGATGTCTGTGGTATGACTTATGATGACTTGAAAGATTTGATTATCATTCCAAAGGCATACGACGAGTGTGATAACCTAGCAAATGGAGGTTCGGTTCTTTTCATAGAGCCTGTTGTGAAGAGATATTTCTTAAACATTCAGACTAATGAGTTTGAACTTGTAGTCGACGGCAATGATAATGAGGAGTGGAAAGTTGATCCGTTCCCTGTAGGTTTGACAAAACTTGATTTTATATTCTATGATAAATCTGGTAATGTTGACAACTGTATCAAGTATGTAAATGTGGTTGATGCTCGTGGTCCAAGTTTCGATTGCTCGAAGATCGATCCAAATCCATATTATCCTGTGGCTAAACCAGGTGAATGTGAGGTTGTGATTGGCGATATCTGGGATATTCTGAATGGAGACTATGTAGCTACACGTTCATGTACGGATGAGAAGATACCAGGTGTGCTTACACTTTATGGTACAGATAAGAGAGTGCCTTCGGATTATGTGTTGGAGGTAGGCCGTGATTATCATTTGTTGTGGGTGTTCCGTTCAGAGATAGATGGTAAGGTTGCAACATGTGATCAGCTTATTCGTCCGAACCATCAGAATCCGTTGGATGTCCATTGTGAGGATGCCGCAGACATTGATACTGTAAAGGCGACAAAAGATCGTTGTGATGTGCCTGGCGACAGTGTCATCACGAAGTTCCCATATGGAATTGATTTCTGTACAAAAGACACGGTATGGGGTGTTCCTCACAGAAGTGATTCATTGGAACTTTCTGATCCATTCCCAACTGGACACACTCATATAACATGGACGATGGTTAGCCCTTACAATGTTGTGGACACATTTAAATGTGAGCAGGATATCAACATTAAGGGTAATAAGGATTTTGATATCAATTGTGATGAGTTGACTCCTGCAATGCATAAGGTTGTTGAGGATTGTGATCCTGCGGATTTGAGAGACACTTTGAAAACTCCAGAAGTTGAAGATCCATGTGCTCATCCTGATTCATCTTACTTCATGCGTCCTGGTGTAGGAGAACGTAGTGACTCTTTGAAAATTGAAGACACATATCCTTTAGGTCAGACTTGGATCAAATGGGTGTTCACTGATTTCACAGGATCTGTAAAAGATACTTGTGATCAGTTGGTCGATGTCCGTACAACCAAAACATTGGTGATTAATTGTGATTCTATTAATAAAGATACAGTTAACATTCCTGTGATGACAGGAGAATGTTCAGTGCCAGCGTCTCAAGTTTTGGATTCGTTGAAGAAACGTGGTTATCCGATTGCTAAACATCCATGTGGACTTGGTGAGTTTGTCGGAACACCAACACGTCCAAACGGATTGACAATGGATGATCCATTCTTTGTCGGACCAAATGAAGTGATTTGGGTATTCATTGACTCTACTACACATACATTGGTAGATTCAGTAGTTACTTGTACTCAGATAGTAAGGGTTGGAGACATAAATGTTCCGCCTGTTGACTGTAGTCAGATGCCAGACACTTTGATTGTATTGGATCCATTTGATTGTGATATAGAATTCAGTGAATTAGGATTCGATATCAAGGCAGTTTACGATTTGTGTTCTGGAGCTCATATTGATTCAGTTGTCACAAGAGCATCATTGCCTGGTTTGAGTTCAGAGAATGGTGATGATATCTTGCGTTATCCATTTAATGTGGGTGTTGATACAGTTTACTGGAAGTACAACTTCGGTTCTTACAATTTCTTGTGTACTCAGACTATTACGGTAAAGGATTCTATGGAGCCAGTGATAGACTGTGACACACTTCCTGACCAGACAATCGTTTTGCCTGAGGGCACTTGTGAAATTATCAAGGAGCAGGTGCTTGATTCACTAAAACAACCATACGCTTACGAATATTGTTCAAACGAGGAGATTAAGGGTGTGGCTCAGTTGATGACCGTATCGTCGACGGGAGATACTGCATATTCAGAGTTGCCTGCTAAGTTTGTGGTAGGTGAGCCATACACAATATCATGGCTGTTTGCTAACGACTCTTTGACAGTAATGACTAAGAGATGTGAAATTGAACTGACTATAAAGTCGTCGAACAAGCCAATATTTGACTGTACTGTCTTTAATGATACTGTGAAGAAATCGGCAAGTGGAGAGTGTGATGTCACTCTTGACGAGCAGATTCTTCCAATACCAGAGGGCAAGGACGCATGTGTTGATGGATATGTAGTCTATGGAAAAGGCTATATGATTGACACATTGGAAGGAAAACCAACATACTCTCTTCTTGCCGAGATGAAAGAAGGAACTCCTTCATATACACTTGGCAAACTTAGCGTCGGTGTCTATAATATAGCATGGGTGTTTGAAAGCAAGTACTCTACAGCTAAAGATACATGTGTAGAGACACTGAATATCTTGACAGACAAGAAGATGGATATCGCATGTAAAGAGTTGGAACCTTTTGCTCCGACAAGTGAAGATTCATGTAGTGTGTCTGTTGATCTTGTTGCCCCTATTGCTACTAATCCATGTACGAATAAGATTATTCTTCCTGATACTGTTATACGTTCAGACAAGAAACCGTTTAAGGGCACAAACGATACGTTCTATGTTGGAAGAACAACTGTTTACTGGATATATGTAGATCATTCAAAGACTTTGAAAGATAGCATCGACACATGTGCTCAGATAATTCAGGTCGGAGATGTCAAGGAGGATCCGATCCAGTGTCCTAAGGATACACTTGTCACACTGCCTATCGGTGTTTGTCAGTTGGATCCAGCAGACATTAATTTGAGTGAGACAGAGCCACATTTCATGGATTTCTGTGCTGACACTGTTGTGCCACTATTGAAGGTATGGCGTGCTTCTGGAAAGGCAATTACTGAGAAATTTGATCTTGGTATAGACACTGTATTCAGAAGATATATTTATCATGGAGAGGAGTTTATCTGTGAGCAAGTGATAAAAGTACGTAATGCTGGAATAGACAGTTTCAACTGTGGATTGCTAGGAGAGAAAGACACTATCACAATTGAGTTGAAGACTGCCGTCGATTCAGTGCCATTCTCTGAGGTTCTAAAGCATGGATTCAAGATTCCAGAGCTACATAATGAGTGTGGACAATTGGATTCTGTATACACTCGTTCAGATGGTTTGAAGTTGAGAGATCCATATCCACTTGGTTTGACAACAATCACTTTGGTTGTTAGAGATACAACTCCTGGATTGGAAGAGGAAAAGCCATGTCATAGAGTTGTTAATGTAATCAATACAGGAGCTCCAGGAATGAATTGTCCTCCATTGGATGACACTAAGTATATTTGTCATAATGATATTCCTGCTGCTTACAAAACGTTTGAGGAGTTCCTTGCTGCAGGTGGTTTGTTCTTGGCACAGGATGGAACGTCAGCTCCAGAGTTGGTGGATCCTGCAACATTTAAGGTAGATTCTGTCATATTGGATGTGACTAACACTAAGGTTTCAACAGTAAATCTATGTGAGTTCACATTGATCAGAACATATTCAGCAATCGACGTCAGAAAGCAGAATGTGTCGCCATGTTCAGATACGTTCCGTGTAAAGGATACTGTACCTCCGGTTTGGATAGAAGACGCAGTTTCTAAAATTGATTCGTTTGTTTGTACTCCGACAGAACCTTTTGTAAATTCAGCAATGAAAGCGAAGGATAATTGTTGGGATGTGGTTTACGATAATGTGATGGAAAGATCAAAAGATGTTCCTCTAAAGAGTGGAATATTCTTCTCTGATTCAACAAACAGATCATCAGATCCAAGCAAGTGTGAATATTACAATTATGATGTTGTGAGACGCTTCGTCGCATATGACGCTTGTAATAATCATTCTGATACTATTAAGTATCTTCGTGTTATCAGAGATACTGTTCCGCCTATAATCACTGTTCCAAAATGGTTTGAGGAGAGTATTGTACAGGCAGACTACGCAAGACCTTGTATATTCCTTGTTCCTGACGTGGATGGCTTGCTTCCTCCTGATATAGCGGCGGATAATTGTGATCCAGAAGCAGTGGCACATTTCAAGCATACTCAGATTCCTCCAAAGGGAGATACCTTGAATACTGAAGCAGGCTATATTGATGTTAAAATTATTATTGAGGATCCTTGTGGCTTGAAAGATTCTTTGATAAAGAGAGTTAAGGTTCCTACTCGTAACTCTATCGTTAAAGAGTATATGAGAGATACCACAGTTTGTGCAGAAGATAATATTTTGCTTTCTGACTCAAGACTTTCATACTATGAGGGCCATATATGGCAGAAAAACTGGTTTGATGAGACAAAGTGGGATTCTGTAAAGACAAGTTCTGTAGTATTCGATTATTTTAAGGATACGATAACAGAAAAAGATGTTGTATTCTCTAATAATCAGTACGGTTACTCTTGGAAGTTTAATCAAGAACTTGGTGCTGCAGGTTATCTGAAATTAGATTCTTATTCAAGAACAGGTAAGTACTTTATCATAGCAACTGATACTGTTAGATTCTGTCGTGATACTGCAAGTGCGTTTATTAATGTTCATGAAGCACCATTGGTATCTTTGGTTTCTGAATATTACACAATTTGTGAGAATGATTCTCTACATTTGGTGTCTGGAGATGAGAGCTTGTATGATAGATTTAAGGTTTATACTTTTGACAATGGAGAAGAGATTACAGAAGAGGGTTGGATGATTGACGGAGAAGTATATGCTCCACAGTCAAAGATTCCTTATTCAAATATTCCTCTAACTTTGAGGTATTATGCTAAAAACTTCTGTGGTACAAATTCTTCTGTTGACGGAGTCAGCATCCATACACACGCGAGAATGCGACCTGAGAATTTTATGCTTGTCACAAAACCTCAGAATAAGCCTCGCGTATTTAGAAATGAGAGTGCAGAATTGAAACTTGTCACTAAGTATCGTCCATTCGAGTATCATTGGTACAAAGTCAACGGCGCATTTGATGGAAGATTTGACGAGGCATTTGATAAAGAAGGTCAGATTAAGGAGGAATATAAAGATTTGGTATCTGAACCAGACTCATTGCTTGAGATCAAACTTAAGAATGATGAAGCTTGCAATATGTATGAGTTGATAGGCCTTCAGGACACTGCTTCATACTATGTGCTGATGCTTGACAGTGTTTGTCCTGCTGTTCCATCAAATGTCGTGTCTATTAATGTTATCAAGGATCTTCCAACTGCATTTACTCCTATGAATTCAATTGGATTGAATGACACATTTATGGAGGGTTATTCAGTTGTTATCTTCAATCGTTATGGACAGAAGATGGTGGAAAGCCATAATGGTTGGGATGGAAAGTGCAGAGGCGAATATGTTGACCCTGGTGTTTATTATTATGAAATTGTTTTGAAGGATGGTTCTAAACACAAAGGTAGTATCGAGGTTGTTTACTTTAAGTAGCGATTGATTGAATAAAGTTAGAAGGAGACGTGAGTGTTCGCGTCTCCTTTTTTCTTTATTTTGAATCTGTCTAATACATTTAATGATTCATTTTTCACGTCTTATGTTAAAAAATATAAAGTGCGTTTTTCTTTATATTAATTCTATATTTGGAATTATGTATTGAAAAAAAAATGGAGTATATTTGCATTACAAATATGAAAGAACTTAAATGCAACAGGACAATTTTTTTAATAATAAGGTTACAAAACGAGTTAAAGACGTTATAATATACAGCAAGGAAGAGGCTGCCCGTTTAGGAAACGACAGCATCGCTCCTGAACATGTGCTGTTGGGTATCTTCCGCGACGGAGAAGGGCCGGCTATGGCTGCTTTTGAAGAGTTGAATGTTGATCCGCGAGTTATCCGTCAGAAGATAGAGGATGTTATTCGTAAAGAAAACAATAATCCTTTCTTGGATGAAGATATACCTATGCTGAAGTCTACCGAGCGTCTGCTTTTCCTTATGGAAATTGAGCGTCGTCAATTCCGCACTATTGAACAGTCGGATACTGATATCCTTCTTTTGGCTATACTGCGTGAGGATTCCAACCTTGCCTCGGAAGTGCTTATCTCAGAAGGTGTGACATACGATAAGATGCTTGCAATATCACATAAAATGTGGGATAAGGATGAACAATATGCTGAAGAAGAGGAGGGCGGTCTTGATACTATTGAACCTATTGATTTGAACATCAATGATGGTGTACAGGAAGACGAGGATGATGAAGACGATGACATGGACAGTGATGCTGATGCCAACTCAATAATGTCAAAACAGTCTACTGCTTCTAAACAGACAGCAACGTCTTCTAATTCTGCTATGCCTTATCTTGAGAAGTATGCTCGTAATCTTTCTCGTGAGGCTGCAAACGGAAATGTTGCTGAGATTGTCGGCAGAAGACGTGAGATTGAACGTCTGTCGCAGATCCTTAGCCGTAAGAAAAAAAACAATGCTGTCCTGATAGGTCAGCCAGGTGTCGGCAAAACGTCTATTGTTGATGGTCTTGCTTTGGATATCGTCAACAAACGCGCTCCACACATCCTTCTTGACAAGGTGATTTATGCTCTTGATATGGGTGCTCTTGTCGCCGGCACAAAATACCGCGGACAGTTTGAGGAGCGTTTGAAGGCAATTCTTTCCGAAGTGGCAGGCAATAAGAATGTCATCGTTTTTATTGATGAGATTCATACAATGATCGGTGCTGGTTCAGCACCTGGAACTTTGGATGCGGCCAATATGTTGAAGCCGGCTTTGGCCCGTGGAGAATTCCAATGTATCGGCACAACAACAATAAAGGAGTATCGTCAGTATTTTGAAAAAGACGGTGCTTTGGATCGCCGTTTCCAACGTGTGCTGGTAGATCCTACAACGGAAGCTGAGACTCTTGAAATCCTTAACAACAGTAAGGCTGCTTACGAGGAGCACCACATGGTGAAGTATACTGATGATGCAATCAATGCTTGTGTCAAACTTACAGGCAGATACATCGGCGACCGTATGTTCCCGGATAAGGCTATCGACGCTATGGATGAGGCAGGTGCTGCCACTCACATCATTGATGTGGAGATTCCTTCTATAGTCGTGGAGATTGAGACTGAGTTGAAGTCTCTTGAAGATGATAAAATGAACGCGGTCAAGAAGCAGAACTATGAGTTGGCTACAGAATTGCGTGACAAGATAAAGGCTCTGACTGTACAGTTGAACGCGGAAAAAAAGAAGTGGACGGAGGAGATGAAGTCCAACCGTCGTGTGGTGACTGAAGATGATGTGATGCGTGTCGTCGCCACAATGACAGGAATTCCGATCACTCGTATAGCTAAAGATGAAAGCCAACGTTTGGTGGAAATGCCTAATATACTTAAGGGCAAGGTGATTGGTCAGGACGATGCTGTTGCAAAAGTGGTGAAGGCTATCCGTCGCAACAAAATCGGACTTGGTGATCCTAACCGTCCTATCGGCACATTCTTGTTCCTTGGTCCGACTGGTGTCGGCAAGACTTATCTTGCAAAAATGCTGGCGAAAGAGATGTTCGACGGTGATGAGTCTTTGATCCGTATCGATATGAGTGAGTATATGGAGAAGCATGCTGTCTCACGTCTTATTGGAGCCCCTCCAGGATATGTAGGCCATGAAGACGGAGGTCAGCTGACTGAAAAAGTGCGTACAAAACCATATTCTATTGTGCTTCTTGATGAGATAGAGAAGGCTCACGCTGATGTCTACAACATCCTTCTTCAGGTGATGGATGAGGGTTGTCTGACTGATAGTCAAGGACGTAAGGTCGACTTTAAGAACACTGTCATAATTATGACCAGCAACGTCGGCTCTCGTCAATTGAAAGATTTTGGCCGTGGTATAGGATTCTCTATGCAGACGGAGGTGAGCAAGTCTGTCGCTGATGATGTTGTCCGTAAACAACTTAATAAGACATTCACTCCTGAGTTCTTGAACCGTATTGATGAGATAGTAAGTTTTTCTCCACTTGAGAAGGATTCAATCACTAAGATAATTGAGCTTGAGATTAATCCTATACGTGAGAGAATCGGCAAACTTGGAATGAAGCTGACTATCACTGATGATGCTATGGACTACATGGTGTCTAAAAGTTATGATCCAGTGTATGGTGCGAGACCATTGCGTCGCACATTGCAGACATGTGTTGAGGATGCTGTGGCAGAGGTGATACTGGAGAATGGCATAGACAAGAAATACGAGATTATTATCGAGGCTAATGAAGATAAAACTTCTACTAAGCCTTCGTTTAAGCTGATAGAGGACTAACTAAAATTTTATAATTATGGGTAAACAATTGAGACTTTCAAGCAATAAAATGCTTACAGGAACTGCAGCTGGTTTGGCTGAGTTTATTGGAATAGATGCAACAATGATGCGTGTTATTTTTGCAGTATGTGCTCTGGCTTTTGGATTTGGTTTGGGTATTTACGTTATCGCATGGATCATTATGTTGTTGTCTGAAAAGTAAATAGATTTTGAATTTATTATGTGGATGTGTTTTTATGATATCTGCATAAAACAAATGGGTTATGTCGGTTTCGGCGTAACCCAAATTTTGAATATTAGTATATAAGTAATAATTCAGCAATGGATTTCAAACTGACATCACAATATAAGCCTACTGGCGACCAACCGGAAGCAATCCGCCAATTGGTGGAGGGTGTTAATGATGGTGTCAAATATCAGACACTGCTTGGCGTGACAGGTTCGGGCAAAACCTTCACTATTGCTAATGTTATCGAAAAAGTGCAGCGTCCTACACTTATCCTTAGCCATAACAAAACACTTGCCGCCCAATTATATGGTGAGTTCAAGAGTTTTTTCCCTGAGAATGCTGTGGAGTATTTCGTCTCATACTATGATTATTATCAGCCGGAAGCATATTTGCCAAATTCCGACACTTATATCGAGAAGGATTTGGCGATTAATGATGAGATAGAGAAGCTACGTCTTGCCACAACTACAGCATTGCTTTCCGGTCGGCGTGACGTCGTTGTTGTTTCGTCTGTGTCATGCCTTTATGGTATGGGAAATCCTGAGGATTTTTATGCTAATACTATTACAATACAAGTCGGTCAGCAACTTGATTTACACGTTTTTCTGAGAATGTTGAGCGACAACCTGTATCAGCGTAATGAGATTTCACTTGAGCGAGGAAACTTCCGTGTAAAAGGTGATACTGTGGATGTCTTTATGGCAGATACTGATTTTATCTTGCGTGTCAGTTTCTGGGGCGACGAGATTGAAGAAATCACCAGTATTGACCCATTGTCAAACATGCCGATAGAGTCGTTCGAACAAACCAGAATTTATCCCGCCAACCTTTTTGTCACCACAAAGGAGCGTATTTCCCGTTCGCTGATAGAAATCGGTGACGACTTGACTAAGCAGATTGAGTTTTTTGAACTTCAGGGAAGAAGTGTCGAGGCTAAAAGAATAAGTGAACGTGTGAACTATGATATGGAGATGATCCGTGAGTTGGGCCATTGCTCTGGAATAGAAAACTATTCACGTTATTTTGACGGAAGAAAACCAGGCACTCGCCCGTTCTGTCTGTTGGATTTCTTTCCTAAAGATATGCTTCTTGTGATTGATGAGAGTCATGTGACGATTCCGCAGATCCGGGCAATGTATGGAGGAGACAGTGCAAGAAAAAAGAATTTGGTGGAATACGGCTTCCGTCTTCCTGCCGCAATGGACAACCGTCCGCTTAAATTTGAGGAGTTTGAAGAACTGACTGATCAGACTATATATGTGTCCGCCACTCCAGCTGAGTTTGAACTGGAGAAGAGTGAAGGTGTTGTGGTGGAACAGGTGATCAGACCTACAGGATTGTTGGATCCTGTTATTGATGTACGTCCAAGTCTAAATCAGATTGACGACTTGATTGAGGAGATCATAGTGCGTGCAGAGAAAGATGAGCGTGTCTTAGTCACAACACTAACAAAACGTATGGCGGAAGAACTCCAGGAATATTTGCAAAAGTCAGGAATCAGAAGCCGTTATGTCCATTCTGATGTCGACACTCTTGAACGTGTACGTATTATGGAGGACTTACGCAACGGCTTGTTTGATGTGCTTGTAGGAGTCAATCTTCTTCGTGAAGGATTGGATTTGCCGGAAGTGTCGCTTGTCGCTATTCTCGACGCTGATAAAGAGGGATTCCTTCGTTCTCACCGTTCGCTTACTCAGACTGCGGGTCGTGCCGCACGTAATCTGAATGGCCTTGTGATAATGTATGCCGACAAGATTACAGAAAGTATGCAGCAGACGATTGATGAGACAAACCGTCGTCGCGAGAAACAGATGGCATACAATGAGGCTAACCATATCGTACCTAAGGCATTGAACAAAGAGAAGAAGACGATTCTTAAGGAACGTGATGATAATGAGCCGAAATATTATGTTGAGCCAGAGGTTTATGCTGAGCGTCATTACAAACCGTCTATGGTGGCTGAGACAATGTCCACTTATAATACGCCTGCTGAACTGGAAAAACTTATTGCCCAAACAAAACAGGCTATGCTTGATGCCGCTAAGGACCTCGAGTTCTTGGAGGCTGCCCGTCTGCGTGATGAAATGATCAAACTGCAGAATGAGCTTTTAAAAATGAAGAAATAGGATTAATAATATATGACAATGGAGTATTTGAATTCCCTTAATGAGCCGCAACGTCAGGCTGTAACTTATAGTGATGGTCCATCTTTGGTAATTGCCGGTGCTGGCTCAGGTAAGACGCGAGTGCTTACTTATAAAATAGCATATCTTTTGCAGTCTGGACTTAAGCCTCAGTCGATTCTGGCTTTGACATTTACCAAGAAGGCTGCGACAGAAATGAAAGACCGTATCGCAAAAGTGGTGGGAACGGAGGCTGCCAGTAAACTTTGGATGGGTACTTTCCATTCTATCTTCGCTCGTATCCTTCGTGCTGAGGCGGATAAACTCGGTCTTGACAAGGATTTCACTATATATGACGGTACTGATTCTCAAAATCTTTTGGCCACTATCATAAAAGAGCGAAAGCTTGATGACAAAACTTACAATGCCAAGAAGATTCATGCGAGAATATCCCGTTTGAAAAATGATTTGGTCACACCTCAGATGTATAGGGATATCCCTGAGTTTCACGAGCGTGATTTGGCTGATCATCTTTATGCGTTTGGTGATCTTTATGCGGCCTACGCAGCACGTTGCAAAAATGCCAATGCACTCGACTTTGATGATATATTGCTGTTTACCAATATATTGCTTCGTGATGATCCACAAGTGGCTTTCAAGTATCAGAATAAATTCAGATTTATTCTCGTCGACGAGTATCAGGATACAAACGCATCACAGTACCGTATCATTCGCAAACTTTGTCAGCAGCATCATAAACTATGTGTAGTGGGGGATGACGCACAGTCGATCTACGGGTTCCGTGGCGCCGACGTGCGTAATATACTTTCATTCACCAATGATTATCCGGAGTCTAAGGTATTCCGTCTTGAGCAAAACTACCGTTCGACACAGACTATTGTGAATGTTGCCAACAGCTTGATCGCCAAGAATTCACAACAACTTGAAAAACACGCTTTTTCAGAGCAGGAAGTCGGAAATAAAGTTCGTGTGTTTGGAGCGTATACAGAAGGAGAAGAAGCTCAGGTTGTGGCAAATTCAATTGATCGACTTGTGAAGGAGGCAGATTGCAAATATTCAGATTTTGCAGTCCTTTACCGTGTCAACACACAATCTCGACTTATAGAAAAAGCACTCAGAGATAAGAACATTCCGTCGCGAGTGTGGGGTGGAAAAACATTCTACCAGCGAGCTGATATAAAGAATATTGTTTCTTATTGTCGTCTGGCAATCAACCATCATGACGAAGAGGCATTCAAACGTATAGTAAATGATCCGCCACGAGGTATTGGCGACGTGACTGTCGGAAAAATCTTTGAACAGTCTGCTGCGAATAATGTTTCTTTCTGGGAAGTCGTGGATAATATCCGTGATTATGATTTCCTAAACGAAGGAACGAAAAACAAAGTGGCTGCGTTTGCTGAGATGATTAATGATTTTGGAAAAAAAGCATCAGAATCAGATGCTTATGAGGTGGTGGATTCTGTGATCAAACGATCTGGAATCTGGGCGGACGCATATAAAGATAATGAGTTGGAGAACAAAAACCGTCAGCAGAATATTAATGAGATGCTCCGTTCTGTGTTTGAGTTTAAGACGAGAGTCTCTGAAGAAGACGGTCCTGAGGCAGATTTGTCTTTGAATCATTTTCTTACGGATATCGCATTGTTGACAAGTGTGGATGAGGGAGACGACAATAATAAAGTGACATTGATGACGGTGCATGCCAGCAAGGGACTTGAGTTTAAGGAAGTGTTCATCATCGGTGTTGAGGAGGGAATGTTCCCGTCGAAACGAAGCGCGAGTGAAGAATCTGTGGAAGAAGAGCGCCGACTCATGTATGTGGCAATCACAAGAGCTGAGAAGAACTGCTACATCACTTATTGCAAACAACGAATGGAAGGGCAGACATTAAAGGTTAGTAACCCTAGTCGTTTCATTAAAGAGATTGATCCTAATTTGTTGATTTTGCCGAAAGAGTGGAAAGATACGGCGTCTGTTTCATCAGAGCGTGGAGAGATGCGTTGGAAGGGTCAGCAATTCAATCTCCGCAGACCGTCCTCACCGTCGCAACAATCAACTCCATCTGCCACAACTTCACGTCCAGCTCAAAATGTCCATCCGTTGGCGACAGGACGGTTCAAACCGGCAAGTATGTTGTCTGGTAGGGTAGGACCGGTCAATATTTCACAGTTTAAGGTCGGAACATTCGTCAAACATAAAGAATATGGAATCGGCCAGATTGTCAAATTGGAAGGAGAAGGAAAAGAGACAAAAGCGTTCATCGAGTTCAACCATTTTGGAGTGAAACGCATCTTTTTAGCATTTGCGGCCGCAAACATGCAGGTTATAAATGCATAAAGATAAAAAACTTTTTAATATGTATTTGCAATTATTGTAAAAGACTTTTATCTTTGTAGAAAGGGGAAAACCTCTAGTCTATGTTATTAATTTTGATTTTGAATTATGAATAAAGAAATATCTACAAATAATGCGCCGTCGGCTGTCGGACCATATAGCCAGGCTGTTGAGGCTGGTGATTTCATTTATGTTTCAGGTCAGTTGGGTTTGAATCCCGCAGACGGATCTTTGGCACCAAATGTTGTGGAGCAGGCGAGACAATCATTGAAGAATATCGGTGAGATTTTGAAAGCTTCTGGATGCGATTATTCAAATGTTGTGAAGACGTCGGTGTTCATTACAGATTTGAGTGCTTTCGCCGCAGTTAACGAAGTTTATGCCACATTCTTTAGTAAGCCTTATCCGGCTCGTTCTTGCGTAGAAGTCTCTAAATTGCCAAAGGGCGGATTGGTGGAAATTGAGTGTATCGCAAAAAAGTAAGTTTTTATGCTAAATATTGCATATAAATAATATGTTGTTTGGCATTTTCTTGTTTTTTATAGCCGTTTTATTGTGAATATTATTATTTTTGCATAAAAACTACATAATAAAATAAAAGGATTATGGATAAGGACAACTATGTGATAGAAACAAGTTGGGAAGTCTGCAATAAGAATGGCGGTATTTACACGGTCTTATCCACACACGCAAAAGCGTTGGGGGATATGCTAGGAGACCATTTGATTTTTATTGGACCTGATTTCGGAAACGAAGACAACATATATTTTAAGGAAAACAAGTCAGCTCTTAAATCTTGGAAGGCGGCTGCCGCAAAAGAGGGGTTGGCAGTGCGTGTTGGCACTTGGAATGTGCCTGGAAATCCTTTGGTTATTTTAGTTGACTACAAGCCTTTCTTCTCAGAAAGAGATGCTTTCTACGGTGAGATGTGGGAGAAGTTCGGTGTCAATTCTCTTGGTGCTGTTGGCGACTACCACGATTGTGCTGTGTTTGGCATGGCAGCTGGAAAAGTTGTTGAAAGTTTTGTGAATTTTAATAAATGTGCTGACGCTGGTGTCATCGCACATTTCCATGAATGGCAGGTTGCATCCGGTCTTTTGTATGTAAAGAGCCGTTGCCCACAGGTCAAGACAGTGTTCACTACACATGCTACAACAACAGGTCGTTCGATCTGTTTTAACAACAAGCAACTTTACGCATATTTCACAGCCTATAATGGAGACCAGATGGCTGGTGAACTGGGTGTCGCAAATAAACATTCTATTGAGAAGGCTGCAGCCCACAATGCGGATTGCTTCACTACAGTTTCTAATCTTACTGCTGATGAGTGCAAGCAGTTGCTTGATATTCCTGCATTTGTAACACCAAATGGTTTTGAGTCTGATTTCGTGCCAACAGGAGACAAGTTGGAAAAAGCTCGCAAGAATGCCCGTAGCAAGATGACAAAAGTGGCTGAGGCTTTGTTGGGTTATAAATTGCAGAAAAATGCAATTTTCGTCGCAACAAGTGGCAGATTCGAGTGGCGCAACAAGGGCTTGGATGTCTTTGTGAAGTCGTTGAAACAGTTGGATGAAAATCCAAATCTTGATAGAGAGATTGTCGCATTTATTATGGTGCCTTCTTGGGTTAAATGTCCACGCAAGGATTTGCAGGAAAAACTTGAATCAAAAGGCAAGAACCAATTGGATTGGAAAGTTCCTACTCATGAGGTGAATGAGCCATGGAATAATGAAATCCTAAATGCAATTGGTTATTATGGCCTTGACAATCAGGAATATCATAAAGTAAAAGTGATATATGTGCCTTGTTTGCTCGACGGCAATGACGGCATATTCAATATGAGTTACTATGATCTGTTGCCAGGTCTTGATCTGACAGTGTTTGCGTCATATTATGAGCCATGGGGTTATACTCCGCTTGAAAGTGTGGCGTTTGGAGTTCCGACAATCACTACAGATAAGGCAGGATTCGGATTGTGGGTAAAGAAAGAATCGAAAAAGTCGGATTCGATCAGTAATGGAGTGGCTGTTGTCAACCGTACTGATTTCAATTTTGACGAAGTCGCTTCCCGTATTGAAAATGAGGTTGTTTCATTCTCCAAGATGAAAGACGCGGATGTCGCCAAAATATCGGAGAAGGCAAAAACGTTTGCTGATAAGGCATCGTGGGACAAATTCATCGCATCATATGTTGAGGCTTACGACAAGGCTTTGGCCAAGGGTGCAAAGAAGAGCGTGGCAAAGAAAGCACCGTCTGCAAAACAGACAACTGAGACTGCGGAGAAACCGAAGCGTCGCAGCTGTGCAAAGAAAAAATGAGAGTTAATAAAAAGAATAAAGTATACTAAAAATAAGTGTTATGAAAGTTAAGACTAGCAACACAAATCAGTCTGCTTGGAGAGAACTTACTACTACAGCTAAGATTCCTGCAAAGCTAGAGAAACTACAGACTTTGGCAAAGAACCTGTGGTGGGTATGGAATGAGGAGGCTACAGACCTTTTCGAGAAGATTGACCCAGCTACATGGGAGGCTTCAGGCAAGAATCCAGTTCTTTTCCTTTCAAAAGTAAACATCAAGCGCCTTAACGAGGTGGCAAAGGATGCTGATTTCGCAAAAGAGATTGATTCGGTGTTCAAGAACTTCAAGGCATACATGGACAAGAAGAACGAGGCTAGCAAGCCATCGGTTGCTTACTTCTCTATGGAGTATGGTTTGACTGACATTCTAAAAATCTACTCTGGTGGTCTAGGAGTGTTGGCTGGAGACTACTTGAAGGAGGCTTCTGACTCTAACATCAACATGTGTGCAGTCGGATTCCTTTACAGATATGGATATTTCACACAGTCTATTTCAATGGACGGTGATCAGATAGCTGTTTACGAGCCACAGAATTTCTCAACTCTTCCATTGGAGCAGGTTAAGGACAAGGACGGTAACCCAATCATTCTTGAGGTGCCTTACTACGACCGTACAATCTACTCTAATATCTGGAAAGTGGCTGTAGGACGTGTTGATCTATACTTGCTTGATACAGATATTGAGCAGAATCCAGATTACGACCGTTCAATCACTCACCAGCTATATGGTGGAGATTGGGAAAACCGTTTGAAGCAGGAGTACTTGCTTGGTATCGGTGGTGTGTTGATGCTACAGAAACTTGGCATCAAGAAGGACATTTACCACTGCAACGAGGGTCACGCTGCACTTCTTAATCTTCAGCGTTTGGTTGACTATATTGAGAAGGAAGGTATGACATTTGAGCAGGCTAAGGAAGTCGTTCACGCATCTGCTCTTTACACTGTTCATACTCCAGTTCCTGCAGGTCACGATAAGTTCGATGAGAGCTTGTTCGGAAGATATATGTACAAGTTTGCTGAGCGTCTTGGCATCTCTTGGGACGACTTGATGGATCTAGGACGTGAGAACCCAGGTGATAAGGGAGAGAAATTCTCTATGTCTGTGTTCGCATGTAATCTATGTCAGGAGTCTAACGGTGTGTCTTGGTTGCACGGTGAGGTATCTAAGAAGATGTTCGCTCCAATCTGGAAGGGATACTTCCCAGAGGAGTTGCACGTTGGATACGTCACAAACGGTGTTCACATGCCAACATGGGCTGACCGTTCATGGAAGAAATTGTTTGAGTCTACATTCGGTGCTGATTATATTGCAAAACAGTCTAAGGAATCTACTTGGGCTCCAATCAATAAGGTCGACGACGCTAAAATTTGGGAGACTAAGTTGGCTCTGAAGAACCGTTTGATTGATTTCATCAAGGTTCAGTATAAGGCTACATGGTTGAAGAATCAGGGAGATCCAACACAGGTGTTGGCAATCACTGAGAAGATCAATCCAAATGCGTTGACTATCGGTTTCGGTCGTCGTTTCGCAACATACAAGCGTGCACATTTGTTGTTCTCTGATTTGAAGCGTTTGTCTCAGATCGTCAACAACGACAAGGCACCAGTTCAGTTCTTCTTCACTGGTAAGGCTCACCCAGCCGACGGTGGTGGTCAGGGCTTGATCAAGAGAATCATCGAGATTTCTCGTATGCCAGAGTTCCAGGGTAAGGTTATCTTCTTGGAAAACTACGATATGGCTCTAGCTAAGAAGCTTATCTCAGGTGTTGATATTTGGTTGAACACACCAACTCGTCCGCTTGAGGCATCTGGAACATCAGGTGAGAAGGCTTTGATGAACGGTACAATCAACTTCTCAGTTAAGGATGGTTGGTGGTATGAAGGCTACCGTGAGGGTGCAGGTTGGGCATTGACTGAGCACAGAACTTACGATTATCAGCCATACCAGGATCAGCTTGATGCTGCTACTATCTACAACCTACTTGAGAAAGAGATCATCCCTAAATATTATGCAACTAATTCAAAGGGTTACTCTCCTGAGTGGGTACAGACAATCAAGAACTCATTCATGCAGATCACTCCTAACTACACTATGAAGCGTCAGTTGGACGACTATGTAGATCGTTTCTACAACAAGCTTCAGAAGTCATACGATGAGGTTTCTGCTAACGGTTATGCTAAGGCCAAGGAAATCGCTGCTTGGAAGGAGAAGATTGCTGCAGGTTGGGATAACATTACAATTGAGCAGGCTAATATTCCTGAGAAGTTGTTGACTAATCCAGAAGTTGGCGACAAGAACCAGTTTGATGTTATTCTTAACGTCAATGGTCTTGGTGACAATGGAATCGGTGTTGATATCGTAATCTCAAACAAGAATGAGAAGGGTCACGACAAGATCTACAAGGTAGTAGAGATGGAGATGTACAAGCAGGAGGGCACAAGATTGTTCTACAAGGCTAACATCGTTATCGAGGAGGCTGATACTTACAAGTACGCATTCCGTATGTTCCCTAAGAGCAGCTTGCTAGCTCACAAGATGGACTTCTGCTACACTCGTTGGTTCTAATCGACGTCGTTACAGACAATTATATAGAGAGGTTGGAGAAATCCAACCTCTTTTTTTTGTATGAATAGATAACGCAACTGTTTTGTGTATTTATACATTAGTTTGCTTGAGAGAAAAAATATTTGTATTTTTGCCCCGCATTAGAATTATAATTATTCATTTTTTCCAATTTGAAAAAGTAGAGGATATGCAGAAAGTTTTCAAAAGCTCTATTCTTGCCGGTATTTTTATCGCAGTCGCAGGTTATATCTATCTGACAGTAAGTGGTATTGTGGGTGCGTGTATGTTCGCATTCGGCCTTCTTGGTGTGTGCTATATAGGATTGCATCTATACACTGGTAAAGCTGGTTCCGTTTCTCTCAACAAGTCTGATGACATCTATTATCCTGTCCTTGGCTGGATATTGTTGTTTAATGTTGTCGGCACTACGATTGTCGCTCTAATGTTGTCGGTGACTGCTGGCGACGGAGTGATTTCCAATCTTCAGGCTATAATAAACAACAGATTGAATGCTACAGCTTTGGAAGCGATAATAAAGGCGATATTCTGTGGCTTCATTATGGAGATGGCTGTTTTCATGTATAAGAAAAATACTCCATTGGGCATATTGTTTGGTGTGCCTCTATTCATATTGTGTGGATTCTACCATAGTATCGCGGACAGTTTTTATTACGCTTTGTATCTGTTTCATGGTGGCAAATTTGAATCTGCATTGCTTGTCACATACCTCCTAAGCATTTTCGGTAATCTGCTTGGATGCAATGTCAGAAGAATTTTTGTGAAAGCGTAAGATATTGTTGATTTTAACCACTTGTGAAAACCGTATATGGAAAATATGATAAATGGATATGAGTACGTGGATTTAGGTCTGCCTTCTGGTACTCTATGGGCATCTTATGATATTGGAGCTTCTAAGGTCGGCGAATTTGGTGATTTTTTCATGTGGGGTGAGGTTGAACCTAAAGATCCGGATGGTGATTGGAATGACGACGATCATAAGTATATTATAGATGATGAGTTTGTCAAATATAATGATAGAGACAAAAAACGTACCCTTGATCCTGAAGATGATGCTGCTACATCTTTGTGGGGAAATGAATGGAAAATTCCTTCATATACTGATTGGAGAGAACTCATGAAGTATTGTGAGTTGAAACTAAAAGGGGAATCTATTGTATTTGTCGGCCCAAATGGTAATGAACTTCATTTCAGTAGGTATCTTCTAGAAGAATATGATGGTTGTGAATTTAGCTGTAGTTGGTGGGCTTCTGAATTGGATTCTTCTGACGATGAATATGATGCAATTTATTTTTACATAGATAAAGACGAAGATTGTGATCCGATATATGATACGTATTCTTGCCATCGTGCATGTCTACTCCCTATCAGACCCGTGTCGAAAATCAGAGCAGATTTGAATTTTGAGCTGCCGGAGGATGATGAGACAGAAGATGATGAACCGTCTGATTATGAAGAGAATGTGCAATCGGAACAATCATATCATGAAAGTGAGACTGTTTTTGATTCGTCAATAGTAGCTCCGAAAGGAAAAACTGAATCTGATTATCAGGACAACCATATACGTAAGAAAACATATATAAAAGATGGCTATGAAAAGGAGAAAACAAGTACCCTTTCATACATTTTGTTTGCAATTGCAATATTGATGTTGATGTTTGCCATATTTAATCTATAATATTCTTGACTTGAATAGATTACCATATTATAAATAAAATATAATAGCTCGTTCTTACTTGCAGATTTTGTGGGGTTAGATCCAATATCAGTCAAGCATGGATCCTTAAGCTGCTGAATGAGCCTTATAGTAAAATATATAAAACGAATTTATCCGCTGATTTGTAATTAAACCAAACACTATATAATGTCTGTTATAGAAATATTCAAAAGAATTTCAGTTTATGTCAAGCCGTATAAGTGGCTTGTACTTGCGACGTTGCTGCTGACGCTTGTAGGTTCATTCATGGCCCAGGTCAACGCGATTGTGCTAAACTATACTGTCGATTCCATCAATGCTCTTGTCACTGCTGGAAAAGGTCTGACGGAAGGTCTTGACATCCTTATCCTGATTTCATCTGTTTTGCTTGGAAAGGAACTGATGATTATCCTTGTGCAGTTTGGCCAAAAATTTTTCGGGCAAAAACTGAAGATTTGTATTTCTCAGGATTTAGCACAGGATGTGATAGAAAGAGTTCTTACATACCGTCTTGCCTTTTTCACAAAGTCTGGTAATGAACCCGGCAAACTGCAGACACGTATAGACAGGGGAGTGGAGAGCCTGACTCGTATAGTCCAGAACTTCTTCATAGATATCCTGCCTCTGTTTTGCAGTGCTATTCTTGCGTTGGTGTTGATGTTCAAACAGAATGTCTATGTAGGCACCGTCGCACTTGTGATTGTGCCTATCTATTTCTATATCACATATTTGCAGGCAAGCAAACTGAAGGGATGGCGAACTCAGCATAAAGATTTCCGTGAGGCTAAGAGCCACGGTATCATGACTATTCTTGAGAGCATCACCGTCATCAAATCTTTTAATCGTGAGCAGATAGAAGGAAAGAAACAACTTGAACTTCAGAAAAATATCACTGAAAATCAGCTGAAGACACGTCAGACAAGTTTTGCCTTTGAAGGCTTGAAGACGTTTGTCGAGCAGATAGGAGTGGTGCTAATCATTATCCTTACCGCTTTCCTTGTTCTCAACGGCGATATGACTATCGGTGCGATCATGTACCACATCATGCTGTTTGGCAATGTGACCTCACCCACACGTCAGCTTCATCGAATTTATGATGATTTCAACGACGCTTTGATTTATGCCAACGGATTCTTTGAAATTATTGATTCTGGTGCGGAAGAGACAGAGAAGAGTGGCAAGCATCGTCCGGAAAAGATCAAGGGTGAGTTTGAATTGCGACACGTCGACTTCACTTATCCTAATGGCACAAAGGCTCTCCATGACATAAATATGAAGATTGAGAGTGGTAAAATCACAGCTTTGGTTGGACTTTCTGGTGCTGGAAAGAGTACGATAATCAACCTTTTGGATAAATTTTATGAGCAGGATTGTGGCGACGTGCTTCTTGATGGTGTCAGCCTTAAAGACTGGGATACGCAATATCTTCGCGATAATATCGGACTTGTGCTTCAGAAGAATCATATTTTCGACGGTACGATAGAGGAAAATATCCGTTATGGAAATGTCGACGCTACTGATGAGGAGGTGATGGAGGCGGCTAAGAAGGCATTCCTATATGATCAGGTGATAGCTTTGCCGAATGGTTTCAAGAGCAAGGCGACGGAATTGTCGGGCGGACAGCAGCAGCGAGTGGCTATTGCCAGAATGTTTATTAAGAATCCTCCGATTATATTCCTTGATGAGCCGACTGCCAGCCTCGACGCTATCGCCACTGAGCAGATAAAAAACAGTATAGACGCGATAAAGCAGAACCGCACCGTCATCATTATTTCGCATAGTTTGTCGCAGATTATCGATTCAGAGATGATTTATTCTCTGGAAAAGGGTAGGGTGATGGAGCATGGCACGCATGAAGAGTGTTACGCAAAGAATGGTGTCTACCGAAGAATTTTTGATGCGTCCGCAAGAAGCTTGAATATTGAAAAGATCGCGAAGACGCAGAGAGGCGAATGAATTTTCCCGTCGACTATATTTAGGACGATATATAAAAAAGGCTGAATCCGATTTTGGAATTCAGCCTTATAGTTGTTTTATTCAAAATCCCGTAAATGGAGCGACTCAAAATATAAATGTCTTCTCTGCCCAATAGCACAGTATGCCTGCCAGATATCCGAGAAGAACGATCCATGATATGTGTTTCATATACCATCCGAATGTGATTCTTTCAAGTCCCATTACCACAACTCCAGCGGCAGAACCGATGATAAGCATTGACCCACCTACACCTGCACAATATGCCAGCAACTGCCAGAAAATGCCGTCAACCGCCATGTCGCCTGTCGATGCTACTGGATACATTCCCATACATCCTGCAACCAATGGCACATTGTCGACGATAGAAGACAGAACTCCGATGATGCCTGTTATCAGATAGTGATTGCTGTCGAATACTGAGTTTAATCCATCACCTAACATTGTCAGAACTCCGATAGTCTCCAGACATGCCACTGCCATCAGAATACCAAGGAAGAAAAGAATCGTTGACATGTCGATTTTTGTGAGGATTTGAGATACTCGTTTCTGCATCGCATTTTTCTCTTCTGCTGCTTTCAAATGAGCGTAGAATATTTCAGTGACTGTCCATAATAAGCTTAATACCAATAAGATTCCCACAAACGGAGGCAGGTGAGTGATGCTCTTGAATATTGGCACAAAAATGAGTCCGCCTACACCCAAGAAGAATATTGTTTTGCGTTGGGTGGCAGTCAGTTCATTCACTTGATTCGTCTGCATTTGCACGGTAGCAGAGGAAAGTGTGCCTTTCAATGATAAGGAGAGTACGTATGCCGGAATAACCATAGACACAAGTGAAGGCAATATAAGTTCGCTGATGACTCCGGATGCGGTTACTACTCCTTTATTCCACAGCATGATGGTTGTGACATCGCCGATAGGTGAGAACGCACCGCCACTATTGGCGGCAATGATCACCAGAGAAGCATATATGATACGGTCTTTCTGTTCGCTGACCAATTTACGAAGAATCATAATCATCACGATTGATGTTGTCAGATTGTCGAGGATCGCAGATAGAAAGAATGTCATAAAGGCTATACGCCACAGCAGAACACGTTTGCTTTGTGTTTGCATGACATCGCGGACGAAGTTGAAGCCGCCGTTCTGGTCTACAAGCTCAACGATGGTCATTGCTCCCATCAAGAAGAACAAGGTTGTCGCGGTCGAACCCAAGTGGCGTTCGATTGTCTCACCGACTACTGACGCTATTTGTCCGTCTACTGCGGAAGGCAGATAGTCGGATGGGTTTATCATAAACAGTGTCCATGTGGCCACAAGCATCAATAAGGCAATGGCTGCCTTGTTTATTTTGGTTACGCTCTCAATGGCTATAAAGAAATAGCCTATGCAGAATACGATAACTATCGCTAATGTTAATGTTGTCATTGCTTGAATGTATTAAGTTAAGTGAAAATTTTGCAACGTCGCCTTCATTAAAATCGTGCTTTGAAGTTTTTTTGTCGACAATATGATATGCCGAAACTACAACCATCTTCAACCTTTTAATGTTTGGCGTAGTTGTCTGTTTGATTTTATGTGAGCTTGTTATGTGCTCAGATCAGTGGAAAAGCAATGCTAGCGAATGATGTGTCTCAATGCAATGACATAGTAGTCACATGAGACGTGCAGACAGAATGGTGACGATTTCAAACGCCATCTGCTGTCGTGAAAGGAATAGAGTAGGTTGATAATATGTCGACGGGAGGATCCATAGAATGAAGCCAATGTCCTGTCGTGTCTGAATTCTTGAGACGGAAGAATACGCTGAGGCCGTGAGCTACAGATGCGATAGATCTGTGCGGCATCTGTCAGTGTCGCCTCATGGTGCTGTTGTTGATTGGGAATCTGAAAAGAAAACTCTGTGCTTTGTTGGATGTCTTGTAAATTGTATACGTCACTCTTCTGCCAGCTTGTTATGACTGTCAGCCATACGGTCAGGAGAACCGTTAAAAAACATATGACTCTGCACACTCGTTTCATCCTTTTGCAAAGTTAGATTTTTTTCTAAAAAAATAGTGGCTGTTTAAAATTATTTAACGTGAGTTCGGGTATCATAATATTATATGGACATTTCCCCAAATAGCCAATCAAAATTCATGAACGTAGGGCGGGTTTCAAACATGTCTGCAATAGAAACCATAATCAAACAGAAACATTTTAGTTGAACCCACGTTAAATACTTCTATGTCAGAAACGGAAAATTTAGAAGCTGTTCAAATTTGCTTGAAATATTTTACTATAGTTTTCATTTTACAAATGAAAATGAGGATTGTTAAGGGCGAAAGCCAACCCATTCTCTTCCGCGAGCCCAAAGGGCGAGCGGTAAAATACTTTTAATTATATAGTGCTCTCTTTATGGCTCACATTTTGGGGAGAAGTTATGGCGTCCGTCCTTAACAATCCTCGACTCTATAGCCAAGTATCTAAATCGGATTTGAACAGATTCTTATAATTTTGTCTCTGTGCAGAGGTTTTATGAATTGTAATCTTTATGAGACGGTTATGTGATGGCAATTTATTAATTTTGTGTCGCAATATATATTTGAATAATGAGGCAGACAATAACATTTAAGGAAATCCTTCAGGAAGAAGAAATCAAAACATATATCAGACGTGCGGATCTATCCCTCGAACGTATGGGATTTACAGAGCACAGTTTTGCACATGTGATGCGTGTGTCAAAGTGTGCTGGGGATATGTTGCAGCAGTTAGGCTACGACGAACATGATGTGGAATTGGCTCGTATAGCGGGCTATATGCATGATATCGGCAATGTCATAAACAGGATCGACCATGCACAGTCTGGAGCGATAATGGCTTTTCGTATCCTCGACAAAATGGGTATGCAATACGAAGACATTGCGAAGATAATAGCCGCTATCGGCAACCATGATGAAAGCACAGCTTTTCCTGTCAGCGACGTCGCGGCTGCCCTTATTATTGCGGATAAAAGTGATGTGCGGCGTTCACGTGTGAGAAATGCAGATAAAAGTTCGTTTGACATCCATGACAGAGTGAATTATGCGGTGACGGAAAACCATGTAAGTTTGTCGGACGACCACACGTCGCTGATCCTATCCCTCACGCTTGACACAGAAATAAGTCCAGTCATCGAGTATTTTGAGATATTCCTTAGCCGTATGAAGCTGTGTCAGAAAGCAGCGTCGTATTTGAATCTAAAATTCAAACTTGAGATCAACGGTGCGGAAATATGCTAATTTTTGAATAGATTTATTGTAGGGGCAGGTTTGAAAACCTGCTCCTAAATATATGGGAAAATAGGTTGAAAAAATGTGCGGATTTTTGGAAATACTTGGAATTCGCACTATCGTAACAGCTGTTACCCCAAGCCTCTCATGAATGTTCAAATCGGGGATCGTTTTATTTTTATAATATTATGAGTGTAAAGTACAAAAAACATTTCTCTTGCACATCTGATATTGTCTCTCTACCTAGAGTCAAGATGCAAGTGCAATGTTAGTTAAAAAATTGAAGAAACGCAATTTAGGGGAATCAAAGTGAAGTTTCTCTTTTCCTCATAAAAAGGCATAGCCATTCTCTGTAAACTCTGTGCCTCTGTGGTTTTAGTTTTTTATGTGCTCGTCTACGGCTCGCACTATAGGATGTGGTTAGGGCGTTCCGCCCTTAACAATCCTCAACTCTGTAACAAAACATTCTAATAAAATTGCAGTTTCTCGTGAAAAGTGAAAAAAACTTTCTAAAAAGTTGTTCATTTGAAAATAAGTTCATACTTTTGCAGGACTAGAACCCCCAAGCCTCTCGTGGATGCTCAAATCGGGGGTCGTTTTATTTTTATAATATTATGAGTGTACAGTACAAAAAACATTTCTCTTGCACATCCGACATCGTCTCTCTTTTATTGGATAGAGGCCTTATTATAGAGGATGTAGATTTTGCACAAAGGTATATTGATAGGGTTGGATATTATCGTTTAAGTGGTTATTTGTATCCAATGCTGCGATTTCCAAAAGAAAATCATTATTTTAAATCTGGAAGTAAGTTTCAGAATGCTATCAATCTATATCGCTTTGATAAGAAGTTTAGATTTTTGATCTTTTATGAAATAGAAAAGATAGAAATATTGTTTCGTAGTATATTGTCGAATGTTGTGTCAGAATATACAGGGAATATCTTTTGGATGACTGATCCGTCTTTTTTTGCCAGTGAAGAGCGATTTTCTCGAACCATGACTCTTATCGACAAAGAATTAAAGAATTCAAAAGAGGAATTTATTCTTCATTTCAAATCAAAGTACTCTAATCCATATCCTCCGGCTTGGATTCTTGTTGAAATTCTTCCGCTTGGTGTTGTGACTCGTATTTTTGAAAACCTTGCAGATAACGTGCTTCGCAAAAAAATAGCTTCTCGCTTTGGCCTGCCAGTTCCGGTTTTTGCATCTTGGATGACAATCATTACACTTACTCGTAATTCGTGTTGCCATCATTCCCGTGTATGGAATAAAGAGAATGCTATAAGTCCAATGATTCCAAAGAATATTAAAGTGAAATGGATTGTTTCTAAAGTATCTCCAAAACGAATATATTATAATTTATGTATAATAAAGTGGTTTGTCGATATCATTTCACCACATAATAAGTTGAAAGATCGTTTGTTAAAGTTGTTTTCTGATTTCCCTATGATAGATACAAAAGCCATGGGCTTTCCAAAATATTGGGAGACTGAACCACTTTGGATGTGAAATAAAAAATGCGTCCTAGAGTCAAGATGCAAGTGCAATGTTAGTTAAAAAATTGAAGAAACGCAATTTAGGGGAATCAAAGTGGAGTTTCTCTTTTCCTCATAAAAAGGCATAGCCTTTCTCTGTAAACTTTGTGCCTCTGTGGTTTTTATCAAATTTTATGTGCTCGCCTACGGCTCGCACTCTAGGATGTGGTTAGGGCGTTCCGCCCTTAACAATCCTCAACTCTGTAACAAAACATTCTAATAAAATTAAAACTGTTTTGAAATGAAAAATGCGTGACCCATTTCTGAATCACGCATTCTTAATTCTTGATTTTTAATTCTTAAATCTCTGTAGAAAGGTAGCCCTTTGGAAGATCACGAAGGTTGTAGCGACTTGCCATGATTTCTCCGTAGGCTCCTGCTGAACGGAGTGCCAACAAATCGCCTCTCTCTGCTCCCGCAATCGAACAGTCTTTTTGGAAGACGTCGCTCGACTCACAGATCGGTCCAACTACGTCGTACTTCTCAGCTGGCTTTGATGAGGTGATGTTTTCGATCTTGTGGTACGCCTGGTAGAGGGCTGGGCGGATCAAGTCGGTCATTCCGGCGTCGACAATGGCAAACTGCTTTTCCTTGCCTTTCTTCACGTATGTCACCTTTGTGATGAGGCTTCCGCACTGTGCCACCACGCTTCTTCCTGGCTCACAATGTAGCTTCTGTCCGGCACGCAGCTTCAATCCTTTGGCGTAAATCTCGAAATATTTCTTGAAGTTTGGAATTGGATTGCCGTCTGGATTCTCATAGTCGATTCCCAATCCGCCTCCCACATTGATATTCTTCAATTTCACTCCTTTTGCCTCAAGCTGATCCTGCAATGCGTTGATCCTCTCACACAATGGCTCGAAGCATCCGAGGTCTGTGATCTGGCTTCCGATATGGAAATGGAGTCCTATCAGTTCGACGTTGCTCATCTTGGCAATCATGTCGACTACATTTTCAAGATCATCCATGCTGAATCCGAACTTGTTTTCATTCAGACCGGTTGTGATATAGCTGTGTGTATGAGCGTCAACGTTTGGATTGACACGTAGCTCAATATTCGCAACTTTACCTTTTTTTGCCGCCAATTCGTTGATCACCTCAAGCTCCGGAATACTCTCTGCGTTGAAGCAGAAAATGTTGGCGTCGAGGGCGGCGTTGATTTCTTTGTCAGTTTTGCCGACTCCCGCAAACACGATCTTATCGGCAGGAAAACCAGCCTTGACACATGCCAACACCTCATTTCCACTCACACAGTCGGCACCGATGCCTGTGGCTGCTACAATCGCCAACACTTTCTCGTTGGCGTTGGCTTTCACCGCATAGTGAGGAAGGAAACCGTACTTGTCGGCTTCCGATTTCAATTCGTTCAATGTCGCTTTCAAAAGTTCTACATCATAATAGTAGAACGGTGTCTCTATTTTTTTTAGTTTCTCAATTGGAAAATTTGCCATTTCTTATTTAATGTGATTTTTACAATTCTACTTTCAGACTGTTGTATGCTGTGAAAGTCTTTTCTTTTGCCTCTTCGATATTCTCGCCACGGGCCAAGATGACCGCCATACGACGTTTGCCGTGAACCTCTGGCTTACCGAAAATACGGATCTGTGTGTCTGGCAAAGAAAGTACATTTTCAATTCCAGAGAATGTGACGTGGTTGCTGTCGCCTCTCACCACCACTGCCTTAGACGCAGACGGACCATGGAATGCGATGTTTGGAATTGGCAAACCAAGGATGGCTCTCACGTGTAGTGCGAACTCCGACAAATCCTGAGAAATCATAGTCACCATACCTGTGTCGTGTGGACGTGGAGAAACTTCGCTGAAGATAACGTCGTCGCCCTTGACAAACAACTCAACTCCGAAAATACCGAATCCACCAAGAGCAGTTGTCACTTTCTCTGCGATATTCTTCGCTTTTGACAGTGCCGCACCTGTCATTGCCTGAGGCTGCCAGCTCTCCTGATAGTCGCCATCCACCTGATGGTGTCCGATTGGTTTCAAGAAACTTGTTCCGCCGATGTGTCTTACTGTAAGCAATGTGATCTCATAGTCGAAATCAATGAATCCTTCCACGATAACCTTGCCAGCTCCTGCACGTCCACCCTCCTGAGAGATTTTCCATGCGTTCTCCACGTCGGCCTCACATTTGATAACGCTCTGACCGTGACCTGAACTACTCATGATAGGCTTTACGACGCAAGGGATGCCGATTTCTGCGACAGCTTTGTGAAACTCCTCTTTTGTCTCTGCAAATTTGTATCTTGAAGTAGGAACACCAAGTTCTTCAGCTGCCAAACGACGGATGCCCTCTCTGTTCATTGTCAAATAAGTGGCACGAGCTGTCGGCACCACGTTGAATCCCTCTTTCTCAAGTTCCAAAAGAGTCTTAGTGGCGATGCTCTCCACCTCTGGAATGATATAGTCTGGCTGCTCTTTTTCAATCACTTCTCTAAGTTTAGCACCGTCGAGCATAGAAATTGTGTATGAGCGGTGAGCCACCTGCATGGCTGGTGCGTTGTCGTATCTGTCGACAGCCACCACCTCTACTCCTAAACGTTGAAGCTCAATTACGACTTCCTTGCCTAATTCACCTGCGCCGCAGATAAGAGCTTTCTTGCGGACTCCAGACTTTGATGTTCCAATTGTTGTCATAAGCGATAATAAATTTGTTTTTTGCAAAATTACAAAATTCAAAACACCTGCAGAAATGAAAGTCTAAATTTAATGTTGATTGTTGATATGTTTGCTTACGGATTGAAAGAAAACGTGGGTGAAAAAAATAAATTGTTCATTGCATAAGCTTCGATTGCTAATATTTAGAAGGTGTTTATAATTATGAATTCATTGGCTATTGGCTTTTGAGGATTGTTAATGGAACAAACGCAATTGCCTCATAATCGTTGTGAACCCGTAAAGAACGGACTATACAAGATTGTAGGGATAGGTTTCAAACCTGTCCGCAATAGAATCCAGAGTTTGTAATATCTTATCATTTGTAAAACTCACAAACAAATATGTGTGTAAAACTCCCCAACGAAGAAACCAGAAACCTGGGAAGTGAGCCGATGGCGAGCACATAATATGCTCGATCTTAATAGTGATAAAGTGGTTTATAATCAAAGGATTATTAGTCCTGAATGTGACCAAACATTTTTGTGGATTTGTTTTGTGGAAAAATAAAAGATTGTTTATCTTTGTTGAAATAATTACGATAACGGAAGAAAACTATTATTTGAAAGATTTAGTTTTTTGAATGTGGCGTATGTTTGGTTAATGATGTTTAATGCACTAATTTATAGGATATTATGTATGGATATAAGACGGTATTAGAATTTTCATATGGAGGAATTGCTGGTTCTGGCTATGAGTTAGTTGATTTCTCTTATGAACTTTATCAGCATATTGATGAAAAGGGAAAGCCTCAAAGTAATGTTTTTTTGGGTTCTATCAGTATGGTTTATCCTGGAGTGCCGACTAAAGAGTTAATTGATTATATGGTAAATCCATATAGATACAAAGATGGCTCAATATCTGTTTATGATAACGAAGGTAAAAAGCTACAAGAAATTTCTTTTTCTACAGGAACATGTGTAAAGCTTGATTTTTCTTATAATCAATCAGGAAAGGGATATGTGGCGTCTTCATTTGTGATTGCTGCAAAGCAGATAACGATAGACAGTTGCTCTGTTGATAATAATTGGACGAATAAGTAAATTTGGTATGGCTATACAAGATGCAATAAATTCTTTTTTTAAGAATCCGGATGGAAATTTAAGTGTTTATTTTGAGTGCTTTGGAAAAGAATATGAAGTAAAACAATTTTCCACATCATTTGTGCAACCTGTCGATAGAAAAGGAGAACCGCAGAGTGAAGTTCGTTCAGGTGTGTTGTCTCTTGTCCTTTCTACAATTCCAGATTCTAATTTAGTGAGATGGGCTACAAATGATCATTTGCGTGTTAGTGGATCCATCGTATTTAAAAATGAAACGGAGAGTCCAGCGTTACGTATTGATTTTATTGAAGGTGTATGTGTCGGATTGAGTCAACAAGTAAATATGGGGTCAGGTTGTTTGACTACTTTTTCTATATCTTCTCCAGAAATGAGGATGAACGATTTACTTATTGATAAAAATTGGGTGAAATAAGAGATGGAAGAATACATTACAGAGGAAGAATTTTTCGAGTTGTGCCAAAAAGGCATAACATATGAAGGATACATTATTGGTGTAGGGTACGCCTTTTTAAATGTGACATTTGGGTTGGAGTATCTTAATCCAGCGATAAGAAAGGTGTCTATCTCACATTATGAATATTTGTATTCTCAATATCCAGTGCAAAAATCGATTGTCTGTCAGTATATAGATACATCGGAGGAACAGGTTGTAAAGTCTTTGGAAGGAAAAAAGAAATCTGTTTCTGAAGGACTGGTAGCTTCGAAAAACGAATCCTCTATTCGTAATAATAATGTTCAGAGTTCAACAAAAAACAAAAAAATAAGGAAACCGAAAACAGTTGCCGAAAAAATTGCGTATGGGGTAGGTGTAATGTCTTTAGCTCAGACTAGTTATGAAAAATTTTTATATGATAGTGAACATTATGTTCAAACGAATGGAAAGATTTCAGTTTGGTATAGAACAAATGCTAAAGGAAAACCTGTATTAAAGAATGGTGAAATGATTCCTAGATCTAAGGAAGCTGCTAAAAAATTGGCGAGAAATAAAGCATTGACAAAATTTGGTAGAGGACTTACATGGGCAGGAATGGGACTTACTGTTTATGGAATTTATGAAAATGTTGAAGAAGAGGGGCTTAAAGGAATCGAGGTACGACAAGTATCAGATTTATTTTTCGGAAGTCTAGCTCTTTGGGGTGGTCCCATTGGAGTAGGTGTTTCTGCATTTTATTTTATAGGAACAACCGTGTATGATATTTGTGATTACTATCAAACAATGGATGAATAACAAAAGAAGATAAATATTTTTTAATAAATGTTGATGTATAAATATATATATTACAGATTAATACTGTTTTATAGAAAACAATATCGGAATTCAGGTGTGGAAAAAGATAGAGCCAAAGGCGCAATTGAGTGGTTGATAGGAATGCATGTGTGTATATTGTTGATATTATTACGTTTTTTATTTCCTGATTTTATTCTTTCTGGTGCTGCTTTGATTATATTTATCGTTTTACTTATAGCAACATTAAGTTGGTTTGTGAATAAGTATTTCGATAGTCTTAATTATAATGAATTAGAGAAAAAATGGGGAACTGAATCTTCTATTAAGAAGAGGAATAAAGGTGTTTTAATCGTTATATTTTATATTCTTACTGGTCTTTTGTTGTTTTTTATGTTTTATACTTTAAAATCTTATTTTTGTTAAAATGTGTGACAATTCGTTTGTATTTTCCCATTTGCTTCTTTTTATCCGTTTCTCTGTTTTTTGAAGTCTTATTTTCCTGCACAAAATAAAGAAACAAGAATCGAGTATAAACAAGAATCATTTGAGACGGTGAAACCAATTGATTTGGAAGGAATAGATGAGTCTGACCTTTGGCAGATAAATCAGGAATGATATAAATAATAAGTCTTATAAAGATATAAGACGGTTCGTTGTGATGATGATTTCGTATCTGAAATAAATGTCGTTTAAAATTAGCGATGCCAATTGTCGATTGTTTATTTCTGTAGTATGTTGAATCTTGGCTTGTTAGACTTGTTTTAATTCAGAGGATACGTGACAGAGTAAAAAGTGGTGTGATTATGATATATCTGTTCCTCTATAATTTTTATTTTTCTCTTTGGACAAATATTGTGTCATTTATAAAGCGAAAACAAGTTTATCCAAACGAGAAAAAAAATAATGCGGCAGTAACATCAAGCATAATTGTTGCATTGCATACATTAGTCAATCTTCTTTGCTTTGATGGCTTTTTATATGCATTTGCAGGATTTTCGGTATTTAAAAAAATCTTGTTGATGGGGCATGAATTTTTGACGCTTATTATATTGTGTGCTATTTTGGGACTTTTAGGTGTACGAGTTGAAACTTACCTGGAACAGCATAATTATAAATTTCCGTCATGGTGGAAAAACATTTATGATATAATTCCATCTTTAATGAAATTGTTCTTGTATTTCCTGATTATAATAGGTCCTGTCTATATTTTTTCATATCTTGCGAAAGAATATGGGTATCTAAAATTTCATTAAACTCTGGTGGATAAATAAAGTATGAGAATCCATTGACAAGTTATATGAAAATACTAATAAAAATAAAACATATATTTCCATATCTGTATTATCGTTCATATCAATTTTATGAAAAAAACGACAAAGGAAAAGACTCTAAGGATTCTGCACATTGGTGGGTGTCTGTAATTGAAATGTTTTATTTCATTACGTTTGCTTTGTTCCCATTGGATATTTTAATTTTTGATGGCTTATTTATCGGCATTTTGCATGATGCAATAGAAAAATATTCAAGGGGTGTTGTTATGTTGATGGGGTTGCCATTCGTTTTTTTAATTCATTATTTTGAAAAACCGCGAATGCACAGATATTATGAGATGATGCCAATATGGAAAAATGAGACAGAATCCCAGAGAAGAAAGAAATGGTGGATATTGTTATTTGTTTGTGTCTTTCCTTTAATTTCATTATATCCGATTATCCGATTGGCGAATCATTTTCACCCTAATTCCCGACATGAAACAAAAATTGAGCATATGCAAATAGAGAAAGTGTCAAGGAAACCTTTGATTTTGGAAGAAATTGACGATTCGCAATTATGGGGAATTAAAAGAGGAGAGAAAGAAATACAAGTGGTGGAGGAAGGAGAACAATAAATGTCTCATTATGTTGTCTGATATGAAATGTGATTTCAAACAGCAATATGTATGATCGATAAAATATTATAAGCCAGTGTAAATAGAAGAAACAGAAATTCCTCATACAGCGGGCAGGTTTGAAACCAGCCCATACGACCGTAGTAAATTTATGGCTTCTGAGTATTGAATGTTTTGCCTTTGATTTTCTGCTGTATCCTACGCCTCTGTTTTATTCACATGACGTGTGTTTTTACGGTATTCCGTCCGAAAAAATAAATATTCGATTGTTAAAAAAGTATAAATTCCGAGGAAAACTGTATTTTTGTAATTTGTATATTCAAATTTGCACGAAAATGGGCGGACGTATCGTAAAATTGAAATCTGCTGGCGTTGAGGCTTTGATTAATGTCAACGTCGGTGGACGTCTTGTGTTTTTTGGACGCGAGGGTGGAGAGAATATGATCAAATCTGATAAGTTTCTTCTGAAGGAGACGGTGGAATCTGAAATTATTCCTGACGCTTTCACTGATTTTGTCCAGTTCTATGGTCAGGAGGTGTGGATCGGCCCGCAGACTCAGTGGTGGAAAAATCAGACGATAAATATGGAGCGACGCAATTCTCCCATCAATTGGCCGCCGGATCCGTATGTGTCGTTCGGCAGATTTGAAGTAGTGGAGAAATCAGACACTAAACTTGTCATTCAGGGCTGTGTGAGTGAGGTCAGCAATATAAGTCTGAGGAAAATCTTCACGTTGAATGATAAAGGTCTTTTGGATTGCGCTGTTGAGGCTACATACCATGGGAATGGCGAAACTACCATAGACTTGTGGAATATCGTCAGAGTGTCTGGCGAGAATGTTGTCAGAATTTGTGGCGACCTGAAGGAGATCGATGGCCCCACTCATCCGTTTGAGAAAAAAGCTATCGGAAAAAAAGTGGGTATTGTTTATACATTTTGTCCTGATGAAATGTCAGAAGACTCAGTGCCGCCAGAAATAGGGTGGGGTGAGGATGGCCAGGTACATTCTGGAAAATTCCACATGAATATGTGGGCTGGAATTATTGAAAGCTATAATGAACGACTTGGAGATGTGCTGGTAATGTGTTTCCCGATAAGTGAGAATATAGACAACGAAACAAATGTCAGTATATATCCTACAGAGGGCCATTCATTAGGAGAGGTGTATTGCTACCACACTTTGGATAAAGAAAAATCTATGTATGAGCTGGAGTGTCATGGAAAAGCCGTCACGTTAAAGAAGGGTGATACGGCGTCTACATCCATATCATTGATCCTTCATCATTCCAGTTCGTTTGTCGTAAATAACGATTGATTATGCGTTCAATAAAGGATAAAATAGATGGCGTTACGAGAAACCAGCGTTTTGTGGTGGCTGGTCTGTTTCTCATTGTCGGAGTGATAATCATTTCGATATTCCCGACTGCCGCCAAATTTGAATATAAGTTTGAGAAAGACGGAATATGGCAGAAAGATGCTCTCACAGCACCCTTCCCATTCACTGTATATAAGCTCGACAGTGAAATCAAGGAGGAGAGTGACAGCCTTGTGAAGCGTCAGTTCCAACCATATTTCACAATATCTGATACGGAGAGAGAGAAAGCGATTTCCAAACTGAACCAGAAGACAAGAAGCGAGGATGTGGCGGACTCATATACTAAATATATCAAGAGCCAGTTCTTCAATATCTATCAGAAGGGTATTATGGATGCTGACGATTTCGACAGATTCAAGGATAGCTTCAAGACAATCCGAATAAAGGGAGACGACGCGAATGCATTCGTGGAGATGCCTTTGAATTCCGTCTACACTCCAAAAACGGCATACGAGCATATCTTGAATAAGGCTCCTGCGACGCTAGATAAGGAGATTCTTAGTCGTTATGACATCGACAGAATGCTTTTTGTGAATCTTATTTATGACGAGAAAATCAGCGAGTTGGCCCGTCAGGATATTATAAAGAGTATAATCACAACGATAGGAACAGTCAAGGAAGGCGAGAAAATCGTTGATAAGGGAGACAAAATCACAGATAAGGTTTTTTGTAAACTGACAAGTCTTGAGCGCGCGATAGAGAATGGTGAGGGCGATTCCTCCAACCGTTATCTGGTGAAAATCGGCCAGGTGATCATTGTGTCGATATGTCTTTTGACTTTCTATTTCTACTTGACACTGTTCCGTACCCGTTTCATCCAGGAGCGACGCAATGTTGTGTTTATGCTTCTGATGATTCTTTCCCTTTGTGGCTTGACATCATTTGTCGTCCGCTACTCTCCGGATTGGGTGCATGCCATCCCGTATGCGATTCTGCCGATAGTAATAGCGACATTCTTCGATACCCGAACGGCGTTGTTCATGCACAACACGACGGTGCTGATCTGTTCGTTCATAGTGCACGAGGGAGTGGAGTTTTTGCTGATGCAGGTGGTGATAGGTATGCTGACGATTTGTATTTTGAAGGATATGTACGAGCGTTCACAGCTTGTGAAGACGGTGATTATAATATTTGCGGCATACATATTCCTGTATTTCGGATCCACACTGATTTACACATCCAAGTGGGTGCGAATAGATGCTGTCGAGTTTATTAATGAGTTGGGCCCATTTGTGATGAACGCATTGCTATTGCTGTTCGCGTATCCGCTCATATATATTATAGAGAAGACATTCAATTATGTTTCCGATGTGACGCTGGTGGAGCTCGCCAACACGAATAATCCTCTGTTGCTACAATTCTCAGAGGTTGCACCGGGAAGTTTCCAGCATTCGATGCAGGTGGCCAATCTTGCCGACGCTGCGGCTCGAGAGATCGGTGCGAAACCCATGTTAGTGAGAACAGGAGCTTTGTATCACGACATAGGCAAAATGGAAAATCCTGTCTTCTTCACAGAGAATCAGAGCGGTGTGAATCCGCATGACGCTTTGAACGACGAGGAGAGCAGCGCACGTATCATTATCGACCATGTCGCAAATGGATTGCGTATTGCCAAGGCGAACGGACTGCCTGAGAAAATACAGGATTTCATTCGTACGCATCATGGCACGAGTCAGGCTAAGTATTTCTATATCAAGGCTTGCAACAAGAATCCAGACACTCCCGTCGACATCAGCAAATTCACATATCCGGGTCCTCGACCTTTCTCCAGAGAGATGGCTATCCTTATGATGTGTGACGCTGTGGAGGCGGCTTCAAGAAGTATGAAGGAATACACGGATGAAAGCATCACAAACCTTGTGTCAAAGATCATTGATTCTCAGATCGCCGAAGGAGCGTTCAAGGATGCTCCGCTCACATTTAGGAATATTGAGCAGATCAAGGCAAAATTGATTGAGAAACTAAAGACAATCTATCATACAAGAGTCAGTTATCCGGAATTAAAAAAGTAGAGAGATGAAGACAGAATTTGAATATACATTAGAAGAGATTGATTCAGCAGCGTCTGAAATACTCAAAGCTTTCGATGGCAGAAAAATCATTCGTTTCATCGGAGAAATGGGAGCTGGAAAGACGACGATGATCAAATCGTTGTGCAAATTGCTTGGTGTCGACGAGGAGGTGACCAGCCCTACATTCGCCATCGTGAATGAATATGACGGCAACGGCTGCAGAGTGTTCCATTTTGATTTCTACCGTGTCAAGAACCAGCAGGAGGCAATCGACCTTGGTCTGGCCGACTATTTCTACTCTGGCGAATATGTGTTCATGGAGTGGCCGCAACTAGTGGATGATTTTATGCCGGACGATGTAGTCACGTTGACAATCAAGGAGGTTGATCCGACAAAACGTCATGCGACGGTAGAATTTGCCTAATGATAGAGATCGCTTAGATTATGGGAAGAAGAAGGAGAAATCAAGATACTATACAGGCATCGAATGCTGATCAGACGGTTGGATCTCAGAATGGTCAGTTGCAGGTGACGCAGACACCGGCTGAGTCTGTAAATCAGACGGAGCCGAAAGTCGTCACACAACCGGCGGAGGAGATTCCTTATGAAGATCGTCCAATTCCAGAAGCCTATTTTCCGCCGGAAGACGAGGAGACAGCTCAGGAGTTTATGCCTGAACCTAATATCCAGAAAACTGTTATTCCGACAGAAGCAAAGATTAAGGTTGTTTTCTTAAAAAAAGATTTGGACGCGCTGAAATTTGAAGTCAAATCAGCCGAACAAAAGACAATAAATTCAAAACCCTCTGAGGCTGGACAAGAAGCAAAAGATGCATCTGCCAAAATTAATAGCGTAGATCTTGACGCATTGCAGTTTGCTCCAAGACCGACGGAATCAAAGACAGTTGATTCTGGTCAGACTGCGCAAGCAAAGGCTCCCGTCGCATCTGCAAATAAAGAAGAAACAGCCAAACAGACGGAGGCAACCATCAATGTGGCTAAGGCAGAATTGTCTAAGTCTGATGTCAAAACAGATTCTTTGGCTTCGAAACCAGTCGTTGCAGACAGCCTGACAGCGAAGAATGATTCCATTGCGAATGATTCGTTGGCAAAAGACAGTGTCGTTTTTATTCCCGTCGAAGAGCCAGAACCAAAAAGAGAAATCATCTCAATTGATGGCAAGGAGATGCCGCAGACAATCAATAATATGTGGTTGTATCCGTTGTCGCTGCTTGTGATTTTCATTGCGTATGTCATAATCATACGAGACAGGAAAAAGGCGATATTGTCAGAATTGATATCCTTTGTGAAACCAAACACAGACGGAAGTATTTTTGGTTTTCAGTGGCTGCAGAACTCAAAATATAAATTTTTCCTTTCCACATTAGGTGTGATAACTGCATCATTGTATCTGTTTTTGGCAAATAGGGTAGCGATATCCGCGATTTGGATATTCTTTTTGGCAGTAACAGTTTTTGTTGTTGGAAAGAAGGTCATGCTCGCATTGCTGGAGTATATCTATTTTGAGGGAGCTGATGTGGCAAGTATGTCAGGAGCATTTATGGTGATGGTAAGGCAGGCAGGTTTGGCACTTATTCCAGCGGTTTTAGGACTAAGTTTTGCTCCAGAAGAATATCGTTCATTTTTCATTTATTTTGGCATAATTGTCATAGCAATTGCAATTTTAGCTTTCAATTTGAAGGTAATTGTCAATTTTTTGAGGGGAATTACGTCGATTTTTTATTTGATTTTGTATCTTTGCACGCTTGAAGTAATACCCGTTGCGATATTCTTCGTATTGGGACTATTACCGAGATTGTAAAAACGAGTTGTAATTTAATAGTTGCACTTATAGAAAATTTTTATTTGACATGAAGGTGAAGAAGATTTTGGTATCTCAACCAAAACCAGCAACTGAGAAGTCGCCGTATTTTGATCTTGAGTCAAAGTATGGAGTACAAATTGACTTTAGACCTTTTATTAGGGTCGAGGGTGTTACGACGAAAGAGTTTCGTGCACAGAAAGTAGATATTCTCGACCACACTGCTATTGTTTTTACTGCACGTACTGCAGTAGATAATTTCTTCAGAATCTGTGGAGAAATGAAGATTACTATTCCTGAGACAATGAAGTATTTCTTCACTTCTGAGAATCTATCACAGTATATCCAGAAGTATGTCGCTTACAGAAAGCGTAAGATATTCTTCTCTGAGGATGGGTCAGTTCAAGGTCTTGTAGAGGCAATTAAGAAACATCAGTCTGAAAAGTATTTGGTTGTAGTATCTGATGTGTATGATGAGAACAAGTCAATTCAGAAAGACCACAAGGATGATATTGTCTCTATCATGGATGAAAACAATATTCCTCATACAAAGGCTGTCATGTACCGTACGGTAAGTACAGACTTCACACAGGATCCAGACTTCAAGTATGATATGTTTGTCTTCTTCAGCCCATCGGGTATCGCTTCATTGTTCAAGAATTTCCCTAATTTCGTACAGGGAGATATCAAGATCGGATGCTTCGGACCAACTGCTGTCAAGGCTGCTGAAGAGGCTGGACTTACAGTGAACATTGCTGCTCCTAACGAGAAGTCAAAGTCTATGGCTGAGGCAATGGATTTGTATTTCAAGGAGAACGCTGACAAATAATTGTAGCGTCACAAATAACATAAGCCATACTTTCCATCAGAGTGAGTATGGCTTTTTAATTTATATAAGAATGGAGAACGACATCAACAATAAATTTGCAGACCGCAACACATTCCGTAAGGCAGAGCATCTTTGCCTTAAACGTGATTTGGACACTTTGTTTGCGGAAGGTAAATCATTTGTCTGCTTCCCGTTCAGAATCACATACAGGTTTTGCGAAAGAGACGGTGCTCCAGCTAAGATTGTTGTCATTGCCCAGAAAAAACGATTCAAAAGAGCATACCAGAGAGTGGAGCTGCGCAGATTGATGCGTGAGTCTTACCGAGTGAACAAACATTCTTTGGTGTCGGAATTGATAAATAAGAATATGGGTATGCATATAGCATTCGTGTATGTGGATCAAAAGATCGAGCCGTTTGCTTTCTTCGACAAGAAGATGAAGCTTGCGATCAATAAGTTGAATGCTATTGTGGCAGAAAAAGAGTCGTTATGATTTGGGTTAGACGCATTTTTCTCCTGCCTGTCTTTTTCTATAAGGGTTTCATATCTCCTCTTTTCCCTCCGGTGTGCCGTTTCACGCCGACATGTTCGCAATATGCTGTTGAGGCAGTAATGAAACATGGAATATTCAAAGGCAGTTGGCTGGCTGTCAAACGAATTTGTAGATGCAGGCCGGGAGGGGGCAGCGGATATGATCCAGTGCCGTGAGAAAATTAAAAATGCTGAATTAAAAATGCTGAATAACTGTCTTCCTCCATTTAGATAGATTCTAATTTCCGAGGATTGTTAAGGGCGGAACGCCCTAACCTCTCCTCAAATGCGAGCCGTAAGGCGAGCACATAAAATAATAGAAGCATAATGAAATGCATTTTTACCGCTCGCCCTTTGGGCTCGCGGAAGAGAATGGGTTAGGGCGTTCCGCCCTTAACAATCCTCAAAATTTAAAAACTTTGATTCTACCAATTTCTTCTGTCATTTGTGATTGTTCGGTTTGCGAAACTTGAAATCTCTATTTCTTTTGATTTGTCAATCTGTTTTCTTAATTTTGCGCTCGTATTTTAGAATAATATTGCATATATGGAATTAGCAAGCAAATATAATCCAGCTGACGTAGAACAGAAGTGGTATCAGTATTGGATGGAAAATGGCTTCTTCAGCAGCAAGCCAGATGGAAGAGAACCTTATACAATCGTTATTCCTCCACCAAATGTGACTGGTGTGCTCCACATGGGACACATGCTCAACAATACTATCCAGGATATTCTCGTGCGCCGTGCAAGAATGATGGGCAAGAACGCTCTTTGGGTTCCGGGCACTGACCACGCTTCTATCGCAACTGAGGCTAAGGTTGTGAACAAACTTGCTAGCGAAGGCATTAAGAAGAAGGACCTTACTCGTGAGCAGTTCCTTGAGCATGCTTGGGATTGGACTAGAAAACATGGTGGCATCATCCTTGAGCAGTTGAAGAAACTTGGTGCTTCTTGCGACTGGAACCGTACAGCGTTCACTATGGATGAGAAACGTTCGGAGTCTGTGCTTAAGGTTTTTGTCGACCTTTACGATAAGGGATTGATCTACCGTGGACTCCGTATGGTGAACTGGGATCCAAAGGCTCAGACAGTGCTTTCCACTGAGGAGGTGATCTACCGTGAGGAGAAAAGCAAACTATTCTATTTAAAATATTACGTGCAGGATAGTGCGGCTGTTAAACCGACTGGTGAGGAGGGAGAAGTGCTTCACAAAGATGAAAAAGGTTATTACGCTGTCGTCGCTACTACTCGTCCTGAGACTATCATGGGTGATACAGCAATGTGTATCAACCCTAAGGACCCTAAAAACCAGTGGTTGAAGGGACACAAAGTGATCGTTCCGTTGGTAAACAGAGTGATCCCAGTTATCGAGGATAGATACGTAGACGTGGAGTTCGGAACAGGATGTTTGAAAGTCACTCCAGCTCACGACGTCAATGACTATGCTCTTGGTAAGACTCATAATCTAGAGACTATTGACATCTTCAACCCAGACGCAACAATTTCTGAAGCTGCTGGAATGTATGTTGGTCAGGATCGATTTGCTGTACGTAAGCAGATCGCCGTCGACCTTGATAAGGCTGGCTTGCTTGAGAAGGTTGAGGATTACGACAATAAGGTCGGCTATTCAGAGCGTAATCAGGATACAGCTGTTGAGCCACGCCTTTGCAAGCAGTGGTTCCTTTCAATGCAACACTTTGCGGATATAGCTCTTCCTCCTGTTGTCAACGGTGAGTTGAAGTTCTATCCGTCTAAATATGTGACAACATATAAGAACTGGTTGGAGAATATCCAGGATTGGTGTATCTCGCGTCAGTTGTGGTGGGGTCATAGAATACCTGCTTACTTCCTTCCAACTGCTGAGGGAGAAGAGGAGAAGTTCGTCGTCGCCCTTACTGTAGAGGACGCTTTGGCAAAGGCAAAGAAGATAGCAGGATATGAAAATATCACTGCAGATCAGCTTGTCCGCGACGAGGATGCTCTCGACACTTGGTTCTCATCATGGTTGTGGCCAATCTCTTTGTTCGACGGAATCAATAATCCAGGTAACGAGGAAATCAAGTACTACTATCCAACATCAGATCTTGTGACTGGTCCGGATATCATCTTCTTCTGGGTGGCGCGTATGATCATGGCAGGATATGAGTATGAAGGAAAGATGCCATTCAAGAATGTTTATTTCACAGGTATCGTACGTGACAAGATCGGACGTAAGATGTCGAAATCTCTTGGTAACTCTCCTGATCCGCTAGGCTTGATCGACAAGTTCGGAGCCGACGGTGTGCGTATGGGAATGATGCTTTCCGCTCCTGCTGGAAATGATATTTTGTTCGACGAGGCACTGTGTGAGCAGGGTCGAAACTTCAACAACAAGATCTGGAATGCATTCCGTCTTGTTCAGGGATGGAGCGTTGACGCATCAGCTGAGCAGCCAGAGAGTGCTAAGATGGCAATCAAGTGGTTCGGCCACAAGTTGAACCAGACTATCGCAGAGGTTAACGACCACTTCGAGAAGTACCGTATCTCTGATGCTTTGATGACTGTCTACAAACTATTCTGGGATGAGTTCTCATCATGGTATCTAGAGATGGTTAAACCAGCATACCAGCAGCCAGTCGACAAGGCTACTCTTGATGCGACATTGTCATATTTTGAGACATTGCTTAAACTTCTACATCCATTCATGCCATTTATCACAGAGGAGCTTTATCAGGCACTCAAGACACGTGATGCTAAAGACAGCATCATGGTCAGCCAGCTTCCAAAGGCTGAGGACTACTGTGAGAAGTGCTTGAAGAGAATGGAGCAGACGAAGGAGATTATTGCTGGAGTCCGCAATATCCGTGCAGAGAAGGGAATCAGTCCACGTGAGGCATTCACTCTATATTATAAAGGAGAGGAATTCAACAGCAAGAATAATTCTATCATAGAGAAACTTGCAAATATAGAGTCGATAGCTGAAACGCCAGCAGCTGGTGTGGATGGAGCAAGCCAGACATTCATGGTAGGAACTGTTGAGATCACGATTCCTCTTGCAGGCAATGTCAATGTTGAGGAGGAGATCAAGAAGATGGAAGATGAAATCAAATATCTTGAGGGATTCTTGATCAGTGTCAACAAGAAGTTGAGCAACGAGAAGTTTGTCGCTAACGCCAAACCAGAGGTTGTGGCAAATGAGCGTAAGAAGCAGGCTGATGCAGAAAGCAAAATATCAGCTTTGAAGGCAAACATTGCAAAATTGAAGTGATTTTAATGCATTATATGGCGACGGGATGCAAATTCCGTCGCTTTTTTTGTGTCAGTGTTTGAATTGTTGAAAAAAAATGCTACTTTTGCACAGTTAAAAATTTTAAATCATCAAAAAATGGCAACTAAGATTAGATTGCAAAGACACGGACGTAAGGGGTACGCGTTTTACCACATTGTCGTAGCTGATAGCAGAGCACCACGTGATGGTAAGTTTATTGAGAAGTTGGGAACATACAATCCTAACACAAATCCTGCTACTATTGATTTGAATTTTGAGCAGGCTTTGAAGTGGGTTCTTAGCGGAGCTCAGCCTACAGACACTGCAAGAAACATCTTGAGTGACAAGGGCGTATACTTGAAGAAGCACTTGCTAGGTGGAGTTGCTAAGGGTGCTTTCTCTGAGGCAGTCGCAGATCAGAAGTTCAACGAGTGGTTGAACGCTAAGAACAGCAAGCTAGAGGCAGTTAAGAATAAGTTGGTGGCTGATAAGGCAGCTAACGCTAAGACTCGTCTTGATGCAGAGCAGGCTGTAAATAAGGCAAAGGCTGAGGCTGTTGCTAAGAAGAAGGCAGAGGCTCTTGCTGCAAAGCAGGAAGCTGAGGCTGCTGCAAAGGCAGAGGCTGCTGCTGAGAATTCAGAGGACGCTCAGGGTTAATAAATCCTTTGTTCTGAAACGTATGAGTGCATTTCTATTTGAAGTGCACTCTTTTTATTAATTCACATCCACTTTTGGTTTGATTCATTTTTTGATGATTAAAACAAACTGACTTATGCGTATAAAACAATTATATTTATCCCTTTTGCTTTTTTCAAGTACATCTTTGACAGTCGCTCAACGTAATTATGTTAAGCCACTTGAAGAGGTCAACACGTTGAGTGGCAGCTATTTGGAATTGAGACGCAACCATTTCCATGGCGGCCTTGATTTCCGCACAAACAGTGATGTCAATAAGAAAATTTTTGCTGTTGAGAGCGGTTGGGTGTCTCGTATTACTGTCGAGCCTCGTAGCTATGGAAAGAGAGTGGAGATCACTCACGCTGATGGCCGTGTCTCTCTGTATGCCCATTGTAACGGATTCCTTAACGCTATCGGCAAACGTGTGCGTGAGGAGCAGGAAAAGAATCAGTCGTTTGAAGTGGATATTTTCCCAGCTAAGAATGAGATAAAGGTAGAGAGGGGTGAGCAGATCGCTTGGTCGGGCAACACTGGTTCGAGCGGTGGACCTCATCTTCATTTTGAATTCCGTTCGCCGGAAGGTGAACTTGAAAATCCATTCGACCATAATGATGTGTGGGGATTGCAGGACAGCCGTCGCCCTCAAATCAACGCCACAAAAATCTATGCGATGGATAATAACAGCAAAGTAAACGGGAAATCTTCTGTCAAATATAATACACGTGTTATCGCTGGTGGAGAGAGACGATTGAACGGAGTGGCTACTATCAGTGCTTGGGGAAACATCGCTTTTGCGTTGAAATCGTATGATTTTATGTCGGGAACTGGTTTCCACCATACTCCTCGTACTTTATTTATGTATGTCGACGGTAATTTATACAGCAAAGTTGACATCCGTAATGTGAAGTTCGTCGACTCTCGTGCTCTCAACAGTTTCATCGACTACCGTCAACAGCAACGTACAGGTGAATTCTTTATGAAGATGTTCCCTGAAAAAAATACTCCGTTGAAGATATTCCATGATTTGAAGAACAATGGAGTGCTGAATATCAATGAGGAACGTACCTACGAAGTGAAATTTGAGGTGGTGGATGATTTTGGAAACAAAGATGTATTGGTTGTCAACGTCGTTGGTAAGAAGGTTGAGACTACAACTCCGGAAGTCAAGCCGACAGGTGAAAAACTGACTGCCGGCATAGCAAATATGTTGGATAAGAAAGATGTCGTCCTTTATGCTCCGGAAAATGCATTGTATGAAGATGAGGATGTTGATTTTCAGACAATTCCGTCGAATACATTTTATTCAAATATTTATAATATCGGAGATCCATTGACTCCTGTGCATACATTTATGGATCTATCTATCAAGATTTCCAAAGATGAGTTGCAAGACAAAGACAAATATGTGGTTGTGTCGCTTAACAATAAGAATCTGATAAACAGAGTGTCGTTGTGCAAGTATGTCGACGGTTTTGCGGTGGCAAAAGTGCGTGAACTTGGTAAATTCGCAGTTTTCAAAGATGTCACACCGCCGTATGTGGGTCCGCTTCAGACTAAAAACCTGCGTCAGACTAATAGAATCGTGATGAAGATGGGCGACGGAATGTCTGGCATCAAATCTTATAAGGGTTATATAGACGGCAAGTGGGTTCTTTTTGAGTATGACCAGAAGTCGGGAACAGCATTCTGCAATTTGTCTGTGGAGAATGTTGAGAAAGACAATACATTAAAGACATTCAAGTTTGTTGTTACAGACAACTGTAATAATGAGCGAGTTTACGAAAAGAAAATTTTGTACTAAATGAAGCGGATAGTATCAATAGTTTCTACATTGCTGAGTGCTTTCACTGCTTATGCGGGAACAAATATTTTGGTAGGCAAGCAATGTTCCACTGACGGGTCGACACTATGTACCTATTCAGCGGATTCATACTATTTGTATGGAGAGTTGACGCATTATCCCAAAGCCCAACACTCTAAGTATGAGAAGATTGACATCTATGGATGGGACACTCACGGATATCAGGGAAAAGTGGAGCAGGTGCCATTCACCAATGATGTGCTTGGAAATATGAATGAGCATCAGGTGTGTATCACGGAATCCACATGGGGAGGACGACCAGAGTTGGTGGATACAAGTGGAGTGCTCGACTATGGTAATCTGATCACTTTGACGTTGCAGCGTTGTAAGACTGCGACGGATGCCATACAGATCATGACTGATTTGGTGAATGAGTATGGCTATCGCAGTTCTGGGGAAACATTTACAATCGCTGATCCTAACGAGTTGTGGATCATGGAGATGATTGGAAAAGGTCCGGATATCAAAGGAGCGGTGTGGGTGGCAATGCGTCTGCCTGACGATTGCGTGAGCGCGCATGCCAATCACTCAAGAATCACGACATTCCCGTTGAACGACAGAGCGAATTGCAGATATTCGAAGGATGTTATATCGTTTGCGAGAGAGAAAGGTTATTTTGAGGGAAAGAACAAAGAATTCAGTTTTTCCGACGCTTATGATCCAATGAGTTTCTCAGCGAGACGTTTTTGTGATGCTCGTGTATGGTCAGTCTTCACAAAGCTTTCTCCGCAAATGGCTAAGTATCAGGATTATATTCTTGGAAAAAGTGATGAGAGACTTCCACTTTGGATAAAGCCGGATAAAAAGATCTCATTGAAAGAGTTGAAAAACCTGATGCGTGATCATTTCGAAGGCACTCCGCTTGCGATAGATTCAGGAGTGGGAAGTGAGCCGTTTGGAGCCTCATATCGTTATGCACCGCGTGAATGGGAGGTGGATGGCACAAAGTATTTCAATGAGAATCCGATAGCCGGTCCACACAATGCTTTCAGTTTCATAGCTCAGATGCGCAGCTGGTTGCCCAACATGGTAGGCGGAGTGTTGTGGTATGGAGTCGACGATGCGACCTTCACCGTCTACATACCTATTTATATAGCCACTACTGAGGTGCCGGAGTGTTTCAGGAAAGGCAATGGCAGTTTGTTGGAATTCTCGTGGACATCTGCTTATTGGGTGTTTAATTGGGTTGCCAATCTGACCTATTCTCGTTATGAATATATGTCGAAAGACGTGTTGAAGATACAAGATGAGCTGGAACGCAAGTTTGAGGATAATTTGGAAGTGGTGGAGGAGGCGGCAAAGTCGTTATATACCAAGAGCCCTGATTTTGCGGCTCGATTCTTGACGGAATATTCTCAAAACCAGTCGTATATCACCATGGAAAGATGGAAGAAGTTAGGTGAGTTTCTGATGGTCAAGTATTGCGACGGAAATATCAAGCGAGAGCGAGGAGGCGTGTTTATCGACAACGGCTGGGGTGTGCCTGCAGGAATCTCGTCACCTGGATATTCCGATTGGTTCTACAAACAGATTATAGAGACTACGGGGGACAAATATAAATTGCCGAAATGATTATGTAATGCGTAATTTATAATTCGTAATGCGTAATTATTGGAAAATACAACTGTGAATTAATTTTGTTCATTCTATGTAGAGACGTTGCGTGCAACGTCTCTTTTTATTATTGCGTGCAACGTCTCTTTTTATTGCGAGCCGAAGGCGAGCACATTGGAATAACCACAGAGACAGAAGTTTTACAGAGAAGGACTATACTTTTACCAAAGTTGTCTGTCATAATGAAAATGTTTGGTTGCCAAATATTTATTGTGTAAATTTGCGGCAGTATTGTAATTAACGTGAGTTCGATGAAATAAAAAAAGAGAAAATGATAGTTGGGGTGTCATAAAGAGGATTGTTAAGGACGGAACGTCCTAACTCCTTCCAACGTGCGAGCCGTAGGCGAACACATAAAATTTAATTAAACCACAGAGACACAATGGTTACAGAGAAAGGCTACGTCTTTTCTTGAGAAAATGAGGTGAGAATTCTATAAGAAAGTAGAAAATTTGCAGATTGTAATTTGTCGAACTCACTTTAATTATGAGAATTCGTTTTTGATGATAAAATTTGAAAATAATAACGGAATGTTTATGAAAAGAATTAGCTTAATTATCTTTTTGTTTATAGGATTTATATTCAGTTGTTTAGCACAACCTGAGCATCGTATAGCGATTGGCTTTGGTGGATTAAGTCATGGATTTAATCATGCGTTGGCAGATATCCTTACAGATGTAGAGGATTGCCAACGATCCCCACGTGATATTAATGATACAGATGAACGTACGGAAGAGCATATGTTGATTCTGCCTGTCAATCTTAATCTTCATTATGAATGTACGTTAAAAAATCATTTTAGTATAGGGCTTTGTTTAGGTTATGATAAATTGAGAATGAATCAAGAGTCATGGTCATACGTCGCTGCCGAAAAAGTAGATAGATATGGTGATGGATATATAGGATGGAATCGTGTTTCAGAAGATAATGGATATCTCCACAGACATATAATTTTTATTATGCCAGAGGCTACTGTTTATTGGTTCAAAAAGGAACGCTTTTCTATGTATAGTAAATTTGGAGCTGGAGTGAGATTCAATATTGAAAAAAGAGAGTTTCTTACTTCTCGCTCGGATATTACAGAGTTTAAGGAACATCATTTTTATTTTCAAGGATCTCCGATCTGTTTTGAAGTAGGAAAGAAAAACTTACGTTCTTTTGGTGAATTCGGTTATGGTGCTCAGGGAATTGGCCAGTTCGGAGTGAAGTATACTTTCAAGAAGAAAGAAGATAGAGTAGGGGAATGAAGAGATGTTTGATTGTTAAAAGTAATAAATTTGTAGAGTAACGGAAGATTTATGAAAAGAATAAGTTTGGTTGTCCTTTTATTTATAGGATTTTCATTCAGTTGTTTAGCTCAACCGGAGCATCGGATTTCCGCATCTGTAGGATTTTATAACCATACATATATACATGATGAATACAAGTCGACAGATCATTATTATAATGAACAAGAGTTGTATGATTATCATAATTATAATGACACTATTATATGTATAGGAAATAGATCCGAGTTGAAATCCAAACCGATTAATCTTAACATTCATTATGAATGTATGTTAGGAAAAAGAGCTGGAATAGGTGTCTGCGTTGGGTATAATAATTTGAAAATTAAACAATATACCGAAACGGATACTACATTTTCATCTTCAGTGAATACAACGATTCATTATTGGGGTGACTTACATAAACATTTATTTATCATTATGCCAGAAGCAATAATAAACTATTTCAAGAGAACTCATGTGGCAATGTATGGAAAATTAGGTTTTGGATTAAGTTTGTGTTTAGAGAAAAATATTATTTATGCAGATTCAAAATCTGATAGTAAAAAAACGTTTCGTTTAGGTCCATCTTTACAATATACCCTATTAGGCATAGAGATAGGCGGAATGCTTTGGAGAGGATTTGCTGAGTTTGGTTATGGATATCAGGGTGTAGCACAAGTTGGAGTGAAATATACTTTTAGAAATAAAGAAAGCAGAGCGGAATAATTTTAAGTTTTTGGAACTTCTTTTATCATGAGCTGGATTATGAAGTAGAGGCAACGTATATGGTGTTGTACTGATTTTTGTGTGAATTACATATTTCAGTCATATTATTTTCTTTATGATTGTGAATTGTCAAAAAAAATATGTATATTCGCAACAATTTTGGTGTTATGACGGAGAATCAGCAAGATAAATTTGTATCCTTGGAGGCCAAAGTGAAAGTCTTGATAGAAAGATTTGAGGCGGAGGTCGAAAAAAACAAGGAATTGAATGCAAAAATTAGCGAAATCGAAATGAAATTGCGTGATTTGACAGTTGAAAAAGACAGGTTGCAATCCCAATACGACAACTTGAAATTGGTCAAGTCATTGAATATCAACGAAGAACAAGCTAAAGCTGAAAGAGATCGTTTAAGGCTAATGGTAAAAAAAATAGATAAATGTATTTCCTTGATTAAGTAATGGATAAAATTGAAATTACTTTACATGTTGCAAACGGAACAATAAAGCTTAAAGTAGATCCTAGGAATGAGCATTATTTTCGTGAGGCTGCAGAGGAAATAGAAAAAAAATTGATTGCATATCAGTCCAAAAGTAAGAATATGACTATTGAGACTGCTATGAGATTTGCTTTGATTGATGCTACTGTGTCGAAGTTGATGAAGATTGGCGCAGATAGAGAATTGGAGGAAAATTTGGATAAACTACACTCTGATTTAGATGTTGTGTTATTGAAACACAGCTGATTACCAAACCCTTAAAGATCATTTCGTCGCAACTCAAAATGAGAATTTTGGTTTAGAGAAATGAATTTAATTAAGAATAATGGATAATATATTGATTATTGTAATTGTGGCGATTGTGGCTTTGGCAATAGGTGCTGCCATAGCTTTTGTAATCAACAATACGCTTTTAAAATCCCGTGCAGAGGATATCGTCAAAAAGGCTGAGGACGAGGCTAAAGTGATTTTTGAAAAGAAAAATCTAGAGGCTCGTGAAAAGTACAACAAGTACAAGAGTGAGTTTGAAACTCAGGTCAATCAGCGAAATCAAAAGTTAGTTCAGGCTGAGCAGCGCGCAAAACAGCGTGAGGAGCAGTTGGCTCGTCAGCAGAGCGAGTTGCAGCGTGCAAAGCAGAGTGCCGACCAATCACGCGAGGCTTTGGACAAGCAGAAACAGGTGGTCGAGGATCAGCGTCGTGAGTTGGATAAGGTCATCTTACGCCAGCAGGAGCAGTTGGAGACAATCTCTGGCTTGTCTGCCGCAGAAGCTAAGGAGCAGCTGATCAATTCGTTAAAGGATGAGGCTCGTACAAATGCGATGAGCTACGTCAACGATATCATGGAAGAGGCTAAGATGAATGCCAATAAGGAGGCTAAGAAGATTGTTATCCAGACAATCCAGAGAGTCGCATCTGAGGCTGCAATCGAAAACTCTGTGACTGTTTTCAATATCGACAGTGACGAGGTGAAGGGTAGAATCATCGGTCGTGAGGGTAGAAATATCCGTGCTTTGGAGGCTGCTACAGGTGTGGAAATCATTGTTGATGACACTCCAGAGGCAATCGTCCTTTCTTCATTCGATCCGGTAAGACGTGAGATCGCCCGTCTTGCGTTGCATCAGTTGGTGACTGACGGTCGTATCCACCCAGCTCGTATCGAGGAGGTCGTTGCCAAGGTTAAGAAGCAGGTAGAGGAGGAGATCGTTGAGACTGGTCGCCGTACGACTATCGACCTTGGTGTCCATGGACTACATGCTGATTTGATCCGTTTGATCGGTAAGATGAAATATCGTTCATCATACGGACAGAATTTGTTGCAACACGCACGTGAGACTGCTAATCTTTGTGCTGTGATGGCATCCGAACTTGGTTTGAATTCAAAGAAGGCTAAACGTGCTGGTTTGCTTCACGATATTGGTAAAGTTTCGGATGAGGAGCCAGAATTGCCACACGCAATCCTTGGTATGAAGATAGCTGAGAAGTATAAGGAAAAACCAGAAATCTGCAACGCTATCGGTGCTCACCACGATGAGATTGAGATGGAGACGTTGCTTGCTCCAATCGTTCAGGCTTGTGACGCAATCAGTGGAGCTCGTCCAGGTGCACGTCGTGAGATCGTCGAGGCTTACATCAAGAGATTGAATGATTTGGAGAAACTTCCATTGTCTTACCCTGGAGTTATCAAGACATACGCTATCCAGGCTGGTCGTGAGTTGCGTGTAATCGTAGGCGCTGATAAGATCGACGACAAGCAGACTGAAACATTGTCGGCAGAAATCGCAAAGAAGATCCAGGATGAGATGACTTATCCAGGTCAGGTTAAGATCACTGTCATCAGAGAGACACGCGCGGTAAGTTTTGCTAAGTAATCAAACGGAAATCAAGTAAACTGAATACATATTATGTTCGAAAGTTTAGGTGAAAGACTCGAAAGGTCGTTCAAGATATTAAAGGGTGAGGGTAAAATCACCGAGATCAATGTTGCTGAGACTCTGAAGGATGTCCGCAAGGCATTGTTGGAGGCCGATGTAAACTATAAAATCGCAAAGACTTTCACAGACACAGTGAAGGAGAAGGCTCTTGGTCAGAACGTGCTTACAGCCGTTAAACCGGGAGAGATGATGGTCAAGATTGTCCACGACGAGTTGGTTGAGTTGATGGGTAGCGTCGCTACTGATATCAACATCAAGGGTAATCCTGCTATCATTTTGATGTCTGGTTTGCAGGGTTCAGGTAAGACAACATTCTCAGGAAAACTTGCCAACATGCTTAAGAAAGAGAAGAACAAGCGTCCTCTTCTTGCAGCATGTGATATCTACCGTCCTGCCGCTATCGACCAGTTGAAGGTGCTTGGTGAGCAGATCGGTGTGCCTGTATATAGTGAGCCAGACAATAAAAACGCTGTTGAAATCGCAATGCATGCGGTTGCTGAGGCAAAAGCAAACAGCTGTGATGTTGTCATCGTCGATACAGCCGGACGTTTGGCTATCGATGAGCAGATGATGACGGAGATCGCCGCTATCAAAGATGCAATCAAACCGCAGGAGACTCTGTTCGTTGTCGATTCAATGACAGGTCAGGATGCTGTCAACACAGCTAAAGAGTTCAACGACCGTTTGGATTTCGACGGAGTTGTGCTTACAAAGTTGGATGGTGATACTCGTGGTGGTGCAGCATTGTCTATCCGTCAGGTTGTCGACAAACCAATCAAGTTTATTGGTACAGGTGAGAAGCTTGATGCAATCGACGTGTTCCATCCAAACCGTATGGCCGGACGTATCTTGGGTATGGGTGATATCGTTTCCCTCGTCGACAGAGCACAGAAAGCGATCGATGAGAAGGAGGCACTCAAACTTCAGGAGAAGATCAAGAAGAATAATTTCGATTTCAACGATTTCTTGAGCCAGATCAATCAGATCAAGAAGATGGGTAACTTGAAGGAGTTGGCATCTATGATCCCAGGAGTAGGCAAGGCAATCAAGGATATCGACATCAAGGATGACGCATTCAAGGGTATTGAGGCAATCATCTATTCAATGACTCCGAAAGAGCGTTCCAACCCAAGCATCATCGACGGTTCACGTCGCCAGAGAATAGCTAAGGGTAGTGGCTCATCATTGCAGGATGTCAACAGATTGCTAAAGCAGTTTGAGGACACTAAGAAAATGATGAGAATGGTGACTCAGCATAAGGGGAAATTGCCATTCGGAAGATAATTTTGTAGATAATTAGACACATAATACTATGCAGTTAATTGACGGAAAAGCAGTCGCTGACCAGATCAAGCAAGAGATTGCAGCTGAGGTCGCAGAGATCAAAAAGAATGGAGGTAAAACACCTCATTTGGCTGTGATTATTGTTGGCCACGACGGTGGTAGTGAGACTTATGTTGCAAGCAAGGTAAAAGCTTGTGAGCAGTGTGGTTTCAAGTCTACAAGACTAAGTTTTGAAAGTGATATTACAGAGGAGCAGCTTCTAGAGCAGATCAAGATGCTCAACGAAGATCCTGATGTAGACGGATTTATTGTCCAGCTTCCATTGCCAAAGCATATCTCAGAGCAGAAGGTGATCGAGGCAATCGACTATCATAAGGATGTGGATGGATTCCACCCAATCAATGTGGGCCGTACAAGCATCGGTTTGCCTGCTTTCGTTTCAGCCACTCCAGCTGGAATCATGGAGCTTTTGAAACGCTACAACATTGAGACAAGCGGAAAACATTGTGTGGTGATCGGACGTAGTAATATCGTTGGTAAGCCAGTAGCGTCTTTGATGATGCAGAAGGCATTCCCTGGCGACGCTACAGTGACAGTTTGCCACAGCCGTACTAAGAATCTAAAGGAGATCACTCTTCAGGCTGACATCATCATTGCAGCTTTGGGTTCACCTAAGTTCTTGACTGCTGATATGGTGAAAGACGGTGCTGTGATCATCGACGTCGGCACAACTCGTGTGCCAAGCACTCAGACTAAGTCTGGATTCAAGTTGACTGGAGACGTTGATTTTGAGAACGTCGCTCCTAAGTGCAGCTTCATCACTCCAGTGCCAGGCGGTGTCGGACCAATGACTATCTGCTCTTTGATGAAGAACACTCTTCTTGCAGGAAAGAAAGCAATTTACAAGTAATTGTAATTAATCTATAACATCTATGGCTTTATTTTACGCACCCGATATTCTTTCGACACTTAAGCTTGATGAGGAGGAATCCAATCATGCTATCAAAGTGTTGAGAATGAAAGCAGGAGACTCATTGCAGATTGTCGACGGCAAGGGAGGGTATTATGAAGCGAGAATTTCTGATCCCAATCATAAGCGTTGCGGGGTGGAGATAGTAGAGTCTTTTTCAGAATTTGAGAAACGTCCCTACCGTCTGCATATTGCGATCGCTCCCACGAAGAATATCGAGAGATTGGAGTGGTTTGTAGAGAAAGCCACAGAGATCGGCATAGATGAGATAACTCCGATTATATGCGAGCATTCCGAACGAAAAATCGTGAAGAAGGATCGCTTGGATAAAATCGCTGTTTCGGCGATGAAACAATCTAAAAAAGCATACTTGCCGGTCGTCAACGAACCGGTGAGTATGCTTTCTTTTGTCTCAAAATGCAAGGAGACGCAGAAATTCATAGCTCATTGTATGTCTGATTCAGAACGGACGGATTTGTCTTCGTCGTACAAACCTGGTTCCGATGTTGTTGTGCTAATCGGACCAGAAGGAGATTTCAGTCCGGCAGAGCTGAAAGAATCATTGAAATATGGATTTGAGCCAGTGTTGATGGGGCAGAGCAGACTTCGCACAGAGACTGCAGGTGTTGTGGCCGTGCACACCGTCGTCTTATTAAACGATATGGCTAAATAAATCATATATAGAAACTGTAAAATATATTTGAGGATTGTTAAGGACGGAACGTCCTAACCCCATTATCTTCTGCAAGTTCACAAGAACGAGCATTATAAATTAAGTTCTCTTAGTTTTGATTATTAAATTTAGAGAACAAAATCAAACAGTTTCTAGGAATTGAAATACTAACTACTAATCAGAGGGAAATGGTTTTGGATACTAAGGATGTATTGATAGATGTGGCTCGTACGTTGTTTGCGACCAAAGGTTATGCAAACACATCGATGAACGACATTGCCAATGCGGCAAACAAAGGTCGTCGTACACTTTACACTTATTTCAAGAATAAGGACGAGGTGTTCTACGCAGTGATCCGTGCCGAGACCCTTGCCCTACGTGATTATTTGAAGCAATTGCTGACAAATCCTGCGAAATCGCCGATGGAGAGACTGACGGATTATATCTACGTCCGTCTGGATGCAGTGCGGGATATTGTGATTAGAAATGGAGGCCTGACTGCAGAGTTTTTCCAGAATCAGAATTTGGTGGAGCGAGTGAGAAGACGTTTGGATTTCAGTGAGCGAAACTATCTACGATTGTTGTTGGAGGAGGGAAAGGCAGCCGGGACGATGGACGTGCCAGACCCTGCATTTGCGGCATTGGTGTTGCAAAGTGCGTTGAAAGGAATGGAATTGCCATATATCCGTGGCGAATTTGCGTTGGAGATAGCGAAAAAGAAAAATCTGCTTTTGGATTTCCTTAGAAAAGGATTTGAGAGCAAATGAAATTGATAAAAGATTAAAATCTATTGATAATGAAAAAGACGGAGACATCTCCGTCTTTTTTGCGTTAATGGGAGTTCGATGAACCCCCAATAGGTGCATAATTATGATAAAATAGACTATTCGTCTGAAAGACGTTACCGAGCAAGGCGAGAGAAACCCGTGACGGAGTCTTGGGGATCATGATATGTACAATAAACTTTGTCTGGAAGACAATACCCAAGTACTGCCCTACAGGCAGAGTTTCTCATGTTTGCATTCCTCCGGACACTTCGTGCCCGGTTACGCTCGTTTCTCTCGGTACTGCCTTACAGGCATCTGATGTTATTGATGGAATAATCTGGCAGATTTGAAATCTTCCCCTGCGGATCTCTCCGTCTGAAAGACGTTAGCGAGCAAGGCGAGAGTAACCCGTGACGAAGTCTCGGGAATCATGATATATACAATAAACTTTGTCCGGAAGACAATACCCCTACTACTGCCCTACAGGCAGAGTTTCTCATGTGTGCATTCCTCCGGACACTTCGTGCCCGGTTACGCTCGTTTCACTCGGTATTGCCTTCCAGGCATCTGATGTTATTGATGGAATAATCTGGCAGATCTGAAATCTTCCCATGCGGATCTCTCCGTCTGAAAGACGTTAGTGAGCAAATCGAGAGTAACCCGTGACGAAGTCTCGGGAATCATGATATATACAAAAGACTTTGTCTGGAAGACAATACCCAAGTACTGCCCTACAGGCAGGGCTTCTCATGCATGCATTCCTCCGGACACTTCGTGCCCGGTTACGCTCGTTTCACTCGGTATTGCCTTCCAGGCATAAAAATGCGGGCAGGTTTCAAACCTGCTCATACGATGGACTGTGATTTTATCGAAGAAATAAGATTTGCATTTGTGAAAATTGCTATGTCTTTTGATTATTATGATTTTTTTGTCTAATTTTGTTAAAATATTAAAGAATAATGATATGACTGCAACACAGATGAATGCCGAAATGCTTCGAAATATGAGTATCATAGCTGAGGATGAAAACCTGTTGAAACGGGCTGTCAAATATCTACGTAAACTTGTGGCAGAAAAAAATAATGATTCGACACTCCTTTCAGAGGAAGAGTTCTTTGCCCGTATTGATGAGGCAAGGGATCAAATCCGTCGTGGAGAAGGAGTTGAGATGTTGCCAGATGAGTCGTTAGATGATTTTCTAAAGAGGATTGGATAATGTATAAGATCGTCTATTCTCCTAAGGCTATAGAAGACATTCAGAAGTTAAAACGTTCTGAGCCAGATGCCTACAGAAAGGTAGATAAGTTTATAAATGAACTTAAAGAGCATCCGAAGACTGGTACTGGTCATCCCGAACCTTTGAAAGGCGATCGTAATGGGCAGTGGAGTAGAACCATAACTAAGAAGCACCGTCTGGTTTATGAGATCTTCGAAATGGAGGTGCATGTTGATATCCTATCGTCATATGGACATTATGACGATAAATGATTTGCATATATTTGAAATATTCAAAATGGATTTGTTATAATACTCGAAGACCGCTCTGGTGCGCTGTTCAATGGGAAGCGTGAGCGGTCATATCGATTACAAAAATAATTGTTTTTTTATTTATGACAAAGGAATGGTGGATTTTTTTGTTGAGAGTCATTATTTTCCATCGTAAATCTCCTCCCTACAAAACTCCGTCTGAAAGACGCTACCGAGCAAAGCGAGAGAAAACCGTGACGGAGTCTCGGGGTGATAAGTACTGCCTTACAGGCAGAGATGGTGGAGATCGCATATATGCCGGACACTTCGTGCCCGGTTACGCTCGTTTCACTCGGTATTGCCTTCCAGGCATCTGATGTTATTGATGGAATAATCTGGCAGATTTGAAATCTGCTCCTGCGAATTTCTCCGTCTGAAAGACGTTATTGAGCAAGGCGAGAGTAACCCGTGACGGAGTCACGGGGGATAAGTACTGCCTTCCAGGCAGAGATGGTCGAGCTCGCATATATGCCGGACACTTCGTGCCCGGTTACGCTCGTTTCACTCGGTATTGCCTTCCAGGCATCTGATGTTATTGATTGAATAATCTGGCAGATTTGAAATCTTCCCCTGCGGATCTCTCCGTCTGAAAGACGTTAGCGAGCGAAGCGAGAGAAACTCGTGACGGAGTCTCGGGGGATAAGTACTGCCTTCCAGGCAGAGATGGTCGTGATAGCATACATGCCGGACACTTCGTGCCCGGTTACACTCGTTTCACTCGGTATTGCCTTCCAGGCATCTGATATCACTCCACCACTGCATACGCTTGGAAAACTGTCTTTTCTTCAATCGGTGTGAGGACTATGAATCCTTTGGCGATTCTGCCGTCGGATATTGTAGACGGGAATGCTTGCGTCTGCTCTGCATTCCATTTTCTCAAATCGTCTGTGGAGTTCTGCCTGATGATCGCATAATAGCCGGTTTTGCCTGGCTCTATATATTTGTCGTATAGCTTTCTGGCGACGATTCCCATTGTATGCCTGACGTTGATCTCCACACACGGATGGATGCGTCCGTTGCCAGCCATCATGTCTACTCCGATTATCTTATTGCCTCTTAATTCGCTGCTTTTTCCTTGAAAATATTGACAATAGAATTCCACAATCTTATCGAGTCTGTCTGCATCCGCATGTCGGCAGATCTCTTGTTTCAGAATTTCGTCGGATGCCAAAAGATTCTGTTTGTAAGCTCCATGCTCGTCGGTGGAGAATAGGGAATAGCCCGCAAACTGCCATTGTCCGTCAATGTCTTCAAATTCAATGGCGAAATCTATCTCTTTCTCAAAAAACGACTCTGCCATCACAAATCCTTGGCTTTCAATGATCTTTTCTATTCGTTTCGCCTCTTTCTCATCAAACTCGTCGATGAACAGCACTCCTCTGCCTGAACTTGACCATGGGGCTTTCACAACGATTTTCCCAAACTCTTTGTGGATATTTCGTAATTTGTCGACGGTGTCGATTTTCTGCGACACAAATCCGTCAAACAATCCTTTTTCTTTCAGACGTGTGAGAGCGTCTTGTGTCTGCTCTCTGCTCGACAATATTTTGGTTCTTTTTATCAAGTCGTCTGCATTCTCGCCGTCTATTTGAGTGGTGTTTGTTAGCCGGCAGACGGTGTTGTCTATTCCCCATGGCATCAGCCGCTTGGGGGCTTGGAAATGTTTATATTCATCAGTCGACGCGATTTTATCCTTTATGTTTGGAATGATATTGCCGACGGAATTGATCCATTCTTGGTCGGAAATCTCAGGTAGGATCACTTTGTCTTCCTCGTCGGAATACCATAGTGGCAAAGTGCTGAGGTCTTTGGCAAACTGTTGAATCTGTGGTTTAGGAGTGTAGATTCCACTTTCCAAAGCAAGTGCGGAATCGTGTTCCGGATTGAAAATATGGAATTTAGTTGTCATATTGATGATCATCTTGGCAACCATACGAAATTGCACCTACAGCCCAAACCATTACGAAATCGTCGAACACTTTGTAAGCCATCTTGATATTTCTCACTGTGTTGTCTTTGATGACGTTGCAGTGCATGATTCCGTTTTTATCCAATTTAAATGGCAACACATGCAGATGCTCCTCGAAGTAGATTCCTTTTTCATCAAGAAGCTTGTATGCGGTCTCTTTGGCAGACCATATAAGATGCAGCTGCAGCGAACGAATATCGTCGTCTTCCGACAGATATTCCAGCTCCTGCTGTGTGCAGAACCTGTTTTTCACCTTCTCCACCGTCTTCCCGAACACTTCAATATCGATTGCAACACGCTTGTCGTCGTCGGCAATGACGGCAACATAATTTTTAGTGTGGGAAATGCTGATCTCTTTATGGCAGTCTGTAAGATATGGTCTGCCGCTCTCCAGATATTCCACCCGTTGGCCTTCACCAGCGATGATGTCGATAAGCAGACGAGCGCACAGGTATTCCTTACGACGCTTCTCGTATTTGATAGACTCAAGTTTTTCTCTGTGCACCTCCTGTATCTCGGGAGCAAAGAAAAGAAGTGTCTCGTCAACACTCTCATCCGTCTTCCAGATGATGATTTCAACATCGTCGTCGAATCGCCAGAATATCATTACTTCTTTTTGCTTAGGATTAGTTTTGTTAGGTAGACGAATGCTGCGTCCACCAAAATGAAGTATAGAAGGTCACGGCTGTCGATCACTCCACGGCTCATTCCGTCGTAGTGTGAACTGATTCCGAGTGAACTTACAAGTGTCTGCTCCTCACCGCTGATGAGCAGTGAAGAGATCAGATCAAATCCGTAGAAGAATGCGAACGACAGTAGTGCCGCGCAGATGAATGCGACAATCTGGTTGTCTGTCAATGAAGATGTGAACAATCCGATTGCGACATAGATTGTGGCAAGGAAGAATAGCCCGATGAACGATCCCCAGATGCCTCCAGTGTCAATGTTTCCGATTGGATCCGCCATCGCCCATACAGAGAAGAAATATACCAGCGTCGGCACAAGCGAGAATAATACCAGCAATACGCCTGCAAAATATTTAGACAATACGATCTCAAGTTTACTTACCGGATGTGTCATCAGCAGCTCTATAGTGCCAGTGCGTTTCTCGTCGGAAAACAGACGCATCGTCACCGCTGGCACAAGAAACAGGTATAGCCATGGAGCCATCACAAACAAACCGTCGATGTTGGCATATCCACTGTCAAGAACGTTGTATTCTCCTGGAAACACCCACAAGAACAATCCCGTCATCAGCAAGAAGACTCCGATTACGATATAGCCTGTGGCTGATGCGAAAAAGCAAGAAAACTCTTTTTTTAATAATACCGATATTGCCATTATTTATTTGTTGTTGGTATCCAGTTTAGCTGCCTGAGTTTTGGCGTTGTTGACTATTTTGTCTCCGTTTGTTGTCGCCTCCTGCACGAGTTGAGCCGACTTCTCTTTTGCTTTCTTCACCAATAGATCGCCGGATTTCTTGGCTGCGGCTTTTTGTATAGGATTCTTTGCGTCTTTCTGCAATTTAGCCGACTGCTCTTCAGCCTCCTGCACCAATTTGTCTCCGCTCTTCTGTGCGGTCTCGATCAGTTTGGCACGCTGGTTTTCAGCCTCTGCGATCAGTTTTGCCTTCTGCTTCTCGATCTCCTCATTGACTTTAGCTTTGGCCTCTTCAACCTTCTCAGTCACTTTTTCAGTGACTTTTTCTTTTACATTGTTGATCATGCTGGCTGTAGAGATCTTGATTTCTGGCTTTTCAAATGTACCGCCGACATTTACGTCGAAACCAACTTTGTCGATTACTTTGCCAGCCTTGCCTGGCACTTCCTGAGGAAGGACAATTTTTGCGACATAACCTAATGTTCTGTCCAAACCAGACCATCCGGACACGTTCAAAGTGGCATTGTTGATGAATGTCTCAAATGGGTCAATTTCAAGTTTTCCATCTTTGATCACAAATGATATGTTCAGATCCTTCACCTGTGGATTCTTCAAAGCAGAAAGGCCGACTTTGTCTGCCACTTTTGTGAATGCTGGCACATTTGTCAAGCCCATGTTGGCAGTCTTGAATGATCCCTTGGCGTTGATTGTCTGCATGATAGGTGAAAGGTCTTTTCCGTTGATTGCGGATGAGAATTGTCCAGACATGCTGAATTTTCCAGTCGCGTCGGAGAATAGAGGTACAAGACGATGGGCTGTTCTGACTTTTGTGAACACTTCGCTTAGATTCATCTCTTTGACGTTGACATCCGCAGCTGCAAGAGGTTTCAAAGAATCTCTACCGTCGAATTCTCCACTTGCTGTGAATGAACCGCCCATTGTGTTGGCCGACAAAGAATTTAATTTTGCCACAGCATTCTTCAAAGAGATGTTTCCTTTGAAGTTGTCGATTTCGATTTTGTCATAGATGATTTTGTTCATTCCCACATTCATCTTGAAGTCGATATTGTTAGGAATGACGAGTGGACTTTCCGACTCTGTTACAGGGGCCTCTTCAAGTTCCTTCTCTTCAGGAGCACCCATAAGCTCATTAATATTCATGTAAGACGAGTTGACTGCCAACTCTCCCTGAATCTCTTCACTGCGAAGCACATACTGTAGGAAGTGAGTCAGTTTACCGGTCACAGCCAAATCACTCTTGCCGAGTTTCAGGTTGGCGTCAAGTCCGACATTTTGAGTTGTGAAGTCAAGGTTAGCTTTTCCGATCTCGACATTGTATTCCAAATCCTTCATTGTCAATACGAAATCGCTTAATCCAAGAGCACCGTCCACTTTGAATTTGTCGAACTGCTCTTTCTCCACGTACGACATCAGTCCGGCTGCGTCTAAGTCTGCAGAAAGTTTTCCCTGGAGTTTAGCGTCGTCGATATGAACCACTTCGCTGATTTTCTGGAAATCGATCAATCCCTTTGCAGAGAATGCGAAGTCAGGATCTGAGATAAGTCTCTTAAGTTTTGCTGTTATATTGAATGGGTTTCCAGCAAGGTTGAAGCCGAATTTGTTGATGTCGACGGTGATGTTGTCGGCTGTTCCGCCGTCGTTCTTAGCATTGATAGCCACATTGATATCTTTCAATGCACTTGGAAGATCAGGGTATTTGAACATTGCGTCAGAGATTCCCAGATTCACGTCGAAGGCAGGCAACACGTCGCCATACATCTTTCCTTTAGCCTCTGCTGCAAGATTTACTTTTCCAGAAGTCTGGATGCTTTCAAAATCTTTAGCGTAGATGGCTGGGATAAGAGAAAGGATATGTTTGAACTCGATATTAGGAGTCGCCAGTTTGATATCCATGTCGATGACAGTGTCGATCAGCTGGACGAAACCATCAAATGAGGCACTGATTTCATTAAGGGAGATGTTGTTTTGTCCGAATGTGTATTTGTTGTTGTCGAGGTCAGCCTCCACGTTGATGTCGGCTTTTACGTTAGCCTCCGACAAGTAAGGGATTCCGCTCTGGCGTACAGAGACTTTTTCAATTCCAAGTTCGGATTTTATTTTAGATACAGCGTCGCTTAGCTTTCCGCTCATCTCGATGTTGAAGTTCTCCACGTTTGCTGCAAGTTTAGAAGAGTCGGCATAACCGATTTTTCCAGCTTTCACAGTCAATTCGTCGATGTTGGCAAGGGTAGTGAGACTTAGGTCAAGATCACCCTTCATGTTGAGATCTACTTTTTCAAGAGCTGCCACCATACGTGAAGGCATATCGTTGTATTTCACGTTAAGATTCTCGACAGAGATTTTTTCAAGGGCAAGTTTGACAGCGGATGAAGATGTGTCTTCCTCAGCCACTTCAGTAGAGTCTGATGCCATGATGTCCCAGTTGGCACGTCCGAGAGTGTCGACTACAGCGTTGAGATATGCGTCTTTTATCTGTACTTTGTTGATCTGGTAACTGTCTGACAGCAAACTAGATAGGTTTACCACAACAGTAAGCTCACCCACGTCGGCTAAAGTATCTCCGGAAAAATTGTCTTTCCCTATGATTCCGAATTTCTCGGCTGTCACACTCGCGTTAGGAAAATTCTTGAAGAAACTGATGGAGACATCGTCGAGATATACCTCCGCGTTCAACATTCCATTGATGGTTTCCAAAGCTATGTCTTTCGCTTTGTCTTTCAATAAAATAGGAGATACAAGCATTAGGCCAACCAATGCCGCCACAACTCCTCCGAAAATTTTTAGTGCCTTCTTCATTGCTTTTGATTTTTATCAATGCAAAAATAATAAATTTTAGTTTATAGTGCTTTCTTATAATGGAATAAATATGTGTTAAATAGTGTAGACGTTGGGGATTTATTCGAATTTAGATTTTTCTGACAATTAGTGTGTTCTTTAAGTTCGTAAAAAAAGGGATGAGCAGACCGCTCATCCCTTCATTGATTTATCTAAATAAGAAAATATGTTTGTCAATAGGACGTTTTATTTGATGATTATTTTTGTGCCGCCAATCAAGTAAACGCCACTAGATAATCCTGAAACGGTAGTCAATCCTTCGTCATAGATGATGCTTCCTATAGACTTTCCACTTATGTCGAAGATTGTGGCATGTCCTTTCTCAGAAGATTGGATATACAAATCTTTTCCGACAGCATAGATTGTCAATTCATTTTGTGTTGACTGAATCTTGTCGTTGGCATCAGTCACATCACCCTTCTTAAATTTAGGATAACCATCATTCGAATCTATTTCCCATTTGTAGTAGACGATTTCAGACTGAGCGGCATTCATAGAGTCGACCCATTGGTTCAATTTGTTTACGAATTTTTCAGATTTTAGCTCGTCGTCGGAAATTCCAATTACAGGAGCCTTAACCACAACTGCTGGCGACGAGTCTATATCCACGTAGCAGTGTGATATGTTTACGATGTCCTCGCTGCAGAATAGGATTGGGTATTCTTCTTTGGTGTTGTTAGAGGTCATGATAGAATATCCGTTCTGCACAATTGTAGGGTTTTCTTTTGCTCCTTTGACACCTCCGACAAATGCATAATTAGGGTATTCTCTTCTATCATCCATGATATTTCCGATATTGTAGCAGTTTTCAATTTTGCAATTCCATGCAGAACCACATATTGCTGCGATATCACTATTGGTTATAGCTATAAAATTAGCCTCAGTTCCGCAGTTGACGATGGTTGAGTTCTCAGCATGTCCGATTAAAGCGGTCTCTTTTTCAGAACCGAGATATGAATTCTTCAATACCAGATTTTTTACAGTGGCGTTCTTTATAGAAAGGAACAACACTGCATTTTTATAGTTACATTGATTTGAGCTTATATATAAATTGCTGATTGTATGTCCTGCACCATCAAAGATTCCTTCGTAAGATGCCGTGTCTGAGAAAACCTCATCCATGCCGTGATGAGTGGAATGAGTAGAGTACGAGCCGATAGGGTTCCAATTGTTAAAATCATCCAATTCGTATTCCAAATCAATGTCGTTGGTCATACGGGCGTTAAGTTTTGTCGCACCGTTATTGACTGCTGCACTGAAGTAAAGAAGGTCATTCTTATTGTTGATAAGGTAGAACCCGTCAGCGTCTTTGGCAAGTTTAAAAGAGTCGTTTGTTACGGCAGATACTCTGACAATGGTGTCTGATGTGATATTTTTACCGTCAAAACTATTCTCCATTACATAATCAATGCCTTCAATGTCAGGCTTTGGCAGTTCTACAATTCCGTCAAAAGAAATTACTTTTGCGTTGTATGCACCGACGAAATTTATTATGTAGACATTTGTAGGCTTGAGATCTACATTTTTGAAACGAGGAAAACCATCTTCACCTTGTACCCATGAGAGTAATTCAATTTTAGGCATATCTTCTATGTCTCTCGAATTTCTATCCTCAAAAAAATTCAATTCGTATTTATTTTGAGATACATAGTCGTTTAGAGAGTCGGTTACTGCTCCACTTGTGAATGAAGATAAATCCAAATTTGTAGCTATCGAGTCTTTGTAGATGTCTCCTTTTCTTTTCAGATTGTAACAGCTTTCCACGGAATTTCTGCCTGTTGAACTTTCTTTGCTCATAAGTACACTGATTGTGTCTTTTAGTATTCCTGCATTATAAAAATTGGCTGAACTGATAGATGATGATCCAAAATTGCAGACTGAAGAAATACCATTTGAGATGATTTTTCCACGGTTATAGCAATTTATTACTTGATGTGCATTCCATGCTGATGCATTTTTATCACAATTACAGTCTGAATAATATGAGTTCTCTGTCATGCAAAAACCATAATTGCTACAATTCACAATTTCATGACAGTATGAGGTTAATGCACTTGCTTCGTCTTGTCCTATGACTATACCCTCAAAATGACAATTGTACATTAGAGTACAATATGCTGCGATTCCAGCCGCTGGGGATGTGCTATAATAATCTGACACTTTTACGTATGCGTTTTTCAAAGTTGTGTTTTTGATAACTTCAATTTCGGCAAATAGAGCAATCCCAAATGGACTATGATCTCCATATGTTGATATATATAGATTTGAGATTGTATGTCCGGCACCGTCAAAAATTTGACGACCAGCATAGATTGGAGTCCAACTGCCTTTCTTTTCACCGCAAACAGTGCTGAGGTCGATGTCGGCAGCAAGTCTACCATCCATTGGCAAATCTTTATTCACAAACTCCCTATATGTGATTAGGTCTTGGGCATCCTTGATAAGGTAGAATCCGTCAGTATCTTTTTGCAACGTTGTGTTAAAAGAATAATAAACGTCAATGATAGTGTCTTTATCTAATTCTGTGCCATCAAAAGTCTCAAAATCATACTCATACATAGGATCTGTTGATTTTGGTAGTGTGATAGATCCATTCTGTATTCTTTCAAAACCTTTGTATGCACCTGTGAATTCTACCACGTGATTTTCAGTTGGCTGTAAGTCAACATGTTCGAAATGAGGAAATCCGTCTTTACCCTGACCCCATGATAGAAGTTGACAATTGTTGTCTGATTTCGGATGAACGGTCACATATTTGTTGAGGGAATCAGCCACGCTACCATCATTAAATTTTGATAAAGGGAAAATGTAAAAACTTTCACTTTTGTTTTTATTTCTATCGAAAGAAGTAGAGAATGTATCTAACACATAACAATATGAGATACTGCTGCTGTTTGATATACCATCTTCTTCTATGTCAGATCTTATTTTTCCGACATTATAAAGATTACGTTGATCTCCTAGATATTCACTTCTAAATGCAGCGGTTTTCTTAGTTCCGTATATGTCGCCTCTATTGTAGCAATTTTCAACATATTTGTTGGCAATCATTCCGAAAACATTTTCGTTGCCAAAACAGCATCCATAATTGCTACTGTTGGTTAGGGTGTCGCATGTCATGACGCTTATGTTATCACCTCCCTCAACAATTCCTTCGAAATGGCAGTTGTTAATTTTTTTCGCTTTAGCAAATCCAATGACGTTTTTGTTTCCTTTTACATAGGCATTCTTTAGGATCAAGTTGCTCACTTGTTTTATTTCTTTGAAGAATCCTACATTGCTGGAATCTGGAGCGTTGTAGTAAAAGTTAGAGATTGTGTGGTTTGCACCGTCGAATGAACTTTTGGGGAAATTTATGGGTTCCCAATTGATTGTGTCTCCGTTGATGATACCACACACTGAGCTAAGGTCAATATCTGCGGCAAGTCGGCCATTTATTCCAGATTTCTTTTCGCTGGCTTCTCTGTATTGCACCAATTCATCCGCATTGTGAATCAGATAATACCCATCCTTGTCAAGTTCCAACGCCGAAAGGGTAGACGGTAGAGCTAAAACCATCATTAATAATGATGTAGTAATTTTTTTCATGTTAATTCGCATAATAATGTATTATTAGAATATGTTTTAAGTTTAAATGTCGCATGTCAGCAGACTTTTTCGCTATTTTGATGTTTGTGGCTGTTTTCCAGAGGTTTCTTTATCATTAATAAGGTGATATCAAAGCTTCTCAACAGGTTTCACAAAATCTATTTGCAAAGATAGAAATTTTGATTTGAAAATTGTCGGTTTTGTTTTTATTTTTGTCAGAAAATTCAGAATTCCAGTGTGCGGAGAATCAGATTTGAAGCGTGATTTGGATGCCATGAAATCGACTGCGAAAAAATTAATGGGACGCTATTTAGTGAAAATAGTAAATAAATGATTATCTTTGTGTTTTAAAATAGGAAAACTTGGTTAATGAAAATTAATAAAAAGATATAAATCAGTAATGGAAAAAAGACTTTTACTTGGTGATGAAGCAATTGCGTTGGGCGCGATACATGCTGGGTTAAGTGGCGTTTATGCTTATCCTGGTACTCCATCCACTGAAATCACGGAGTTCATCCAAACTAATAAGGAGGCTATAGAGCGAGGCGTTCGTAGCCGTTGGTGTACTAATGAGAAGACTGCAATGGAGGCGGCGTTGGGAATGAGCTATTGTGGCAAGAGAGCGTTGGTATGCATGAAACATGTAGGAATGAACGTATGTGCTGATGCTTTTGTGAACAGTGCTATTACTGGTGTCAATGGAGGTGTGGTCGTTCTTGCGGCTGACGATCCGTCGATGCACTCGAGCCAAAATGAGCAAGATAGCCGTTTCTATGGTAAATTTGCCATGATTCCTATTTTCGAGCCAAGTAACCAGCAGGAGGCTTACGACATGATGAGCAGTGCTTTCGAACTTTCAGAAAGACTTAAGGAGCCTGTGTTGCTTCGTGTTGTTACTCGTTTGGCACATAGCCGCGCAGCTGTAGAAGTTAAGAAGGCTGCCGACCAAAACAAATTGAATCCTGCTACAGACAATGCTCACTGGGTGCTTTTGCCTGGCAATGCTCGTCGCAACTATTTGGATTTGATCGACAAGCAGAACGATATGATGAAGGCAAGTTGTGAGTCTTCAACAAACGACATTATTACTATTAATAATAGTGATAAGGGAAAATGGATCGGTATCGTCGCTTGCGGAATCGGTTACAACTATGTCCGCGAGGCCTTGAATGGCATTAAGGACAACGAGGACAATTATATGATCATGAAGCTTACTCAGTATCCAATGCCTGTTGAGGGTATCAAGCAGATGGCTGAGGTTTGCTCAGAGATTTTGGTTGTTGAGGATGGACAGCCTGTTGTAGAGGAAGAGGTCAAGAAATTGGTCGACACTTCATACAAGGTTGAGGGCCGTTTGACAGGTCGTCTTCCTCGCACAGGAGAGTTGAATCCAGATAATGTTTCTTTAGGATTAGGAAAAGAGAACAATCCACTATTCAAGCCAGCTAAAAATTTGGCAGGTCGTCCACCTCAGTTGTGTCAGGGCTGTGGACACCGTGATGTCTATACAGCATTGGGCGAAGTGGTTAAGGAATATGAGAACGCACGTGTGTTCGGTGATATAGGATGCTATACATTGGGCGCATTGCCTCCATTCAAGGCATTGGCAAGTTGTGTCGACATGGGAGCCAGCATCACAATGGCAAAGGGTGCCGCAGATGCAGGACTTTGGCCAGCTATCGCAGTGATTGGCGACTCTACTTTCACACATAGCGGTATGACAGGATTGTTGGATGCCGTCAACGACAACAGCAACGTCACTATTATCATCAGCGACAATTTGACTACTGGTATGACTGGAGGACAGGATAGCGCTGGATTGAACAAGTATGAGGCTATTTGCCTTGGCTTGGGTGTAGATCCTGATCATGTGCGTGTGGTCGTGCCATTGCCAAAGAATATGCCAGAGATCACGCAAATCCTACGTGAGGAGATTAATTATAAGGGAGTGAGTGTAATCATTCCTCGTCGCGAATGTATTCAGGTTGCAGCACGCCATGCCCGTGAACGTGCAAAGCAAAATAATAAATAAGAGTAAGAAATGAAAAAAGATATTATACTTTGCGGAGTGGGAGGTCAGGGAATCCTTTCTATCGCAACTATCATAGGAGAAGCTGCTACTGAGGCTGGCATCTATTTGAAGCAGGCGGAGGTTCACGGAATGAGCCAACGTGGAGGTGACGTTCAGAGTAATCTAAGATTGTCGACAGACCCTATCTGGAGCGACCAGATCCCTACAGGAGAGGCGGATGTCATTATCAGTATGGAGCCTATGGAAGCTCTCCGTTACATCTCTTATTTGAGACACGACGGAATCATTGTAACAAGCAATAAGCCTTTCGTCAACATTCCAAATTATCCAGATGAGGCTGCTTTAAAAAGTGAACTTGACACGTTGCCTAACGTTCAGCTTGACATTGAGGCTATCGCCGCTGAGTTGAAGAGTGCGAAGAGCGCTAACATGGTGCTTTTGGGAATGGCTGCACCTTATATTGGCATCTTGACTGTGGAACAGTTGCGTAAGGCTGTCAGTGTGATTTTCGCTCGTAAGGGAGATGCTGTTGTAGAGGCTAACTTGAGAGCTTTCGACCGTGGTGTGGAAGCGTCTAAGAAATAACAAATAAAATCATCATAAAACAAAAATGATACATAATCCGGAAATTGAGTGCATGAGTCGTGAAGACATGCGCAAATTACAGAGTGAGCGTCTTGTTAAGATTGTTAAGACTTGTTACGAGAAGGTGCCATTCTATAGGAGAAAAATGGATGAACTTGGTGTTAAGCCAAGCGATATCAAGAGTATAGATGACATTAGCAAGTTGCCTTTCACGACAAAGCATGATCTTCGCGATGAATATCCTTTCGGATTGCAGGCTGTTCCAATGACTGACGTACGCCGTATCCATGCTTCTTCCGGTACGACGGGAAAACCGGTTGTGGATACATATACAGACAATGATATCGCAAATTGGTCAGAAGGTGTGGCTCGTGTGTTGGCGGCTGGAAATGTAGGTAAGGGTGATGTTGTCCAGGTTGCTTACGGTTATGGATTGTTCACTGGTGGTTTGGGAGCTCATGATGGAGCTAACAAGCGCGGAGCTATTCAGTTGCCAATCTCTGCAGGAAACTCAGAGAAGCAGATCATGTTGATGAAGGATTTCGGCACGTCGGCTTTATGCTGTACTCCTTCATACGCTTTGCACTTGGCTGAGTGCATCGAGAAAAGTGACAAGGTTAGCATTGACGAGTTGAAACTACGTGTCGGCTTCTTCGGAGCTGAGCCTTGGACTGAAGGTATGCGTAAGGAATTGGAGGAAAAACTTCGTATCAAAGCGATTGACATATATGGTTTGACGGAAATGTCTGGTCCTGGAGTCGGAGGCGAATGTGAATATCAGAATGGCACGCACCTTTGGGAGGATATGTTCTATCCTGAAATCATCAATCCTGACACTTTGGAGCCTGTTGCTCCTGGAGAGTTCGGAGAGTTGGTTTTCACATCGTTGTGCAAGGAGGCTATGCCAATTCTTCGCTACCGTACTCGTGATTTGACTCGTTTGATCTATGAGCCATGTAAGTGTGGCCGTACAGCTGTCCGCATGGACCGTATTTTGGGACGTTCAGATGATATGATGATTATTCGTGGTGTAAATGTCTTCCCTTCTCAGATTGAGACTGTCTTGACTGAGTTCCCTACATACACACCATACTATTTCATCACAGTCGACCGTAAGAATAACGAGGATACTTTCGATTTGGATGTTGAGCTTCGTGAGGAATTCTATTCTCCAAACCCAGCAAAACAGATGCCTTATATCAAGCCACTTTACGACCGTATCGTGAGTCTTGTGGGTATCAAACCGAATATTCATATTCTAGCTCCAGGAGCTATTGAGCGCTCAACTGGTAAGGCTAAGCATGTGAATGATAAGCGTAATTTCAAAGGCTGATAATTATAGGGGGGCTTTATAGCTCCCCTTTAGTTCTTATGGAAATCCTTCTTTAGGATTTCCCTTTTTATGTTATACTAAACAAATTTATTAAAATTGACTACACCATTAGATTATCAAATAGTCACTGATGCCATCAATTCTATGGCGTTGGGTGATTTCTCTCATGCGACGATCCGTGACATACAGGCATTGTCTCGTTTGTTGGAGGAGAAGACAGGTCAGCAGATTATTCATCTTGAGATGGGCGTTCCGGGTCTTAAACCATCGGAAATTGCACTGAAGGCTGAGCAGGAGGCTTTGGCCAATGGTTGCGCCACTATTTATCCACCTAATGGCGGTATACCACGTATCAAAAATGCTGCGTCTCAGTTTGTGAAGGCTTTCATAGGGGTCGATATAGATCCTCTTTGCTGTATTCCTACAACAGGTAGTATGCAGGGCACATTCGCGTCATTTATGGCAATTCACCATGCTTGTGCAGGTACAAAAAAAGATACGGTTCTGTTTATTCAGCCTGGTTTCCCAGTGCAGACGACTCAATGTGACGTTATTGGCTTGAATCATAACGGTTTGGACATCCATGATTTCCGTGGCGACGCGTTGATCCAAAAGTTGGAGGAGATTCTTTCTGTTGGAAACATTAATTCGATTGTCTATTCTAATCCTAACAATCCGTCTTGGGTTTGTTTCACAGAGGAGGAGTTGAAGGGAATCGCTGGTTTGGCAGACAAGTACGACGTGATTGTTTTGGAGGATTTGGCTTATTTTGCTATGGATTTCCGTCGTGATTTGTCTCATCCATATGAGGCTCCTTATCAGGCTACTGTCGCTAAGTATACAGACAATTATGTTTTGTGGATTTCTGGATCTAAGGCATTCTCTTATGCAGGTCAGAGAATCGGAGTCACTTGTATCAGCAATAAGTTGTACAAACGTGTATACAAGCCTTTGGCAGACAAATTTGGAGTCGGAGAGTTCGGTAACTTCTTCTGCAACCGTTTGATGTATACATTATCAAGTGGCACGACTCATAGTGTTCAGCATGCGATGTCTGCTTTGATGGAGGCTGCTTGTGAAGGACGCTACAATTTCTTGGACGATGTGAAGGAGTACGGTCGTCGTGCCAAATTCATGAAGGATGTGCTTCTTGCTAATGGCTTCTATCTGGTTTATGACAATGATATGGGAGCACCATTGGCTGACGGTTTCTATTTCACTGTGCAGTATCCGGGCATGAATGATTTGGAATTGACTCGTGAACTTATGTATTATGGAATAGCAGTATTCCCGCTAGATACAATGGGTTCTAATGAGCAGGGTGTCCGTGTCTGCACATCTTTCTTCAAGAAGGAGCAGGAGCCGTTGTTTAAAGAGCGTATAGAATCCTTTAAGAAGAATCATTAATGGCGACGTTACTTGAACGGCTAAACAGTAGCGACAAATTCGCTCAGAGCATAGGTGCTCAACTGACGGAAGTGCGTGAAGGTTTTGCTCGTGCAGAGCTGGTAGTGAAAGAAAATCATTTGAATGCTGCAGGCGTTTGTCAGGGTGGGGTGATGTATACTTTGGCAGATCTTGCTTTTGCTGCTGTCTCTAATTGCCATGGCATATTGTCGTTGGGTATTTCCAATACCATAACGTTCATCAAGTCTGCTCAGTTGGGAGACCATCTTTATGCTGAGTGTACGGAGGTGGTGAACCATTATAAATTGCCGTATTGCGACATTAAGGTGATGAACCAGAATGGTGAAGTCCTTGCTGTAGTCACAGGATTGGCTTATCGCATGAAGAAGGACTATGAATTTGACTCATTTATGTAATGGAGTAATCTTTCTTACTTAGAAATGTGATATAAAAAAACGAGTGTCTAGATAATCTGGACACTCGTTTTTTGTGTGTGAATTCTTTGCTATTTCTGTGTTATCATATCCAAAACTTTTGAGCAGTTGATTGTCAACGAATGAGGAACGACGCTGCTTTCTTTTTTGCCATCACGAACGCATTTCATCACTTCCTGGATTTCTCCGACGAACCCATTTTGTGTCTCATTGTCGGAGAAAATTATTTTTGTCCCGTCTATGCTTTCAAAAATGCATTCGTCAGCCCACTGGGAATGAGGTAATGTGATTTTTCCTTTCTCTCCGTAGACGATGAGGTTCTCGTCTATTTTTGTCTCAATAGTGGCTGTGATGTCTATCAGGCAGTTGTCTACTCGCATGGAGATATGATCTGTTGTGTCTACACCAGTGTGTGAATATCTTGCCTGACAATTGACGTCCTTCACCTTCTCACCTACAAGGAATGTGGTGATCTGGTAGCCGTAGACTCCAAGGTCGAGCGCGGCTCCTCCACCTAACTCTTTGCTGAAGAAACGGTTGTCGGCTGCAAACTGGTATCTGTTTCCGATCTGAAGTTGTGCCATGACTGGGTTGCCGATTTTACCTTCTGCAATCCATTCTTTTGCCTTTTTCACGGCAGGAAGGAATCGACTCCACATCGCTTCCATAAGAAATGTGTTCTTTTCCTTTGCTAGAGAACAAACTTCCTCCGCCTCTTTTGCATTCATGCACATTGTCTTCTCGCAGATTACAGGAATGTTTTTACCGATACAAAGTTTGATCAGCTTAACATGTGTGTTGTGTGTCGTCGCAATATAGGCTGCGTCTGGACGGATGGAGTCTAGCATCTCCTCATAATTGCCGAATGAAGCTTCTATATTAAATTTCTTCGCGAAAGCTTCCGCTCTTTCTGCGCTTCGGCTTCCTATTGCCGCAACTTCGCAATCATTGATAAGGCTTACTGCATTGGCGAATTTCTCGGCTATGTTTCCTGCTCCGAGAATGACGAATCTGAACTTTTTCATTTTTCTATGATTTTTAGTGTCCGTAGAATATCTTTTTCTTCATTAGAAGTGCGAAGCGACTCGCATATTTTCTGTATTGCTTTGTTTTGCACCTCTTTAGCTAAAATTTTCTTTTCTAAGACTGCTTTTGTCTTTTCTGGGAATTTTGAGTGGCATCCTTGGATTGCCCACGCTATTCCCATCTCAGCGTAATATCCGGATGGCGACATGGACGATAGCCTCTCCAATACTCTGTCGATATATTCCTCATTGATAAAGTGGCTTAGCATCATCACTGCCGCAAAACGACGGTTCCATACATCAGCATCTTTTGCATAAAAGTCGAGAAAGTTCCACGTCTTCTGCATCTCTTTTCGTACGAATTTGAATGTTGCGACGGTGGTGTCGCATACACTCCATACTTTGATTTTCTTCACAAAATTCTCGACATGTTTGATTAAAGTGTCGTAGTCGCTTTTTGCAAAACCGATGATGTAGCCTTGGATCATCAGTTCTTCGATGCTGTTGTCGGTGGCTTCTTTTAGCGTCGTTTCCCAATCTCCTTTGCAGACATCTTTGGCTATCTGTTTGAGAATGGGCAATCTTACGCCATACATGGCTGTCACTCCGGGACTCAGTTTGATTGAGAAATCCCGATAATCATCATCTGCGTTTGCCTGCAGTAAAACTATGACGTCATTCCAATTCATATTTCTGTCAATTTCAGAGAATTAGTCTGTTTGTGTCCGACTTATTTCTCCCACCTCAGTCTATAAATATAGCCTGGCTCTGGATTTGTTTTTGTGTGATAATATAGCTTATGATCTTTGTCAAATTCCACGGATTCAACGAACTCGAAATCCCCATCTATTTGAGACACGATCTTTTTCCTTTCGAAATATGCTGGCTTTGCGTATTCTTTGCTTTTGTAAGACAATAAAACTCTAAAAACAAGCATTTCTATAGGAGTGTCGAGACGTGAACTTATCCATGGCTTGGCTGTGTTGTCTGTGTCTTCATTGGTCGTTTTTATACTGATTACTGTGCATTCGTTGTATTTTAATGGGTGATTGAATGTTATTTTCGCTACGTCCCATTCGTTTTTGTTTTCGTTGTGGATCAGAGGACTAATCTTTTGTGATACTGATTCGATTTTGGGTGGAATTGCGCCTGTCCATTTGAAATTATATGGTATTTCTGTGAGAAACAACCTTTTGCATTGTATCGTGCGGTAAACTTCAAATGTAGATTTCACTCCATCGTTGGATTTGAAGATTAGAAAGGTGGATATTCGCTTGTAATCTTCAGAGGAATTCTCATCAATAAACTTGTTGATTACTCTTATTATCTGAAAAACAATGATAAGTAGACATATAATAACAATCGATAATGCAATTATTATGGCTGTTTTGTTGTTACTAAAACACATTACTAACCCTGCAATAGAACATATTGATCCTGTAGTACCCAAACAACTACCTAAATATATTCTAGTGAAGTTGAATACTTTTTTGATATTATGCATCTGTTCCCATATTTTATTTAATTTTTGTGTTAATTATTTCTTTTGTTGGCTACAAAATTATTAAATATATTTGGAGATTTCCATATTTCTCTCCAAAAAAAATATTTAATTTTTGTTAAAATGTTTTTCTCTATATTAGTCCAAAAAAATGGTGAAATATGAGTGGAATGTTTTTTCGGACTGCATTAATAAACAGAGACGTGGAAATGCCTCCACGTCTCTACTATGTTTGATTAATAACGGAATTCTCCGAACTCACTCTTGATAATCAGCTCCTTCTTTGAAGACTCCTCACAGTGTCCGATGATCTTTGCGTCGATTCCGAACGATTTTGAAATCTCAATTACCTTGTCTGCGTTCTTCTTGTCAAGATAGATCTCCATACGGTGTCCCATATTAAACACCTTGTACATCTCAGCCCACTCAGTGTTGCTCTGCTGCTGTATTGTCTTGAACAATGGCGGAACATCAAACATGTTGTCTTTGACTACTTTCAAATTGTCGATGAAATGAAGAATCTTAGTCTGGGCACCACCAGAGCAGTGTACCATTCCGTGAATCTCGCTACGCAATTCGTCGAGCACTTTTTTGATTACAGGCGCGTATGTGCGTGTTGGCGACAAAACCAACTTGCCTGCGTCGATTGGAGATCCTTCCACTGAATCTGTCAATTTCAAACCTCCTGAGTATACCAACTCTTCTGGTACTGCTTTGTCGTAGCTCTCTGGATATTTCTCTGCAAGATATTTTGAGAAGACGTCGTGGCGGGCAGAAGTCAAACCGTTGCTTCCCATACCTCCGTTGTATCCTTTCTCGTATGTCGCCTGACCATAGCTCGCCAAACCTACAATCACGTCGCCTGGCCTGATATTTGCGTTGTTGACCACGTCACTACGATTCATACGGCAAGTGACGGTGCTGTCCACGATGATTGTGCGAACCAAGTCGCCAACATCAGCTGTCTCTCCACCTGTGGCGTAAACACCTACTCCCATCTCACGTAGCTCAGCAAGAAGCTCGTCTGTGCCGTTGATGATGGCGCTGATCACTTCTCCTGGCACCAAAAGCTTGTTTCTTCCAATTGTAGATGAAACCAAGATGTTGTCTGTCGCTCCAACGCAAAGTAGGTCGTCGATGTTCATGATCAACGCATCCTGTGCAATGCCTTTCCACACTGACAAATCTCCCGTCTCCTTCCAATACATATATGCTAACGATGACTTCGTTCCAGCACCGTCGGCGTGCATAATGTTGCAATATTCTGCGTCTCCACCTAAAATATCTGGGATGATTTTGCAGAATGCTTTAGGGAAAATTCCTTTGTCGATGTTTTTGATCGCGTTGTGTACGTCTTCCTTTCCGGCCGACACTCCACGCATAGCATATCTCTTGTCGCTCATCTTAAATTGTTTTATTTTGCTGCAAAATTACTCAATTTTTTTAGAATCTGTTCAAAATTATTTAATATTTGGTTGTAGTGTCGAGGATTGTTAAGGGCTGAACGTCCTAACTTTACAATGCGATGATAAGAAGTAGAATGTTGATGACGCATATCACACCAAATCCGATGCATAGATCTTTCATCAATTTATTGCCGGAAAAGAACATTCCATAGAACATCTTTACGACGTTGTTGCTGATGATCGCTTGGAATGCGGCCAAAATTATAAGCGATTCTGATACATTGTGTTGCGCCTGGAACAAGTTGATGATAAATGGATTGATATCTGTCACACCCACTATGATTGATAGAATTCTCAAACCGCTGTCTCCGAAATAGACAAGAGCGTAGTTTGTCACTAATGTGAATGCGATAAACAGAATAGCAAAAAGAATTGCGACTTTGAATTCCAATGGATTCTTTTCTTCCTCATCTTCAATTTTGACTTCTGCACCAACTTCTCCTGCCTTGGGCTTTTGACGATAGAAGAAGAATGCAACTACAGCTGATGCGACAATCATAATGGCAAACAAATACCAGTATTGAATCATCAGACCATAGTTGAAGATTCCAAGGAGAATAAAGATCTTGAAATACATCATCGTGATAGCACAAAAGATTGCCGCCACGTATTCTTTCAAGTCATCTGTGCGGTCTTTTGCTTTTTTCGCCAAAATTATGCATGTGGCAGTACTGCTGTATATTCCGCCAAGTATACCTGTGATGATGACTCCTCCGTTTGGAAACAGATACTTCTTCACCAGATAGCTTATGTAGGAAATTCCCGATATGACGACGGTGGCTAGCCAGATAGAGTAGGGTGTCAGACCTGTTCCCTCAACCAATTCATTTTTAGGCAGGATTGGAAGGATTACACCAGCGATAATCAGAAATTTAGCAAGATTGATAAATTCCTCGTCGTTCATCTTCTTTGTGAACTCTGTGAATTTGTCTTTCATTTCCGCCAAAACGAGCACCGTCACCACCATGAGAATGGCAATAGTCATGGATGTCTTATATATAATGGGTGCGATGCAATATGTGAGCAAGGCAATCATTATCGACGTGATTCCTGTCCGTTGGCGTATGAACAGTTTGTGGGCATACGTGATGCATAGAAGCAATGTCAATGTCGCTCCTCCATAAAGAAAAGGAGTGAGACTACCACTTCCGACAACAAAAAGCACATAACCTAATATGCCGATCAGTGTGAATGTCCTGTCGGAACCAAATGTGTGCAATATGTCGCTGTTTTTTTCATATAATTTTCTCTGTGACAACCCGATCACTAATGACATCAATGCAACAACAGCAAAATTGATGATGTCGGCTGAGAATATATTTGATATTGATTCCATGATTCAAAAAATTAATGTTCGAAACCTTCTTTAACAAATATAATGTTTATTTCCATTTATGTCAAGGAATGTAAGGGAAAAAATGGGGGCGACGGGAGGAATGTGATAGTAATGGATTTTGGGAAGGCATCACCACTCATGCCACACGAAAATGAAGAATTCAAATTCGTGTGATACTGTTTTCTGGACATGCTATTCTATATTAAAATGACTTCTTTTGAATTTCATGTGGAATTTAAAACAATAAATCGTATATTTACATGATTTAAGGTATTGGCTACGGCATAAGAAAAAGAGAAAGGTTTATGACGCAACAAGACAAAGAGACCCTGATTACATTGCTGAATCAATATAGGGATTTGGGCATTTCGGAACAGATAGATTTTCAAAAATTCTATCTCTATTCCATTATTGCTCATTCCACAGCCATTGAAGGCAGTACTGTGACCGAAGTGGAGGCACAACTCCTTTTCGACGAGGGTATCACCAGCAGCAAACGTACAATACAGGAGCAGATGATGAACCTCGACCTCAAGACCGCATACGAATATGGAATGAAATGGGTCCAACGACACGAGCCTATAACTGTGGATTGGCTTATATCGTTGGCTGCTAAAGTAATGGAACATACTGGAAGCGAATACAACACAATGACAGGAAGTTTTTCGTCGGCACGAGGTGAGTTACGCAAATTGAATGTGAGTGCTGGGCTTGGAGGTCCGTCGTATATGTCATACCTGAAAGTGCCGTCACGCCTAGCCGCTTTTTGCGATGAACTTAACAAACGTCGCATTTTGGTCGACAAGACAGACCCTTGTGCTCTCTACGAACTCAGTTTTTGGGCTCACTACGAATTGGTGACCATTCATCCATGGGCAGATGGCAATGGACGTACCAGCCGTTTGCTGATGAATTTGTTGCAAATGGAATACGACCTTTTGCCAGTGAGAGTGCTCAAAGAGGACAAAATATCTTATATCCAGGCACTTGTTGACACAAGAAATAATGAAGATATCAGCATCTTTGTCGATAGCATGACGCAGTTGCATATTGAGCACTTGCATAATGACATAGACATATTTCTTAAATCGACTGAAGAGGGAAATAGTGACGAGAGAAAAGAAAGCGTCCAGAAAAATGTCGTAGAAAGTTCGCAGAAAAGTGTGGAGAAAAGTGTGGAGAAAAGTGTGGAGAAAAGTGTGGAGAAAAGTGTGGAGAAAAGTGTGGAGAAAATAATTAAACAGATAGCGGAAAATCCGAAAGTGACTGTAAAAGAACTTACTACAATTGTTGGCTTGTCTCGTCGCGGTGTGGAGAAAAATATAAAGAAGCTACAGGAATGTGGCATCATCCGCCGCGTTGGTCCAGACAAAGGCGGCCATTGGGAAATTATAAAACATGAGTAAGGACTCCTATCACACGAAAATGAGGATTTCAAATTCGTGTGATAGGGGAGAGTGATGGATGTTTTTAATCTAGGAATTCTGGCTCTTCCTCATTATTCATCAGATGCTTTTGTCTATTTCGAATATTATTTTCTTTGCGTATTCAAAAGGGATTTTTTCTTGTTCTAATCTTAAATCATTTTTTTTAAGATAATCGTATAGTTGTCTTTCTTCTTTCGTTAACATCAAATCTGTTGTCACATTTGACTTTGTGCCTTTATCATTTTCGTTAAAGAGGTCAAAAGTTTCCTTATTCATCATAAAACTTTGAGTCGAAGGGAAATAAGTTCTTACTTGTGATAAAATCTCAAATCCCTGTGCGTCAATGTCACCCCAATAATAAATATGTTTGCTATTGAGCCATTTTACATTTTTCAACACCTCTATTCCAAAACCGTGTCCCCAAATAACAATACTATCATTTCTCATTGGGAACGATAGCATATTTATTTTGTTTTCTACTATATATACTTTTTTTATGGGTAGGTTCAGTCGTTGGAATTGGCTAACAGGAACACTAATATCTGTTATTTCATTGAATAAAGATTGACTGACAGTTATGTCTAATATTCTAAAACGAATACTTGGTTCATCGAATTTAAGATTGAAACGGATTTCAAATTGTTTTTCTTCCTCGTTGATGTGATCTGAAATAACAATGTCAAGCAATTCTTTGATAATGCCCTTATTTTTTTCAATAAATTTGGTATGAACATTAATGGGCAATTCACGGATATAAAGATGTGGATTTGGTGTTCTTTTGAAATATTTGCATACTTTCAGTAAACTTTCCCAGTCGTTTTCAATAACTTTGTTTGGATATTTATAAATCCAATCTTTCAATTCAGGAAAGGATTCTGTTATGTTTGTAATATCCGTTCTAAATTTTTTTGTTTCTTTTTCTTTGTTTATGTATTTTAGATAATCGTCTTCCAGTTGAAATGTAATAGCTGTTGGTATGTCTTGTTCTCCGTGCTGTTTTGTTTTAATGGTTTGATATTCAACCGAATAACCATATCCTTTTTTCTCTTTCGATTGATTAATTAATTCGGTTAATTCATATTCAAATTTAGCAGTGTCATTATTAGGACGTTTGTCGCCGGTAATAGTAATAGGCTGAAACGAAATACCTTTGACAATTGATTGTAAATACCCCGTGTACTTATTATCGGCTTTCTTTTTTATTTCATTTGGAGTTATCATCAGCTTGGTATTTTTCTCGTTCTTGTTTGAATTGTTGAATTGTCATATTGAAAATACGTGATTCATTGCCATTTCGTTCAACATAATGGACAAATGAAATGTCATCTTGAACAATATGAATGTTATCACTTGGCGTTACCACCAAGAGTTGTAGATGCAGTTGTTTACACAAAGAAATAAGATATCTGGCTTTATCTTCATCTTGTGCTTTGAATGCTTCATCAATAGCTATAAAACGTAATGAGTTTGCTTGCAAACCGTCTTTTGTAAGTCCGAATTGGTAGGCAATGGCAGAACCCAAAATAGTGTATGTAAGTTGGGCTTTTTCTCCACCTGACAGCTGTCCCATACTTTGATATGTTTTATATTTTTGTTCCGTTTCTTTATAATATTCTTCGGCTTTATAAGAAAACCAATTACGAACATCCATTACTTTTTTTCGCCATGTTTCATCTTGAAGATTGGCAATAAGAGGTTGAATTTTTGTCTCAAAGTGATGGCGTCTGCCATCAATGTTGGAATTTACTTCTCGTATATTTGGTATTGCGTCATCTAATTTTTTGCGAAATTCAGCAATGTCATTGTTGATCTTTTTTGTATTCTCAAGTTGAATGTAGGTTGAAGGTGATGTGCTGAAATCAATCTCTTTTAGGGATTTGTTAAGCATATCAATAGTTTCTTTTATGGATTTTTCCCAATTGGTAAAAAACATTCTGAAAGCAGAAACTTTATTTGTTACAGTTTCCTGTAGGTAATTGTTGAATTGATCTTCAAAACGAACTAAATCCTCGTTAACCAAACGATTATAAAACTTTTGGTACTCACTTATAAGATGTATATTTTCGGCTTCTGGCAGAGTATGCACGTCTGAACGCCAATCCTTGAATTTGTTTGTAATGTCTTCCGACGGGTTTTTGAATTTCCTTATCAATGTGGCAACCTCTTGTTCTATTTGGCTTTTTGCATTTTTCTTTGCTGTTTCTTGCTGTGCAATTTCTGATTGAAAACTATTTTGTATATTTCCGATATTGCCATAATCGACAACATGACATTGTGAATTCTCGGATTCAAAAGCAGAAACATCAACATAGCCCAACTTATTTAGCAATGCTTCATTGTCGGAAAGTCGTTTTTTGGCATCAACAATAGAGATGTTTTCTATTTGGAAAATTTCTTTATCCTTGTTTTTTATTGTTTCGTCTTCTAATGTTTTCAAATCCTTTTGAACAACACTTAAACGTTCTTGCAATGCTATAACTTTGTTGTTGGCAGCTTCTAATTTTGTTTTTGCTTCTGTTTTTTCTTGTATTTTATTAGCATATTCTTCCCAATTTATATCGTCAAAATTGGTGAAAAGCTTGAAAATATCATCGAATAATTCTTTTCGTTTGTTGATTGATTTTAGTTCTGTTTCTATTTCGCGAATGTTTTTTGTGTTTTGCCTTTGTTTTTCTTGTAAATCTTTAATTGTGGCACGTATAGAGGCCATTTTCTCTTTATTTTCCCAACCTAATATGTAATTTTCACGGCTGTTGATATGCTTGCGGTCGTCTTTTTCGTGTTTATTGTTTACTGATTTTATTAAGCCTTCCATTGTGGCCGCCTTTTCTGCGTATTTGTCAAATTCCTCTAAGTCGGTAACGCAGGTGTAGTTATAATTTTCGTAAATTATATCTTCCACCCATTCATAATACGGACTTTTTATATTAAATTCCAATTTGTTTGGAAGACAATTGTCCGCCATCTCTCTGTGTTGAAATCCTTTCAATGATGTTGTCTTTTTATAACGTTGATAAACAATTCGTCCATTGAGATTGTTGGAGTTAACGAATTGATTCACCTTCTTATAGTATTCTTCAGGGACTATCAACCTTAGAGCAAAATTGTGTAGGATTTTTTCGATGGTATTTTCCCAATTTTTCTCGTTATCTTTCACTCTGATAAGTTCGCCAATAAACGGAATTTCAGAAGGCGTTGCTCCAATTTTCTGTAAAATCAGTTCACGGATTTCCGCTTCTTTGCCTGAGATGTTGTTCTTGTTCTTTTGGATAATTTCAAGTGTTGACATATTTTTATCAATATCCTCACTTATTTTGTCGGCCGTGTTTTTTGCCAAACGTAATTCCTCATTTTTATTATTATACTCAGACTGGCAATCAATTTTTGCCAAACGTGCATTTTCACGGTTGGTAAAAAATATTTGTTCAGAAGGATTTTCTGGCAATTTTACTTCAGCTACTTTTTTATTATAGGCATCAAGTTTGTTTTGTCGGTTAATCTTTTGTTTTTCGAGGTTAGCAATTTCGTTGCTTAATGCTTTGATTTGCTTACCAATATCATCACCTTCTATCGATAACGACAGTTCACGTTCTTTTTCTTTTAATTGTTCTTTTTCCTCGTTTAGTTTATTGAGCTGTTGTTGTAAATCTTCAAGTTTGGTATTGAGCTCTGATATTTTTTCTTTGGCAAGTTCCACATTCTTCTGTGCAAACCAATAAACCGACATTTCGCGTTTTTTTTGCAATTCGTCAAGTGCATATTTAATATCTTCCAATTGATTGGCCTTTTGGTCAATTGGCTTCAACTGTGATATTTGCTCTTTGACTTTTTCAATCTTTGTTTTCGCACCCATTAAAGTGGCAAAACTCTCGTTCAAGTTGGTATATGCGTTTTCCGAATCTCGCTGTTCAAGCATATTGTTGCGAATAAATTCGTCTAAATCGTTCAAAACTTTCACGCCGACAATTTGATTGAACAACGTCAAAGCCTTATTGGAACGCAAGCCTAACGCATTAACAAAACGGTCGGTATAATCCTTGATAGAATCATAAAACTCGATTTGACGTTTAGGTGCATTGGAATTATATTTTTTATCTAACATTTTTTTCCAATCACCTTTGCTACCGTTGAATATTGAAAGATCATTTTCGATTGTCAATGGTTTGTATGAAAATCCATATGTGCATTTCAATTCGCTGTTGACAAAGTAACGTACTTGAAACAATGTCACATTATTTTGATGATTGTTGACAAAAGACACTAATATGATTGAATATGTGGATTTGTCGCGGAGTTGTTGGGTCTTTACAGATGTCTCTCCCTCTGCTTGAATATTTCCATAGTTTCCAAGCACATATGTTTCTTCATTTCTATCGCCTTTTTTTTCTATACCCGACGACTGATTGTAAAATCTGTCCTTTTTGAGAGGCACGAGCAATGTCAAAAGTGCGTCAATCAACGTACTCTTACCAGATGCGTTGGCACCTGTTAGTAACGAGTTGTTGCCTTGTGGCGCAATTCTGTATATCCGGTTATGGAACGTTCCCCAATTTAAGATTTCAAAATAGTCAAGTCGGTAGCCTGCTGAACCAGCATCGGTGGTGAATAAGTCATATTGTTCCTGCATATTTCTCTAAATTTTTCTTAAACGTATCCAAATCTTGAAGTGTGACCTTCTCTTTTATAATACGGTGGATTTTGTATCTTATTTCATCGTTGTTGCGTTTGATTTCTTTTAAGAAGCCTAATTCACAAACATTTTGAATATAACGATCTAAATCCTTCTCCAATTTTGCTTTATTGTAACTGTCTGGCAAAAAAAGTTTTACCTCATCTTTAATTTCATTGTTTGTAATAATTTTGTCGAATGATTGGGTTTCGGTCGGATTGTTGTCGTAATCTTCCAAAATTTGTCGCAATACAATAAGTACCAACGAAATATCAAAACCTAACTGCCGCCTTGAAACCAAATTCAATGTTGTGTCATCATCGAAAACGATTTGTTTGATGTATGCAAACCCTTCGTCTTCCTTTACAATCAACTCTAATCCAATAACAGAAAGATATTCTTGAATGCCAGATTGATAATTGACAATATCGTTCCAAACTGGAGATGATTTTTCCACTGTCTTTTTCAATAAGTTTACTACGGCTTTTGAATATGGTTTTATTTCGTTCATCTTGAAATAATTATTTCGGGGATTAGTATTCTTTTTTTATGTTCTACATCGAAGTCGATAGGCTGTTGTTTTTCGGCGTTTATTGTTTTATGTTTAAAATGGTTCAATACACCGAAATAACCGAAAAGTTCAGGTAATCCTTTTTGTAAAGGATTATGTGCAATTACTTCAGATAGAGAAACTTGTCCATTATTTCTCAATGCGGTGCGGATATTCTGTTCAAGTATTTTTTTGTCGATAATTACATTGCTAAATACTTTTCCGAGTTCATTCAAATCGTTGATATTAAGTTCGCTTGAAATCGGTTTTATTTTATATTCGATATTTTCAGATTGCTCGAAAGTGATTTTGCGGTCGAATGGGATATTTATGTCAATACCATCATCTATTGAAAGTGAAATGTCTGGTTTCCCATTTTCCTTGGAAATGTCAATTAACAAATTCTTGATGTCTTGAATTATTTGCTTGGTGATATCAGACCGTGAAGTGTTATTTTCTCGAATAATGCGACTAAGTTTATCCGCCATTTTGTCGTTAGTCTGATATACTTTGTTGCCTGATTCGTACAGGTAAGAAACCATATTGTCAAGAAAGTTGTCGTTAGTTTCTATGTTTCTGTCTTTTAATGTTTTGAACAAATCGGTAATCATTGTTTCCAATTCGTTTTGCATTTCACGGGCAAGTAGAAACTCCCAAAAAGCATAAAAACTGCCCTGTGGACTTGATTTCAATTCGTCCAAAGCATCAAACGTATATTGCAAAATACCGCCCTTGTTGAGTGTGGGGTCAATCTGTTTTTGATATATTTCTTTGATAATGTTTTTGAAATTGTCGTCCACATCTTTGAAATCAGACAATAATTCTTTTGCTAATTTGTTGATTTGTTTGAATCTCGGAGCAATTTCATATTCTTCAAAAACCTTTACATCTTCACCAATTTTCAAACGTTGAATTTGATGTTCAATCTTTTGTTTTTTATCTTCCAAAAGTTGCAAACGCTTTTCTTTATCTTCGTTGGTATATTCAACCAATTCTCTAAGTTGGGTAATGATTGATTTGAATTTTGACTCGGTACCAATATATTCTTCACGCTTTAAACCAGAAAGCCAATCAATCACTTTGCTTGTATGCGATGACAATTCATAATAAATTTCGCCATCCTCGTTTTTATAATTGGTCAAAAAACCGCTGTCAGTCCATGTTTTTATAAATTTGACAGCCTTCTCTTCATATGTGTCAGATAATTCTATTTTGTTCTCATCATCGTTTTCTATTCCATTGTCATTTAAGTAATCAGCCAACCGATTATGGATGTTTTCTGATGAAATTGCAGTTTCTTTTTCGTATATACCTATCAAAAAGTCAAGAATAAGACTACATCTTCTTGCCCTGAGTAAAGTAATGCTCGGGGATTTTTCCAATGTATTTAATATTTGAGCCTGTAATGACATTGTTTTGATGAAAAATTATGACAAAAGTATTAATTTATGTCAAATCAACAAATCTTTTTTACACATCTCTTTTCTAGTATTATACCTCTCACTCTACATTTCTTGTTTTCAAGTTTTCTTTATGTAGTTTCGTCAAAGATTTCATAATGAATTTGCCTTCTTTCATTATTCCCCCTCTAACATTTTATATTTTATTAACAATTCCTCCCGAAAAAATAATTGAATTTGTTTGGATTTGATTTTATTTTGTGTAATTTTGACACTAAATTAAAGAACGAAACCAAAAACAAGGAGTTATGAATACGATTATCAAATCTTTATTGGAGACTGATCTTTACAAGTTCTCTATGGGTCAGGCGATATTCCACCAGTTCCCCGGTTATAAAACAACCTGGACTTTCAAATGCCGTAACAAGGATGTGAAATTCACTCCTGAGATGGTGGAGGAAATCAAACGTCAGTTGCAGGAATACTGTAAACTTACTTTTACGGAGGATGAGTTGAGCTATCTGAGAAATATCGGAGCTAGAAAAGACGAGAATGGAAACATCGTCAAGAAGGGATGGATTAAGGGTTCTTATATTGATTTCCTTCGTATCTGGCGTCCTAGATTCGAGGATTTCCATATCGACGACCAGGCTGAATGCGGCTTGAATATCGAGGCGACAGGAACATGGTTGAACACCAGCATGTATGAAATCCCTACTTTGGCTATCGTCAACGAGGTATATTTCCGTATGGCTTACGATTATGATGAGTTGAAGAAACAATTCCGTCGCAAACTGGATGAGAAAGTGAATCTTTTGGAGCAGGATATCTATGAGCTTGGCGCGTTCTCTGAATTTGGTCTACGCCGCAGATTGTCTGCTGAATGTCAGGAGATGGCGGTGATGGCTTTGAAAAACGCAAAGATGAACAATAAGTCTATCTTTGTTGGTACAAGCAACGTCTTCCTCGCTCGCAAATATAATCTTATCCCTGTGGGCACTATGGCTCACGAATGGATTATGTGCGTCGGACAAGGAAACAGATCAATCAATCCTGCATACTCTAATCTTTATTCTCTACGTGCTTGGGTGAATGAGTATAAGGTGCAGAACGGTACGGCTCTTACAGATGCGATCACTACTGATTGCTTCCTTCGTGATTTCGACGAGGAGTTCGCTACTGTGTTCAGCGGTGTCCGCCACGATTCAGGCGATCCGTTCGAGTGGGGTGATAAGATCATCGCTCACTACAAGAAACTTGGCATCGATCCGAAGACGAAGACTCTTCTCTTCAGCGACAGCTTGAACTTTGAGAAAGCCACTAAACTGAAGAAATATTTCGAGGGAAGAGCGAAGACAGCATTCGGTATCGGTACGTTCATCGCCAACGACACTGATGTGCCACCGCTTAATATCGTTATGAAGACGACGCTTTGTAATGGTGGCGACGTCGCAAAGATTTCTGACACTCCTGGCAAGGGTATGTGCAAGAATCCAGACTATGTCGACTACTTGCAAAGAGCCATCGACTGGAGAATGAACCACGCTGAAATGTGATTGAAAACCAATTAATTTGAATGGTATGAACAATTGGCAGATAAAGGAGAGAGAGGTTGTGATGAAAACACCGATCGGAAGCTTTGTGACAACGAAGAAAATCGATCCGAAGGGTGTGGAACGCAAATATATATCTATGCAGGCTCCTGATTGGGTGTGTGCTGTCGTCCGACTTGGTGCTGATTCTGATAATTTCATGATGGTCAAGCAGTTCCGTCATGGCATCAACAGGGAGATCACGGAATTCCCTTCTGGAATGGTGGACGCTGGAGAAAAGGCTATTGATGCTCTCTACCGTGAATTGGACGAGGAGCTTGGCATCAAAAAAGAGAATGTCATCAAACTGGAGCAACTTTATACGGGCAGCCCGAACCCTGCTTTCATGGAGAATCGAATGACTTGCTACTATGTGGTCGTGGACGGTTATAGTGAGAATAATCCTGATGATGATGAGTTTCTTGAGACGGTGATTGTCAAGAGAAGTGAGATGGCTGAAATAGTCGGACAGGAGGATTATGGACTTATGATGAGGCTTGCTTGGGAGATGTTTGAGAAGAAAATTAAGAATTAAGAGTTAAAAATTAAGAATTAGGATTAAATAAAAAGTTCATCTTTCATCTATAAATGAGGATTGTTAAGGGCGGAACGCCCTAACTCCTTCTCTTCTGCGAGTTCGCAAGAACGAGCAGTTAAAAATGTGATAAGTAACCACATGGTAAATTGAATACCAAAAATTTAAGCCGTTTCTTAAATTAAATATAGGAGGAAAAAGATTATGAGAACACTAAAAGAACAGATGGTAGCCTGGATTAAGGACTACTTCGCAAAAAATGGTGACGAGAATACAAAAGCACTTATAGGTATCAGTGGGGGAAAGGACAGTACGGTGGTGGCTGCTGCTTGTGTGGCTGCTTTGGGCAAGGATCGTGTTGTGGGTGTGATGATGCCTAATGGTGTTCAGACTGACATCAATGATTCAAAGAGAGTGTGTGAGTTTTTGGGCATCAAAAACTACGAGGTGAATATCAAAGGTGCATACGACGCTCTTACTCAGGAGATCACGGCTAAGACAGCTGGTGAGGCAACTCCACAGTTTAAAACCAACACTCCTTCTCGTTTGAGAATGGCTACTCTATACGGTGTGGCGGCTATTATCGGTAACTGCAGAATCAGCAATAATGGCAATAAGAGTGAGCGTCTGATGGGATATTTCACTATCTGGGGCGACGGTGCCGGTGATTTTGCTCCGTTGGCTAATCTATATGTTAGCGACGTGGTAAGATTGGGAATCGAATTGGGCTTGCCAGAGGATTTGGTCAAGAAGGCTCCGAGCGACGGTATGTGTGGCAAGACTGACGAAGATAATCTTGGTTTCACTTATGCTGAAGTGGAGAAGGTGGCAAGAGGATTCTTCGACGACGTGAATCCTGAGACAGCTCAGAAAATCCAGAAGAAGATCAACGGTATGAGCTGGAAGTGCAAACTGCTCAACCTCCCTTGCTTTGTGCCAGACCAGAAGGTGTTGGCTATCGTCGACGCACAGAAAGATTTCATCGATGGCAGTATGGGAGTGGGAATGGAGAAGTGGAAAAAAGCCAAAGCAGCGATCATTGATTTGATGAAGAAAGAAAAATACGACAGCATCGTCTACACTAAAGATTGGCATCCTACAAACCACTGTAGTTTCAAGGATCAAGGTGGACCATGGCCAAACCATTGCGTCGCCGGAGAGAAAGGCGCGGAGATAGATGCTGAACTGCTTGCTGTAAATATTCCAAGTGTCACATTAAACAAGGGATGCAATCCTAATGTGGAGGAGTATGGAATAGATGTGTTGCCAAACGTCGACAATGTGAAAGAGCTTCATCTTGTTGGTCTGTGCTTCGACTATTGCGTGCAGAGTTGCGCTAAAGAGACGGCCAAAACACATCAGAACACAAAGATTGTGGTGAAGAAGGCGGGCACTGTCGCAATCGATGAGAACGCTAAAATTGATTGGGAAGGCTTGAATGTAAAAGTGGAATGATGATTCCGAAATGGTGAATGATAAAGGGTGGGTTGCAAAACCTGCCCTTTGCTGAAATTTTACGTCTCAAAATCAATTATATATCTTGGTGCTGGCTTTGTTTAAGGTATGAAGTCGACTTGTTTGTGGTAGATGATTTTAGATTTAATAATGGTTATCAAATTTTGTGGAGAGTTTCAGTTGAAAGAGCCAACTGATGCGAAGATAAAGGAACTAATAAATTTATTAAAATAGAACGTAATGTTTTTTAGTATTAGAACATTTAATCCTCATTATTTTGAGTATAAGAAACAAGTTTATCGTTACTCGTCTTTCGGTTTATCTGTACAAAAAGATTATGCAGATTATAGAAAAATCACCGAGTATGATGTACAATATCTTAAAGAAAATGGATTCAATTATTTTCTGGCTGATTATCATTCTGGTGGTTTTGATGAAAAACTCAAAAATTGGAAAGACTTTGGTGCTATCGAGGATGAAAAAGGATATGTCTATATTCCATTTATTGACATAGATGATGCTATTAGAAGAAAGAGAGAATATTATAAAAGTCAGGGATATGGAGCGTACGATTCCATTGTTTTTGTAAAGTTTATTTCATTGTCAGATATTGAGGCTTTTTACAAAATTTCATCTTATATACAGATAGATGGACAAAACTTTCCGTTTAGCAAACCTACGGAAGATATAGGTTATTATCAATATTATCATATGTGTCCGACCTATGAATATTATAAAGATAAGTTTTACATTAAAGAATCTGAACTTGAACCATCTCAGATTTGTTTTTTAGAAAAAAAAGGATTTAAACTTGTGGATGATATTCCAGAATCAAATTGGTATGATGGAGGAAAATTTCGGGTTTTTGCTCTTAGGTTTACTGATTTTGATGGTTTTGTAATTGAGAAACAAAATTGTGATCTTAATGATTTTGGTAAGACTGACAAACCTAAGTTGATAGGAGAAAAGGAAGTATACTATCTTGACCGTAGAAATCCTGATCCCAAAGTCTGGGAGATGCTGGAAAAAAAGTATGGTCTTATTGAAATCTATGATTTCTGAATAAATTTATTGGATAATGTTAAACTAATCGAGATATATGGAAGAAAATCTATTTTTAAGAGCTGTAGAACGAGATGAAATCATAAGTTTTTTTACTGGGAAAGGTGTATATTTTCAACATTCTCCACATACACCATGGTACGGGTGGCCAGATACTGGAGAACATTTTTATCCTAATTCTTATTCTATAATGAGGTCTTGTGTGACTGAGAATTTGATAAGTGAAGATCAATTGTATAAAGTTCTGAATAAAAGTTTTGTTTTATGCTTAAGGGGTAATCCGACAATAGATGTGTTTGATATAATATTAAGAACCATTGAGTGGGTTGCAAAGGATTTTAAGCAAGATTGGATATATTCACAAAACTTAATTGATTCTATCATTCTATATTGGAAAGGAAAACTCAAGGAGAGAGATGAGTTATTGCAAATAAAGGACAAAACAGAAGAGATGGAATCTCAGTTGGAACATATCCAAAGAGTTCAGAAATATTTAAATTGGGTTAATGAGAATTTAATGAAAGAAAAATTTGATGAGATTTGTGTTTAAAGTATTAGAATACAATAAGTAGATTTTTAATTAATTTTACAATATATCATATGATAAAATCAGTTGTTGAAATAAATCAGATGTGTAGTGGTCAAGTAGGAGGTCATCACTACGTGGATTTAGGCTTGCCTAGCGGTTTAAAATGGGCAGTCTGCAACATCGGAGCCTCTGAACCGTGGGAGTTTGGAGATTATTTTGCATGGGGGGAGGTTTCCCCAAAGGAAGATTATAGTAATGAAACCTATAAATGGGGAAGGTGGGATAATCTCACCAAATACTGCACCCAGACAACTTCACTAAATATATTTGGAAATGTAGATAATAAGTCTATTTTGGAGATGGAGGATGATGCGGCGGCAGTCAATTGGGGAAATGGTTGGCACATTCCATCTATCGGTGATATGATGGAGCTTGGAAAGGGATGTGAATGGGAACGAGATGTCGAAGACTTTGAAGGCAGCGGCATTGGAGGCTTCATAGGTCATTCTAAGTATAATGGGAATTCTATATTTTTCCCGGATGCAGGGCGCCGAGATGGTTTTAAGACAATTTTTAATGGAAGGGGAAAGTATGTTTCTTCTTCTATAAGTCAATCTCATCCTTTTGATTGTTATATCCTTGCCCCTTGTTTATATGGACCCTTCGTTGAAGGTGGCACTTCAAGATTTGTTGGTTGTAGTGTGCGTGCTGTTATAAATATAAATAATGACAAAATATGAAGAGAATATGAAATGTGAAAGCAGTGCTGAATATGGCAATGACTTTTGATTTTTAGTATATTATATAAATTTGTCAAATTCTATAAGTATTTTCCAAACATTTTGGACTCATAGAGACCAAAATTGGAGTTATTTACATGGATTCACTATTGTTAAAAAGATAATCAATTTGATAATTTTATGGATAATGACATTAAAAAATTTACTTTGCTATTAAAAGAGTTAAAACAAGTTTACAGTTCATACGTTAGTGAGATGTGTTATGCTCGAGATAATTGGGACACTGTAGCAGATAATGATATAGCACGAGCTGAGGATCCGTATGAAAAAACTTGGGCTCTTAATGACGCATTGTATAGTATTGAATCAATTGACCGGATATTATCAGGAAAAATAAAAGTTGATCTAAATGATAGCCATTGTGTTGATTATTTGTTGGATGCTACTAGATATCAAATACATTTGCACGAAGAATGGGGGTGGAGTGTGACCAAATGTTATAAAAGAATTCGGCAAATAGACAAAGATTTTGACGCGTGTTGTTCATTGTTTGAAGAATTTTTTAAATCTAGAAAAGAATCTGATTGAATATTTCCATTGATGGGAAACTATGGATCTTTGAAAAATATTAGAAGGTGGATGAATACATACCCGATGGGGGACGCATTGACAAGGTCAATTCCCCAACCGATTGTCATTAAGCTCAGTATTGGTGACTGTCGGTTGAGAGAGACGTAGGGACAATCCCTTGTTTGTGGATTGTCCATGTGAAGAACCTTTGTGGTTGTTTGTAAGTGGAACCATGCTTGATTATAAAAAGATAATAGAGAATATTGGGTTGAAGGACATCGGCATGTTTCGTTAGGTTCGTAGAACCTATATTGACGCAGTCAACGCCATATTTGATTTTTTTGGCGATTCCAACGAAGTTGGTGTCGGAATCGGGGATTAAACGGATTCACAATTCATAATCAATCGAAAATCATTATATTTGCAGAGTAAATTGAATAAGAGAGCATTATGATAAAACCATATCCGATAGGACGACAGGATTTCCAAGACATAATTAAAAGCGGTTTTGTCTACGTCGACAAAACTGAGTGAATGTATGAGATGGTGAGAAACAGAAGTATCAGTACAATTGATGGCTGGATGGTGGAAGATGAAAGTGTCTGAAATTTTTTCTATATATTTCCTTCAAAAATATCAATTTGTTGGCTACTATTTTTTATTTTTGTAGCAACAAAGATTTAGATGAACTTAAAATTTTCAATGATGAGAAAGATTTTGTATTTTTTCCTATCCGCATCTCTTTTTTGCTCTTGTGTGCCAAAAAAGAAATTCGTTGAATTAAGCGAGGAACTTGATGATTGTTATAAGGCTAAACAGGCCGGCGTGAAAACAATGGCTGAAAACAAGCAGACTATTGCTGACCTTGAATCCAATAAAAAGTATTTGCAGGATGCAATCGACGCTTTGGCTAAGGATACTTTGGCTAAGGGTAAACTTTTGTCGCAGAACAAGTCTGATCTTGAAAGCCTAAGAAATCTTAACAAGAAACTTGCTGACCAGCTTAAGAATTCACGTAGCGAGAGTGAGGTTAAGGCTTTGTTGAGCCAGCTCCAGTCTATGCAGAATAAACTTGCTTCCCGTGAGGACAGCCTTTCCGCTAAGGAGAAGGAGATGCAGAAACTTACTGCTATGGTCAACCGTCAGGATTCTCTAATGAAGAACTTGAAGAAGAAGGTGAGCGACGCGTTGACTAATTTCGAGGGCAAGGGATTGTCTGTCGTAAACAAGAATGGCCGCGTCTATGTGTCTATGGATGAGAAGTTGCTTTTCAAGTCAGGTAGCTATGATGTTGATTCTAAGGGTATTCAGGCGTTGAACAGCATTGGTGATTTCCTTGTGGAGAATAAGGATATCCACGTTGTGATCGAAGGTCACACTGATAATGTGCCATACACAGGAAACGGATATTTGCTCGACAACTGGGATTTGTCTGTGAAGCGTGCTACTGCAATCGTGCGTGCTCTAATCGGCAACAAGAATATCGACCCTGCCCGTATCACAGCAAGCGGTCGTGCTGAGTATGTTCCTCTTGACTCTGCCGACACTAAGGAGGCTCGTCAGAAGAACCGTCGTACAGAGATCATCCTGAGTCCGAATATGGACGAGTTGATGAAGGCTTTGTCTGGTGAATAATAGAAGATTTATCTAATTATAAAAGCAGGGAGTGTCTTTTGCTCCCTGCATTTTTTGCATATATGGAATTTCGTACTTTGGTGAATGTCAAGCCGTTTGCAAAAAAGATGACCTATGATAGTAAGGCCGTCTCGCTCGGTTCTTGCTTTTCCACTGAGATGGGCAATCGTCTGCTTGACCGCAAATACGATGTGTTGCTGAATCCGCTTGGCATCGCTTTCAATCCAATGTCGATAGCTATGCAGATTGAAAAATCTCTTGATTTGGATTTCTTCAAAGAAGATGATTTTTTCTGTCGCGACGGAATTTGGCGTAGCTTCCTTTTACATAGTGATTTTTCAGGGGATTTGCAGAAAACAATTCAAATAGCTAACAATGCCATCCATGATGCAAACGAATATTTGAGAAAGACAGATTTTTTGCTCCTCACTTTTGGATCTGCTTTCGTCTACAGGCATAAAGAGAAAAATTTTGTTGTGGCTAATTGCCATAAGGAAGACGCGAATGTTTTCAGTCGTGAGCTGGTGACTGTTGATGAGATCACTTCCGTCTACAACAGATTGATTGATAGGATTATTAGTGTTAATCCGAATGTCTGTATAGTGTTGACGGTGAGTCCGATCAGACATTTGCGTGATGGCCTTGATGAGAATTGTCTTAGCAAGGCGACGTTGCGGTTGGCAGTCAATTCACTTGTTAAACGATATGCGGGCAATGTGGTGTACTTCCCGTCTTACGAGATTATGATTGATGATTTGCGAGACTATCGCTTCTATGCTGAAGATATGACGCATCCGTCGTCCGTGGCTGTGGATTACATATTTGAAAAGTTTTCAGACGCGGTGATGTCTGCCGACCAAATAGCAGTGATGAGACGAGTGGAAAAGATAGTTGAAGGTCTCAACCATCGTATGTCTGATCCCCAAAGTGCTAACTCAAAACAGTTTGCTGCTAAACTAATTATGAATATGAATGAGTTGACGGGCAAATATCACGTCGACTTCAAGAAAGAAAAAATGGATTTAATTAACAGATGTGGACTTGAAATGGTATGAAAATGAATTTTGAATCAATAAAAAATAAATATGTCTCGCTCTACCGTGAGTGTTACGATTTTATCATTGACCCTAACAGTGTGTGGGAGAAGGTGGTGGCGGAACAACGCACCTGGACGGACACTCAGACACGGTTGCTTTATCCTATGCTTGGACTTATATGTCTGCTTGGATTGGTGAGAGTGTTGGTGCAGAATTTCTATATTTCCGGATACAACTTGCTCGAAGAGACTCTGATTGCGTTGGCTTGGCCTGTGATTATGGCAATTTCACTTTTGATCGCAGCTCTCGTCGTACGCCTGTACATCAAGATCTTTTTGAAAAAGCAGGTTGATTTTGATCGTGTGGCGGTCTTTATGACGTATGCGGAGATACCGGTTTTTCTCTCTTTTGCAATAATGGCTGTACTGCCATTCATGTTTCCGGTGCTGATATTTGTAAATTTTTACTCCGCACTCATTATTATGTCGGGATATAATGTTTATTTTGCCGACATTATTGGAGAGGATAGGAAATATCATTTCCCATCAACTCTAATTACATTTATTATTATTTATGCTCTTACGTATTTGGCGTGGGGGGCATTGGCAAAAATTTAGACTGAAAGGTTTGATATAAAATATGGGAAACAACAAATTAGGAAAGTTGATGAAGAAGGATGTGCTTATCAAAAATAAGCGCGCGACTTTCGATTATGAATTGGTTGACAAATTCACAGCTGGAATTGTGCTTGTCGGGACGGAGATAAAATCCATCCGTTTGGGCAAGGCAAGTCTGGTGGACACATTCTGCTTCTTTGCCGGCAACAATGAGTTGTGGGTGAAGAACATGAACATTTCAGAATATTCGTTCGGATCCTACAATAATCATCTTCCACGTCGCGACAGAAAACTTCTTCTTAATCGCAAGGAGCTTATCAAGTTGCAGCGAGAGGTGAAAGACAATGGAATGACTATTGTCCCTACGAAGTTGTTTATCAATGACAAAGGACTTTGTAAGGTGGAAATTGCGTTGGCACGTGGTAAGAAGGAATACGACAAACGTGAGAGCATCAAAGAGAAGGATGCAAAGAGGGATATCGATCGTTACATGAAGAGATAAAATGGATTTTGTACTAAGGATGAAGGATGTGGCTCCTCGTATTTGGGGTGTCGACTTTCCTGAAAATATAAATTTTGAAGTTAAGCCTGGTGAGGTCTGGTGTATTCTTGGAGAGAATGGTTCTGGAAAGACCATGCTTTTGGATTTGATCTCTGGAAAAAGCGGAATACGAGGCGGAGAGTTGAAATATGGATTTTTTGATCCGAACAACCGTCCTGAAGGAATCAAGTACGCCAGCGACATGATCCGAACAATGTGTTTTGAGAGTGCGTACAAACTTGCCGACTATAACAATATGTATTATCAGCAGCGTTTCAATTCGCAGGATAACGAGTTGGCACCTACTGTAGGTGAACTGCTGAAACTGAGTGTAGAAAAGAAGAAGGGAACTCGTACACTTGATGCTGATCTGCTGAAATCGTTGATGGAGAAAATGAAAATCAACGATATAATTCATAAGCATATCATCATGTTGAGTAGCGGTGAACTACGTCGTTTCCTTATTGCTGAGGCTTTGATTTCGGCTCCTCAGTTGCTTCTCGTCGACAATCCGTTTATCGGACTTGATCCGTCGATGATGAAAGAGCTTAATGATTTCTTCACTCTGCTTGCACAAAACGGCCAGATGATGATTTTCTCTTGTCCGAGTGAGGAGGAAATCCCAGACTGTGCCACACATATCCTTCCTGTAAAAGATAGAAGATATCTTCCGGGAATTGAAAAAGATAAATATCTTGCCGACGCTGATCTCAGGTCGACGGTGTTCGCCCCTCGTAAGTTCAAAACTGATGAACTACAAGCCACAGTATTGTCGAAACCTGATTTTGATGAAGTGTTCTGTATGACCAATGTAAATGTGTCATATCCAGGCAGAACACTGTTCAAGGATCTGAACTGGAGGATTATGAAGGGAGAGAAGTGGAGTTTGTCCGGACAAAACGGTTCAGGCAAAAGTACTCTTCTTTCGCTATTGTCTGCGGATAATCCGAAAGCTTATTCGTTGGATATCAGACTCTTTGGTCGTCAGCGTGGCACAGGAGAGAGTATTTGGGATATCAAACGTCATATAGGATATATCTCAAGTGAGATGCATCTCTATTTCCGTCAGGACCAGCCATGCAAGAAAATTGTGGCGTCTGGATTCTTCGACACCATCGGACTTTTCCGTACACCTACGGATGCCCAGTATGAGCTGGCATTGCAGTGGATGAAACTTTTAGGTATAGATCATCTTGCAGAACAGTCGTTTTTGAAAGTGTCAGGAGGAGAGCAGCGTCTTGTGCTAATCTGCAGAACAATGGTTAAAAATCCGGATCTGCTTATTCTCGATGAGCCACTTCACGGATTGGATCTTACCAACAAGCGTCGTGTGCGTGAAATCGTGGAGAAATATGCTGCTCAGGATGAGAAGACGTTGATTTATGTCACTCACCGTAAAGCTGAAATTCCGTCTTGCGTCACCAAACATTTTGAGATTCAGAAATTGGGATAGGTTAAAATAGAGATGTCTATGAAGAAACTGTTGTATTTCATAATCGCCATATTAGCGCTGATTGCTTTGGCTGTTGGTGCTATATTCCTTTTTTCAGACACCATCATGAAGAAGGTGCTGGATAAAGAGTTGAATGAAGTCCGTGATAAATATGGAGTTCAAGTCGAATATGAAGGTTTGAAATTCAACGATTTGTCTTCAATGACATTCAATGGTATCTCTGTTTATAAGTTAGACGCGAATAACTCCGTCACAGACACGATTGTCACTGTAGATAGCCTTACTGCGACAGCCCAATTACGCAGTTTGATGAAGAAAAAACTTAAATTGGATAGATTGGCAATATCTGGTGTAGAAGTGTCATTAAAAATGAAGAAACATAGAAATGACGCAGATGCCGACAGTGTGGATATTGAGAAAAAGGATGAGAATGAAGGTGGAAAGAAAAGCGTCTACGAAAAATTCAATCAGGCTACTGGATTGTTTTTCAGAATGATGCCAGAGCAATTTTCACTTTCTGATCTGAATGTTTCGGTGGAGTCAGACTCTTTTTATGCCAAGATTGCCGTGCCTCGATTCCAGATTAAAGACGACAAGTTTGAGTCGGATATCATTTGTCAGGAGATGACGCATGAGATACAGAACATTTCCCTTACCGGTACATATCAGCGTAAAAATCAGACGGTGTCTGCGGATATTCAATCAAATATAGATACGGCTAAGGTTATAGTTCCGTTGGTTGAATATAAGTATGGCGCAAAAATCAGTGCGAATTTATTCTCTTTAAAAGTGTCGGTCGATGCTGATGAGAATGCGGAATTGTTTAAGATTAGAGGAAATGCGTCGGCAGAATATTTGTCAATATATCACGAGCGTCTTTCTTCACAGACTTTGAATTGTGGCGCTCCTTCAGCAGAATTTCTTTTAAATATCGACAAGAATAGTGTAGAATTAGATAGTTCGACGGTGGTGCGTCTGGAAAAACTTGAGTTTTCTCCATACGTGAAACTCGAGAAAGGTGATAATTTCGGTTTGACAATCAAATTGAATAAAGACAGATTTCCAGCGGACGATTTGTTTTCATCTATACCTAGAGGATTGATGCCGAGTCTTGAAGGAATAAAGGTAGACGGAGATATTGATTATCATTTGTTGTTCAGTTTTGACATGGACAATATTGATTCTCTGCAGTTTACCTCTTCAATGAAAAAATATCCAGGATTCAAGATTACAAAGTTTGGCAACGTCGACTTACGCAAGATGCAGGACACGTTTACCTATTTGGCCTACGATCAGAATGTGTTACAGCGAAGGATTCTGTTGAGTGAACATAATCCAAACTACCGAAAGTTGGATGACATCTCCGTCTACTTGAAAAATGCCGTGCTATTCAGCGAGGATCCAAGTTTCTTCCGTCATCATGGATTTTTGGAGAGTGCCTTGCGAGAGAGCATGGTGAAGAACATCAAGGAGAAGAGATTTGCGAGAGGAGGCAGCACAATCTCTATGCAGCTTGTCAAAAATGTGTTTCTCAACAGGGAGAAGAAACTGCAGCGTAAGGCAGAGGAAGCAATGATTGTGTGGCTGATTGAAAACAATGCACTTACGTCAAAAGAGAGAATGTATGAGGTTTATCTCAATGTGATAGAGTGGGGACCAAACGTATATGGAGCTGCTGAGGCCGCTAAATTCTATTTTGACAAAGAACCGTCAAAACTGAGTGTAGAAGAGGCCATATACCTTGCTATGATCATTCCACGTCCGAAGAAATTCAAGTGGTGTTTTGATGATGAAGGCAAACTACGTGATTCCTACGAACAGTATTTCTCGACAATATCGGGCAGAATGCTTAATGCTGAACTTATTTCAGAGAAAGAGAAAGATAAAATTTCTTGCAAAAATGTCGTGCTTACAGGCGACGCCGCAAATATGTTGAAAAAAGGAACTTCAGCTCCTGTCGAGGAAGAAGATGTGGATGAGACAGAAGAGAAACCAAGTCTGTTTAAGAAACTATTCAAGTTTAGAAAGAATGGAAAATGATGGATGGCACGAGTGGGTTCACTAAGAAACGCCATGAAAAAATAAATTTGTTTTTTACAAATTTGCATATGTTGGATTATTTTGTAAACTTTGCAAAAAGTTGGTTTAGTAACGTAAAAAGAAATGAAGAAACAAAGTTTTGTAGCGAATCCATTATACGACAGCGTGTTTAAGTTTATGATGGAAGATGAGCAAGTGGCACGTACGTTGTTGTCAGCATTGTTGAAGAAAGATATTGTCAGTGTTGAGATGCATCCGAATGAGTATTCCAATGTCAACAAGGAGAATGATCGTATATCTATATTCCGTATTGATTTTGGTGCTGTCGTTAGAGAAAAAGATGGCAAGGAGCATCTGATATTGATAGAAGTTCAAAAGACATGGCGCAGTACGGAGATTTCACGTTTCCGCCAATATCTTGGAGTTCAGTATGAGAACAAAAGGAATATAGATGTGAATGGAAATTCATTGCCTATAGTTTCTATTTATATACTTGGACATAAGGTTGGCAAGATAAAAGAGCCTGTTGTTTATGTAAGTCGCAAGTATTTGGATTATGACTCTAAAGAAATTACAGAAGGCGTGCCAGATCCATTTGTTGAGAGTCTTACACATGACAGCATAATCGTACAGGTGCCTTATCTAAAGGGAAAGGCTCGGAACAGAGTAGAAAAAATATTGTCGGTATTTGACCAGACGTATATTCAGGATGGAGACCCACAGTTTGTATCTATGTCAGGTAGGGATATTTCAGAAGATAAAGATATGGAAAGAATCATTAATCGTCTTGCAAAAGCAGCTACAATCTCAGATATTCGTATGACGATGAATATTGAGGATGAAATTTATTCTGAGTTGGAAAACTTAGACACAAAGATTCTTTCTCAAAAAAAAGCCTTGGCTCAAAAAGATAAACAGTTGGCTCATCAAGAAGAGCAGTTGACCCAACAAAAAGAATTACTTCGAAATACCATCAAAATGCTTCTTGAAACTGGCAAAACACCGTCTGAAATAGCTGATAATCTACATCTCGATATTGATGATGTTAATAAGCTAATTTGATATTAAGGATAATTATATTAAGCAAAAGAATGTACCGAAGATGTCATAGAAATTTTTTCTTGTTTTAAGGTGGATATTTTTTTATTAAAAATCAATTGTTTGACGGATATAATGTTTTTTTTCTGCAATATCCGTCAAATTTTATTTGATTTTCCTATATCGTTTGCTTCTATATATTTTTCTTTTTAAAATTATTTTTTTATTATTTCCCATGTTCCGCTATTTTTCCCATTCATTTTTATATATTTGCCTTTATGAAATGTGTTGTTTCATAAATTACATGCGGAATATGATTTTGAGATTATATACAATACTTTTTCTAACATTGGCATTCTGCAGCTTTACGTCGGCTGTAAAGTATGTCGATTTGAGCCATAATGTCAAGAATGTGCGGTATAGCATCGCACAATACACTACTCTTGACGGAATGGGAAGCGACAAAGTCTTCGGATTGATGCAGGATTCCCACAAGAATGTTTGGATAGCGACAGATTTTTCTCTCGACCGTTTTGATGGAAAGACATTCCACCACTATACGAAAGACAAATATCCAGAGTTGCAACGTAATGATTTGCGACTTGTGAAAAAATGTGTTGTAAATGGCAAAGAAGAAATCTTTGTCGGGTCGTGCAATGGACTTTGCATGAGATATGATGAGAAGTTGGATAAGTTTATTGATGTCAAGCCGCTAGAATACGAAGAAAACCTATACAAAGAGCCTCATTATTTCAAGGTCTGCAAAGATGGAAATTGTTATATGTCCACAGTTGACGGATTGTATAAATATGATGGTGAACGTTTCACTCATGAATTTGATCAATTCCACTCGACTCAGGGCCTGTTCATTTTGGATTTCTATTTAGACAATCACCAACGTTTCTATTATGGTGGAATTCAGAATTTCACGGTTATGGACAAACATGGTAAAGTGATAAAAAAATATATAGAGTCGGATGGCTGCTCTGGATTGATTATAAAATTCATTGAACTTTCAGAAAGTCGTCTTGCTGTTGTTGGCACTGGGTCTACTATTTTAGTGCTTAACACAGGAGGTGACAGCATTCAGGTGGAGTCGGTTGTGAAATTGCCTTTTTTCTCTACTTATGACGCTATCCTTGCGTCTGACGGGAAACTATATCTGGCTACTGATGGCGACGGACTTTGGCGTGTAGACACAGATTTGAATGACAATTCTGTGCTCGAACATATCCTTTCTTATGGCGAACAACCAAAAGAATTGAGCAAGGTATACACGATAATGCAGAGTGCCGACAATGATATTTGGCTTGGCACACAGATGGGTGGCGTTTTCCGTCTTTCTCTTGACCGAACGAAAGGTGTGAATTATTCATCTGATTTTGGACTTGAGAATTTTGTCGTTTCTGATTTTTTGGAATTGCCGGACGGGGATGTCTTGATGACTACCGATGGCCAGGGTGTCTTGATTCTTGATGATAATTTTAAGATTAAGAAGAAGATTTCACTGACATCAAACAATATTATGCGTGCAGTCTGGAATAAAGCTGGAAATATATGGCTTTCTACATGGGGTGATGGAATCCTAGAACTTAACCCTGTCACATTCAAGACTAAGATACTTGAGTTTGAAAACCCAGAGTTTGTTCGTCCTAAATGTGTATATTCAGTTACTGAATTAAGCAATGGCGAAATATATCTATGTACGGCTGGCGTGGGATTATGGGTCAAACGTACAAGTGGCAAATGGGAGCAGCTCGATCTGCGTGAAGGAGATTATACGATTGAGGACAATTGGGTGTTCAGTGCATTGGAGACGCCTAATCACAATGTATGGATAGTGACATCAAATTCAATTGCCTTGATAAAAGATGGCGTTGTAAAACATGCGCTGCCGTGTGTCGTTTTGGAGAAGACTCATACTCCGATAATGTTTGCAGACTCCAAGATGGATAGCTATGGCAATCTATACGTGGCGACGACGCGTGGAATAATGGTGTTGATTGAGTCTACTCTAGAATACAAAATGTTGGATTATCTTCCGTCTTCTTTGGATTTCAGGTCTATAGAGAAAAAGAACGACGGCACTTTTGTCTGTGCCACATCGGCAGGAATTTTGAGCTTTAATCCTACAACTCAGAAATATTCGTTGATACCTACGAATTCGCTCAAGACACAAAAGAAATTTTTTACAAATTCATCGCTTTTGTTGCGAAAGAGCGGACAGATATTGGCAGGAACGTCGAGCGGTTTCTATATTGTTTCTGATTCACTCAAACAACAGAACAATAAGATTGGTGACTTGAATTGGGGATCTGTTTATGTTGATGGTGATCGTGTCCATCCAGACGGTGTGTTGCCAGTAGAGGCTTCTCACAATAAAAATGTGAACATTGAGGTTAAGGTGGCTGACTTCCGTGAAAATGTAAACGACAGACTCTACTACAAACTAGAAGGCAAAGACGACAAATGGAGTGAAGTGCCAGAAGACAAGACAATAAGGTTTTCTTATTTGCCGAGCGGAAACTTTAAGTTGAAAGTGGCTTATTTGGAGGACGCGAATAAGAATGAGCCTACTGATTTTCTGGAAATGAGATTAAACGTGTCACCAGAATGGTATAGGTCGTGGTGGTTCTATTTGGTTGTGTTGGCGTTTGTCGTCCTAGGTTTTAAAGTGGCTTACGAGTATCGTCTGCGCAAACATAAAATTCAAGAGAAAATCTTGAAAGAAAAGGTCGCAGAACGAACAGAAGAACTTCGTACGGCTCTTGATATGAAGGAGAATATTATCTCTGTTATCGCTCATGATCTGAAAAACTCAATGTTTGGAATCGTCGGCGCTTTGTCGCAATACAATGATGATAATTGCCCCAAAACTCAGGAAACAGAGAAACTAAAGAAGGCGTACGAACAGGCGAGCACTTTGCAGAACACTATGCTTTCTCTTGTCAATTGGGCGATTGCCAAACGTGAGACGACAAAGCCAGTGCTTGTGGAGACCGATGTCGTGGCAATCCTGGAAGAAGTGGTCAATTTGAATTGCGCTGTCATTGAGGACAAACAAATCTCTATAGTGCGTAGGTTCAAAACTACCGACTATGCATCTTCGGACGAAAGAATGCTTTCTACGATACTCCGTAATCTGATGAACAACAGTATCAAGTATACACCGCAAAATGGAGAGATTGTCCTGTCAACATACTCCAAAGACGGAAAATTCTTCGTTGAGTTTTCTGATAATGGAAAAGGTATGACCAAAGAACAATTGGCAGTTTTGCGTTCATCTTCTGGAGTGATAAAAAATGGAGAAACAGGATTCAGCGGTGAGGTGTCTACAGGATTGGGATACTCTTTGATTTATAGTTATCTTGATATCCTTGGCGCGACGATGCATATTGAAAGTGAAGTTGGAAAGGGTACTCAGATCACTGTTGAAATGCCGGCAGTAGAACCAAAGAAATCTGATAAGAAACTTGACGTTAACGAGAAGATTTCTCTCGATTTCTCATTTATGCAGAATAAGCGTATCCTAGTCGTGGAAGACGACGAACTGATTCTCGACAACCTTAAGAATCTTTTGTCTGGTTATTCTAAAGTGGATACAGCTAACAATGGTCAGGTGGCGTATACAATGGCCCTACAGACGATTCCTGACTTGATTGTCAGCGACTTGCAAATGCCAATTGTGAATGGTTTTGAACTTTGTAAAATGCTACGTTCTCAGGAGAAAACAAAGAATATTCCGTTTGTGGTCATGTCGGCATCAGGAAGTGAGACAGCTAAACTGTCCACACTTAAAGTCGGGGCTCTAGATTATATCAACAAGCCATTTAAAAATGAGGAGATGCTGCTCAAAATATACAACATTTTGAAACTGAAAAATGAGACTACGGAATTTTCTGGCAATACTCAGGATGAGTCTTTGGAAATCGGTTTCGTGAAAGATTTCAATGCAATGATAGAACAGCATTATACTGAAAGCGACCTGACAATCGGAAAGATGGCGTCGCTCCTTTGCATGAGTACTGCTACTCTTGGACGTCGTTGCTCCACTCATTTTGACAAGACTCCGATTCAGTTGCTTCTAGATTATCGTATGAACCTGTCTCATACAATGCTGACGATGCCAAACCAGTCGTTGTCAATCAGTGATATAGCGTATAAAGTCGGATTCTCAGATCCTGCTTACTTCTCGAAAAAATTCAAGGAATATTTTGGCGTCGCACCGTCGCAAGTGATCGGATAACAACAATGAAGTAGTAAAGTGTTGATTTTGCGTAACTGAAAGTTTTTTATATCTTTGCCGATACTACTATAACATTGTACGAAATTTTAGTCTGATATGACAAGTCAAAGTCATCCTAAAGGTTTGTATCTGCTTTTTTCCACTGAGATGTGGGAGAGATTCAGCTATTATGGAATGCGCGCTATTTTCACGCTTTTCCTTATCGGCGCGATGTGCTATGATAAAGAGACAGCGTCGGAAATGTACGGTAATTATACAGGGTTGGTTTATCTTACTCCATTGATTGGTGGTTATATAGCGGACAATTACTGGGGCAATAAGCGATCTATTATTGTAGGTGGCACACTGATGGCACTCGGTCAATATTTCCTTTTTCTTTGTGCTTCGCATTTGGGAGAGGGAATGATCACTCATACATTGCTTATTCTAGGACTAGGACTGCTGGTGCTTGGCAATGGCTTCTTCAAACCGAATATCTCAAGCATGGTGGGAACATTGTATCCTGACAACGACCCTCGTAAGGATTCCGCATACACCATTTTCTACATGGGTATCAATTTCGGAGCATTCTTCTCACCTCTTGTTTGTGGATTTTTCGGAGTGACAGGAGATCCTGCTGATTTCAAATATGGATTCTTGGCAGCTTGTGTGGGAATGATTATAGGAGTCGTTTCTTTTTTGCTGGGTAAGGACAAATATCTGGTTACTCCGGAAGGAGAAGAGATAGGAGGGCTGCCTCAAACCGCAAATTCCAAATTGCATCTTGATTCACAAGAAGCAAATTTGATGTTAGACTCACATAACGACAATATGTCGTCCGCTAATATACATACTGATAAATCAAAAATTGTTTTGTTTGTATTGTTGGAAGTAGTCGTGTTCGGTTTGTTGTACAGACTATTCGACGGTGATTATATTGGAGCGTTGATTTATAGTTTGAGTTGTGTCGTGCCTGTCTATATTATTACAGATAAAACTCTTGTCAAAGAAGAAAGACGAAATATTTTGGTCATCTATATTCTTGCTTTTTTTGTGGTGTTCTTTTGGGCTGCGTTCGAGCAGGCGGGAGCATCGCTGACATATTTTGCTGAGGAGCAGACAGACAGAATTTTGCCAAAGTTTTTTGATTTCAATTTGTCGTTGACGAATAAAGTTGTTTCGGTAGTTTTGTTCACTGTTTTTGCTGTTGGCTTGACATATTTGATTGGCAAGAAATTTAAGAACAGTTTTGATCTGCCGACTTATTTGTCGGTGATAATTTTTGCTGTGACAATCTCATTTATATTTTTCAGTTCTGGAGATGAGGTCAACACCAGCTATTTTGGAAGTTTGAATCCGATTTTCATTATCATACTAGCGCCGGTAATGTCGTCGATGTGGATGATGTTGGAAAGTAAGAATATACATATCGCGTCGCCTACAAAACAAGCGATTGGTTTGGCACTCCTTTCTTTGGGTTATTTTTTCATAGCATATGGGGTGGATGACGTGCCTGTTGGAGAGAAAGTGTCGATGATGTGGATCACAACCTTGTATTTGGTGCTGAGTGTCGGAGAGTTGAGTTTGTCACCAATCGGATTGTCGATGGTCAACAAGTTGTCGCCAGCAAGATTTGCGTCATTATTGATGAGTGTGTGGCTTTTGTCTTCGGCGACAGCCAATAAATTTGCGGGTGTGTTATCAGCATTATATCCAGAGGCAAATGCAGATGGAATTGTCGTGGCCAAATCGTTTATGGGTTATGAAATTGAGAATTTGCATGATTTCTTTATGGTGTTTGCTGTAATGTCAGGTGTGGCGTCAGTATTATTGTTCTTGATTTGCAGATGGATCAATAAGAATGTGAAATGCTAATTCCGTCTTCCTGATTTTTAAAGAAGATTATTATGGAATTTGTTTTTAAGCGATATTATGAATTAAGTAAAGCCGTTATATCAGTAATGGCTATGATTCTTATGTCTGTTACATCAATATATGCGGAAAAATTCAATGCATGTGGCGACACATCAATTTGGAGTGCCTATCTGAAAGATGTAGCCACAGATGAGATATTGGAGACATATTATCCAGAAGAGTTTTTTACTGACAGTGGTGGATGTCTTCCTGGCTACAATTCAAATAGAAATCCGTATTTAGTTCCTGAGTTTGTATATTCAATGCCAAGTTGTGATATAGATTCATTTGAAATACATTTTAGATATAAGTTAGCGGATCGATATATACTGAATTATATAACAATTATTTCTGGTATATGGTTTTATGTAGAAGAAGATTTTCAGTTGGATTTTAATGAAATATTGAAAAGTAAGGATAATAGAAAACGAATCTATTTTTCAGTCTCAGATACGATAAATCAAAAATCGGGTTTGAGATATTCTCAAATAGAAGATGATATGTGGTTCAAATATAAAGATGGTGTGATTACTAATAGTAATGGTGGTGTTAGTTATTGGAATATCTGTATGATTGAGAAATTGTCTTTAACGTGGGATCTTTTGGGAGGAATGATTACTTATATGTCAGTTAAAATCAATGAAGATTTTTATGAGGAGGATTTCACAGACTGTAGTAACGCTATGAGATATAATGAGTGTCCTCCGAAAGAGCCTGATTTTATCAAAGTGATTTGTGAACAGATTCCGGATTGCAAAAATGATATTTACAAATTCTATACAGAGAGTAACCTGGGAGATATTCATTGGGTGAGCCTGGATGGTCTGTCACACGATGGCAAAGATCTTACTATGATGCTGGATGAATTTAATGGCGGATGTGTGGCCGTGTGGGCTCAAAAAGATCCGTGTACTCCTCCTGTCTACGACACAATTTGTCCGCCTAAACCAGATCTTGTTGTGAAAGAAACAGAGGTGAAAGACACTATTTGTTGGAGTGATCCGTTTGTTGTGGACGGAAATAAAATCACGGAAAGTGGAATCTATGAGGAGGTATACACAGCGGCGAACGGATGTGATAGTATTGTACGTTATAAAGTCACTGTAAATACTGCAGACACTACTTTTTCGGATACCGTTTACAGATGTGGAATAAAGAGTATTTCCAATACAACATACATTAAAGATACAATCGAAATAGAAGGGGCTTGCCCTGGTTTGCAGATGTCTCCGCTCGGAAAGGCTAGTGGACGAAATCATGTGACTATTTCTAGTATCAAGGAGGAACATGATGAAGTTTCCATTGATGTATTTAACAATATTGGAAATATCACATACACTACAGTGTGGATGGGAAATGTTGAAGAAGAGAAGGTTTCCGGAACCTTGGAGTTTGACAAAGCTGGAATGTATAAAATCATAGCGTATGATGAGGAGACTGGATGTAAGGATAGTATGCGTTTTTATTATCGTACTCCGATCAAACCTGATATGTATTTTAATCCAGATAATTCAGAAGACAATAAATGGGATATCGCGGGAATAGATAAATATACTAATTATAGAATCTTCATTTACGACCGTTTTGGGAGAAAGTTGAAGTCGTATGAAAACGAGTTCGACGGTTGGGATGGCGTCTACAATGGAAAATCTATGCCGTCGACTGATTATTGGTATTCGATTGAGGTTGATGAGGCTGATATAAGCATGCGTGGTCATTTCACGTTGATCAGAACGCCTTAAAATTTTGCTTTTATCAATCCTATTGGTTTTGAATTTTAATTCAAAAAAATTATTTAATTTTGCGAAAAATTTTTTGATATGTTTTCAGGTATAGTAGAGGGAATGGGCACTGTCCGTAAATTGGAGCAGGATGGGACAAACTTACATCTGACGCTTTCGTGTCCGTTCACATCGGAATTAAAGATTGATCAAAGTGTGGCTCACAACGGTGTCTGTCTTACAGTGGTAGACATCAATGGAGAGGAATATACAGTCACTGCTATCAAAGAGACTCTTGACAAATCCAATCTTGGCAAACTTTCTGTTGGATCAAAAGTAAATCTGGAGAGAAGCATGATGATGAATGGCAGACTAGACGGCCATATTGTCCAGGGACATGTCGACCAGACTGCGACTTGTATTGAACGAAAAGAGGAGCAGGGTAGTCATTATTTCACATTTAAGTATGAGGCCGATGATTCTTTGATTTCGGCTGGCTATTTCACAGTGGAGAAAGGATCTGTGACGGTTAACGGTACAAGTTTGACTGTCTGCCGTTCGAAAAGAGACCAGTTTACTGTGGCAATTATCCCATACACATTGGAACATACAAATTTCTGCGACATCCAGGTAGGGTCGGTGGTGAATATAGAGTTTGACATCATCGGCAAATACATCGCACGTCTGCAGGGATTACAAAAATAGAAACATTGATATTAAGATATAATTAGGATGAAAAGACAATTATTCGTATCTCTTTTTGTTGCATCTGCTGCGGTGACAGGCGTCGCGCAGGAGGTGAAGGTTGACGAAAACAATGAGGTTAAGTCAGTGGTTACAAGTTTGGCAGTTGCCAACAAGGATGTTATCAATACAGGTATTGCGGCAGACACTGCATCGTGGAAGTTCCCAGGAACTCTCTCTCTGAGTGCTGTCCAGACATCTCACAACCCTTATTCTGTAGAAGGTAACGGAACGGTCGTAGGCGCAAACTTCTCGGCGACGTTGAATGCCAACTATATTCGTGCCAAACATAAGTGGGATTCTAAACTTGAGGTCGCTTATGGAACGAATTTCTCTAAGGACTATGAGGGAGAACCGTATTGGAGAAAGCAGAATGATGAGTTGAAAGTGTCTACTAAGTACGGTTATATGGCAGACAAAAACGTCTACTATACTGCCAAAGCATCTTTTGAGACACAGTTCACTCCGACATACAGATATGACGACATCGATGCAATGACAGAGGAAGGCTTTGAGTTTGATAATACCAGCCGTGAAGAGAGAATCGACACAGGTGTTGTCAAGAATATGTTCGTCAATCCGGCATATTTGAAGTTGTCTTTAGGATTGGATATGAAAATGTTTGACAGAGAGGATCTTTTCTTCTACGTCTCTCCTCTTTCTGCTCGTTGGACATTCTGTGAGAATGATGTGATTGCGTCAAGCTATTCGATGGAGAAGAATAAGGACGACGTCGATAATCTATATAAGAATACCCGTTTTGAGGCCGGTGTTCTTTTTAATTTGAACTATTCAAAGTCTTTCAATGACGTATTTTCGTTGAATACATCTCTTGAGGCATTCTTCGCCGCATACGGAAAGGCTCGCGTCTATCAGCTTTCTGACGATGCAATCAGAAATAATATGCTTCTTGATTTGAATAATATCAAGGAAGACTGGAATGATGATGACTATGTCGCAAGACATGGACGTTATGTTATCTGGAAAACAGAATTTATCCTCAAGGCTACTAAGTATTTGACATTCAACTTGCGTACTCAGTTGAAGTATGACAATTCTGAAGTCGATTACCACAAGGATCTTATCCGTGCTGACAAAGGAGACTGTGATGACACTCGTGTTAGTTTGTTGAGCAAAGACGCTCGCTACTATAACTACGGTTATAAGAAGGCATTCTGGCAATTCTGGGAATCATCATCACTTGGTATCTCATACTCATTTTAATTAAGGGGACTAATTCTTTAATGTATTGACGATAATGAAAACAAAATATAATTTGCTTGCATCTGTAGTTGCTGTTATGGGAGTTTCGGCAGTAGCTGCTCAGGAGGATGTAAATGAAGGATTGAAGATAATCAAGGAGACTCAAAGCACAGTGTCTAAACTTGCTACGTCTATTAAGGATGACGCGAATGCTGATTGGGCTTCGGATACTGCTTCGTGGAAATTCCCGGGTATGGTCGGAATGAATGCCGCTCAGACTTTCCATAATATCTATTCTCACGACGGAGTTGGTTCCACTTTTGCTGTGGACGGTTATTTGAACTTGAATGCCAACTATACTCATGCTCGTCATAAGTGGGATAACAGTTTCTCTGTAAAGTATGGTGTCAACCTTTCTTCTGAATATGAGCATAATCCAAAGGTTCATAAGGCAATTGATGAGTTGAACTTGTCTACTAAGTATGGCTTCAAGGCGACAAAGAGCATTTTCTATAGTGCGATGGCTTCGTTTGAATCACGTATCACTCCTACTTATAATTACAAAAATGTAGACTCATGGTTCTCCGACAGAATTGATGAGGTTAAGGCAGAGGGTGGCTTGCAAGCCAATGAGACTCCAATCGGACATGTGAACAAGATGTTCGACGAGTTGGATAGAGACAGTATCAAATCATTGGGTATGATGCAGAACAAGTTCGGAAATCCTAATATTGTTAAGGCATCTCTTGGTGTGGACTTTGTTCCATGTTGTTTTAAGGGAGATTTGTCGATGTATGTATCTCCAATCACAGGTAAGTTCACATTCTGTAAGGATGATGATATCGCGCCTAACTATTCGATGAAGCGTAACGTTGACGGATCTTATGAAGATGTACGTACTGAAGTCGGTGCATTGTTCAATATCAATTACACTAAGTCGTTCAGCAAAGTGTTCACTTTGATTTCTAAACTTGAAGGTTTCTACGCTTACAACAAGGAGACTTATGGATTCAGTGATGCTTTCATGAAGAAATACCATCAGGTAAACAAGGGTATGATTGAAGTTGGTTCGGACGTGGTTGATTTGAAAGAGTATGTCGACGGATTGATTTCTTCTACTCAGTCGTTGCAGTTCGACAATGATGGCGTGATGACAGATATCTACGACAAAACAAATGGTTGGGCTTTGAAGTTTAATTTGGATTTATTGTTCAAACTGACTAAGCATATTGATCTTTCTATCAAGACACAGTTGAAGTATGACAAGGCGGAAATCAACTATCATAAGGATATTCAGAAAGTTGACGAGGATGTACTCGACAAGAAGGTTGACAGACGTGATGCCAAGTATTTCGACAGCGACTACCACTATGGCTATCGTAAGGCATATTTGCAGTTCTGGGAGAGCACAACTCTTGGATTGTCATACACATGGTAATGTAGTTGATATGTAGATGTGAAAAATGCGTCTGCTGAATCAAAATGAAATGGGACGGATTTATTTCGTCTCATTTTGTTTTTGTGAAATTATAAATCGAATAAACCGACATCAAAATGTACGATGTCTGTCGACATCATGCATTTTGGTGTCGGCTACCGTCGCAAGCGATAAAGGGTCTACGACCCTTGGGGTGAGGTGTTTGGCGTGTGTCGTCAGGTTCGTAGAACCTGTATTGACGAAGTCAACGGTAGCCGATACCAACAAAGTTGGTGTCGGGGTCGGAATTGGGGAATGGTTTATGATATGATGATTGATGATTTTATTTTCAAAATCAATTATTAAGCATTATATTTGCAGTGTGACAGAAAAAGAATACCGTTATAACGCATGTCATATCAAAATTTATCATGAATTATAGAAACAACGAATACCGAGCTTTAGCTGAGTGGGAACGTCAAAGTTTCGTACAGCTTACATGGCCACACGAGAATACCGACTGGAACTATATTCTTGGTGATGCTGTCCGTACATTCTGCGATATTGCTAAGGCTATCATCCGTTTTGAAAAACTTGTTATTGTGTGTCAGGATGAGGCAGAAGTCCGTCGCCAACTTGGGGATGTGGACTATTCGCAGATTGTCTTCACTCAGATTCCAAGCAACGACACATGGGCTCGTGACCACGGCGGAATAACTATGGTGAAAAACGGACGAATGAAGGTTTGCAACTTCATTTTCAATGGCTGGGGGCAGAAATTCGCGTCGGATAAAGATAATCAGATCACTTCGGAGATGCGAAAGAAAGGGCTTTTTTCATCTGATGTTGACGTTGTGGATATTCCTTTTGTCCTTGAAGGTGGAAGTGTGGAATTTAATACCCGTGGCGAACTATTGTCGACATATAATTGCTTGAATGCTCCAAACCGCAACAACCATTATTCTGGCAAACAGGTGGAGGAGATTCTTACGAAGATTTTCAATCTGAAGAAAGTGCACTGGCTTTATAATGGCGATTTGATCGGCGACGATACAGATGGGCATATTGATACACTTGCACGTTTTTGTGATGATACCACGATTGCTTATGTGAAGTGTGACGACGTGAATGATGACCATTATCAGTGGTTGAAGGCTATGGAGGATGACTTGAAAGCGTTGAGAGATGTGGATGGCAAACCTTTCAATCTTGTACCACTGCCGATGCCCGATGCTGTGTTTGATGAGAATGACGAGCGTATTCCAGCCACATACGCCAATTTCTTGATCCTCAATGGTGCTGTGCTTGTGCCAACATATAATCAGAAACATGATGCGGATGCTATCGCAACTTTGCGGAAGGTGTTTAAAGATAGAGAGATTATCGGAATTGACTGCCAGACTTTGATCCGCCAGCATGGTTCGCTTCACTGTGTGACTATGCAGTATCCTGAAGGTGTATTAAACGAAAGTGGAAAGACAATCCCGTCTTCAGCAATTAAGAAAGAGTGGGATAGTGAGGAGATTTTCCCTCAATTCGATATGTATGGTATTTGATAAGTGTGACTTAACTACAAATAAAATAATTTAAAAGATGTAATTATGGTGGAAAAAACAGAAATGCCTGAAAAAAAGAGATTTTTTGCAGAAGGATTGTCAAATGTATTTAAGATAAATACAAAGAGAATCGTGTTGGCAATAGTTTGTGTAGTATTGCTGATTTTAGGAATGTTTTCTTATGATATCATAGAGCCAGATGAACGTGGCGTTTCTGTGACATTAGGAGAAATCTCTTGTGATGAACCTCTGGAGCCGGGAATCGTGACTCATCTTCCTTTTGTCACAAAGATAGAGCGTTTCAGCGTTGTGCCTATGACATACGAGGTTACATTCTCTGTGGGTGATGACGGTGCTATCACAAAAGATATGCAGACTGTTGGATCGACTGTGGTTGTACGATATAATTATGATGAGAAACGTATTTTGGAAATCGTGAAGAAATACCGCAAGTCTTCAATTATAGAGGATGCGATGAGAGACTGTATAAAGGCGTCTCTAAAGGAGATTACAGGTAAATACAGCATTTATGACCTTATTGCAAACCAGCAGGATATCACTCAACAACTAAGTAATGTGGTGTTGAGAAGAATGCAGGATAATTATCCGATTCTAATCAATTCGACAACAATCACAAATTTTGATTGGGCAGACGATTTCGACAGAATGATCAAAGAGACTGCCAACCGTACACAGCAGGTAAAGCAGGCTGAGCAAGAAGCTAATGTAGCAGCCGCACAAGCACAGAAGAAAGTGCGTGAGGCTGAGGCAGAGCGTCAGGCAGCTGAGGAGTTTGCCAAGGCTGAAGTGTTGAGAGCTCAGGGTGAGGCGGACGCTCAGAAGATCAGAGCCGACGCTCAGGCTTACGAGGCACAGAAGATTATGGCAAATATGAATGCCATGAGAGCTCAGTGGGAATACAATGTTAATTTGGAGAGAGCAAAGCGTTGGGATGGTAAAGAAGTTCCGGATGCTGCTTATGTAGTGCCAGGTACTGGTGCTGTTGTCCCATTGACAACTAAATAAAGATAGACAATTGTCTCTATTAGAAATTGTTCAAAAATTTGTTATAGAAACTATTTAAGCTTGTTTTCTAAATTGTTTCATATGCTAGTGTGAAAAAGAGGAAACAGAAAACGCACCAAAATACAACTCCGTTTAGTGCTGGAAAACATGTCATAAATGACATTGAAAACAGCCCAACGCTAAAAACAGGAACAAAAAAGAAAACACGTGCGGTTTTCTATAGTTTTTGTTTTCTCCATTAAGGGTTTTCAAAAACAAACTTGTTTGTGAGTTTTCCAAGCATCTAAATGCTGTTTTCTATTTAAATCATAAAATAGATTCCTCCTTCTTTTGAACTAGCAGATGAGGTGGGGTAGAGTCGATAGTCTTTTGCCTGTCCTGATTTTTAAGTTGTGGAATGAACTTATATATCAATAAATTAAAAACAAACTTAAAATAGATTCTTAATTTGATAGAGATTTTTTCAAACGGTGATATATTGCTGATTTTGCGGTATGTCACCATAATATTTATTATTATGGAGTTGATTAACAGAGATATGACGTTCTTCGCCAATGTCGGTGCGGATAAGAACGAAAGAGGCATCACCTCTACAGCTGCGACTCATCTGTCGGAACTTGCCACTGAGATAATTGCCGGTTGCAAGGCAAAACTTGAGTCTGCGTCTTTTGTTAATGGATTTGTTGACATTGTTGGCTCAGCCAACGACAAAGGAAAACAGGTGGAGATCGGATACGCCACCCATCAGCTTGCCGAGTTCAACACATTGGTGGCAAGAGTTGGAGAGATGCATTCTTTTTGTGCGTGGATGCGTGAGGCGGTGAAGACGAAGGAGAGAATGATGGATGAGGTTTCCGACGTCACTCTTGATGATTGGGCTGAGGCAAATAATATTGTCCTGCCGAAGATGCCTGTGCGTGAGGATGAATTGACCGAGCAAAATATCATCCAAACACTATCTGTGGCTGAGAGATGTGAGTATTATTCTTTGGAAGCTAAAGCGGCTGCGTATGGTAAGTTCATTCATCCTGACGAACCGTTCTCTATCGCACGACGTCGTTTGCAGGAAATAATGTCAAAGCCGATCACTACGCAGGGAGAGGGAAGCTCATTGCTTATCTACCGTTATGAAAATTCCGTGGATGAGGAAGATGTGGAGAAGGTGTATCTGCAGTTGCAGAGCGAACACCGTGATGCTGAGAAACGTCTTAATCAGATCAAGACGTCGATCAAGAAAAAACTTAATATCGCCAAGGCTGAGCAGACTGAGGCTTATAAGAACAAACTTGATTCATATCAGTCGGAATCACAAAAAATCAATGCGGATTTCAGTTCTTGGCAGCGACGTGAGATTGAGCAGATTTCAAGTTTGAAGATTATCGTGCCAAACGATTTGCAATCCACATTCGATTATCTTTCTGCTTTAGACGAGAAAAAAACACAAACAGAATAATCGGTGAGTGATGCGTGTGGCCGCAAAGGAACCGCACCGTCGCTCTTTATGACGCTATAGCTGACACTTCAGTTTGGCTATGCAAGGCATAACCTAGTAGAATACCGCAAGGTAAAAATGCTTAAAGTTTTCTATTGGCGGCGTCTCTCATAAAAATCTGAAGACCTTGTCTTCGTGGGATGCCGGTCCTTGTCTTTGCCTTCGTCTTTGTCTCAAGTCGGCTATGGCGTCGACGATTTTTATTGCCTACTATGTTACGTCAGACGAATTTAATTTCGTCTCATACAATTATCCAATCATGTATAAAAACCTTTTTATAGATTTCGACGATACTTTATACGACACAAGAGGTAATGCTGAAATATCTCTTCGTGAGATGTTCGACCATTTCCAATTGAATCAGTATTTTCCTGATTTTGAAACGTTTTCTCGCTCATACTGGAAAACAAATGTTGAGTTGTGGACACAATATTCAAATGGGGAAATAGAACGTGACTATCTTATTATAGAGCGATTCCGTCGACCATTATCTGAAGGTGTTGACGCTAATGGGAATCATTTCAATCCTACAGAGGAATTTTGTTTGAAAGTGAGTGATGTCTTCCTCGATTTCTGTGCTGTTAAGCCTGGTGTGGTGGATGGAGCTCATGAACTGATGGAATATTTGAAGAAGAAAGGATACCGACTCATCATGTGCAGTAATGGTTTTCATGAAATACAATATCGCAAGCTAAAATCATGTGGACTTTTGGATGCATTCGATCAGATTATTCTTTCTGAAGACGCGGGAGCAAACAAGCCGAGTCCTGTTTTTTTCGACTATGCATTCGAAGCCACAGGTGCGACACCTTCAGACACGTTGATGATTGGAGACAATTTTTCTACAGATATTTTGGGAGCAAAGAAAGCAGGTTTGGCTACAATGTTCTTCAACCGTAATCCTGAATCATTCAAAGCCACGGAATCTGTGGAATATGAGATTCATTCATTAAAAGAGGCGATGGAATTGTTATGATTTGATGGCGAATACTTTTAATTTGACTAATTGAGATGAAAAAATATTATATTTTTTTTGTTTGATATGCTTTTTTGCTAAATTTGTTGATGTTTTTAACACGAATATAATAATGCGTAATAATGCGAAGCAATAGGGTATGTATATATGGTGTTAAGACAAATGTAAGTTAGTTTTTATAATAGTTTTTTTTATGAAAAAAAGTTATTTTAGGCTTGCTGCAATGATGGCAGCATCGGTTTTATCAGTCTCTTCGTTCGTATCATGTGACGAGGAAGAGGAAAACAACAGTTTTAAGAGCGAAACTTTCTCAGTTGAATTACCAGCACCTGTGCCTTATTTGATGATTGATGACTGTACTCATAGCATAGGCTGGGAGTGGGTAAACCAATCAGAAGCAGCTGCTGAAGCAAAATCATTTAAGTTTGTTCAAGATTCTGCAGATATTTTAGGACGTTCACGTAAAGAGGTTTGGACATTTTCTACTAAAGAGAGTGGGGAAGAGGTGTTAAAGTTTCGCTTATACAGACTAGATAAATCTATTCTTCCTTTCGTAGAAGATTCTATTGTACCACTATATGTTGATTCAGTTTATCACTATGACGATTCCGTTTCGGAAGAGTATTTTAAGGATCGATTGTTAGGAAAACATTTTAGTAATGATTCTGCATCTAGAGTTGTTAAAGACACAGTGATATATTTCAAAAGATAATTTTTAGATTCTGCATTAGATAAGGATCTCAATGAATTAAGACGTCGTGCTAAAGAAGATCCGACTGCTGTCATCGCTGATACAGTGGTTAAATTCTGATATGTAATGTCTTAGCATTGTATGTTTGAATGGGTGTTAAGACAAATGTTAGTTAGTTTTACATTAAAGTCAATTTTTATGAAAAAGAGTTTTTCTATGGCTGCTGCAATGATGGCAGCAGCGGTTCTGTCTGTTTCTTCGTTTGTCTCATGTGACGACGATGATGAAAAGTTTGAAAGCAAGACATTCACGGTTGAATTGCCTGCTCAGTTGGGTACTGGATATGAGTGGGTATGGACTAATAGTTCTAGTGCTGCGGCTGATTCAGTGTCGAAATCAGTAAATCATGCCAATCCAGATGATGAAAGAGTTGGAGGTCCTGGTGTTGAAAAATGGTCTTTCAAAACTAAAGAAAATGGAGAGGAAGTGTTGAAGTTTACTTATATGAGACGATGGGAAGAGTCTACAGCTCTTAAAGACACAGTGGTTACATTCAAGAAATAAAAAAAGTAGTTATTTATGAAAAAATCATTCAAGTTTGCTGCAATGATGGCAGCAGTAGTTACTGCATCTTCATTTGTTTCATGTGATGATGAGGATGAAAAGTTTGAAAGCAAGACATTCACAGTTGAATTGCCCGCCCCGGCACCTCCTATCAAGTACGATGATGCTACTCATAGCATAGGTTGGGAGTGGATAAACCAATCAGAAGCTGCTGTTGATGCGGTTTCGTTTAAGTATGTTTGTGATTCTGCAGACCTTTTGGGAAGCTCACGTAAAGAGGTGTGGACATTTTCGACTAAAGAAAATGGGGACGAGGTGCTAAAGTTCCGTTTGTACAGACTCGATAAATCAATACTTCCTTCATTAAAAGATTCTCTTCCTTTATTAACAGAACCTGTTGATACAGATATGAATGATTATTTTAAGGATCGATTGTCTGGAAAACATTTTAGTAATGATTCTGCATCTCAAGTTGTAAAAGACACAGTGATCACATTCAAGAAATAATTTGATGAATTTCCAATTCCGATAAAATCCAGTTTTGAAAAAAACTATGGTTGTGGATTTGTCATGTGGCAAATTCCAGCCGTATTTTTTTCGATAATGCGTAATTGTAGGGGCGATCCATTGTGGTCGCCCCTTTTACATTTACAAAAAAAATCGGTTCTCACTAAATACGTCGCTAGACGTTTTATATTGGTGGCAAATATATAGATGGATTCCCATCCTTACCCCGTTTAGAGGGTATTGGTGATGAAAAACCTATGCATTTATAGTTTTTCGCAGAAAACATACGCGTCGCCAAACAGTCCTTCCAAGTTCGGCTTCTCCTCAAAGAATCCGAAAAGAGATGATCCTGAACCAGACATTGACGCATATACTGCTCCTAATTCGTATAGTTTTTCTTTGATTGCCGCCACAGACGGGTGTAGCGCGAATATTGTTTTCTCAAAATCGTTTTCCAACTTGCCTTTCCACTCTTTCATCGGCAGTGACACAATATCCCTGCAATTGATTTTGGCTGGAGCAGGTGTGATTCCACGGAACGCATCGGCTGTGGACACATGCACGTTAGGCTTGACCAAGACGAAATAGTAGCCGCTAAGATTCACGTCGATATCGGAAAGAATCTCTCCTTTTCCTTCCGCATACATCGGACGGTTGTAGATGAATATCGGACAGTCCGCGCCGATTGTGATGGCTATCTCTGCCATTTTCTCGTCGCTCCATCCGAGATGATAATGCTCGTTCATCATACGGATCATAAACGAAGCGTCCGCGCTACCACCACCGATGCCTGCTCCAAACGGAATGCTTTTCTGCAAATGTACTTTGGCGTCAAAAGTGCGGCCTGCAGCTTTCTCAACCGCGCGGAAAGCCCTCACCACAAGGTTTTTCTCAACATCACCGTCTACCTCCAATCCCGTCTGCACAAATTTCAATCCTTTTTCGTCGGAATCGAGAAGTTCAAGAGCATCGCAAACAGGAATCGGATAGAACACCGTCTCCAAATTAGAATATCCGTCGGGGCGGCGACTAACTACATTGAGACCTAAATTTATTTTAGCATTTGGAAATGTTATCATCATTCACGCTTTTTAATAACTTTTTTGCAAAAATACGCTTAATTTCAACTATTTTTGCATTAAAGTAGCAATTTATGGTTAAAACAAATAGGTTCACACTTGATAATGGCCTTCATGTGGTGCATCTGGAAGACAAAACATCCCAGACGGTGACTCTTAACACTGTTTTTGATGTGGGGTCGAAGGATGAGGATCCGGAGCACACTGGATTCGCTCATCTGTTTGAGCATCTGATGTTTTCAGGCTCTGTCAATGTGGATGATTATGATGGAGTGCTTCAGAAAGCCGGCGCCTACAACAACGCTTACACTACGCAGGATCTGACCAATTATTATGTTGTCCTTCCTGCTGTCAACGCAGAGGTCGGCTTTTGGGTTGAGTCGGACAGAATGATGTCTTTGGCATTCAATGAGAAGGGCCTTGAGGTGCAGCGTGAAGTGGTGAGTGAGGAGTTTAAGGAACGAACATCCAATAAGCCATACGGTGATGCCTACCATTATCTTTTTGCAATGATGTATCCTGCCGACCATACCTACTCGTGGCCTACGATCGGCAAGGAAATCAAACATATTCAGGACGCAACGATGCAGGATGTGAAGGATTTTTTCTTCTCTCATTATGCTCCTAACAATGCTTATCTTGCGGTCGTGGGTAATATTTCTCTGGATGAGGTGAAACGTTTGGTGGAGAAATATTACGGTGATATCCCGTCGCGCGATGTGAAAAAACGCAAGATGGTGGAAATCCCAGAGCAAACGGCTGAACGCAGAAGGGAGGTCAGCGGTGATGTCCCGAATGATAAACTCTATATGGTGTTCCGTTCTCCTTCCCGTCTCGACGACGATTATTATGCTTCGGATATCCTTTCCGATGTGTTGTCGAATGGAATGTCGTCACGTATGTATAAGAGATTGGTCGTTGAGAAGAAGATGTTTTCTTCCATAGATGCATGTATTCGTGGAAGCCTGGAAGACGGTGCTTTTTATGTGATTGGAGTTCCAAATGATGGATTCACACGAGATGAGGTTGAGAACGCTATTTGGGATGAGCTGGAGATGCTGAAGAAGGAGAGTGTTGAAAAACTGGAATTGGAGAAGGTCGTGAATAAGTATGAGGCGACGCAGATCCTTTCCGACCTTTCAGAAGCAGCTAAGGCGGAACGTCTCGGCTATTACGAGATGATCGATGCTCCCGATCTGGTCAATACGGATTTCGACAATTATGCCAAGGTGACGCCAGCAGAATTGCGTGACACGGCAACAAAAATCTTCAGACATGAAAACTGTTGCTTGCTTTGGTATATGAAGAACGACAGTGACCGTGGCTGACAAAATAGAAATCTTTCAGAGAAAAATATGAGAAACTGTTTAAACTTTGGTTTTTAAATTTGCTATGTGAGTGATTTGTAAAAATTAAAAGAGATGTTTTGATTTTTATCACTGCTCGTTCTTGCGAACTCGCAGATACGTGTGGGGTTAGGGCATTCTGCCCTTAACAATCCTCTATTTGATTTATAGCCAAATATTTTAATTTAAGCGGCTTCTGAATAATAAAATAAATGAATAGAATTTTTAATATAATCCTTTCTCTATTTGCGGCAAGCACCACAGTGTTTGCCAACACTTCCTTATCTGTGGAGACGGAGAAAAAGGATTCTGTTGATATTGTGGCATCTGATTCTGTAGTGTTGAATCAGGATTCCGCAATCATTTCAAAAATTGATACAGTGGCAAAAGCGACGGTGGATTCCGCACCTGCTTTTCAATATCAGACGGAGGTGTCTCCGTCAAAACGTGGTCCGAAAGATTCCATGATGTATTTCTCATGGAGAGCCGACGGACCTCTTGGACTGCCAGTCCGTGAGTATGCCGACTCTACTCTCGACAAACTCTATATTGCCAATATGGCCGACAAAAACACACTCCGTTATGCTGATCATTCATCTTTAGGGTCTCCGGGAATATCATTGATCTATGCGGACAGAATCAAGAAATCAGATTTCTTTTTCTTCACTCCGTATGAGGCAAACTACACGTCGCCTGATGATATCCTTTATTATAACACTCGTAAGCCTTATTCTAAATTTTGGTTTATAGGCGCAGGTCCGAGCAACCGTAGTGATCAGTGTGTGGGTGGCTTGTTCACTGTCAACGCTGGATCAAAGTTTAATTTCGGTATGTACGGAGATTGGGTTAATTCGTATGGTGCGTATGAATCTTCGTCTACACGAAATTGCAACGCCGGATTTTTTGGAAGCTATATGGGATTGCGTTCCAATCTGATGATGAGTATCGGTTTTGCGAAATTTGAGAATTATGAGAGTGGTGGATTTTTGGATGAATCGTATATCACTTCGCCAGAAAGATATGGAAATCCTGCAGATGAGGCTATTCCAGTCTATTTTACAGGAAACACATTTTCCAAACTGCATGGATATAATATGCATCTCAACTATAAATACCATCTTGGATTTGAAAAAGAGTATGAGGTGAGTAAAGATTCTGTAATTGTTGATTATGTGCCTGTTACGTCTTTTATAGCTGACATGAGATATGAGTCGGATTGGAAGAGATACACAGAGAAATCATCAAATTCATTCCACGACACATTCTATAATGCAACTGCAGAAACTCGTAAGTTTATGCCTAAATCCACAATGGATAGTGTCTTGTTCCGTCAGTTTAAGGGCAATTTCGGAGTGACTTTGAACGAGGAGTTCAACAAATTGATGAAGTTTGGATTGGGTGGATATTTTACTGTAAGCTCAAAAACTTATCATTATGCCGACGGGTTACAGTTCGACTACCGTGATGCCGGCAATGAGTTTATAGCTGAGAATGAGTTGAAAGAGGTTGAGTTGGAAGACGGAATAGCTTACATCGACTCTGTCGGATATAGAGGACGTCCAAATTGGAATAAAAACAAAAACACAAAGATGGGAGTCGGAGCGGTATTGTCAAAGCATTCAGGCAAACATCTGTTCTTCAATGTGATAGGAGAATATTATTTTGTGGATGAGAAACAGACGGGAACAAGCTATCTGTTGAAAGGAGATGTGAACACCAAGTTTGAAATTGGCAAACAACCGGTTTCTTTGGGTGGAAAAGTGGAGCTGAAGAATGAATGCCCTGATTATTTTGAGGACCATTATTATTCTAACTATTTCAATTGGGACAACGATTTCGACAATAAACGCAGTTTGTCCATCGACGGTTTGTTTGAGATGCCAAAGATTGGCTTCTCTGCTAAAGTCGGATATTACAACATCGACAACCACATATATTTCAACGAGCAGGCGATGCCAGTCCAGACATCGGACGCTGTGAATGTGTTTTATTTAGGAGCCGAGGAAAAACTAAAATTCGGAATTTTCCACTGGGATAATGGAATTGCCTACCAGACAACATCAGACCAGTATATAATGCCGTTGCCGACATTTGTGTGGAATAGCAACGTCTACTTGAGGACTCCTCCGATTTTCAAAAAGAGTCTTACTTTTCAAGTCGGAGCTGAATTGAATTACCATACAAGTTTTTACGCTCAGAAATATAATCCTGCGACGGGAATGCTTTATGTTCAGCGAGAGAAGGAGTATGGCGATTATCCTTTGCTGAATGTATACGGACAGGCACAACTGAAGGTGTTGAAAATGTTTATGGTTTGGAATCACGTCAACCAGAAGATGGGAAACAATTCCAACTATATGATCAGTCCGGGTTATGCTATGAGTCCGTCGTTTTTACGTGTTGGAATCTCAGTTACATTTGATGATTAAAAGATTAGCTCATGAACGGAAGTAAGTATTTCAATTTTATCATTGTAGCCTTTGTTGCGCTTGCGGCAATAGCTTTCATTATAAGCCGTTGTGTCTCAAAAGTGCCCGACAATGATGATATTGCATACATCCGTGAGAATGGAGCGTTGAGAGTGGTGATCGATTCGTCGACGGATGGAATGCAGATCACAGCGGATGGCGACACCGTTGGAGAGCAGTTTGAACTTATCCGTGAGTTTTGCCGTCAGCAGAATCTGCCAGTCGAGTATAAGCTTGAAAGCAATCTCAACAACGCTATTGAGGATTTGCAGGATGGGGAGTGCGACGTGATTGTCCGCTATATTCCGGTGACATCATCGTTGCGCGACACTCTGCTGTTTACAGAGAGTCTGATTCACGACAAACAGGTGTTGGTGCAGAGAAAGAAGGTGATAGACAAAGTGGTGAACGACAGTTTTGTGCATAATCAGCTGGAACTTGCGGAGAAGACTGTGACGTTGGCTGAGGAATCCCCGTCTATAATACGAATAAATAATCTATCGAAAGAGATAGGAGACACCATATATATCAACACAATTCCCAATTACGACAATGAGGCGATTGCTATTATGGTGTCGAAGGGTGAATTTCAGTACACTGTGTTAGGACTTCATGCTGCCACACGTCTTCAAAAAGAGTACAAAAACCTTGATATTCATTTGTCTATCGGTTTTTCACAACTACATTCGTGGGCAGTACGAAAGACGAGTACAGAGTTGTGTGATTCACTTAATTCATTTATTAAGAACTGTAATATAGGAAAATGAATTTTCTTGCGCACATATATCTTTCTGGTGACGACGATGAAGGTCTCATGATAGGAAACTATATCGGCGACAGTGTGAAGGGACGACGACTTTCTGATTATCCGTTCTCGATACAGTGTGGAATACTTTTACATCGAGAGATAGATTCGTTTACGGATAGTCATCCTGTTTACCGGCAGAGTAAGGATAGGTTTGTGCCTGTAGCTGGAAGATATGCAGGTGTCGTTTGTGATGTTGTTTACGACCATTTTCTGGCGAAAAACTGGGGTGGATACCATTCTTTGCCACTGAAAAAATATGCTTGGAGAGCGTATGGGCGAATATTAAAAAATTGGTTTCGTTTGCCGGGAGAAATGCAGCGTTTTTCTGTAAACTTTATTTCCAGACAGCGACTCACAGCTTATGCGACAATAGATGGTATCCGTGACACATTGGATTTGATGTCTAATGGAACATCGTTGCCTAATTGTTCGGATGATGTGGTCAATGTGATGATACGCGACTACTATGACCTTGAAAATGAATTTTTACAATTCTTTTTTGAAATCAGACGACATATTGATGATTTTAAAATGAATTTCTGAAATCGGATGAATCGAAATTCGGAAATGGATGAATTGACATTCGGAAATCGTAAATCGAATTTTGGAATCGGATGAATTGCAATCATAAATCGAATAAACCGACACCATAATGATATCGGTCTGCGACCTCAATCATTATGGAATCGGCTACCGTCGCAAGCGATAAAGGGTCTACGACCCTTGGGGTGATGGTCTCAGCGTGTGTCGTCAGTGCTTATATAAAACAATATCTACGTCAAAATGCAGTATTCTCATATAGATTCACTATCCATTCCAGAAAAAGTTGTGCTTGCCGTCTATGCCTATTGTGGAAACATAATTGACTGTTCTTCTGCGATGACAGGTCTTGCTGTGCGTTATCTTTGCGACAGGGATGATGCAGGTGTGGATGTGCAGAGTGTCGCAAAATCGCTTTATGACAAACGATTGCTTGACATGCTTACTCGTTCCGGAGTGTTTGCGAAATATGTCGTGGCTCCACATTGTGAACTTCCCGTCGTCGCAGATATTTATAAAAATCATAAGGAGGATTGGCTTGGAATAATAGAATCGGTGTGTGAAATGCCGGATGATGGCAGGAATACATCGTTGATTTTCAGAAACTGGTGGTTGGAGAAAATGAAGTTTGTGGATACTGATTCCGTCGAACTTTATTCTTTGGGAATCCGCCAAAGGGAAATGCTTCTTTCTGTAGTAGACGATGCGGAATGGCGACCTGTCTTTATTTCTTTGCCATCAAAAATTTGGAACGATTTTTGTAAAATTTTGCTTGATGGAGTTTATGACCGTGAACAGTTTAATTGGGAAAATGTCAGACCTATTATTGAATTTCGCTATGACCTTGAAAATGTCGGTGATGATCCAGAGTTAGAAATTCGTGATCGTTTTTTCCTTTATCGCTATTTGGCGACGGGAGTGGACGATTTCAAGTATTATGGAGTCAATGGATGGGGCTATCTTTATGATGCTGTCAGACTTCTACAACGTGAATGTTATGGGGAATCTGCGGTTGCTTTTCAAAAATCATTAGCGACGTTTGGCGGATTTTTGAAGGAGCGTGGAGTGTTTGACCAATATATATTCAACTATCTGTATGTCATTGCTTTGATTCTCGATAGCCCACTTAAAAATGAAAGTAAACTTCATGCTCTTCTAAACAAACGTTCAATTGCAGAGGATAGACTTTATAAAATATCAATCATTCCGTTGATTAAGAGTAAAGTCGACGGTGATGAATTTGTCGTTAATGCCAAACGTTTTGTGGCTGACTTATATAAGTTAAACGATGTCCGTTTGGCTACATATTTGTGTCTGCAATTTAATGTCGATATTTCAAGATACACAGAAAATGATTCCCGACCATCCAATTGGATTTTTATAGAGAATGAGAAGAATCCGGATTCATCGATTGTGGCACGTCTGAATAAGATTAAACCATGGATGTATATGCTTGATTCTCTTGAAAATGTGAAGATTCCAAAGATTGTTGAGCAAGATGAAAGACTTATTTACGTGCTTGAACCGAATGAGATGCGAGTGTCACCTTTCCTTCAAAAGAGAAATGAGAAAGGAGAATGGGATGGTAGTATCAAACGAATTTGGAAAGGCAAAAGCCGTGATATCCCGGAATGCGCGACGGATGATGATATCCGTATTCTCAAGACATTGCCTGCAGGTCAGGTCTCGTTCAAAAACGGAGACGGATTGCTTTCTTTCGTAGGATGTGACCACATCTACTTAATGCCGAAGTGGGGAAAGCAGTTGCGTCAAGTTGTGGTCGGAATGGAGCATCCGTATTTGATAGTCGACAAAGAAGAAGACAATTTGTTTCATGTTTATTCTAATTTGAAATTGTCGGATATTGATGATCAGACCAGTTCATTTGTACGTATTATAGACGATACCCATTATGGAGTGATCCATTTGCGTGACCACGAAAGAGACATTTATAAGTTGATGCTTCAGATGGAGACAATCCCTTCTGAGGCAGAGACTCGTCTTCGTCAGTCTCTACAACGTTTGGATGGAATGACAAAGATATATTCCACTCTTATTCATGCTGATGATGCGTTTGAAGATGCTGATTCACGCATTGTGATACGATTGTTCCCCAACACGAATGTTGGTGCGACGTGGAGGGTGGAGATGGTTGTCATTCCGTTTGCTGGTTCTCCATATACCACCATTCCTGCGGAGGGGCAATCTCTTAGTATTCTTGATGATGGAGGAACCCTTCGTCTTATCAAGAGAAATTTTGAAACGGAGAAGAGACATTTGTTTGCTTTCGAACGTTTTTGTCAGCTAAACGCAATCATATACGAAGATGAGGATGCCGGCGACGTCGCTTCCGCCCTGCTCAACCTTGAGAATGTGCTGGATATCATCACGTGGGCGAAAGAGAATGACGACAAGGCTGTGGTGGAACTTATGGAGGGATGCCGTTTCAATGTTAAAGAAAAGCTAACTCCTAAGAATCTACAGCTGGATACGTTGCAAAGCGTCCGTGGTTGGGTAGATATGAATGGAGCTTTGGTTTCTTCAGATACAAAAATCGGACTGTTGGAATTGATGCGTAGGCTTCATAATGGAATTGGCAAATATATCCGTATCGACGGTGATAACTACGTTGAAGTGAGTCAGTCGTTACGTCAACTAATCAGCCGATTGCGTCTTTATAACGATGATTTAGAAAACCGAATTGCCATACCTGAACTAGCTTTGGCATCTTTAGATAATGAGTTTGATGATGCTTTTGCCAGCTCAAATGGAGATTTGTTAGCAATACGAGAAAGGATAACAAAATCTCAGACTGCAGAATTTCTAATCCCGTCTACTTTGAATGGAGAGTTGAAAAACTATCAGATAGATGGTTATAAATGGATGATGCGTACATTATCGTGGAGTGGAGGAGTGTGTCTTGCCGATGACATGGGACTTGGAAAAACAATTCAAACTATTGCTGTTATGCTTCAGAAGAGAGACGACGGACCGATTTTGGTTGTCGCACCCACATCTGTTGTGCTCAATTGGCAGAATGAGTTGGTAAGATTTGCACCGTCGCTCAACACAAAGATTTTGAATCAGTGTGCACATAAGACGAAGACGATAGAAGAGATTTCATCTGGAGACGTGTTGGTCGCAAGTTACGGAATGATGCTCACACAGATTGCCAATCTTGAAAAGAAAGAGTGGGGAATAATCGTGCTCGACGAAGCCCACGCAATCAAGAACTACAACACAAAAGCTTTCAAATCAGTGATTAGGCTAAGTGGCAAAAATCGTATCGTCTTAACTGGAACACCAATTCAAAACCATTTTTCTGAGATTTGGAGCCTGTTCCATTTTTCTAATCCGGGTCTGCTTGGAAGTCAAAAATCATTTTCAGAGAAAGTAAAATATAATCGAGAGCGAGATGAAGATTGGGCGGACGACGTTGCAAAAGAAATCAATTCCATTGTCCGTCCATTCATTTTGCGGCGTACGAAGAAAGAGGTGCTTGACGAGTTGCCTGGAATAGAGGAAGTAGTGCTTGATGTGATGCTGACGAAAGAGGAGTATGCCGTGTATGATTCCACACGTCTTGCCGTGAGAAAAGCATTTCAGGAGGATGATAAATATTCATTGGACCGTGATCTAAGTGCTGTCGGGCCACATAAGATAGCAGTGTTTGCAATGCTTACGAAACTGAGAGAGTTGACATGCTCGCCAGCTTTGCTAGTCCAGGGGTGGAAAGATAGAAGCAGCAAAGAAATAGCATTTCTGGATTTGTTGCAGGAAATTGATTTAGAAGAAAACAGAGTGTTGGTTTTCAGCCAATTCACAGGATTTTTGGAAAGAATAAAGATACTTTTGCAAGAAGAGGGAATAGAACATCTGTATTTAGACGGATCCACACCGATGAAAGAGAGAGCAAAGTTGATCGACAAATTTCAGGCAGGAGAGACGCCGGTCTTCCTGGTCAGCTTAAAGGCTGGTGGTGTGGGACTTAATCTTACAGCCGCAAATTACGTGATACATCTTGATCCGTGGTGGAATCCGGCGATAGAGCAGCAAGCCACAGACAGAGCCTATCGAATAGGTCAGGATCAGAAAGTGACAGTCTTCCACTTCATAGCCAAAGGCACAATAGAGGAGAAAATGATGGAATTGCAGCGTCGCAAACAGACAGTTTCAGATGTGGTGTTAAGAGGTACGGATAAATCTACATTGATGACAAAAGAAGATGTGATGGATATTTTGGAAGGAATTAATTAATTTATAATTTTGCATGATTTGTATTAAACGAGTATGTAAATAGAAAAGTTTGTGTTATGAGAAGAATATTTGTTTCATTTATTACCTTTATTTCACTGTTTCTGCCAATAAATGCGGTAACTTATATGTGTGTTGAACAGAAAGACGGTAAAATTGTAGACTTTGATGTGGATGATATTCATCAGGTTTATTGTAAAGAAGGTGATGCCCATATAGATTCTACAAGTAATTTGTTGACTATATCTGGTTTTATTGATAAATCAGTAAAGGCAACAAGTTCAACTGATATGAAAAGTGTTTTGTCAAAAGCTGTTAAAGAAATTAATAAAATAGATCCGTCACATAAGTATTTAAGGATTGCTGTTGTTAGTGACATGCATAGTGTTCCTGATGATTCTGATTCACAGTCAATTTCTTTGTATAAAGGGACATCATGCAATGATAACATTGTACTTTTTGGAAAAGTTGTTGAGGAGTTAGATTGTGACGCAGGATTTGCATTGGGAGATTATTCGGACAATAGAATAGCATTCTCTAAAAAAAACACTCAGGTGTCTGGTGGAGTAGATAAATATAAGGAGGAAACAAGAAAAATTATTAATGAATTGAGAAATTCACATGCAAGGCCCATGTTTTTTACTATGGGTAATCATGAATTTGGTGATGGATTAAAGGGACAAGTTTACAATGCTGATATGTGTAATAGGATTATACAGACGTGTAATCGACCAGGTAGTAATAAAGTGAATTACTTAAACGGAAAAGGATATGCATATTCAGTATCTTTCACAAAATATAAGATAAAAATAGCCGTTGATTGTGACGGAAATGGAATATCAAATGGATGGGGATTAGCAGATGACATTTATATGCAAACACCAGAAACTTGGACTGTTGGTTGTATGATACATGGAAGCACTACAGATGCTCTAAATGGAAGACATGATGGTGTCTTCACTAATCATTATACATTTAGTGAGAATAATATAAAATCATTTGGTGTTATCAGAGGACATGTGCACGATAGTGGACAGGTCGGTTTTGATGAGGTGTCAACGGAAGAAGAAAATCATTCTCTTGTATGTCCACGATTGAGTGTTCCTGCTAGTTATTATGATAATGATTCAGTTTCAGATAATGATCATTTTTGTGTCACTGTATTTATATTTGATACTGACAAGAACAGAACTAATGTTGTCAGATTAGGTAGAGAAGAATGGGGAAAGTATGTGGAATCCTCAAAGCCGTCATTTCCATATAGCTATGACTTTATTATAAATGATAAATAATATTGATGTTTATGGCATAAACGATAAGATCAGGACAAAACTCTGCGAGTTCTTAAAAACTCGCAGCTAATCTCTTATAAGAGTGAAGTGTCCTACTATTATTTCATCAGTCTCCTTTATATTTATCTCATACCAGTAGTCGTCGGAAGGCATTCGTATGCCATTGTAGTTGCCATTCCAACCTCTGCTTTCATTTGCTTTATATTCTACAAGTTTTCTTCCTTTGCCATCATAGATTGATATCGTTGCTTGCGGATATTTGTCAATGCTTTTTATTTCGAAAACATCGTTTACACCGTCTCCATTTGGCGATACCAATGTTGGAATCTTCAATCCATGTGTAGGGGCTTTTATTGTAGTGTCGACGACACACCCTTCGTCATCTTTAATTTGAATGTTGTAGAATTGTCCTTCCAAATAGTTATGTATAATGTTGTCAGAGAACCAGGTTTCCCCAATTTTGTATTCGTACGAACCAGATCCACCATTGGTGATTAATTCAAGATCATTGTCACCAATAATGGCAACACCTTCAATATATGGCTTGTTGTTTACCTCCACTACCGTAGTAAGCTGTTTAGAACATTTTTCATTGCTTGCCACAATATAGTATGTTGTGGTTTTACTTGGTTTTACAACAAGTGATTGTTCTTTGCTGGCAATAGCTTTATGATCAGGAGTATAATGCCATGTGTATTTATAATTTTCAGTAGCATGGATTTTTAATGTGGCCTTGTCTCCAATGCAGATTGATGTGTCGTTGACGCTTGCGTCGATATTGATCACATCGACAATATGATTGATGATATTTGGACATCCGGATTCTTTCATTATGCTCGTTTCAGATATGATTGTGTCGTTAAACAAAACAAGTTCATGATACATCGATCCCTCACATATCTCAGCATTTATATTTAGTGACTTGGATGGATGTTCTATTTTGAATATTACTGAAGCAGTGTCAGAAAAATCACCTAATCTCACAGTATATAAAATAGTGTCGGCGGTGGTTTCTAGGTCGACGAGACTATAAGCCAACATGTTGCTAACAACTTTTGTGTATGCGGGAGCATTGATCAATGATACGATAGCATTGTCTCTGTCTGAAATAGTATCATTATCCAAAATGGTTATTAATGTATCTATTTTTATACATGTTGCCAATTTTATAGTGTCCGTGTTGCATACTGGCGGTGTACATCTTTTTGCGTTTACTTCTATCAGGTCTGATGCAGGTGAACAATTATTGATGTTATTCTGTGATCCAGAGTTTCCAACAAACACACGGTAAAATCCATTGTTGTCTTCTGTTAAATTAGGAATTTCTAAGTTTTTCCCATTTCCTACTAATGCCCAGTCTTCAGATTGAATTTTTGAACTCTGAGAAAAATACCATTCGTAGACAACAGGCTCAGTGTATGTTCCGTCGTTATGAAAATCAGCCACAAAAGAGAGATTTGATCCGATACAAGAGTTGTTTTCTTGGCTTGTCACGTCAATAGATGGCTTGCATATACGAACTTCTATATCGTCAATGGCAAAGTCGTTTCCATAGCTGACGGTGCTGTTGTTTAGTATTTTGAATACTGCGGAAGTCTTTCCTTCTGGCATCTGATATGACATTCCGTAGAGTCCCCATTCCTCTTTGCCATTTAACATCACAATGTTTTTTGATCTCAATACATTGCCATCAGTATCTTCAATGACAAGTTTCAAATTTGCGTCAGCATATGTAGAATCTGCTCCTTTTTTAATCATACTCAATCCCCAAAATGAAAAATATAGAGGGACATCGCTGCATAAACCGTCTATTTGCACGGAATAAATAATGCCTGGAGTTTCGTTGGATGTGTTGGATGCGTCACACTGCATAAAATATCCCCTGTCTTTTCTATCAGGGAATGTATGGTCGGAAATGTTGACCCATGATTTGTCTGGATAAGATATCTTACGTATCGAATATACACCTTTCAAATACAAATCTACAGGTTTTGCATTTAATTCGTAGGAACATTGAGATATCTTTTTATGACTTACTGTTGGATCTGCATTATAGTTCCCTCCGAAATCTTCTTTGAATATTAATGTTCCATCAGGACAAGGCTGGTGTTCTACTACCAATTCAAGATGAGAGTAATGTGGACATTCTCCGATGATTTTTTCATAAATGCCTGGTAGTGGGGTGTTGAGAACGAATCCATTTTTATTATATGATTCACCAGCTTTTATAGTGTCTGAATAAAACACCGTGTCAGACGGTAGTACGTTCAAAGTCATAAAGACCAGACTGTCGCAGCCTTCTTTGTTTGTCAATGTGTCGATATAAAATCCTGCTTCTGTGATTTTTCTTTCACCAAAATGAAGAGTGTCTCCCAAACAAATTGTGTCCTCTATATTTGCTTTTGTGTTGAGGTCATATGTGTTTGATCCTGCGCAATATGCGTAAGAGACTCCGTTTCCCATACCATACACGTTAGCTATAAATCCAGATTTGGATTCGAGAATATGCTGCCCATTGCTGATAATCACATATCCTGTTGAGTATGTGTCGTCTATAGGTGTGAATTTTGTAAAGTTTGTCTGGCCATCAAGTTTGATGCTTGATGCATCTTTGGTCCTGATAACCAAATTGATGAAATGGTTTGTTATATCTTTGTTGTTGGACGTACACAAAGAAATTTTATTGATAGCTTGTTCGACAGGAATTATATATTGGTAGGATGGTCCTCCATTTGCTCTTTGGTAGACGTATTTGTTGCCTGTCATATATTGATAAACTGAGACTGGTTGTGTCGTCTCTATTTTGAATGATCCTTTTGATTCTTCGGCAAAAAACTCGTATGATTCAAATGCGTTAATTGTTGTCAATAGTGTTCCATTCCTATAAATTTTTGTGTCATTTTTGCTGGCAGTGATCTTTATCATGTCGATCACACCTGTTTTGAATGGTTGAATTATGAATTTTTTGCCCCAAGATGAGACTGGAAACGACACGTCAAACAGCATGTTTGAATTCCCGGCTGTATTGGAATATGGCACATTACACATTCTGTTTCCTGAATATACAGCGATTTTTTTCCCATTTGCCGCCAATATTTGTGTCCCTGAAAATCCTGAGCCTAAGTCTGTTGGTGAACTTTCAACTTGATAAACCTGTCCCTTGTGTAATGTTATAGAGAAAGGAGTATTAGCTGCGTGCCCGTCGTTGGTTTTTATTGTTGGTGTGATCTGAACAGTAGTGTTGTTTTCAATCGCAACAACTGAAAATACAGAAGGCATAAAGACATTGTAATTGGATTCTATGCCTCCATTTGAGTTTTGAATTATATAATATGATCCACATGCTGATATTGGCAGTGCTAAAGTGGCGTCTTCAGACATCTTTTGACGATTGTCCATATATACGGATATCGGTTCTGTACTGGTAATGTTTAATGTCTTGTATACACATTCTCCATATTCCAGTACACTAAACAATTGACATGGTACAGTGATGACTTTTGTGGAATTTTCTTCCATTGAAAACTTCCAGTGGTGTTGGTAATGTTGTAGATTGTCGTTATGGATAGGAATGATGTCATCGTCTAATTCCAAAATGTCGTTTTGTATTGTGACATCTGTGGCTTTTTCTGCTGAAATTATTAAGTCCAAACCATGAGGAATTATTAGCTCTTGGTCATTATTTTGTAGGAATGCAATCCAGAATTCAGTTCCTTGCGTAGACGTCTCGTTTTTGCAGACGTCTGCTTTAAGATTATAGATTGGCAATATTGTCAGCAGAATTATGCAAATGTGTCTTGTTAATATATTTCGACAAATACCCTTCATAATTACTTAATTAATCTTCAATAAATATGTTCGTCCTTATAATAGTTGTTTGTGACCTTATGTCGCTTATTATTAAAGTTGTATGAGCGCAAAACTAATATAAATTTTTTATTTGTAGGGTTAAAATGACTAAAATCAAACAGATTTCTTATTTTTGCATTATCTCTTGGTTTAATTTATGAGATTTTAGTAATCGGAAGAAAATATGAGTGATAAGATCAAAGATGAATTTTTGGAACTATTACGTAGCACTGAGCGTGATGGAGTGGAGGATATGATTGAGGAATTGCAGTCTAACGGTTTTATGGATGCTCCTGCTTCTGCCGGACATCATTTGAATGTGTCTGGCGGTTTGGTGGAACACTCGTTGAACACATGCAAGAGTGCGTTGGCTATATGGGAAGGTATGAAGACTTTGAACCCATCTTTGGAGAAGTCTACTCCTAAGGATAGTGTGATCATCGCGTCTCTTCTTCATGATGTCTGCAAAAGTGACGTTTATTTCCGTACTGTGAAAAAGAAAAAGACTGCTCTTGGCACTTGGGAAGACGCGGAAGGATATAAAGTGTCGTATAAAAATTTTCCAATGGGACATGGAGAGAAATCCGTGATCATGATTCTTCCATTCTTGGAACTTACTGATGCTGAGATGCTTGCTATCCGTTGGCACATGGGTGCTTGGGCAATCGACAAAACTAATTATGAGGAGGTAAAAAACTATGATACTGCCTGCAAATTGAATCCTCTTGTTTCTATTGTCCACGCTGCAGATATGCTTTCATCACATATCTTGGAGACAGGTGGTGATGAGGAAGAGTTGTGAAAATGCTAAATTATAAATGCGAAATGCTAAATTAAGAGTCATTCCTAATTTAGCATTTTGCATTTAGCATTTTTAATTTCCCTTGTGCCGTTCCTCTTTCTTCAAAGATCTTATTTAGTCTATCTGTAAACTCATAGTTTTTCAATCCCCAATCTGGAGCGACGAGAATGCTTTTAGGTGTCTGTGACACAAACCTTTCTATGCAGATGTCGTCACGCAGACGCTCTACAAATTCTGCTAACAACTGCTGGTACGCTTCGATAGAAAACAGTTTGAATTCATCTGGATTCTTGGCATATTCATCCGCCATCGGTGTGTCTATGACAATCTGAAGCTGATGAAGTTTGATGATGTCAATCGGCAATTCCGACATTCTGTCAGCCCCTTTCAGAATCATTTCTGGAGTCTCTCCGGGCAGACCCAATATTAGGTGAGCACCAGTCTGGATGCCACGGTTGGCTGTGTCTCGTATAGCTTTGCACGCACATGCAAAGTCATGTCCACGGTTGATTCGCTTCAATGTGTTGTCGTCGGTACTCTCCACACCGTATTCAATCATCACATATTTCTCTTTTGACAGCTCCTGGAAATAGTCGAGCAGTCTGTCGTCCACACAATCAGGACGGGTGCCGATGACTAATCCCACCACGTCTTCACAAGCTAAAGCCTCTTCATAAAGAGATTTGAGACGTGAGAATTCACCGTATGTATTTGTGTAGGCCTGGAAGTAGGCAAGAAATTTCAATCCTGCGTATTTTGCCTTGCGACGGAAGAATATTTTCCCTTCTTCAAGTTGTTTGGTCACGGATGTTGTGGAGACGCAATAGTCTGGATTGAAGGAGCGGTTGTTGCAGTAGGTGCATCCGCCCACACCGATGCTTCCATCACGGTTAGGACAAGTGAATCCGGCGTTGATGGATATCTTCTGCACTTTGTAATCGAAGTGCTCTTTTATATAGTCGGAATAGTTTTTATAGTGATTCATAATGATTTATCAGCCGTGAAACCCCTTTAAAAAGTCACTTTCAATAATATAAATGATTAAAATGACTAATGCTGTGAAAAATGTTATGAATATTAAAGCAACTATTTTAAATAATAGCTTTAGATATCCCCAAATGTTTTGTTGATTCCTAAAATTATGATACCCAAATAGAATTATCTCGAATATCGGATATATGATTGTGACAAGTATGTTTGTGGCCAAAAGAATTTGAGTGGTATCATTACTATATTTATTTTCAAGGTTATACATGAACCAAATCCAGAGTGTGCCAATTATCAATAAGAAAATGAGCCTAAAACATGTATTTTTGAAATCATATTCGAAAAATTCCATTTCGTTTATTTTGACATTATGCATTATAAATTACGCATTATGCATTACGAATTGTTGTTAGTCCACCACAAACTGGCTGTTGTAGATTTCATAGTATCTTCCTTTCTTTGCCAACAACTCTTCATGCTTGCCTTGCTCTGCGATTCTTCCCTCATGCATCACCAGAATCTTGTCGGCATTCTTGATTGTGCTCAGTCTGTGGGCGATCACGAATGATGTGCGTCCTTTGGTAAGGTTGTTGATGGCTTTTTGAATGAGGATCTCAGTGCGTGTGTCGATGTTGCTTGTGGCTTCATCAAACACAAGGATTGGTGTCTCGACGAGAATGGCTCTTGCGATTGTCAGCAACTGCTTCTGGCCGTTGCTGATGTTTTCTCCACCACGTAGGATCTCGCTGTCGTAGCCTTGTGGAAGTCTCTCGATGAAGTTGTGGGCATTGGCGGCCTTTGATGCGTTGATGATCTCTTCCTGTGTGGCTGCCGGCCATCCGTACGACACGTTGTAGTTCACTGTGTCGGAGAATAGGAACGGCACCTGCAATACGATACCCATCTGGTCGCGCAAACTCTCTTTGGTGATGTCGCGGATATCAATTCCGTCTACTTTGATTGATCCTGAATTGATGTCGTAGAAACGGGTCAGAAGGTTGATGATAGTGGTCTTTCCGGCTCCCGTTGTGCCGACAATGGCAATCACTTCGTCTTGCTTGGCTGTGAATGATATGTCTTTCAATATCAATTTGCCTGGCTCATATCCGAAAGATACGTGGTCGAACACGATATCTCCTTTCACGGTCTCTTCTTTCAATGTGACAGCGTCTGGTTTGTTGGTGATCGTTGGCTTGGTGTCGAGAATCGTGAAGATTCGCTCCGCTCCTGCGATTGCCGACTGCACTGCGTTGAATTGAGACGCCACTTGGTTGATTGGTCGTAGGAATTGCTTCGTGTAAAGAAGGAACGACTGGATCGTGCCGACGGTAATGGTCGCGATTCCGATTCCAAACACAGTCATGTCAGTGGATGTCGCCATGATTCCTCCAAGCACTGCCACTATGATGTATATGATGTTTTCAAGCACTCGCATCAGTGGCATCAGCAATCCACTGTAAATCTGTGCTTTCACTCCAGACTTGCGAAGCTCCTCGTTGATGGAATTAAACTTGTCGATCTGCTGTTGCTCGATGCCGAAGCTGCGTACCATCTTGATTCCGCTCACACTCTCTTCCACAAGACCGTTAAGCTGTCCGAGCGAGACCTGCTGTGATGAGAAGAATTTTCTCGTTTGCTTGGAGATGATGTTTGTCATCATAAACACCACAGGTATGGACATACAGCAAACGACAGTCAGTGATGGACTCAATGCCACCATGGCAACGACTGTACCAGCAAGTGTGAAGATTGTGTTGAATAGTTGGATGAAAGAGTCTCCCAATCCCGACTTCATCAGCTCGACATCGTTAGTGAAACGGCTCATCAGATCGCCACGCGTGTGCACATCGTAGAAATGGATATCCTGCTCAAGCATCTTATCCATCATCTGTGTGCGGATCTTTTTTGCAATCTTCAGGGAGACGTTGGTCATTCCATACTGCTGTACCCAAGAAAACCATGAGCTGGAGATGTATAGCATCAGCAACATGATGACGATGACATTCAGCTTTGTGAAATCCACCGTCATATTCGACAAATCTATACAATTATCTATCGCTTTGCCGATAAGAATTGGTGCCATCAATGTGCAGAACACTTCACATAGTGAACTGACAAGCATAATTACAAGCCAGCTCCAATGCTCTTTCCAATATGAGAATATTCGTGCAATTGTCTTGCCTGTATCTTGTGGACGTTCGTGCTTGGCGGTCATGTCTCTCAAACGACTTCCTGGTCCACCTCTACCGTCTGCCATCATAGGTCCTTTCATAATTTGCCCTCCTCTGCACTTTGCACTTGTGAATCATACACTTCTTTATATTCAGCCGAAGTTTTGTATAGTTCATCGTGTGAACCATAGCATAGCATCTTCCCGTCTTCAATCATCAGAATCTTGTTTGCATCTTTTATTGAGCTGATTCTTTGAGCGATGATGATTTTAGTCATCTTTAATTTGTTTAACGCCTTACGTATTTTTGATTCTGTTATCAAATCCACCGCACTCAGACTGTCGTCAAGAATCAGAATGTCAGGCTCTGAAATCAATGTGCGTGCGATGCTTATGCGTTGACGTTGACCGCCTGATATGTTTGTCGCATCTTGCTCAATCTTGTGGTTCAGACCGTCTGGCAGTGACAATACAAAATCTGCGATGTCTGCTTTTTTCAATGCGTCGATCATCTCTTTTTCTGTCGCATCCTCTTTGCCCATACGCATGTTGTCTGCAATTGAGCCAGAGAATAACACTGTGTTTTGCATCACTATTCCGACACTGTTCTGCAATGATTTCCTGTCGATCTCACGAATGTCTTTGCCTCCTATTTTGATAGAACCTTCTGTCACGTCGTAGAAACGTGGAATCAGATTCACCAACGTCGATTTGCCTGAACCTGTGCTGCCAAGGATGGCCAGTGTCTCTCCTTTTTTGATATTGAATGATATGTTGGAAAGTTGGTCTTTGTTGGATCCTTCATAGCGGAATGATACATTGTTGAATTCCAGATCTCCCTCTTCTGGGACATTTACTCCTGTAGCTTGTAGATCAAGCTCACATTCCGTCTCCAACACTTCATTGATTCTCACCATCGAAGCTTCTGCTTGTGTGATTGACATTATGACTCGCTGTGCCATCATCAGCGACATCAGAATCTGTGTCATATAGTTGGTGCATGCCATGATGTCTCCGACGTTCAATCGTCCGTCTGCCACTTCATATTCTCCAAACCAAAGTACTCCGACTACTCCGAGATTCATGATAAATGACATGGCTGGCATCATTATAATTATAAGTTTGCTTACCTTGAGCGACGACGCTATATAATCCTCGTTTGAGGCTTCAAACCTTTCTCTCTCTCCTTGCTCCCTTACATATGCTTTGACGACGCGGATTCCGGAAAGCAATTCCTGCACCACTGTGTTGAACTTGTCCATTTTTTGTTGCACAATGGTGAAGAGAGGGAATGTCTTCTTTAATATGTAGATGATTGTGAAAAGCAGGATGGGCAGGATGATGATAAGGATGTATGCCATTTTCAGATCAAGCATAAACACCATCACAATAGCTCCGATAAACATGAATGGGGCACGGAAAAGAAGTCGCATTGAAGCCTGTATCACGTTTTGCACTTGGGTTACATCGCTGGTGATACGAGTGATCAAAGATCCGGTCTGCAATCTGTCGATGTTTGAGAATGAAAATTTCTGGATGCGTGTGAACATCTTTGTACGCATATCCGCTCCGAACGCGTACGAAACTTGTCCTGCCGCATAGATTGAAAATACACCCGCACAAACTCCGACAAGTGTTATGATAAGCATTTTTAATCCTAATGCTGTGATTATATCTGTCTCTCCTCCTATGACACCGCGGTTTACAATCTCCGACATGATCTTAGGCTGTACAAGTTCCGCTGTGACTTCTATGATTACGCATAACGGAGCCAAGAGTGTCAGCGTAAGATGCTTTTTCAAAAATTGCAATATTATTCTAATGCTTTTCATTTATTATGTTTATCAATTTTGTTTTTGAGTGACACATCCCATCCATACAACATTTTGAAAAATGTAGGGTAGGCTTGAAACATACCCGTATTTTTTAATCTATTAATAATGTTCAATCAGCAGAACATTTCGCTGGTTGTTGACGGAAATGTTGCCGAATTTAGCAATGTCATTTTTAGAGAGTTGAAGTTTGGCGTTTTTGTCGTTGATTACTTTCATCACCAACCCTTTGACTTTGATTCCTTCGATGTCTAATTCTCTGATTGTCACAACAGTAGCCTCATTAAGATCTTTGTATGGATCCTGACTCCATTCGTGAGTCTGGATGAATCCATATTTGGTTAGGAATAGAGCGTCAGCAAAGCTAATACATCCGGTTGTGGCAGCTGTATCGAGTTGACAAGAGATGTCGATATTATTGAGTTTGCAGCCGAATGAGAATTTCTGTTGCTCACGTTTGAATTTGACTTCGGTAGTTTGCAACGATTTTTGGGAATCTGTCTTATTGGAATTTGTGAAGTTGGACGATACACCACATGTCTTCTTCCATTTGTCGACTAATGCTATGTAGGATGCTTTTGTCCTTAAACTATCAAGATTTGTGTCGGAATCCACTTGCGTGAAATTGCGGTAGCCAAGCTCAAAACTTTTTTCAAGTGAAGACAACGCATTGGTTGTGTCGTTGATTGCCGCATAAAAAGAGGCGGCAGTGTAGTAGTTGTCTGCGTTAGGGTAAGCTTTCAGAATCTCTTTGATTGATTTCTTGCCATCATTCTGTTTGCCGAGATATAGGTAGGCGAAGGGTTTGAAATTTTCTGTAGCAGACGGAGTTGTCTCCAATCTGATAACCCTTTCAAAATCCTTTTTTGACTTTTTAATTACACCTCTGCGATAATAGAGTGGGGCATAATTTGAGTTTATCTGCATTCCCACTTCATAGTCAGAAACGGCATCTCCGGTCATCTTCCGCATTTCTTGGACTCTTCCACGCAAATAGTAGTACTCATAATTCATTGGGTCGAGTGAAACGGCTTTGTTTGCATAGACAAGTGCTTCTGTTGATTCGTTTTGCAAAAGCAAGATTCTTGCGATACCTGCGTTTGCGGCTGCTGTCTCCTCCAGTTCATTAGCCTCTTTGTACATTGCAAGGGCAGTGTTGTAGTCTCCTTTTTGGAAATAACAGTCACCTTTTCCAGATGATGTGATGGCGTATTTTTCACCGAGGATTTCCTCTAGTTTTGTATAGTCTTCAATAGCGGCTTCAAACTTACCTGTTTTGTTGTCGACAGCGGCGCGACATTGCATCCACAGCACCTTGTTTTCGTCTGCTTTGATTTTCTGGTCGATTTTAGGCATGGAATATGTCACACATTTAGATGCCGCGTTGCTAAGATCTGCCAGATATGGGTTGTAATCCTCGTTGTTTGAAGCCACGTATGAGATGTCGTCGAACGCTCTTTCATAATTGTGGAGCCCGACGTTAGCTTTATATCTGAGCATGTAAGGCTCGATTTTCTCACCGTCGACAGAAATGGCTTGGTCGAGTTTTGATATGGCTTCTCTTTCTTTTTCGTTGTTAAGATAATTTTTTGCCAAACCAATCAAAGCGTCATAGTTTTTGCTGTCGTAACGAAGGGCTTTGGCAAAAGTCGTATCCGAACCTTTGAAGTCGTTTCTGGAAGCGTAAATCTCACCCATTTCGACGTAGATGTCGGCCAACGTGTTGTCGGCCAGAGCGGCTTTGTTCAATTCTTCCATAGCACCATCGGTGTTCCCCAAAGCACGGTAGCATTTAGCACGTTGGAGAAGCAAGTCAGCCTGCTTGATTTTACTGCTTTTATATAATTTTTTTATTTGGAATTTTTTGTCGAGTTGGATGGCAAGATCCACGTCTTTCAATGCAAGGTCATTCTCTCCGATTCCAAGTTCGGCTACAGAACGATAGTAATATGCCTGAGGATCCATATCATGGTTAGATATATATGATGTCATCAGGTTGATTGCCGCAGTAAAGTTCGACTTTGAAATCTCAGCTGCGGCAGTTGCTAAATCATCAGTTTTGGGTTTCGCACTTATGTTCGACGCGAATGCGAAAAGCAATGCGGAATATGCGATTTTGTGTAGTGTCTTCATAATATTCTATCCTTAGATATTAAGAATTGGTTTTTCAGACGCAATTTAATGCGTCAACATGCCAATGTTTATTGGATGTTGATCAGTTTATGTGTTTGCAGACTCATTCTCCACTGTGGATGTTTAAGAATGTAATCCACCACTTCTGCAGTGTTGCCACAAGAAAGTGGTTGTAGAAAACGATGCTGACTATTGAAATTTGTGAATTTCTCCACGAAAGACTGGCTTGTGAACACCACTTTCAATTCATTAGCTTTGTTGATGGCCAACGGTGCGTCTTTTGGACTGCATGTTATCCAGTCCACATTTTGGGGAATTGGATGAGTTCCGTTAGTCTCAATCTGCACGTAGTATCCGGCCGCTTTTAGTTTGCCTACAAACTCTTCGTCGATCCACAAAGAGGGTTCTCCTCCCGTCAACACGATATGCTTTGATTCGAAGAGTGATATTTTTTGTAGGATCTCTTCGTCGGAAAGGAATTCTCCGGATTCATGGAGAGTGTCGCAAAAATCGCATTTCAGGTTGCATCCGGAAAAACGAATGAAGATAGCTGCTGTTCCAGTATAGAATCCCTCACCTTGAAGTGAATAGAAGATTTCGTTAATCTTCTTCATAGTCAGAATATTGTGGATTAGTCTTCCTCGTAGATTGCTGTGTTGTTCTCACTTTCAGTCACTTCCACTCTGAAAGCAGTAGGAATCTGGTCGCAGATCCATTTGGCGATATTTTCAGCTGTTGGATTGAATGGCAACACATCATTTAAATAAGTGTGGTCTAAAGTACGGTGAAGCATACTTTTGATGGCTGTGAAATCCTCCACCATACCGTTCTCATTAAGCTCCTTGCTTCTGCAGCTTATAGTTATGATCCAATTGTGACCATGAAGTTTGTTGCATTGACTTTCGTATGTAGTCTTCAGACTATGAGCTGCTGATATTTCTATTCTTTTCTTTATTGTATACATCTTTATTTCATTTATTTGTTTTTAGATTTATGCAAATGTGCGAAAAAAAAATGATTTTTTTAGCTTTTTTACGAGAAAAGACGTGACAAAATCCAAGCTGTGCAATAAAAATCAATAGGCAACGTTATTGTTGTCGTAGAAAACAATTTTACTTTAATAAAGAAGATGTTATGAAGAAATTAATGTTTTTGTTGTCAATGCTGGCAGTTCAGTTTGCAACGTTTGCGGAAAATGAATCTGATTCAGAACACTTCGACAGAGATGAGTTAGAGTGGGGAGAATCTGATGGTTTTCAAATACATTGGGGAATTAAGCATAAAGACAGAAGTGCGAGAAAAAAATATTCTCTTGAGCCTGGATACAGAAGTTTCGTCTCCGGTGAGATTTTGATGTGTGAATATCCAGCGTTTAGGATTTCGACAACTCACGGTATGCAGCTCGACAATCGCTTTTTTATTGGAGCTGGTTTAGGATTGTTATCTTCGGAGTATGCTATGTCTGATTGTTTTTCAATTCCTTTTTTCTCAGAGTTCCGAGTTGATTTCTTAAAGAAGAGAATTTCTCCTTTTTTGGAGGTGAGAGGTGGGTATGATTTGGTGATTAATGCTGAATCTGGTTTTTATGGAGGGTTGTCAATGGGATGTCGTCTGAAGAGAATCTCTATGTCTTTTGGTGCAGAGATAATGCCTGAAAACAGCTGTGTGATAGACGCTTATGAAGGAAGTGATATTTCTGATGAGGAAATGTATAATTACAGAGGTTGGAATTTTAATCTAAGATTCTCTTACGAATTTAGTAAACATAGAAAATGATTTTTGCTAATACTGAGAAATTTTGTAGTTTTGCTGTTACTTTTGCGTATTAAATATTTGTGATGTGATTAAAACTACTTGAGAAATGAAAAAACTCCTTCTTTTGGTTGTGATGCTGATTGTTTCAATGTCAGCGTTTTCACGAACTTCTCCAGAAATAGTCTATCTGAAAAATGGAAGCATAATTAATGGTGAGATAATAGAGTATCAGCCCGACAAACAGGTAAAGATTTTAACTGCGGACAATAGTGTGTTTGTTTGCAATGTTGTGGATATTGAAAAAGTCACACGTGAGCCGATAGATGTTTTGGATGGCAAGACTTCAACGTCTGGTTATTTTGGACCTCAAAAAGGATACAGATTCTTTTTGGCTGCGGATCAGATGGTAGGTGATATGACTGGTTTCAAATTTACCACGACCCATGGAGCACAATTTAACAATAAAATATTCTTGGGTGGAGGAATCGGATTTTGTATTGCTGACGATGATATGGAGTCATATTTGGCAATTCCTGTTTATGCAGATTTCCGTTTCGATATATTAAATAAGAGATCTACTCCATTCGTAGAAGCGAGAGCTGGTGTCGCGTTTGCTATTGAAGGAACTACTGGTTTTTATGGAAATATCTCAGTAGGCGGTCGTTTCAAACGATTTTCTCTTTCGACGGGAGTGGAGACTTTGCAAGGAACAGAAAACTATTACAGATATGAATATGATTCAGAAGATCCCTATTCAATGTGGAATTATGTTGATTGTCCTGAACCATATCGAGCTTTTTCTTTTGTGACAAGATTTGCTTTTGAGTTCTAAACGAAATTATTACGCTATGAAAAAAATATTGTTTTTGATTTTGATGCTGATTATTCAGATTTCAGCGTTTTCGCAAGTAGGTAGAGAAACAGTTTTTTTGAAGGATGGTAATGTTGTTAAAGGCAATGTTGTAGAATTTGTACCCAATCAGTCGGTTACAGTAGCGTCGGATGGGAATACTTTTGTTTATAAACTCAGTGATATTGAAAAGATAACACGAGACCAATCTTTTGTTGCTGGAAATGATGTGTCTGAGTCTGTTTATACTATCCATGAAAATGGGTATAAATTCATTTTGAATTTGGATTTCATGGCTGGAGAAATGTCTGGTTTGAAATGGACAACAATACATGGAGTTCAGTTAAACAAAAGAAGTTATTTGGGGTTGGGTGTTGGCTTTATTATAGCAGACGACTATGATTTACACGTGTCAATACCTGTGTTTGCAGATTTCCGTTTTGACTTTCTTGAGGATAGAATCACGCCATTTGTGGAAGCTAGGGCTGGTTATGATGTGGCTCTTGATGGTTTTTCTGGTTTTTATGGAGATTTGGCATTGGGCTGTCGACTTAGACGATTTTCTGTTTCGGCAGGAGTTGAGACATTACGAGGGGAAGATGTTGAATATGGATCGCGTTTTGTAAGAAAAGGTGATTTTTACGTTTATGATGATAACCACTATGAATATCAGGCGTTGAATTTCGTGATAAGATTTTCGGTTGAATTCTAAATTTATCGAATCTCATTTGAATATGAATAATTAGTTGTTTGATTAGATGAAATCTTTTGTTTAGCTATTTGGAGAATATTTATGTTGAATAAATGTGCTTAATTTAAAATGAAAAAAATATTGATGTTGGCGGTTATGCTGATCGCCTCAATATCAGCATTCTCACAGATTTTTCGTGAGTCGGTGTACCTGAAAAATGGAAGCGTTATAAAAGGAAATATTGTAGAGTTTCAACCAAATAAATTGATTAAGTTAGAGACTTCAGATGGAAGTCTATTTGTTTTTGAAATTAAGGACATTGAAAAAATCACACGAGAACGTGTCAGTTCAGATTCACGTTATACGAGAAAGAATTCTGTCGCAGTGAATAATCAAGAAAATGTTTTTTGTCTAAATCCTGGTTCTTATCGAGGATTTGTTTCTTTAGAAGCTGTTTTGGGTGATTTTATTGGCATGAGATTGTCAACTACTCATGGTAAACAACTCAACAAGAAAATATTTTTGGGAGGTGGAGTAGGAATGCTTTTTGCTGAAGATTGGGCGGAAGATCATTTTTCAATTCCTGTATTTGCAGATTTACGTGTGGATTTTGTTGACAAGAAGATTTCTCCATATATGGAATTGAGAACAGGTGTTGATTTTGCTTTGTATGGAGAGACTGGTTTTTATGGAAACTTTTCCTTGGGCTGTAGATTCAAAAGATCGTCAATCTCATTTGGTGTTGAGACCTTGCGTGGAAACTATTATGACGATGATGATTATGATTGGGTCTATGAAGATGATGTAGACGGAGGTTATTATTATAGGGACGATTGGGATTCTTCATATAACGCATTCAACTTTGTGACAAGATTTTCGTTTGAATTCTAAGTATGTATTGCTTTGTTAGAAGATAACACAATGGGAAATGTTTGGGAATATGAGTATTATTAAAATTGTGGTGGTTATTAAGTATAATTTGATGTTTTGTGTGAAAATTCATAACTATCACTCATATTTTTGTTTCAAATCATAGTTTTCTCTGCAAAAAATCTTATGATTTTGTTTGAATAGTCTTATTTTTTTGTAATTTTGCAACATCTTAGTTAAAATTAAGAAGACAAAGAAACTATAGACGATGAAAAATATTGGAACTACATACATTCAACTCATTGGATTGCTGCTCATCGGATGATGCAGTGAGATTGTGTGTGGTCGAGATTATTTTTATATAAGACAACGATTGAGCTTTCTCACTTCAATAAAGATGTGAAAAGGCTCTTTTTATTTTATTAATGAAACAACGCTAAAAATTTATTTTTATGGCAGATAGATTATACGTTTTTGATACCACTTTGCGTGATGGTGAGCAAGTGCCTGGATGTCAGTTGAATACAATTGAGAAGATACAGGTTGCAAAAGCTCTGGAAACGCTTGGCGTGGATGTGATTGAGGCTGGTTTCCCAATCTCAAGTCCAGGTGACTTTAATTCAGTAGTTGAGATATCAAAGGCTGTCACATGGCCTACTATCTGTGCACTGACTCGTAGTGTTCAGAAGGATATAGACGTAGCTGCCGAAGCCCTCCAATATGCTAAGAGAAAGCGTATCCACACTGGTATAGGCACAAGTGAGAGCCATATCAAATATAAATTCAATTCCACTCCCGAGGAGATCCTTGAGCGTGCGGTAGCCGCAGTCAAGTATGCCCGCAGATTTGTGGATGATGTTGAATTCTATTGTGAGGATGCCGGCCGTACAGACAACGAGTATCTTGCCCGTGTCGTTGAGGCGGTCATCAAGGCTGGTGCGACTGTTGTCAACATCCCTGATACAACAGGATATTGTTTGCCAGTGGAATATGGAGAGAAGATCAAGTATCTATTCGATCATGTCGACGGAATTGATAAGGCAATCATCTCAAGCCATTGCCATAACGACTTAGGTATGGCTACAGCTAACACTATCTCAGGTGTGATGAATGGTGTACGCCAGGTCGAGGTGACAATCAACGGTATCGGCGAGCGTGCCGGTAACACTTCCCTTGAGGAGGTGGCTATGATATTGAAGTGTCATAAGCATCTTAATATCGACACAAACATTAACACTCAGAAAATCGCGTCTACTTCAAGATTGGTTTCCAACTTGATGAATATGCCTGTTCAGCCAAATAAGGCTATCGTCGGCAAGAATGCGTTCGCTCATTCTTCTGGTATCCATCAGGATGGTGTGTTGAAGAATCTTCAGACTTACGAGATCATGAATCCTAAGGATGTAGGTATCGACGACAATGCTATCGTGTTGACTGCAAGAAGTGGTCGTGCGGCTGTACGTCACAGATTAAGTGTCCTTGGTGTAGAGGTGGATGGTGACAAACTTAACACTATCTATGAGGCATTCCTTCGTTTGGCTGACCAGAAAAAGGAGATTTGCGACGACGATTTGTTGATGCTTGCCGGACAGGAGCGTACAAGCACTCATCATATTAAACTAGAATATTTGCAGACTACATCAGGTGTCGGAGTGACTCCAGTCGCAATCATCGGTTTGAATATCGCAGGTGAGAAGTTTGAGGCTACAGCTTCTGGAAACGGTCCCGTCGACGCTGCGGTTAAGGCACTTAAGAAAATCATCGACAGAAAGATGGAGCTTAAGGAGCTTTTGATCCAGGCCATCACACGTGGATCCGACGACGCTTGCAAAGTACATGTGCAGGTTGAGACAGAAGGCATAATCTATTATGGCTTTGCAGCTAATACAGATATTGTGTCTGCCACAATAGACGCATATATTGACGCTATAAACAAATTCAAAAACTAAGACATTTAGAAGAAAAAGCAAAATTATGAATACACTATTTGACAAGATTTGGGATTCTCATGTTGTGCAGAATGTGCAGGATGGCCCAACTCAATTGTACATCGACCGTCTATATTGTCATGAGGTGACATCTCCTCAGGCATTTGATACATTGCGTGATAAGGGAATCAAGGCATTCCGTCCAGACCATGTCGTGGCAATGCCAGACCACAATACACCTTCTGATCAGCAGAAGGAGATCAGTGACCCAATCGGTTGCAAGCAGGTCGACACTCTTTCGTCTAACTGCGCTGCATTTGGCATCAAGCATTTCGCTATGGGTACTAAGGACAATGGTATTATCCATGTTGTCGGTCCGGAGAAAGGCCTTTCATTGCCAGGCATGACTATCGTTTGCGGTGACTCTCATACATCTACTCACGGAGCAGTCGGCGCGATCGCAATGGGTATCGGTACTTCAGAGGTGGCACAGGTACTTGCATCACAGTGTATTCTTCAGAGCAAACCAAAGACTATGCGTATTAACATCGAGGGTGAGCTTCAGCCAGGTGTTACTGCAAAGGACGTTGCTCTATACATTATGGCCCAGGTTACAACATCTGGAGCTACTGGTTATGCTGTTGAGTACGCAGGTTCTGCTATCCGCAATATGAGCATGGAGGGTCGTTTGACTCTATCTAACCTTTCAATCGAAATGGGTTCACGCGCTGGTCTTATTGCTCCAGACGAAATCACATTCGCTTATCTTAAGGATCGTGAGTATGCTCCTAAGGGCGCTGAGTGGGATGCTGCTGTTGCTAAATGGCGTCAGTTGAAGAGCGACGACAATGCTGTGTTTGACAAAGAATTGACATTCAAGGCTGAGGATATCAAGCCTCGTATCACATTCGGTACAAACCCAGGTGCAGGTATCGCAATTGATGGTACTATTCCGACATATGATGGCATGAATGAGGCTGATGCTGCTCAGTTGAAGGCTCAGCTCGACTATATGCAGTTCAAGCCAGGTCAGAAACTAGAGGGTATTCCTGTTGACTACTGTTTCCTGGGCGCATGTACAAACGGTCGTATCGAAGACTTCCGTGCATTCGCTTCGGTAGTGAAGGGAAAGAAAAAGGCTCCAAACGTAGTCGCTTGGTTGGTCCCTGGTTCATGGTTGGTTCGTCAGCAGATTATAGAAGAGGGTATCGACAAGATTCTAAAGGATGCTGGATTTGAACTTCGTTTGCCATCTTGTTCGTCATGTTTGGCGATGAATCCAGATAAAGTGCCAGCAGGTAAACTTTCTATCTCAACAAGTAATCGTAACTTCGTAGGTCGTCAGGGTCCAGGTGCTCGTACAATTTTGGCATCTCCACTTACTGTTGCTGCCAGTGCAATTACAGGTGTTGTGACAGATCCACGTACACTTGAGATTTCTCCTATCAAGGCTGCTGAGGTGACTAAGGTTGTGGCCTCTAAACCTCAGGATTGCCCTAACTGTGCATTTGGTGCGACTGCGGGCTCTCAGTCTGCTGATGGAGCTAAATCAGTTCATAAGGCATTCAACGTAGTTAAGTCTACATGTTTGCCAATCAATATCGACAACAACAATACAGATAATATCATCCCAGCGCGTTACTTGGCATTCACTACACGTGATCCTAAATTCTACGGTGATGCGTTCATGCACGATATTCGTTTCGACGCTAACAATAAGCCAGTCGCTGATTTCGTGATGAATATAGCTCCATTCAACGAGACTCCAGCAGAAGGAAAGCGTGAAATTATAATCGGTGGTAGAAACTGGGGTTCAGGCTCTAGCCGTGAACATGCAGCTTGGGCTATCGCTGGCTATGGTATACGTGTGGTTATAAGCTCGTCTTTCGCTGATATCCACCGTAACAACCTACTCAACTGTTTCGTATTGCCAGTCATTGTCAGTGAGGATTTCCGTCAGGAACTTCTTGCTTCTATCGACAAGGATGCCAATACAATCGTTACTGTTGATGTTCCAAATCAGACTGTTACAAATGAGGCTACTGGTCACTCAGAGAAGTTTGATATCAATGGCTACAAGAAGTATTGTCTGTTGAACGGTTATGACGATATCGACTACTTGTTGTCTAACAAAGATAAGATTGAGGCTTACGAGGCTAAGAAATAATCCAAATTTGAGAGTGAGGATATGATTGAAATAATGGATACAACATTGAGAGACGGAGAACAGACATCTGGTGTCTCCTTCTCTCAACAGGAAAAACTAGGCATTGCCAAATTCTTGCTCTCTGAATTAGGTGTTGACAGAATTGAAATCGCTTCAGCAAGAGTGTCGGAGGGAGAATTTCAGACGGTGAAAAAAATCACTGAATGGGCAGACAAGGCTGGTTATCTTCCGAAAATTGAAGTGTTGGGATTCGTCGACGGTGAGACATCCCTCAATTGGATTGAAAGTGTAGGCGGAACGGTGATCAACCTCCTTACTAAAGGATCGTTGCGTCATGTCACTGAACAGTTGAGAAAGACTCCGCAGGCTCATATCGATGATATCAAACGAGCTATCGATTTGGCTCATAAGAAGAAAATCTCCGTCAACCTTTATTTGGAGGATTGGAGCAATGGAATGAAAAATTCCCCTTCATATGTGTTTGATATGGTCGACGCGTTGTGTGGCGAGGGAGTGAACAGGTTTATGCTTCCGGATACATTAGGAATCCTAAATCCGTTGCAGACCGCAGATTTTTGCAGTCAGATGGTGAAGAGATATCCAAATCTGAAGTTTGATTTCCATGCCCACAATGATTATGATCTTGCTGTGTCTAATGTGTTTGCAGCCGTAAATTCAGGAATCAGCGGCATCCACACAACCATAAATGGACTTGGAGAACGCGCCGGAAACGCTCCTCTTACAAGTGTGCTGGCTGTGCTTCATGATCAGCTTGGAATCAAGACAAAGATCAACGAACAGAAGATGTATGATGTCTCCAAACTTGTTGAGACATATTCGGGTGTGCGGATTCCTGCCAACAAACCAATCATCGGAGACAATGTCTTTACTCAGGTGGCTGGCGTGCATGCTGACGGAGATCAGAAAAACAATCTTTATTGCAACGACTTGCGTCCGGAACGATTCGGAAGAAAGCGTGAATATGCTCTCGGAAAGACGTCGGGCAAGGCTAACATCCGCAAGAATCTTGAGGCGTTGGGCATCGAGTTGGATGAAAAGTCGATGTTGAAGGTGACACAGAGAATCATCGAACTCGGAGATAAGAAACAGCTAGTGACTCCGGAGGATCTTCCGTTCATCATCAAGGATGTGGTTGGACATGGTGAGGTGAAGCAGACAATTAAAATCATTAATTATGCTTTGAATTTGACTCACAATCTTCGTCCGGTGGCTACTATCTTGATTGAAATTGATGGAAAGAGATACCAGCAGACAGAGGCGGGTGACGGTCAGTATGACGCTTTCTCTAAAGCTCTTTGGAAAGTCTATAAAGAGTTGGGTAAGGAAACTCCTGAATTGCTTGATTATTCGGTTGTTATCCCTCCTGGAGGAAACACTGACGCATTGGTTCACAACACCATTACTTGGAAATTCAAGAATAAAGTGTTCAAGACACATGGCTTGGATGCCGACCAGACAGAGGCTGCAATCAAAGCGACAGTCAAGATGCTTAACTTGATAGAGACAATGTAGGAGAATAAGACGAGTTTTCCACCGTCTAATTAAAGAAATAAAATAATTAACAGAATATGGAATTAAAGATAGCAGTCCTTGCTGGCGACGGCATTGGACCAGAGATTTCAGCAGTAGGTGTTGATGTGATGTCTGCTGTATGTGAGAAATTCGGACACAAGGTTAGCTACGAGTATGCAATTTGTGGTGCTCACGCAATCGACGAGGTAGGAGATCCTTTCCCAGAGGATACATTCAAGAAGTGTATGGCAGCAGACGCTGTTCTATTCTCTGCAGTAGGTGATCCAAAGTTCGACAACAATCCTTCAGCAAAGGTTCGTCCAGAGCAGGGTCTTCTTGCAATGAGAAAGAAACTTGGTTTGTTCGCAAACATCCGTCCAGTTCAGACATTCGATTGCCTTGTACACAAGTCACCATTGAAGGATGAACTAGTTAAGGGCGCTGACTTCATCTGTATCCGTGAGTTGACAGGTGGTATGTACTTCGGAGAGAAGTATCAGGACGACGAGAAGGCTTACGATACAAACGCATATACACGTCCAGAGATCGAGAGAATCTTGAAGGTGGCTTACGACTATGCACGCAAGCGTAACAAGCACGTGACAGTTGTGGATAAGGCAAACGTTCTTGCTTCTTCACGTCTATGGAGAAAGGTTGCTCAGGAGATGGCACCTAACTATCCAGATGTCACAACTGATTTCATGTATGTGGATAACGCCGCAATGCGTATGATCCAGGAGCCTAAGTTCTTCGACGTAATGGTAACTGAGAACACATTCGGAGATATCCTTACAGACGAGGGTTCTTGTATCACAGGTTCAATGGGTCTTCTTCCATCTGCATCTACAGGTGAGCACACTCCAGTGTTCGAGCCAATCCACGGATCTTGGCCACAGGCAAAGGGCTTGAATATCGCAAACCCACTTGCACAGGTTCTTTCTGTAGCAATGCTGTTTGAGTATTTCGACCTTAAGAAGGAAGGCGAGTTGATCCGTAAGGCTGTAGACGCATCTTTGGACCAGAATGTACGTACACCAGAAATCCAGGTTGCTGGCGGTGCTAAGTATGGCACTAAGGAAGTTGGTGCTTGGTTGGTAGACTGGATTAAGAAGGCATAAATTCTTAATTTGAAGAATATCATTAGAGACGTTGTTATTTGCAACGTCTCTTTTTTTGTGAAATAATTTGTTTGAAGCTTTATTTTTTTATTTTTGTTTGTGCTTTCAGAAAAAATGATGATGCGTAATAACATAAACGTATGTGATAGGGGTAATTTAGAAAGCATGTTAGTTAGTTTAATTTAATTTTATTTATTATGAAAAGACAATTGTTTAAATTTGCGGCTATTAGTGCGTCTATTTTGGCTGCTGCATTGTTTGTCTCATGCGACAATGATGAAAAAGAAGACAATGATGAAAAAAAGTCAGATCCTGTTCCTGAAGATTTTGGAAGTGTTGATTTTTTAGATGATGTTATTTATCCATTTGCTGCTTATGAGATTGAGTTCGCTTGTACAGATACCACGGATTCTATAGGAACTCGTTTGACAGTTCCTGAAAAATATCTGTCTTATGGAACAGGAATTGATTCTTATGTCTTTGCATTTGAAAATGGTTCTTGGAATAGAACGAAAGTTAAAACAATGTCATGGAGCGGCTTTGGAATAGATCCAAAAAACTTAGATATAGATTTGAAGGATGAAGTTTATGTCTATGCAAATAATAAATTCTTTGAAAAAAGAGATGGCAATGGTAAATCGGAGTATTATTTGAAGTTCAATACTTCGGAATGGACTGACACGGTGGCAACTATAGCTCCAGATCTATTGAAAGCCCATATATATTATGTTAATCAAAAAAAATGATCGCCAAAATATTTGATTCGCATATGTGAAAAGACAAAAAGGTGGCAGTAGTGTCACCTTTTTGTTTGTTAAATATTGAGTTGCTTTTGCTACTTAAAAATCGTTTACAATATCTCCTTGGCTATCCATGCACATGCCTCTGCATCTGCTAATGCGTGGTGATGGTTTTCCAAACAGTAGCCACACTCTGCTGCGACAGTATGTAGCTGGTGGTTGGGCAGGTATCTGAATGTGCGACGTGATGCATATAGAGTGTCGTAGAAAATGTAGTCGGGATATTCCATCTGATAAACTTTGAACACTGCTTTCAGACAGCCTTCATCGAACTGGCTGTTGTGCGCCACAAGTGGAAGACCTTCTATCAACGGTTCTATTTGTGCCCAAACTTCCGGAAAAACAGGTGCGTCGTCTGTGTCTTCTCGACATAGTCCATGCACTTGCATACATCTGTAGTTGTAGTAGTTGGGCTCTGGCTGAATGAGAGAATAGAAGGAGTCTGTTATCTTGCCGTCACGCACAATGACAACTCCTACCGAACAGACTGAACTTCGTTCAAAGTTGGCTGTTTCAAAATCTATTGCAGCGAAATCTTCCATAAAAATTTTTTATTGTAATTGTATTTCAGATATATGTCATGTCTTCAGATGTTCAATTCATTTTTGCCTGATTCCATGTCATAATATTTTTATTGTTTAGAAGCAAAGTTACAATATTGGTGAGCCAAATCATGGCATTGCTTTTAGATTTTTTCCATTTTTTCTTCATATACACAATAAATTTGCATTTTAATCGTTTAGTTTGTAAATTTGTCGTCAAATGGATAAGAAGTACTTTTTAATATATATATCAGCATTGTCTCTCTTTATGTTGACGATGCTTGGCTGTTCAAACAAGAAAAACACAGCCATTTCTCGTGGTTATCAGGCGATGACTACGCGTTACAATGTCTATTATAACGGCAAAGAGTCTCTGGACAAGGGTAAACGTAATATAGAGGAAGCCTATAAGCCAGATTATTCGCAGATTTTGAAGATGTATCCGGTGGGTGACAAATCCACTAAAGGAGCCGCTTTTTCTCAGTGCAACAGAGCTTTGGATAAGTGTCAGACAGCCATCAAACTCCATTCAATGCGTAAGAAACCGGTGAAGAAACCGGGTAAGATGAAAGACCCTAAGTATGCGGCTTTCTATGCCCAGGAAGAGTTTAACTCAAAGATGGACGACGTGTGGATGCTGATGGGAGAAACTAAGTACTACAATGAGGATTTTCTTGGCGCTGCTGCCACATTCACATACGTCGAAAAACATTTTTCAGTCCATAAAGATCTTGTTGTGAAGGCTTCAATATGGAGAGCAAGGGCTCTTATGGAAATGGATTGGCTTTATGAGGCAGACGAGATTTTGACTAATATCAGTGATGATGATTTGAATTATGAAAATCAAGACTTTTACGCTGCTGCAATGGCTAATCTTCGTTTGAAACAAAACGAGAAAGCAGAAGCTTTGAAATATTTGAAACAAGCAATCCCGTCGGCTGAAAATAAAAGAGAGAAAACGAGATTCTATTTTATTATGGCTCAGCTTAATCAGGATCTCGGACATAATGATGTGGCTTACACATATTATGATTCTGTCATACGCAAATGTCCTGATTACGAGATGCAGTTTAATGCCAGAATTCGCCAGTCTGAGGTGGTTCCTGGAGATATGGGCAATACGGATCGTATTGTGGCAAAACTGAAAAAGGAGGCTAAATCTTCAAAAAACAAAGATTATCTTGACCAAATTTATTATGCGATAGGTAATGTATATTTGACGAAGGGTGACACTGCCAGTGCAATCAAGAATTACATCGTTTCGGCTGAAAGCAGTACAAGAAACGGCATAGAAAAGGCTGTGACTTTGATGAAACTTGGTAAACTTTACTACCAAAAGAAAAATTATATAGATGCCGAGCCTTGTTATGCGGAGGCATCATCTATTCTTTCTAATGATCATCCTGATTATAATGAGATCTTTTCGAAAGCGAAAAATCTTACTGAGTTGAAGCAGAATTATGAAGTGGTTCATCTTCAGGATTCATTGCTTGCTTTGTCGGAAGCCACAGACGCGGAACGTATGGCTGCGGCACAAAGAGAAATCGACAAAGTCAAGGATCGTTTGCGTAAAGAACAGGAGAAGAGAGAACAGGACTCTCTTGATGCTCGCATTGCTGGAATGGAAATCGAAACCATTGTTTCGAAGAATGTGAATTCAGTCAGAGGTTCCAGCTGGTATTTCTACAATGCTCAGGCTGTCTCTAAGGGTAAAATAAGCTTTAAGAATAAGTGGGGAAATCGTCGTCTAGAGGATAACTGGAATAGAAAGAATAAACAGATGATGATTATTTCTGATGAGGTTGCCCAAAATGACACAACAAAAGATGGTCAGAATATTCCTGAATTTCAGGACAGAGGTTCGGATTCTGAACGTTTTGCAAGCGAACAGAGTAGTATGCCGGAACTTACTCTTGGATACTATTTGAATCAGATTCCAAAAACACCAGAGGCTAAAGCTCTTGCCTTGAGTCAGGTCCGTACCTCGTTGTATAATGAGGCTATAGTCTTCGACGAGAAGATTGGAGACTATGATATGGCGATCCAGACTTACAACGAATGGATGCGTCGATTCGGAGGTGAAAATCCGGAGAAGGATGCAGACGTTTTGTTTAATTCCTACCGTGTGGCTGAGAAAATGAACGACAATGCTTTGGCTGTGAAATATAAAGACGAACTTGTGTCTAAGTATCCCGACAGCAAGTATTCGCAGGTGTTGAGCGATCCCGACTATGCTAATAAATTGGTGAGAATGGCAAACGTGGAAGATTCTATATATAGAGCCACATACGATGCCTACCATGCGTCTGCCTACCAGACTGTGTTGGCGAATACAGATTACATGCATAAGAATTATAAAATGTCGTCGTTGATGCCGAAGTTCATGTTGCTTAAGTCGTTGTCGTATGGCAAACTCGGACAGCATGATTCTTTGAAGGCTTCATTAGGACATCTTGTTTCAGAGTATCCGAAGAGTGACGTCGCTACAATGGCGAAAGATATCTTAGCTTTGATAGAGCAGGGTAATGTGTCGTCGAAGGGAACTACCGCATCACTCGCGTCGCAGAGAGAGCAGATTTTGCTTGAAGAGAATATTCAGACAGGTGTGATTGATACTGTCGGATTTAGATACAGCGATAAGAGTGCTTATCATTTCTACATTATTTCTCAGGCAGACAAAGTGGATCAGAACAGATTGTTGTTTGATGTGGCCACATATAATTTCTCAAAATTCTTGGTCAAGGATTACGATTTGAAGATCAGACCGGGATTGGTTTCTGTCTCTGGACTGGAAAATCTTGACGAGGCACTTTGGTATCAGAAAGGTGTGAAAGAGAGCGACGGAATTATGAAGCTTCTCAACGGCACTGACTATACTTTGTTGGTGATCTCAGAAGAGAATAGTCGTTTGATCGGACGTGGTTATACCCTAGATCAGTATAAGGTGTTCTATGAGAAAAATATTCTCAACCGTAAGCAGGATAATAAGAAGAAAATCAACATTGAGCTTATTGGCAATCAAGCTCCTGCCGCTCCAGTGGAAATCAAAGAGGGTGACGACTTGAACAATATGTCGCAGTCGAAAATCGCTCCAAAAGCAAAACAGGAGACTAATACTGAGGCAAAGCAGGAAACTAAGGCTGTAAACACCGATGAAAAAACTGATGAAGTGGTTCAAACTGATGAAGTTAAGCCGACTGAACAGAATTCTGACGAGGAGAAGAAAGTTGCTAATAAAGTAGAGGAGAAGAAAGCAGACGCGGCTCCAAAGAAAGAGTTGAAGAAATATAAGAATCTGTATACGTTCGATCGTTCTGCGGAGCATTATTTTGCGTTGCTTATCACAAGGGGTAGTGTCGATTCTCAAAAATTGATGCAAATTTTGGTCGACGCGAATGAAGAGTGGCCTGGAGGAGCATTGAATGTTGAGAAGACGGATGGAAAGAATTTCCCATTGATTGTCACTGTAGGTATGTTCGAAAATTCAACAGTGGCGATGGATTATTTGAAAGGTATTTTGAAATCAAGTGCTTTGAAACAAAGATTGCAGAACATTTCATATAATAGTGTTATTATCACAAAAGACAATCTGGACGCTTTGCGAAAGTCGGGAAATCTAAATGTGTACATGGAGTTGTTCAAAAAAGGTTATCTTGGCCGTTAAAAAAGTTTGATTATGGATGCGATACAAGGAACAATATTATGGGCAGACGATGAGATTGATCTGCTAAAGGCTCACATCATTTTTTTGAAACAGAAAGGATATGAGACAGACTGTGTGAATAATGGTCAGGATGCTGTAGAGGCTTGTCGAAATCGTCATTACGACATCGTTTTTCTTGATGAGAATATGCCAGGTATGAATGGTTTGGAGGCACTTCAGCAGATCAAGGAGATCGACAGCACTATTCCTGTGGTGATGATTACGAAGAGTGAGGAGGAAGACATTATGAATCAGGCTATTGGTGCTAAGATTGCCGACTATCTTATCAAACCTGTCAACCCGAACCAGATTCTTTTGACTTTGAAAAAGAATATCAAGGCACGTCAGATTATTTCTGAAGTCACAACAGATGGATATCGTTCGGAGTTTGGAAAAATCGGTTTGCAGATTAACGACTCTTCTTCTGTGGAAGACTATATGGAGGTCTATAAGAAACTTGTTTTCTGGGAATTACAGATTTCGGAATCTGCCGCTGATATGGATGAGATCCTTCTTATGCAGAAGGAAGAGGCAAACAGTGCATTTGTAAAGTATATCAAGAAGAATTATGAAAGCTGGTTTAAGGAAGGTGCAGAACGACCAATGATGAGCCAGGATGTCTTCAAGACGAAGGTGTTGCCATTGCTCGACAACGGAGAGAAGGTATTCTTCGTGGTTTTGGATAATTTCCGTTTCGACCAGTGGCGAATCATCCGTGAATTGTTGAGCACAGATTTCGTTGTGGAGACTGAGGATTTGTATTGCAGTATGTTGCCTACAAGCACGCAGTATAGCCGAAATGCAATTTTCTCTGGTTTGTTGCCATTGCAGATTAAGGAGATGTATCCTCAGTATTGGGTGGATGAAGACGACGAAGATAGCAAAAACAAGTTTGAGGAGGAACTTATTGGTACATTCTTCCAGCGCTACCGTCGCAAATTCACATATTCTTATGCTAAAATTGTAGATTCTGCATTTGCTTCAAAGTATGTGTCGGAGATAAAAAAACTTAAGGATAATGATTTGAATGTGGCTGTGTTCAACTTCGTCGATATGCTTTCACACGCCAGAACAGACAGTAAGATGATTCGAGAACTCGCGTCGACAGATGCCGCTTACAGATCATTGACAAAGACATGGTTCCAACATTCTGCGATCAAAGAATTTTTTGAGGCGGTTAAGAATATGGGTTATAAAGTGGTGCTGACAACAGACCATGGAACAATCCATGTGCGTAATGCTATAAAGGTTGTGGGAGACAAGAATACAAATACGAATCTGCGTTACAAAGTTGGAAAAAATTTGAATTATAACCCGAAAGAAGTTTTCGAAATTCGCAAACCAGAATCTATTGGATTACCGTCGCCAAATGTGAGTTCAGCATATATATTCGCATGCAACTCCGATTTCTTTGCGTATCCCAACAATTACAACTATTATGTCTCATATTACAAGAACACATTCCAGCATGGTGGAGTGTCGATGGAAGAGATATTTTTGCCATTAGTGGTGATGAAAGGAAAATAAATATTATAAGAGACGTTATGTGTGGCGTCTCTTATTTTGTATTTTTGGGTATTTTATATTACCTTTGCACGCAATTTCAGAAAAAGCATGAAAGTTACACCTAAAAAAGCACTTGGACAGCACTTCCTAAAGGATCTCAACATTGCTCAACGCATTGCTGAGACTATAGATGTTGGAGGTGGAATGCCTGTTTTGGAAATAGGTCCTGGTATGGGTGTGCTTACACAGTTTTTGCTTCAAAACAAGGAGATTGACCTTACTTGTGTGGAGCTTGATTCTGAATCAGTTACATATCTTTTAGCCAATTTTCCAGAACTGAATGGTCGTATAATAGAGGGCGACTTTCTCAAAATGAACCTTAACGAGATGTATAAGGGACAGTTCTGTGTGATTGGTAATTTTCCGTATAACATTTCAAGCCAGATTTTCTTCAAAGTCCTTGATCACAAGGACAAGATTCCTATTTGTGCGGGAATGATTCAGAAGGAGGTGGCTGAACGAATGGCTTCTAAGCCGGGAACTAAAGCTTATGGAATATTGAGTGTGCTTGTGCAAGCATACTATGATATAGAGTATCTTTTTACAGTTCACGAAAATGTGTTCGACCCGCCCCCGAAAGTGAAATCAGCGGTGATTAGAATGCGACGTAACGAAACAAAGAAAATCGATTGTGATGAGGATTTGTTCGTGAAAGTAGTGAAGACGGCATTCAACCAACGACGTAAGATGATGCGCAACTCGTTGCAGGCTATGCTTGGTCAGGGGCATCCGTTGTTGGCAGATCCAGTCTTTATGAAACGTCCGGAACAACTTAGTGTGTCTGAGTTTGTGGATCTCACAAACCTTATCGCTAAGAATATCAGCGTCTGATTTTATGTCGGAAATGTCGCCGGCAAAGAGAGATCACAAACCTAATAGATAATTCAAACCGTTGTAGTGCTGCGGCGGTTTGTAAAATAAATAGTTATGCCAATTTCTGAGGTTAGATTGTTTTATTTTGAGAACAATCGCTTGAAAGTAGCAAAGGATATTAAAATCTTGAAAGAGATTCCTCTTTCTGATTTTGTTTGGATTGACCTTGTTAATGTAGCTCCTGAGACAGAGAGCGAACTTGAGCATTTTTTGAAAATCTATATTCAGGAAGAAGAAGAGATCGAAGAGATCGAGATTTCTTCTCGTTTTATAGAGACATCGGATACACTTGTTGCCAACTCAAACTTCATGCTTGATGATTTTGAGAATGAGCCAGTTTCTTTTATCCTTAAAAATAAAATTCTTGTATCGGTGCGTGACAACAAACTGAAATCTTTTGATGAGACAGTCAAAAAGATGTTTGCTAATCCACGTAATTTTCCGTCGGGCGACCATATCCTTTGTGCACTTATGGAGACACGAGTCGACTATGATGCCGATATGATCGAGGATGTGACGAATGAGATTTCTGAATTGTCTAAGACGATGCAAGTCGTGGAAGATATTGATGAGGACATCCTTTTGCAAATCAAGAACCTTCAGGAAAAAATCATGCATCTGCGTGAAAACTCAATCGACAAACAGCGCGTCGTGTCGAATATTCTGCGCAGTGAATTGTTCTCTAAGGAGTTGCAGCCAAGAATGAATATGGTCATCAAGGATATCAATTCTTTGATTGAGCACATTAAGTTTGGTTTTGATCGATTGGATTATTTGCAGGACACATTCTTAGGTTTGGTCAACATTGAACAGAATAAGATCATAAAGATATTTACGATTGTGAGTGTTCTATTCATGCCACCTACTTGGATCGCAAGTATTTTCGGAATGAATTTCAATATTATCCCGATGGCAGGCAATCCGTATGGATTTTGGATTTCAATCGGAATAATGTTGATGGCCTCTGTCGTCGTATTGTATTTCTTTAAGAAGAAAAATTTATTGTGATAGATTAGAAAAATTTGTTATGATATTATTGTGGGCATCGTGATTTGTTTGCGATGCCCACAATATTTATACGAAAGGTTACGTTATGAATGTTGAAATATGGAATGATGATGTGCTGCTGATTTTGTTTAATTTAAATTTAGTTATTGAATGAAGAGAATTGTTTGTGTTTTGTCATTTTGCTTAGCCTTTTTGACAACTGTGTTTGCAGAGACTCCCGACTCTTTGTCTGTAAAGGATGACATCGGGTTGCCTAAAAATTTTTCGTTTGGTTTGGGGTTTGGTCGTGAAAATCATCATGTTTCTTATCTTTCTCCAATGCTTTATTCTGGCTCTCCTACTGAGATATGGGCGGAAAGAATAAACAGAAAGAGGAAGGGTGACGAGGACTTCTTTAGTCTGGCTAATCTTCGTTTGCATAGTGGCAATCTCATCTCTCAAAGTGATGAGAATACGATGCATGTTCGTAGTATTATGTTTGATTATCATTATTATTATGATTGGAAACTGGCTCCAAATTTTCACATGCTCTGTGGAGGTTATGTAGGTGGTGAATTTGGTTCTGATAAAATGGAGTCGTCGTTGTGGGTCGGCAACAATCCAGAATTCTTACGTATTGATATTAGTCTTTTAGGTTTGTCGTTTCGACCAACTTTGAGTATCCATACAAAACGTCGTGTGATAAAAATCTCTAACCAGTTTGATCTTCGATTGGCAGGTTGGGTACATTCTCCAATTTATACCCAGCTTTATTCGGATGCTGAGAAACTTACTGATTATATTGATTTTAATAGCTTCTCTGAAAAAATCCGTTTCTCCAATAAATTCACTGTTGATCTGCCACTTCGTAGGACGACGTTACGTCTTGGTATGTTGGTAGAACGTTCCAAGTCGGATATCAATATGATCGACAATCGTACTTTGAATGTTCAGGCTCTTGTCGGTTTCTCATTCGACTATCTGACAAAATCAGGAAGACTTAATAAATCATCACAGTTTAAAACAATTTTTGAGTAGGAATCATGAAAAAGATATTTGTTGGTATTTTTGTGGCTGTCGTATCCACTTTTGTCGCATGCGATGATGATTTAAAATATGACATGGATACCGTCTATGATTACGAGTCCAATTTTGAATTTCTATGGAAAGAGTTTGATCAGAAGTATAGTTTCTTCGACTATAAGAAGGATTCGATTAAGGATTGGAATGCTGTCCATGATGAATATCTGACTTATGTCAGAAACTGTAAGAACGAAGTTGAGTTCTTCGATGTGTTGGCGGCTATGCTAAATGAACTTAAAGACGGACACGTCAACTTATTGTCTTCGTTTGACATTTCAAGTTACGATTTTGAAGAGAATTATCCATCTGATATAAATAATGACGTATTATCCAGCGACAGGTATCTTGGAAAAGACTATCGTTACAGCGGTGGCATTAAATATAAGACACTTCGTGATGGAAAAGTAGGTTATATCCGTTATTCTGAGTTCACAGAGTCATTCACGAATGAACAATTGGACTATATTTTGTCTACATTTGAGAATACGGAAGGTTTGATCATCGATGTCAGAAGCAATCCTGGCGGAGATATAGGCAATGTTCAAAAGATGGTATCTCATTTTATTGATGAATCATATATTCCATTTTATAGCATATATAAAGTTGGGACTGGACATTCTGATTTCTCTTCTCCTGTCTCTTGCAATATTGAACCATACAATGGAGTCATCTACATAAAACCTGTCTATGTGCTTACAAACAGAGGCTGTTACAGTTCAACAAATATCTTTGCTTTTTCTATGAAGGGATTGCCGCGAGTGACTCTGCTAGGAGGAAAGACGGGAGGTGGTGCTGGAGCTCCAATGGTGACTGAACTGCCTAATGGTTGGACTGCCCGTTTCTCTGGGACAATCCTTTTGGATAAAAACAAGCAGATCACTGAATTTGGCGTGGATCCGGATATTGAACTGCATCTGGATAAGGAATTGGCTTATACTCAGGGATTGGACAATATTATCGAGACCGCTTGTGATTATATAGAAGGAGTTGTTAAATAACCGATAGTTAGAGTGTGTTTTTCAGAAAACGCTGGAGACTTTCTTAAAAAGAGATTCTCTGGCGTTTTTTGTTTTCTAACTAATGATTTTGAATTTCTCATTAGTTGTGCGATTTTTTTATTTCTTGAAAAATTACTAATTTTGTTGTGTATTTGATTTTTTTAGAAATGAGGAATTTTGTTTTTATAATCTCATTCATATTTTTCTTTCTGACGACGTTGCATGCGGAGACGTCGGATTCAGCATCTGTCAGACTTGGAAATCGTGCTTTTGGATTGGGCCTGGGTAGAGAAACTCATCATGTTTCGTACCTTTCACCATTGCTGTATTCTGGAACGACGTTTGAGTTTTGGAATGAGACAATCAAACACCAGAAAGCTGGGAAATGTGATTTCTACAGTCTGGTGAATAATCGTGTAAGTATGTCAAATATGATGCCGACAAATGAGTCGACGGAGATGAGTTCTTACTATGATGTGTTTGAATATCATTATTTTTATGACTGGAAACTTACTCCGAAATTTCACATGCTTTGCGGAGCATACGCAGGGTTTGAACTTGGTGCCGATTTGTTGTTCAGCAATTCAAATAATCCTGTTTACATACGTGCTGATTTGAGTCTTTTAGGTTTGTCGTTTCGCCCTACATTATGTGTCCGGACGAAACGTCGTTTGATTAAAATCTCAGATCAGTTTGACATTCGATTGGCTGGAGTCGTATTTTCTCCTACATACACTCAGCTATATTATGATTTGACATTGCCTGAGTATGAAAAATCTGAGTTCTTGGATTTCAATTCATTGTCGGAGAAAGTCCGTATTTCAAATAAATTGATGGTGGAGTTGCCACTTCGCAGGACGACATTACGTCTTGGAATGTTGGTGGATCGCTCGAAATCAATGATTAATATGATAGACAACCGGACGACGAATGTCCAGGCTCTTCTTGGATGGTCGTATGACTATTATAATTTAAAAGGAAGACTAAACAGAGATTCCAGGTTTACAACGGTATTTGAATAAGAAGCTATGAAAAGAATATTTGCTATTATATTTGTGGCGGTGTCGTCTGTTTTTGTCTCTTGTGACGACGACTTGGAATATGAGGATTTCGACATTGTTGAGAATTTCAATTTCCTTTGGAAAGAGATAGATGAAAAATACTGTTTCTTTGACTATAAAAAGGACAGTATCATGAGATGGGATTTGGTTTATGACAAATATTTGCCCAAAGTTTATTACGACTGCGACAATGTCACTGAATATTTCGACATATTGGCGGCGATGTTGGGAGAGTTGAAGGACGGTCATGTCAACCTTTATACGTCGTTTGATGTCTCAAGATATGATTTCGCCGACAATACACCTATTGACTTTGATTATAATGTCGTGAATTATAATGACAGATATTTGGGCAAAGATACAAGAAGTGTCGGTGGATTCAAATATAAGACATTGCGTGACGGTAAGGTAGGGTATATTTATTATGGTAGTTTTTCTTCATCTTTCTCATCAGGCAATATAAATAATATTTTGGATTCATTTGAGGATACCGAAGGCTTGATTATAGATGTGAGAAGTAATGGTGGTGGTTCAATTGCCAATGTGAATGCGTTGGTGTCTCATTTTATTGATGAGACGACGACTATTGGCTACAGAGTCAATAAAACAGGTCCTGGACATTCCGATTTCTCATCACCTGTTGCAGAGAAAGTGTCACCAAACAGTACAGGTGTTATATACAAAAAGCCGGTTTATGTGCTCACGAATAGCCGATGTTTCAGTGCTACGAATGAATTTGTGTATGCGATGAAGGGATTGCCACGTGTCAAAATTCTTGGAGGAAAGACAGGAGGCGGATGTGGCATGCCGTTTACTACCGAATTGCCTTGTGGCTGGAAAGTACGATTCTCTGCTAATCCATGTTATGATAAAAATATGCAAATCACCGAGTTTGGAGTTGATCCGGATATCGTACTGCATTTGGATGAAGAGCTTGCCTACAAGCAGAAATTGGATAATATTATCGAAACTGCATGTGACTATATAGAAGGAAAGAAAAAATGAAAAAGCTGACAATAGAAGATCTTAATAGAATTACCCCTGAGGAGTTTAAGCAAACAAAGAAGATTCCTTTGGTGGTGGTGCTTGACAATGTGAGGAGCATGCATAATGTAGGTGCTGTGTTTCGTACTGCTGATGCATTCATTGTGGAGAAAATTGTGTTGTGCGGAATCACGTCATGTCCGCCTAATGCTGAGATTCATAAAAGTGCTCTTGGCGCAGAGTTGACGGTGGACTGGGAGTATGCCGAAGACACATTGGATGCAGTTAAGCAATTGAAGAAGCAGGGATACCATGTTTATTCAATCGAGCAGGTGGAAAGGAGTGAGATGCTCAACAATTTATCTTTGCCTGATGGAAAACAAGGCTTTGCCATTGTGATGGGAAATGAAGTCAAAGGAGTCCGTCAGGATGTTGTCGATGAAAGCGACGGAGTGATTGAAATACCTCAGTTCGGCACAAAACACTCCTTGAATGTCTCTGTCACAGCCGGCATTGTGATGTGGGAATTATTTAAGCGAATTAAACTTTGTTGATTTAATTACAAATAGTTAACTTTGCCGAGATTGTAAAGTATAGAGAATCTGGGTTGAGACGCGAAGAATTGCGTCTTACTATAAAATGATAATGAATTAGTATGAAAATTGATCTCGTAGCAGTTGGCAAAACCGTTGATAAGAATTTTATTGCGTCTATTAAGGAGTATGTTAATAGATTGTCACACTATGCTCAATTTTCATTCATTGAGATTCCAGAACTGAAAAACACGAAGAATTTAAGTGAAGAGCAGCAGAAGCAGAAAGAGGAGGAACTTATTATGCAGGTAGTCTCAGCCAATGATGAGTTGATTCTTCTTGATGAGCATGGCACAGAATTCACATCTGTCGGATTTTCAGAGTATTTACAGAAAAAAATGAATGCCGGAGGAAAACGTCTGGTTTTCCTAATTGGCGGTCCTTATGGTTTTTCTCCTAATGTCTACAAACGTGCGAATGGAAAAGTGTCGCTTTCAAAAATGACCTTTTCGCACCAGATGATCAGACTTATTTTCGTGGAGCAGATTTATCGAGCTTTTACGATATTGAAAGGAGAACCGTATCATCATGAGTGATTATGAGAAAAGATTTTATTGAAGTCATAAAAAAACTGGTTTCCAATATATATGTAGTCCTTGCCGTCCTCGTTTTGACTGCGACAATAGCATTGGTGTCCGACTATCTTAGTTATATGCGGAGTCAGAAAAGTTTGGATCTCACAGAATTCAATCAGACACTTCATAAGAAGCAGACGATTGCTATGGATCTGCTTACAAAGATGATGCAGGAGACGGGAGGAAATCTTGAAAAACTTCAGAGTAATCCATTTTATATCAGTCAGTCGAAGGAGAACGGAATTGAGTGTCGTGTCTACAGGAAAAATAATCTTATTTATTGGACAGACAACGAAATAAATGTGGATTCCTTATCTGATATTCCAGACAAATCAGAATTCTATTATTGCGCTGCGAATTATCATACCGTCGGCTCCAAAATATCATCCGGTGATTATCACTATATAGCCTTGATAAAGGTCAAGACATTCTATTATCCTCATGAAATGAAGGTGGATAAGTTTTGTGAAGGCTTTAATTTACCTAACCATGTGAGATTTGTCGGAACTGATAATCTTGATGCTATTGTTGTTAATGGCAATAATGGAGCCGAATTGTTCCGTTTGCAGAATGTCACAATTTCAGTGCCAGACCAATTGTGTAAACAGATATGCTTTTTCTGCTGGATAATATTTGGAATATTCATGTATCTCTTGCTGCGTGTTATTTTCTTGAGATATAATGACGGAAAATTGTCCAAACTATATTTTGCGGGTATTATCGGATGTATTTTGCTTTTTGTCTTGTTTTGTGGCTCTATTCGTCAGCCTGCATATATATTTGGTGGAAGTTTGTTTGATGACAGTTCGGGAACACCGCTTGGTGTGGTTTTGCTTTACACTATAATCATTATTCTTTATTACTCTCTAGTGATTAAACGACTGCTTCCAAGTGAACTTTTGTTTTCAGGAGACAAATGGCATTTTTTGATTGCATATTTGGGTCATGTTTTGATTATTACGCTTGGTGTGGTTGTTTATGCCATGGCTAGAGTTTTCATTTACAGCCGGTCGAATGTTGATTTGGCTGTTCCATACGTGCAGGATATTTCTAAAGAAACTTGTTTGGCTTTGTTTGTATTTATTGTATGGATTATTCTGTATGCCAACATTGTAGCACATCTTATGAGCCTTACTCAAAGATGTTTGTCTATTAGATCTGTGATTGTAATTCGAGTCGTGAATTTTTCAATATTCTTTTTTATTGTATTCCTTATTGATGACGATTCTGTGAAATATACTTTCCCATGGATGATAGCTATGCTATTGTTGAAAGATATTTTCTTTTTTTATGAAATTCAGTCCAGAAATATTTTTGTTGGATTGATGGCTTTTTTAATCTTGAATTTTGCGGTCGCTCTGTTGATTAAGTTAAGTTCTGCAAGAAACGAGTTCAAAATAAGTAATTTGGCAAGCCGCATAGAGTCGAATGCGTTGATGAATTATGATTCCACTTTGGAGCAGCTGATGGACAACGTGGAAAGTAAATTCCGTCAGGATGTGATATTAAAGACATATCTTGTGGATACAGTAAACCGACAATTGGAGATAGAAACTCGTCTGCGTGAGAAATATTTCACAGATTATTGGAGAAAGTACGACTTTGACATTCAATTGTCTCGACCTGGTTCTGCCATACATCTGCGTGATCGTAATTCTTTGAAATATACCACAGTGCCGCCTTCGTTTTTAAAAAACAGCTGCAAAAGGGTACATAATCATAATTTTTATCTAAATGCTGACGCTGCTCTATCTCTTGTTTATTTGGCTAAGTTCCACTATCAAGGAATAGATATGTATGTGAAGTTTTATCCTTCGCTTCTATATAATCGTTTGTCGTCTGAAACAAATAATCTAAAGTATAGTAGTTACACTTCTCAATGGAATAATCTTGCTCTTGCAAAATATTACAACGGAGAACTTCAGATGTGGACGGGAGATTACCATTATCCTCCTCATAGCACAGCTTTGCGTCGTGGTGAACATGCATATTCGTATAATATAAATGGTTATCATCATTATGTACGTTCTTTTGGTAAAGGTGGATATATTGTCTGCAGCTTGCCGGAAATAACAATCAATATGCATCTGATTCTTGTTTCCACCATATTTGGAATTTTCCTTTTCTGGGTCGTTGTATACTATATTATCAAATATCTGAAAAACAAGAGTATCAGAAACTCAATATTCTCCAGAATGCTCCTGTGGCTTTTGGGTCCTCTTGCAATTGCTTTTATCGCTACTGCATGGCTGTCGTTCACTTTCTTCCTCCGTCAGTACGAACAGGAGATGCAGTACAACAGTAACACGAAGATTATGACTTTGCAGTCTGCTTTGCAGGAGAAACTAGGTACGCATTCTGATCTGGAGATGATTTCATCTGGCAATCTCGACTATATTCTTCAGGAGTATTCTATGGTGCTCCACTCTGATATCATCATCTACGACTCAAATGGATTCCAACATTCTGCATCAAGTAGTGACCTTAAAGGACTTGGAGCACGACGTAAAAATGAGGGAGCTTCCCGTATTATGAATGCTAACGCAAAATGCAATCTTAATCTTAATCCAAAAACGGAAGAGTCGATACTGGGTAAGAAGTATGCCACTGAGTATGCTTATCTCTATAATGCCAATAATGTCCAGGTGGGATATGTCCAGGTGCTGAACAATGTGTTGGACAAAAACCGTAATTCGGATGTCTTCAACTATATTGTGTTTGTGCTCGACGCTTTCTTGATTGTTATCACACTCTCGTTCTTGGTCGTTTGGTGGATCAACATGAGAATTTCCGCTCCGATTTATGAAATCAGTAATAAACTGCAGCGTCTACAGCTTACAAACGCCAATGAAAAAATCTATTATTCAAATAAGAATGATGAGATAGGTCAATTAGTCTCCAGATATAATGCCATGGTAGACGAGCTTGTCGTGTCTGCTGAAAAACTTGCGCGAAGCGAGCGTGAGACGGCATGGCGTGATATGGCAAGATCTATCGCTCATGAGATTAAGAATCCGCTTACTCCTATGAAATTGTCGATCCAGGCGGCACAACGTAAACAGGAGATGGATCCTGAACATTTTGAGGAGTATTTCAACCATACTGCTGATTTGCTTGTCGAACAGATTGAGAATCTTGCTCGTATCGCCACAGAATTCTCTGATTTCGCTAAGGTGACGGCGGTGGAGCCAGAACGAGTTGATATCGTGGTGAGATTGCGTAATGCTGTCGCTCTCTATTTGCATAATCCAGAGGGTGTGATTGTGCAGTCGGACATTACAGTAAATCATCCTGTATATATCCTTGGAAACGAGAAACAGTTGATGCAGGTGTTCAACAACCTTATTCGAAACGCTATTCAGGCAATTCCAGAAGATCAGATGGGATTTGTCAATGTCTCGCTTTCCGTTATTGATATGAATGTGGAAGTGCGTGTGAAGGATAATGGTACGGGTGTCAAACCTGATATCCAAAAACGTATGTTTGAACCTAATTTCACCACTAAAAACAGTGGAATGGGTCTGGGTCTTGCCATTACCAAGAGTATCGTCACCGCATGTAAGGGTGACATCTCATTTGAAACGGAAGAGGGTGTCGGAACAACATTCATTGTGAGGTTCCCGATAATTATGTAAATTTAATTGCTTAAAGCAGAATGCTAAATACTAGAATAACTGTTAGATTTTAATTGAACGTTTGGCTATAAAGAGGTGGATTGTTAAGTGCGTTTCACCCTTAACAATCATCCCAAAATCTAAAAATCTTAGTTGTGATATGAAATAGAGCCATTAATAAACAGCCATTTCAACACAAATATCTATAAACCGAATGCTTCTTTATCAATTAATGCGTTTGCTGATGGTCCATCGGTGATAACGACCCCATCAACATTTGTCTGCTTGATGAAGTTACGTATTTCCTCTAAATCAGCTATCTTTTTGTATTCAAGTGGTCCTTGGTATTTGAATAAATCGGTATATGATACATAAAATAGTTTTTGATCGTCTCCCATTGGATACTTACGAATAAAAACTTCGTGGCTCTGCTTGTCACACAATATAAATAGTGATGTGTTTGAGCTTAACTGATTGACGATTGCCTCTGCATATACTGTCTGTATCATATTGAAGTAGCTAAGTCCGTTCATGTCGCCTTTCTTGATAGCCATTGGTATGAATTGTGAACGTATTAGCATCTGTGAGAAACAGTTTTCGTGAAGCGTATTGTTGCTGATACTCTTTAAAACATCTCTTCTATTATCCCCGTCTGGATTGATTATTGCATGACTTAACTCATTTTTACGTTCATCACTGATTTCAAATGGATTGGTATATTCGTATAAATCAATAGGATTGAATCGGATTGAAATTTTCGACTCTTTCATCATGCTGTCTATATTATTGGATTCTATTTCTGTAAGACGAACGTTGAATTCCATTCTGCCTTTTATTCCGACTGCGTTCAAAAACCATTCTGTCTTGAAATAATATGTCTCATCAAGAAAGACATTTTCGATTCCCATTGCATTGGCAATCATAAGTGTGTTTTTGATATTTGTGAATTTATCTGATTTCTCCAGAGATCCAATTGGATATGCTGATTCCCAACGGTCTATCTTGTTGCGGTCTATACATTCTTTTGCGTCATCGAAATTGTTGAACAGATTTATTCCGTTTCCAACCAATGGAAATCCATGCCCTTCTCGCATAAAGGATTGATGTGTGTTTAGAATTATGAAAACTCTATCTTTTTCTGCTAGTTCAAGTGCGACGTTGATGTCTTCTATCATTGTGCAGCTTCTGTCTCTTTCTTCCATAGATTATTTGGTTGCTTTTTGTAGATATATTTGTATAAAAATGTTTTGCCGTTAAGTCAATGTTGCCGTTGACAATACAAATATAGTCAACTAGTGTTATTTCTGCAAACAACTGCCCCATAAGGTATGGCCGTAGGGGAAGACTTCAAACCTGCCACGCTGTTTAAGAGAGTTGTCTGAATAATGTTACTGAATAAAACGAGATTGCTCCAAGAGAAAATCTTGGAATGTAAATCATGCATGGAACTTTAACAATCCTCGAAAATCAGTAGTTAAATGGAAAAGAGCCAATTATTTTCAGTATCTTTGAAAAATAATTGATTTCTATCATAGATGAAATATGTCAGTGTGATTCTTCCGCTCGCTCTCAACCGTGTGCTGACTTACGCAGTGCCTGATGAGCTGGCTGCCGACGTGATTGTCGGTGGCAGGGTGGTGGTGCCTGTTGGAAAAAAGAAACTTTATACTGGCATCGTCTTTCAAATATTTGATGATTTCGACGATGACATAGAGATCAAGGAAATCATTTCTGTGCTGGATCTGAATCCTGTCGTCACCCAATCTCAACTTAATCTTTGGAAATGGATTGCTGACTATTATATATGTAGCCTTGGTGAGGTGATGAAAGCCGCATTGCCGTCTGGCTTGAAGATGGAGAGCGAGACTCTCGTCGCCGCAAATGAGGATTTTGAGGAGGTCGAACCGCTTAAGAAGACGGAATTGGCAGTGATGGAAAACCTCTCTACTTCCAAACAGACAAGTATTGAGGAACTTAGCAAGTTGGTCAAAGTGAAGAATCTTCTTCCCACTATGCAGTCGCTTCTTGCCAAGGGAGCCATCACTCTGAATGAACAGCTGAAGGATGGCTATAAACCTAAAATGGAGACATACGTTACTGTCTCCGACCGTCTGCTTGATACTGACGCAATGAATAAGGCTGCGGCTGAACTGGAACGTTCGCCAAAACAGCTTGAACTTCTGCTTAAATTCCTGTCAATGTCGAGTTTTTATGTGAAAGGAGAGCAGAAGGAGGTGACTAAAAAGGAACTCCTGGTTAAAGCAGACGCGTCGCCCGCCGTCTTACAGGGATTGATAAAGAAGGATATTTTCCGCCTTTACGACAAGGAGATTGGCAGAATTGACAATAGTAAATTTGCTAATGTGGTGGATCGCTATCCACTTACAGATGCCCAGAATAAAGCCTACGATGAGATTATTTCCAATTTCCAGCAGAAAGATGTTGTGCTTTTGCATGGAGTCACCTCTTGCGGAAAAACGGAGATTTATATCAAACTTATTGATGAAACCATTGCAAGCGGCAAACAGGCGTTGTTCCTGCTTCCTGAGATTGCTCTCACCACTCAGCTGACGACTCGTCTTCGTCGTGTGTTTGGCGAACAACTTGGTATCTATCACTCCAAATTCTCAGATAATGAGAGAGTTGAGGTGTGGCAGAATATGCTCTCGCCAGAAAAGGAATACAAAGTGATTCTCGGTGTCCGCTCGTCTATCTTCCTTCCATTCCGTAATCTTGGAATCGTGATTGTGGATGAAGAGCATGAAAACACCTACAAACAATATGATCCTGCTCCTCGCTATCATGCCCGTAATGCGGCAATAGTGCTAGCTAAAATTCATAATGCAAAGGTTTTGCTCGGCTCTGCCACTCCGTCGATAGAAAGCTATTATCTTGCCACACAGACAAAGAAATATGGTTTTGTGGAGCTTTTGACTCGTTATGCGGATATCCAATTGCCTGAGATCAATGTGGTCGATGTGAAGACGGAGCGTCTGCAGAAGAAGATGACTGGATTGTTCAGCCAGAAGTTGATCGACGAGATGAGTCGCGCGTTGTCCAATCATGAGCAGGTGATTTTGTTTCAGAACCGACGTGGATATTCTCCATACATGGAGTGCAGAAGTTGTGCCTACGTGCCACGCTGCATCTATTGTGATGTGAGCCTGACTCTTCATAGCAAAGATAATTCTCTGGTATGCCACTATTGTGGCTATACAATTCCGGTTCCGCAATTCTGTCCGTCGTGTGGCAATCCCACACTCAGCAACCGTGGGTTCGGCACAGAGAAGGCAGAAGAGGAGATCAGCAAAATTTTTCCTGCCGCAAAAGTGGCTCGCCTTGATTTGGATGTCGCAAAATCACGTAAAAACTACGAGTCGATAATTTCAGATTTTGAGCGTGGCAAGACTGATATCCTTGTCGGCACGCAGATGATTTCCAAAGGATTGGATTTTGAGAAGGTGAGGGTAGTGGGAATCCTAAGCGCAGACTCTATGCTCCATTATCCGGATTTCCGTGCACACGAGCGAGCTTTCCAGTTGATTTCACAAGTGGGAGGACGAGCCGGACGACATGGCAAACGAGGCTTGGTGGTGTTGCAGACGAGTGATGTGAAGCATCCGGTCGTGGATCAGGTGTGCCATAACTCTTATCGAAGCATGTATTTGTCTCAGCTGAATGAGCGTACAGCATTCCGTTATCCGCCATTCTATCGCCTGATAAACCTTATGGTAAAGGGTAAGGATGTGGATAAAACAGAGGCGGCGGCGTATGAGTTGGCGGCGGTGTTGCGTTCCCATTTCGGGCAGTTTGTATATGGCCCGGATCTTCCCGTAGTTACAAGGATTCAGGCGTTGCATATACGTAAGATAATGGTGAAACTTGATGTCAACACCAACGTCTCACCTTCAAAAATGATCATGAAACAGTGTGTCGACAATATTCTGCTTCATCACAAGAGTGTGTTTGTGCAGATTGATGTCGATCCGATGTGATATATTTTAACGGGCAAGTTTGAAACCTGCCCCTACGATCAAGGTATTTCCGTAGGGATGGTTTGAAACCATCCCGCAAATAGATAAATAAAAATTATGCCAAAAGAGTACAGACTTACAGATTTTCTGCCTACTACTAAAAAAGAGACAGATTTGAGAGGATGGGATTACGTGGATGTTGTCCTGTTTTCTGGCGACGCGTATGTTGACCACCCTTCGTTTGCGGGTGCTGTGGTCGGCAGATGTTTGGAGTCGTACGGATTGCGAGTGGCTCTTGTGCCGCAACCTGATTGGCATGGTGATTACCGTGATTTTAAGAAATTTGGTAAACCACGGATGTTTTTCGCCGTCTCTTCTGGCTGTATGGATTCGATGGTGAACCATTATACCGCTGGATTGAGAAAGCGTAGTGACGACGCCTATTCTCCCGATGGAAAGGCAGGTTTTCGTCCGGATCGTTGCACCACCGTCTACACGAAAATATTGAAAGAACTTTATCCTGATGTTCCGGTTGTGATTGGAGGATTGGAGGCGAGTCTCCGTCGTCTTACCCATTATGATTATTGGGACGACACTTTGATGCCGACAATTCTTGCCACGTGCGGAGCTGATCTTCTGATTTATGGAATGGGAGAATTGCCACTTAAAGAGATTGCCAACAGGTGCAAGAGAGGAGAAAGCATTTTTGATATGCATGATGTGCCACAGACTTCGTATTTAATTGAAGGAAATAAGATTCCTGAATACGACGGTGAGACATTTGAACTTTTTCCGCATCTTGAGTGTTGCAAAGACAAAATGAAGCAGGCGAAGAATTTCCGTGTGATAGAGGAAGAAAGTAATAAGATGGAGGCACGTCGTCTTGTGCAACGTGTTGATAAAAACCATGTTACGGTTGTCAATCCGCCATTCCCTGTGATGGAGTCAAAGGATTTGGACGCTTCGTTTGATCTGCCATACACACGTCTTCCACATCCTAAATATAAGGGCAAACGAATCCCAGCCTACGATATGATCAAGTTCAGTATCAATATTCACAGAGGCTGTTTCGGCGGTTGTTCGTTCTGCGCAATCAGCGCACATCAGGGCAAACATATCACATCGAGAAGCAAGGAGAGCATCATGAGGGAGGTTAGAGAGGTGTGTGAGCATCCTGAATTCAAGGGCTATCTGTCGGATCTTGGTGGACCGAGCGCGAATATGTATGAGATGCGTGGACGAAATCAGGAATTGTGCAAAAAGTGCAAACGCCCAAGCTGTGCCTTCCCGAAAGTGTGTCCGAATATGAACACAGACCATTCGTCGCTTATCGCGCTTTATAAAGAGGTAGACAAACTGAAGAAGATAAAGAAGTCGTTCATTGGCAGCGGTGTCAGATACGATTTGATTCTGCATGAAGACAAGGATCCGAAGGCAAACGCAAGTCATCAGGCGTATGCGGAGGAACTTATTACAAACCATGTGAGCGGACGATTGAAGGTGGCTCCTGAGCATACAGAAGATGAAGTGTTGTGTCTGATCCGCAAACCAAGTTTTTCGCAGTTTGAGAAATTCAAGAAAGAGTTCGACAGAATTTGTGGCAAGGCAGGTTTACGCCAGCAGATAATACCGTATTTCATCAGTTCACATCCCGGATGCCATCGCGTCGACATGGCGATGCTTGCCGCTCGCACGAAAGCGATGGGATTCAATCTGGAGCAGGTGCAGGATTTCACACCGACACCGATGACTTTCGCTACAGAGATGTATTATACAGGTATAAATCCATATACATTGGAGAAAGTTTACACTCCACGAACAAAGAAAGACAAGGAAGACCAACGTAAATTTTTTTTCTGGTATAAGAAAGAATATAAGCAGGAGATAATCCGTGATCTGAAAAGCCTTGGAAGACCAGATATCATAAAGAAATTGTTTGGATAATCGTATGTAGAGACGGGGTGTACTCCGTCTTTATCTAATCATTTTGTTATTTCAATTGGTGCTAATTCTCTTCTTATACATATTCTTGGACTATAACCCAATATTACATCTGTTATCAAAAATTTTTCATTTGCTCTTAATGATCTGATTTTTTCCATTGCTTTGGGTGTAAGTGTGTTGTAATAAAGTGGATTAACCATCCCTTTGAAAGAATCACATGGAAAAACATTTGTTTCACCTCCTGTCCCTATAAATTTCACATTGCAAGATTCGATCCAGTGTGTTATATTCCACCAATCTTTGACAACAACTCTCATTGGAATTTTGTAATTGATATTAAGTTTTGAAAGCTGTTCACCATCGCAAATCTGTTCTTTGCCAGTTCTATCAAAATAATGCAATTCAATACGGAATCTTCTGTCTGAAAAACGATTTTCCGGAATTAGATTGTATGATCTTTTTGACAAAAGTTCATTTGTCCTGTTGTTGTAAATCTCGATTGTGATATCCTTATCATTGGTATCCAATTTTTTAACTCTCCATCTAAGAGCTTTTGTGATGACGCGATAATCGTCTTCACCGAAATAGAGATATCCCTTTGATGATACTATTCTGAATTGTGTAGAATCTTTTTGGGAGGTTAGTATCAAAGTCTTATCGTCGATTCTTTGAATAGATGTCGTGATGAACAGATTTTTTATATTTGGTTCATTGTAAGTGTCTTTATATTCAGATTTATTAAAGTGTTCATAAACCAATCCGTCTGTATAACAATATGTTTTTGCCACTTTTAGAGGTGCTTGTGAATCACTTGTTCTCACAATTGTTTTAATATCGGAATCTTGTGCATTCTGTGCATGCACCGTCGCTCCCAAAGATAGGAGAGACAGAATGATTATTGAGAGTATGTATGTGGCTTTTTTCATTAATGAAGTTTTTAAGTGTAGTTCATCATAAAACACATGTGTCGCTAGTTGTGTTATATAGAAAAAAACACCACATTTCTGTGGTGTTTCTCTGTTAATTTTGAAATCTGAGTAAGATTAATAAGTCATCTTTGGTTCAAGTTTGCCAGCCTGCTCGATCATTGCCTCTAGCTGACCAACAGAAGGGATTCGGCGAGTTAGCTTCTTTTCTGCGTTGACCTCCTCCATCTTTGCGTGAAGGTTCTCTGCCTTACGGTGGCGCAACTCTTTGATTGTGTCTACACCTGCTGCCTCAAGCAACTCTGCAAACTGACCTGCGATACCTGTGATGCGGAATAGGTCTGCATGGTTTGTCCACTTCAAGATCAAAGCATCTGAGATACCTGTCTTCTCTGCCAATTCTTTTCTTCCCTTTGGAGAAGCACCTGCCTCAAGTAGAGCTTCTGTTGTGCGGATACCTGCGTTCTGCAACTTCTTTGCGTAAGCTTCTCCTACGCCTTCGATGTCGATAATACTATGTGACATATCTTTACCCTTTTTTAGTTAATGTTCAAATTGTAGTTTCTGATGAGATTTTTTCTCTTATCTTTCTAACAAATTTATCTATGCCTTTTCTTTTTTCCAAACAATGTTTCTATTATTTATCATAAAGTTGCTATCTAACATAATATAAAGATGATGTGTAAAAACACAAATTATGAAAACGTGAATGGTCTAAATGTAAATGTCTTTATCTATAACCCCTAAAGGGGTAAGGAAATGTATCATCCATCAATTTTTTTTCTACCAATATGAAACGCCTAACGGCGTAATTTGTGGAGATGGCGTAATACAATATAGAGACGCCGTAATACGACGTCTCTACATGATGGTAGGTTTGCCATGTGTATGGATTTTCCCCAACAATTATGCATTATGAATTATGCATTATGAATTATGCATTTATCGCCTGATACACGCACGTCCGTGCGTCTCTACGTGATGGTAGGTTTACCCGATGTGTGGATTTCCCAACAATTATGAATTGTGCATTATGAATTCTGCATTCATTATTGTTACACGCACGTCCGTGCGTCTCTACGTGATGGTAGGTTTACCAGATGTGTGGATTTCCCAACAATTATGAATTATGAATTGTGCATTATGAATTTTATATGTGTTCGCCTACGGCTCGCACGGTGGGGGGCTGGTTAGGACGTTCCGTCCTTAACAATACTCATTAAAATAATAGACCATGGTAGTCACTGTCTGCGACAACCATGGCCTTTAATTATGCATTATGAATTATGCATTTATCGCCTGATACACGCACGTCCGTGCGTCTCTACGTGATGGTAGGTTTACCAGATGTGTGGATTTCCCAACAATTATGCATTATGCATTATGAATTATGCATTTCTCCAGTCTCCGTTCTTCTTTATCAGTTCTATCAGTTTGTCCACAGCCTCGTCTTCTGGAATGAGTTTCTCGACACATTCTTGTTTTTTATAAAGGTTGACTTTGCCTCGTGCTGATCCTACGTATCCGTAGTCGGCGTCTGCCATCTCTCCCGGTCCGTTGACGATGCAGCCCATCACTCCGATTTTAAGCCCTGTCAAATGTGATGTCTTGGCTTTGATCTTTGCCAGTGTCGACTGTAGGTCGTATAGCGTGCGTCCGCAGCTTGGACATGAGATGTATTCTGTCTTTACAACTCTTGTGCGTGTGGCCTGTAGGATTCCGAACGCCACAGAAAGCGACTCTTTCAATTTTGACTTGATGCAGATTCCGCTTGGCAAATGGTCGATGAAGAACAATCCGTTGTCGGCTCCGGCGCACACTTGCAGCTCTCCGCAATCAGAAGTGGCGTAAGAAGATTCCAAGATGACGGGATTGCTCTTGCCTAACGAGGTCAGCATCACGAAGATGTTTCGTCTGCATGCCACATCGTTCATGTCGGAATCCGACTTGATTATCAACACAACGTCGTCGGCTATATTTTTCAATGCCTCCTCGGATGCCTCTTCATACGATAGCTGAAGGAATTTGTATTCGGCATTCACGTCGCCAATCTTTGAAATCTCATTGGCTGAAAATAGAGGATAACAATTTGATTCTCCCTTCCAATTTGCAAATGGCACTATCTGAGCGACGCTGCAACTCGCATCATACTTGTCTCTTGATACGAAGTCAGGCTTAAGTCCGTCTACTTCAGCATATTCTGAGATCACAACCGGCACTTTTCCGCCGCCGATAATTCCGCATCTGCCCACTTTTCTCGCTTCCAGTTTGCAGATGTCTTTCAGTGGATATCCGTTGCCTGTGATTGCTTTTTTTGCGACTTTGGAGTTGATATAGTTCGCAAGTGATTTGGCCACAGGAATCTCAGCTTCAGGGTCTTCGCTCAATGAAACGCGGATTGTGTCTCCGATACCGTCGTAGAGCAGAGCTCCGATACCAGCCGCACTCTTCACACGTCCATCCTCACCGGCTCCAGCCTCGGTCACGCCAAGGTGGATAGGGTAGTGTAGATCTTCTTTCTCCATCCTTTCTACAAGCAGACGGACGGTTTGCACCATGATGATTACGTTGGATGCCTTGATTGATATCACAACGTCGTTGAAATTTTCAGATTTGCAGATTCTTAAAAATTCCAGACATGATTCCACCATTCCGTTGGAAGTGTCGCCGTAGCGAGAAAGGATTCTGTCGGATAGAGATCCGTGGTTTACACCAATTCTTATTGCAGTCTTATGTTCCTTGCAGATGTTGAGGAATGGGACGAATCTGTTGCGGATCTTTTGCAACTCGGCTGCGTATTCCTCGTCTGTGTATTCAAATCTTTTTTGTGTATGCACACTGTCGACGTAGTTGCCTGGATTTATTCTGACTTTCTCCACGTATTGAGCGGCTACGTCAGCTGCGGCAGGATTGAAGTGTATGTCTGCCACCAAAGGCACATCGCATCCTAGCTCGGCCAAACGTTTCTCAATAAACTGCAGATTGTTGGCTTCTTTCTGGCCCTGGGCAGTGAAACGTACAATCTCACCACCTACGTCAGCGATTCGCTTGCATTGTTGAGCCGACGCTTCAATGTCGTTTGTGTCGGTGTTTGCCATCGACTGTATGCGGATAGGATTGTTTCCACCAATCACCACTTTTCCAACATGCACTTCAGTCGTCTGTCGACGGCTATATTTAAGAATATTAGTCATGACTATTGTTTTTTCTATATCTTAGAAACTTTTGATTTTATTCACTAAAATTACTATAGCATAAAGCAGTAAAATAAGGCTCTGCCCTAGTTTATGGCTGATTTTCCGTCTCTTTTCATCAAAAAAAGTCGTAGACTTTCTTTGATGACTTTATTTCTCTGTGTTTTTTATAAGTGCTCGTCTACGGCTCGCACTAGAGAGGAAGGGTTAGGGCGTTCCGCCCTTAACAATCCTCAAACTCTATTGCCAAATTATTTAGTTGAACTTAACAGCTTTTTATTTTTTGTCTTGCTTGTCGTTCTCTATTCGGTTGACAGATTTCATTCCGTGCACTTTCAACAGATTGAGACATAGGTTGTTAAGGTCTTCTACGTCGTGGATATACAGAGTGATGTCACCTTCGAAGATTCCGTCTTTGGTATCAATATTTACTTTTGTCATGTTGATTTCGTTCTCTTCGCTGATCACATTCAGAATTCTGCTCAACACACCTTGTGAGTCAATTCCGTTGATGCGGATAGTGGCAGGGAATGAGAGCACTTTGTGAGTTTCCCATACGGCAGAGACGATGTTGTCGCCGTGGCTGGCTTTTAGTTTCATCGCCACTGGACACTGGCATTTATGCACCACGAATTTGTTTTCTTCCTCTATGAATCCAAGGATGTCGTCTCCAGGAATAGGTTGGCAACACTCGGCGATACGGTAGTTTTTGGAACTTTCGGTAAGAGTCAGCACATTAGATTTTGACGTGTTGATAAGCTCTTTTGCCTCTTTTTTATTGCTTCCGAACTGAAGTTTCCAGAACTTCATCCATTTGCTTTCCGCTTTTGCCTTGAAGAAGAGTTTCGGAATTTCGTCTAGATTTATTTGACCTTTTCCGATTGCATAGAAGAGCTCTTCTTTTTTAGCTTTGCCATAATGTTCGAGCATTTGGCTTATGATGTCTCTAGACATAGATTGTCCGTGGCTGTCGAGCAACTCTTTCAAGCTGGTTTCACCTTTTTTCATGATATTTCGGTATTCCTTCTTGAAGAGGCTTCTGATTTTGGCTCTTGCTCTTGCCGTTTTGACATAATCAATCCAGTCTTCCGACGGAGTCTGCTTCTTACTTGTCAGGATCTCAACTTGGTCACCGGAATTAAGCACATAGCTCAGTGGCTCAAGTTTATGGTTCACTTTGGCTCCGATGCATGTTGTGCCGACATCAGTGTGTAGCAGGAATGCGAAATCGAGCACTGTTGAGCCTTGAGGCATGGTCTTGATGTCTCCATTAGGTGTGAAGACGAAGATTTCCGATGCAAACAGGTTTAATTTGAATGTGTCGAGGAAGTCGATGGCGTTTGGCTCAGGGTTTTCAAGCAATTCTTTGATTGTCTGAAGCCATTTCTCCAATTCGGAGTCATCTTTTTCTCCTGTCTTGTATTTCCAGTGGGCGGCAAAACCTTTTTCAGCGATGTCATCCATGCGTCGTGAACGGATCTGCACCTCCACCCATTGACCAAGAGGTCCCATCACAGTCACGTGCAGAGCTTCGTAACCGTTTGCTCTTGGAGTGCTCACCCAGTCGCGAATACGGTCGGGATGAGGTTTGTATTGGTCAGTCACAGCAGAATAAATCTCCCAACAGAGTTTTTTCTCTGATTGGGTTTCATCCGGGTCGAATATGATACGCAATGCCAAAAGGTCATAAACCTCCTCAAACGGTATGTTCTTGGTCTGCATCTTTCTCCATATAGAGTAGACGCTCTTCACTCTTGTGTGAATCTCGTATTTAAGACCAAGCGCGTCGAGAGATTTAGATATAGGAGCTGAGAACATTTCAAACAATTTGTCTCGAGACTCTTTTGTGTTGGCTATTTTGGAAGAAAGTTCCTCATATTTGTCGGGATGTTCATATTTAAAGCTTAGATCTTCAAGTTCCGTCTTTATGGCGTATAGTCCAAGACGGTTGGCAAGAGGAGCATAGATATATTGCGTCTCACCGGCGATTTTCAATTGCTTGGCCTGAGGCATCGATGCGAGTGTTCGCATATTATGCAGACGGTCAGCCATTTTAATCAGCACCACACGGATATCCTCACTCATGGTCAGAAGCAGTTTGCGGAAGTTCTCAGCCTGTTTGCTGGCCTGCTCACCGAACACACCACCTGAGATTTTTGTAAGACCGTCGACAATCTGGGCAATCTTCTTTCCGAAACGTTCCTCTATATCCTCCACAGTATATTCGGTGTCTTCCACCACATCGTGAAGCAGAGCCGCACAGATAGATGTCGAACCGAGACCGATTTCCTCGGCCACGATTCTTGCCACTGAAATAGGGTGCAATATATATGGCTCCCCACTTCTTCGACGTACTCCCTGATGAGCATCCACAGCGAAACGGAAAGCCTTGTCAATCAATTCAATCTTCTGTCTGTGGGCACTCTTCTTATAAATCGCCAACATCTCCTGATATTGGTTTTCTATATATGCGTTTTCGTCTTCTATGTTTTGCAAACTTTGTGGATTTTCCATTTCTTAGTCCTTTTAACAACACAAATATAATTTATATAATTCATAATTCATAATGCATAATGCATAATTGTTGGGAAATACATCTGCGAATTGAAATTTGACTGTAGGGGCGATCCATTGGAAATTTCATAATTCATAATTGTTGGAAATTCCATATATTTGTCAATTAAAATTGGTGTTTTGATACCTAATTCAGTCCATTTTTAGCCCAAAAATGTCAATTAAAAACGTGTTTGGCTGATTAAGTGAGCGTTTTTTTATAATTTTGCACCCGCAATAAAAACAGATTAAGAAATAAATGTCTCAGAAAACGCTATATCCATTATTGTTGAGCGACAATCTTCATACGAAAGTGTGGGGAGGAACTCGTATCAAACCGATGAAGGGTTTGGCTCCTGATTCGGAACGAATAGGTGAAAGTTGGGAGTGTAGTGCGGTTCCCGGTAGCGAATCTATCGTCGAAAATGGAATTTTTGCCGGACGAACATTGAACTCACTTGTTGAGGAATATGGTGAAAAACTGCTTGGCAAAAAGGTGTTTAAAATGTATGGGGCTAAATTTCCTTTGCTGATCAAATTTATCGACGCCGAACACGACCTTTCAATTCAGGTGCATCCAGACAATAAAATGGCGAAAGAGTATCATGATTCGTTTGGAAAGACGGAGATGTGGTATGTGATGGATGCCAAGCCGGGTGCGAAACTGTATTCTGGATTCAAATCACAGATTTCAGAATATGAGTATAAGAAACGTGTGGAAGACGGTACTATCTGTGAAGTTTTGCAGGAGCATCCGGTGAAGAGTGGCGACGCGTTTTTTATTCCTGCCGGACGTATTCATGCCATCTGTGGCGGAATCATGGTGGCAGAAATCCAACAAAGTTCGGATATTACATATCGTATATTCGACTATAATCGTCCGGGATTGGATGGCAAGCCTCGTCAGCTTCATACAGAATTGGCTGCAAAAGCTATTGATTTCAAAGTTTATGACAATTATCGCAGCAATTATGAGCGAAAGATCAACAAGCCTGTTTGCATAGCGGAATGTGAGTATTTCACTGTCAAATTACTTGAAGTGAACCGTGCTTTTCACAGAAAACTGTATAAGTATGATTCATTTATATCATATATGTGTCTTGAGGGCACATGCACAATCACCATACGCTCATGGGAGATGTTTGAGAAAAAAGATGAGCCTTGTGTCCGTAAAATAACATTGACGAAAGGAAATAGTTGTTTGATTCCAGCTGGAATCGCGGATTTCGATGTCACTCCTCACAACTCGGATGGCTTGACAAAATTGTTGGAAACATATATCAACAACCGTGATTTTAATGATTGATATTAGGTTTAATTTATAGTCAGCATTTATTATTTGCCCTTTAAGTTGTTTATGACTGATTTTTATGAGGATTGTTAAGGGCGGAACGCCTTAACTCCACCTCTCTTTCGTAAACAATAGTGCTCAAAAAATAATATTTTTCCAATAGCCAATCAATTCTGGCAGGTTTCAAACCTGCCCGCAATAAAAATTCTGAGGATTTTGTGACTTTGTGGTTTGTTAAATTCTATGTGCTCGTCTTCGGCTCGCACTTGGAAGGGGGTAGGGGGGCTCCCTTTGGATTCCTCAAGTTTAGATGATCCACGAGTTTACAGAGCAAAATATTTAGCCGAATTTAAAACGTATTTTTATATATCATCTTCAAAAGATGTTAATTATTAACAGTTTTCTTCAACTTTAAGTCCGATTTCTTAATTCAAATGTTAATTAATATTAAAATTTGCTGGTTAAATGCAAAACCAATTAATTTGGATGAACATTTATAAAGAAATTCATCTATCTTTGTCACATACAAGAAATGATGATAGGTGATGTATTTGTAGAGAAATGTTTATAGTGGGGTGCTAAATTTTATTTTTGTTTTCATTCTGACTAAACCGAATATATCCAGCATTGTTTTTTGTTTGTTTATAAACGCATGGGGTTGCTTGCGTTTATAGAAGCATTAAGGGATTTTAGTTATTAGAGAATTTAAAAAAGGATTTTTTATGGAAATTAAGGTATTAGGTACTGAGTGTGCTGTATGTAATTCGTTGGAGCGTTTTGTTAATAAAGCAATTAACGATCTGTCAATTGATGCCAAGATTACTAAGGTTGAAGACATCATTGAGATATTCAAGTATAATGTAGTGACTCTTCCTGCAATTGTTATCGACAACAAAGTTGTGGCTAAGGGCAGAATGAGTTTTGACGAAATTAAAGATTTGTTGGTAGACAACAGCTCTAAGTACGTATATACCGATATGTATTTGTCCTAAAATGTGGTTGGCTTTGATTAAAAGATAATCAATATACAGGCAGTCCTTATTGGATTGCCTTGTTGCTTTTTATAGAAATACATAGATATATTAATGCGAATTCAATGTATAGTTAATCATAAAAAATGAGGATTTATAATGGTCTTATGTTTATTCACATTGACCCTTATCTCCCTTTTTTTCGGATTTATTTGTTTATCATCTTCACAGCTAAGATGCTGATTTCATATAGAAGGTAGATAGGTAATGTTACCAGCATCAAGGTCATCACGTCTGTTGTCGGGGTGATTATGGCTGCGACGATAAGAATAATTACAATTGCATGTCGACGGTACTCTTTCATGAAATCTGCGGTGAGAATGCCCATCTTGCCAAGCAACATACATAATATCGGCAACTCAAACACTATTCCAAGCATCAGTGTCAGCATCGTCAATGTGTCGATATATGAACTTAATGTGATGATGTTAGCAACGTCGTCGCTGACTTGATAATTTCCTAAGAATCGTATGGTCAGAGGAAATATCAGGAAATAGCATAATGCGACGCCAATCATAAACATGATATATCCCGCCACTACCAATAATCTGGCATATTTACGCTCGTTCTCATACAAAGCCGGTGAAACAAAAGCAAAAATGGAGTAGAGTATGTATGGGCTGACGCAAATGATCCCGATTATTATGCTCACTTGCATGTGTACGGAAAACTGTGATGTGAGCTGGGTGTTGATAAGGTTGAGGTTGAAATCGGCTATGTCGCCAAACTGAGAAAACCATCTGTAGGTGATGAAATCAGATTTTGTTGGCGCCAGAACGATGGAAAACACTTCCGTCTTCATGGCAAATGCGACAATCGCACCCACTAATACGACAATTATAATGCGTATTAAGCAGGTGCGTAATTCGTCTAAATGATCCCAAAAGGATTTCGCTTGATCTGTCACTTTTCTTCTTTCTCCTTTTCGTCGTCAGTAGTGACATCTTTCATTCCGTCTTTGAAACTGCGAACTCCTTTTCCAAGTCCACGCATCAATTCAGGAATTTTTTTGCCGCCGAACAAAAGTAGTACGACGAGCATGATCACTAATAATTCTGAACCTCCAAGTCCAAGAAAAAGTAGTACAAAATTTAAGCTGGACATCAACATATCTTGAGATTTATTTGTTTAACACGTATTTCAGCAACAGATATCCGCCGAATACTTGCAAAAGCATTCCCGGAATTCCCATTCTGAAGTCGATGATTGCCGCATAGAAATTATGCTGGAACAATGCGAATTCACCCAATGTGCCTATCACCTGATATGCCAAAACGGTTGCCAAAAGCGTAAGTAGTGTGACTTTGTTAGTCTTTTCTGCTATCAGTCCTGCCACAACAGCCAACACTACGGATTTGCAGAATATTGATGGCAATACAGCAAGTGGCGGCATTCCAAACATCAAATGGTTGATCAACGGTGAGAAGATGGCTGTGAGCAATCCTACTGCCATACCATATTTGTAGGCTCCTATCAAAGTGAAAAAGTAGATTGGCAACCATACGTGGCCTGTGCCGAAAAAGTGGCAAATCTGTGGCATAATCAAATTGCCGATCACAAACAGAGTCGACATCATATACGTGTCGGTCTGGTTCAATTGATAATTGTACAGTGAATTTGTTTTCATGAAGACTGTTTTTTTCATGTTGTGAATGTATTTGTCGCAAAGTTAATGTTATCTGACTTAACGGCAAAATTTATATTCTTTTAATTCTGTATTTTACTTTCGTCTTTTTTGTTTTCTTCTAGCTTTGCTTCCAGTCGCAAAATATGCTCCTTTAATTCGTTGATTTGTTCCGAAAGCTCTGTATTGGTGACTTTTTTTGCTTTTATTTTATCTTTCATTGAAATGTTGTCGTCTTCTGAAATATCGCTTGTCGCGTTAACAACGACTCCGACTACAACATTTAGTACAATATATGAAGATATCATCACAAAAGGCACAAAATAGCACCATGCCCACGGATATACTTTCATGACAGGTCTGGCTATACCCATTGACCAGCTTTCAAGTGTGGTGACTTGAAACAGAGTGTAGACTGTCTCTCCAAGAGTGCCAAACCATTGAGGAAATGCCTCGTGGAAGAGGTTTTGCCCCATAATTCCGAAAATATAAAATATGATCATCTCCAACACTGCTGCCCAGAATACGTGTGGAGCGGATACCAATATGGCAGAAACAATGTGTCGCAACTTTTTCATCGACGACACCATTCTCAGCGCTCTCAGTACCCTGAAAACACGGAATGTGATGGCGGCTCCTGTTTCTGGCATCAACGCCATTGTGATAAGCAAAAAGTCGAAGATGTTCCATCCGTTGAGAAAGAATCTCCAGCCTTTAGCGATGATTCTCAATGTTATTTCCACCGTGAAGATGACTACACATGCAGATAGAATAAATTCTAATAATTCTCCGAATTTAGCATATATGGCTTCGCTGGTGATCAATCCTAGCACGATTGAGTTTATCAGAATTATAAGCACAATCGTGTTTTTGAAGATTTTACTGCTCGTTACTCGTACGCAGAAATCGTGTATTTGTGTGAATATTTTCATGGGTGAGTTTTAAGGACTGATATTTTATTCAAATGCTATGGATAATCCGTCGTAGGCAAACATAATGTTTTCCGGTACGAGGTCTTCTATCTCCGAATGCAGACCGATGTGGTGGCACATGTGTGTGAAGAATGTCTGTTTCGCATTGATTCTTTTTGCCATTTCCATCGCCTCTTGGAATTTTTGGTGAGAATGATGTTCTGTCATACGCAGACATCCCAACACTACAACTTCCAATCCTTTGAGCTTTTCATATTCGGCATCGTCTGCAAGTGATGATACGTCTGTTATGTAGGCAAAATTGCCGATTCTATAACCCATGATCTCCATTTTCCCGTGCATCACTCTGATCGGAATCACTTCGATTGTGCCATCGCAGATTTTGAATGGTTCATAGCTGATTTTTTCAAGGCTGAGTGACGGCACTCCTGGATATGGGTTTTCTGCAAAACAGTATCCATACATTTGTCTTACAGCATCTTCTGTCTGTTTGTCGAGATAAATTTTCTTGCTTCCAAGTGGACGTAGGTCATCTATGCCTCCGATGTGGTCGATATGTTTGTGTGTGAGTAGGATGGTGTCTATTTGGTCGATGTCGTGAAACAGCATTTGGGCACGGAAATCAGGCCCGCAGTCAATCAGAATGTTTTTGTCATCCACTTCCAAAAACACACTCGCACGCATACGTTTGTCTCGTATGTCGCTTGACTGGCATACTTTGCATTTGCATCCTATCACTGGCACTCCTGTTGATGTGCCTGTTCCTAAAAACGTCAATCTCATTGTTAATCAAAAATATCGATTGTCAGAATATCTCTTTGTATCGGCTTTTGTCTGCCGACATCAGAATCCTCCAGTTCTGTGGATAAAGATTGTTGGTGCGGTCGCCAAGATTCTTGACGAATCCGATCGGCACATTTTTGTATGTCAGCATCAACCATCCTTTCTTGTTGTTTTCTACTTCAATATTGTCTTTTCTCAGGAAAGCAATAGCTCTTTCCCAATCGACTTCCTCTTTTTCAAAGAATTCTTTATTCACAATGTTGCTGATCGCAAGATTGTGTTGTGGAATTACGTCTTTTCCTTTTTGAATGTAGACGGGAATGCCATATTGAAGAAGACGTAGGTTTTGATTGAAAAACTGTATCAGCTGCTCAAATTCGGTAGGGTAGGCTATGCCGTCGGTCACTGTGATTGACGGGTCGTCGATCCATTTCATCACTTCAGCTGGAGTGGGTTGGCTGGTGTTCCCTTTGTTGCCTTTTTTCTTATCCTGTTTTGTTCGGATTGAAATCTCGTCTTCCTGCTGATTCTTGCGGAATGCGGCAATGTAGAATCCCTCGCCTTTGGTCTTATGTGGATAGAAATGATAGCCACATTTGTCTTTTGTCACTCCGCTGTCTGCTGGAAAATCAATCTCTAACATTTCCGCTCCAAGTTCATCTGCAATCCACTGTGCATTTTCATCATCCTCGTGCGGATTGAATGTGCAGGTGCTATAGATAAGTATTCCGTCTTCTTTTAGAGCTGGAAACACGTCTTTGAGAATTGTCCGTTGTCTTTCCGCACACATTTTAACATTGTCACGACTCCATTCCGCAACAGCCACTTCGTCTTTTCTGAACATTCCTTCTCCAGAGCATGGGGCGTCTACTAGAATCAGGTCAAACAGTCCTGTCAAATCAGTGAATGATGATGGCATGACTGAGCATACCGCTGTGTTGGCGAATCCCCATTTCGCGACGTTTTCACACAATGTCTTCGTGCGTGTCTTGACAACTTCATTGCTCAACAGAAATCCTTCTCCATCAAGCAGAGATGCCAAGTGTGTTGTCTTTCCTCCTGGCGATGCGCAAAGATCAAGCACCACCGGACTTTCGACTTCTTTCATATACTGCCTGAACACTTGCTCCACAGCCATTGAACTTGCTTCCTGTACATAGTAGGCTCCTGCGTGGAATAGGGGATCCATGGTGAATGTTGGACGGTCGTTGATGTAATAGCCGTCTTCACACCATTTGACCTTCTCTAAGGAGCATTCGATGTCGATTTTGCGTCTGTTCAAACGTATGCTTGACACTGGCTCTGTAGCCAACGCATCAATCAATTGCTGATGTTCGGCTGGCAAATACTCATGCAAATCTGCAATGAAATCGTCGGGCAACTTTATGTTTTCCACTTTTTATCTGTCTAATTTTAACACCATACAAGAACGTGCGGGAATGTATAGTTTCAACCACTCTTTGCCTGCTGACGTATGGTTCGTGTCCTCCATTGTGAAGTGTTCCTGAGTCTCGTCGACTTGACCAAATCCACCAAATTTTTTTGAATCAGACGACAATACCATGTTGTATTTGCCTGCTGGAGCAAGAATACCGTAGTCTGTAAACGATTTGTATGGATGGAAATTGAATACGAACACTAGATCATCTCTGCGGAATGCAAGCACCTGGTCATCACTTTTGTCCCAAAGCACTTCGATTGGCATCGTGTTGAATTTGTGAACGCTTTTGACAAGGTTGATTATCGCTTTGTCCCAGTCTCCCAAATATTTGTATTTCAAATTTGGATCGTCCACCAAATGCCATTGGCGACGAGCGTATTTATATGACCATCCGTTTCCTTCACGTGGAAAATCAATCCATTCAGGATGACCGAATTCATTGCCCATGAAGTTGAGGTATCCTCCGTTGATCGACGCCAATGTGATCATGCGGATCATCTTGTGGAGAGCGATAGCACGGTCTACCATATATGAGCTGTCGTACAAATTCGACATGTGCCAATACATGTCGGCGTCTGCAAGACGGAAAATTATCGTTTTGTCGCCCACAAGTGCCTGATCGTGACTCTCTGCGTAGTTGATGGTCTTTTCTTCCGCTCTATGGTTGGTGAGGACCCAAAGAATATGTCCCGGTTTCCAATCCTCGTCTTTGACCTCCTTGATCATCTTGATCCAGAAATCTGGAATTCCCATGGCAAGACGGTAGTCGAATCCCATACCTCCGTCTTCAATCTTAGCTGCCACACCCGGCATTCCGCTCACCTCCTCAGCGATAGTGATGGCGTAAGGATGCACCTGATGGATCAGTTTGTTTGCCAAAGTGAGGTAGCAAATCGCGTCGCCATCCTGATTTCCATTGAAATAATTGCCATAATCTCCGAAGACGTTGCCCATGGCATGGTCGAGGAACAGCATCGAACTGACTCCGTCGAAGCGGAATCCGTCGAATTTGAATTCGTCCAGCCAATATTTGCAGTTTGAAAGCAAGAAGTGAAGCACTTCTGGCTTTTCATAATTATAGCAAAGTGAATCCCACTGTGGATGTTCTCTGCGGTATCCGTCGTGGAAATATTGGTATGGTGTACCGTCGAACAATCCAAGACCTTCTACCTGATTCTTGACTGCGTGTGAGTGGACAATGTCCATGATGACAGCCAAACCTTGTTTGTGGGCTTCATCTATCAGCTCTTTTAGCTCTTCAGGAGTTCCGAATCGAGAAGACGGTGCGAATAGGCTCGACACATGGTAGCCGAAAGAACCGTAGTATGGATGCTCCTGTATTGCCATGATCTGAATGCAGTTGTATCCGTCTGCTACAATGCGTGGGAGAATTTTCTCGCGAAATTCCGTGTATGATGTCACTTTCTCCTCCTCACCACTCATTCCGATGTGGCATTCGTAGATCAGTAGAGGAGAAACGTTTGGCTTGAACTGTTTGATTTTGAATTTGTATGGCTTTTCAGGAGCCCAAACCTGTGCAGAGAAAATTTTTGTGTTATCGTCCTGCACCACACGTCTGCACCAAGCCGGAATACGTTCTCCTTCTCCGCCATTCCAGTGAATTTTGAGTTTGTATAGATCCTTATGTTTCATTGCGGATTCAGGAAGCTCAATCTCCCAGATTCCGTTGTCCTTACGTTTCAATAAATAGGCATCGTCTTCCTTCCAGTTATTGAAGTCGCCGATGATATAGATAGCTGTGGCATTTGGAGCCCACTCACGCAAAACCCATTTTTTGCCGATTTTGTGTAGTCCAAAGTATAGATGACCGGATGCGAAGTCGGCAAGATTTTCTTTGTCTCCGACCAGTTGTGATTCTTTCCACAAAAAATGCTTATATCTACCCACAAGAGCATTCTCAAAAGGCTTGAGCTGCTGATCATATTTCACCAAGTTTAGCATATCCATAATTTATCCTACTTATTAGTTTTACACAACGAATCTACAGAATAATTGCATAGAAAACAAATAGTTCTCCTATAATCTGATTTTCACTACTATTTTTTTCTCGTAACCGCTTCCGATAATTGGAGCATGTCCGTCGGAAGGAAAGAAAATGACGAAATCCTCGGGAGTCAGACGGAAATATCCCGTCGGCATCTCTTTGTATATAAGGTAATCTTTTTCGGCATCCTGTCTGTCGACGGTGTGGCATTCAGAGCGTGGAATAAATCCACAAGTTTCTTCTCCTACGATTGGCACCTGGATGTCAATATGTTTGTAGTGGGCTTCAGGCAAAGCCTCTTCTTTGGCTCGAAGTGTAGGCTCATCCACATTGATGATGACATCGTCGTCGACTACAATCTTGCTGCCACCTGGGATGGATTTGAAGTCGTGAGAGAATATATATTCAAAAGCAATTTTGAATTTTGGATGAAGCGAATAGTATTTTAATGCTTCAGATAATTTGTCTAAAACCATAATGCCATATTATTGAAAATAAACACTTATGTTTATTCTGTATATTTTGTCCCCACATTTTGTAAATGAGCAGGCACACATTGTATCCATTTCTGGTTGTGCACTGGTAGTTGAGACGGAGGCAGATTGATACATTCCTTTTTCGGAACGTTGATTGTGAATGTTTTGCCGGGATGTCTTTTCAGACTGTTGTCTCTCATCCATGCATTGCTGTCTTTGAGTATCTGGAGTGTCAATCCATACGACTTAGCAAACTCAGTCAGATTTGGAATGGCGGTGTCTACCTGCACTGCAAAGGTCTCCACTGGGAAATATAATTCGTTTTGAGTCAGATAGAATCCTACACGTGATGGGTCTTCCAACACATATTTTGCCAGCAAAATACGATAGACGTATCTGTTTGTCTCTTCGCTAAACTGCATATCGAAGAAGTTTCTTGTTTGCTGAGCTTCAATCTGTCGCATCACTCTTGCTCTGCCAGTGTTGTACGACGCTGCTGCAAGTGTCCAGCTTCCTGTCGCGTCGTATGAGGCTTTCAGGTGTCGGCATGCTGCGCGTGTGGCTTTTTCGAGGTTGTAGCGTTCATCCACGTCAGGAGTGATGACAAGCCCAGCTTCTTTGCCTGTCTGCTCCATGATCTGCCATATTCCGGCTGCTTTTGTAGGAGACAATGCACGTTGGTCCAAACAACTTTCAATAACCGCCAAATATTTGAAATCGTCAGGAATACCTTCCTCTTTCAGAATCTTCTCCAGAATTGGAAAATAGCGGTTGGCACGCTTGATCATTAAGAATATGCTTGAATGGAAATAGCTGAAACTCAATAGTTCACGGTCGAACCTCTCACGCATATAATAATTTTTCAATTCCAATTTTTCGCCACAAAATTCTATGTTTTGTGGTATAGACGGTGCAATGTATATCTGTGAAGGATCCACTGCACATGATGCACCAGACTTGATGTTGTCGTCGTTGTTGTCGGCAATCATACATTGTGAGCAAAGCAACGCCATTGCCAAAGTTGCTCCACCAGCTAGTATTTTGAATCTCATTTTGTTAGTCCTCATTTATTGAGCGTAGAAATTAATTTGTTTTCCAACTACGCATGGAATATTAGAGTAGGGAAGTCGCCCTCGAATACAAATCTTCTTGTTATTCCAGTTTCTCCTGTGTTGAAAATACGAGAAATCAGTTTGCCTCTGTGAGTTGTCATCGACAGTACAGAAATATTCTTTTCCGCCATATAATCTCGTATACTTTGGGTCGGGTTTGCACCGTCGAGAATGGCAGTGTCGGCTTTCGCAGTTGGGTAATGTTCTGCGAAATAGCTTTTGATTCCGTTCAGCTTGATTTCATTCCATGTCTCTTTTGTGCCGGATTCACGGAAGTGTACAAGGTTGATTTCTATTTCCTTAAACGACAGACGTGCCATCATTTTTGAGAATGCGATTAGGTCACGGTCGTCGAAATTAGTGATAAACATGATGTTTTTCACCATGTCGACACTGTTGAAATCTATATTTTCAGGCACCACAAACACTGGAATAGGAGCTCCTTCTGCCACTTCAGCGCTGACGCTTCCGATCATGTCAACCTCTTTTTTGCATCTTTCTCTGGTCGACATTATGATCATCTCAGGCTTTAGAATTTCAGAATACATGATTATCTGTTCTTCTGGCACACCTTCCAATGCCGTGCATTTGAATTTTATATTGGCAAGTTCTCCTGAGTCAATTCGTTGTTGTATAGTCTCCTGATATTTTTCCGCACGTTGCTTGGCTTCAGAATGGGCTCTTTCCACGCGTTCACGAAGAGCCTCTTTGTCGAAGTCGATCATACGGTTGAGTATAGAGTAGTGCTCAGTCTCATCTGCAGAGTATACGTTAAGCATTTCGATTTCCGCACCTATGGCTTTTGCCCAAGAAAAGGCTAAAGGAAATGCTTTTTCAGATGTTGGAGTATAGTCGAACGGAAGAAGAATGACTTTTCTGTTTTGAATTTCCGCATTTGACACTTGCTCTTCGTTCTCCAGATCTATGTTATCAACGATGGATAAGGCTTTTGGCAGGTCAGCTTCGGCAATCCTCACTTTATAATGAGCAGTGAGTGAAGGGAAAAACTGATTCACCTCTTCTGTAAAAGCGTCTATGCCGTTCGCTTTTAGAATGTGTACCAGCGTTTGGGCTTTTAATTCAGTATGCCTTGCTAACGTCACAAAATTTGCCATAGTGAAATATGTTTTCGAATTTGTCGTAAAAGTAGTAAAAAATAATTTAATTGCAAAAAAAAAGGAGACGATGCTAGCACCGTCTCCCTCGATTATTCGAAGATTTTTTTATTTTTTCTTATCTTCTTTGACTTCTTCAGCCTCGACATCCTTTGGCTCTTCTTTCTTTTTCGCCAAATACTCTGGCAGACTCATTCCTGCCTGGTCGAACAACTCCTGCAATGGGGGGACACTTTTCATCAGACCTGACAGAAAATTGGCTGTGCTTGTCTTGCCGTCGCCGTTTCCTCCACCGTTATCCCAAACAGTGACCTTATCGATCTGGATGCCCTTGATTGCGTCAACCTGTGTCTTAACCAATTCAGGAAGTTTCTCAAGTAGCAATAGTGTATATGCTTTTGTGGCGTCTCCACCAGCTGCCTGGATCATTCGGTCGTAACCGTCGGCTTGCTTTGTAAGGATCTCATACAAACCTTTGGCTTCTGCCTCCATCTTGGCGAAGATTGCGTCAGCCTCTCCCTTTGCATTTACTCTCTTCTGCTCAGCCTCTGCCTCTGCGGCGATCACCAAACGCTGTTTTTCAATCTCTTGTGCGACGATGACGTTGGCTGTCTGAGTCGATCGTTCACGGTCTGCACGTGCCTCCTCGGCTTTCTGCTCAGCTGCGTAAGCCTCCTCCAATGCCTTTGCCTGTGCAACCTTTTCTGCTGCTGTAGCTTTACGCTGTGCCTCTGCCTCTGCCTCACGACGGTCTGCATCTGATTGAGCGATATTGACTTTTGCCTCGTTCTCTCCCTTAACAGCTGCTGCATTTGCCTCTGCTGTACGGATACGTGTCTCACGAATTGCGTCTGCCTTACCGATTTCTCCGATCTTCTCCTGCTCTGCCACACGAACCTTAGCCTCGTTGATAGCCTTTGCAGCTGCCTCCTGACCTAGAGCCTCGATATATCCGCTCTCATCCTTGATATCGGTTACGTTTACGTTGATGAGCTTCAAACCGATTTTCTTCAACTCGACCTCCACGTTGGCTGTGATGGCTTCAAGGAACTTGTCACGGTCTGAGTTCAACTCCTCGATACTCATTGTAGCGATAACAAGACGCAACTGTCCGAAAAGAATATCTCTTGCCAACTCCTGAATCTGTGTCGCGCTTAGTCCAAGCAAACGCTCTGCTGCTGCAAGCATAGTCTCAGGCTCTGTGCTGATACCGACTGTGAATCGACATGGCACGTCTACACGAATGTTCTGCTTTGATAGTGCGTTTGTCAGATTAGCATCAATACCGATTGGTGTCAATGACAGGTATGCGTAATCTTGGATGATTGGGAATACAAATGTACCACCTCCATGTACACATTTGGCACTCTTGTTTCCTCCTGATGTTCCGTAGACTACCAAAACTTTGTCTGATGGACAACGGCGGTAGCGATTGATTAGTGCGGCGACTAGTCCGATTATGACCGCAATGATGACGAAAATAAATGGTTCCATACTTACTTATAAATTATTATTTTTTGAATTCGTATTTATCAAAGTTTTTCAACGTGAAGAACGTTGTTGTTTAATACTTCCATCACTACTACTTTTGTGCCTGTAGGAATCATATCTCCATCTGTCACGGCATCAAGTTCTTGGACAGAACCGTCGAAACTGATTTGCACTTTTCCTGTGCCTGTCCTGTTTGCCGGGATTCTCAAGTAGACGTTGCATGTTTTGCCCTCTGCTGTGTTGATGTCAAAAGCTCCGTTAGATTCAAGCTTCATAAGTTTTTTAAATATATATATGAACATGGCGACGAATGCAACTCCACATATGAAAGCCACTATTCCTAATAAGAATCTGTTGGGGATGGAATCATAAAAACAGACACCTGCCCAACTGAATCCTAGCAAGAAGTTGATTGCATTTTTTATTGACAGCATGTCGGAGAATCCGCTTGTATCCAAAGAGTCTCCACCGTCTAAATCAATATCCATATCAAAATCTCCTAGTCCGATCAATGATAAAATAGTCTGGATTACAAAAATGGTTGAAGTGACCAATGCTATCGCCCAATAAATTTTGATTCCTGGCTCAAGATTGTTGAACCAATCTAAAAATGTATCTATCATAATTATCCCTCCTATATATTAAATCGTGTTATTTTTTTTCTTTCTACAAATATAGAAATTCTGTACAATATTTTATTAGATTAAAGATGAATTAGCACGTCGATTTAGATTTATTTAACAATTATAAATGAGTGTTGTTGTTTGATTGAATTTTAATATGCTATAGAATACCTAAAAATGAAAAATTTCTGAGCATATAATTAGGCATCGCAAAAAATCTATAATTTTGTTTTCAGTTGGTGGTTGCCTATAGGGTAAGAATGACTACCTAAAAGAATTGTACACAAAACAATCTATTAAATAAAGCATTATGTTGGGATTTTTTAGAGGAATGAGCTTGTCTAAATCCATTATTTATGGATTTTCTAAAGGAATTATGTTTGGAGTCTCTGAAGGAGTTTTCTTTGAATACAAAGGAAAGCTTATGTCTTTTTCTCCGTCTTATGATGGATTATACATAGGTTATTCTATTTTCGATTATAGAAAAATTACGAAGGAGGAAAGAAAGTACATTAATGATATGGGATTTGATTTGGTATTAGTGAATGATAATCCTATTGTTTTTAGAGATTTTTCTTGTCTGGAAGAGGCGGTTAAAAAGTATGATGAATATCGTCTTAGTATGAATTGGGGTAAAAGCTATGATCTCGATTTATATAAAACTATAGAATTGGAAGATATTAAAGCATTTTATCGGATAGATTCTTTTCTTCAAATTCAAGGAATGAAGTTTCGTTTTTGTAAAACGCTATATTTTAAAGAAGATGGTGATTACTTTAGAGATAAATTTGACATATCACCTGATGGCTTGACTGAAGAACAAATCATCACTTTGAAGAGTCTTGGCTGCGTGTTTACACGTGATATCCCAGCAAACAGAGGAGAGCGGGCTCAAATCATGACTTGTCTAGTCCCATTTAATGCTATCGACGGATTTGTAATTGAAAAACAAAATTTTGATATAAATTCTATTGCAGAGTATAAACAAAGACCTGTCGGAGAAAAGGAAATTTATTTTCTTGATAAAGAGAATCCAGATCCTGAACTTTGGAAAATGTTGGAGTCTCACTGGCTTATTTATGACATGGATCCATATGATGCTTGATCAATAAATGTAGAGTTCTTTGCGATGTGATGTCTAAAAAATGAAATTTAATGGAAGAAAAGAAGATTTTATAAATTTGTTTTTAAATCCGAGAATTGAGGGAATATTTAAGGTCTATTAAGAATGAAACTATTAATTAAAAAAAATAAGGTATCTGATTTTTGTATATACCTAAACAATGAAGTTATTGTCGTTGATGGAGTATTAACGATAGGAGAAAAATCGTATTCACACAATGAAAATGAAAGTGTGTTTTCAGAAAACGATGTGCTTTATGAATATCTAGATTCTTCCATCTTTGTGTTCGACGGGAACTCGTTTGTGAAAAAAAAATGTGAGTGGAGTATCTCATATTTTTTTGATTCTGGAAGTTGGATTGAAAGAGATAGAGATGAGGATTTTTTCTATGCAAAATATTTTGAGAATGAAGAAGAAAAACTCCGTTTGCAGATTCCAACAAAAATGTTATTGGACTGCAGATTGCGCAGTGAAGATGTGCTCGTTCTAAATGATGTAGTTGAATATAAGACTATATATTTCTATTCAAAGTCTGGAGAAAAACTTTGGGAGTATAAAGTTGAAGAACCTGATGTGAAAATAGAAATAAATAGTATTCTTGTTGTTGGCAATGTGGTAATTATATGTTGCTTACGAAGATTGCGTAAACATTCTGTAGAGGGTTTTAATATCCATACTGGAGAAAAACTTTGGGGGTATTATGACGAAGATGTAAGATGTGGTAGAAACTATATGGCTGCTGATGATGGTATGGTTTATGGAATATATATGCGAGAATCAGAAAAAGATAGAGAAAAGGTATTGCTATGTGTGGAGAAAATAGACCCTATTAGTGGTGCATCGAATCTTTATATAGTGAAAGAAGATACTAGAGATTTGGATGTTTATCAATGGTTAGCTACAATTTCTGACATGAAGTTGTATTATTCTGATGATCGCCCTGGATGTTCTATAGGTGTCGTTGACTTAAAAACGATGTCGCTTATTGATGATTGTCATTTACAATTGAAGAAAGCGGGGAGTTATGGATTAGAGAAACCCATCGTTATAGGTGATAAATTATATGCTTATTCAAGAGAAACTGAAGAACTTTTTGTTTTTGAAAAATAAAGATTATGAATAAAGAAAGATTGTCAGAATGGAAGTCATTTAATGACTACGAAGAAATAGTGTCAATAATAAAAAATGGCGGATTAAATGATTTTGTTGCAGGTAGAGTTCTAAAACAGGGAGGTTATACTCAATCTCCAGCTGATGACATTACTGATGCGGGAATTGTCCTTATGCTTTTAGATGCAATAATGACAGAAGGATATTTGACAAATCAGGAGATAAATGATGCTTTGTCTAAGCTTGAAATTTGTACTTTACTTGATGCATGGTTAGTTGTGTCTTATATAAGTGAGTCTTTTAGACTTACAACTCTGTTTCATGATTTGATTCTTGAAATTAACGTTGATATGTTGTCTGAAAAAATTAGGACTTGTGATAAAAACTATCAACAAGATAGTGTCGTCCAAAACTTTATTGATACTATTTCGAAGGAATATGGTTACAATGTGATTCCCTCTGTAGAATCAATTGTGTGATATTTTGATTATTGACTTTTGAATTAGATTTAATTCGAAATGATAATTGGTTATGATAAAGAATTTGACAACAAAAATGCTACGATATGTATCATATTTTTTTGACCCATCGTTATAGATGATAAAGTATATGCTTATTCAAGAGAAACTGAAGAACTTTTTGTTTTTGAAAAATAAAGATTATGAATAAAGAAAGATTGTCAAAATGGAAGTCATATAATGACTACGAAGAAATAGTGTCAATAATAAAAAATGGCAGATTAAATGATTTTGTTGCAGGCAGAGTTCTAAAACAGGGAGGTTATACTCAATCTCCAGCTGATGACATTACTGATGCGGGAATTGTCCTTATGTTTTTAGATGCAATAATGACAGAAGGATATATAACAAATCAGGAGATAAATGATGCTTTGTCTAAACTAGAAATTTGTACTTTACTTGATGCATGGTTAGTCGTGTCTTATATAAGTGAGTATTTTGGAATTACAACTCTGTTTCATGATTTGATTCTTGAAATTAACGTTGATATGTTGTCTGAAAAAATTAGGACTTGTGATAAAACCTATCAACAAGATAGTGTCGTCCGAAACTTTATTGATACTATTTCGAAGGAATATGGTTACAATGTGCTTCCCTCTGCAGAATCAATTGTGTGATGTTTTGATTATTGACTTTTGAATTAGATTTAATTCGAAATGATAATTTGTTATGATAAAGAATTTGACAACAAAAATGCTACGATATGTATCATATTTTTTTGACCCATCGTTATAGGTGATAAATTATATGCTTATTTAAGAGAAACTGAAGAACTTTTTGTTTTTGAAAAATAAAGATTATGAATAAAGAAAGATTGTCAAAATGGAAGTCATATAATGACTACGAAGAAATAGTGTCAATAATAAAAAATGGCAGATTAGATGATTTTGTTGCAGGTAGAGTCCTAAAACAGGGAGGTTATACTCAATCTCCAGGTGATGACATTACTCATGCGGGAATTGTCCTTATGTATTTAGATGCAATAATGACAGAAGGATATATAACAAATCAGGAGATAAATGATGCTTTGTCTAAGCTTGAAATTTGTACTTTACTTGATGCATGGTTAGTTGTGTCTTATATAAGTGAGTCTTTTAGACTTACAACTCTGTTTGATGATTTGATCCTTGAAATTAACGTTGATATGTTGTCTGAAAAAATTAGGACTTGTGATAAAACCTATCAACAAGATAGTGTCGTCCGAAACTTTATTGAGACTATTTCGAAGGAATATGGTTACAATGTGCTTCCCTCTGTAGAATCAATTGTGTGATATTTTGATTATTGACTTTTGAATTAGATTTAATTCGAAATGATAATTTTTTATGATAAAGGATTTGACAACAAAAATGCTTCGATGTTTTACATAAATATGTAAGGACAGGTTTCTAGCCTGCCCTTACGTATTTGTGATATATGTTAAATGTGGTTGATCTAAAATTGTGAAATAAAATGGTTTATCACATTCGGAATTGTCAGAATTGTGAATATGATACCGAAGATGGCTCCGGAAATATGAGCTTCATGACCTATATTATCCATATTTTTCTTTGCCATATACGATGAATAAATAAGGAATAGTATTGCGAAAAGAATGGCTTTTATAGGAATAAAGAAAGCGTAGATTGTGCTGAATGGATTTATTAGGATAAATGAGAATAACACTGCATTTACGGCTCCCGACGCACCAATGGCGGAGTATCTGGGATCATCTTTATATTTGAATAGTGAGATCAGCGACGACGCTGGTATCGAAAGTAGGTAGAACAATATGAACGACATTTCTCCGTTTACAGCGGTGAAAATTTGCTCTTGAGTCCTGCCGAAGAAATATAATGTCAGCATGTTAAAAAAGAGGTGTGTCCAGTCTGCATGCACGAAACCATTGGTTATCAGTCTGTAATACTCTTTGTCGTGAATCACCTTATATGGCTTGAACGACAATTTTTCAAACAACTCTTGATTGTTGAATGCCTGATACGAAACAAGGCAAGTGATTGCGATGATGATGTATGTTATCATAATATGTTGGTATTTTACGGCAAAATTATATATTAATTTGTTTTTTGCAATCAAGTTGCATTTTCCTTCGTCTACTTTTGTTCCAGTTTAAGAATTAAAAGAAAAATGTTATGAAAGAATTTTTCTATTCATTATGGGTGTTGGTTTTGGAAATGGCCCCATATCTGCTTCTTGGTTTCTTCATAGCAGGATTGCTTTATGCATTTGTCCCACAGAAACTATATGCCAAGCATCTTCAAAAGCCTGGATTCAAATCAGTTTTATATTCGACGTTGCTTGGAATCCCACTTCCGCTTTGTTCGTGTGGAGTGCTTCCTACAACAGTCTCCTTGCGTAAAAGCGGGGCTTCACGTGGAGCTTGTACATCATTCTTGATTTCCACTCCGCAGACGGGAGTAGACAGCATTCTTGCCACATACTCATTGCTTGGTTTGCCATTCGCAATCATTCGTCCGATTGCGGCATTAGTGACAGGATTGGTAGGCGGTTTCGTGACAGATTTGTCGTTTAAGGATGAAAAGGCGACGGATGTTGTTTCTAAAAACGTAGAAAATAAAAATCTTACATTCATGCAGAAGCTGAAAGTGGCATTACAATATGCTTTTGGCGAATTGCTTGAAGATGTCGGCAAATGGTTGGTCATTGGTTTGCTTGTATCCGCGTTGATTACTGTGGCCGTGCCTAACGATTTCTTTTCCGCACTACAAGATTATCCATTTTTGAACATGTTGATTGTCCTTGTCATTGCGATACCGATGTATACATGCGCCACGGGATCTATTCCTATTGCGCTTTCACTTATGATGAAAGGTATGACTCCTGGTGCGGCATTTTTGCTTTTGATGGCAGGTCCTGCGATAAACACGGCATCAATGCTTGTGATAAACAAAGCTTTTGGCAAGAAACAGACTGTTATTTACATTGTTTCTATAGTGCTTGGAGCAATAACCTTTGGCTTGGTTATGGACTATCTTTTGCCAAGCAGTTGGTTTGATGTCAGCCACATGAATGCTGCAGTTGCATGTTGTGAGGAAGGACATAATGAATGGTTTAGCATCATTTGCAGCGTCGTCTTCTTGATTCTTTTGATTAAATCATTCTTTCATGGACATCATCACCATGGAGAGTGTGGTTGTGGATGTCATGATGGAGGTTGTCACTGTCATGATCACGACGATGAGGGACATTGCCATTGTCATGAGGACGACGATGATGATGACTGCTGTTGCTGTGGTGAAAATAGTGAGGCGGTTTTGAAAGTGAAAGGTATGTGTTGCAGCCATTGCGCAAACAATTTAAGAGATGCTTTTCTTGCTAATGATGAAATTGACAGTTGTGAAGTAGACCATAATTCAGGTTTGGTCAATATCAAATTCAAAGAAGGAAGGAAGATGACGAAAGAGCAGTTGGTGGCAGTGGTTGACGGTTTAGGTTATGAAGTAGTTGACGAATAAGATGAATATTGTTTAAGCAAAAAACGTCTTCCTTTTTTTGGGAAGACGTTTTTTTATAATAAGTAATTTGATTTTACTTAAGTACAACCTTCTTTACAAAAGAATCTTCGGCAGTGATAACTTTCACTAGATACAATCCCTTTGCAAACGAAGAGAGATCAAGAGAAACATTGTTGGCGTTTACTGATTCCGACATCAAAACATTTCCTGTTATATCCAAAACAACAACCTCATTGATATTATTGTCGTTGTTAACAGCGACATTTATACGTCCTGAAGTTGGGTTAGGATAGATGTTTACAGAATTGATATCTGATGAATTGTCGGAATTAGTAGTGACAACACCTTCATTTCCTTGATAGTTGTATATGCTATTTGTTGAGAATCTCTCAGACAAAGAATTGAAGCATAGAGGAATCTCGGAAGTACGGGGTTTTCCATCACCAAGATATTTATTAGTTGATCCACCTTTTCTTGCTCTCAATGAAGCTCCGTATTTAATAGAGGTTCCTGATTTTAGTGATAAATTTTTAGAAGCCGTCAATTTTGTTGTACCACTTTCTACAATGAAAGCTCCTTCTTTCACTTGATCAGTTACTTTCTCTCCAGATGTGATATTTTCAGTGACTATATCATGATAGCCATTCAATGTCATATTCTGTAGATACAAATCTGTTTTCGATACAGTTACGTAAGGTACATAATTTGCTTTTGTGATTGTAATGTAGCATGGTACGTTGACATTTTCAAACACAATTTTTGTTTCATTTGAGGCATCGAATGTCTTGTAGTATGATTTGCCATTGTCATCGATGCTGCAAACAGTTATTTTTGAACCTATTACGTGTGAATCGACAGTTATAGAATTGTCTTTGCCTCTGTTTATAAACGGATTGAAGCTGGCTGGAACCACAGTATACAATCTCATACTTGGGTCACCAAAATAATGGCCAATTCTTCTTGTCTCATCTAATTCTGTTTTAAATGAAGCCTGAAGAATAGCGGAAGCAATTGAAATCTCTTGATTTTTAAATAGTGTTTCAAGAGTACTAGATCCCATTAATTTACTTTCGCAATGTACTGCTGGATATGAATTTCCGAATACACCAACGGCACCTCCTTCTGTTTTGTTAAGCAAACATTCAGCGAAACATAGAGAATCTTTGTCTTTGTAGTTGAATGCTCCTGTGCTACAAGTAAAATTGAAGAACACCGGAGTCTTATTCTTATTTTTTAATTTTGCTACCTCTTCCTGAGTATAAGTTTTAAAACTATATGCTCCTTCATTTCCATGACCATCATAGATGACGATTGATTTTCCATTGTTTAATAATTCTGTGATATGAGAAGGGTCTTTATCCCAGAAATCATTTCCACTTGGATTTTCCATATACATTCCATCAGGCATTTTGTCTCCATTAAGAAAATATTGTGGCTGACCGTTCTCTTTGTAATCCCTTTGTCCTTCTTTGCAAGTGATGTAATGACGATCAATATTATATCCTAAACTCATCAAATCTATACTCATGCCTTCTGCTGATGAAACGAAATCATAAGTTTTTGATTCATGATTTTTCGGACTGCCCATATATTCATAATACGAGATTGATAGGGCATTGTTGTAGAAATTTGAGTTTTCAGGTGGTGTGCTTTCGTATGATATTATTTTATCCACGACTGCAATAGCCTCTTTGGGAGAGTATACTGAAATTCTTCCCCTTGCCATATCGTCAAATGGTTTGGTGTTTGACCCGTCATATTTAGCCAGTGGAGCGTCGCTATTGTAGCTTGTGCTTGTTTCGCTAAACATTGACACCCTATTGACATTTCGGAAGGAAGTGCTAGGAACATCATTGTTTGAACCAATGATCAGAAGATAGTCTGGTTTGTATTTCAGTTTAGAACAGAAGGCTTTGATTGAATCAGCTACAAAGTAAGGATAGTAAGCTTTCCATTCTGGCTTGCTTAAAATTTGACATTTGTAACCAAGTCTTGTCTTCCAACTTGCCATTTTTTCTGCAGCGACCTTGTATGCGTCTATAGTAACAATCAAATAGTCACATTCCTTTGATGAAGCCTCTGATTTAAGCAAAGAATTATCATATTTCTTCAACATTTCAGGATTAGACGATGCTCTTCCTAACAGGTCAAATGCCATTAGCGACATTTGAGCTGCAGATTCTTTTTTCTCTTCAAATTTTATACGATATTTGATGGAAGAGTAACATCTTAAAGTATTTGTCGTTGAATTGAAAGAAATAGGATAAGTGTTAATGCTGACTGTAGGAACCGTTCTGAACGTACTTTTTGAAACACAATATGCGAGAGTGTCTGGAGAAAAGTTTTTTCTGTCTCCATTTGTTTTTAAGTAAGTATAATTACTTGCGTCAGAAAGTATTGATTCGTCAGTATCTTTCAGAGGACATTTGAAATCTTGATGATTTTCTTCTAAGATCTCTATTTTAACAGTAGATTCATCTGCTTTTTCTGTTAATACAATAAGATCTTTGTAATATGGCAAACGACTACATTCATTAAATAAGATTTCGTCTGTAATATAATGCGCGTCATCCATATATAGATGAAGGTATCCGTTGTCATTTCCTTCAGAAATATGTTTTATATATGCACCATCAAACGTATATTCCACATCTATGTACGAATCACCGTTTGTGATTGTCTTTTGTGGATTATTGAATTTCCTTTGGCTTACATATCCGTCTTTGAACGACAAATACTTGCTTTGTGCGAGAGATGCCGAACAAATGAATACGCATAGGCCTAACAATAGTTTTTTCACAGCCTTATTACTTTAAGTTGTTCTTCATGTTCTCCATCTCTTGCTTCAACGCTGCATTTTCCTTCTGTAGCTGAATCATGTGTAGTGTAAGCTCCTCTACCTTCTCCAATAGGATGTTGCTCATCTGTGATACACTGATTCCTTCTGCCTCCATCTCTGCTGCTGATGGCACGCCAGGAAGATGCTTGTGCTCATTGACGTAGTTCTCTACCTCAGACAACGACTTTAGATTGTAATCCTCGGCAAATACATAGTCGGCAACATTGCTCATGTCCATACGAATGTCGTTGGCTTTGATCTGAGATGCCTGAATTGATGAAGAGTTGATGCTGTTTGTGTTAACGTCTGCCACATCCAAAGAACCAGTACAGATGATTGCTCCGTCAACGTGTAGCTTTGCTTGTGGGTCTTCAATTCCGATACCTACATTTCCTTTTGTGAAATTGTATCTTAACGCTTCGAATGTTAAGCCTGTCCAGTTGTGGTAGAATTCAGATGAGATTTTTCCTGAACTACTGTTGCCTGAAAATACAATTCTTCCGTCTGTTGTTTGTCCGGTCAAAACAGTCAATCCGTTGTAAATGTGATTTGATGTACCTTTGACTACTAAATTGCCATCTAGATAAAGGTTGTCTTCGATTGTCTCTGCGTTAGAAACGGCACACGATAATACTAGGGATGCACACGCTCCCATCTTTAATAGTTTTGAAAACATAATTTAGAGTTTTTTCTTGGAGAGTTCCAAACAATAGTACAATAACATAGGCCAAAAGAATGAACTCTCCGTAGTCCTTTTGGGATATGCTTGCAAAATTAAGTTGGTTTTAGATATGATAAATCATGTGGACTAATTCCAAACAATCATGTTTAAGTAATGATCATATACTCTAAAAATCTAAACAAACATTTTGCTTTCGATTTGCAAATATATGTAATTATTTCGTTTGATAAAAATATTTTGTATTTTTTATGCAGAAAATTTGTTTAGAATTAAGAGATTTATGCATTAATATTCGTAGATTGTTCGGCTTTGATGATGGATTGTTTGGAAGTTGTTTGTGTTGTGTGTCTTTTTGAAGGGAAGTGTTTATTCAAAAAATGATTTTCTTATCGATTTGAATTTCATCTGCACTTCGTTCCATTCATTTTCCTCTGTGCTGTCTGGCATAATTCCGCCACCGGCAAATAATGTGATTGAATTTTGGTGTAGTTTTCCACAACGTAGGTTTACAAAAATGTCGGCTTCTCCTTTTGATGAAGATTGAAATCCAACTACTCCTGAATAAAGTTCTCGTTTATGTGATTCTGCAGTTTTTATGGCTGATAATGCAGTCGACGTTGGGTATCCCAACACTGCAGGAGTGGGGTGGAGTAGTTTGATTAGTGAGGATAATGATTCCGACGATGTGAATGAGATGTCTGTGCAAAGATGTTGTATCATCCCAGCTGATTTTGAATATGTCGTGCCGACGGAGATGTTTGCATCTACCTCATTCAAACGTTTTGTTATATAGTCGGTTACTACCTGTTGCTCACGGATTTCTTTTTCATGCCACTGTTGTTTGCCATCATTTGATATGGTTCCTGCAAGTGAAATAGTGGAGTATGATTCATCCCTTTTTTTAAGCAGAATCTCTGGTGTGCAGCCTATCCATGTCTCTCCGTTTGGTTGGTGAAGTAGGTAGGCAAACTCGTAACTATCTTTGGATGCGATGTTGGAAAAGATATCGAAAGCAGATTTCTTTGTTTCTATGTTTTGTCTGGCAGACAATACAATTTTTGTCGCTTCTTTTGTCTGCAACTTTTGCATCACAATGTCGAACGACTGTTCGTACGCTTTTTCGGATGTGGAAGAATCTATTTCATCTGTAGGATTAAGTTTTTGACGTAGTTTAATATATTCATCGAAATGAGCAACGTCAACTTTAGAATCTAGATTAAAAGAGATGTCGTTGTGGATCATTTTCAATTCATTTTCTTCAAATGACGACAATATGAATCCATCTGTGTTTGGCGTGTAATTGCTTAGTTGTGACTCGTTTGATGCGAAGAATTGCGTCTTTCCGCCACGTGTTTTGAAGATACAAAAAAGAGCATCCGTCGTTTCTGCGCGACGGATGACTTCGTTCCATTTATCTTCCAATTCAGACATTTTAATATTCCAGATATGGATTGTTTAATTTTTCCCAAGCTACATCTGTTGATTCTCCGTGGCCTGGATATAGAATTGTATCGTCTGGCAAACGTAATAATTTGCCGGTGATGCTCTCCATGATTTCTCGTTGGCTTCCAGTAGGAAAGTCTGTTCTTCCGACCGACTGTTTGAAGATAGTGTCGCCTGTGAAGCAAACGTTTTGCTCTTTAGCATAGAAACAGACACTTCCTGCACTATGTCCCGGAGTTTCAATCACTTGCAGTTTGATGCTGCCGATTTCAATCACGTCTCCTTCCTTGATTTTTGTGCCGATTTCAGGAGCCTGTTCGTCGGCCGGCATTTGGAATATATTTAATTGATCGATGAAAGTGTCGATGAAAAACTGATCTTTGGGGCTTGCGTATGTTTTTAGTCCGTAAGTCTCAAGGATGAATTTGTTGCCGTAAATGTGGTCGAAGTGAAGATGTGTGTTAAGGAGTGCGACGGGAGTGAGCCCATTCTGCTCGATAAACTTCTTCAGTTTCACTTTTTCCATTCTGCTGCGGCAACCTGCATCAATGATGCCACATTTATTTGTAGTCTCATCAATCACTACGTAAGTGTTTTCCTGAATAGGGTTAAAAACGAAAACTTCTATTTTCATTGTTCAGCTGAATCGTTTCTTTCGTTTTCTATTTTTTGAGACTCTTGTTCTGCAATTTCGCTGACTTTGTCAAGAATCTTTGTGTTGACCTTGAAATCAGTAGGACGGAAACTGCGGACAATGGCAATTACCGAGTCTTTCTTTTCTGGGAAGATATCGCCGTTGACACGGTAGACTAGACCGTCTTTTGCGTCGACAATTCTTGAAATCTTTGTGAATTCTTCCTCATCTGTTTTGGCAGAGAACATGAATTCATATACTCCTTCCTGCTTTGAAATTTCAATGAGACGGAATTCAGGATACTCCTGACTGTCTGAATTAAGCAGATTTTCTGCGAAAGTCTTGAATTCTTCCTGTGTGTTAGCTTTTGTCACATCAATCATGACATCTCCTTTCTCCAAAACCAATGGAATTGTAGGGAAAGGATATGTTGTCGCTTCGTATCCTTCTGGAACGTAGATGTCAAAACCGTCGAATTTAGTCAAATTGCTCGTTTCCTCTGTCTCCGCTTTCGACTCAGGAGCTTTTGATGTGTTGTTGCAACTTGCAAAAGATACTAACAGACAAGCAGTTGCGATATTTCTTATGATTTTAATTGCTTTCATGTTTTTGTTGTTTAATTATTTGTTTTGTTTGTTCTCTTCCTCGTCTTCTTCAATATAGTCGACAATCTCTTCTTCGTCATCGTCTTCCACATAGTCTACAACTTCTTCCTCATCATCAACCTCTTCGTCGTTGAATTTAGATGGAATTTTGCCGTTCATGACATCTTCATAAACCTCCTCATCAAACTCATATTCGTCATAATTGTCGTCGTTAGGACTTTCGTCGACGTAGCTGAAATCATCGTCGTCGTCAAAATCATAGCGGATTTTATCTGCGTCGAGATTACGGTGGGTGATTGATTCCACTTCATGAGTGTTGTTTTGAATCATTTCCCAAAGCATATCCTTAAGCTGAGTCAAACCTGTTCCGACTACAGATGATATGAAACAATATTTGATGTCTTTTGGTAACTGTTCAGAAATCAATTCTTTCAATTCGTCGTCGAGCATATCCGACTTAGATAGGCAAAGAATACGTTGCTTCTCGAGCAGTTCGGGATTATATGCTTCAAGCTCTTTCAAAAGAGTATTGTATTCTTCTACGATATCATTTGTGTCGACGGGAACCAAGAAACACAAAATCGCATTTCTTTCGATGTGGCGCAAGAAACGATATCCGAGACCTTTACCTTCACTTGCTCCTTCGATGATGCCTGGAATATCCGCCATACAGAAACTTTTTCCGTCACGGTAGGCGACGATACCAAGGTTTGGAACAAGGGTGGTGAAGGGATAGTCTGCAATCTTTGGCTTTGCGGCTGAAATAGATGAAAGCAAAGTGCTTTTTCCTGCATTGGGTTTTCCTACCAGACCGACGTCAGCCAATACTTTCAGCTCAAGGATGACAATACGCTCCTGTCCGGGCTCACCGCTTTGTGCGAATCGTGGAGTACGGTTTGTGGCTGAACGGAAATGCCAGTTTCCAAGGCCACCGCGTCCGCCTTTAAGAAGAATCTTCTGCTCGCCATCTTCAGTGACATCCATAAGGTATTCTCCAGTTTGCGCATCATACACCACTGTACCACAAGGTACCTCGATCACTTTATCAGCACCGTCGGCACCAAAACTTCTGCTATGGCTTCCGCTCATTCCGTTGCCTGCGAAAATATGGCGGTCGTATTTCAGATGCAGCAAAGTCCAATAGTCTTTGCTGGCACGGATGATGATATGTCCGCCACGTCCGCCGTCTCCACCATCAGGACCACCCTTGGGAGTGAATTTTTCACGGTGAAGGTGAGCCGAACCACCACCGCCTCTACCACTTCTTATATGGATTTTTACGTAGTCTACGAAATTGCTGTTTGCCATAGTGTATCAAATTTGTGCAAAATTAAGAATTTTTTGCATTTTTCCGTGTAAATAAACGAGTATAAAATATGTGATAGATTGAACATTAAGCCTGATTGTTGAAAAAAAATGCGATTGTTGATAAATTCGTTGATAACTTTAATTATATATATGTTGATAACTTTTGTTTTTTATCTTAAATTTGCGTATTAAAGTAAATCGCTTTAGGAATATGGACAAGGAACTTAACATAAAAGGACTTAATATGCACTCTTTTCGTATGATTGCAGTGTTGCTGATGATGTTTAATTTTTTGACACCATCATTTGCTGCATTGACTGGAAAAGGAACGAAAAATGATCCCTATATCATAGACGAACCATCAGATTTGCCTGACCTTAGAGATCAAATCACAAATAATCAGGGTAAATATATATATGTCAAACAGACAAAAGATATTGATTTGGCTGAATTGTCCGGTAAATCAGGACGTCCGCCATTGCCGCTATCAAGTTTCAATTGGAATAGAAATGCGTTGCGAGTGCCTGCAACTATGACATATTTTTTAGGTGAATATGATGGAGGAGGAAATACGATTTCGAATTGGACACTAAAAAAAGAGAAGATGATGAATCCAGTCAATTTGAAAACGTATTATATTTCAATGTTTGGAAAGGTAGGTAATGCAAGCAAAGAAGAATCTGTGATAAAGAATTTGAATATTGATGGATTCGAGATAGAGATGCAGAGCACCCAAAATGGAATGAATCCAACAGGTATTTCTTTCATTACCAGTATTGCGGAAAATGTGAATATTTCAAATTGTCACATCAATAATTCAAAAGTTTATGGAACTGGTCATTTCCAGTTTGGAGCGATCACAGCCAATAATGCAGGATCTACAATAATCAATTGTAGTGTAAAAAATTGTACGTTTACACCGACAAATGGAGCAGAAAGTGTCGGATCTTTTTGTGGTTCGAATTCAGGAGATGTAAAAAACTGTTTTGCTTATAATGTGACTCTGACTGGTAATTCGTATGTTGGTGGCCTGGTAGGAGAACAAAATGGAGGAACGATTGAAAATTGTGGTTTTAATGGAATTCTTATACCATCGAATTCGATTGAAGTTGTGAATTCTGGTGGATTGTGTGGAAAAATCAATAAAGGATCTTTTATAAATTGTTTCTCTATATTTGATAATGATGGCAATACATGGAAAAGTGCCAGAGCCTTTGGCGGACTTATTGGAGTTGTTGCAGAAGAAGCTGAGATAACTGTGAAGAATTGTTATGCGTATCCTCAGATCATAGTCAATGATGCAGATCGTGACAATGTAGATTTCTTTGTCGGTCGTGATATGTTTAAAGAAGATGAGACAAAACGTTTTTATGAATCATGTTATTGTTATGAAAATGCGTACGGTGAGGGTTTTGTGCCAATCTTAAAGGATGGTGTTGATTTCTCACAAGAATATAAGAACACTCATAAATTGTTGAAGGCTCAGGAAGATTTTATGCATAGTGGCTGTTTCGCTGAAATATTAAGAGATTATCATATCGCAAATTTAAGTGGCGAAAATCAATGGCGTGAAGACGTGGAGTCTCAAAACGACACATTGCCAGTCCTTCGCTTTATGGTTGATGAGTCGTATGATGTGGAGCCATTCTGTCATCCTGGAATTTATACATTATCCCATTCTGAATCAGGAAATGTTTCAACAATCAACGGACAATTAAAATTCATTACTGACGATCAAACGGTTGAAGGTTGGATTCATGGTCTTGAGGTTAAAGTCGGAAATGGAGAGTGGGAGAGATTGCCAAGCGTTATCAACCAACCAGTCGGAAATAGAATTAATTTTTATGAAGATTACACATTTGATAAGAAAAAGACAACTGTTTATAGAGCATTTGTTTATAATCCTATCGATCCTGCACGTGTAGCCTATGGCAAGATAGAAACAATATGTGAGGGCTCATCTTCTGGTCCAGAGATAGTGGAAGGTTGTGACAGTGTGAAATATGATAACAGATGGTTTTTCCCTGCAGATAATGGAACCTATGTCAACAGTTCAAATGAGGAGGTTGTTATAAAGATAGGGGAGACGGTAAGAAATTATCTGCCTTTAATAGAAGGTAATTGTGGGGCAAATTCCGTTGTTATCGAGGGCAAACCTTATGATCATTCAGGCACTTATGAGGAATCATTCAAGAATTCTACTGGATGTATGACATATAATTATCAGGATGTAAAACTATATCCTACGCTTCCTGCTAAAGATTCATTGAAAGTATTTAGCATTGACGAAATGTCCTATACCTATACGCCACAGGGTGGAGCTTCACCTCTGACCGTCAGTGTAGGATCTGAATATGTGTTAGAGCCGAAGGATTTGGTTGTGGATCATATTGGATATAATGGTAATTCGTCATGTGATAGCGCTACAATTGTAGTAAAATATGTGATTCCAATCAAGATTACTAAGACAGAGGATACAGAGTGGAGTTGTGAACCTGTCGTTTACAATGGTGTAACATATACTAAGCCTACTACAATAATAGATACTGTCATAACACAAAATCCTAGTGTCGAAGGGGGTAAGTTGTATGAAATAAAAATGCATCATATAAAGGCTGCTGTGCCAGATACCTATAGAACAACCAAGGTGCATTGTGGTGTTATCGAGTATAGATGTCCTACAGGTTTTTGTGAAACAACAGAACCTTTTTATGATACAGTACCAGGTAAGATTACAATCCAAGGATGCCAATGTCCTTCTGATGTGACAATCACCCATCATGTTTTGGGAGAAAAACCTACTCGTGAGGAAACTATAGTTAATTGTGGACCATACACACATAAAAATAAAAAGAAAACTGTAATATGGTATGAAAGTGGTGTTTATACCGATACGATAAGTGGAAATAGACCAGGCGCATGTGATAATGATACAATTGTGACTTATCATGTCACTATTCTTAATCCGGTAGCTTACAATGACACAACAATCCATGGCTGTGGCAGTGTAATATATAAAACATTGTCTGGAAAAACGAAATCATTTGACAAGTCCCAAGACTATGTGGATGAATTAGAAACATCTGATGGTTGTTCTTCAAAACGAACAGTTCACGTATATGTGCATAAAAAATCAGATAAAAGTTCTATTTCGCCTGTGTTGGGATGTGCTCCTTATTCTTTTGAGAAACTCAATGGAGAAACTGTTATACTTGAAGCTGGAACTCATACTATAAAGGATACATTGAAATCAACAGACGGCTGTGGATGTGACAGTATTGTCAAGAATACAACAATAATTGTAGAGGATCCTACAGTTTTGGATACGATTGTTAGAAATGGATGTGATGAGGTAACAATAGAAGGAAAGAAATACACAAAAGATACTTCGTTCGTGGTAGAAAAACCAATTGTGGGGCCTGCCGCTATATTAAGTGTGTGTAAAAAACAATTCCAACCATATAAGGTGAATATTAATTCATCAATTGTAGAACAATTTAATATTGACACTTGTGGCTCTTATTCTAAGGGAGAACAGACTTTGACCACTTCTGGAATAATTGAAGTTTCTGTACCAACTGAAACAGGTTGTGAAAACAAACAATTTTATAATGTTCGTATTATAGAGCCTGTTGAAATAGATTCTGTGGTCTATGCTTGCGACAACTATGTACACAAGTTCTATGATGGACATCAGGAGATGGTTGTTGACGATGGTGTTGTTTTGATAGACAAAATCCAGAGTAAGGTTTGTTTGTGTGACAGCGTCATCCGTAAGGTGACGGTGCGTATCAGCCATGATTCACATGAGGTTTTGCCTGCAGTGTCTTATTGTGGACCATACACTTATGTTAAGAAGTCTGATGGAAAGAAAATATTGATTGAATCGTCTCAGATTGTAAAAGATACTCTGACTAATAGATATGGATGTCATATTTATTATGAGACAGATGTAACCATTATACCTGTAGAAACAACACTCGACACTTTGGATGCATGTAAGGAATACCATTCAGTTTTGCCTGTATGGAATTACAACAATCTTCCTGTGGATGTCATTGTAGAGACTCCAAGTGTACAGACTGCTGAGCTGATTTTCTTGAACCCTAATGTTATGAATAAAACATGTATGGATACAACGAAGTTGTTCCTGACTGTCCATGGAGTAGGAAATATCACTGCAGACCCAGTTGTCGCGTGTGATTCATTTATATATACTGATTATGACGGTTCCACAAAGACAATCACGTCGTCTTCTGTAATTGTCGATACATTAAAGAGTAATGTTTGTGATTGCGACAGTGTGATTTTGACAACAAATATCACAGTCAACAATTCGTATCCAGAGTCATTGTGTGAGACAAACACACTTCGTGCTTGTGATACTGTGAAATATACAAATTCGAAAGGCGAGATTATGACATTCACGGATAATATACAGTTCCTCGACACATTCCAGATGAAGAACACAGGATGTGACAGTGTGGTTATTGTCGACGTGACTGTTCCAAAATCAACAGGAAGTGTGACTATCTTGTCTGCATGTGGAGACACTACTCTATATGATGAATTGAACGGAAATTATCCTCATGAATTTAATGAGTCTGGTGTATGGCGTCAGATATTGAACAAGAATGAAGAAGGTTGTGACAATTACAAAGAGTGGCATGTAAATATCACTCCGACTCCACGTGACACTATATTTGAACATGGTTGTGGTGAGTTGTCATTCCGTGGAGACACATATACATCAGAGAATGAAAAAGCGGCTTCATTCAGCCTTGTTGTGAACGGAGCCACAAAATGTGACTCTATACATAATTATATATTGACTGTATATCCTAAGTATAACCATTCCGAAGTGATGGAATCTTGTGATTCAATCGTCAGAAATGGAAAAGTGTATAAGCAGTCTGTATTCTTTGTTGATACTTTGTTGAGCAAGAATAATTGCGACAGTATTATCAGTGTCGACATTACTATACATCCGTCGCCGAACATCACTGATTATATGTCTGGTTGTAATGAAGTTAAATTTGTCGACGAGGATTATAACGGAGGTTTGCCTATTTATGTTCATCACGATACAACTATTTACGTTGATAAACTTACGGATAAGGGATGTGAATATCAGTTGATACAGCAGATTGATGTTGATTATCCATCATATACTTCGACTGATGTATTCGAGTGTTTTGATTCTCAATTGGGTTATGCATCATACCGTGATTTACATTTGACTTCAGACACAGTCGTATACGACACTATTTCGTCTACTGCAGAAAACAAGTGTGGTGTCATCATTTCTAATATTGTCAATTTGGTGATGCCTGTCCATGATACAATATATGTTGATAGTTGCCTGCGTATCACCTATGAGGATTCGACATATATGGATTCGACTGAGGTCATCAAAATATCAAAGACAGCTGAGATGGGATGCGACAGCTTCACTCATGTAATGCTTAATGTGAACAAGTGTTTCCCATATCCAGTGCTTGTAAATAAGTATAATTGGATTTTGATTTGTAACGACGTTATATTGGATGATGACAAGTTCAAGTTGAAATCTAATGTCAAGTATAAATGGTATAAAGATGAGCGATTGGTGTCGACTACATCTGAATCATACTTCACAGAGGACAAGGAGTTGGATGGCTGTTATCAGGTAGGAATAGTCATTGATGGAGGCGATGAATATATGTCTGATGTGGTTTGTATAGATGAAAACCATGGATATTCTATTTCGCCGCAACCAAATCCAGTAGGAAAACTGCAGCCAGTAACCATCATTTGTGATTTTCCTGTTGAGGGAGTTGTGGGCACTAAGGTTGAGGTGTTCAACATGATGGCTGAGAAGGTATATGTTGCAACTGCCACATCAAATGAAATTGTTATTCCAGGAATGACAGCGTCTGGATATTATATGGTTCGTTTGACTACAGTTTCAGATAAGGTGTTGACAGCGAAGTATTTGGTGAAATAATTGATGTTATTGTGTTGAGATTATGAGTAGAGGTTGGTATAACATAAAGAGTATTCTAATAGTTGTTACGACGTTGTTAATGCTTCTGTCGGCATCGACTGTGTCTGCTCGCAATCCTCGTCGACAGCCAACAAAGACCTCTTTGCTTGTCGATCCAAAGATGTATGTTGGAAAGAAATCGTGGATTTATACCTATCAGTTTTTCCCTGATTTGGATGGACGTCTTGTGGATTCATCCAAAGTTCATAAACCAGTTCCATTTATGCATCATCGATTCTCATTCTTTGCTCAGGGTGGAATTGCTGGTTTTAGGATGAATTCGAAAACCGTAGATTTTGATCAGAAAGGTGGATGTGGATTTGGAGCAAGTTACACTCACTTTTTCTCTCCTTATTTTGGAGTAAAGACTGGAATTGATTTGGTTTACTCCACTTCTATTGCTAAGGTCGGCTCATTTTCCGATGAATATACAATTGTGGATTCGGAGTTGGATGAGACAAAATATGAATATTCAATTGGTGAGGTGGTAGAAGAGTTGAAACATTTACAACTTGAAGTGCCGATCATGTTGGATTTTAAGGAGAACAAATTTGACTGTGGCATAGGTTTGAAAGTAGGTGTCCCATTGAAGGTCAATTATGATCAGGAAGCGGATGATGTTATCCAGACTGCATATTATCCTGATTATGATGTTTTTGTTGATGATTCATGGGTTCTCGGATGTGGAAAGTTTGAAACAGTTTCCGAAGTAAGCTCATTCAAGCAAACTCCTGTTTTTGTTATGTTCACGGGAGATGCACAATATTCTTTTCCTATTGGAGAAAAGTATTCGATCAGTATTGGAGGCTATTGTGATTTCGCTTTCCTTGGAATTTCAGCAAAAAAATCACAGGATACGCATTATAAGAATATCGAGACTTATGATACCAATACAATGTTGACTGTCTCAAAATCTGTGCCAGTAGAATTGGTGTCTGAGAGTATTTTGTCAAGTAAAAATGTCAAGACCAATCAGAAGATTGTAAGCAACGTTCTTTTTATGAATTTCGGTTTGAGATTGTCTTTCAATCTTAATTACGGACATGATAAATGGTAGCCTATGGAAGAGAATAGATATGAACGACATTTTCTTTTAGATGGCTTCGGACGTAATGGACAGAAGAAACTTTCTGAAGCGAAGGTTTTGATAGTTGGAGTTGGCGGTCTTGGATCTCCAGTCGCAATGTACCTTGCTTCGGCAGGAATTGGCAAATTAGGTTTGATTGATGCTGATGTTGTTGACGTGACAAATCTCCAACGCCAGATTATTCATTCTGAATCATCTGTCGGAGTTGAAAAGGTGGTTTCTGCAAAACAGAGAATTGCGGATTTGAACTCTGAAACAGAAGTCGTCACTTATGATTTTTTTTATGATGAGAAAAATGCAGAATCAATAACAAAAGATTATGATTTTGTTGTCGACTGTGCTGATAATAACCGGACGAAGTTTTTGATTAACGATGTCTGTGTAAAACTGCGAAAGCCATTTTGTCATGGGTCAATAACTGAATTCAGTGGACGAGTGTTCACACATCTCCCGTCGACTGCATGCTATAGATGCCTTTTTGATGAAGATGATGAACCCTCAAAAAAAAGAGGTGTGCTAGGAGCATCCGTTGGAATCATCGGTTCGATTCAGGCGACGGAAGTAATAAAATTCTTTACTGGAATTGGCGATCTTCTAACCGATTCCTTGTTGACACTTGATGTAAAGACTATGAAATTTTCTAAATTAAAAATGAAGGTTTCAGCAAAATGTAGATGTAACGAATTATGACTTTTTTTATAAAAGTGTAGGATAGTTATTTATTAATTGGTCTTTTTTTTGTAAATTGCGTAATAAACTTGATATGATAATGAAACGATTATTTTTGAACATACTTTTCTCTATGTCATCGCTTGCTCTAGTGGCGCAGGTATACCAGTATCCGATGAACAAGATGGCGAGAGTGAATGGAAGGGAAGTGATGTTTGCTTTTACACCTACTGCTACCCCATACGAAATTCCATTGTCTTCGCGTGAATTTCTAGAAAGATCTTTCATGCATAAGGAAATCTGTCTTCCACCTTATAAATCTCATCCGACAAGTTTCTTGGCAGTAGAGGGAATTGACAGGTTGGACAGCGTGTTGATTACCACAGGAAATAAAGTAGAGAAAATATTGTTTCTGAGTGATTCGATGAGTGTGTTGCAAGGTCAGCAATTCTATGACGCAGAAGGAAAGCTGACTGCGGAAGTGGTGTTGAAATATCTTAACGACAAAGAGACTGAGCGTACTATCACTGTCAGCAACGGAGATAATGTTGTTTATAAGTTAGGTCATAATGGCCCAGTATCGATGGATGCAAAAACTCAGTTTGGAAAAGAGTCTTTGACATGGGTCTATAAAAATTCAATGCCAAGTATGGCTTCTCAAAGTGGAGGAAGAGGAAAGGAAAATGCTATTTTTACGTATACTCCGTTTAAGAAGCTAAGTTCAATAAAGTGGAAGTCTGGCAGAGGTACGATAGAGACTACGTTTGAATACTCTGACTACGAGGCATCTGTAATGAATCCGATATGCCTGGTGAAAGATGAGAAGTTGTCGTCTAAAATGGCATGGGATGTCTATAATGTAGAGGCAAATAAAAACCAAGCGTTGGTTCGTGTAAATAATCTTCAGGAAAAGAAAATTTACGAAATCAATGGCGACAGCCGTGATTTGATTTCTTCTTATTTGCTGACATTCAAACCATTTGCTAATATGAAAGGAGGCTCAAAGAATATGTTGAGCCATGTCTCATATGAAGGATTGAGTGAAAGTTATCAGGAAAGTTATGACTATACAGGAGATCTAAAGATTTCTAAAGTGGTGAAATCAGATATGGTTGTTGAATATGAGTATAATGGTCTTGGCAATATCGCTAAGGTGATTATAACTCCAGCAATTGGCGACAAATCAGAAATTTTGTTCTATTACACTAACATTGAAGAGGAACGCCAGCGTATAGCGGAAGAAAAAGCAAAAGCTGAAGCTGAGAGAATTGCTAGAGAAGAGGAAGAGAGACGATTGAAAGAGGAGGAAGAGGCTGCAGCAAAGACCGCAGAAGCGGAAAAGAGATTTGAAGAGTCTCAGTCTTCTTCTGATTCAGAAAAGTCTGACTCTGCGACTCCTTCTGATAGTGATAAAAAAAATGATTAATCGTTCAAATGAATAGCATGTCTATGGACGATAAAGATTTGATATATTCGTTGCGTGCCGAGCTTGATGCACATAATTATAAGTATTACGTGCTGTCTGCTCCTGAAATCTCAGATCAGGAGTTCGACGAGAAGATGCACCAGCTAATTGAACTAGAGCAGAAACATCCTGAGCTGTTTGATGCCAATTCTCCTACACAACGTGTTGGAAGTGATATCAGCAAGGCATTCACTCAGGTGAAGCATAAATATCCGATGCTTTCACTTGGAAATACATATTCCAAGGAGGAGGTGCAGGATTTCTATAATCGTGTCAGCCGAGCTCTTGAAGGAGAAAAGTTTGAAATCGTTTGTGAATTGAAATTCGACGGTACTTCTATCTCTCTTACATATGAAAACGGAGAGTTCGTTCGCGCGGTAACTCGTGGTGACGGTGAAAAGGGAGATGATGTGACTGATAATGTGCGTACTATCCGCACTATTCCGTTGAAACTGAAGGGCGATTATCCTCAGTCGTTGGAGATGCGTGGCGAGATACTTATGCCTTGGGCTGTCTTTGATGAACTTAACCAGGAACGCGAGGCTGAAGGTGAACCGTTGTTTGCCAACCCACGTAATGCGGCTTCTGGTACTTTGAAACAACGTAATTCAGCTGAAGTTGCCCGTCGTAAACTTGATGCTTATCTCTACTATGTGTTGGGTGAGGATATCCCTACACTTTCTCATTCCGATAATCTTGCCCACGCTAAAAAGTGGGGATTCAAGATTTCAGATGCCTATAAAGTTTGTAATAACGTAGACGAGGTGTTTGAGTTTATCAATTATTGGGATGTGGAGAGAAAGAATCTTCCATTTGCTACAGATGGAATTGTATTGAAGGTTAATTCTATAGCTCAACAGGAACAGCTTGGCCTTACTGCCAAATCTCCACGTTGGGCGATAGCGTATAAGTTTAAGGCAGAACGTGAATGTACACGTCTGAATGATATCACATACCAAGTCGGCAGAACTGGTATTGTGACCCCAGTCGCAAATCTTGAACCAGTGCAGCTTGCAGGAACAGTGGTGAAACGCGCGTCGCTCCATAACGCGGATATCATTGAAAGTCTGGATCTCCATGTGGGCGATTATGTTTATGTGGAGAAGGGCGGAGAGATTATCCCGAAGATTGTTGGTGTCAACACAGAGATGAGAAATCCTGACGCTGCGGAAAAAGTTAAATTCATCACCCATTGTCCGGAATGTGGTGCCGAGTTAGTAAGAGTGGAAGGAGAGGCTGCACATCGTTGTCCAAATGAAAACAGCTGTTTTCCACAGATTGTCGGAAGAATCCTTCATTTTGTCTCACGTAAGGCGATGAATATTACCATTGGTAATGAATCAATTGAATTGCTGTTGAAACGCAATTTGATTAAAGATGCCGCAGACTTGTATGCACTTAAAGTTGATGATCTAAAGGATCTTCCTCTATGGGGAGAAAAGAGTGCCAACAATTTGATAAACAGTATCAAAGATTCGTTGTCTGTGCCATACGACAGAGTGCTTTACGCAATTGGAATTCGCACCGTCGGAGCATCAATGGCAAAGAAACTTGCCGCTGAATTGAAATCGATAGATGCGTTGAAAGCAGCGACTGTCGAACAATTGGTCCAGATTGATGAGATAGGCGAGGGCATTGCCCAGCAGATTGTCTCATTTTTTGCAGACGAGAAGAATGTCGCATTCGTAGAGCGTCTGAGGGGATACGGACTTCAGTTGGAAGCAGTGGAGAGCAATACCGTCGTCAGCGATAAATTTGCTGGAATGACCATTGTTGTGAGTGGAGTGTTTGAGAAATACTCACGTGATGAGATAAAAGCGTTGATCGAGGCCAATGGAGGCAAGAACGCTACGTCTATCAGCAAGAAGACATCCTTTGTCGTCGCTGGAGAAAATATGGGTCCATCCAAGCTGGCAAAGTGTGAATCATTAGGAGTTAAGATAATTACAGAAGCAGAATTCGATGCTTTGTTAAACTAATTAAACTATGTTTGAGGGTTTAAAAAAGAAATATATCGACTGGGAAATAAGTAAGTTGTGGAAGAATAAAAAACGCAACAAACAGTTTTTGAACTGGCAAGAGGTGAAAAAGGTTATTCTTCTTTACGACAGATCTACTTTGAAACCAGATCTCTTGAAACAAATCTTTGCCATACTTGATGGAAAACAGGTTATGGCATGGACTGTTGTTGAGAAGGATGAGTTTAAGAAGGAAACCATCAATATAGCGATGATGGCACCAAACGAATGGAATTTGCTGATGAAACCAAAAGATTTCGTTTTGTCGAGGTTCAATAGTTTTGAAGCCGATATTCTTATAGATTTGACAATGCAGGAGATCTTGCCTTTGAAATATCTCCATGCAGTGTCTGATGTGAAATGTCGTTGTGGTTTGTCTCGGTTTGGTGATATTACTGATTTCTCAATAGACAGAACTCCGAACATGAAAGAGATGGATTTGCTTAATCAGATTATCCATTATATGACAATTATCAATCAAAAAGAGAAGAAATTGGAAAGGGAGATGGTGGAATAAACGATTCCATTTTCAACTGTGATCATATTTTTTATGAAGATAATTTTGAGGAAAGACATTATCACTATGAAGCTTCCTTTTCAACTGTGGAATGGTTGTCTTCTTATTTTTCATGATTGATTTTGAAGAAGCTAATGCTATTCAAACATACATTGTAGGGTAGCAAGTAAATGATAATGGAGCTTTTTATTTAAAGTGATAGCTTTGTGTAGGTTGTTGATATATCATATATTATTAATTATATTGTACAATTTTATGAGAGTATGTGGAATGATTTGTTAAATCAAAATATATAAACTGATTTGACTATTTTGTACTAGTGTGTATATTCATTCTCCTTTTAATAATGGAACCAGAATTCCTTTTTTTAGATAGATGAATCTCAATTGCCATTTGTATTTATTCCACACGTTGTGCTCTTTAGCGAATGTAAACAGTTTTTTGAGTGAGATTCTTTTCTGTTCTGTACGTTTCCTATCAAACTTATGACTTACTGATGTATTATGGATTCGATAATGGTAAAGTAAATCATCAACGCCACAAACTTTGTCGCTCATCATGATAGCTGCAGCAATGAAATAAGTGTCTTCTGCTGCACGAGTGGAAGGAAATTCAATATTGTATTGTTTTATAAAACTGTTTCTGAAACAATAGGTGATTCTTGCAACGTAATGAGAAAGAAACTGTTTTTGATTCTTGAATGGTATCGTTAGTAACGGAGTATTCTTGCCATTTTCATGCATAATTCCGTTGTAGTAGACAATATCTGCATTAATCTTGTCTGCAGCATTAACAATTAGTTCATAGCTGTTTGTATCAACCCAATCATCAGAATCTAAAAAGACTATATATTCACCCTCTGCAGCACGTAATCCGACATTGCGGGCTTCACCAGGACCACTATTCTTTATTGTCTGCAAAAATCTGGTTTTATTTGCAATGCCAAATTCTTCCACCAACTGTTTTGCCAATTCTACAGAGTTATCTTGCCCATGGTCATCTATTAGCAACCATTCGTAATCCTGCATTGTTTGTTCTTTGATGCAAACTGCACATTCGCGTAGATATTCAGCTGAGTTATATAGTGGAGTAATAATGCTTAGTTTCATATCTTAATCATTTATTTTTATTCTGTCTGAATAATAGCTTTAAGGAACTTTGTATATGAATAAGTGATATTTAATAACGTGAGTTCGATGAATTTTAACTGGTTGTTTATTTGAAAAATAGCGTTATTCTTTCGTGATTTAAAGTGCTAAAAACAAACGAAAAATAACGCCATGATTACCAAAGACAAAATTACTGAAATTTTCTGTTTAGCTGTCGATTTCTGCAAACTTTTTGACAAGTTGACGATGAGATATTCAATCGGATCGTCCAAACCGTCCATAAGGAGATGCTTCCGTGACAGCAGGATAAATGTGTCTGAAATAATTGTGATAATTATGAATTCAAACTACACTTCGTCTGCAACGAAAATGGTGAGATTTTTAATTTCATGTTCACAACTGGTGACTTGGACGACAGAAAGCCTTTGGAGTATAAAGCATTTTGCTTAGAAAAAAATGGCTATTATCGAAACCGTCAATGACGAACTTAAAAAACATGGCACAAGTAGAACATTCCAGACACAGATCTTTTGAGTACTTTGTTGTTAATATGTAGGGTGGCTATTTCCGTATACTGCTTCTTCCAAAAGAAGACATGCATACATTTACATCGTGAAATTGATAATTGTCTGACTCTCTTTTAATTATAATTCGTCTCTCACGTTAAATAGATAACAATATTAATCTGTATTAAATTTAAATACAAACTTACGATTTTTTCTTATTATTTAACTTTATTTATTTTGCTGAACGTTCAAAAAATGCTTTCTTTGCAATCAACTAATAAATATACTGACATGGGACTATTTGATGTTTTTAAAACTGTTTTGGGTAATTCCAACAACATTGCTTCTGTGATTAAGCTTCTTAATGGTAAAGTAGACGCAAAGAGTCTTGCTACAATTTTCGCCACTTATTTGCTAAAGAGCAAGCTTGCTTCATCTTCGTCGGCTGCCAACAGTGAGGCGGCTTCTTTTGCTCAGCAAGTGGCTTCGGCTGTTAATCTTAGCCAATGCTCAGGTATTGGTGACGTGATTTCAAAGCTTACAGCATCTGATAAGCAGGGTACTGATGATTTGGCTTCTAAGCTTACTCAGGCAGTTAATCTTATTAAGACCCTTAACACAAAGGCTTAAGATTTATTTTGTGAAGAATTAATGGGAGACGTTGCACGCAGCGTCTCTTTTATTTTTTATCTTTGTATTGAAGTGATTTCGCTATAATTTACATTTTATAAAAACATGTTCCTTTCGATTCTGATTCCTACATATAATTGTGATTGCGTCTCTCTCTGTACATTCCTTTCCCGTCAGATTGCTGAATATTCTATCGAAGCTGAGGTTGTTGTGATGGATGATGCTTCTACTGATTTGGATATAGTGAAACGAAATCGTTCAATAAATGAATTGGCGTTCTGCAGAGTCATTGAGTCGGAAGATAATATTGGTATAGCGAAGAATAGAAATCATTTGGCCGACGTCGCGAAAGGAGATTATCTGTTGTTTCTTGATGCGGATGTTTATCCTGTCTCGCCTGATTTCCTAAAAAAATATATAGATAATAGGGTAGACGACGGGGTGCTATGTGGAGGAATGACATTCAGATTGGACGGCCCTGTCAAAATGTCGCCGCTTCGTTATCTATATGGAATGAAGTATGAAGTGAAACAGCCTCAGTTTATATCACTTAATTTTTTCTTGCCGGCTTATGTTTTCCATAAAGTCCGTTTCAACGAATCTTTCTCTAAGTATGGACACGAAGACACTCAGTTTGGCGCTGATTTGCAGAATGCTGGCTATAAGGTTTTGAAGATCAACAATCCCGTCTACCATGATAATGGAGATACGAGCGAACAATTTATAAACAAGACGAGAGTGGCTATCGATAACCTTGTGGAGCATCGTGACCTGCTTCTCCCGACCTCACGTCTTCTTCAACTGTATGAGAAATTACGCGCTCTGCCTTTGGGTTGGCTGATGAAATTTCCATTCAAAAAATTTCGTCAGAGAATGGAGAAAAATTTGTTGGGCGATTCACCGTCACTTTTGATATACAATATTTACAGATTGTCGTATCTCTATTGTAAATTTGAAGAGTATGAAAGATAAAATAATTGAACTGGCGAATAAATACAACACCGTCGACTTCATAAAGAATGATCCTGTACAGTTTCCTCATCGTTACACTCAAAAGCGAGATATCGAGGTCTCTGCATTCATCACGCAGTGGGTGGCGTTCGGCAACAGAAAGCAGATTGTGAAATGTGCGGAGACTTTGGATTCGCTCTTCAATGGAGCACCATACGACTATATTATGGGAGGAAAATGGCGACAGTATGAGAATTCAGATGCACGTCTTTACCGATTCTATACTTGGGGTGATTTCCATGATATTTGTGCCCGACTCAATTCTTTATATTTAAAATATGAAGATATGGAGCAGTGTATAGATAAGGATGCTGACGACTATTCTATCTCACTACGTAGATTGTTCGACGGAGTGAAGGGAATACCCGCAAGCGCCACAAAATCTGCAGCCAAACGAGTGAATATGATGTTGCGTTGGCTTGTGCGAGATGACGGGATTGTGGATTTTGGCATTTGGAAGACACTCGACAAGCGAAAACTGCTAATTCCTCTCGACACACACGTTCATCAGCAGGGTAGGGCGATGGGAATAACGACTCGCAACTCAGCAGACATAACCACAGCAAAGGAGATTACCGACTATATGAAAACGATCTTTCCTGATGATCCTACGTTGGGTGATTTCGCACTGTTCGGATTGGGTGTGGATGAGGATGGAAAAAAAAGAAACTAAAAGAAAAGACGGCAAAATTCGATTCGTAGAATTTTGCCGTCTTGTTTTATCTGAATCCGTCGAATATAGAACGTTTCCCTCCCTTTTCAAAAGGAATGGCGAGTCCTATTTTTAACCCGATGCAGATAGGAACGATTTTGTCGGTCAATGTGCTGTTCAAGATACTGTTCTTGTGGATGCCCATTGTCGCATCGTGGTTAGACACCATATCGTTCAATCCATATGAGATGTATGCTCCAAAATGTAATGGGGAGGCATCGTTAAAAATAAATCTCCACATTATGTCGGCATAGAGAGATAGTTGCAGACGGTTGATGTCGATATCTCCAGCATTCGTGCCTTGTTTGTAGAGTCCATGGTGTGGAATTTTGCTCAACTCTGCATCTACATCGTCACCGAAGTATGCACGTGTTTCGACGGTGCCTCTGGAGTAATCATATTTGGCAACAATAGGAAGTCCCACTTTGACACCGGCTCCGAATATAAAATGGACATATTTGCTAGGGATACGTGCATATAGTCCGACAGGGACATCCACCAAAAAAGAACGCTGCTTTTCGTTGAAATCATCGAAAATTGTGCGTAGAGTGTATGGGATTCCTGCGTCTGTTTCGTCTGTGATAGGAGTCTCTATCGTTTCACTGATGTAGTAGTTGGCTGTGAGGTATGAAATGTCCACTCCTGCACCGTAACCGAAATTGTTTGTCAGAAATTGTTGAAACTGACATTCGAGAGTAACGCTACCTCCAGGTTTTGGTTTTCCGATTTCGGGAGTGTATTTCAAAATTTCTACTCCACCACCCGCCGAGATGTTGAGCATTTTATCTTGTGCCAAAGTCACCTGTGATATAAACAGCAACATTAGCCAGACTGTTTTTCTGAATATAAATTTCATTTTTTTTAGGTTTTTCAATCAACTTCATTTATTTCACCAACACTTTGCAGTTTGCATTTTTGCCGTCGTTCACTGTAAGGACGATGATATATTCGCCTGAACCGAGTCGCATTGCAGTGTTTGCTTCAACATTATTGAGTATTTTCTCTACAATTCCGTCGGCTCTATACACGACGATGCGGGCATTTGCCAAGTCGTCATCTGAGACACCAGTGACTGAAACTGTGAATTCAGCACTCTTTTCAACTACGTTTGGATTAGCAGTAATTCCATATTTTGCCAATTCCGCTTCATATTGGATTGGTTCGATGAAGTAGCTCTTTCCATCCTTGTCAGTCACGTGGACCATGTATTCGCCATCTAGAAGAGACTTGTCATTGAAGTATTGGAGATTTGCATCTTCACATTTTTTCTTGTCTTTATACCATTGATAAGAGACGTGATTTCCGTCACCATTTCTGCAGATTACAACGTCGTTCCAAACTTTCACGTAGTAGCTTTTCTCCTTGTCGTCTGGCAACATCACATTGAATGTGAAATCCTCTTTCGCGCAGTTTCCTTCATCATCACACATCTCCATTGTGGCTATGTATTCTCCTGGCTCCATATTCTTCGCGCATGTCAAGTCGACGGTGCTATCGTTGGATACCTCACCGGAACAGATTAATTTGCCTTTGTATCTAACCTCATATTGAGATCCAATTCCTCCGGTTAGTTCGTAACCAATTGTTTGTGATTCTCCAGGCAAAATAAGGATCAATTCGTCATCATCTACAGCCAATTTAAGCTCTTTTTTCTCCTCTTTTATTATAGTAAGGTTGTAACGGACGATGCTGTCGCAGCCGAAACTAGTTTGCAAAGAATCTACCCATGTGGCGTCATCTGTATATGTGATGTCTTTCCAAACGAAACTATTTTCAATAGAAATGTCCATATTTGTTTCGACGCTGTTATGAACGATTAATTTGTAGGCAATGATGCTGTCACAACCGTAGGATGTTGACAATGTGTCATTCCATTCTTTACTCTCATAATATATCATGCCATTGTAAATGATAGAATCACATGCTGAAGTTAAATAACCGATAGAGTATTTATTTGCTATGATTTCAAAAAGAGGAGGCACTTCAGAATAGCCGTGTTTGTCGTATGTACTTCCGCATGGGAAGACAAATGTACCCGGACCGTCGACTCCTTCAACCCAAGTTTCAGTAGCATTGAATTCATTGTCCAAACTCATTACTCCTACTTTGATGTAATTTAAATTTGTACATCCATTGAACATATAGGCATAACAATTATCAGTGAGTTCTTTAGCAGGCAATTCTGGAGCCTTTTCCAAAGATGTACATTTCATAAACATGCCGGAATAGCAATCGTCTGCTAATGTTGTTGCTGGCAATTCAGGAGCTTTTTCCAAAGCAGAACATAAGTAGAACATGCCACTATAACATGAACTATCCAATGTGGTCGCTGGTAGTTCAGGTGCTTGAGTTAGGTTTGTACAACCACCAAACATAGAAGCATAACATCTTGTAGCCAATTCTGTGGCAGGTAACTTTGGTGCAACTGTCAAGTTTTCACATGAGGCGAACATCAAAGCATAACAATCAGTTGCCATTTTTGTTGCGGGTAATTCTGGAGCCTCTTTTAATTTAGTACATTCGTGATACATTTGGTGATAGCATTCTCTGTCTAATACTTTAGCAGGCAATGCTGGAGGTGTTTCAAGAGATGTGCATAGTCTGAACATAGAGTCATAACATCTATATTTCATTTCTGTGGCTGGTAGTTCAGGGGCAATCTTTAAGTTACTGCATCCCATGAACATGCCAACATAGCTTTTGTCATATATTTTAGTGGCTGGTAATTTTGGCGCTTCCGTCAAATTTATACAGTCTTGGAACATAAATTCATAACATGCTTTTGTCAATGTGGTGGCAGGTAATTCAGGAGCTTGTGTTAATGCCCTGCAACCAGCAAACAACAAAGAAAAACAGTAATCGTTTGGTATCACTTTGGATTTTCCAACACCATCGATCAAACTCATCACACTGCCGGAAGCTTTTATTAATCCTGACATTACAAATCCCGAACGCTCTACTGGTCCATGAGAAAATCCTTCAGGGTTATTTCCTTTGAAGTAAACTTTGTCTCCTATATTTTTTAATGTCACTTTCGTTCCTTCATCCAAAGTCTTCCATGTCTTACCTTCGTCAAGAGAATATTGCATGTCTGGGTTATTGTCTGTGTTATGGTACGATATTTCTGATTCCGGAGCCTCGGCAGTGAAGCATAACCAGTTGTTTTCGACAGTTGTTGTATCAGTCTTCTCTTCATATACAGCTGTATAATAATATGTGTCAGGTGTCTCATGTACGTGTGGCTCTACATCCCATCCTTTAAAAACCAATCCTTCTTTATAGAATGGCTCTCCTTTTTCTTCTAGTGGATATTCAGGAACGACGTCACATCCGATAGTGTCACGCCATAATTCCTTTCCGTCAGGATTTTGGAAGACGACGATAGGGGAGGCTACAATTTTGAAGTTTTCTGGTACTTCTGAAACTCCATGTTTGTCGTATTTGCTTCCGCATGGGAAAATGAAGACACCTGGCCCATCAATTCCGTCGACCCAATTTTCTGTGGCTGCAAAATCATTATCCAAAGACATTACTCCCACTTTGATGCAATTTAAATTTGTACATCCATTGAACATATAGGCATAACAATTATCAGTGAGTTCTTTAGCAGGTAAATCAGGAGCTTTCGCTAAAGAAGAACATCCATCAAACATGCCATTGTAGCATCCTGCAGCAAGTTTAGTGGCTGGCAATTCAGGTGCTTGTGTTAAAGAAGAACATCCAGCAAACATGCCATCGTAGCATCCTACTGTAAGATTTGTGGCTGGTAATTCTGGAACATTAATCAGAGATGTACATCTTGCAAACATTAAACTATAGCAATCCTCTGCTAATTCAGTAGCTGGCAATACAGGTGCTTGTGTTAAAGAAGTACATCCACCAAACATGCCCATATAGCAACCATCTGCTAATTTAGTCGCTGGCAATTCAGGTGCTTGTGTTAAAGATGTGCATTCCCCAAACATGCTAAAATAACAATATTCTGCCAATGTCGTGGCTGGTAATTCGGGAGCTTTCGTTAAAGATGTGCATGCGTCAAACATGTTATAATAACAGAATTCCTTTAATTCTGTCGCAGTTAATTCAGGTGCCTGAGTAAGAGCATCACAGCCAGCAAATAGATATTCAAAACAATAATCACAAGGAATGACGGTGGTTTCTCCTATACCGTCAATCATGCTCATTATACTTCCATTGGCTGCTATTTTGCCTTCCATTGTAAATAAGAAATAGGATTCACGGGAATCAGGTCTGCCAATTGTTAATCCTTTAGGATTTTTACCTCTAAAATAGACTTTGTCGCCTACTTTTTCCAATGTGATATAATCTTTTGGTTCCAATCTATACCAATTTTCCCCTCCATCTATGGAATATTGCACATCATGATAATTATCTTTTTTATTTATGCTCAAATAGGAAATTTTTGAACCAGTTTCTTCAGCAGTGAAACATAGCATCTTGTCGAGATTTGGCTTTTCTTCTTTTTTCTCGTAAACAGCGGTATAGTAGTAAATGTCAGGATCGTCTAATATATCAATGTCTTTATCCCAATTTATGAAGACGAGACTGTCTCCATAATAAGGAGTCTTACATGTGTCACATCTCTCATAAGAAGGAAATTCTCCACAGTTGATCGTGTCACGATAAAGCACGGTGCTGTCTGGATTCTGGAAAATTGCAATCGGGGAGGAGATGATTTTGAAGTTTTCTGGCACTTCAGACACTCCATGTTTGTCGTATTTGCTTCCGCATGGGAAAATGAAGACACCTGGCCCATCAATTCCGTCGACCCAATTTTCAGTGGCTACAAAATCATTATCCAAAGACATTACTCCTACTTTGATGTAGTTAAGACTTGCACAGCCAGTAAACATACTGGAATAGCATCCATTTGTCAGTTTTGTGGCTGGTAGTTCTGGTGCTTTTCTCAAATTTGTACACCCTACAAACATTTCCATATAGCATCCTTTTGCCAATTCTTTAGCTGGAAGTACAGGTGCTTTTTCCAAACTTGAACAGCCTCCAAACATTGAGAAGTAACAGCTGTCTTTCATTACAGTAGCTGGTAATTCTGGAGCTTCAGTCAAATTTACGCAGCCTGCAAACATCAAATGATAACAATTGTCGTCAAGTGTCGTGGCTGGCAATGCCGGAGCCTTTTCTAAGTTGTAACAACTGATGAACATTCCGTCGCAACTGTTTTCTGCCGCAACAGTGGCTCCTAAATCTGGGACTTCCTCCAAATTTATACATGCGGTAAACATGTGGTCATAACAATTTTTTTTAAGTGTAGTGGCAGGTAGTAATGGTGCTTTTGTAAGGCTTGTACAAGTTAAAAACATGTAATTATAACAACTATCCGCCAATTCCGTGGCTGGTAGCGCTGGTGGATTCGTCAGATTTTGACATGCTGTGAACATATTTGCATAGCATGCCTTTTCAAGTTTCATTGCTGGCAGATCGTGTGCTCTGCTTAATCCTGTACAACCTACAAACATGCTATAGTAACAGCGTTCTCCTAAGGTTGTAGCTGGCAATTCAGGAGTCTCAGTCAAACTGATACATCCCCCGAACATATCACTATAACTTTCATCTTTTACTGTTTCAGCTGGTAGATTTGGCGCTTTTTGCAGTTTAACGCATGTGCTAAACATTCCTGCATAGCATCCTTTTGTCAATTCTGTGGCCGGAAGTTCTGGAGCTTGAACTAGTAAACATTTATTGAATAAATTTGTGAAACAATAATCACATGGAATCACAGTCGACTCACCTTTGCCGTCGAGCATGCTCATCACACTTCCGCTGGCAGCAAATCTGTAGTTCATAGTAAAATAAGTGTATTCGTCTTTGCTCTTAGATAATCCGTTTGGATTGTTTCCTCTGACATAAACTTTGTCTCCTTCATTTTGAAATTCTATTTTTTCAAACTCCTTTAGTATCTTCCATGTTTTTCCACTGTCAAGTGAATACTCTATTTCCGGGCAATTTAGATTCATACATCCATAGGAGATATTTGAGTTTGCATCCAAAGCGGTAAAGCAGAGTATCTTGTTGAGGTCGATCTCTTCTTCTCCATATACGGCTGTATAATAATATGTGTCAGGAGTTTCATGAACGTGTGGCTCTACATCCCAACCTTTAAAAAACAATCCTTCTTTATAGAATGGTTCTCCTTTTTCTTCAAACGGGTATTGGGGAACTACGTCACATCCAATAGTGTCACGCCATAATTCCTTTTTGTCTGGATTTTGGAAGATGACGATAGGGGAGGCTTTTATAGTGAAATTATTAGGAGCTCCAGAGTTGCCATACTTGTTGTATTTACTGCCACATGGAAATTCGATTATACCTTCTCCGGTTACTCCCGAAACCCAAGAATCTGTCGCAGACATGTCGTTGTCCAGCGTCATGACATCAATCTTTATATAATTCATATTGGAGCAGCCCATGAACATCGCGATGCATGATTTTGGTCCTAATTCTGTGGCTGATATTTTTGCACTTTCCAGACCTGAACATCTTTCGAACATGAAGAAATAGCAAAAGTCAACCAGTTTCTTTGCTGGAAGGTCGGGAGCCTTCTTCAATTTTTTACATGCGGTGAACATTGTACTATAACAATATGGTTCCAATTCTGTAGCTGGCAATTCTGGCGCGACTTCCAAATTATTACAATCTGTAAACATGCCAGAATAACAGTTTTGCGCCAATGTTAAGGATGGTAGTTTAGGACCTTTTGTTAAGTTCGAACATCCTGAGAACATACTCGAATAACAATATTTTGCCATTGTCATCGCCGGTAGTTCAGGTGCTGTTTCCAAATTTTCACATTTTTCAAATAATAAGTAATAGCAACTGTCCTTCAATATAGTTGCTGGTAGTTCTGGGGCTTGTGTAAGCGACTTGCAATCAGAAAATAATTTGAAAAAACAGCCACTATTTGGAATTTCAGTTGAGGATTCGTTGGGGTCAATCAAACTCATCACACTTCCAGATGAGGATATATTACCTTTCATTCCAAAGTGAGTGTACTTTTTAGCGTTAAAAGAAAAACCTTTTGAGTTGTCGCCTCGCACGTAGACTTTATCTCCAGTGTTTTCTAATGTTATTGTTGTTTTTTCATTCCAGTCACTCCAAGATTCTCCATCGAATGAATATTGTATACTTGGATTGTTGTCTCCTTCATTTTCGAACCAAATTGTTGATCCTGCTTCTTGCGCTGTGAAACAAAGCCGATCAACTGCCGAACAGTTGAATGCAGATAATAATAACAAAAGCAACGTGGCGAACCACTTTGATAGATTGTAAGATTTTGTCATGTTTAATTATTTTTTAACGCCAATATGTTTTTCTATATTATATTGTGAATTTTGAACTATAATGTTAAATATTCATATTATGTCGCATTTTAATTGACAGTTGCAATTTCATTGAGAGTATACAATATAAATGAATGGTGCCTTGTATTATAAATATTCGCAATTGTATTACAAAAATGTGAAAAAATCTTTTGGGGCGCAAGAATTTTGTACCAAAACTTATAATATTATTTTGCTATTTTACATATATGTTTTCAAGAACAAAAATTAAGGAATTTTGTTTTTTTTATGATTGTCAATCTACTTGTTTGTGTGTCGTAGACAAAATAAAGTTGTAATATCTCATCATCGTCATATTGGCATTTATAGAGTGTACTTTATAACTTGTCTTTTTTCTGCTTTTTGTTTGAATATCTGTTCAACAATAGGATTATTCGGTAAAAATCAGTATTATTCAGTCAAAATGCATTTTGATGATATAAATTTAATGATCTTATAGCAACAATAAAATATTACTTTTCTACTTTTGACATCGGAAACAAAGAATAAGGCAGAATACAATAAATATACTTGATATAAGACACATTAAATATGCGATTAATCAACACATTAATTTGATGGCGGCTACTTCTGCTGTTTCAGCAGAAGTGCCACTATCTAGTCAGATAGGAATAAATGTTCCGTAAGTTTGTGTGATTTGTTATACCCGTATGTTTCGTGTTATAATATATTAATGTATGACATCTCTGTATGACAGATGATGTGATGTTGTTTTTTCAGTAAGATTTGCTAATTAGTATATGAATCTTATTGGAACAAAAATAAGACAACCCATATTTCGGTGAAATAGTTAGAAATTAAGTTTTCATTTGTGTGTTTGAGGGGACATTCGGTGTGTATCGGGTGTCCTCTGTTTTTTAATGATGATTTATAAAAAGCGAAATGCAAAATCATTATCTTTGCGTGCAATTTTGTGAAAGATGGCATCATTTAAGGAATATTTACCGTTTTATAGAAGGAATTTGAAAGTGGCTCTCCCGATTGTGTTCGCGCAGTTAGGCGGAGCGGTTGTGCAGTTTGCCGACGTGAAGATGGTTGGAGCGTTGGGTACGATTGAACTTGCGGCTGTGGCATTCGCTACATCAGTGTTGGTGATTGCGTTGGTGGCTTCGATGTCTGTTTTGCAAAGTATCACTCCGTTGACTGCATATAAATATGTGAATCATGATCATGAGGAGGTGACTAAATATCTTCAGAATGGACTGGTGCAGTGTGTGATAGTTTCTTTGGCGATACTTGCCATTCTGACGTTAGCCTACTTCAATCTTGATAAGTTTGGACAGGATCCGACTGTTTGTACACTTGCGAAAAACTATTTTCTGATTGTGGCTGCAAGTTTTGTGCCGGTTATATTCTTTGAGGGACTACGTCAATTTCTAGCCGCATTAGGTAATACCTCCGTCGCAATGATCATAACATTGATTTCCAACATTGTAAATATTGTTTTGAATTATCTGTTGATTTATGGAGAGTATGGATTTCCTAAGTTAGGGGTCGACGGTGCGGCGATAGCAACATTTATTTCGAGATTTTTCGCGCCGTTTGCGATTTTTGGTGTGATGCTTTATAAGAAAGAGTGGAGAATGTATGTGGCAGGAATGAGCAAAAGATTGTTTTCTTCATCACATCTTGCGGAATTGTTCAAGGTCGGAATACCAATTTCTCTTCGAAGCACGGTGGAGGTTACAGCGTTCGCATTCAGCGGAATCATGGTTGGCTGGTTGGGACCTGTCGCTTTGGCCTCGAATCAGATAGCTTCATCTGTAGGACATATGGTGTTTATGATCGTCCTTGGTATAGGAGCTGCAACGACCATCCGTGTGAGTCACCAGTATGGCAGGAAAGATCTAAATGCGGTCTGTATGGCTGCAAATGCGTCAATCCATCTTGCTTTGATCAACAATGCGATTATGGGTGCTCTGATCATTATTTTTAGATATGATATCGCAGGATTCTTTTCGGTTGATCCGCTGGTGATAGAGCAGACTGCCTCGATACTAGTCATGGCAGGTATTTTTCAAATGTCAGATGGCTTGCAATGTGTTGGCATCGGAATATTAAATGGACTTACAGATGTGAAATACACTATGTATTGCGCGTTTGTCTCTTATTTATGTGTTAACCTTCCCGTCGGATATTATTTTGGTTTTTGCAGAGGTTGGGGTGCGGAAGGAGTATGGGTAGGATTCTGTTTTGGACTTACTTTGGCCGCAATTCTTTTCCACTGCAGGTGGTATAGATTAATGAAACGTATGAAAAAAGAACAAAATGTTCGTTAAAAAATCGCCATTTGTCTATTCATTTTCGGCAAACGTATAATTTATTTGGCGGACATTCATATATATAATAACTTTGTAATCAGTAAAAGTGAAGATACTTTTTCATAATAGTGTTTGTTTTTGCGATGTTTGATTGAGAAATTTGACATTCGTTAGCCTCGAGGAAAAACCCCGAGGTTTTTTTTTGCCTGCATTCTAATTATTCATGTTTTTTTTAAATAGCTCCCAAAAATTCTGTAATTTTGCAGAAAAATAAAAAATAGCATAAATATTCAATAGATATGGCAGTTTGCAAACCATCTATTCCTAAAGGTACACGTGATTTTTCGCCAATCGAGATGGCGAGAAGAAATTATATTTTCGACACAATTAAAAGTGTATTCCGTCTCTACGGATTTTCTCAGATTGAGACTCCTGCTATGGAGAATCTTTCCACTTTGATGGGAAAATACGGTGATGAGGGAGACAAACTTCTTTTCAAGATTCTGAATTCTGGTGATTTTTTGGCTGGAGTAGACAAAAGTGAGCTTGAGTCTGCCAACAGCGTGAAGGTGCTAAAACATATCAGTGACAAGGGTCTTCGCTATGATTTGACGGTGCCTTTTGCACGTTACGTCGTTATGAATCGTGGTAACTTGTCATTTCCATTCAAGAGATTCCAAATTCAGCCGGTTTGGCGTGCTGACAAACCTCAGAAGGGCAGATACCGTGAATTTTATCAGTGCGACGTGGATGTCGTTGGCAGTGATTCATTGCTCAACGAGGTCGAGTTGATCCAGATTGTTGACGAGGTTTACCGTCGTCTTAAGATAAATGTTGTTTTGAAGATCAACAACCGTAAGATTCTTTCTGGTATCGCAGAGGTGATTGGGGAGGCTGATAAATTGGTTGACATCACCGTCGCAATAGACAAACTTGACAAGATTGGTGTTGATAATGTAAATGCTGAACTTAGAGAGAAAGGAGTCAGCGAGGCAGGTATTGAGAAACTTCAGCCAATTATCAATATGACAGGAAGCAATGATGACAAACTAAATGTCATCGCTGATGTCTTGAAGTCAAGTGAAATTGGTTTGAAGGGAGTCGAGGAGCTACGTACTATTCTTCGTTATGTGAAGATGCTTAATGTTGCCACTGAGGTGGAGATTGATTTGACTTTGGCACGTGGATTGAACTACTATACAGGAGCAATTTTTGAAGTTAAGGCAAAAGATGTGGTTATCGGATCAATCACAGGTGGTGGCCGATATGATAATTTGACAGGAGTCTTCGGTTTGGAAGGAATGTCTGGAGTCGGAATTTCATTTGGAGCTGACCGTATCTACGACGTTTTGAACCAGCTTGATTTGTATCCTCAGGAGTTACTTGCGTCTACTCAAATTCTATTCGCCACATTTGGAGAAAACGAGTTTAATTTTGCTTTGAATCTGTTGAAGGAGGTTCGTAACAATGGTATTTCCGCTGAGATTTATCCTGAGCCAGTCAAGATGAAGAAGCAGATGAGTTATGCCGACAACAAGGCAATTCCATACGTTGCAATTGTAGGAGAGACAGAGATGGCAGAGAATAAAGTGATGCTAAAAAATATGGTCACTGGTGAGCAACAATTGGTCGGTATTGCCGAAGTCGTTTCTATTCTAAAGAAATAGTTGATTTTTATTTGTATTGAGACGTTGCTTGCAACGTCTCTTTTTTATTATAAAACAAACATATAGATGGACTTAAAAGGAATTGTTATGGTTGGTTTGTCAGCCTTGTCAATTTGTGGCTGCTCAACTAAGAAAACTGAAACTGTGGATGAAAAAATCAACCGCATTTATGAAAATATGTCCCAAAATGAGCGTATCGCTCAGCTTCAGGGTACATATATGACGCAATTTTTTGATGAAAACGACAAACTTGATACAGCGTTGTGTCGTCGTTTGATTCCAGATGGAATAGGACATTTCTCTCAGTTCACGATGAATTTCCGCAAGACTCCTGATGAGGTGCGCGACATGGTGGCTCAGATGCAAGATTGGTTGATCCACAACACTCCGTCTGGCATTCCCGCATTGCTTCACGAGGAGGTGTTGAGCGGAATAAACGGTTACGACGCTACTGTATATCCGCAACAGATTGGTCTTGCCTGCTCGTTCAATCCAGAATTGGCAGAAAAGAAAACGTATGAGACTGCCACAGACCTTCGTAAGATTGGAGGTATGCAGGCTCTTTCACCTATGGTTGATGTCGTAAGAAATCCATCTTTCAACCGTTTGGAAGAGTCGTATGGAGAAGACGGATATCTTTCGGCTGTAATGGGAGTGGCATTCGTCAAAGGTTTGCAGCATGGAGATTTAAGGCTGGGAGTATCTGCATGTTCAAAACATTTCCTTGGCTACGGAGGTGGTGGAAATGCAGATAAAAAAGAGCTGATGGAAGAGATTCTTTTGCCTCATGAAGCTATTATACGTGTGTCTGACAGTAAAGTGGTGATGACAGGATATCACACGTTTGATTCTGTTAAATGTGTGGCAAACAGATATTTGCAAGAAGGTATATTGCGTGATTACCTTAAGTTTGATGGAATCCTTGTCAGCGACTATAGCTCAATCGAGCAGGTCGACGACAAATTAGATTCCACAATGCGTGCGGCAAAAGCCATCAACGCTGGCAATGATGTTGATTTTCCTGAAGGAAAGAGTTATAAATTTTTGTCGGACGCAATTGATAAAGGCTTAGTCAGTCAGCAGACACTTGAGACAGCAGTCAAGAGAGTGTTGAAGCATAAAGCAAGACTTGGCCTGCTTGATGACAATGCAAAACTGTATGAGACAGGACATATTGAGTGGGATTCAAAAGATAATCGTAAGACGGCATACCAGCTTGCCACACAGTCGGTTGTTTTGCTAAAGAACAATGGTGTTTTGCCATTGAGTAAGCCGTCTAAAATTGCATTGGTCGGACCAAATGCCAATTCTATGTGGGCAATGGTTGGCGACTATTCCTACCATTCAATGCGTTACTTCTGGAAAAAGGAGATTGAAAACGATTTGAATCCTAGAATTGTTAATCTGAAATCTGGAATGGAAGCGAATATTCCAGAAGGCTATTCTTTAAAATATAGCCGTGGATGCGACTGGACTGAAGTTGTAGAGACAGTGGTGGAGCAGGGTGGAGATCCTCGCGTCGCATATATGCAGGATATTCAGAACCGTAAGATTGATTCGGGAGAGGAAGCAAATCTTGATCAAGCGTTGGAAATTGCAAAAGAAAGTGATGTGATTGTGGCGGCAGTAGGTGAGAATGTGATGCTATGCGGAGAGAATCGTGACCGCACAACATTGCGTCTTCCAGGAAAACAGGAGCAGTTTGTCGAAAAACTTGTTGCTACAGGAAAACCGGTTGTTCTAGTGATGTTTGGTGGACGTGCCCAAATTATTTCAGGTTTGGCAGAGAAATGTGCTGCGGTCATACAGGCATGGTATCCAGGAGAGGAGGGTGGAAACGCCGTCGCAGATATTATTTATGGAAAGGTGAATCCATCTGGAAAGTTGAGTGTCAGCTATCCAAATGTCCAGATCAACGAACCAATCTGCTACAACCGCTCAGTGGATAAAGATCCCCGCGTCGCATATCCATTTGGTTATGGCTTGAGCTACACTACATTTGAGTATTCGAATATCAAAGCAGAAAAATCAGTGGCTACAGATGCGGAGAAGATTTCTATCAGTGTAGACGTGAAGAATACAGGCAATTTTGCTGGCGACGAAGTTGTCGAATTGTATTTATCGCCAGCAGACGGGAACAAGAACATCCGACCAATACAGCTGCAGGGATTCGCGCGTGTCACACTTAATCCGAATGAGACAAAGACAGTGTCGTTTACAATGTATCCATCTCAGTTTGGATACTACAGCGATAATCACTGGGTGATAGATCCTGGAAAGTACACAATTAAGATTGGTGCTTCGTCGCAAGATATAAGACAATCTGAAGAAATTGAAATGACAGGAGAACAAAAGATTTTGGATTTGAGGACAAAGTATTTTGCTGAAGTGAAATAAACAATGGTTGTTGAGAAACCAAGCAAGACGAAGATCTAAAATGCGCCCCTAAAGTTAGAGAAATAACTTTAGGGGCGTGTTTCAATATGACCGTCTTTACACAGAAAAATAAATCTATATGCCAATAAGTATTGGATTATTTCAGAGAAAATACTGCGTCGTCTCCTATTTTATTTCTTGAATTAGACGAACTGAACATCCCCATACACGGCTCGTTTCAGCTAAAGGTGTCACACCGCTCATGTAGAAGGATAACGCACGGACATTTCCTTCCCGCTCTTGTGCTCCTGTTGTGGACGACCAGTAGATTCCCCATGGGTTTGTAGGATAGTTCTTTATTGTATTACCCCAACGTCGTCCTCCAGCTGGCAAGAATATAGCCCCAGCCTTTTCCATTACAGCCCATTCCGCTTCATTATAAGTGTTGTCTGCGTAATGGTCGTCCAACATCTCCTCATCCATATACAATCCGTTCTGATATACCAAATGATTGTTGATCTCTGTGGATACGGAAGGAATAAATTTTACTCCTTCTGGTGTCTTCCAATCGTCTGGCAGCAAAATCAATCCTTTCACATTTGCCACAGTCGCTAAGGCGAATAATTGATCTGCATCCTTTCTTTCTGCCAATAAATAATTCCACTCTTTACTCGTCGGGGTCCTCCAGATGTGTTCCGCATCACTGCCGATTTTGTTTAACGTTCCCCAATCCGCAGTGGCAAACTCACCGACAAAACTATTGTCCCAAGATCCGCCAACCAGATAATCTCTATAGTCGGTGCTTGTAGACGTCGGTAGAAAACCAGTACTCCATCCACACGTCGCCCAACCGAACAGATCTATCCAACCATCGTAAAATGGAGCGATGTTAGAATTGCTTATCCCAATCAAATCATATTGGTTTTCTGCGAATCTCCATTCATAATAGTAGTCGTTGTATTGTAGATTGCCGGGTGCAAAACAAACTTGCAGAGTGTCGTTTACACTAAATAGGAAAGTGTCAGGTGGAATTGTGTCGGCAGGCTCCACAACCGATAAGTTGGGATTCGAGAAAGTGACACTGTCCGGATATTCATTCTCGACAGAAAATATTACCTTGCCATTTTTCCAGACATATATCTGGGATGGTATTTCAAATATGGAAATTAATAAGGTAAAAAACGCCAAAATCATCATCTTTTTCATATCAACCAATTTTTATATTATTAAATTCTATTGGCAAATATATGGAAAAAGATATGAAATACAATATGTCAAAAGCTTTCTGCCTTAATTAAATTCCATCCTTCATACGTAAGTCGCATACGGATGTCGGTCTTTCCATTGATTAATGGGGTTAGGAAATATTTGTCGCCTTCCCATAAGTTAAGATTGAGAATTTCTTCTTTAGGAATCCATTTTAGAGTGCCCTCATTGCATTCTGAAAAATCGGGAGAGTCGACGGTGGCTGTATAGAGATGCATACGTTCGTTCTCGGCTGAGTCGGAGATGAAATCAATCATGCCACGTCTGATTAAATTGTTTAGGATAATTCCCGTCTCCTCACGGACTTCCCTCACGAAGCAATCATCAGGATTTTCTCCTTTTTCCACATGACCTCCAATGCCGATCCATTTACCTTCGTTGGGATCGTTTTCCTTTTTATTACGGAAGAGCATCAGATAATGGCCATTCCACTCAATATAACCTAATGTTGTCTCTACAAAACACATGAAACCTGAAACTTGAAACCTGAAACTAATTAGCATTCATCTCATCAAGCAACTGCTTCATCGACTTTTTAAGTGTCGGGTGGACAAAGTCTGGAGCCAAATCATTCATCGGCTCTATCACGAAGCGACGCTCGTGCATGCGAGGGTGGGGGATCACAAGATTTTCTTTGGAGATAACAGCGTCGTCATAGAAAAGAATGTCAAGATCAATAGGGCGGTCCTCGTATCCGGCTCCAGGAGTCCTGACTCTTCCCAATTCACGCTCGATAGCCATACATCTGGCAAGAATGTCGTCCGGCTCCAGTCTTGTCTCAAGATGGAACACTCCATTCAGATATTCATGGTCGGAGTCGTAACCTACAGGCGCGGACGAACGTATTTCAGACAGAGCCACAACCTTACCGATAAGGTCGGAGCAAAGAATGAGGGCATATTCAATCATACGACGACGGTTGCCCATGTTGGATCCGAAAGCAATGAAAACGTTATGCAAATCTCAGTGTTTTAAATTAATAAAAAAAGGCAGGCAAAAGAGCCTGCCGTTATGGAAATCATTTTGATTAAAACTCAAACTTCTCTGTTTTGAACTGACCCAAAGTGTGAATCTTAGGCATGATTCTTTTGTAGTGCTCGCTTTGAGTATGAGCAATCAAAGTCTCATTGTCTTTCCAAGTCTCGCAAATCATCATGACGTCAAAACGAGTAGAACTCTCAAATACGTCATACGCGATACATCCGTTCTCAGCCTGAGAAAGTTCAACCAACTCCTTTACCATACCTAACAACTCAGACTGGTTCTTCTCCTCAACCTGAATAAATACATTTAGTCTTATCATCTTCTATGAAATTAAATTCTTGTTTCTAGTACAAAAATAATCTTTTCTTTTTTGTTTACACAAGAAACATTACAAAAATTTTGGTGTCAAACAGAATTAATTTTTTGATGAAGTTTTAGAGTCTTCTTTTCTTTTTTTATAAAAGAAATATCCTGCCCCTCCAATAATAAAGAATGGCCACAAACGTAGCAAGAACACAATTAAAAATTTGATTATAGCCCAGCCGTCAGATAAGGAATCAACTAATTCGTAGCCAAATGAAGGAGTGTCATCGTCGTCGTCCTTTGCCATCTCCTTTTTAACAATGATAAGGTCGATGTCGACTACGCTGTAAGCCACCTTACGGTCTATATTGATGCGTCGACCATTCATAACGTCTATGTCATTTTGAATGTAGTCGATTTTTGTTTGAATTTCAATGATTTCTGAAATTTTGTTGGCACGTTTTAGTAAAACTCGATATTGTTCAAGAGCGGCTTCTTTGCTTTTGATTTCAGATACTAAATCGGTATAAACGTCTGTGACATCTTGGACATTGATAGATTTGTCAGACATTTTTCCTCCAACTTTGTTTAAGGCATCTGTGAAATCTTCAAAAGAGGCTGACGGAATAGATGCTGAGACAGAATAACGAAATTCATTCTGTTTTTCAGAACTCTTATATCCATTGTGCTTTTTGATTAAAGCATTAATATTGTCGTAAATAGAATCTACATTTTCTGGCTTAACTTTTATCTCAACATTACCTTTTGCAATCAGTTTACGGGTGTCTGTATCTGGAGATGGAGGAGTAGGAATAGCATCAGAAGAAGAGAATGCTTTCATTTCTTCTGCGTATTCTTGTGTTGGTTCTGCACATGCAGCAGGTTCTGTATTTCTGTTTGCTCTGTTGCATGAAGATATAGAAAGAGCAGCAACAACTGCAATTAATATTTTTTTCATAAGACAAATCCTTTTTATTTTTGGGGTTATCTCACAAAAATATTATGTTTTTGTTGTTTCACAATGTTAACGAACCTTATTATTTGTTAAAATATAAAAATATTAATATCTTTGCATTGATTGTCAGTGATATATATTAGATGTTTGTAGTGTCCTTCATTGTTTGATTATTAATTAAAGAATAAAAGATGACTTATTCATCTGACAACCAAATACTACTACTTAAAGTTAACAAGAGATGAAATTTATGTCCTATTATAGTGCGATCATATTGAGAACAATCTTGAACAGGTTCTTCAAAATGTTGTTATTTATATCTTTCTTGATATTGCCGACTATAGCATTTGGCGGTAGTTGGAATGTAGTGTGGCAGGAAGATTTCGGAGTGGTAGAGGATTCAGTGTGTCGAGATTTTGCTGATCCTAATATGAGTGTGCCAGGACATAAACTTGCAGATATAGAACTTATGAGTGACACTTTTTATGGCATTACCAATAGTACAGCGTGGTGTTTCATTCATAAAAAAAGTGTAAATCCAAGTAAAGCCTATCATTTTGTGCCTGGACGTGATCATACAGGAAATACAAATGGTGGAATGTTGGTGGTGAATGTAGGTGCTGATGGTAACGGTGAACCCATTTATGAAAACAACTTGAGACTGAAGCCTTGTGGTAATCATAAATATAGGCTAAGTATGTTTGTGGCGAATGTATCTGATGCATGGATTAATCCAGATCTTACTCTTCAGGTGTACAATATGAAGGATGTTGCAAATCCAGAACTGTTGGAAAGTGTAAATCTTTCTGGTAGTGATGTGGTAGCTTGGCCTGGTAGTGAAAAAAATACACAAGGACTTTATACACATAAAGAACGTGAATGGTCGGAAGCATCTGTTGAGTTTGATGCTAAAACTGGAGATGTCTTAAAAATCGTTATCCTGAATTATCAGCCTGGTGGTGCTGGTAATGACTTTGCTCTTGATGATATCACTTTGCAACGATATGATGACGAAGAAATAGTCCCTCCGATAATTGAGATTGAGAATGGAATGAATAATTCATCTTGTGTTCCAACATATTCGGTTAATAATATTGATGCGTTGAGCTCTTGGAAGAATATATATAATAGTGTCTATTTCCTATGGCAATATTCTACTGATGACGGATATACATGGACAAATATATCTGGAGAAAGCGGTATTGAAAAAACATATTTACAACGAGATCTTCCAACGACAGGTAATGAAGTATATAGACTGATTATCACTGGTGGTTCAGACGACTCAGAAGCACAGTCTAAAGCCGAATATATTGCTAAAAATGGAACTCCAGATGACGGTTGTGACTATTTCTCAATTTCCAATATTATTTCGCAAATGGAAATTAAGGACCCTCCAGTCGCATATTTAGGAATTGATAATAATCAGAATATAACAAATCAACCAGTATATAATTGTGACAAAGAGACCCATATGGTAACATTAAATACAAATGAATGGGATAACCGTTTTGCGCAATATTATATGCTGTGGCAGTATTCCTACGATGAAACTACATGGACTGATCTTCCGTTTACAGGTAGTGATTTCCTGTTTACTGATGATTTTGATGGCTTGACTTATTTCCGCGTGATTTTGGCGGCAAATGAAAACACATTAGCTCAAGTGGAAAAAAATGGAACCCCTGACAATTGTGACAAAGATTATTTTGTTACAAATACAGTTTCAATTGAATGTTTGGAGTCATGTAAGAAACCGGAATTTGAAGTTTTATCGGACCAGAATAAATTAATTTGTGAGGATAGTGATGATCTTGTAGAATGGAAAGTCCGTCAAACTAATCAGACAAAATCAATTGATATTGAATGGTATAGTAAGGCAACAGGAGAAAACACTTGGACATTAATTGCAGGAGAAAATGGAGAGAGTATTAGCCTTCCTAATCCGAAGAATACAACTTCTTATCTGTTTTTGGCTAAAAATGGGGAGTGTGTATCAGACTCAATTATATTTGAATTGACGATGATACCTATATTTAGGTTTGATCCGATTGGTGATATCGATATTTGTGAAGGCACTGATGTCACATTTACTCCAGATGTTAAGACGAGACCCCTTTCTCCTATAACATTTTTTTGGGATGGAGTCCCAACAACAGAACTACAGCATATTGTTCCTAATATTACCGAAGATGTAACTGTAGTTTTCTATGCTACGGATGGCGTCTGTACATCTAATGAAGTCTATGCTAATTTTATTGTTGAGAAGGAAGCAGATGTGACGCTGCAACCTTTGCCAGCGGTGATATGTGAAGGAGAGAAAGTGGATTTGATAGCTGATGCCAAGTTTTCGCCTTTCAACACTTTCAAATGGGAGAAAGATGGTGTGCTTTTCAATAATACTGATTTGATCACGTCTGATATTCCACATGAAAATACGTTTTATAAGTTTATTGTTGAGGGTGATTTATGTCCAACAATAGAATATATATTAGGTGTTGATGTAGAGAAGAAAGCGGAAATGACGCTACAGCCACTACCAGCAGTTGTTTGTAAAGGTGAAAAAATAGACTTGGTTGCTGATGTCCAACTTCCATCGTCAAACGCATACAAATGGGAGAAAAATGGCAGCCTGCTAAGTGATGTTGATTTGGTCACAACTGATATTCCTGAAGAAAATGCCACATATAAATTTACGATTTTGGGAGATGCATGTCCAGATATAGAAGACAAAATGATTGTAGAAGTTGAAAGTATGGCTGATGTGACGCTGCAACCACTGCCAGCAATCATATGTGAAGGCGAAAAAGTGGATTTGATAGCTGATGCCAACATCTCGTCGACAAACAGATTCAAATGGGAGAAGGGAAGTGAATTGATCAGTGATGCTGATTTGTCTACTTCGGATATTCCAACTGAGGACGCCACATATAAATTCACAATCACAGGAGATAAATGCCCGGCTATTGAGAAGGAGGTGAGTGTAAAAGTGGAGAAGAAAGCTGATGTGACGCTTGAACCATTGCCTGCAATTATCTGTGAAGGAACAGATGTGGATTTGGTTGCCGATGCCAAACTCACGTCTGCCAACACATTCAAATGGGAGAAGGGCAACGATTTGCTTACAGATATTGGTTTGAAGACGACAGATATTCCAACAAAGGATGCCACTTATAAATTCACAATTACCGGAGAAAAATGTCCAGCAATTGAAAAAGAGGTAAGCGTAAAAGTGGAGAAGATAGCGGAAGTGACACTTCAACCATTGCCAGCAATCATCTGTGAAGGAGAGAAAGTGGATTTGATAGCTGATGCCAACATCTCGTCGACAAACAGATTCAAATGGGAGAAGGGCAATGAATTAATCAGTGATGCTGATTTGTCTACTACTGATAATCCAACAGAGGATGCGACATATAAGTTTACGATCACAGGAGATAAATGCCCTGCAATTGAAAAAGAGATAAGCGTAAAAGTGGAGAAGAAAGCAGAGGTGACGTTGCAGCAACCACAACCATCGGTAGTTTGTGTAGGTGAAGAGATAGATTTGATAGCCGATGCCAAACTCACGTCTGCCAACACATTCAAATGGGAGAAGGACAACGATTTGCTTACAGATATTGGTTTGAAGACGACAGATATTCCAACAGAGAATGCCACTTATAAATTCACAATTACCGGAGAAAAATGTCCAGCAATTGAAAAAGAGGTAAGCGTAAAAGTGGAGAAGATAGCGGAAGTGACACTTCAACCATTGCCAGCAATCATCTGTGAAGGAGAGAAAGTGGATTTGATAGCTGATGCCAACATCTCGTCGACAAACAGATTCAAATGGGAGAAGGGCAATGAATTAATCAGTGATGCTGATTTGTCAACTTCGGATATTCCAACAGAGGATGCGACATATAAATTCACTATTACAGGCGATAAATGTCCTGCTATTGAGAAGGAGGTGAGTGTAAAAGTGGAGAAGAAAGCTGAACTTTCGTTGAGTATCAGTGATACAGAAGTGTGTGAAAATACTTCAGTCGCTTTGTCAGTGAATGTCGCTAATGCTCCTAAGTTGGTTTGGAAACAGAAAATTGATGGAGAATCACAATTCTCTGAAATGGCAGAGTCTGGAGATGTGGTAAACATAACAGCTACTAAATCAGCTACATTTATAGTTGAATCTTCTGATGAATTGGCTTGTCAAAGAGCAGTCTCTAATGAAGTGTCATTGTTTGTTGAAGAACCGGTGTCAGTTTCGTTGAAAAATGTTCCTGCAGAAGTGTGTGAAGGAACAATTGTTTTGCTTGACGCTTCTATTACTGAGAATTGTACATCTTATGGATGGAAGAAAAATGAAAATGAGAATTTTGCCAAAAATGAGTTGTTTGCAGAGGATGTGCCTACAGAGACCACTACTTATGAGTTTTGGGCTAAACCACTTGTTTGTCCTGCATTTTCAGAGAAATTTGTAGTCGATGTAGAGCATGTGAAAAATGTTGAGCTTGTAGCGTCAGAATCAAATATCTGTAAAGGAGAAGATGTCACATTGGCGACGAATTATCCATACACAGAAGGTATTGTATGGGAAAGCAAAGGAGAGAATGAATCACAGTTTAGTAAAGTAGACGAAGGAGTTTCCGAAATCGTCGTGTCTCCTTCTGATAATACAACATATCGAGTTTCGGCCATTTCAAAATTAGGTTGTGTGGAAAAAGGAAGTGAACAAGAGATTGAAGTGACACAACCAGTCGGTTTGAGTGTGGAAGATGTTTCAATATGTGAGGGAGACGCTGCCCATTTGGAGGCTGTCACAGAAAGAGCTTACGATAGAATCGAATGGAAAATTGAAGGCGACAGTTCTGTGAATAAAGTTGGATCGTTTGTCGATTTAACCCCTGAGTCAACAATCACTTACAATGTAGTGGCGTATAGTCACAATTGCCCAGAAGAGGTGAACGCTACTATAACAGTAGCACCGATTCCGCGTATCTCATCACATGAGGAGCTCGGAAACCATACATACCAAATGATTGTGGAGAATACAAACGAGACACTTTATTTTGACTATCACAATGGAGAAGGAAAGACAATTTCGAACCTGCTTGAAAATGCAGTCGTCGGAAAATTATATGATGTTGAAGTCTCTGATAGTCTAGGATGCTCGTCGTTATATCAGTTCAGAGTCCCATTTGTTGAACCGGAATTTCCTATTTATTTTTATCAAGGTGATGAAAACTGGCAAGTCAAGAATATAGAAAATTATCCGAATTCAACTTTGTATATTTACGACCGTTTTGGCAAGTTGCTTTTTAAGGAAAAGGGTAATACTGACGGATGGAGTGGGGAGTATAATGGCAGAAGACTACCGTCTACAGACTATTGGTATATTCTTGATATTCCAGAGATTGATAAGCAATATGAAGGACATTTCACGTTGATGAGAAGATAGTTTAATTCATAATGCGTAATTCACAATTCATAATTGTCGGTAAATGTGACGGTGATTTTTTTATGTGCTCGCCTACGGCTCGCACTTGAAAGGAGGAGTTAGGGCGTTCCGCCCTTAACAATCCTCATTAACTGCTTTTCAGTGTTTAAAACGTTTCAGCAATGATTTCCACCAAGACAATTGTTCTTTTTTCGGAGTGAAGTTTATCAGAAATTCTATGACTTCCTTTGCTGGTTTCTTTAGTTTGATGATCGGGTCAATGAAGTATAGATCCCCGTCGTCTCCTTTCAACACATTATCGCTGGCTGTGCCGATGTCTGTGACAGTGACATATTCGTTGCCGTAAAAATAAGGACCGTCCGGCTCCAACCCCAACGTCTTCAGATGATATATGATTTCTTCGTCTGTGGGGTGGGCATTGGTAGACGAAATGAAAGGCTGCGTCAACACGATTCGAAGATTCCCCTCGTCTTCAGCAATGCCGATGAATTTATAACGAGTGTTTGGAAACAGAAGATTGTGGACGATATGCTCGTAGATGGCATCTTCAGCGTGGAGCTCTTTAATCACCCATTTGGCAAACGGATCCTTCACCTTATAAATAAGAGATTCTTTTTCATTGTAGAAAATCTCGCATTCGCCAGTTTTGGTGCAAAGTTTATCGCCAAACTTATCGATTGTCTCTCTGTCGATAAACAGACCATTTTCTTTGGCTATATCAAACAATCTTTTCGTCTCTACCTGCTCCGCTCTGGTTTGCTCAAGAGTAGTCTGGACATTCTCTGAATCTCCATACGGTTGATCGTGAACCTCTTTTTCAAGCACTCGTATGTCGCCTCTGTCAAGATCTGCCATTTCTCTTCTGGATAGGTTTTGATAAAGGTCTCCACCGACATGTTGGTTTGGCTCATTATTATTTTGCTCAAGTCTTGTTCCATTGCTCATGATAGTTGATTTTAATGATTAACGTCTTGGCTTGTATAGTCAGGTGATAATATTTTCACACTTACGTCCGTGCCTTCGTGTTATTCAATCTCGTCGTTATCCCAAATGAAGGCTCCCTTGTCTTTATCCCAGTATTCTCCTCCGTATGCAGGTAATACAATTTCAAATTTTCCTCCTCCTTTTATATTTATCCAATCGGCATCTACTTTATAACTAAGTATTTGATTTTGCCAATTGTCTTCATTTATAATGCAGTTGGATTTTCCCTCGAAAACGAAGTCTGCATCTAACATTAACGCTCCATTCGAGACATCATAAAGCATAAAATGATATTTACCATCATGGATTTCAACAAGATTTACCCAATGTCCTGTCTCACACTCTCCCGTCCAAACAGCAGATTGAGGTATGTTTGCAGGTTTTTCAGGTATCTGACTACATCCTTCGTCTAACGCATGTATAATAAGCCCTGTTAGACAAATGAAAATAAATATGCAGAATGCAGATAGAATCGCTAATCTCTTTATCCACTTCTTGATAGTAGTTTTATTCATGACTAAGAATAATTAGATTTTTGATTTTGACAATTATCTTCATTTATATGTAGTTGGATTTTCCTTCGACTACAAATGAGTATCGAACATTAACGCTCCATCACCGCATATAAAAAAATCCTATTATACCAATGATAATAAGTATACAAATTATGAATAGGCAGATTGTGAATATAATCGCTATTCTCTTTATCCATTTTTTGATAGTAGTTTTATTGGTCGACATAATAGGATAATGAGATAGAATAAAATTTGTAAAGACGGGGAGAGCCCCGTCTCTACCGATATGTTATTCTTTCAAAAGATCAGGTCTTAGTTTTTTTGTCCTTTCCAGACTCTGCTCGTATTCCCATTCACGGATCAGTTTTTCATTTCCAGACAAAAGGATGTCAGGCACCTTCCATCCTTTATATTCCGCAGGACGTGTGTAGACAGGTGGAGCCAAGAGGTCATCCTGGAAACAGTCTGTCAAAGCACTCTCCAAATCACTCATTGCTCCTGGAAGCAGACGGACGACAGCGTCAGTCATGATCAGCGACGCGAGTTCACCTCCCGTCAACACGAAATCACCGACTGAAATCTCACGTGTGATGAGATGTTCACGTATACGGTGGTCGATACCTTTGTAGTGTCCGCAAAGGATTATGATGTTGTTGTATAGAGACAATTCGTTGGCAATCTTCTGGTTGAACGTCTCACCGTCGGGACTGGTGTATATCACCTCGTCATATTCTCTCTGCTCCTTAAGATGTGTGATAAGTCTGTCGATTGGCTCGATCTGCATCACCATACCAGCAGAGTATCCGTAAGCCTCGTCGTCGACCTTCAGATGCTTGTTGAGCGTATAGTCACGGATATTATGGATTTGGATATCCACCAACCCCTTTTCTCTCGCCCTCTTTATAATCGAATGCTGCAACGGACTTTCAAGAAGCTCTGGCACGCACGACAAAATATCTATTCTCATTTTATTGAACTATTATGGCAATTGATACATGTAGCCTAACCCAACTTCTTTTTTATCGTTTGCCCTACGAGCTCGCGTAGGAGAAAGGGGGTAAGGCGTTCAGCCCTTAACAATCCTCAAAATTCAATGCTCTACAATGTATGAGTCTTATTTTGGACTTTATATACTGCGAAGATACGACTTTATTTACTTTTTAGCGAATATAAATGCTGTACAATACATTTTTTTTGTAATTTTGCGATGCCTATCAGTTTGATGTTGGGCAGATTTTCATGAAAATAAGAAATACATTTTAAATAATGGGTAAGAAATTTACTGAGTATTCGAATTTTAACCTCTCGGATGTAAACAAGGAGGTGCTAAAGGATTGGGATGCTAAAGACCTTTTCCATAAGAGTATCTCTGAGAGAGAGGGCAATCCAACTTTCGTGTTTTTTGAAGGTCCACCTTCAGCAAACGGTATGCCAGGTATTCACCATGTAATGGCACGTTCAATCAAGGATATTTTCTGCAGATACAAGACTATGAAGGGATTCCATGTAAAGCGTAAGGCTGGATGGGATACTCACGGACTTCCTGTGGAACTTGGTGTAGAGAAAGAGCTTGGCATCACTAAGGAGGATATAGGCAAGAAGATCTCAGTGGATGACTACAATAAGGCTTGCCGTACAAATGTGATGAAGTTCACAAAGGAGTGGACAGACCTTACTCATAAGATGGGTTATTGGGTGGATCTGGAAAATCCATACATCACATACGACAACAAGTATATTGAAACTCTATGGTATCTTTTGAAAGACCTTTACAAGAAGGGCTATCTATACAAAGGATACACTATTCAGCCATACTCGCCAGCTGCAGGTACAGGTCTTTCTTCTCACGAGTTGAACCAGCCCGGTTGTTATCGCGACGTGAAGGATACAACTGTAGTCGCTCAGTTTAAGATGTTAGATCCTAAGCCAGAGATGACTCAGCATGGCACTCCATACTTCTTGGCTTGGACGACTACTCCTTGGACTCTTTCTTCCAACACAGCTCTTTGTGTTGGTCCGAAGATTGAGTATGTTGCAGTACAGAGTTTCAATCCATACACAGGTGAGCCAGCAACTTATGTATGCGCTAAGGCATTGCTTAACGCTCATTTCAATCCAAAAGCTGCTGATATAGCATTTGAGGATTATAAACCAGGTGATAAACTAGTTCCTTTCAAGGTGGTAGCTGAATATAAGGGTACTGACCTTGTCGGCATGAAGTATGAGCAGCTTCTTCCTTGGATCACTCCTGAGAATGCTGATCAGGCATTCCGTGTGATTCCTGGTGATTATGTCACAACAGAAGACGGTACTGGTATCGTACATATCGCTCCTACATTCGGTGCTGATGATGCCAAAGTGGCGAAAGCTGCAGGAATCCCGCCACTTCAGTTGATCGACAAGAATGGAAATCTTCGTCCATCTGTTGATTTGACAGGTAAGTTCTACCTTCTTTCTGATCTTGACGATGAATATGTCAAGACTCATATCAATGTAGAAGAATATAAACAGTTCGAGGGTCGTTTCGTGAAGAACGCATACGACAAGAACTTGACAGACAAGGATGAGAGCCTCGACGTCTCAATCTGTATGCTTATGAAGGCTACAAACAAGGCATTCAAGATTGAGAAACATGTCCACAATTATCCTCACTGCTGGAGAACAGACAAGCCTGTGCTTTACTATCCGCTAGATAGCTGGTTCATCAAGTCGACTGCGGCAAGAGAGAGAATGATCGAGCTGAACAAGACTATCCTTTGGAAGCCAGAATCAACAGGTACTGGCCGTTTTGGAAAGTGGCTTGAGAATTTGAACGACTGGAACTTGTCTCGTTCAAGATATTGGGGAACACCACTTCCTATTTGGAGAACTGAAGACGGTGCTGAAGAGAAATGTATCGGTTCGCTTGAGGAGTTGATGGCAGAGATAGACAAGTCAGTCAAGGCTGGATTCATGAAGTCTAATCCATGGCCTAACTTCAAAGTTGGCGACTATTCAAAAGAGAATTACGATCCTAAGAATATAGATCTTCACCGTCCATATGTTGACAATATTATCCTTGTCAGCGAGAGTGGCAAACCGATGAAGAGAGAGACTGACCTTATCGACGTATGGTTTGATTCTGGTGCAATGCCATTCGCTCAGATGCACTATCCATTTGAAAATAAGGAAGCTGTAGATAACGGTGAGTTCTACCCAGCTAACTTCATCGCAGAGGGTGTTGACCAGACACGTGGATGGTTCTTCACTCTTCACGCAATCTCAACAATGGTGAAGGACAGCGTCGCATTTAAGGCTGTTATCTCTAACGGACTTGTACTCGACAAGAACGGAAACAAGATGAGTAAGCGTTTAGGTAATGCTGTTGATCCGTTCGGTGCTATCGAAAAATACGGTTCAGACCCACTTCGTTGGTATATGATCACTAACGCGTCGCCTTGGGACAACCTTCGTTTTGATGAGGAGGGTGTTGATGAGGTAAGAAGAAAATTCTTCGGTACTCTTTACAACACATACTCATTCTTCGCTCTATATGCGAATGTTGATGGATTCGACTACTCTCAGGCAGAGGTTCCGATGAACGAGCGTCAGGAGATCGACCGTTGGATCATCTCACTTTTGAACACATTGGTGAAGGATGTAGACGCTGCTTATTCAGACTACGAGCCAACAAAGGCAGGTCGTGCAATCTCTACATTCGTTTGCGATAACTTGTCTAACTGGTATGTCCGTCTTTGCCGTAAGAGATTCTGGGGTGGAGAGATGACAAAGGATAAACTTTCTGCATATCAGACACTTTACACATGTCTTGAGACAGTGTCGAGATTGATGGCTCCTATTTCACCATTCTACGCAGACCGTGTATTCCTTGATCTTAACGCAGCAACAGGTAAAGACAAGAGTGAGAGTGTTCACTTGGCTAAATTCCCGTCGGCAGATGAAAATTTGATCAACAAGACACTTGAGGAGAGAATGCAGCTTGCTCAGGATATCTCTTCAATGACACTGGCTCTTCGTAAGAAAGAGAATATCAAGGTGCGTCAGCCACTGACTCAGATCATGGTTCCAATCCTTTCTGAAAATGAGCAGGAGAACATAGAGGCCGTGAAGGATTTGATTATGAACGAAGTTAACGTCAAGGCAATCAACTTCGTGACAGATGCTTCCGGAATCCTTGTTAAGAGAATCAAACCAGACTTCAAGAAACTTGGACCTAAGTGTGGCAAGAACATGAAGACTGTGGCTCAGATGCTTACAGAGTTCTCTCAGGAGCAGATCGCTGAGTTGGAGAAGAACGGACAGTATACACTTGATGTCGCAGGTGCGTCTGTAGTTGTGGAGAAGGGCGACGTGGAGATACTTTCAGAGGATATTCCAGGATGGTTGGTTGCCAACAACGGTCAGATCACAATTGCTCTAGACGTGACAATCACAGATGAGTTGAAGGAAGAGGGTATCGCACGTGAGTTTGTCAACAGAATCCAGAACATTCGTAAGTCTTCAGGATTCGAGATCACAGACAAGATCATTGTTGAGATTGAGAAGAAGGCAGAAATCAATGTGGCTGTTGAGCATTTCGCACAGTATATCGCTTCACAGGTTTTGGCAAATGAGGTTAAACTTGTGGATTCAATCAGTGGAGCAATAGAGCTTGATTTTGATGATTACAAGGTAAATGTCAAGGTCGTAAAAGCGTAAGTGTGATATAGACCATAAAGACGGTCAATCTTAAATATTAGCCTACAGTATTGGTGGTGTCGTAAGACAAATCCATTATTGTAGGCTTTTTTTTATTTTAATTTCAAATAAAATAGATGATGCCATAAAATACGATTATCTTTGCATCCAAAAATTAGGACTATGAAGCGAATACTTTTCTTTCTATTTATACAGATATCTGTCATATTCTCTCTTATGGCAGACGACGGAGTTTGTAATGATGTTGAATCATGGTCTTATGGGCATATCTATACTAATGCGCCTAGTGACAAGATAGCATTGGAAAAGGAGTTGATGTTATGTAATCAGGACAGTATTACTGCGATTTTTGTATTCAAAAATACGACGGATGATACTGTGACTGTTGATTGTGCTTTCCCGATTAATGTTAATTTTATTTATACAGTTAATAAAGAAATAAATAAGGAAAATTATTTGTGGGCTTCTCGATCCGAATCTACATTACGTCTCTTACTTGGACCTAAAGACACTTTTGATTGTGATGAAATAAAAAGTGATGATGGTTACATAAATTTTAATGATCGTGTATATCAATTAGCTCTAAAACATGATAAAGAATTACGTGTAATGAGCGGAGAGAAGTACTCTAAATATATTGATTCATTAAATTTTAGTTTAGATGATTATGTTCCAAATTGTAATATAGAACAAGACGGCACTCCCGTTGATATATTGAATGTAGGTATAGAGAGTAGTGTGAAAAGTTCTGACTCCACTATTTATATGAATTTTCATTTTCATCATAATTTGACTTTTTTACCTAATACATATTCAAAAGTAGTTGCAAAATATAGTATTGAGTCTTTTGGCTGCAATCAATTTGGTTGTTCTTACGACATTTCTACTGGTGGAACATGGAAAGGTAACATCAAGTCGTTTATGGCTTTCGTTTTTGGCGGTGAAATGAGTTCTGAATTAGGTTATTTAAATTTTGAAAAATGGAATGAAACGGGTTTACATAGTTATGGAATAGGATATAAAAAAGATTATAAACCACATAAAGGAGAAACTTTTAGTTTTATTTTTGGGGAGAGTGAAGCAGAAGCCCATGGATACTATGATGAACCCGAATACAAAGAACTACAATCTGTGATATTAAAGGATATAAAAGCGTCCGCATCTTGGAATAATCTAAAGGCGATGATGGATAAAGATCGATTTACGTCATGTGCCATCACAGATTGGCAAAATGCTACTCTGGAATTTACACTTCCACAAGATGCCTTTGGACCATATATGTATAATGGTACAATTGGAAAATTAACTACAAAAGAGAAGTTTGATTATTTTGTGAATAATGTCAAAGACAATCGTTCGTTATGGGGAGAAAGTGTAGATATAAGTTATTATTTCCCTAATGATTCTACTGTAGAAGCATACAATAATGTAAGTAAAATCTGTATTGAACAATTGGAAGCTCCATTTGATACATTTCCCTTTACTGTAAAAATGTCAGATCCAAGAAGATATCCATTAGTGTTTGATTGGGCACGTTTTAACGATATCAAACACATGAGATATTTTCCTGCTGGCAGATATCGTTTGTCAATTAAAGATATAGTTGAAGGATGGCAATGTCAGGATACAACACTTATAACAGAATTTTGTTTTTTGAAAATTCCAAAAGATATAGCGGATATGTTGGCAGACGATGCGATTAGTGAAATGCCAATATTTGATGATTTTACTACGATGCTAGATTCAAGTTTTGTTCTTGTTCCTGTTGATTCATCAGCCTTTAAAGTAGATACGGTTGCGGTTGCTCTGTTGGACACAGTACCGTCGAAAGTGATTACTGCTACTCCAAAAGTTGTCATATTGAATAGAGAGATCCCGCTATCTGTATTGATAGGTGCTTTGATTTTCACTGTTTTGATTGTTTTGGGATGTGTCTATTGGCAGAAGAAGAATAAAATTTGATTCTTGACATCGGTTTTGTTAAATAAATATACTAAATCTTAAATAAAGGTTAAAATTGCACCGTCGCATATATAAGAATCAATTTAATTGTATATTTACGCTATAAAACCAATTAAATATAATTGCTATGAATAAGGAAGAACTACACGCAGACAACAGAAAGTTGTTTGAGGAATTGGATAACAAGAATCCTGAGTTGTTGAACAAAATTTTGTCAAACGTCGGCAACTTGATGTCATTCAAGGATTTGGCTGATTCAAGCATTGGCGCATTCAACAATCTGATCAATGAACTTATCAAAAACACTACAGGAAAGACTCAAAATCAAAATAGAGATGTGAATGAGAACAACACTGATGTGGTGATGAAGAAAGACAATTCCTCTCGTTTCACAAGCAGAGTGTCAAGCGAAATGGCTTCATCTGATTCAAAAACGAATTTCGCTGGACTTACTTATTATAATTACCCATCGTCGAAAATTGATCTTTTTGAGATGTCTGACAAGAATTATTTCTTTGCGTCACAATCGTTCTCTTATCTTTGCTCATACGATGAGTATGATAGGGTAGATCCTAATTCGTCGTTCAAAGATGCCTATGTGTTGTCAGTTTTGAAGAGATATTGTGTGGTGCGCAACGGTAAGATTATCTTCTTCAATGATAATTTCAATGACGGTCATTCTCCATTTTATTGTCAGAAAGAAGGTTTCCAGATCATAACAAACAAACCGGTTATGGAAAATGGTGATTCTGCTTGGGATTATTATGTCCGCGACGAGAATTCAGTCGTGATTTACAATAGGGCTGAGACTGCTGTAAACAAAGCTATTGAGCTTTCAATAAATAATCCTTCACAACTGTATTTGGTCGCTCAAACTTTTGAAGAGATTGAAAGACGATAAAAATTAGCACCATAATAAAATAAATAGGGGAGTGTCAAGCTTGACATTCCCCTATTTTGTAATGCATTATGGAAGTTTATTCTCTTTCTTTTGTCGGATATCCACATTTGGATTTCGACCACAGATACTTACCAATGATTTGATATAAGTAACTGATGTATGGCGACAAAGAAGAATTTGAGATGATACTTCTTGTAAGGATGAACTTCTTGCCAAATATTTTCTTTGTTGTCTTTTTGTGATCTGCGAAATACTTTGGTAGTGGAAACTCTGAATTTACGAGGAAGTAAGCGTATTTCAAAGCACCCAGATTATCCAAAGGCTTCAAATCTTTATCTAGGATGTATTTGTCCAATTCATCAGTTGTGTGTGCAACATGACAGATTCCTAAATCACGGTACATAGTGCATCCCAACAAAATGACTGGTTTGTTGGCGTATGCAGCTTCGAATCCAACTGATGAACCAAATACCACAATTTTGTCTGAATTGTCAATCAAAGTGTATGTGCTGATTTTTGAATCAGCCGGAATGATTGTTACATTCTTATACTTGTTTAATTCGTATAAATTTTTGTGGTATTTGTATTTCACATGTGTCAAGTTAGGATGGATTCTTAGATAAAAATGAATCTCATCGTTGTCCTTGAATTTTTCAAAAATATATTTGATTCCTGTAATTTGATTCGGGAAAAGAGAAAGTTTGGCAAATTTTTCTCCAAGAGATGCGAATTCATCCTCTGAACTGTTGAAAATTGAGATGTTGATTTTAGATTTGTCCCAATCTTCAGGTAGCAGACCGATACTTTGATTTTTAGTGTATGCTACCTTATCTCCGCTAACGATAGCGTTCCTTCTCTTTTCAAAGAATCGTTTTGCAGTTGCAATTCGTTCTTCTTTACTTTTTCCTTCTGATTCCCACAAATCGTTAATCATTAGAGTGTTGACATCTGGATCGTGTGGCAGATTGTTGTTGAAAATTTTCTTGTTGATCCTGTTTTCTTCATTGTAGCCAACCTCATATGTCTGGAATGGCATACTTTTGTTGATACACAAATCAACAATCGGACGATTGCAAATTAATCTGCCGTTAAAGCATGAAACTGAATCTGGATGTAATTGGTTGATAGCTTCATCCACCAAATCGGTTGACCTAGCACTCATGAAAAGATATCTGTTCATGAAATCCTTAAACTCACCGTCGATAAGTGGATCAAGGTTTCTACTCAACGTCAAATATGAAGATACAGCAGCCAGACCAATGTGGGCTCCTTTATGAGTTATCTCCTTGACCTCGTCGATAGTTTCATATTTCAAACTCTTGACAAAACTCTCAAAGTCAACCATTTCTGGCTTTTGAAACTTTGATATTGGAATTACATTGATTTTATCTTTGTGAGTGATATGTCTGTGAAAGTAGTGCTGGTAACTCACACATGCCTTACAAACTTTTTTGTCGCCATAGCAGTTGTAAATGCAATTTTGAATGGCTTTACCATCACAATAAACAAGATCGACATTATTGCCTTGCTCCGCCAAATCTTCTGCATTATCCAAAACCACAGAATAATGGTCTGGGATAAAACACATGGTTTTGAATGGAGTGAATAATAAATAATTTTTACGCACAGATTTCATTTTTTTATCTTATATGCCATTGCAAAGGTAAGAAAAAAAATATAACTAACATTTGCCTACATGATAGAATTTGGATTTCCAATGACAGTTTTGTTTTTCTTAAGGATAAATACATTCATAATAAAAAAATCAGCAAGTTCACAAATGGACTTGCTGATTTAGTGTACTTAACAAAATTCAATTCAAAGCATCGATAATCGCCGGCTCAATTATATCTTTTCTCTGATCTGTCTCAAATCGACGAATTACCTTACCATCTTTGCCAACCAAAAATTTGGTAAAATTCCAGCCAATGCTCACGTCCGCCGCAGGATCATCCACATTCGCATGTTCAAGATAATCATAAAGAGCGATTTTGTTTTCTCCATTCACGTCAATCTTATGGAATCGAGGAAACTCTGTGTGATAATTCAACGTGCAGAAATTCTGAATCTCTTCATCCGACTCTGGAGCCTGCTCTGCAAACTGGTTGCATGGAAAATCCAGAATCTCAAATCCCTTATCTTTGTAGACGGAATAAAGCTGCTGCAACTCTTCATACTGAGGGGTATGACCACATCGTGTGGCTGTGTTAACAATCAAAAGCACTTTGCCTTTGTATTGTGATAAAGATACCTCATTCCCTTGATTATCAATCACAGTAAAATCATAAACTGTAGTCGTTGGTTGTTCTTCGGAAATTGTTTCTGAACCTGATGCTTTAAGAAAAAAGATGCCAAGTAGGCTCAAGACTACAATGGCAATAAAAATCAAATTGCGTTTTTTCATATTAGAGTTTGTTATTAAAGTTTTCATTTTACATATACAAAAATAGTGTTTTCATTTAGAAGTCGATTAAATTTTATTAAATAATTTGGCTATAGAGGTTGTGGATTGATAAGGGTGGAATACTCTTACACTGTTCTGTAGTACGAGCCGTAGACGAGCATTTATTAATTCCTTTGCCTTATGCATTGGAATTCAATCATATAGTAATTTTTGTGAATGAAATTTAACAACCTCTTAATTTCTAATCATCTCCCTCAACAACTTTACATCTTTCTTATTCACCCAACCTTCTTTGACATTACTGCTTCCAAGAGGCTTCACATAATAGGATGATTCATTTTCGTCTGTAATACAAATACGTCCTTTTTTAGATGTTGTATCTTTGTCAGCTTCACTCTCTTTTATCACACCAACTGTTTTGCCAAAAAACTCCTGGTAATAATCCCTTTTGGAAGTGAGAGAATAATTAAATATTCCGTCGGAAAGAAAAGATGGAAGGGAATCATTATCTATTCGCTTTAAATCTCTTTTTACTCTTGTTAAATCTTGTCTATATGCATAATATACATAGAGAGAATCATTAAAACATTTTAATGAATCTATCGTAGGCCGCTTATAACCTGAAATTCGATTTCCTCTTAAATCAAGTTCACTACTATCACGACGAAATAGGGCATAAACATTTGAATTTATATCCTCAACCTCTTCACGTACAAAATCATCAGGGAATTTTTCATACCTATGTTCTGAATCACACTCAACTGAGAGAGCACCCATATATTTGTCTTTTATCAGCAAAAACTGAGATTTCTCTACCCACATTTTACCTTCACCATATTCTTGTATAGATAATAATTTCCAACCACCTTTTTGATATGACCAATGTTCAAATCTATTAAAAATCATACGGAGTATTTCATCGTCATGAATCAAAACAAATTCTTGATTGCAATATATAGGATATTTTTCACAATGGATTCCTCCATCCCACACTCCCTGCATATAATCATGATTATTCTTTTGTGCAAAAAAGGTAGAGAAATTCAGCAATAGCATTATTATAAAAAAGAAATGTTTCATGATATTATCTTTTATGTGAACACCACAAATATAGTATTTTAAGTTTAGACTATCAAATTTACTATGTAATTATTACATAAGAAGTTATTTTAAGGCTCAGGCCTGGATTGTTGTCTTTGGTTATCAAAAAAAGTCGTAGACTTTTTCTGAAAACTCTTATTCTCTATGGTTTTATATGTGCTCACCTTACGGCTCGCACTTGGGAAGGAGGTTAGGGCGTTCCGCCCTTAACAATCCTCATTGTTCCCTTAATTATGCATTTCTAATTATGAATTTATTACCTGATACACGCACGTCCGTGCGTCTCTACGTGAGGGTAGGGTTACCAGCTGTATGGATTCCCAACAATTACGAATTATGCATTATGCATTTTATACTACGGCTCGCACGTGTGGAATGGATTAGGGCGTTCCGCCCTTAACAATCCTCATTATCCTTTTAATTATGCATTTCTAATTATGAATTTATTACCTGATACACGCACGTCCGTGCGTCTCTACGTAAGGGTAGGGTTACCAGCTGTATGGATTCCCAACAATTACGAATTATGCATTATGCATTACGCATTTTATATGTGCTCGCCTACGGCTCGCACTTGGGGCATGGGTTAGGACGTTCCGTCCTTAACAATCCTCATTAAAAAATAGGCCATGATTGTCACTGCCTGCGACGACCATGGCCTTTAATTATGCATTATGCATTGTGAATTTATTATTTCTCCTCTAAAATTATTTTTTACCACTGGAATCCGCCACCGCCTCCACCACCGAAGGCACTACCATTACCAGTCTGTGTGCTGACCTGAAAGCTAGTGAAACCGTTGATGCTGAAATTTTGTGCCGGAGTGTACATGCCGAAACGTCCATCGAAATAATCCATAGCTCCGTTGAAGCTGTTTCCAACATAGAACTTATAATTCTTCACTTCAGAATTGTACGCACATACGGCGCCACTCTTTCTGTTGCTAGTCAAAGGATCAAACGGCATCTTGATCGCTGCCAACACCTGTCCGGCATCATTAGCCACCAAAATATATTGATCCTTAGACAATGAGATGTCACTGCTATAGATATGTCCCTTCGACTCTACTGGAATTGACTCATTGAACATTCCATTTCCTCCCACAGCAAAGACAAATCCCCCCTGGTGTTTCCATCCTGTATCTGTGTCCAATGGAGAGTTTAGAGAATGACTCTGCGCCACAACTGTGATACCGCCCGAAACTATCATGTCTCCGTTGGAATCCAATCCGTCTCCCATACATTGTGCATAGTGTAATCCACCTTCTACATATATATGTACACTCTTAGAACTCTCATTGCCATCTGTGGCATTCCAAGCATCGTCATCCGCCACAACGTATGTCTTGCTGTCGCCTCCTAATCTGATAATGGCTCCAGACAATGCCTCGTATGACGACAACACTCTTAGATCACCACCCATGATTTCAAGTTTCTCTTTTCCGAAAACTCCCTGATCATATGGAGCATCCACTTCAATATCTCCACCATTAATCTTAATCTCTTGTGCCAAAATACCGGTATCAAAAGCATAAATATCAATTGTTCCGCTGTTTATCACAATAGATTTGCCAGATCTGATTCCTTTAGGATATCCATGATACTTTGTTCGCTCCATCTCGATTGAATTTCCAGGAATGACATATTTCTCACCGTCACGGCTGCCAGCACTAATGGAAAGGACAAAATCATTGATGCTTCCGTTTTCACGTCCCAACGTGATTGTTCCATCACAAATCAAACCTTTACCTGACGAAGCAGAAAGTTTGTTGTCGCCTCCTGTAATCGTAACGTCGCCTTCCACCTTGATAGCTTTCGACGTTGCATATTCATAATCAGGTTTTGAGCTTCCACCAATATTCCAGCCACCTGGGTTCCAACCGCCAGGATTCCATCCTCCTTGTGATTGTCCTCCTTGTGATTGTCCGCCTGAACCACCATCTTTAGTGATGAAATATCCTCCCTTCACATCGATTGTCAACTCTCCGTCTGTGATTGTCAAATCACCGTCTGCCTTGATACCCTTAGCCAGTTTTGCGTCGACACCGATCTTGATTGTTTGCTTTCCTCCTGAGATTGTCACATTTCCATCACACTTGATACCCATACAAGAAACAGTGTCATGATTAGCTTTCTCATCGTAATAGCTACCAGTAAGGTCCACCGAATAAATTCCTCCACTGATCACTACATTCGCGTCTGAATTCAATCCTTTTGCAGCGACGCCGGAACCCTTGACTTTCACATCACAACTTCCTCCAATTTCAATATCACCATCACAGGCAATCGCGGCATTGTAACCATAATCATTGTCTGTGCCGGCAAACGGTTCTTTGGCGTCAAGCGATACAGTCAATTCTCCACCGTTGACCTGCACTTTCTTCTTTGCTTTAATAGCCTTCGATCCTTTGCCTGTCACATCAGCAGTGATCTTTCCACCTTTGATTTCAATGACACTGTCACACTTCAATCCTTTTCTGTCATCAGAAAAGACTTCAAAAGATACTTCACCATCCTCAATATAGATAAATTCACTGCAATCGACACCATCACTCTTTGTATCTTTAATAGTCAACTTTCCTCCATACATTTCCAAACCATCAGCGTTAATTCCGTCGCCTTCCGCCTGATCTATAATTACATTTCCACTGTATATCTCAACTCTTTTAGCAGAATTAATGGCATGCTGTTTGTTTCCTCGTATTGTCAACTCTCCTTCTCTCGCCAAACTGTCCTGACTGATTTTAAGTTTTGACTTTGAATAAATGGCAGATTTCAATTTGTTATAAGTTCCATCAGCCAACTCCGACTTTCCTATCAAATGGACAGTCGCTGCAAATGATTCATCATTCTGTCCTTTGTTGAGAACAATAGGGGATTGCTGTCCGGAAAGAGACAGATTATCAAACACCAAAGTGAACGACTTGTCTGGTGTTAATTCAAACACACCATCTGACGAAGAACCAGACAAATAATAGACCACTCCTTTTTTTCCGACGTGGGAAACCAGAGAGACATGAGCATCTTTCGTATTTGTCTCAATAGCATCTGCTCCAAATGGATTCTCAACAACCACAGAATTATTGTTGTATGTGATAAACACGGTGTCTTTCGAACCTAAATCAAATGTCGCGCTGTCAACATCTGAAATATCGTAAGACTTTTTATTTTTTCCTTCAACCAAGATCTTTCCATCCTTAAAACGCACTGTGTCAACATCTGAAATCTTGACACTCTCTTTCTCCTCATTACCCAAATAAAAAATGATAGATCTTTCCGCCCACAACAACAGGCCTAAAAAGAACGCAAATAAGAGAATTGAAAACCTTTTCATAACTTGTTGAATTTAATATACATGTTACCTATATTGATCAAATACATTCCTGCAGAAAGCGATTCAACATTTATTTTTTCACCACTGCTTACAGAGCCAGACTTTACAATATTACCACTCATATCGTAAATAGAATATGGACGCTCCTCATTAAAAGGAAGTTGAAGAGTGATAAAATCTTTTGCTGGATTAGGTGAGACATTAAATGATGACACATACAAAGCATCATCCACTTTTGACGCATCACCAGCGGAGAATAAAAGTTTTTCGATCTCCTTCAAATCAATCTTGACAGGATTCTGGTTTGATTCTGCTGACGACTCAAACACTAAGAAATCTCCAGAAAAATACATCTTGCCCGACTCATACATGCTGATCGTCTGCGGTGTGCGACCGGACGTTTCAACCGTGATTTGCGCGGAGGGTTTCTCACCCCAAACATTCACGCATCCGATGACACTACCGAATGCAATGAGAATAATTAGTTTTAAGTTTTTCATGTTTATGTTATTAAGTTTCGCAAATAAATCTCAAATAAAAAAGCTGTTTAAGTTTAATTATAGAAGTAAAAACATGTTTGAGGCACGAACACATCCACTTCTGCAAGTTCATAAGACTGAGCAGTTGTACTATTTTAAGTGCTCGCCTTCGGCTCGCACTTGAGAGGAGGGGGTAGGACGTTCCGTCCTTAACAATCCTCTATTATAATCCAACTTTAAGTTAAGTATAAACAGTCTCTAAAACATGTATAAAATTTAGAGTATATGTGAAAAATTGAGTTTGTACGATTAATTGATTATTAGTGTGTTAGTAATATCCATTAAAACGATGCAAACCGATTTAGACATCGGCAAAAATAAATAAATGCTTTTTTTTATGCAAAATTTTTCAAAAAAATGACAATTATAAAAGCAGAGATGCGATAAAAATCACGTCTCTGCAAGCATTATTTATAGATTTCTAATTATTTGTTTGGACGTGACAATGTCGCGTCTTTATATAAAATCATATCTCTCAACAATTTCACATCTTCCTTCTTCTTCCAGCCATCTTCGATCATACTATCGCCAAGTGGCACAACATGATATGTGGTATCGGTTTCTTCTGTGATTACAACATGTCGGAATTTAGAAGCGGCAATGATATCAAAATCATTGTATTCTGATTTGCTCTTTTCAAACACCACACCAATTTTCTTACCTAGATACTTTGCAAAATGGTCTCTTTTTGTTGCTACAGAATAATTGAATAATTCGTTAAGAAAATAGCCTGGTAATTCTATAAACTCGGCCTTTTTGTAGTTTCCTTGATAAGCCCAACCGTCTTCAGGAAGAGACCAATTCAAATATCCATCCGCACAAGATATAGATGAGACATTTACGTTGTTTCGTCGTATTCTATCCGTTTTAAAATTATAATCTTGTCGGAAAGTCATAATAGTATTAGAATTGACATCTTCCATATCACCTCTAAACAAAAATTCATCGGGAACGGTATCCTCCTTAAGATACGAGTCTTTGACTAACATAAACTGATAACATGCGGTATTTTCTTGCTGATAATCAAACTCCTTCTTTTCTGCATTACGTATGAATCTCAAGAAATCCATCACCAACATATGATCATCTTTCACTAGAATGTAATAAGTTCGGTAATCTCCCAACGTCTCATAAACATTGCTTTTGATATTTGCGGCAGAAGCGGAATCATATAGTAATTTATACTCGTCTTCAATCATCCACAAGCCTTGCACACAATCGCATCTGCTCATTTGTTGAGAAAAAGCAAAAATGCTGTTAATCAATAGTGTTATTATGAATAGAATTCGTTTCATTTCTCAATCTGCTTATTTGTTGGGTTTATATTAAGAATCATATCGGAAACCAATACTATATCTCTCGCAGGAATCCAACCATCACCGTCTCCTATATCACTTTTGCCAAGAGGCTCAACATGATAGTATGCGTTGTTTTCATTTACATCACGAATCTCTACAAGATTGATTTGTGTCTTTTGGGGGTCCGCTGAGTCTGCAGATTCTTCTGTATCTTCTTTTATATATACACCAACCTTTTTGTTGAAAAAAATAGCGAAATAGTCTTCTCTTGATTTGATAGAATATTCATAGAGTGACTTCCAAAAATAATTTGGAAGTTCTGATGGATCCATTTTTTTGAATTTTTCTTTATCTATTGATAAACTCCATTGTCCATTTTCATAAATAACATCAGAAACTATAAAATTGTCACGATAAATTCTATCGTATTTGTTATAATTTTTCTTCAATAGGACTACCGTATTTGAATATTCATCCTCAATCTCACTCAACATAAGATCATTCGGGAACGATTCTCCTTTCTTATAAATTGCAATAAATTGATAATTAGATATGTATTCTGGAGTCACATTTTCTTCTAGATCTCCATTATCGTTTCCAAATCTCAAATATTCAAATTCCAAAATCTCTTTGTCTTTAACTAAACGATAATATGTCCTGTAATCTCCAACAGTATTATAAACAACATTTCCATCTTCGTCTCTTATGACATTTCCATCTTCATCTGTCATTTCATTTGTATACAAAGTACTCGTATAAATTTCTCCTGTACTCCAAACACCTTCCAAAAAATCGTAAATGTTGACATCAGCGAATGAAAGGGTGGCAGTAAACAAAACTATAACTGATAAGAAATATCGTGGCATAAAAATAAATCTATGTATCTTGTAATCTTAAACAAAAGTATCATTATTTTTCTAAAACATTCTTATATTTGCCATATAAATTTGAATCTTAAACACATATACCATGAAAAGACGTTACTTTTCTATATTTGCTCTATCCACATTATCGTCGCTCGCATGGGCCGACATTGATGTCTCTGACCTTTATCTCCAAAACGCCGGTTTTGATGATGAGTCTCATTTCGACTACCGCATCTCAGAAGAGGGGAATGTGGCTCAGGAAATTCTGCCGATATATGGTTGGAACAAGGATTTCAGCGTGGATTATACGGTTTGCGGAATCTATGAATATGGTACTGCCAAAACGTTCAACACTTACGGAAAGGTTCCGTCTGCCGGATATGAAAATTCCAAAGGCGGATGTCTTGCTTTGAGCACTGGTTGGGATCAGGAAATGAAATTTTTCCAGACTGTGACTCTTCCAGCCGGAAACTATAAAATCCAGACAGCATTCTTCAATGGCAGTAATTCCAACAATGGCTATAGTTTGCTTGGATGGATTCCTGAAAACGGCAATGCAAAAATGTCGTCGATGTCGTCATTTCCATCTGATCAATGGAAATCAGATGAGGTTTCGTTCTCTCTATCCAAGGAGACGACGGGGCGCATACAGATTGGATTCAAGGCTGTGTCCAACGGTTCGGCTAATTCAGCCAAAGTGGTGGCTGATTTTGTGAAATTATACATTGTCGGCGAAGAATCAACTGGTTATCTTGCTGAAGAATTATCGAAACGTGTGGATGCGGCAAACGAATTGCTGACAAAAACAATGAATGCCACACATCGTAAGAATCTGAAAGAGGCTACCGAAAACGCCCAATCATGGATTTCTTCACCGTCTACACAGAATCTTTCCTCAATAGTGTCAGACCTTCGCAAGGCTACAGAGTCGGCACAATCTTCCGTCGACCTATATTCTGAGCTAGCTGATTTGATCTCAGAAGCCGAGCCGGCAGCAAGTGAAGACGCAGAAATTGCAGAGGCATTGAGCAAAGCTAAGAAAATTCATGCTGATGAAAACAAATCCGTCGCAGATGTCAATGAAATGATTTTAAAACTGGATGATCTGATGCTTTTCTACAAGACCAGCCATGCAAGCGGACCTGTCCCAACTGTCACTACTGACCCACGTCATGCACGAGGAGCGACAATGGCTTTTGGCCGTGCATCATTCTCAGGCAGCGGAATTGTGGAGAAAGGATTTTGCTACGGAACGAGAACCAATCCAACGATAAGAGACAGCCGATCGACAAAATCGTTCAGCAACAATGGAGATATCTATGTGATTGAAAATCTGAATCCATCAACATTCTATTATATACGTCCGTATGCGATGACTAATCAAAATGTAGTGGGGTATGGTAAGACAATCAAAATCTGCACACTGCCTATGGGACAAATCACATGGACTTACAACAATGGTGGATCTTCGGAAGAGAACGGACGTATAAATTCAGCTGTGAAAGATGCTGTGGATATTTGGAACAACCTGACAAGCATCAAAGGTATAAACATGACTGTGAACTATGGAGCCAGCACCGAGACTGCCGACTGCAGCTATGGAGGCTGGATGCGTGTGGGGCCAAACGCCAGCTACCAGCGTACAGGCACAATCCAACATGAGATGGCACATGCCGTGGGCGTCGGCACAACAGAAACTTGGTATAACAGCAGCGTCTACCGAGAGAAAACAAGCAGTGGTTTTTGGCTTGGCGAGCGAACAGACCAAATTCTGGCTTTCTTGGAAAATGACAACAATGCTCATCTGAAAGGAGACAAAACTCATTTCTGGCCATACGGAATCAACGGTGCGCATGAAGACAATGGCACACGTATGCTATACTACGCAAACGCTCTTATCGTCCAGTCGTTGGGAGAGGATAATCTGCCTCCTGTGTCGGGAGCATTCGCGTCGCCAGCTTACACATTCATTCAGGACGACAATGAATACTACTACATCCTTTCAGCCAACGATCTAAATGGATCTGAATTCTCTATGCTTAAAACAAACGGAAGCAATCTGCAAATGCAGAAGAGTGATTGGAAGACGGTGCTGAAAGATCATTCGTACGCATGGCAGATACGTTTCAACCCGACTACGCAATATTATGATTTGAAGAACATAGAGTCGGAGAAATCGCTTTCTTGCAGCAATTCACGCCTCAATTTGTCTGACAATGACAATTTTGGAATCCAGATGCTCGGCTCACGACAGAATGTGGTGACAAATGATTTCAATCTTAAATCATATTGGATGACTTTCGCAAATGGATCAGACAAACCGAATGCGTTGACATCTTCATCCAACAATGTCTCAACCTCTCGTTTTGACCATCAGAACTCAGCTTCCAACCAACGCTGGATAATCTTGTCACGTCAGGAAGTCAAGGCATTGGCAGGAGATTTGACAGAGGTGAAAAACAGCATCGCTGACAATTCTTCGCTAATCATCTACAGCATAAATGGAGAAATCGTTGTGGAGAGCACAGACAAAGGCGAATGGATCCGTATACACGACATTAACGGACGCATAGTCAAAGAGTTGTATATGCAGGCAGGAATGAAGGTTGAAATTCCTGTAAAGACGGGAGTGTATGTGGTGAATGGGAAAAGTGTATTGGTGAAATGATAGATGGTTGATGACTAAAGATTTAGAAAAATCAATCGAAAATCATTATATTTGCAGAGTAAATTGAATAAGAGAGCATTATGATAAAACCATATCCGATAGGACGACAGGATTTCAAGGCCATCATTGAGGATGGTTATGCATACGTCGACAAGACTGAACGGATGTATGAGATGATAAAAAATCGTACATTTGTGTTCCTTTCTCGTCCTCGCCGTTTCGGCAAGTCTTTGCTTATCAACACACTCCAGCAATATTTCGAGGGAAACAGAGAACTGTTCAAGGATCTGAAAATAAGTAGGTTGGAGAAGGACTGGATCAAATATCCCGTCTTCAGGTTTGATATGAGCGGATGCAAGGATATGGATGTAGACGGAATGTATTCATATATCGGCAACACATTATGGTGGTATGAAAAAAAATATGACATACAGACAGAGGAGAAGAACAATGGCGTGCGCTTTAAAAATCTTATTCAGACAGCGGTAAAAAATACCGGTCGCAAAGCCGTGATCCTGATCGACGAATATGATTCTCCGCTGTTGGCTCATCTTCACGATGGAAAATTAGCAGATGTAAAACCAGTTCTTCAGGAGCTGTATCAGCAGGTGAAGGTGAACGAGCAGTTTGAGCAGTTTGTTTTCATCACAGGAATATCTAGATTCTCTCAAGTTTCCATTTTCTCCACGCTCAACAATCTGGAAAACATCTCTATGGATGATGCGTTTTGCGACATCTGTGGCATAACTCAAGATGAATTGATGGAGAATTTCAGAGAAGACATCGAGTTTTTTGCGAGAAATGAGGAAATTTCTTTTGATGAAATGGCTCTGAAACTGAAAACTAAATACGACGGATACCATTTTTCAAAAAAGAAAACAGATGTCTTCAATCCTCTAAGTGTCCTGTCGGCATTCAGCAAGAAGGAGCTGAAAAACTTCTGGTTTGAGACTGCAACGTCTTCCTACGTGATAGATCATTTGAAGAAACACAATGCCCAGATACTTGATTTTGAGAGTGTTGAACTTTTCGAGTCGGATTTCTATGTGTCACAGGAAGACAGCAGAAGCGTCTATCCATTGCTTTTTCAGGCTGGATATCTTACGATTAAGGATTACGACAGAGAGTCGGAAGTCTATACTTTATCTTACCCTAACAATGAAGTTCGTGTATCTATGCTTGAAGTGTTGATGCCATCGTGGGTGGGATGCTCATCAAAAGATGGAAAATTGAATATGCAAAAATTCTACTTCGCACTCAAAGCAGGAAAAATCGATGAGGCTTTCGAACTGTTGAAGGAGTTTTTTGTGCAGATTCCAAACGTGCTGAACAATAAGAATGAGAAACATTTTCAGACGGTCATCTACGTCTTGTTCCGTTGGCTTGGTTTCTACACTCAGTCGGAGGTCAACACGTCGAAAGGTCGCCTCGACTGCATTCTATTCGCCCCAAAACAGATTTTCATCATCGAATTCAAGGTGGATGAGAGTGCGGAGAAAGCACTTGCACAGATAAATGAAAAGGGTTATGCCGAGCCATACCGCACGGATGGCAGACCGATTGTTAAGATCGGAGTGAATTTCTCAAGCGAGGAAAGGACGATTGAAGGATGGAAAGTTGAGGAATGACGAGATAAATTTAAGAATATCGACACTATAATCCAAACATATCGATTGCTGTCTTCGACGTCGCATCTGCCACAGCGTCGACATCCATCTCCTTGATTTCTGCCACTTTGGCGGCTGTATATGCGATAAACGCGGTCTCATTACGCTGTCCACGTTTAGGCACCGGAGCAAGATACGGGGCATCTGTCTCCAACACGATCCTGTCTAACGGAATATCCTTGACCGCAGCAGCCACTCCTGCATTCTTGAATGTCACTACACCGCCTATTCCCAAAACAAAATCTCCAAGTTTCATCATCTGTTCAGCTTCGTGGATATTGCCAGTGAAACAGTGGAACACACCATGCAGTTTGGATTTGTCGAATTTCTTCAGTGATGCCGTACATTCATCGAGAGCCTTACGCTGATGGATGATAATAGGCAGATCGTTTTGAATAGCGACGTCGACCTGCTGCTCAAACGCCTTTATCTGAATCTCCTTGAAATCGTCTTCCCAATAGAGGTCAATGCCAATCTCGCCCAAAGCGCAATACTTGCGTTGAGGAAGATATGCAAACATCTCATCAAGCACACTCTGCCAATCCTCTTTCACTTCTGTAGGATGCAGGCCCATCGCACACGAGAACAATCCAGGATCAGTGTCTGCCAATGCGTGCATCTGCGGAATGGTGCTCAAATCCACATTTGGCAATATCACTTTGCCTACACCAGCGGCTTTCAATCGTTCAACTACCTCCGCTTTGTCGTCAGGGTAGTCTTCATCCATATAAATATGGGAATGAGTATCTATGATCATATTCCTAAAAATTCAAATATTTTATCTTTTTCAAAAGGCGAAAACCAATTGATCTCCTGGTCTCGCTTCCACCAAGTCATCTGTTTTTTTGCGTATCGGCGAGTGTTCTTCTGAATTTCCTCAATAGCTTTCTCCAATGAATAATCACCATCAATATATGCGAACAACTCTTTGAATCCCACTGTGTTAAGGCTGTTCAGATGTCGATATGGATAGACGTTGCGAGCTTCTGCTTCCGCACCGTCTTCAATCATCACATAAGTGCGACGATTGATTCTGTCGTACATCTCCTCACGAGGGAGAGTAAGCCCGATCTTCACAATGTCGAACGGACGCTGTTTTTTTTCCTGCTTACGAATCTCAGTATAAGGCTTTCCCGTCTCCAGACAAATTTCCAGAGCGTGAATAATACGCTTATAATTATGAGGATCAACCTCTTCATAGTATTCAGGGTCAAGAATCTTCAGTTCACCCAGCATATTGCTGATACCCTCCGTCTCATACCGCTTCCACAGCTCATCACGCAATTTTTCATCCACATTCGGGCGGTCGTCTATTCCGTTGCAAAGAGCGTCGATATAGAGCATCGATCCACCTACCATCACCACATCATCGTGAGAGGCAAACAACTCTTCCAGTTTTGCCAAAGCCTCAATCTCAAAACGTCCGCAGCTATAGTAGTCGTCAAGACCAAGCATTCCTATGAAATGATGTTTGGCTCTCTTCAACTCTTCCGCAGACGGTGCGGCTGTGACAATCGGAATATCTTTATAGAACTGACGAGAGTCACACGAAATTATGTCCGTGTGAAGACGTTCAGCAACTTGAATGCTGAGTCCTGTTTTTCCGATAGCCGTCGGTCCGAGTATGACGATTAGTCGTTTGCTCATCTGTGTTTGGAATTCTAAAAAAAATGCTCAAAATTCTTCAAAAATTAAGAATTTGTTCACAAATATAGACTTTTTTGCCCATATCATTGGTTGAATTATGTCGATATTTATAATTTTGCGCCACACTAAAAAAGTATCAATGAAAATAGGCTTAAATCTCTATGGTCCATGCTCAAAGCAGGCAATGAAGGAAGAAGATCTGTTGATTGCAGTAAGAGCATTGGAAATCGATTATGTTGAACCTTGCATCCTTCTAGGAGGTTTGACACACAACAACCCATCATTTTGGACAATGATGAAATTCCAGCATCTTTATAAGTTGATGAAAAGCATCGGATTAGGAGTACAATCAATCCATGTTGTGACAGAATCAATAGAAAAATCCGTCGACGAGATGATCACATTGACAAACGAATATGGGATCAAACAGTTTGTGGTAGGAATGCCAAGTCAGCTTAATGAGACAAGTTTGCAAGAGAGAGCGAAAGAGTTGAGCGACGCTGCAGAAAAGCTTCAGTCTTATGGTTCACGTCTGCTCATCCACAACAATCAACCAGACACCGCAGTACAAATCAATGGAGTGACAGCATTGGAGAGATTGGTTGATTTGTGCGACGGTAAAGTAGGATTCCAGCTTGATTTAGGATGGTGTGCGGCGGGAGGAGAGGATCCTATCGCATTTTTCACCCGCAATGAGAGTAGGGTAGAATCACTACATTTCAAAGATTTTGTCAAACCGGGAGTTTCAAATACAGATGTTCCAATCGGATTAGGAAGCATAGACACAGCTTCAGCCATTAAGATAGCCAAGAAGCTCGGTATACCAATGTTGATTGATCAGGACAGCTACAAAGACATTCGCGTCGACTTGAACGAATCAAGACAATTTATAATAATTCGTAATTCATAATGCATAATTCATAATTGCGTATCGTCCATCGTTATTTTTTCCCATTCATATATACCATTCTTCCCATTTTCGCATTGTTTACTGACATTCTTGCCTAAATTGTTAAGAAATATTAAATTTGCAGGAGTTTGCGAATATAATTTAACAATAGGGTTTAATAAGATATATATGAAAAACTTTATAAAGCATTGCCTTACAACAATTGCGACTTTACAATTGTCTGCAACTGTGTTTTCCCAATCATGGTCGTTGGTATGGCGAGAGGATTTCGGAGTTGCGGAAGACACCGTCATAAAAAATTTTGCAGATCCCACAATGTTTGTTCCCAATCATCATTTCATAGATTATGAGGAAGTTAAAATATACGATCAAGGTCCTATTCCTATTACTGACTATGTGAAAAGACCGTCAGGAAAAGAACAATGTGGTCAGATTATCGATGGCTTCTATGGTATAGCAAATAGCACAGCATGGTCATACAACCGTTTTAAGATATGCGGAGGCACAGGAAATTATTTCACCTATGGACGAGACCATACAGGAAATCAAAATGGTGCGATGCTGATCATCAATTCGGGAGCGGGAATCGGAGAAACCATATACGGACAGGATATTGATTTTGACCTATGCGATGCTAAAAAATATAGATTCAAAATTTTCACATCAAGTGTGACTTCTTTTCCGGCACAAGAGGCTATGTTGACACTTATTGTTAAAAACAGAGCCACCAATGATGTGATTGCGGAAATTGACACAAAGGAGATTCCATTGTGGGAATATGCAGGGACAAGTCCATTCGCAGAGCATAAATGGAGCGAGTATTATGCCGATTTCACCGCCAATAATGGAGATAAACTGTCGTTACAGATTATAAACAATTCTCTTTCTGGTGTCGGAAATGACTTTGTGATCGATGATATCTCTCTTTATCGTTATGATGAAGACGTGAATGTGCCAGACATGAAGATTGAAGAGAGTGCAATAGCGTCGGCTACAGGAGGCAACACATGCTCTTACGAGGCTCAATTCTCCGTTGTCAACTCAGTGCTCGAGGCATGGCAGAAAATAGATAATTCTGTTTATGTATTATGGCAGAAGTCTGAAGACGGTGGTTTGACGTGGTCAAATATAAATGACCAAAGTGGTATCAATAAGTCTAAATTAAAGATGGTTGTCGACGGTACTGAGACATCTGTCTTTCGTGTGATTGTCACTGCAAGTCCTACTGACAATGAGGCTAAGGAACAAGCTGAATACATTGCCATTCACAATGCCCCTAAAAATGGATGTGCTTTTTATTCTATATCAAACACTATTTCAAGCATAAAGCCAGAACCTAATTGCCAGTATAAAGAGACGTTGAGAGAACTATGGAAAGAGGATTTCGGCGTTTGTGATACATTGTCATATGGCACAAATTCTGGAATGGCGTTAAATGCCTATACTCCAGGTGGTAAAGAACAAATGTCTCAAAATGGAGAGTATATTATCTGTTCAATACCAGATTCAGCAATCTATTATATGTCTTGTGATTGGGACGGCTCAAATTGTAAAAAAAATATTCAATTTGCGCCCAACAATTTTAATGGGGTTGTTTCACCCAACGACGTCTCCTATTTCAGGCCATCTGAAGTAGGTAATGCTTTTGCGTTCATCCGTATGAATAAGGGAGACAACAAAGCAAATCCAATTTTTTATAAAAAAACAATATCTATACCTCTTTGTCCATGTAAAACATTCATGTTTAACGCTGCACTTATGTGTAAGGGATCCGAATGGGGAACAAATGTAGTCACAAAGATGGTCGTTTATGACAATAGAGGAAACGAGTTGGCTGCGGAATCTGTGCCACTGAGTTTCAAAGGGGGATTTGGCAAAAGATTGGCTTCGGTCCCATTCTCAGTCCCAACTGGATATTCTGGTGAAATCACAGTAGAATTGTCACTCGACTATTCCTATAACCAAGACAACGTCTCTTGTAATGATTGGTTAGATTTCGCAATCGATGATTTGTCTATAACAATATGTGGCGAGACAATGCCTAAACCTACAATTTGTATAGATGGAAATGACGGTTTGCATCTATTGTCTGGTTTTGAATGTACGGATGAAATGCCTCATAAAGTTGTGATGTCTGGTCTAAATGATTTGTTGAAGGAATATCCAGACGCTGCGTTCATTTGGCAGACATCTGTGGATGGGGGAGCGACGTGGAGCAATTTGTCAGCTTCATCAACTTCCGTCGACTATGAATATACAGGAAATTTAGAAACATTGTATAGAGTTGTGATAGGAGAGACAGAAACTGTGGCGGAAGAAGTAGCGGCTACCGGCAGACACAAAGACGAATGCTCCGTTTACTATATCACAAACGTTGTCGGATTCAAATGTAAAGAGAGCGAATGCCGCGCTCCTAAATTCTCATTCTACGCCGACAAGGAGGTAAAGAAAATCGACACTGTTTTCTGTGCCACTCCTGACGCTATAGACATCAATGTGATCCAGACCAACAAGGTAAATGTGGATGATTTCTACATCGCCGCTATGGGTGCGGACAAAAAGTATGAAGCTGCGAAAGTTATGTCTCCAGCCCCAACGTCTACAGATAATGTCTGGAAAATTTCTCTTGACAAAAAGTCGGCAAACTATATGATCTACGCAATCAACGACACTTGCAAGAGCGACACATTATATATCAATGTCGACGTAAGAGAGCCAATAGAATTGAAACCAGTTGACGACCAGATGTTCTGTGCTACAGAATTGCCAACAGTCATACTCAAAATCACATCAGGAGAGGCTGAGTCAGTCTTTTTGAAATATGGCTCCCATGAAGGAAAAGCGGAAGTGACATTGTCGGAGGCATTCGTTATTTTTCCAGATATAGCCGAAATAATAGGAGAAACAGAAGTCTCAGCATACGCAGAAAGCAAAGATGGAAAATGCAAATCGGAAACAATCACATTTAAAATGGACTATGAATCTATTCCAGATTTCACTTTCGACGTCGATAATAATATCATTTGCAGTGGAGATAAAACAGAACTGCACCTAAATATCGCTGAAGGCCATAACTCAAAAAATCATAAATATGAAATAGAAGGAAGCGACGGCAAACCTGTGGACATCAATAACCTTGTATTTTTCCCTACAGAAGGTATAACATACACAGTTACAGCCACAAGTGACGCTTGCCAATCTATTATATCCAGAAAAATAAGTTTATATGTGGTATTACCTATAGCACTTAATCTGGAAACTGTGCCATCACCTGTTCTAAAAACATTAGGTTACGAAGAAGCTGTTTGTGCACCTGCCACTGTTTCTTTCATTTTAAAAGAAAACTTAAACCTAACATCTTGGGATTGGGAATACCGTAAGAAAGGTGAAAAAGATTTCACAAAATGGGAAACTGAAAGCACTAAAACAACAAATAGTTTTGAGGTCACAGAAGAAACTTCTTTCAGAGTCACATCAAAGGTAGATACAGAAGTATGTAAAAATTTTTCTTCATTTATCATCACCATTAAGGCTGAAAACAAACCTGAGTTCTCTTTGGCCTTGGATAAAGACAGAATTTGTGAAAGCGGAGATATAGAATTATCTCTTCTAACAAAAGATTCCTATGATCCTTCTATAATAACAGCTACAGCCAACGGCAATCCAATCACTTTGAACGACAACAAATATTCAGCAAACATTAGCGAGACAACCAAATTTGAGGTTACTGTTTCCGGAGATGTGTGCGGTGAGACAAAATTTGACACCACAGCTTACGTGGACCATCCGCTTTCATTCACATTATCTGCAGACAAAACTAAAATTTGTGAAGGGGAGGATGTCACATTCACTGTGACAGGAGAATCAAATGGAATCGTTTGGTATAAGAGTACAGACGGTAATAAATATACAGAGTTCACACCTGAAAGTGGAAACAAAATCACACCAGACGAAACAATCTACGTCTATGCCGGCACACCAAGCGATGGAGCTTGCGGAGCATTCAAAGTGGACCCTATAAAGATTGAAGTGGAGAAACCAATATCGTTTGATTTAGTAAGTGATGTGAATGGAAAAATATGTGCCGGAACAGAGGTTAATTTAGCAGTCAAAAACTTAGTCGGCACACCAAACTCATCAAAATGGGAGAAGAATGATATTGAGATAAACGCAGTGTCATCCTATAAAGACACTCCAGTAAGCACGTCCACTTACAAAGTCACCATGAATGGAGATGTCTGTCCATCTGTCGAGCAAAAGATAGAAATAGAGGTGGAGAGTGCGGACGCATTGACTCTGACAGCCGACAAATCATTGATTTGTGAGGGAGAAAGTGTGACATTGACAAAAGACTATGGCACAAATGATCCAGCCTCTGTGACATGGTGGAGCGAAACAGCCGGAATGAGAACCAAGATTTCTGAAATCAGCACCGTCGCACCAAACAAATCGACGTCATACTATTTGAGTGTCAAAGGATCTGTTTGTGATGAGGTATATTCACAACCAGCCATCGTAGAGGTTGAGCCAAAAATTGATTTCGAATTGAAATCAGATGTCAAGGATCTTGTTTGTGAAGGAACAGAAGTGACTCTAGAATTGGATTTGAAGAGTGGAAACCCAGAAAATGTAACATTCACCGCAAATGGAGATCCAGATCCATACGATATCGTCAAGAAGAAGGCTTATAAAGTTACGCCTGCTGAGGAGACAAAATATGAATTGACGTTGCAAGGCTCCGCATGTTCAGCAGAGACCCAGAGCATCAATATAAGGATTCAGAAACAGCCAAAACTTTCTGTGTCTATAGATAAAACAGCTGTTTGTGAAGGAGAAGACGTCACAATCATCCCGACAGCAGAGAATGTAGATGATTTGATTTGGAAATCAAGCGAAGATGGAGGTGTGACATTTAATGACGACCCTGGCACACTACAAAGGCATACCTACAATTTGACAAAAACGACTATAGTTTTAGTCACTACAAAAAGTGACAATGCATGTGAACAAGTAGTATGGACTCAAGAAGTGGAGGTGGAGCCCGCATTCTCCGTTTCATTCGACAACAACACAACAGTTTTATGTCCAAATGAAGAAGTTGAGATCAAAGCTTCCGTCGACGGAATGAATGACAATCTGAAGTTTGAGTGGACAAAGAGTATCGACGGTGCAAAATTCAGTGCGGTCGGTCCGACAAATGATCCTACAATCGTGAAGGCCAAACTAGACACCACTACAATATTCACAGTTAAAGTTTCTGGAAAATATTGTGAGAGCCAGTCAGACACTACAACAGCTACAATAGATTTGATTCCGACACTGACACTAGAAGCATCAGCGGATAGTATATGTGAAGGTGAAGAAGTGACACTGAATGCAATATTCTCATCAAATAATTATTTGAAGGATTCTGTCTATATTGGATTCGGATCACGCGGGCCATCGGAATGGGAAAAAGAATCTTGGCATTGGGCAGGAATCGGAGGAATAACAGAATACCCAAAACCTTCTAGGGATGTTGATTATATATTAGGAGGATTTAGCCATCAAATTGAATCCTTAGAATATAAAGCTCAAGCCCGAACGCCAGCCGGATGCAAAATCAATCCAGTGACTAAGAGAATCTTTGTTGAAAAAGCCATCTCACTAAATGTCCCTTCCGACACATCATTATGTGAAGGTGGAGAAGTTAAATTATTTGTTGACGGAAGCAAAGGTTACCAATATATCTGGACTATTGATGGTGACACTGTGTCGAAAAACTACAAATTCACTTACGACGGAAACGAGCCAGCAAATGTAAAACTTGAATCAAAAAGCTCAATTTGTATTGAATCGTATGATTTCGCCATCAATGTTGTTCCGACACCGCATATTGTTTCGGTAGAGGAGAGTGGAGCCAACGCATTTGAATTCGCAGCAGAAGGTGGCAGCGGAGCATATCTGTTTGATTTTGGCGACGGTTATCAGTCTTCTTCAACATTAAGTCCAGCCACATACGGACGCACATATAAAGTCAAAGTCAAAGATGAGTTGGGATGTGAATCAGACACCACTATCAAGACTCCGACTTACGAGTTGGAATTTCCTGTAAGTTTCACACCTAACGGAGACGGGGAAAATGACGTGTGGGAGATCAAAAATATTGACAAATATCCAGGAGCGACGGTAAAGATCTTCGACCGTTTTGGCAAAAAGCTGTGTGATATGAAAGCAGCCGAGATGGATGCGTGGGATGGCACATATAATGGAAGAGCCCTACCGTCTACCGATTATTGGTATGAGATTCAGATTGATGAGATCGACAAAACATACATCGGCCATTTCACACTGATAAGAAATTGACGGTTAAAAAATGTTAATATTTAAAATCCGTACTGCTATTAACAAGTGGTACGGATTCTTTATTTTTTGTTTTTTTGTAATTTTGTATTCGAAATCTATAAATCAACTTTTAAGTCATAAATTAATGCGTATGAATAAAAAAATACTCTTATCGATGTTGATGGTTATCATTTCAACATTGTTTTCGTTTGCAATGTCAGATGATTATGATCCTAACTATAAATTACAGCATCGTAATGTCTTTGTTATGTCAGCAGATTCTACACAGGGATATGCTTCGCTGTCAAACATTAGTACAGCGGTAGGAGATTCTCTAGAACTGTATGCGAAACCTAATTATGGTTTTACATTTGATCGCTGGGAATCTGTGAAAGGTTTGTCTACAGACACAGTGTCAGATAATGACACTATTTTGGCATATTTCAAAGAATTGCCTAAATACAATCTTACATTTATCTCGGATGATACTACCAAAGGAATCGTCTACGGTGGAAATGGACTTTGGTATGAAGGCAAAATCATGGAGAAAGACTGGCTTTTTTATCCACATGATCCAGCTTTGATTTACGCATCTAAAAACGGATATCATTTCTCTTATTGGGAAACCAATATGGGAAATCTTAAAGATATTTGGGATTATTACTTGACTGCAGATGATACTATCATTCTTCATTTTGAAAAAGATACAATTCCAATGGCATTTTTGGATTTGCGCATTGAAAGAACTGACACATTGGATCTATATGGCAATATTCTTATCTGTGAAAACTATCAATCATCAGTAGTGAAGGATTCTGCTACTGTCACAAATTTGACAACAAAAGAAACGTTTTGCTCTGATATAGCCTCTCTAAGAAATTATAAATTTGCTTATGGCGATACTTTATTGGTTTCTGTTAAATCAAATGATGATTTTAAAAATGATTCGATTTATACAGTTGTATATGATGACTCATCAAGAAGTTATATTTATAAAGTGATTGATTTGACTAGACCAATGCAAATTGTGAAATTGGATGAAGCTGAAGGAGATTCATTCAATGTGAATATTTCCTACTATCATGAAGTTGATCAACCAGATTATATTCAATGGACAGAAAATGGACGTTATGCTAAAGGAGATACAGTGTTAGTTTCGGACCGTTTTTTATATAACATTTGGAATGGTGACAAATCCAATCTTTATCGTTTATACAAATATATAGATCGATATCCTGGTTGTTAAATATTTGTTGTCAATAACGATATTAATATTGAATTCTACGCGGATAGTCCAGTCGGTGTGGATCAGGTTGTTTCAGAGGAAAAGACAGATGTAGATCTTTTCGTCAATGTCTACACAATCAATGGATATCTGTTGAAACAGCATGTCAAAGAGAGTGAAGCACTTGACGGACTAAACAAAGGTCTGTATATTGTAGGCAGAAAAAAAGTGTTTGTTAGAAGATAATATCTAATTCACTTTAGAATTATGAAGGGTCGTCCGTTTTATTTCGGTTGACCCTTCATGTTTTTATGTTATAAATCAATAAATTTTTGTATCTTTGCAAAAATTTTGAAATTCAACACGAAAATTAATAAAATTATATAATGATTACAGCGTCTGATATTGTAGTTCAATTTGGAAAGCGTATCCTTTTCCAAGATGTAAATCTAAAGTTCACACCAGGCAACTGCTACGGAATCATCGGAGCAAACGGTGCAGGAAAATCAACATTTCTAAAAGTGATCAGCGGAGACTTGACTCCGACAAAGGGTAGTGTCACTATTGCCCCAGGAGAGCGTTTGTCTGTGCTTCGTCAGGATCACTACGCATTCGATGAGTGCACTGTTATCGAGACTGTGCTTCGTGGTCATGAGCCATTGTGGAATGTGATGCAGGAAAAAGACGCTATCTACGCAAAACCAGAGATGACAGACGAGGACGGTATCCGCGCATGTGAGCTTGAGGAGAAGTTCGCTGAAATGGACGGTTGGAATGCAGAGAGCGACGCTGCTGCTTTGCTTTCCGGTCTGGGCATCAAAGAGGAGTTGCACTACAAGTTGATGAAGGAGTTGAGTGGTAAAGAGAAGGTGCGTGTGCTATTGGCACAGGCTTTGTTTGGAAAACCAGACAATCTGCTTCTCGACGAGCCTACCAACGACCTTGACCTTGAGACTGTAATGTGGCTTGAGGAATACTTGTCTAATTTCGAAAACACAGTGCTTGTCGTTTCCCACGACCGTCACTTCTTGGACAGCGTATGTACACACACTGTGGATATCGACTACGGTAAAATCTCAATGTTCGCTGGTAACTACAGCTTCTGGTATGAGTCTAGCCAGCTGGCTCTTCGTCAGCGCGCTCAACAGAATAAAAAGGCTGAGGAGAAGAAGAAAGAGCTTCAGGAATTCATCCAGCGTTTCTCTGCCAATGTGGCTAAGAGTAAGCAGACTACTTCAAGAAAGAAGATGTTGGAGAAACTTAATATCGAGGAGATCCAACCGTCTACACGTAAATATCCAGGAATCATCTTCACTCCTAAACGTGAGCCAGGCAACAAGGTTCTTGAGGTTAAGGGATTGGCTGCAAGCATTGAAGGAGATGTTCTTTTCAAGGATGTCACTTTCCAGGTTGAGAAGGATGACAAGATTGTATTCGTGAGCCACGACCCACGTGCCATGACTGCTTTGTTTGAGATCATCAACGGCAATATCAAGGCTGATGCTGGTCAGTACAGCTGGGGTGAGGACACTATCACAAGCGCATACCTTCCAATGGACAACACTAAATTCTTCACTTCTGATTTGAGTTTGGTGGATTGGCTATCTCAGTATTCAGAGGACACAACAGAAAGTTATGTCCGTGGATTCTTGGGCAGAATGTTGTTCTCTGGAGAAGAGATCTACAAAAAATGTAATGTGCTTTCCGGAGGTGAGAAGATGAGATGTATGATCTCACGTATGATGCTTAAGGACGCCAACCTTCTATGTTTGGATTCTCCAACCAACCATTTGGACTTGGAATCAATCCAGGCATTCAACAACACTTTGAAGACATTCAAGGGTGTAATCCTAATGTCGAGCCACGACCATGAGTTTATTCAGACTGTTTGTAACCGTGTGATTGAGCTTACTCCAAACGGAATCATCGACAAACGTATGGACTACGACGATTATATCTCTGATGATTCTATCAAAGAGTTGAAAGCTAAATTGTACGCTAAATAATCGTAAAAAATGAAATTTGCCGTTAGACTGATATCATCGATTTTCGCTGCGGCCACACTCGTCGGTTGCGGATCAAGATCAGAGGATAGATTTTCTAAAGTGGCTATCCCAGAAGAGAATAGGGTAGACGTTGAGTTCCGTCGACTGGATAAAGAGTTGACGGGATTGAACTATGCCAACTCAGCATCAGAATTCGCAAAACTGAAGGATGTCTATGCTGCGAATGACTCGTCGGATATGAATTTTCTTGACATCTACACAGAAGCCGTTTTAAATATCGGAAATGTGGATCAGATGGAGACAAGAAATATCATCCAGAAATTCGCTACCGGCAAACCATATTGCGAGTTTTTCCAAGATGCAGATTCTGTTTTTCCAGATATGTCTGCTGAAAAACAAGAGCTTGACAACGCATTCTCGATCCTGAAGACTAATCTTCCCGACATGAATGTGCCAAAGCAATATGTGGCTATAGTGTCGGGATTCTATTCTAATGTGTTGTGTACTAAAAGCCGTTTGGGATTCTCTCTTGAATATTATCTCGGAGCGAATTATCCAAATTATAAATATGTCGACGGATTGTACGACTACATGATCTGCAACTACCGACGTGAGAAATTGGTTTCAGATGGCGTATTTTGTTGGTTGTCGACGGAATACGAGTTCAAAGAGTCTGCCCCAACATTGTTGCAAAAGATCATCTATCTTGGAAAATTGGTGTATTTGACTTCCGTATCTTTGCCAAATGAAGATCTCCACACAATCCTAGGCTACACACCTGACCAATATGAATGGTGTTGCCAAAATGAGGCACAAATGTGGCACTATATGGCAGAGTACAAGCATCTGTTCAACACCGACCGTCTGACAGTAGGCAAATATTGTGATCCAGCACCGTCGACTGCATTCTTTCCTCAGGATTCTCCGGGAAGAAGCGGATTGTTTGTCGGCTACAATATAGTGAAAGCTTATCTGGATGCCAATACTAATGTGACACTTCAGGAGCTGATGAACAACAACGACGCATCAGAAATTCTGGAAATGTCTGGATATAATCCAAAATAAGCCAATTATAGAAACTTAAACAATATAAAGGAACTATATCCATGTATAGTTCCTTTTGATTTTCATTCAATGAGTAAGCACATATTACATATTTTATCATTTCTGATAATTTTGTCAATAACTCCTTCTTCTTGTTATCTGAATCCACAAAGGGAATCCGACACATCGGAAGCAGGACTTAAAGGGAAGGTAAAATATGTAAAACTGAACGAATCATATACAGAAGAATATAATAAAGACGGATACCTCATAAAATTTATTTATCCGTGCAACGATTATGATGAATACAAGTATGATTGGCATGGCTACCTCAAAGAAATGACATCCGCTCATTTACTTGACTACAAGATAACTTTTGATAACACTTTTGACAATGAGGGGAGAATTGTGCACATTGTAAGTTACGAAAACAATGATGGAGATAAATCGGTGATTTCAGAAACGTTTTTCACTTATGATGATCAAGGAAATCTTGCTACAAAAGAGACTCTACACCCAGAAGATTCCTTAAAACTAATTTTTAAATACACTTACGACAATAAAAACCGTAAGTTTGAAATCAACGCTTTTATCTCTGATAAAGATACAGAATCCAATATCGTTGAAAAATACGACACATTGGGCAATGTGTTAGAGCAGGTCAACCACAACGATACAATAAAAAAAATTATATATTTCTATGACTCGCTAGGTTTTCTTTCCGAAAAAAGATTCTTTGACATAAAAGACAGTATCATAGAAAAAGAAAGATTTCGTTGTGACGAGCATGGCAATTGGATAGAAAGACGACGTGTTGACAACGACGGGAATATCCTGGAAGAAGAAAATAGGGAAATAGAGTATTTCGACTAGGTAGCCTTGTAAATTTGTCATATTATAAAACAAAGAGTATGCCAATTTGTCGTATATTCAATTTGGCATACATTTTGATTTTTATGAGATGTAATAATATTTTTAAATTAGAACATGAACAATTTCGATGATATGAACGAAGAAAACGGAGAATTTATTCCAGTGATTGCAGACGGCGGAGTGCCGGAAGAATATAAATTAGATAAGACAGAAGGACTCATGACACTGGCATTACGCAATGTAGTGCTGATGCCTGGGGTTGTTTTGCCAGTACAACTAGGAAGAGCAAAATCAAAATATGCAGCAAAACGGACTAAATCGTTAAACGAGCCATTGGTGGTTGTCACTCAGAGAGATGCGCGTGAGGATGAGCCAACCAAGAAGGATCTATATGACGTTGGTGTCGTAGGAAATGTAGTGAAAATACTAGATATGCCAAACGGACAGAGCACAGCAATCATCCAAGGTTTACGCCGTGTGATGATAAAAGACTTGCGTGTTCAGTCTAATTTCTTGGAATCAGATGTTGTGCTTCTAGAAGAGATGCTCCCTGAAGACGAAGAGAAACGAGAGTTTGATGCCATATTGGATTCAGTCAAAGAGAGATCAGAGCAGATATTAAAAGCGTCTTCCGGAGCAGTGCCAATGGAAGCAATGTTTGCTCTTCGCAATATAGAAAGCAGCATATCATTTGTAAATTATGTAGCGGCAAATTTCCCATTTTCTGTAATAGATAAGCAGAACATGTTGGAATGTGGCTCATTGAAAGAGCGTGCTCTTATATTGTTATCCTTGCTCAACAAGGAAATGCAGCTTGCGTCGCTAAAACAGAATATCCGAGAGAAGACAAACCGTCAGATCGACCGTCAGCAGCGCAACTATTTCCTACAGCAACAGATGAAGACAATCAAGGATGAACTTGATGAAAATGGAGACGATGAGGATTATTCACGTCTGCTTGCCGAATCTGAGAAAAAGAAATGGAACAAGAAGATCAAAGACGTGTTTATGAAGGAGTTGGGCAAACTAAACCGACTTCCTCAGCAATCACTTGACTATTCCACTCAAGTGACATACCTTGAGAATATGCTTGCTTTGCCTTGGGATGTCAAGACAAAGGAGACTCTTTCATTGAAGAACGCACAAGAGGTGCTCGACCGTGACCATTACGGCATGGAGGATATCAAAGACAGAATCCTTGAACATCTTGCTGTGATGAAACTTCGTGGAAATATGAAGTCGAATATCCTTTGCTTGTATGGCCCTCCAGGAGTAGGTAAGACATCTTTAGGAAAATCCATCGCAGAAGCTCTTGGCAGAAACTATGTGCGTGTGGCACTTGGCGGAATCCATGACGAAAGCGAAATACGTGGTCATCGCCGCACATACGTCGGTGCAATGCCTGGACGTATACTAAAAGCGATGAAGGATGCAGGATCCAGCAATCCCGTCTTCATACTTGATGAGATCGACAAGGTAAGCCATGCAGACGGATTCCACGGAAGCCCTGATTCTGCATTGCTTGAAGTGCTTGATCCTGAGCAAAATAAGAATTTCCACGATAATTATCTAGACGTGGATTACGACTTGTCTAACGTGATGTTTATCGCTACAGCCAACGACATCAGCAATATCAGCCAACCGTTGAAAGACCGTATGGAGTTTATCAATATCGGTGGATATTCACAGGAAGAGAAGCTGCAAATTGCAAAGCGTCATATCGTACCAAAAATCGCGGCTGAACTTGGAGTTTCATTGGAGGAAGTCACATTCACGGACGAAGCCTTGAATAAAGTGATTTCCGGCTATACAATGGAAAGCGGTGTGCGTGGATTGGAGAAACAGATTCGCAAGATCTATCGTAAGCTTGCCAAGAAGATTGTGATGAAAGAGGAGTTCAAGTCGACAGTCGACGTGGAGGATATCCAGGAATACCTTGGAAAGAAAGAGGTTCCGCATGAGCTTTACGAAGGCAACGACAATATCGGTGTTGTCACGGGATTGTCTGTAACAAGCTACGGTGGAGAGATCCTGTTTATTGAGACATCATTGTCGAAGAGCAAGAACCCTACACTGACAGTCACAGGCCAGATCAGGGATGTGATGAAAGAGTCGGCAATGCTTGCTATGCAGTATGTGAAATGTTCTGCCGACACATTAGGCATCGACCCTACAGTCTTCGACGACACAGCCGTGCATATCCACGTGCCAGATGGCTCGACTCCGAAAGATGGTCCGTCAGCCGGTATCACAATGGCCACAGCACTTGCATCGGCATTCACAGGCAGAAAAGTGAAAGCAAATTTGGCAATGTCTGGAGAAATCACGTTGAGAGGAAAAGTCACAGCAGTTGGCGGAATCCGTGAGAAGACTTTGGCAGCCAAACGCGCAGGTATCAAGGAGATTATTTTGTGTAAGGATAATCAGAAAGATGTGGAGGAGATCAAGCCAGATTATCTTGAAGGCGTGACATTCCACTACGTTGATAATGTGCAGGATGTGTTCAAATTAGCATTGGTATAAATTCAATGATATGAAAAATGAGGGAGACGCGGGAAATCGCGTCTCTTTTTGTTTATAAAGGTATATAAATTCGCCACTACGATTATTTGTCAAACATTTACTTGAAAACCAATCATTCTTTCTCTGTTTTTTTGTAATTTCGTGATTATTGATGATAAAACTGATGATTATGACAACATTAAAGAAAATCCGCATTTTGATTGTTTTCTATATTGTGGCATTGGTTGTGGCTGGTGTGACAGCTTTTCCTGTGGAGTGTGAACTGAATCTTTTATGTTCCATTTTCTCCATAGATCAGGAGACTATCAACCTAATGAAAGACAATGCCATCCAACCACTGTTTTCATGGCTTTATAATGTTAAGATAGGTATTACTGAGACCAATGACAAATATCCATATCTTGCCTATGGCTTTGATTGGTTGGCATACGCACACCTGATGATAGCCGCATTGTTCGTCGGCCCATATCGTGATCCTATAAAAAACAAATGGGTTATATATTGGGGAATGTTCTGTTGTGTATCAATATTCCCTCTTGCTTTCATTTGTGGACCAATACGTTCGATTCCATTCTTCTGGACATTAGTGGATTGCTCATTCGGACTCTTTGGCATTTTGCCGCTATTGTGGTGTGCCCGATTGATTAAACAATACGAAAAGGAGGTAGATGCTGATGAATAATAAATTGAATCATATTCTTGATATCACATTTCTGATTTCATTTTGTTCAGGCATAATTCTCTCTTTCATCTCCATCGGTTGCGATTATTTGAGATGGAATCTGAATCTCGTGTGTTTAGTAATAAGTATAATAACATCCTTTTTGATTTTTTTCTTTAATATTCATCAGTTGAAGAAACATCTAATGGTACTTTTCACAGGGATTATTACTGCTGTCACGTTGATTCTATATATGGCATATTTTTATCATCCAAAAGTTGCTGAAACATCTCGTTATGTAGTTAGACATATTCCACAGCATGCCATCATAAGCATTGACCCTGGATATTTTTGTCTGTATGAAAAGGATGGAATCTGGGAGAAATACCATTCAATATTATCATCTGATGGGTTTTGTTATGAATTAAATGACTTTAAGGAATATGAAAAATGGTCGGTCGTATCGTATTGTTTGGAAGTGAATAAAAAGAAATGGACAGAGGTGAGTGCGGATAGTCTGAAATCCTATTTCATAGCACCAATAGACAAACAAACATCAAAACAATATAAAAAACAAATCGATAGTTTGAAAGTCAATTTAAATGCTACAGTGACAGAACTTTACTAGTAGCCCACCGTCTACTTATGATTTAAAATTATTCTGAAATATGGCAATATCAGTTAATTCTAAAGAACTTATACAACTGCTTGATCTTACTCCAGCAGACCAAAATATCATGCTTTCCGGAAAGCACGGAATTGGCAAGTCGGAAATTCTCACTAAATATTTCTCTTCAAAAGGGATGAAAGTGGTGTCGCTTTTTCTCGGACAGATGAGTGATCCCGGTGATTTGATCGGTTTGCCATACAAAAATGAAAAGACTGGCAACACTGAGTTTATGCCGCCATATTGGTTTCCTACAGATGGAAAACCAATCGTTCTCTTCCTTGATGAGTTGAACCGTGCCCGTCCAGAGGTGTTGCAGACGATAATGGATCTTGCCCTGAATAAAAAATTGGCTGGCAAACAGTTGCCAGAAGGCAGCCGTATCATTTCTGCGGTCAATTCAGGAGAAGAGTATCAGCTGACGGATTTGGATCCAGCACTTGTTTCTCGTTTCAACATCTACAATTTCCGACCAACACCGTCGGAATGGCTCTTGTGGGCTGCAGAAAATGGAGTCGACGAGAGGGTTATAAACTTTATCCAAGAACATTCGGATCAACTCGACGGTGTGGCTACAGATATTGACAATGGACTTGAAAAGACTCCAGACAGACGTGGATGGAAAAGAGTGAGTGACATGATTGAAGGAGTGTCGGACATTGATTCAATTTATAAGAAACTGATTTCAGGAATAGTGGGAAACCAGGCAGGAACTCTGTTTTTCGAATACATCAGCAAGAAAGCATTGCCGTCGGCAAAAGAAATTCTTCTGAACTACAAAAAGCATGAGAAGACGCTAAAATCATTGCAACTCCATGAATTATCCATTGTGAATGAATCTCTTTTCCGCTATATGGAGACGGGATTGAAAGATGATAAAGAGAAAGAAAAAGTCAAGAAAAATCTTCCTGCCTACGTTGAGATGCTTGAAAAAGAGAATAAAAATGAAGCGTTCGCACATTGGTCTTCTCTGTTCAGTGGTGGAAATTATCCTGATACTGTGATGTTTATTGTTTCTGAGATGCCTGAATTGTTGGGAAAGATTCAGAAATTTGTTGATGGCATTTAGTAAGATAGACGATAGACAAAAACGTAGATAAATTTTATATGGAGAAATTGATTGCAAAAGATAGATTTAAGCAGCTCGCGGATATGTGGTATCTTCGTGAGCCGGCATTTTTTGCTGTCTACTGCATTAATGAATTGACGGAAAATCCATATATGAATTGTGCGATAAGATGTGGACAGGGCAGAATTGAATATAATGCAGACTATATAAAATTGTTGACAGACAATCAGTTGGAAGAATTGATGAAGACGGAAATGATCCGCGTATTTCTAAAGCATCCATACTCACGTCGTCCTATCAACTGTCCGAACGAAAAAATGATCGCCGCCAGCGACATGACTCTGTATGGGCATTATAAATTTGAAGAATACAGATTTGTCAATCCCGCTGATTTCGGACTTGAATCAGGAAAATTCTACGAATGGTACCTGATGAAGATAAATGATGAAAATTTAAAAGATTCTGGTGGTGATTCCAATGATGGCGACGGGAATAATGATAAATCAGATTCAAATTCAGGATTCAACACTGATGTTCCCGGAAATATGTCGGACAGAGCGGCTCTATGGGAAGAAGATGATGAAAGATGTGACAAAATCAACGGACTTATCGAACAGATAAATTCTTCAAAAAGTTGGGGTTCCATTCCAGGAAATCTTACGGAGAAGATAATCGCATCGTCGAAAGCAAAAATAGATTATCGCAAGACACTTTCAGGATTCAGAGCCTCCATTTTATCAAGCAAACGCCATCTGACACGTATGCGTCCCAACCGACGATTTGAATTTCAGCAGATGGGTAGCAAATATGATCTGGAGACGCGATTGCTGATAGCTGTGGATACAAGTTTATCTGTCACTCATACAGAATTGGCAAATTTCTTTGGAGTGATGCGACGCATGTTCAGATATGGAGTGTCGAAAATAGACGTAATACAGTTTGACTGCCAGCTACAGACTCCACAACCGATCAGTATAAAAGATGCCAAGCAGATGAAATGTAGTGAAGTGAAGGGTAGAGGAGGCACAGATTTCCAAGTAGCATTCGATTATCTTCAAAATCATAATTTCTACGACGGAATGATAATCTTCACAGACGGATATGCGCCGCAACCCAAAATTGATTTTTTCACACGGACTAAATTCGTATGGGTTTTGACTGATGAAAAGAGCTACGACGAAAACAAAGAGTGGATGAGGAAGATTGGAAGAGTGTGCTATATAAATGTTAAATGAAAAATACGACGATTCATATTAATTAATGTTAAATAAAGCATCTCAATTAAACTAATTATAAAAATTTGTATTATTATTGAGAAACATAAACAAAGCGTAGTAATAACTAAAAAATAAAATATGGATTTCTTAGAGCAATTTGTGGCATTGACAGTGGCAACTGTGAAAGCCGATAGAGAGATGGAACAAAAAGAAGTTGATACAATCGTTTTTCTTGCAGATGGGTTGAAATTGGACACTGAAGCAGTAGCGAAGGCTATTAAGACTAAGATGTATCAACATGATTCAGCAGAAGCGATCGCAAGAACCGTCGCAGCTGAAAACAAACTTGTTTTGATGCAGTCGTGTATTCTTGTGGCTTTGGCAGACAACAAACTGAAACTGCAGGAGGTAGAATTTCTCAACAAGATCAACAACGCATTGGGATTGCCACAGTCCGCATTCGTGCTTGCAATCGCATCTGTGTGTCAGAACAATCCTCAGATTCAAATTGAGGGCAATGAGACGAATTCTGAAAAATGAATTTATGAAAGCAAAATTGATGGTCATCATGTGTAGAGACGCACGGTCGTGCGTCTCTTTATGTTTTTTGCAATCGAGCTTTTTCTTTTGCAAATCTTCTGATTGAATTGGAAATAGGAAGAATATTGATTTTTGAAAGAAAGCTATTGATTCTATTAAATTCATATTCTTTTCTGACACTCCTTTCTGCACCAATATATAATTCTGCTACCACAATTTCTGAAACATAACATAAATCTCTACTGATACTATTAAGTTTATTCAATATGTTTCTGTTCGATCTAAACAATTCAATACAAGTGCATGTATCCAACAATACGCCATTCATAAATCAATCGGTTCTTTTCTGGTTCTAGATGATAAGATTTCATTAATTGTTTCTTCTGGCATATCGTTCCATATACCAAAGTAATCATCTGCCCAACCTTTTTTTTCTTTTTCTTTTGATTTCTTTTCCTCCTCATTAGGCATAGAGACTAACTTGCTGAACACATAGTTTAAAATGTCGTTCAGCTTTTCTGGGTCTAAGGCTTCAAGTTTGTCAAGCCTTTCCCTGTTACTAATTTTCATTTCTGCTACTGTCATAACCTGTAATTTTTATATTAATATTTCTCAAAATAAGGGAACCACTCTGACTTTTTGTCCTTTGTAATTCCTAAATAACTATACTTAATGCAAATATACTTTTTTTTCTCAAAAATCTTTGCCATATACACTTTTATTGGATTTTTTTTGCGAAATTTGTGGAGTTTTTGAAATAGAAATTCGAATATAAAAATTATGTATAGAAGCAATACTTGTGGTGAGCTTAGGCTTAGCAATGTAGGCAGCGAGGTGAAACTTGCTGGCTGGGTACAGAAAGTCAGAAAAATGGGTGGTATGACATTCGTTGATCTTCGCGATCGTTACGGTATCACTCAGATTGTGTTCGACGAAGGTAAGAATGCAGATCTTACAGCTCAGGCTAACCATATTGGTCGTGAGTGGGTCATTCAAGTTACAGGTAAGGTTTGTGAGCGTAGCAACAAGAACACTCAGATCCCTACAGGTGAGATTGAGATTATAGCCGACAACATGAAGGTGCTTAGCAAAAGTGAGGTGCCTCCATTCACAATCGAAGATAATTCAGACGGTGGTGACGATTTGAGAATGCAGTACCGTTATCTTGACTTGAGAAGAAAGCCTGTTCTCAACAACCTTGTATTGCGTCATAATATCGCGTTTGAGACTCGCCGCTACCTTGACTCTCAAGGATTCCTAGAGGTTGAGACTCCAGTGCTTATCAAGTCTACTCCTGAAGGAGCGCGCGACTTCGTTGTGCCATCACGTATGAATCAGGGACAGTTCTACGCTCTTCCTCAGAGTCCACAGCAGTTTAAGCAGCTTTTGATGGTGGGCGGTATCGACCGTTATTTCCAGATTGTGAAATGTTTCCGTGATGAGGATTTGCGTGCTGACCGTCAGCCAGAGTTTACTCAGATCGACTGCGAAATGAGTTACGTGGAGCAAGAGGATGTTCTTCAGATGTTTGAGGGTATGATCAAGCACATCTTCAAATATGCAAGAGGCGTTGAATTCACAGATTCATTCCCTCGTTTGACTTGGCATGAATGTATGAAGCGTTTCGGTTCTGATAAGCCAGACATGCGTTTTGGCATGGAGTTTGTAGAACTTAAAAATACAAAAGAGGGTGGTGAGGACTTGGTTTCTGGCCATTCATTCCCTGTTTTCGACGGTGCTAATTTCGTCGTAGCTATCTGTGCTAACGGTTGCGCATCTTGGACAAGAAAGCAATTAGACCAGATGACAGAGTTTGTAAAACGTCCTCAGGTTGGTGCCAAAGGATTGGTTTACATCCAGATGAAGGAAGACGGCACAATCAAGAGCAGCGTCGACAAATTCTACGACGAGGCTTCTTTGCGTAAGATTGCGGACAAAGCACAGGCTAAGGCAGGTGATTTGATTTTGATTTTGTGTGGCGACGATGCAATGAAAGTTCGTGGACAAATGAACACTTTGCGTCTAGAAATGGGTGACAGACTTGAGCTTCGCGACAAGAACAAGTTTGCTCCACTTTGGGTTATCGACTTCCCATTGTTCGAGTGGAATGAAGAAGACCAACGTTTCTACGCTATGCATCACCCATTCACAAGTCCAAAACTTGAGGATGTTCAGTATCTTGATTCTGATCCAGGCCGTGTACGTGCTAACGCATACGATTTGGCTATGAACGGTGTTGAGCTTGGTGGTGGTAGTGTACGTATCCATGATTCAGAGTTGCAGAACAAGATGTTCCAGCTTCTTGGATTTACACAGGAAAAGGCTCAGGATCAGTTCGGTTGCTTGATGACAGCATTCAAATACGGAGCACCACCTCACGCAGGTTTGGCTTTCGGTCTTGACCGTGTTGTGTCTATGCTTGCTGGTTTGGATTCTATCCGCGACTGTATCGCATTCCCTAAAAACAATTCAGGTCGTGACACTATGATGGATTGTCCATCAGTTATCGACGATGCTCAGCTTGAAGAGTTGTGCTTGAAGGTAGACATCAAAGAGTGATAATAATTGATTGTTTGGATAAATGGGGGAGGAACTTGTAATGAGGACCTCCCTCTTTTAATTCATAATTCATAATTCGTCTTTCGTATATCGTTTATCGTAATTTAATGTTTTTCTCATCACCATTCCATAAAAAACAATTTTCATCATTGCCAGAGAAGCTTGGGGATCCATTTTCGTATCTTCCATCCGACGCTGTCCTTGACGCATACAAAGATTTTCTAACTAATCTCGACTCTGATGATGCGTTGAAGACGGAATTACAAAAGGGTAAGATGATTGGAGTGCTAGTGGTGAAGAATTCGAATGGCGAAATTGGTTACCTACTGTCATTCTCCGGACAATTGTTTGGTAAAAATGAGCATCCTGGTTTTGTGCCACCTGTTTTTGATATTCTTACACCAGATTCATATTACAGAAATGGAGAAAAAGAGATTTCAGGCATCAACAAAGAAATAAAAAATCTGGAAGAAGTGTTGAAACTTGAATCAGCTATGGTGAATAAAAATTCCGTAGTGGTAGAGTGTGAGACACGTCTTGCTGAATATCAAGAATTTACAAAGCAACAGAAGATTCTGCGTGACTCACTTCGTCCGACTGCCACAGCTGAGGAAATCCAAAAGATGAATAATGAAAGTTCGACGCAGAAAAACCAGCTAAAACGACTAAAGCAGGAGGTTGTAAAAGCTAAACTGGCTGCTAATATTCCCGTCGACCAATTGAAAAATCAGATTGATAATCTAAAAAAACAACGGGAAGAAAAATCTAGAAATCTTCAGAGACGAATCTTCAGAGACTTCCGTTTTCATAACACCAAAGGAGATGAGAAGACGTTGCTCGACATCTTCAGCGACGAATCAATGCCTCCGACTGGAGCAGGAGAGTGTGCTGCCCCACGTCTGCTTGAATATGCATATCGCAATGATTATCAACCAATCAGTATGGCTGAGTTTTGGATTGGAGACTCTCCGTCTGGAAGAGTGCGACACTCAGGCACATACTATCACGCATGCAGATCCAAATGTTTGCCTATAATGGACTTCATGCTGGAAGGAGTGGATTTGGAAAAAAACAAACTTGATTTTGATTATGAAAATGAGGAAATCAAGACGCTATACCGTGACGATGACATATTAGTCATTTCAAAACCATCAGGACTTTTGAGTGTACGAGGAAAAGAGTGTCAAACAAGTGTGGAAACTTGGGCTGAAAACATATGTCGTGACTATTCCGGACCCAAAATCGTTCACCGACTGGATCAAGACACTTCAGGTATTATGGTCATAGCATTGAATATCAATGCTTATCATCATCTTCAAAAACAGTTTGAAAACCATTCAATCAAGAAAAAATATGTGGCGCTGACGGAAAAAATCCCGTCTAAAAAAGAGCAGACCATCATTTTGCCTCTTGCTCCAGACATCACAAACAGACCAATGCAGATGATCAGTCGAGAATATGGATTATATGCAGAGACATATTATAAGGTGGTGAATGAAAAAGAGGGAAAGGCTTTGATTGATGTTTATCCACGTACAGGAAGGACACATCAGATACGAGTGCATCTTTCGTGCAAGGAAGGTGCAGATGCCCCAATTGTGGGAGATAGGTTATATGGCAGCAAATCAATTGTTTGCAGACTTATGCTTCACGCAGAAAAAATCACATTTGAGCATCCATCCACAAAAAAAGAGATGACATTTGAGGATAAAGCACCGTTTGGACTATAATTCAGTTATGACATTTAGAAACAGTACAGCCTCATTTTTCTCATTTATACATTTATTATTCAAATGTTTTGTTATATTTGTAGATATTTTATTAGCATGAGGAAAAGTATATTATTAATCATATCAGCATTATTATTATCTATAGCATCAACTTCTGCACAAAATGACATGTATGAAGATGATGATTATATTCCTGTCGATTCACTTTCAAGTGACACAATATCGGTGGTGGATATTGATGCCAAACATGTATATGCTTTGGGAGAATTTGGATTGACATCATATTGTGATCCAACATTCGGTATCACAATAGCTTATATGGAGACATGGGGTGGATATATCACTGCACATACAAATTTCAATTTCAATAAGCCTCTTGAATACCATATTAATAAAAACGGATTTGATGAAAATGGCAAACAAGCATTCTTGTCTGGAAATAAAGAAGTATCCAGATTAAGTTTGGTCGGAGGAGCTACATATAAGATCATGCCAAAACTATGTGTATATGCAGGAGGAGGCTATTCATGGCGTCGATTGATGTTTGAGACAGTTGATGGCGAACTACTTATTGTTGACGACAATAGTACAGAAGGCTGGACATTTGATTTTGGAGCGATTGCCAATTTCAACAAACTGCTAGTAAAACTAGGATTAAACACAACCAAGTTCAAACTTGCTGATTTTAGAGTAGGATTGGGATATAGATTTTAAGGTATGAGAAAAAGATTGAGTGAATATATATTGTTTCTGTTGACGGTGCTCGCTTTTTCAGCGTGTCATGATGATTCAGAACCAGCCATACATAATGTAGATGTAAACACCCAGATTGTAGGCGCAGACACAGTTGTCGGAGTCACAATCAGAGCTGTTGTGGAGTGTGATGTCGATAAGTCTAGTATTGATTATGTGACACTGAAGATTTCAGAGGACATTGATATGTCTCACGCCACAGAAATTCAGGCAAAAAATGTGAATGCTATGAACGACACATTTATTTGTGTGGTTCCTGGTTTGAAACGTGATACAAAATATTACTACTCATATAAAATAGGAAACTATCTGAGTCATGTGACTACACAGACCAAATCATTTAATATTGACAAAAATTTCAATCTTGCCAATGTATGGTCGCAGGTCGCTCCATTTACAGGAGGACTACGAAGTGGAGGAATCGCCTTTTCTCTTAAAGACAAAGGATATTATGGACTTGGAAAAAGTACATCAAGAGGAGAGGACAAATACTACAACGACTTATGGCAATATGATCCCACAACAGACAAATGGAGTCAGTTGAGTGGATTCCCGTCGACTGGATTAGACATGGCAATCAGTTTCGTTATTGACGATGTAGCATATGTGTCTTTAGGCAGATATTACGATCCATCTATAAACGGCTATAATACAACCACATATGCTTATGAAGTTGTAAACGACAAGTGGAAAGAATTACAACCATTCCCTGGAATCGGAAGAACTGGTTCCGTGTCATTTGTCATAGACGGCAAAGGATATGTTGTGGGCGGTTATAAAGAAAAAGATGCATACACAAATGAAATTTGGTGCTATGACCCACAAAACAACTCATGGGTGCAGAAAAATGATTTTCCATTGGCTTTGACCGGCTGTTACACATTCACACTGAAGGGAGATGTGTATGTCGGCGGAGGTTACAACCAAAAGGAGAATCTAAAAAATACAGATTTATATAAGTATGATTTGGCTTCTGATTCATGGAGCATCGCTTACTCAGGCTGCGAAGTGTTGATTTATTCATCTGGATTCTCATCTGACGATAAATGCTACGTCGCAGGAGGAGAGGGAGAGATGGGTAAAGAATCATTGTTCATGTCTTTCGATGGAAAAGAGTGGAGCACAATGGGATCTTTTGGCGAGATTCGTAAGAAATCATCTTCGTTTGTGCTTAACGGTTCTTTCTATTTAGTTTGTGGTGAAAATGATGTCAATGCACCACAAAAAAGCGTCTTAAAATATTCGATAAAGTGAAAAAATTAGTTTTTTACATATTTTTATTATTTGTTGCCTTTGCGTCATGCAAAGATGATGAAATAACTACCGACCCCCAATATAGACTTGTGTATTCAGCAGATACAATAAGTTTCGACACCATACTTGGAGGTCTGACAACCCCATACCAGACACTGAAAGTGTACAACAAATCAGGAGAAAAGATAAAAATCTCATCAATTAATTACGCTTCATCAAACGACTATTTCATGGTCAACATTAATGGAAGGAATTCGCATAACGTAACGAATATAGAAATTGCAGACGGTGACAGCATGTTTATCTTTGTCCAGACTAATGGAGACCGCAGTGGGTCAGAAATACCGTTTGCTCTGCTTGATTCCATATCATTTTCATACAATGGCAATGTGGATTATGTTTATCTATCCGCATTCAGCGAGACACCGATCATTCTAGACCATTTTGTCGTCACATCCGACACTACTCTTTCAGGCTCACAGCCATATTTTGTAAAAGACACACTAAAAGTAGAGGAGGGAGCGACACTTAATATTGACGCCGGGGTAAGACTCTACTTCTATAATGGTGCAAGTCTGTATGTCGATGGTTCGTTGAATTGTAATGGAGAAGTTGACAATCAGATTGAAATGAGATATTTCCGTGGAGATTATTTATTTAGGGACACTAAATATTATCTTGCGCCTGGCAACTGGAAAGGAGTGTGGTTGTCGCAGAAATCAGGAGATTGCAAGATAATTTCAACAAATATTATCGGAGCATATCAATGTTTGGTGGTGGATTCCGCATTTGTGGATAGAAAAGTCATCGTAGGTAATTCACAAATTTATAATGCAAAACAAGGAACATTAGTCTCTGAAGCATCTCAAATTTATGCCTACAACACTCTTTTTGCAAATGGAGGATATTATAATGTCTATCTCACAGATGGCAAATATCTGTTTAACCACTGCACAATAGCTTCATACCTGACTTATGGATTATCCGGAAAAAATCCAGCACTTTACTTGAATAAAAAAGATTCATTATCAGTAGAATTGAACAATTCCGTCATCAGCGGATCAAAAAGCAACGTCATCGACAATGTTGCTCACAATTTGAAAGACAGCTTGAATGGAAACACATTCCGTCTTGATATAGCTTGCTGTGCTATAAGTCAGAAAGATTCTTTGGCTGGAGAACGTAATTACGGCAACAAATGGAATATTGAAGAAGAATTTTATCATTCAGATCCAAATAAATCCATAGATGATTTTTTTGTTGATTTCAAGACAGACTCTTTAAGTTCCTTCCGTACCATAGGATCAGATGCGATATTGAAGTTGTATCCAGAATGTGCGACAGATATTTTTGGAAAAAATCGCGTCGACGACGAGTTGCCTGACGCCGGAGCATACGAATATTGATCAATTTTTATAAAAAATGAAATTTTATGTGTTATTGATGTCATTATTATTTGTATCTATCTCATTGTCTGCTTCCGACAGTACAAGATATTTGCGGATAATGTCGTATAATTGTGAAAATCTGTTTGATTATGAGCATGATGAAGGGAAAGAAGATTATGAATACACGGAATTCAGTGCCAAACATTGGACAAAATCCAAATATTTTGGAAAACTTCATCGCACAGCGAGTGTAATCGCAAGATGTGGAGAGTGGGGCGACGTGGGAATCGTTTGTCTGCTTGAGATTGAAAATGAAAGAGTCTTAAGAGATCTGACACAGAACACCCAGCTGAAGAAAGCAGGGTATTCATATCTTCACAAAGAAAGTGAAGACCAAAGAGGAGTAGACGTTGCACTATTATTCCAACCGGAGAAATTCACACCGCTAAAGACAGAGTTTATAAAACTACATTTTGAGAATTCCCGTCCGACACGAGATATCCTGTTTACCACGGGAGTTTTACCGAGTGGAGACACATTATCCGTGTTTGTCAATCATTGGCCATCAAGGTATGGTGGGGAAGTGGAATCCGAATTCAAACGAATTGAAGCTGCGAATGCTGTCCGACATAAAATTGACAGCCTATTCGCATCACAAAAAGAATCAAACATCGTTATTGTCGGAGATTTCAACGACTATTTTGACAATAAGAGTTTGAATAAGGCACTAGGAGCTGAAATTGATTTGTCAGCACCATACGAAGGTAAAAAACTCTACAATCTGATGACAAAATATAATGGACGTGATGATATCGGCACACACAAATTTCAGGGACATTGGGGAGTGTTGGATCATGTAATAGTATCAGGCTCATTGTTGGATGGGAAAGGGATAGAAGTCACGGAAGACGGTGCACAGATCGGATTCTGGGAATTTCTGTTGGAGAAGGATAAGACCGGCGTCGCACCGAAAAGATCATTCAAAGGAGATTGTACCACCAACGGATTTAGCGACCATTTGCCTGTGTATATAGATTTGGAGATGAAATGATAATTCAAAAACCACAATAAAATTGCTACTATTGGAAATGAATAAAACAAGAAGGGGAAATATAAGCAAAACATGAAATTCAATTAATAATGTAAATAAAAAGCATTCTTGGGCATACTTACATTATTATTTGATTGTGATGTAAAAAAAGAGACGCCAAATTTGGCGTCTCATATTATTTTAAGGAGTATTAACTTCTTACTGCTTTACAGCTCTGATCTTACCCTCAATAGTAAGCGAGGCATTTGACAAAGTAGAATCGTTAAGCATCTTTCTGCCTTTGCAAAGAACATCAAACAAAACTGTCTTATTATCAACATCCTTCCAATCGATAGCTGATGATGTAATCGCATATCTGCTAGTGACGAATGAACTGTCTGCCTGCATTGAACGGTACTTCACATATCCGATAGATGTCAATGGCTCACCTGTTTCCAATTTATATTTGTGTAGACCTGAATTTGCTCCCTCCATAAACAAATTCACATCAAACACATTGTTTCCGACAGTCACCTGCGAATTGATTGTAGAATATGTACCTAATGAATCTGATGTAATATCAACAGTAGAAGCCACCATTTGCAGACCATCACTGGAAATCACAGAATCTCCCTTGATGCTTATGAAATCGTAGTTGTCGTAAAGGACAGCTTCGTCGCTTTCCGAACATGAAAACATCAAAAGACCAGCGAAAAATACAAGTGCATATTTTATCTTATTCATAATTCAATTCTTTTCAAGTTATTGTATATTTTCTACAAATATAAATACTTTTTCTCTATTACATCAAAATTATTTGAATTTTTGCATATCATGATTGACAAAATCAATGATTTATTGAAAGACTGTCTCTATTAATAGAGTAGGATAGTGGAAGAAAAATAAAAAAGACGGTGCAATAACACCGTCTTTTAATCAGTTAATCTCTAACAGATAACCGTTTTCGTCGATCAAGAAACTCTTGAATTCTCCGTTAAACTTAAAATCTGCCAATACTTTGCTGTCTTTATCAACTCGCAAGCTTTTAGCTGCTTTGTTGTTGGCGTCGATTTTAGTTAGAGCATCTTCGTAAATTGACTGATAATCATCAAGTGAAACGAGGATTATTTTCTCATCTTTGCTCTCCTTTATAACACGCTGACAATTCTTAACAGACTCTGCATCATATGATGCCCAGAATGTAACAATCGTCTTCTGTTGATCATCCTTTTTCATAATCTCTGTTTCGACTTTCTGTCCCAGCATCAACTGTTCTGTACCAGAGAAGTCCACGTTTGATAATGTTGTAAGTCCAATTAAACCAAAAAATGCAATAGCGTTTATGTTCTTTTTAAGTACCATAACGTTTAGTTGTATTTATTAAATCCGGGTGCAAATGTAACCCCTTTTTTCAACTATCCTAATAAAATCGACTAAAAAATATGTTTTATAGTTATGTTTTTAACACTTTTTTGCCTAAAATGACCAATTTTTTAAGATTTTTTCACAAAAATCATCGTATTCATCTCTTATCCGCATGCACTACTGCGTTCGGTGCATGCGGTTACTGAGATAGCGTCTTACAGACGCAGTGGCCGAGGTCCCATCCTCATATACCTCTCATCCGCAAGCGCCACTGCGTTCGGTGCATACGGTTACTGAGATAGCGTCTTCCAGACGCAGTGGCCGAGGTCTCATCCGCATATACCTCTCATCCGCAAGCGCCACTGCGTTAGACGCATGCGGTTACTGAGATAGCGTCTTACAAACACGGGGAGACTCATGTCTCGTTCTCTCATCCTCATATGCCTCTCATCCGCAAGTGTCACTGCGTTAGACGCATGCGGTTACTGAGATAGCGTCTTACAGACGCATAGGCATGTCATATATAAAAAATGAGACGATGCAAGGCACCGTCTCATAAGAATACAAATATAATATGGCTATTATTTTACAATATGCACATCCATCTGTGGAAAAGGAATGTTGATTCCCTTCTCTGTAAATGTCTTGTAAACTTTCTCATTCATGCTGAAAAAGACATTCCAATACTCAGCAGACTCACACCATACACGTACAGTAAGATCTACGGAACTATCTCCAAGATTTACCAAACCTATAAATGGTGCTGGATCCTTTAAAATTCTAGAATCTGCGTTTATAAGACCCATAATGACCTCCTTGGCATTATCGTAACTCTCTCCATATGCAATACCGAATGTGAAGTCGACGCGACGCAATGGCTGCTTTGAGTAGTTTGTTGTGATTCCTGTTGAAAGTCCACCATTCGGAACAATAATCGTCTTATTATCAGCAGTTGTTATAATGGTGTTGAAAATCTGAATTTCCTTGATTACTCCAGACAATCCCTGTGCCTCGATGAAATCTCCAATTTTGAATGGCTTGAAAATCAAAATCATCACACCTCCTGCAAAATTCTGCAATGTACCACTCAACGCCATACCGATGGCAACACCTGCTGAAGCAAATAATGCTACAAATGAAGATGTCTCAAGACCAAGAATACCGACAATGGCAATGATTAGTATGAACATCAACACCACTTTTGTCAAGCTCTTCACGAATGATGCCAATGATGGCTCTACATTCTTTTTCTCCAACAGTTTAGCGATACCCTTGTTGATTTTGCCAATTATCCACTTACCAATTGTGAACACCAAGATTGCAACCACAATCTTAACGGCAAAACTGATAGCAAGCTCTGTGCCTTCCTTCACCAAAATCTGCAGCGCTTCATCGTACTGCGATTTACTCAATCCTTCTGTGGCTAGCACATTTGCAGCCTGCGCCGCTTCCGACAATGTGTCGGCAACCGTTGTTACTAACGAATCGTTCATCTTTTCTACCTTTTTGTTTGTTATACTTCTCTACAAAAATATAAAAATTATGCTGAACGGCAACTTTTCAAACGTTCAAAAACATTCAATATTGTGAAAGTTTTGCCTTTTAGATATAAAATCATGAAAAAATTGTTGCTTCAAGGGTCTGTATGATAAAATATTTTGTTTTTTTGTGTGTTACTTTTACCTTTGTCAAAAACAAATCCTCAATTAAAAACGATAATTGAGAAGAATCGATGAATAACAATTATAAATCACCAAAAATACTTTCATGAAAAAATACACTAAAGAGAATGTGTTTAATTTTAAGACGGAAGGGACACCGTCTGATTTCAGAACTTACTTGCCAGATTCATTTTCTGAATTTCTAAAATACGCATACGGACATTATTTTGCCACATCTAAAATAAGACAGATACTTGAGATTATTGCTCTAATAGCTCTGCCTATATTGGCATTTTATTCAGGACACACCAGGCACTGGGTGAAAGTATTCATCTTTATGCTTACCATCATTGGATACAAAGCATATTTGATTTACGCTTACCACAAACTTTACAAATCTCTGAAAGACAATGCATACTACAGATTCGACAAATATGGCATATCTATGATGGTTGATACCGACGAATGCCAAGTCCGTTTTGATACAGAGAGTTGGGATCTTGTGGAGTCTGTTTATGAATATGACGACTACATAGTACTTGATCTTTCCGACAAAGCAGAAATCGCAAAAGAAATACATATAATCGGTGGTGATAAAGAAAAGAACCTCAAGAATCTTCTTGGATTCTGGCAGATGTCGCTGAATTTCACTTTGAATGGAAAGAATCCTAATGATATGCCTGACTATTATTCTGCGGAAGAGACAGCTGAGTTACAGAATTTTATAGAAGACCAATTCGGAGAGATTGATGTCATCGCACATGAGAAGGAATCTGCTCATGGTCTGCATGTCGACCTTGCTGTCATCCAACCTACCGAAGAGAGGCCATATTACACTGTGTGTACCATCGGAGTTGGAGCCTACCGTATGACAATGAACAACGAGGATAGGGTAGAAAACCATACTCCGGAATACTATGAGTTTTTGATTCACCTTCCTGCGGATTGGGTCGTTCTTCCTGAAGAGGGATACGATAAAGAGGAGAACTGGTGGCCGATCAGACTATTGAAAGCAGTGGCAGTGGAGCCAAAACTTTCAAACGAATGCTTCAAATTCAACGAGATTGTAAGTTATAAGAGAAGCAGTGAGACAGAAAATCCGACCAGCGTCTACATTGATTATCCTTTGCCGGATCCATATTATAACACTCTATTCAATACAAGCACTGGCAGAAGCGTCCAATTCCTGCAAATAATTCCGTTGACGGAAGAAGAAGCCAACCATTTCGATGTGGATCGCATCGTAGACTACAACGAAAAGGCGTCTTATTACTATGGTATGGATACAAAGTCAGCTGTTGATTTGGATGAAGAGGAAAGAATTGCCCTCTACACAGAGCATATCCTCGACCATTTCAAGAAAATAATAATGCATAATGCGTAAATCGTAATTGTAGAGACTGACGTGCCCCATCTCTATTTTGCTAGTATTCGTCTGGAAGACGATATCTCTGTAACCAAGAGAGCCGAACGAAACAAAGAGGAGTGGCACTCTTGGGGACGGAATAGGCATAGCAAGTCGTACAGAACAACCGAGGGTGCCGCTCACTACCATGTAGCTTGCTCGGCACCCACTGGTTACTCAAATAGCGTCTTCCAGACGCAAAAATATCAAAGAAGGGGACATGCCCACGTTTCGAATTTTGATTTTATATCCTCTTCACTCGGTTAGGGTAGTACTGTAAGCCACAACATGAGCAAAAAATATTCTGTTTATACTGACAATCATATCTGTATGCAAAAAAATATTCTTCAAAACACCGGCATGTGTACAAAATATTTTTTGTTTACTTCATATATTTGCAAAATTATTCTTTTGTGCCTAATTTTGCACCATCAAAACAATAACTAACGAAACAGCGAAACAAAAATATTATATGACAGTTCAGAATTTCATCACTAATTCACAGAAAACTGTGTTCTCTTTTGAGATTCTTCCACCTCTTAAAGGTAACGGAATCGACAGAATATATAAGATTGTAGATAAACTTCGTGAATTTGATCCAAAATATATAAATATCACATCACACCACAGCGAGGCTATTTACCGTCCACAGGCTGACGGACTTCTACGCAGAAGCATGGTATTGCGTCGTCCCGGCACTGTGGCTATCGCCGCCGCAATCCAGAATAAATATGGCATTCAAGCTGTGCCTCATATCATCTGTAAGGGTTTTACTAAAGAGGAGACGGAATACGCCCTTCTCGACCTTAATTTCCTTGGCATTCACAACCTTCTTCTCCTTCGTGGCGACAACAAAAATGTGTCTGTTCCAGCAGGACAGGAGAACCTATATAATGATTATGCCACAGATCTTCAGAAACAGGTGAATGATTTCAATAAAGGTTTGGACATATACGGAGATAAAATAGAAGGTGTCGATATTCCTTTCTCCTACGGAATGGCTTGCTATCCAGAAAAACATGAGGAGGCTCCAAACCTCAATTCCGACTTGCGTATCGCAGTGGAAAAAGTGAAGAATGGGGCTCAATATCTTGTGACCCAAATGTTTTTTGACAATCAGAAATACTACGACTTTGTGGCTAAAGCACGTGAGGCCGGCATCACAGTGCCTATCATCCCCGGTATCAAACCAGTGGTGCTGCGCAATCAGTTGAACGTCCTGCCTAAGGTGTTCCACACTGATATTCCAGAAGCGTTCGCTAATGAATTGGCTAAATGCAAAACTGATGAAGAGGCTAAAGAAGTTGGCGTGGAATGGTGTTTGAACCAATGTCGTGACCTTCTCGACCATGGTGTCAACAACCTTCATTTCTACACTCTTATGGCTTCCGACTCTGTGGCTCGTGTGGCTAAAGAAATTTTCTAAACATATTTACATAATTTTATAAGGGCAGGTTCTTAAACTTGCCCATACATTTTTTAAAAGGGTTTCTACCCATACAGAATTGAATATAATGAGAAAACAGCTCCAAAATAGAATCCTTATCCTTGACGGTGGATATGGCACAATGATCCAATCATGTGGAATCCAGGGCAACAACGATGCTTTGCCCATGGAGAATCCCGATGTGATCGCTAAGATTCACCGTGGATACCTCGAAGCCGGTGCGGATATCGTCTCCACTTGCTCGTTTGGCGCGCAACGTATATCACAGGCCGAATACGGTATGCAGGGAAAGATCAGGGAGATGAATATCGCCGCTGCCAAACTGGCACGTGAGGAGGCTGACAGGATGATGGAAATCACCCCAGACCGTCCTCGTTTTGTGGCAGGAAGTGTCGGACCTACGGGCAAGATGCTTTCGATGTCGGAGAATGCGGATGATCCAGCTGCTCGCTCCGTCTCTTTTGATGAGATAACTGACGCATACGAAGAGCAGATGTCAGCGTTGATTGAGGGTGGAGTAGACGCATTCCTAATCGAGACTATTTTTGACACTCTTAATTCCAAAGCGGCTCTTGTGGCGGCGGAAAGAGCCATGAAAAAGATGGGAAGACGTGTGGAACTTATGCTTTCTCTTACCATCAGCGACAACAGCGGCCGTTCTCTGTCCGGACAAACGATTGAAGCCTTCATCGCGAGTGTTTCCCACGCTCCATTGCTGAGCATCGGTCTCAACTGTGGACTCGGAGCAGAGGCTCTGCTGCCATATCTTCGCCGTATATGTGAGGTCTCTCCATTCTACGTCAGCTGCCATCCTAACGCAGGACTGCCAAACGCACTTGGAAAATATGTCGACACTCCATTTAAGATGCGAAGTGAGTTGGCTCCATTCTTTGACGAGGGTCTGCTAAATATCATCGGAGGATGCTGTGGCACCACTCCTGATCATATCGCAGCCATTAATGAAGAGGTTGAGAAAGGTCATGCCAAAATACATAAAATCAACACTATAGATAAAAATAATCTTGTATTGTCTGGACTTGAGCCTCTATCTGTTGCCAATCTGCCGGAGGATGACAAATTCCTAAAGATCGGCGAACGATGCAATGTGGCTGGTTCACGTAAATTCTTGAAACTGATCAATGAAAAATGTTATGACGAGGCTCTTGAAATCGCCCGCAAACAGGTGGAGGGAGGAGCAAATGTCATTGATATAAATATGGACGACGGTCTGCTCGACGCAAAAACTGAGATGTCTCATTTCGTGCGTCTGATCGCGTCTGACCCTGAGATAGCCAGACTTCCTTTGATGTTGGATTCATCTCGTTTTGAGGTGATTGAAGAGGCGTTGAAATGGACGCAGGGAAAATGTATCGTCAACTCTATCTCATTGAAAGAGGGCGAAGAAAAATTCCTCGACCATGCCCGTGTTATCCGACAATTCGGAGCGGCAGTCATTGTGATGGCTTTCGACGAAGAAGGACAGGCAACTACATTCGACAGGAAAATCGAAATCTGTGGAAGAGCCTACCGTCTACTTAGGGAAAACCTTGATTTTCCTCCAGGCGACATCATCTTCGACCCTAATGTGCTGACTGTGGCGACAGGAATGGCTGAACATTTTGACTATGGAATCGATTTCGTGCGCGCGGCAGAATGGATTCATGCAAATCTGCCAGGAGCGAGAGTGTCCGGAGGTCTGAGCAACCTCTCTTTCGCTTTCCGTGGCAACAACTACGTGCGTGAGACAATGCACACCGTCTTCCTTGACGAAGCCATCCCACGAGGAATGGATATGGCTATTTTGAATCCTTCAGCTATGATTCCAAGCGAGAGTGTGCCTGAAGCATTGCGTCTTGCGATACGTGGCGTGCTATTCACACGTCGTGATGAAGAGGCTACGGAATTGCTTATCGCCATGGCTGAAGAAATAAGATTAAGAAAAGAGGCAGAAAAAGCGCAAAAAATATCCGGTGCGACGGTTCAAACCCCTACAGCATCGTCAACTCCCGCAGCCGCCACAACATGTGATGAGCGACTACGTAACGCATTGAAAACAGGTAACGGTTCGACACTAAAACCTGATCTTGAGGAGGCGATGACCAAATACGGATCAGCGCTTAAAATCATTGAAGGTCCGTTGATGGAAGGAATGAACGAAGTGGGCCAACTATTCGGTGAAGGCAAGATGTTTTTGCCTCAGGTGGTGAAGACTGCCCGCACGATGAAACAGGCAGTGTCTATACTGAATCCATATATTCAAAAGTCGGATGGAGACGCACATTCAGCCGGCAAACTAGTGATTGCCACTGTGAAAGGTGACGTCCACGATATCGGTAAAAACATTGTGGCTGTTGTGCTGACCTGCAACGGATATAGTGTTACAGATTTGGGAGTCATGGTGCCGCCAGACGATATTATCAAGACCGCCATAGAAGAAAAAAGTGATGTCGTATGCCTTAGTGGATTGATTACACCATCGCTTGAAGAGATGTGTACGGTGGCAAAAATGATGCAAGAAGCAGGACTTAATATTCCGCTGATTGTGGGTGGTGCGACGACATCAGACCTCCATACTGCATTGAAAATGGCCCCGTTGTATCCAAATGGAGTAGTGATCAGAGCGTCGGATGCAGCACAAAATCCGGTAATAGTCTCACGTCTACTTTCCGACTCAAAAGATGCGTTCATCACTGAAATAAAAGAGTATCAGCAACGTCTGCGCGACGACTATGCGAATGGAAAAGAGGAAAAATCCCCTGCAGAGGCACACTCTATTCCAGCTCCAGAGAAAAAAGAGGTTGAGAAAAGTGTCGAGCCACCATATAACGGCGAAAAAATCCACGATTTGATCGCACTTTCTGAAGTACGTCCACTTATCGACTGGAGATATTTCTACCACGTTTGGAGAGTGAAGGAGGGTAGCGACGAAGCAAAATCTCTGCATGAAGACGCAGAAGAGCTACTAAACAGACTCCAGCAAATGCCAGGATTCGGCATCAATTCACTAGAATCATTCTATCCTGCCTTTGTCGACGCGGATGGATTGAAAATCAAGAAAGATGACGAGACATTGCAGTTGTGCGACGCTTGGGCACCCATTTGCTGCCATATAAAAGCAGACGGTGATATTCTCGGATTCTTTGCAGCAACTATTTCCGAACCATTCATCAAGCATATAGAAGAGTTGAAGAAAGGCGACGACAATTATGAGGCACTGCTTGCCCAATCACTCGCAGACCGACTTGTGGAGGCTGGAAACCAATATTTGGCAAAGCAGTTGAGTCAGTTTGGATGGACAGGCATACGTCCGGCAGTAGGATATCCAATGTGGCCAGAGCAACAGGACATTTTCAGATTGGCGAAGGTTGTTTCGTTCGATAAAGTCGGAATCACACTGACCGAGAATGGAGCAATGTATCCGCAGGCTTCCGTGGCAGGGGCGATTTTGAAATAATTTGGAAGCTGACCAAGATGGCAATTGGCGGAATCAAATGCCTGTATAGCCTATATTTATAAGTGTGCTGATCCCAAATCTACAACAAGAAAGGGAAAATGTGGCAAAACCAACAATTATGTCATTAAAATAGCCGAATTACAATACGGTTGATATTTCTTTTGCGAATTTCGGAACAACTGTTTTATGAGTAGGAACAACCACTTTTTTGTTTCATTTAACCGTATTACATTTGCGGAAAAACAGAAAAACAACTGAAAAAATGACGAAGTTAAGTGTAAATATAAATAAGGTTGCCACTATTCGTAATGCTCGTGGTGGAAATATGCCAAACTTGGTAAAATTCGCATTGGATTGTGAGCGTTTTGGAGCTCAGGGTATCACTGTACATCCTCGTCCAGACGAGCGTCATGTCCGTTATGCGGATGTACACGACCTCAAACCGTTGCTAACTCAGGAATTTAACATCGAAGGCAATCCAGTGCCTAAATTTATTGAATTGGTAAACGAAATCAAACCAGCACAGGTCACTCTTGTGCCAGATGCAGAAGATGCCATTACAAGCAATGCAGGTTGGGATACAATCAAACACGAAGATTATTTGCGTAAAATAGTTGCTGATTTCAAGAGCCACGGAATTCGTGTTTCCCTTTTCGTGGATCCAAAGCCAGAAATGATTCGTAAAGCTGCAGAAATCGGAGCGGACAGAGTAGAGCTTTACACAGAAGCGTATGCAACAAATTATGCGGCTGACCGAGAAAAGTCTATCAGACCATATTTAGAGGCTGCAAAAGTGGCGCGAGAATGTGGACTGGGCCTTAATGCCGGACACGACTTAAGCCTTGAGAACCTTGCATATTTCCATCAGCAGATTCCTTGGGTAGACGAAGTTTCAATCGGCCACGCACTAATCAGCGATGCTCTTTACCTTGGTATTGAAGAAACAATACACCAGTATCTTGAATGTCTAAAAGCTTAATTATCTTAATCACATGAAACCAGAACTTATTGTAATGCTTACTCACAACGACCTTACAGTGAGGAATGCATACGAAATATTTGAACAATGTAAGGACTCTAAAGCCCTATATTGGGGATTCAAGGAGCAGCCGCTTCCACTTGAAGAGATGCAACGTATTTTTGCCAGGATGAAAGCATGCGGCAAACGCACTGTTTTAGAGGTGGTTGAATACACAGAAGAGGAAGGATTAAAAGGTGCAGAGATGGCAGTGAAGTGTGGCGTCGACCTTCTTATGGGCACTATGTACTCTGACAAAATTCTTGAGTACTGCAAAACACACAAACTTGCTTATATGCCGTTTGTTGGTGAGATTGTCGACAGGCCATCCGTACTTAAAGGAAGTATAGAGTCGATGGTGGAAGAGGCTCAAAGATTGAAGGAAAAAGGAGTCTTTGGTATAGACCTATTAGGTTATCGATACATTGACGACGCCGAGCAACTGATTTCTGATATGGTGTCAAAGACAGGACTACCTATATGTGTTGCCGGAAGCATAGACAGCTATGAGCGTCTACAATTCATCAAAAATGTACAGCCTTGGACATTCACTATTGGCAGTGCATTCTTCGACAATAAATTTGGCACATCTATAGCAGAACAAATCAATAACGTGTGCGACTTTATCAACTTAGAAAAAAGAGGTCGCATTTCCCAATTCTTTCCACATGCCAGATTGTCGGGAGTAGGGGCTTAATACTGAAGGTTACAAAATAAAGTAAAGGAATCAGTCAAAACGCTGGTTCCTTTTTTATGGATTTTACTTTTTGTTTGGATAAATCCAAACCACGTTATGAAATATTTCTTGTTTTAGTTTTCAAAAATAAGAAAATAGTTCTCAAATTTGCTACCTCATTTTCTTCACTCCGTTTTCTATATAAATTCCTGATTCTGGAACAAAAGCAAGTTTGTGGCCTCTGATTGAATATATTTGACTTGAAGAACCATCTGATGCCCTGACTGTGTTGACAGAAGATGTGCTGCCTATAGATAGTGTGATTGTCACATTTCCATCACCAAGAATCTCCTTTAACTCACTATGTGTCACTCCTCTAATTTTACCCAAACGAGTGAAATTCCATGAATTAGTGCCGTAATAGATGCAAATATTGCTACCTTGGTAAAGAATCACGTCTCCTGGCTCTGTTGTTATTTGCTCATTGTTTTCAGAAAGAGAATGACCTATATCTCCCACCTTTTCAAAATCACCATAGTCATGAGCTTCATATGTCAATGGACCATTTTTCAATAAATCAATAAGTGATGCCGCAGACGAATTGTCGGCAAGATCAACAATAAGATTATGTGAATTTACATTGATAATCATCGTTTGGGATGTGACATTTGATCCAAGACTAGCATACTCAATGTCCTTTAACCATTGTTCGAGAAGAGACTTACGTTTGGCATGATTGGCATTATTAATCCAAAGACTTTTTAAGAATTTTCCATTTGGCACAAGTCGTTTTGCATCCGCCTCGACACCACTAATACCGCTGCTATGGCTACTTACAATAAGCCCAATATTTTTGTTCGCCATCATTCCACTATACTTAAACAAGAAAGTCTGCATATTTGAAGACATCTGGCTCCACCAGAGTGGGGTAGCTATGATAACAGTGTTGTATTTGCTCATGTCAACATCGACTGGATCTATAGCCGGATAACTGCTTTCTTCTTCAGGATTATCCTTTATTTTGGTAAGTTGCTCTGTGCCAATTCTATAGTTATTGGCAGCATAGTCAAGACCTTTCTCTGTTGGCTCCACTTCCAATACATCAGCGTCGACTAGACTTTTGAGATCAGACACAATTTCCTCAGTATGATTTGTATAACTGTAATAGACAATCAGCGTCTTGTTCACATTCTCTGAAATGTCGTCATCTGCAGGTGGCATGGCATTGGCTTCGTCATTCTGACAGGACATCATAAATAACGTGGCCATAACCAAATATAGATTTGAAAAAATACTCTTCATAACTGGATTTTTATCTGTTAATAAGCATTCCGCTCTGCCATTTGATATTTGGATACAAGGATTTAAGATCACTTACTGACTGAGTGATCGAACTTCCTCCTGAAGTTGCGAATGGAATGACAGTTTTTCCATCCATATCAGCCTGTTCGATAAACGTGTTGATGATACGTGGTGCCAAATTCCACCAAATAGGGTAGCCTATGTATATCACATCATATTGAGCAAGACTTTTACTCTCCTTCAACGCAGGTCTGGCTTTTGAATCCTTCATTTCGACAGAAGAACGGCTTTTGTTGTTACGCCAATTTAAGTCGTCAGAAGTATATTTCTGAGCTGGTTCTATAGTGTAGATATCGGCGTTATGTTCTTTTGCCAATCTTTTTGCAACCCCCTCAGTAACACCAGAAGCTGAAAAATAGGCGACAACAGTTTTTTTGTTTTGTGCAGATAGTCCCATAATGATAAATAATGTAAGAATGAATGAAATAAGTTTATTCATAGTTTTATAAATTATTTTAATTTGCATTAAAGAGGATGGAAAGGATGTTCCGCCCTTGACAATCCTCAATTATAAACAGTATCTAAGTCTTTAGATGAATTTTAAGCAGCTCTCCATTGCGACGGTGTACGACCTGTAAGAGCTTTGAAAAAACGGACAAAATGTTGTGGATATTCGAATCCTAGACGCTGGCTGACTTGGGCGACAGTCAGAAAGTCAGACTGCAAAAGTTCCTTTGACTTAACAAGAAGATGGTCATTTATGATGTCTTTTGCTGTCCTTCCAGTCTCAGTTTTGATAAGCGTGCCGAAGTAGCCATTTGACAAGCAACATTTATCCGCGAACCACGCCACGGTAGGAAGACCTTCAGATTCCGCCTTTGTTGTGATATACTCATCCAACAAAGACAAAAACTTCTTCACCACAGAATGGTTGATCTCCTCACGAGTGATGAACTGACGGTCGTAGAATCGCAGACAATAGTTCAAAAGCAACTCTATGTTTGAAACTATAAGTTCCCTAGTATGTTTGTCGATACCACGGTGCAATTCCTGATCTATCATTGCAAGAACTCCACGGAAAATTTCCACTTCAGAAGCAGAAAGATGCAGTGCCTCATTTGACGAGTAGTCAAAAAATCCGTAGCGACTCATCTGTTTTCCCAAGGATGTACGGTTGAGCAAATCAGGATGAAACGCCAGAGCGGTAAACTTTGCAAATGGCACATCAGGATTAGGCTCCACTTTAACCGATTGCCCAGGAGCAAAACTTGTCACTGTCATCTCGTCAAAATCGTATGGTGTACGTCCATATGAAAGTTTGCATCCTTTGTTTTCCTTAAGATAGATGGCATAAAGGCCGTAATGCATCACACATTCCTTGATGTGATCAACATTCTCCACTCGCATTACACTTATCAGAGGGTGAAGAGTCTCAACACCCTGATAGTCGTTGAATTCCTGTATTGTGTTAAAAAATATCTCTTGCATAAGAAGTTGTTTAAGTTTGCTTAAAATATTTTGCTATAAAAGATCACCAACCAGATCTGAGAGAGCCCAAACGAGCAGTTATATTCTCGCACTAGAGAGGAGTAGTTATGGCGTTCCGCCCTTAACTATCCTCGTGTCTATATCCAATTTTTTAATTTAAATAATTTCTAAGATGTCTTCAACAATCTGTTCGTCTAACAAACGATTGTCGGACAACAACTGATGGACATCAAACCTGTCATACAAATCTTTTTTCACACCACCGACAAGAACTTTCATGTCTGAAGCACTGAAATAAGAGGCCACACGTTCACCAAAACCACCGTCTTTACAACCGTCCTCCAAAGTCACGACCAACTTATGGTTTGCTTTAAGACTGTCAAGAGTAGTAGCGTCGACTTCATTAAGATAGCGAGGATTGATTAGCGTAGCATCGATTCCTTTTTCAGCAAGGATTTTTACCACATTTTCTCCTTTCTGATAGAAAGATCCAGCCGCAATAACAGCCACTTTCGAGCCCTTATGCGTCACTTTGTATTTTGACTCATAGCTATATACCTCGTCTACCTTATCAGATGTGTGGATCACACCGTTGCTTGGAATACGAATAGCGATAGGTTTCTTATCCTGAAGGATTGCCCATTTAAGCATTGCGAAATACTCCTCACAATTGGTCGGAGCAAGGTAAATAAGACCTGGAATACTGCATAGCATAGGAATGTCGAAAAGACATATATGGGTGATGTCGTTCATTGTGCCAGTACCTCCCCAAGCTACATTTATGACGGCTGGATTCGAATTGATACACAAATCCTGAGCTATCTGGTCGTATGTGCGCTGGATGAAAGTGGAATAAACGGTCCAGACTGGTCGCAAACCACCTTTTGCCATTCCACTCGCCATGGCTACTGCCTGTTCTTCCGCAATACCCATATCAATATGTTGTGATCCAGCTTCCTTACGTTTTGCGGGAGTAAATCCGGCAGCCGCAGGAGTGCCAGCCGTTACAGCTATAAGGGTAGGGTCTTTCTTCATTTCACGGAGCATCCAGTCGCTATAAAGCTGCTCATAACTATCAAAAGCAGGAGTTGCAGGTCGGCTTCCATCAGCAAGGTTAAAAGGCATTCCCCAATGCCATCCTTCCTTATTGTCGACGGCAGGCTGAAAACCATGTCCTTTTTCTGTATGTATGTGCACAACAGTTGGTTTGTCTGTGTCTTTTACTGATTTGAATATCTCAATCAGTTTCTCCACATCATTTCCTTCCTCCAGATACTTGTATTCAAATCCCCACGCCTTAAACCAATTATGCTTGCATTCACCCTTACTTTCACGCAACGCACGAAGATTCTTGTAGATTCCACCGTGATTCTCAGCGATCGACATTTCATTGTCATTGACAACGATAATTATTCCTGTACCCAACTCGGACGCTTCGTTGAGTCCTTCGAAAGCTTCACCACCTGAAAGCGAGCCGTCTCCGATTATTGCTATAATGTTTTCTTTTGTTCCTTTGACATCACGCGCTTTCTGCAAACCTGTGGCTAGGCTTACAGATGTAGATGTATGACCCACCTCAAAATTATCATACACAGGACTTTCCGCAGGAGAAGAGTATCCGCTTATGGCATTCATGTCGTCAACATTGCCAAGAAAACCAGACGCACGGCCGGTAAGCACCTTGTGTGGATAACACTGGTGACTGACATCAAACACAAATTTGTCTTCAGGAGCATTGAAAACATAGTGAAGCGCCACAGTCGCCTCCACAAAACCAAGGTTGGGTCCAACATGTCCACCATGTTTACTCACACGGTTGAGCACAGCGGCACGTGTCTCATCTGCGACAATTTTAAGAGCCTTGATATCCAGTCCCTTCAAGTCGGACGGTGACTTAATATTTTCAATATACATTTTATTCTTGTTTTGGTTGTTAACTGATGCAAAGATATTCTTATAGATTAAATATCAACATACCTAAATTTTGGAATGCATTACCTTTTTTTAGGATAGAGGAATTACAATAACCGAACAAGCAATCTACGGACTATTAAATACACTGCAAAAATGATCAAATAAAAAAAGACGAGGATATGCCCCGTCTTTAATATTATAAATTATCTAATTATCTCACAATCAACCTCTGTCCGATCGACAATTTGTCGGAGCGTAGATTGTTCCATCTCTTGATTTGAGCCACGCTCACTCTGTTGCGTCTTGCAATCGCTCCGAGAGTATCGCCCTGACGGACTCTGTAGACACGTCCGTTGCTTGGTCCGTAATAGCCTCTGCCGTATGACGCTGGCTCCACCTGTATACGCTGCGGACAAAGTTCCTCTTTCTTATAATTGCAGATTGTGTCTTCGTGCTCTATAAATCCGTTGACTGCCGAACTTGGCAAACAGATGGTGTAATCCTTTGAGCCTGGAATGATATCACGTCGATACTGAGGATTCAAATTTCTCAATATCTCAACATCCTGACCCAAAATTGCCGCAATCTGCTGCAGACTCATACGCTTTGTTGTATGGACAGTGTCGCAGGCAAGAGGAAACTGGATGTTTGCCGGACAAATCTTATGCTCCGCATAATATGTCATCGTGTATGTGGCGGCAATGAACGCAGGCACATAGCCACGTGTCTCGCGAGGTAGGAAAGGGTAGATAGCCCAATAATCTCGTTTGCCACCCGAACGACGAATCGCCTTGTTCACATTTCCCGGTCCACAATTATATGCCGCAATCACAAGCGACCAATCCTTGTAGATGCCATACAGATTCTTCAAATATTTGGCTGCGGCATGTGTCGACTTGAACGGATCACGACGGTCATCCACAAGGCTGTTGCCATTAAGTCCGTACATTCTTCCTGTGGAGAACATGAACTGCCACAAACCAGACGCACCGGCTCTTGAGAATGCTCGTGGATTAAGAGCAGACTCGATCACTGGCAGATACTTCAATTCTATCGGCATCTGCTCGCTATCAAGCACGTCTTCAAATATTGGGAAATAGTATTTGCCGAGACCGAGCATATACTCCACCTGCTTTCTCTTCTTCACAGTGTATAGCTCAATGTATCTCTTGACTATATTATTATAGTTCATCTCCATAATCGACGGAATTGCCTTCAGTCTTTCGATATAGACACTGTCCTCCAACACTTCTCCGATTGAATCTGTGATGCAGTCCGACTGCAAATAATTCTTGCGATATGCGTTGATCAGGCTGTCCAAACTGATTTCCATAGCCTCTGGCACATGAAGACATGCCACATCCTTAATTTCATCACAATCTGATGTATCCTTTTGTGAAATAGTAGAATCGACAGGTATTTCTAACGCAACATCGTCGTCTTCTGCCTCTGATTCAGCTTCATTGTCTTCCGCCTCTGCAACTTCCTCGTTTTCATTGTTATCCGCTGCAGCATAAGATAAACCTATAAATGAGTTGAAGGTAATTGCCGCAACAACGGAAATAAATTTCTTGATCATTTTATTTTCTGTTTCCAATATTCAACGTGAATTTCAACCCTAACGACTGTTGGGATCCTTTCACAGTTGCATAATGTTCATCATATTTAATTTCTGGTCTGATATTCAGTGATAAATCTTCCGATATAGAAAAATCATAAAGGTGGGCATCCACAAATGCATCCAAAGCATTGCCGACATATAACAATACAGATGCGAAAATACACATGTCTCTATATCTTCTGTATGTGTTCATCTTTTGTTCGAGCACTTTCTTCTTCCAATCGTCGTCCACCTTACCCAATCCTTCAAAGATAGGATCAAAATCACGTGTCTTAGGATCATTGTCCACCAAAGAGTAGTAGGCAGCAGAATATTCCTTATACATTCGTCCTTGGAAAGAGACCACATAAAAACTTCCTATTCCAAGTCCATAAATCAAAGGCACCTTCCAATATGAACGGTTGTAGATCTGACCGGCTCCAGGCAATAAAAGAGAAAACCACATAGCCTTCTTAGGGTCTGGCATCCAATACTCTTCGCCAGCTCTTTTTCTTGATCTCTTTTGTTTCGACGGTGCGGCAACATTATCAGAATTCGATACCACATAAGCGTCGGCACTGTTCGCAACGACAACGTTATTCAGACTGTCTGCGGTAGTGGCGACTGCTGAATTCACACTGTCTGCAACAGCATTCGTCTGCGAATGGACGCTATCAGCGACTGTAGGAGTCACTTCGTTTGCCACAGAAAGAGAATCATTGCAAAAAGCAGCGATGCAATTTGCAATGAACATAAGTGAGACTATTATTTTTTTTGTATATTCCAACTTATTCACCTCTCTGGATGCTATCCAATGTTTCTATGATCTTTTCAAGTTCATCATCACTTCCGAACGGAATGGTAATCTTTCCTGCACCCTTATTGTTGCGAACCAAATCCAACTTCACATTAAAGATTTTCTGCAAACGGTTCTTTAATGCCTCATACTCCTCTGGCAACTGTTTTGAAGGTTTGGCAGGAGTCTCAGGATCAGAATCGAACTTTTTCGACTTTTCGTCCTGCACCATCTGCTCCGTTTTTCTCACAGACAAACAGTCTCTCACCACTTTCTGATAAGCCTGGATGATTTCGTTTTCATCATCCAAACCAAGCAGGGCACGTGCGTGACCCATCTCGATCTTGCGCTCCTTCAAGCCCACCTGAACAGGCGCTGGCAAACGAAGGATACGGAGATAGTTAGTTACAGTGGATCTATTTTTTCCAACTCTCTCGCTCACCTGCTCCTGAGTGTAGTTGCACACCTGCATCAAATTCTGGTAAGCCATCGCTATTTCCACTGCATTCAAATCCTCACGCTGGATATTCTCCACAAGAGCCATCTCCTGCACCTCATTGTCTGAAATATCCTTGATGTAAGCTGGAATAGTAGTGCAACCAGCTAGTTTTGACGCTCTATAACGGCGTTCACCAGAGATAATCTGATATTTGTCGCCTACTTTACGAACTGTAATAGCCTGAATGACACCAATCTGCTTGATGGAATCGGCAAGTTCCTGCATCTTTTCTGAGTCAAACTCGCGTCGAGGCTGGTCTGGATTAGCTTCTATAAGATCCAAAGATATCTCTTCAAGAGAAGAAGATCCTTTAAGATTCTCAATTTTTTCCTCTACCTCAGCCTTTTTCTCATCGGACATATTCTTGTCGCCTAACAGAGCGCCAAGACCTTTGCCCAGACCACCAGGCTTAAATTTATTTTTGTTATTGTTGTTCAGCATCTTATGTTATTTAAGTTCTCCAGAATATGTTTTTGATGCGTTGCGAGCAAGGAACTCCTGAGTGAACTGCATATAGTTCTGAGCACCCTTACTTTCAATATCATATTCTATAATGCTCTGTCCGAAGCTTGGAGCCTCTGCCAGTTTCACATTTCTGTTGATTACCGTCTGGAATGTCATTTCGCCGAAGTAGCGAGTGATCTCCTCAATCACCTGACGACCCAATCTTGCGCGAGGGTCATACATAGTGATAAGGAAACCTTCTATAGAAAGAGACGGATTCAACTTTTTCTTTACAATCTGCATTGTATTGACCAACTTGGCGATACCTTCAAGCGCGAAATATTCAGCCTGGACAGGAATAAGCACAGAGTCGGCAGCTGTCAGGGCGTTGACAGTGACCATACCAAGAGAAGGGGAGCAGTCGATCAGAATAAAGTCGTAGTCGTCCTTTATTCCAGCAAGCACTTTTTTCAAAACGCTCTCTCTCTCTTCCACCTGAAGAAGCTCTATTTCAGCTCCCACAAGGTCTATATGTGAAGGCAAAATCTTCAAGCACTCAAGACTGGTGTTCTGCACACCATCCTTTGGATTTGCTCCGTCCAACATACATTCGTATATAGTGTTGTTGAGTTCGGAAATATCCAATCCCAAACCTGACGAAGCATTAGCCTGAGGGTCCGCATCAATTATAAGAACTTTCTTGTCTAACGTAGCCAAACAAGCGCCCAAGTTCACAGTCGTTGTCGTTTTGCCGACACCGCCTTTTTGATTAACTATTGCTATGATCTTGCCCATAAATTCTTTGTTATAAAAAATTCTAATTCTTTTTTCGTTCGCAAATATAGTGAGTTTTTTTTATTATCATTAATTCTTTGTTGCTTTATTGTTTTAAGTTTTTGCAAAATTGTGATAATTAGTTTTGCACAAAAAAGGGACGCCATACACCTTGGCATATACTTCAACCAAACGGTCAGCTACGATTGCACTACCACTCACAATTGCATCGATTACAATATTTTTTGCAGAATTATTAATAAACTCCAGCAACTTGTCATAATCATTTAATGTTCTGTTTCCTACTATCTATTGCTACTTTCATAAAGATGCGAAAATAGGATGGAGATGTGCAAAATAGTGGCGAAGGATTTCGAAAAATTAATGGATTATAACAGAGTTAGGTTGGAAGTGAAGTATCGTGTTCTTAGATACTCAATCAAATTATTGATATTCTCATCTTTAGTAAACGGTTCTTCACATAGCGGTTCCAATAGCTCTTGTGGGTCAATACAAACAAATAAACTTTTGTCTTTTAGATTCGGAATGTAATTGTTTTCCACTTGTTGACGCAAATCTGTATTTCCATTTGGAATCACATTGATATGGATGAATTTTGTTGCTTCTCCATTACGTACCATCTGTTCCATAAGTAATGTTTGTCGCATCAATTCGTATTGAGGCTCTTGCATGTAGATGGAATAAGCAACACCATCCTGCGGAGTAATCAGCTGTTCTGATTTCTCAATAAGAGTTGCGTATCTTTTCAATCGAATAGGGTTTGTCTTATCCTTTGGAACATAACTCTCTGTGTATTTCCATTCAATTGGAATCAGATAGATGTCATTGTCCTTCTTAGCTCTAATCATAGCATCTATTGAGGTACACAACGAACCACGACAAGCTCCAGTGGCGTCTTCTCCAAGTAGTACTTTATTGTCATGAGTAAACTCAAATTCAATCAAACCATTTCCATCAAGAGCAGGCAAGATTGCATCGAAACATCTTCGCGTTGCACGATAAAGAATTGCTTTTATCGCATCTTCATTCTTGCGAATTGCAAACAGATGGTTTAAGCAATGAACCTGTGAGGATAGAACATGAGCTGGAACATCGTTAATTGAACTTGAATCCATTTCCCACCATTGAATATTGGAATCATCAAAATATCTTATGGCATCTCGTCGAATAGCATTATAAAGATTCTTTTCACGGTCCTCTTGTCTTAGAATTTTAGGGCTATGTTTGCCATAAGCCAATCCACCATTCATAGCTCCATCAAATACAGGTGAGTAGTTGTCAATTAGCATAATTTGCTTGATTGCCTGTTCTGTGTAAAACTTAGTATACCTTTCGATTGTTGGCTCTTTACGTTTTCTTTTAGCCTTACTCTGTTTCTCGGCTTCACACACTAAGGCTTTTCCATCTTCAGTGCCAGATTCCTTCAAAGCCTGCCAAATACTTTGACGAATCCACCAAAAAGCGTATGGAGCAAACTTGAATCCACGAGATTTGTTGAACTTATCAATGGCATGAATCAATCCAATTTTTCCTTCCTCAATCAACACCTCTGATGTAAGTCCAAATCCAAAGTATTTTTTTGCGATAGAAGAGACAAAACGCATATAATATTGAATTAGACGATTTTTTGCTTCTGAATCACCAAACTGACTCTTAGTTAACAACTCCAATTCCTCTTCCCATGTAAATAATTTGTTTTCCATATTCATAAATGTTTTAGATGTGTTTCTATTTATTATATACGTATGAAATATTAAGTTTTAGAAAAAAAACATAAGGATGTGTGCATAAACCCCGCACACGTATCTTATATTTTAAAACTAAAATAGCGGGACGTCATTTTCTCAATATACTCGCTGTGAGACTTCAAATCTTCTTTCATTCTTTTAAAAATTTCTTGATACGATATCGAGATAAAATGTACATTGTCAGCGTTAAGTATATCTTTGAAAACTTCGATTTCCTTTTGGTGTTTATCCATTTCATCACAATGAATATCATAGTGAATATAAACCAAAGTATAATTATCATTCTCAATATTTAATGCAAACAAGTGTTTTACAAGCTGTTCGGCATCCAAATACTCAAATGGAGAATATCTTCCAGTGTATTTTTTCTTCTTATCCTTACCATAATAATTGCGAGGTTTCCATTCCGAATTAATCCATTTTGCAAGATTTGGAAAATTTTTCGAAAACTTTTCTTTTAACGTCCATTCATTTTCTTTGCATAGATAGGACTGTTTTAATGGGAGATTATGTATAGAATAATGTTCTGTAAATTTGCTTTCTATACCAACAATACAATAGTCATACTCTATATAAAAATCTAGATTTGCTTTTGCACTCGAAGCGTTTGTTTTAAGTTGTTTCTCAAATTCAGCAGAAACCACATTATTACAATGAATTCCAACTGCTTTTAAAAATAATGGAAGTAATCCATTTTGCTTAAGATATAGGAAGAAATTTACACATAAAGCTGAAGATGATTTCAAAGATTTCATCTTAGCTTTTTCTCCATTTTTATCTTTTAGTTCATTACCACTCCCTTTTTTTAAACATTTAAGATCATAATCATCTAGTTGCCAAAAAAGATTAGACTCATAACTTTTCAGATTACCACTCTGGTCAAACTCTTTATTGTTAGCCGTAGCCCATATCTGCTGATGTTCTATTATTTTATCCATAAATTTTATTTATACCTAATTAAACATTTTTCCAATCGTTCCTTTATCAGCACTCTCAACTCCTGTGGTTCTAAAACCTCAACATTTTCTCCCATTGCAAGCAGATGAGTAGATAGTTCAGGAGTTAAGCAAAGATTATATTGAAATTCACTATAATCTTGATGTTTACAAAAGACTTCCTCTTGAGTACAATGTAAAGGTAGAGTACGAAGATAGTCCACTTGTTTTCCGTAAACTCGAATACGGACCTTTTGCGGCTTAAGATCTTCATTTACATATATTCCAACTGTATTTGCATAGTATTTTTCTGCATTGAAATTATCTGGAATAGAATATGAAATTCCTGTTATTAAGAGATCTAAAACTCTATCTAATGATAAATGACGAATCTCATTATACTCTTGAATCTTTCCAACAATGTACCATCGTTGACGATAAACCTTCATGGCATAAGCCTCCATATGATAAGTTTTTCTAATTCCTGCAAAAGGCTGATAATCAATTTCAAGAGTTTTTCTTTGTTGTATGGATTCGATAACAGGCTGTAAGTATTCAATGCCACCGGGAATATCTTCAAACAAGATACGTCCATTCATATTGTGACCAGCAGAAACCAAATTTGACAAAGAAAACGAATTTAATAGCCACTTGCGTGTTTTATCTCTATGAATCTTTTCTGGATTAGAAACATAGTAATGATATCCGTCAGATAAATTGCATTTTATCTCAACGCCAAATAACTCTTCAATAGCTTTTCGATGCTGATGAAATGTTCGTAAAGACATTTTTGAACTATCACCAAAACAACTTTTTTGCCATTCTTCGCTGATCTCTTCAAAAGTCATCTTTTTTCGTTGCATAAGAATATTAAGGAGCCAGATGTATCGGTTAAAGGTTTTGCTGATCATAAGCTTATTTATCTATTTGAACAGATTGTTTATTTTGCAAATTTAGTGCATATATCATCTCTTCAAAATATTTCGTCAGATTTTTTTGATATGAACTCTAATAAGCCATTATACCACTAAAAATAAGACAGTTAAATTTATATTCTTTCCACTCAAAAACTCTATCAAATAAGGATTTTCTTTATCAAACAACTCTTTTTTTGCTCTTATAGTGAGTTTGTCGAAATAGTCTCCAAACAAATGATAAACTATCTTCTTGTCATAATGTGAACATATATTCATCCATATAATCGACATTTTCTACCCACCATATCTTGTCTGTCTATTCGTGTTTATATAATAAACGGTATTCTCTTTTTTCTATTAATTCAATCATAATTTTAACTATTAAATACAATCAAAAACGAATCATACAGAAAAATGGGTAGGTAAAAAAAGAATTATTTTCAATAATTTGTTGTATCTTTCTATAAAACAAATATTTAATATTTTTTCGATTAAATCATCGTTTTCGTTAAAATCATCGTGGAATAAAAAAAAAATATTAACTTTGCTTACAAAATATAAGATAATTAACAAAACGGGCTATATCGCTGATTTACAATGGCAAAATAAATTATTGTAATTTAGCGGTGTAATTTTTAGATAAGTCATACAATGAAAGGTAAAAGTTTGGTTTCTATTACAGACTACAGCAAAGACGATATTTTAAGAGTGTTGTCTGCAGCTAAAGAGTTTGAAAAGAACCCCAATCAACAGATATTGCAAGGAAAGGTTGTCGCTACACTTTTCTTTGAACCTTCTACTCGCACACGTTTGAGTTTTGAGACCGCAGCCAACCGTCTTGGAGCAAGAGTCATCGGTTTCAGCGACGCTGCCACTTCCAGCACATCCAAAGGAGAGACCTTAAAGGACACAATTAAGATGGTGAGCAATTATGCGGATGTTATCGTAATGCGACACCATATCGAGGGAGCTGCAAGATATGCGTCTGAGGTCACTGATGTTCCAATTATCAATGCGGGCGACGGTGCTAACCAGCATCCTACTCAAACGATGCTAGACCTTTTCACAATCCAGCAAACCCAGGGCAGACTTAACGATATCAACATCACAATGGTTGGCGACTTGAAGTACGGACGCACCGTCCACTCGCTTATCATGGCAATGTCACACTTCTCTCCAACTTTTAATTTCGTCGCTCCTATAGAGTTGGCAATGCCTGAGAAATATAAGTTGTTCTGCAAGGAAAACAAAATTCCTTTCCAAGATTTGAAGGAATTGTCACAGGATGTGATTGGCAATACCGATATATTATATATGACGAGAGTACAGAAAGAACGTTTCTCCGACCTTATGGAATACGAAAGAGTAAAGAACGTGTACACTCTTTGCGCCTCAATGCTAGAGAACACCCGTCCTAACATGAAGGTGCTTCATCCGCTTCCTCGCGTCGGCGAAATCGCCAATGATGTTGACGATACACCACAGGCTTACTATTTCCAGCAGGCTAAAAACGGGATGTATGCCCGTCAGGCTGTTATTTGTGACGCTCTTGGTTTAATTTAATCTCTTGCTACAATGACTATCGACAATAAAGAATTAAAGGTCGCCGCTCTCAAAGAGGGTACTGTAATCGACCATATTCCTTCAGACAAGCTTTTCAAGGTGATCGCTATTCTTAACCTTAAGAATACACACAGCCAGATAACTTTCGGATACAACCTTGACAGCGCCAAGCTCGGCAAGAAGGCTATCATTAAAATCTCTGAAAAATTCCTAGAACAGACAGAGGTGAACAAAGTTGCTCTTATCGCTCCTCATGCAAAGATCAACATTATCCGTGATTACAAGGTGGTGGAAAAAATGGCTTTGAACTATCCACAGGAGGTTGTCGGAGTGGTGAAATGCCTGAACCCTAAATGTATCACAAACAACGAACCTATGAAGACTAAATTCCGTCAACTTCACCCGTCAGCAGAGACATACGTCTGCCATTATTGCGAGAAGACTGTTGACGTTGAGGATATCGTTGTGTTGTAATGAAACTGACATTCAAGCCAGGAAATATGATATACCCAGTGCCTGCCGCACTGATTTCTTGTGGTGACGACGCTGAAAGCTACAACGTATTCACCGCAAGCTGGGTGGGCACCATTTGCACTAATCCTCCTATGTGCTACGTCTCGATTCGCCCGGAGCGACACAGCTACGAGATTATCAAGCGTACGGGGGAATTTGTCATCAACCTCACTTCCAAATCAATTGCCAAAGCCACAGACTGGTGCGGCGTGAAGTCGGGTAGGGATCATGATAAATTCAAGGAGGCTCGTCTGACTCCCCAAAAAACAGCGGTAATCAATTCCGTCTACATAGAGGAATCTCCGCTTTCAATTGAATGCAAAGTGCGTGAAATTGTGAAACTTGGCAGCCACGACATGTTTATCGCTGACGTGGTGAATGTATTGGCAGACGACAAGTATATCGACAACCAAACTGGAAGATTCCAACTCGATAAAGCTGACCTGATCGCTTACTCACATGGCGAATACTATACGCTCGGAGAGATGATCGGCACTTTCGGATGGTCTGTAAGAAAAAAGAATAAAAAACAAAGAACTAAATAATGGCAAAATTTGTAATTGAAGGCGGCTACCGTCTATCCGGTGAAATCACACCGGCTGGCGCAAAAAACGAGGCATTACAGGTGATTTGCGCCACATTGCTTTCTGAAGGTGAAATAGAAATCAGCAATGTGCCTGATATCCTTGATGTCAACAACCTAATTCAGTTGCTAATCAACCTTGGCGTAAGTGTAAGAAAGATTAGCAAGGACACTTATATTTTCTGTGCCTCAAACGTAAATCTTAACTATATTGAAACCGAGGAGTTTGCCAAATCATGCACAATGCTTCGCGGATCGGTGATGCTTATCGGTCCTCTTTTGGCTCGCTTCGGGAAAGCTATCATCCCTCAGCCAGGAGGCGATAAGATAGGAAGACGACGCTTGGATACCCACTTCCACGGTTTGATCGAACTTGGCGCGGAATTCAACTACGACGCTGAAGGCAGCCTCTACCGTGTAGGCACAAAAAATGGTCTGACCGGCAAATATATGCTTCTTGAGGAGGCATCAGTGACAGGAACAGCCAACATTGTGATGGCTGCGACTCTTGCCAAAGGCACCACAACTATCTACAATGCGGCATGTGAACCATACGTGCAGCAACTTTGCAAGATGCTTGTGAAGATGGGCGCTAAAATCTCAGGTATAGGTTCCAACCTGCTCACAATTGAAGGAGTGGACAAACTTAACGGATGCACACACCGTCTGCTTCCAGACATGATCGAGGTGGGAAGTTTCATCGGTATGGCAGCTATGACAAAGTCGGAAATCACAATCAAGAATGTCAATATGCCAGATTTGGGAATCATCCCGTCTGCATTCAAAAAAATAGGTGTGGATATGGAAATCGTGGGAGACGACATCGTTGTGCATGGCTCTACACCAATGGTGATAGACAAATTCATCGACGGTGGAATCCTTACTATTTCAGATGCTCCATGGCCTGGATTGACTCCAGACTTACTATCTGTATTCCTTGTTGTTGCTGTCATGGCAGAAGGAAGCGTCTTGATTCATCAGAAGATGTTTGAAAGCCGTTTGTTCTTCGTCGACAAACTGATCGATATGGGTGCGCAGATCATTTTATGCGATCCTCACCGTGCCACAGTGATTGGTCTTGGCAAGGGAGGCAAACTTCGTGGAGCTAAGATGTCGTCGCCAGATATACGTGCTGGTATCGCACTTTTGATCGCCGCTTTGAGCGCGGAAGGAACAAGTACAATCTCAAACATTGACCAGATCGACCGTGGATATGAGCAGATCGACGAAAGATTGAAAGCTCTTGGCGCACGCATATCACGTGTCGGATAATGTGTTCTATTTTATTTAAGTGTAATTATGAGAAATTGGACAACCATAAAAGAATATAAGGAGATCATCTTTGATTTCTACAACGGAATAGCCCGCATCACAATCAACAGAGAGCGTTATCGCAACGCTTTCACACCGCTTACTACCGCTGAGATGTCTGAAGCATTGGCAATATGCCGTGAACATTCCGACATCAATGTGGTGGTGCTGACAGGTGCAGGCGACGTTGCCTTCTGCGCCGGCGGAGATATGCACTGCAAAGGTAAAGGTGGATATATCGACGAGGGTGGAGTGCCACGTTTGTCGGTGCTTGACGTGCAGAAGCAGATACGCAGTCTGCCTAAACCTGTTATTGCCGCTGTGAATGGTTATGCCATCGGTGGAGGACATGTGCTCCACGTTGTCTGCGACCTTACTATCGCATCTGAAAACGCCAAATTCGGACAGACAGGTCCTAGAGTCGGCAGTTTTGACGCGGGATTCGGTTCATCGTATATGGCATCAGTGATTGGTCAGAAACGTACACGAGAAATATGGTTTCTTTGCCAGCAATACACAGCACAACAAGCTTTGGACTGGGGATTGGTAAACAGAGTTGTGCCATTGGCTCAACTGGAGGATGCTTATGTGGAATGGGCAGAAAAAATGATGGAATTGTCGCCACTCGCACTGCGTATGATCAAACGAGGATTAAATGCAGAGCTTGATGGTCAGGTAGGAATCCAGGAGTTTGCAGGAGACATGACAATGCTCTACTATAATCTAGATGAAGCACACGAAGGTTCGAAGGCATTCTTGGAAAAGAGAAAACCTGATTTCTCTAAATATCCAAAATTCCCATAACAACAAGATTGATGGCAATCATTCACCATCAATCATCAACCATCAATCTATTAAATGAAAGTTTCCATTACTCCATATAAACTGATTTTCAACGAGCGTGTATTTACATCTCGTGGATCACTCGACGATCATACCGCATACTATATCAAAATCACCGATGAAAACGGTAATTCTGGAATGGGTGAGTGTGCTCCGTTATATGGATTAAGCCCAGAATATGGCGATGGTCTATATGATATTCTGAAGTCAAAAGCAGCAGAGTATGAGCGACATGGAGACTTGAAAAAAATTGATTTTACGAATCTTTCCTCCGCAAAATTCGCATTCGAATGTGCTGAGATGCAGTTGAAAAACGGAAGTGAAAAGATTTTCGACACACCTTTCTGCAATGGGAAGGATGGCATACGCATCAATGGACTCGTTTGGATGGGGGAGATAGATGTGATGCTGCGTCGGGCAAAAGAAAAATATGATTTGGGATTCCGTTGCCTGAAATTCAAAATCGGCAGCAAAGACTTCAACAAAGAGATGAATCTGCTCAAAGCTATGCGAGCAGAGTTTGAAAACACAATAACTATGCGTGTAGACGCTAATTGCGCCTATACACCTGATTTTTATCTACGAGAGGTGGAGCCTGTTCTTCATTCTCTTGATATCCATTCCATCGAACAGCCGGTGAAAGTAGCAGACGTTGCTGGTCTTACATACTGCTGTGCGAAAAGCCGAGTCGACATTGCACTTGATGAATCGTTGATCGGGACAAAAAGTGCGGATGAGATGGCTGAGTTGCTCGACACTGTCAAACCTCAATATATCATTTTGAAACCGACACTGTGCGGTGGACTATCCGGTGCCAATCAATGGATAAAAACAGCCAAAGAGCGTGGCATAGGCTATTGGGCGACATCAGCACTTGAAAGCAATGTCGGTCTGCTTGCCATCGCACAATGGTCGTCGACAATCAGTGTGGATATTCCGCAAGGTCTTGGCACAGGAATGATCTACAGCAACAATATCGACAAAGGTCTGCATATAGAAGGCGAAAAACTATGGTGGAAGGGAACAACAACCAGATGAGATTCGCTATCCTAGTTTCTTCCGACCAATTCTTCGACGGGATATTCCAAAGTGCGTTGCTGAAAGAAAACAGCAACGGCTCTTATGATGTCGTGCGCCCAATATCTTTCGGCGACTTTGTAACAGAAGAACTGAATGAAACAGAAAAATTGTTGGTACAAAAAACAACTAACTATCTACCTGAAACCATTTTCAAACTGTTTGTGCGGAAATCAAAATACTCTATATCCGTATACAATACAGAAATGGCAAAGATGAAAGCCGTTTACGATGACAAGGCAAACCTTCGTCGCAACGAATCCATTTTTGCAAAAATCCTCAACTATACTGATTCACAGGCAAAAGAAATATATTCAATTCTGGCGGCAAATTCTGATATTCTTCTTGCAGTGCGTCAACCACACGCAAAACAGATCCTGCAATCTGATATTTTCACAATCACAGACGAAAAATCTGTGGTTCATCCTAAATTCTCATACCTTCCAGACGGTTCTGTCCGCTATAGTATGAGCATTTCCCATTCAGGACAAATTATTCCACTCAGCAACATTGAAAGAAAAGATGTGAAGGTGGTATGCACAAATCCATGTATGGCGATTTTCATGTTAGAAAACTACGCATTTACATATGGATCCAGAATTCTTGTTTTCGAAAACGCCAAATCAACGATTCTCAATCCATTTTTTTCTAAGCCATATATTGAGATCAAACAAGAGAATGTGGACAAATACTGTCGCAGTTTCATTTCAGAAATGCTATCGAAATTCGACGTCATTCTTGAAGGAATCATAAGTGAGACCGTCAATGTTTTCCCAACTCTAAGGCTGACAATAGATAAATTGTTGAATAACCAAAGCATTCTCCGTCCGACGGTGGAGTATAGATTTAAGGAGGAAGATGCTAACGAAAACAATAACATTATATTCAAATATAATCTTGATAATTCCGCTAAAGGAATTGAATATGTAGGAATGGCGGATGGTCGTCCTAAATTCTTCATTGTGAAGAGAAACACGGATATGGAGAATAGCATTCTCGAAGATGTGCTGGAGACGGGATTGACAAAATACGACAACTATCTGATATGTGAAGACAATAGTTCAGAGCATAATATATATCAGTGGATATCAGATTATAATGGTTTGATTGACAATGTGATAATAGATGCGCCTAATTTTATACCATTGGAGCCTCGACTTGTTTATCACCACGATGTCATCGGCGACTGGTATGATCTGAAGATGTTTGTTGAGGTGGGAGAGGAGAAAATTCGTTTCAAGGAAATAGCAATGCTCATAAAAAGTGGCGAGCATATCTTTCATTTTGGAGACGGCAGGTTTTTCATCATCCCAGACATCTGGTTCACAACATACGCCGATCTTGCCAAGGTCGCTTCTGCATCCAAAACAGACGATGTGAGATTGCATCGCTCGTCTACAGCACTGCTTGAGACAGTTTTGGAAAAGAAAGAGATTCCCACTCTGACTAATGTAAACGTGGAGGTTCCAGATTTTGTGAACGCATCATTACGCAAGTATCAGGAGGAAGGATTCCATTTTCTTGTAAACCATTACATATCGGCCATCGGATGTATCCTTCTTGACGATATGGGATTAGGAAAGACGTTGCAGACGATAACTATGTTGGCATACGTACACCGTGAAAGTGTGGAAAGACGGAAAAGACAACCGATTATTCCAACATCCGCACCGTCTGACACGACACAAATGACACAACGCTCATTGTTCGATGATTTCGAGCCGACTCCCGTCGCTGAGCAGAATATCCCGTCTACTAATGACGAGACAAAAAACTTGCAGGCATCGCTTGTCGTTGTCCCTGCCGCATTGCTGACAAACTGGAGACGTGAATTTGAGAAATTTTGTCCGTCGCTCACCGTCTACACTCATGCAGGAAAAGAGAGAAAGAAAAATTTGAAATTCATTTTCAAGACATACGATATAGTATTGGTTTCCAGCAATCTTTTCCAAAAAGACTCACATCTATTCGTGGAGATGATGCCAGAAACGGTGGTGATAGACGAAAGCCACAAACTGAAGAATGCCAACACAAAATTCCATCAGGCAATGCGAGGCATCAAACCGCATTTTGTAGTAGGATTGTCTGGCACACCGATTGAGAACAGCATCGTCGACCTGCATTCACAATTTGCCATCGTCAATCCATATCTTCTCGGCTCACTTTCAGATTTCAAGAAGACATATATGAAAGGCGACGAGATTTCCGCCGAATCACGTGAAGCCATCGGACGAATCATCGCCCCACACACATTGCGACGCACACGAAACGAAGTGCTTGGCGACCTGCCACAGCTGACCGAAATTGTCTGTTCACTTGACATGGACGACAAACAGGCGGAAATGTATGAGATAGAGAAAAGCGCAGCCCGCAATGAAGTGATGAAAATAATCAATTCTGAAGACTCTGGAGTGAAAGCACTCACAGCGCTGATCCGACTGCGTAAACTCGCGCTGCATCCAAAGATGTATGAAGAGACATATAATTCAGACAATCCTAAGACACGATGGATCATAGATTTCCTAAAAGAAGTGCAAGAGGAGCATCATAAAGTGATAGTTTTTGCCACATTCTCCACATATTTTAATTATCTTGCAAAAGAATTGGAAGAGGCAGACATTTCATCGCTGATATTCACCGGTGAGACAAAAAATCCAGACCAGGTGCTCGACAAATTCCAGAATGATGATTCAGTGACGGCATTGCTCACCACGTATCAGAAAGGAGGCACCGGACTGAATCTTACAGCAGCGTCGTATGTGATCCACGCCGAACAATGGTATAATCCGCAGCTCACAGACCAAGCCACTGCCAGAGCACATAGAAGCGGACAGACAAAACCAGTGACATCATACCATCTGCTTCTTAAAGACAGTATTGACGAGAAAATTTACAACCTCGCCAAGAAAAAACGTGATGTTGCCAACGGCACATTGGATATGGCTAAGATGTCGGCAGAAATGGCACTGGACTTGATTTAATGGCTGGCTTAAAGCTGAGGCAAAAAACGAGGATTGTAAGGGGCTATGTTTGATTAACATTGGCCCTAACACATTAAAACATGAAAAATAAAAGAAAATGAAATACATATCACTATCATCGTCATCAAGTGGAAATTGCTATTTAATTGAAGACGGTGATACACGATTCTTGATTGATGCTGGATTATCAGTAAAACGTATAAAAGCACTTTTGGCAGACATAGGTGTAGAACTTACATCCATCAAAGGAGTGGTACTTACACATTCGCATCGAGACCATACAAAAGGAGTGCCGACATTAGTTTACCGATATAACCTGCCCCTATACTGCACTAAGTCGACACTGCAAGATTTGGAAAAGAATACAGGCAGAGAAGTGGACAGAGCATTATGGAGAGAAGTAGAGTCGCATAAAGAATTTGAGATCGGAGGATTCACACTTTTGCCAATGCCCGTCACGCACGACACAAGAGACTGCCACGCATACCTTGTGAAATTGGGAGAGAAGACACTTACACTAGCCACCGACTTAGGAAAAGCGACGGAAGAACTGATGGAAGCAGTGAAAGTTTCCGACCATCTTATAATCGAGTCAAACTACAGCGAGACACTACTGCAAGTAAGTTCATACACTGCATTTCTACGAGGCAGAATAGATTCCGACTGTGGCCATCTGTCAAATGTTCAGACGGGAGAGATCGTGGAATACGCATGCAAAAAGGGTAGAGTGAAACACATTCATCTGGCTCACATCTCCGCCAATTCCAACACACCAGAAACAGCGTTAAACTATTCAAAGAAATTCGTGCCAGACGGAGTAGAGATAGACACATTACCACGAAAAGACAAAAGTGAAATATGGGAGATATAGAAGACTCATCAGAAAGATACCATCATACAACCCGTCTGGAAGACGATATCTCTGTAACCGGGGGTGCCGAAGGAGCTACGCAGTAGCGACTGGCACCCACGGATCGTATGTGGGAGCTACGCAGTAGCGACTGACACCCACGGATCGCACATGGGAGCTACGTAGTAGCGACTGGCACCCACGGATCGCACATGGGAGCTAGATAGTAGCGACTGGCACCCGCGGATCTCGACAGCTAGCACCCACGGATCTAGGCGACTGGCACCCATGCCGTAGCGACAGACTCCCACGACTCATACAGTAGCCACTATACACTCATGGTAGATACATCTCTCGATACCATAGGGATCTACATCCGCTATACCATAGGACCATCTGCTATGCCGTGAGTGCCACTTCACTCTGCCGTGAGTGCCACTCCGCTTCGCTCCGTTCGGCACACACGGTTACCTAAATAGCGTCTTCCAGACGCGAAGTGTTTTAATCATCATCTTTAAGAAATAGATCAGTCTTAGGATCAATGCTCCATTCTGCAAGCATAGATTCATACTCACTGCGAAATTCCACACCTCTGTGATGCACCTTCTGATTCATTATATAGTGTCGTATCATCTCTTTGTCACGCTCACAATACGTGAATGCAGCATAACCGTTTGCCCAACCATTGAACATAGGAAATTTTGACTTCTGTGATTTAAGCCATTTGCTTGTCTCCGTTTTGAGAACCTTCATAAACTCACTTACAGCTATATCCGGACGGATAGCAACTAACATATGCAAATGATCACTCATACCTCCTATGCGAATCAACGTACACTGCTTTTCTTTGCAGTAGCCATGAATATACGCATAGAGTTCTCGCTCGTATTCTTCTGTTATTGAATGCTCTGAACGTTTGGTTCGCCATACAATGTGATAATAAAGAACAACATGTGCCATTACTAATAATATTTATGAGATAGCATTCAGTCTACCTCTGGTTACTAATTCCAAAATTCTATAAGTATATAAGACCCCAACCCGTCTGGAAGACGGTATCTCTGTAACCGTCGGTGTCGAGGGAGCTACGCAGTAGTGACTGGTACCCTCGGCTCTCGACAGCTGACACCCACGGATAAACCCGTCTGGAAGACGGTATCTCTATAACCGTCGGTGCCGAGGGAGCTACGCAGTAGCGACTGGCACCCACGGATCGTATGTGGGAGCTACACAGTAGCGACTTACACCCACGGATAAACCCGTCTGGAAGACGGTATCTCTGTAACCGTGGGTGCCGAGGGAGCTACGCAGTAGCGACTG
>DFGT01000003.1 GCA_002371265.1 Bacteroidales bacterium UBA3743 | reverse complement strand
CATATTCACCACTTACGGCATCTGCCTCTGCCCAGCAATTTCTAATATCTGACACATCTGTTGAGTCGTCAGCACAAACCGTTGTCTTAGGGAATCCAAACGAAGTGATTGCCTTGTCATCACTAAGGATAGATGAGGAACGCAGATGGTTGCCATGATTCGAGACAATCTGGATTTCGCCATTTTTAGATGCCGCCTTATATTCCGAACTGATTATACCCTTAAGCTTGTAATATCCTGGAGCTTCAACATCCACTGTATAATTGATCCACTCGCCGTCCTCCACCAATCCGAGGCTATTGCAAATCGAATCCTCCAACTCTGTGCCTAAACAGTTTGCCACATATAAATCCACACCTTCATCTGGACGTCTTGATCCAGCAGCACCTGAATACATACGACCACCATTCAAAGATCTGTAAGTTGGTTTCTTGTCATTATTAGCATCCGTCCAATCTGTATTGATCATAGGATCCCAATCTACGACCTTGTCATCTTCAACAGTAGAGTAAGGAAACTTATCATTTAGCCACTGCATTTTAAAAGCCAAAGAGAATACGTCAACCTCTTCATTCTTTCCTACCTTGTAGCCAAGGACAATACCATCCTCATCCTTTTCCCAAGCTCCAGCATTTCCATCATGGTAAGCTATACCTTCGCCACCTCCGTTGTATGCATCCCATTGCCATACATCTGTTGTAGTTGGAATCTTGTTGTTATCATACCAAGAGCATGGACCAAAACGAGGGTCACAACAATAATCCTCATCTTCCGATGGCACGTAGTACATCAAACTAACTATATATTTACTCAATGTAATATTATCATCAAAACTCTCAAGTTGAGATAAAGAAGATTCATCACAAGTCCCTGTCAAAAAAGACGATTCATCATCACTTCGCCAATTTGCGAAACACCAGCTGACAAGTTGCTTTGTATGTCCTGTTCCACAAGAATAGATGAAGTCGTCTGCATTCTGCTTACAGAATGGACCATTACCATCAAACTTCACAGCTGACCACTCTGATACAAACACTGGAATAGAACCCTGTGCTGAACGGAAGTCTCCTAACAAATGGTAGTGAGAACATGAATAGTAGTGGAATGAATACAATACATTGTCTTTGTACTTAGAAATTGGATTTGAAACTGGCTCCAAAATCTTCTGACACCAATCATTTGTACCAACGATAATCATTGCGTTAGGTTGGTTTTCAATGATAGCAGGAATCACATACTCAGCATAGTTCTTTATCGACGACCAACCATATTCACATTCAGGCTCGTTACATATTTCATACAAAACATGATCATAGCCATTTTCAGCACAATACTTAGAAATCTCACCAAAAAAAATCCTAGATTCTTCTATATGGTTGTTTGGATCACTCCCTAAAATATGCCAATCCACAATACAATACATATTCAACGAAGCAGTCTCTGCTATACTCTGTTTGACAAGAGTCTTATACTTAGCTGGATTGCTTAAATAAGCGTTCTCTTCTTCTATATGCATTGCCAAACGTACGGTATTAGCACCATATTGCTTCATCTTCTTCCACTGAGACTCACCAACACAGTTATTAGAGCTATCAGTTTGAAGTAAAAAAATAGACATTCCCCTTAACTGTGCAGGACTACCATCCTTACTTGACAATTGATTCCCAATCAATTGAAGTTTTCCCCAATTGGCATAATCAACATAATAATCTGGATGTATTGGACCCTGACAAATACATGCTAATACATGCGACGTCACGAATGCAAACACTGCTAGTAATAAAGTTTTCTTCATATTCTTTGATTTTGATTTGTAATTTCAATCCTTTTATATAAGAAATGTACTTGCGAATAGTAGAACAAGATAGACTTCATTGATTACATATAGCAAAAATACATATTTTCATGACGCCAATATTTTTTAGCACATTACAATTATATTACAAAATATCCATCACGGATTCACTGAAAGACAAAAGATTAAAGCCACAACACAAATGGCCGTATAAAAAAAAGAGAGGGTGTATCAAAATGTAAAATCAAGTTTTTCGAACTTACATTTTGTCACTTTTTATATGAACAAAGCCGTTTCAGAGCTTAAAAATTACAGTTAAGTCTCTGAAACGGCTATATTTTTGGAGAATTTAAAAATCAACTTACATTTTGATAGTTTGATTTTTGATAAATTGAGTTTTGATACACCCTCCGTGGATTTTATAAGAAATCTAATAATTCAGATTACTTCACAACCAACTTCTGAGTGTTGACATCACCGTTAGATTTAACTATTACAGTATAAAACCTGATGGCAAAATTTTGTCAATTGCCACTGACCTTGCCTCAAATACCAGTTGACAGCATCTGAATGAAGTGATTGTGTAGACCAGCCTTTCAACTGGACAGGATTACCCGTTTTAGACAAAACAAGCTGTATTCCTTTCAACTTTAATCTACCCCAATCAGCATAATTTAGCCCATGATTACACTATTCACATTAGCAGACAATGCAATGGATGTCACCGCTATAAAAGAAAAATCTTTCTCATGCCTATCCTTTTAAGGTTAATAATAAATTCGCATCAATAATTCAAAAACACTTAAAGTTTATAAGGTAATCTTCATTGATGTTGCCACGTCGCAATATTACGGATTATTTTCAAGTAAAACAAAAACATAGTGTTTTTTTTGGGCATAATATGCAATTCTGCATAAAAGAAGAGAAGCCAAAAAGCTTCCCTTCCAATGAGATTTATAAAAATTCATTCTTATTACTTAACCACCAACTTCTGGGTGCTGACAGCTCCGTTAGATTCAACGACTACTGTATAAACCCCTGATGGCAAAACTCTATTGATTGCAACTGAGCCTTCTATTTTCTGAGCTACGACAATCTGGCCAGCCATGTTAACTACCTCGACTGTTGCCTCTATGTTTTCAGCAAGGGTTATAGAGAACTCTCCTGAAGTTGGGTTTGGAATGATAGTAAACGACAATGCGTCTGACTTAACATTGTCTATTCCCGTAATAGGATCATTTGGATCAAGATCTCCATACCATTCAAAGATAAGAGGCCCCACTCCACTTGCATCTCCACTGAAACGGATGGTAATATTTTGTGTTCCAGCTTTAGGGAATGCTGCCAAAACAGTCTTATGATCTCCACTTATAGCGTCTGCCTCTGACCAACAATTCCTAATATCCGATACATCTATTGAATCGTCAGCGCATACTGTTGTTTTATGGAATCCAAATGTAGTGATAACATCATTATCCTTTAATGCAGATGTGCTACGAAGATGGTTTCCATGTTCTGAAATGATTGAAATCTCACCATTCTTATTAGCCGCCTTATATTCTGAACTGATAAGTCCTTTTATCTTGTAATATCCTGGCTTTTCAACATCTACTGGATATTTTATCCATTCTCCATCTTCTACTAGATAAAGACTCGTGTACTTTTCTCCCTTATAATTTGTTCCCCTTAAATTTGCATCTTTCAAATCTACACCTTCGTCTGGACGAGCCGAGCCATCTGGTCCTGAATACATACGGCCAGCATTCAAAGACCTGTATGTAGGATTTCCATTTGCGTCTTTCCACTTTGTTGAAATTGTGGAATCAAAAGCTACAACTTTACCATTTTCTACTGTAGACCAAGGACATTTCTCATTAATGAATTGCATCTCATTTGCTAAAGAATACACATCAACCTCTTCTCCATCATTTCTATAGCCAACGACGAAACCATTTTCATCCATTTTCCATGCACTGCTATTTGCATCGTGGAAAGCAATATACTGTCCTCCTGTATCATACTCATCCCATCTCCATAATGATGAATTGGTAGATGGAATAGAATTTGGGGTAGGCCAATAATCATCGCAATAAGGATCATTCCTATATCCCATTAAATCTAACACATACCATCCATACTCCCTTTTTGAATCAATTGATAGATAATCCGAAATGTGATCTGAATCACATGAACCATTGAAGAATGAAGAGGCATCATCACTCTTACCCCAACCCCAGACACACCAACTGACAAGCTGAGGAGCGACACTTCCTTTATCACAACTAGCGATCAACTCATCTGAGTTCTGGATACAGAAAGGTCCTTCTCCATTAAATTTCACAGCAGACCACTCTGAAACAAATACTGGGATATTTTTCTGTGCGACACGGAAGTCGCCCAACAAATGGCGGTGAGAACATGCATAATAGTGGAAAGAATACATTACATTCTTCTTGTACGTAGAAGAAATTGGATCAAATACAGGATCTATGATCTTCTGACACCACTGGTCTGTACCGACTATAATAATTGCATCTGGCTGGTTAGTGGTAATCACTGGTATTACCTCTTCCGCATAACGCTTTACATTAGTCCATCCACACGTTGGCTCATTACAAATCTCATACAGGACATGGTCGAAGCCATTATCTGCACAATACTTAGAGATTTCCTCAAAGAAAGACATTGACTCTTTAAGATAATCATTAGGATCTCCTGTTCTTTCAGGCGATTGCCATTCTGAGATATGCCAGTCGACGATACAATACATGTCCAACGCTGCAGTCTCTTTGATACTCTGCTTGACAAGTTCCTTGAACCTTGTTGAATCACTAAGGTAGGAATCTTTTTCATCAATATACATAGCCAAACGAACAACGTTAGCCCCATACTTTTTCATCAACTCCCATTGAGTTTCGCCAAGACATCCTTGGACATCATCAGAATGGAGAGACTGTGTTGACCAGCCTTTCAATTGGACTGGTTCTCCATTCTTGTCTGACAATTGGTTTTCTACCAATTTAAGTTTACCCCAATCTGCATAGTTTTTATTTGGTATGCTTTCATGATGAGGGAAAGAGCCACATCCACATGCTTCTGAATATAGAGAAATAGATGCGAACAATGCTAGTAATAAAGTTTTTTTCATATCATCTAGTTTTAATAAATATATCCCGACAAAACACAAAAGGAGACATTTGTCAATAATGGCATCGAAAATATCCCACTTGATATATATGTCAAATATACCTAAACAAAATAAAACATAGCTCACATTATCTTTATTGTAACAACAATGTCACATTCAGAAGGTCGTTTTTTAATTTTCTGACAATAAGCAAAACTTTAATTAAAAAACTGTTTTAATATAAAATTTGGTTATAGAGTTTAGGTTTATTAAGGGAATACGTTTGATAGATATTAGTTCTAACCTCTTCTCTATAGTGCGAGGCTAAGGCGAGCACATATAAATAAAATAACTGCTTGTTCTTACAAACTCGTAAATGTGGTGTGGTTAGGGAACCTTCATTATACAGTTGCGAGATGAACTTATATAACAAAATATTTTTAGCAACTTTAAATAACTTCTAAATAAACAACAAGACATAAAAAAAGAGGAGGAGCAAATTGCTCCCCCTCCGTGGATTTTATAAGAAATCTTTTAATTCAGATTACTTAACAATCAACTTCTGAGTGCTAACAGCACCGTTAGACTTAACAACTACAGTGTAAACACCTGCAGCCAAAGCCTTGTTGATTGTAGCAGATCCCTCAACATCCTGAGAGAATACTACCTGTCCAGCAACGTTAATTACCTCAACAGTTGCCTCAACATTCTCAGCAAGAGCTACAGTAAACTCACCTGATGTTGGGTTAGGATAGATAGAGAATGCTTTCTCTGCAGAAGTTTCAGAAACAGAAGTGATAGGGTCATTAGGATCAAGATCTCCTACGAAATCGAATGTCAAAGGACCAACACCACCAGCATTACCTGTGAAAGTGAAGATGATTTCATTCATACCTGCATTAGGGAATGCACACCAAATCTCCTCATAACGATCACTCATTGCATCCTGAACTGACCAACAGTTCCAAGGCTCTGAAGTTTTAGCAGTAGGATCAGCACATGTAGTAGTCATTGCGAAACCAAATGTATTTACTACATCTGGGTTAGACTTATCATCTGGAACACGAAGGTGATTTCCGTGAGTAGAAGTGATAGAGATTTCTCCCTCATCTGTTGGTGCAGTATACTCAGCACCGATAATACCACCGATCTTGTAGTAACCTGGCTTATCAACATCTACTGTGAACTTAATCCACTCACCTTCCTCAACCCATCCTAGGTTCTGGTATCCAGAGTTCTTGTAAACTGTTCCTAAACAGCTAGCACCTGAGATATCAACACCCTCGTCTGGACGACGTGAACCTGCAGTACCTGAGTACATACGACCACCATTCAAAGATCTGTAAGTTGGTTTCTTGTCGTTATTAGCATCCGTCCAATCAGTATTGATCATAGGATCCCAAGCTACAACCTTGCCATCTTCAACAGTAGAGTAAGGGAACTTATCCTTTAGCCACTGCATTTCAACAGCCAATGAGAATACGTCAACCTCTTCGTTCTTTCCTACCTTATAGTCAAGGACAACACCATCTTTATCCTTCTCCCAAGCACCACCATTACCGTCATGGTAAGCAAGACCTTCACCACCATAGTTATAAGCATCCCAATGGAAACCTGTAGCGTCATCAGTAGGGATTTTATTTGGCTCTTCGAAAGGTCCTTCTTCTGGAAGTGGTCTTGGCTCAATTTCTCTACCACCAGACATCAAATCTGAGACATACTTTCCAAATAGAGTCTGACCATCATCAGCCTTGTACTGAGACAAGTTCTGCTCTGTACATGTACCTGTGAAGAAAGATGATGCCTCATTCTTCTTACCCCAGTTCCAAATACACCAGCTGACAAGCTGCTTTGTATTTGAATTTCCACATGCATAGATAAAGTCGTCTGCATTCTGCTTACAGAATGGGCCGTTACCATCAAACTTCACTGCCGACCACTCTGATACAAACACTGGAATTGAACCCTGTGCTGAACGGAAGTCTCCTAACAAATGGTAGTGAGAACATGAATAGTAGTGGAATGAATACAATACATTGTCTTTGTACTTAGAAATTGGATTTGAAACTGGCTCCAAAATCTTCTGACACCAATCATTTGTACCAACGATAATCATTGCTTTAGGTTGGTTTTCAATGATAGCAGGAATCACATACTCAGCATAATTCTTGATTGTAGCCCATCCATCACACTTAGGCTCGTTACACAACTCGTACAATACGTGGTTGTAACCCTTTGTCTTTGCATAAGCAGAAATCTCTGAGAAGAAATTCTTAGCCTCATCTTTCTGATTCCATGGGTTACCCTCTTTTCCGTTTGTCTCAAGAGTGTGCCAGTCAACCAACACATACATACCAGCAGCATAAGCGTCATCGATGTATGATTTAACTTTTTGCTTTGTAGTTTCCTTGTTTGCCAAGTAAGAACCACCGTCATTTGTGTCATCGATGTACATAGCCAAACGTACGATATTGGCACCGTAATGCTTCATCAACTCCCACTGAGACTTACCTAGACATCCGTTAACATCACCGAAGTGTAGAGAGAATGTTGACCAACCCTTCAACTGGATAGCCTCTCCGCTTGCTGAAGAAAGCTGATTTCCGACCAACTTCAACTGGCCCCACTTCTCAATGTAGTTCGTATTATCGAACTCCGAAGCGTTAGCAGCTAGCGCCATAGACGCAACTGCTGCAAGTGATAAAATTTTTTTCATCTTCCTTTTATTTAGATAAATTTGTTTTCGTTTTTCCAATACTCTTTGATAAGTGAGATATACTATTAAATAGCATAAGTACCCTTTCATCTTTGTTTTCTGACTGCAAATATGCATCTTATTTTTCTAACAAAAAACAAATTTCAACTTTTTAATACTTTCGCATATATTTTAACATAATTCAGACCCTAGGTATGCACAAACATAAACACCTATAACACAACCAGTTAACCAAGCGAAACAAATCCATCTCATTTTCCACAAGTGTTAAAAAACATATTTTTAGCAAAAAAATATCGTTTTTATGTTGCAGAATATAAAAATAGTGTTACCTTTGCATTGTGTTTTTCATGGTATTAGATTTAAGGTTGGAAGATTGGAAGTCGAGAGGCTTCCTTCTTTTTTTATTTTCACTTAAAATTAACGAGCAATTCTGACTATTTTGTTTTAGCAAATGTCCAGTCATCACTATGTCTGCATTCATTTTCTATTTTAATCATAGTGAAATACCATTAAATTATATTACGCAATCAGTAAGCCAAGGACAAATCGAAATCATTAGTAAGAATGTAACATTGGCCGAATCTTTAGTAGACAGCAAAACGCAAAACAAAAAGAATAGGGATACTGAATCAGCACCCCTATTCTTATTTTGAGAAGATTTAATATTATTTACTTCTTAATTGAAGTTTTTGGCGTCTTTGTCACCATAATAACCTCAGCTCTACGGTTTTGAGAACGTCCAAGAGAAGTTCTGTTGGAAATAATAGGTTTTGTTTCACCAAATCCTCTAGCAACCACACGGCTATCTTCAATTCCCTTGTTGACCAACACTCTCTTGACTGCATTTGCACGTTTTACAGACAATGCCAAATTCTTTTCATTTGTACAGTCTGAGTCGGTATGACCAAGGATAATCACCGAAGTGTTAGGTTTCTTCTTCAATGTGTTGTAAACCTTATTAATTTCTGGCAACATACGGTTTCTTACTATAGCCATACTTGAATCGAACAACACATTGCAAGTTGGCGACTCAAACACTTCGTACTCAACACCATCCTCTACAATTGTATAATGTCTTGCCTGAGGGCGGTTAGCAGCATACTGCTCTGGAGTCAATTCATCGTATCTGTCAGCGATCATACTGTTGTCTGAAGCCTTTGCGACTGGAGCCTTAGCTGGTTTAGCCACTGTTTGTGTTGCTGCTGGCTTAGCGGCTGGAGTTGCAGCTGGCTGTGCTGCTGGTTTAGCGGCAGGAGTAGCAGCTGGCTTAGTTGTAGTTGCAGGAGCAGCAGGTTGTGCCTCATTCTTAACCTCACTTGTTGCAACACGAGCCACACTATCAACAGGGACATCAAATGGACAACCATTTTCGTCAACCTTAGTATCAAGAGGAGTGTCAGGGCACTTGTCAAGATAATCAGGAACACCATCCTTATCTGAATCCTTAGGACATCCATTAGCATCAACTGGAGCACCGATTGGAGTCAAATTACACTTGTCAAGGTAATCAGGCACACCGTCACCATCAACATCCGAAGGACAACCAAACTCGTCAACCAAAGCACCTGAGTTAGGGTTGTGGCACTGATCCTTATAGTCGAACACGCCATCACCATCTGAATCAAGTGGGCATCCCTTCTCGTCTACCTTCTTGCCAGACAAAGAATCATGGCACTGGTCCATATAGTCAGCAACACCGTCGCCGTCAGAATCCTTAGGACAACCATTCTTATCAACCTCAATTCCTTCTGGAGTGTCATTACACTTGTCATACAAGTCAGTAATGCCATCTTTATCTGAATCCATCCAAGACAATCTGTCCTTATCCTCTCTTTCCTTATCACGGATCAAGAAATTGATTCCTGTAGAGATATTAGCCGCACGAGTACGTGTAGGAATAGTCTTACCACCACCCTTAGCATAACGCAAAGGTATCTGATCAGCTGCCAAGAAGAAGTTTACTGGTCCAAGATTTAAGTTTACACCCAAACCAATATTGCTAAACATACCGTTAGTGACAGTGTATGAAGCAGAAGCAGACACGATTCTGTTTGGACGGTAGTTGTATGCAAGCATTAATTCCTCAGATGCGCAACCACGTAGGAAATATGTCTTCGACAATGCTCCAACAGACATCTTGTTCTCACAGAACGAGTATTCAACACCTAACAACGCTTTGGCTGTAAGCATAGAGTTATATCCTTCACTCTCGTCTACAACATACATATTGTCGAGCATCTCCTGATATGGCTCCCATAGGTCGGCAGAATCACGTTCGTGGATGTCGTCAATGCCATATTTCAATCCATTATAAATAAAATCACCGCTTTTCTTGACCTTATGCAACTCTTTGCTATAGTGGATAAAGCCAAGATCTAGAAGGCTGGCAGACAACTTAACACTTTTGATTGGAGTGTAAGTGACACCAAAATCAAGAGCAAGTCCTGCACCCTTCGATTTAGTGAAATCCTTAGCTTTGACATCATCATTGAAATCTAAAGAATCAATTTTTCCTTCCTCATCCTGATATATCTCAAGTCCTGGCATAGAGGCATCAATCTCACCTTCTCCTGTAAATCTCCACTCATCTTTAGAGACATACAAATCCATATCCTTGAAATCCGTACGGTAGCCTGCATGAGGAATCAAATATTTAAGTTTTGCTCCTGCCTGGAACTTTTCTGAGAATGCATAGCTATATCCGAATGCCAGTTCTGAATAGCAGTTCATCGTAGACGAGAATTTTCCCAATCCAAATGAATATTGCGATTCCGAATTATATTCTTCTGACATCAATGCAGCCTTGAACAACTCCTTTGGAAGAATAGTATTCATCTCCATTCTGTTCGACAATGAGAACGAAACATAAGATTTCTCTTTGATTCTCATTCCAAAGTTCAAAAGTTGAACATTATAGTCAGCGAATATTCTGTCACGAGGACTGATCTTATTCATAACATTGCGAAGCTCATTCGTAGCCTCTGGATGAAGGAACAACACTGTAGTGTTTTTTCCATCAATAGTGCGAGGCACATATATATCTTCAAACGCGAGCTTGCTATTACCTGCATTCACTGAGACTAGAGACAAGCCAGGCATTCCAATATACATCTTGTCTGTAGGCTGGAACGATGGATTAAAATTATGAATCAATGGATTCTGATCCATAAAATATAGTGTAGACGACATTTGCGCAAACGTCGTTGACGCTGTAGCTAATATTGCCGAAACGACAGATATAATTTTTTTCATTGTCTTAGTCTATTATTTTTCTTTATTAGAAATATTCACTTTCAAATGGCTGTACACCTTAGCCGACATACCACAATCCTTTGTCAGCACAACTCCATCAACTGCACCTTTTGGCACCTTGATTTTGTAAGTAAAGTCGACAGCATTAATTTTCTTGATATCCTCGACCATATCGTCAGAAACAACTATCTTCTTCTTAGATGGTGTGGCTTTTGTGATGTATCCATCAGCACCTATTTGCGCTGCAGGAATTTTTACTGTCTGATCAAGTTTTGTGTTCTCAAGATGAGTAAGGATTACTTTACCATTTATTGTATCTGCTCTGCAGAACTTGGCTGTAACCGTACCTTCAAGAGGCAATGCATTTTCGAACTCAATGAAAACTTCAACATCGTCAAACTTGAAATTTCCTTCCTGATAGTCAGTTACATCTTCTACTATGTCAATTCCATCAACTGTATCTTTGATTGTTATAAAGCTACCATCACCAACTTGAAGTGGCACTTCAGCCTGGATATTCAAATCCACATAAGTGGAATCAAGCAAGAAATATGATACACCACTTTCTGGATCAGCATCGATTCTAATTCCACATCTTACCGAAACTGAATCTGGCAAATAATTGAATATTTTATCCAACTGTCCATTTCCCTTATCAAATTGCTCTTCAAAAGCCTTAACCTCTTGCTTTTCAACAGTCGAATTTAAGAACTTGAAATCAAAGGATTGTCTTCCATCTCTAAAGACTGCCACAACAGAATCCTTCTTTGACTTTTTTGTCTTATGTTTTCCTACAAGGCTTTTTACAGAGCATGCCAATGGAATACCACTGTTTGACACACCAGTAATTTTCAATTTAGGATCTATCACATTCAATTTAAAATCTAGGTTGTCGTCAAACAGATTGATATAAAAATCAGTATATTCGATCTGCTCTACATTCGATTTGAATGATCCTTTAATCTTATGGTAAGTCAACTTCGACTCTTCCATCACAATTTTTATCTTCGCATCATTTCCGCTAACCTGAATGTTTTTTGTTGAGTCTATCACATCAACAATACAAGTCAACATAAGTCCACCTTCAGGGAAAGAGAAAATTTTATTTGACAACGAACATTTTATCACTCCATCTTTTATGATAGGGCTGTCAAATCCCTGTATAGATTTGATATAAAGATTCGAGACATCAACACTTTCACTTTCTATGTGGAAAATGAAATCTCCGTTCTTTATATGTATCTCATCAATTTTTCCTTTGCCTGAAGCATCATCAAAGCTCAAATTAATAGGGAAAGTAATCGGAATTTCTTTAATTTGGTATCCAGGAATAACATTATTCACGAATGTTAGATACTCTGCATTTGAAAGGTCATATTCAAAGACATTTTCCTTAAAAGCCACTTCTATAGGCTTGACTTGCACACGATTGACTGTGTCAAACTTAAAAGTCAACACTCCATCTGAGTCCTCTGAAATATAATCAGTCTTAAACTCACTCAAGATATCCTTCAACTTGACCTCAGAACTTGCAATTGGTAGATATTCATTTAATCCGATTCTGAAATCATTGGAAATATTATCCAAATCGTAGGAATCATCCGTACAGCTTGCAAAACCAGCTGCCATTAAGGCTAAAGCCAATAATTGATTTTTCATTATATTATATTCGTTTTTTTATCACAAAACTATTTTTTTACAAAATTAGACAAATAAACCTAAAAACAATACTTTTAGGCATACTTTATTCACTTTTTTCGTAAAATAATACATTTTCGCATCATTTCAGCATAAATAAAAAGGAATACGTTACATGAAGTAACGCATTCCATATATAATCTATCAAAAAAAACTATTTCTTACCGTGTAGTCGTTTGAACACGTACTTGCCACTCTCAGTAAGGATCTCTGGATCCATCGGAGAAATCTTTCCTGTGTTCCAATTCAACGCTCCACAAACGCCTCCTTCAGCACTGAAACTCCAGTTGCACCAGCTTACAAGCTGATCTCCTGTGTTTCCTCCGTCTAGAATATCCATCCAAATATCTGTCAGGTCTGGTCGGAATTCATGCCATCCGCTCGCCTCTGTTGTGCCCCACTCTGTCACAAATATTGGAAGCAACTCCAAAACTGACTTTTCGCCCTTTTCTGGATCTCCCTCCGCCATTTTCTTGAAGAAATTGTCTGGCCTGTGATTACCTGGCTGATCCGCCAATCTTCCATCATTATGTGTAGCTGAATAGAAATGGAATGTATACATCACATTTTCATATGGTTTTCCATCTTTGTCAGCCACCTCGTTTCCAAGAACCAACTCAGGACAAGAGCTCCACCAAGGTGTTCCGCACACTACAATGACATCTTTATCGTTGGAACGTATGATCTCAAGCATTTCCTCACAATATGGCTTGATCTGTGTCGCCCAATCCACTCCAGGACCACCCTCATAATGCCAGTTTGGCTCATTGCAAACCTCATATATAATATGTTTCATATTGGCATAGCGACGCGAGCAATATGTAAAAAAGTCGCCAGCTAAGTCCCGACCGTTCGTAGGATGACAACGGTACTGCGGAGCATTTGGGTTTCCTGGCTTGTGGACATGCCAGTCGATCAAAAGATATATACCGTTTTCAGCTGTCCATTTCACTACCTTCTCAAGAATTTCATTCCTAAACTGAGGATTATATGCGTATCCACCTTCTTCGTCGACATACAATGCATAACGGAATACGCTACAATTCCACTCATTTCTCAACGCCTTGATGTTGCGTGCTGTGACATTTGCCACGCCTGCCCACTGCAAACCGTGAGTACTCATTCCCTTAAGCTGTACAGGATTACCATTGGCGTCACACATACAACGTACACCCTTGGCATTAGGAGCAACTTTCAATTTTCCCCATTTCGCAACAGGAGATCCTGCCGGATATTCATACGCTGGCAATGCTTCAACATTGCTGCTAAGTGAGTCGATATATCCCTTTTTAACAACATAATTCATTGCAGAGTCTGCCTTCAATGAATCAGCCTTTGCCTTTGCGATTGAATCCGCTTTTGCATCAGCACCCGTATTGTCAATTGTTCCCTCAGCTGGCTTATTGTGGACACAGCCAAACAGTGCCATAGAGAGTAGCATTCCGAAGAATAGTTTTTTTGCCATTATTTTATTTTATTTGTTGCTTTTTTAAGTGATCGTAGACATATTTACCACTTTCCGTCAATATTTCCGGATCTAGTGGGGATATCTTTCCAGTGTTCCATTTCAACGCGCCACATACTCCTCCTTCCGCGCTGAAACTCCAGTTGCACCAGCTTACCAACTGGCCTCCGTCGTTGTCTCCATCGAAAATATCAAGCCACATGTCCGACAAATCAGGACGGAAATTGGTCCATCCGCCGGCATCTGTTGTGCCCCATTCCGTCACAAAAACAGGAAGAGTATTCAAAATCGCAGGAATTCCTTTTTCTGGATCTCCTTTTTGGAAACGCTTCATAAAATTTATTCCACGGAATGTCGTTGGAGTGTCGATGTCTCTTCCATCGTTATGGCTCGCCGCATAAACGTGGAATGTGTACATCACATTCTCATATGGAACTCCGTTCTCATCTGTCACCTCATGGCCAATCACATCTTGTGTATCCTGGCTCCATGAAGGTGTGCCACACAATGCCACCACATCCTTGTCGTATGTCCTTACTATGCGCAGCATGTCTTCACAATAATCCTTGATCACTCCGACCCAAGGAATTTTCTCACCGTTATCAATATTCGGCTCATTGCAAAGCTCATACAATATATGTTTCTGGTTCTGGAAACGTCTCGCGCAATACGTGAAAAAGTCTCCCGCCAAATCCATTCCGTTCATCGGATGGCAACGGTATTCAGGTGCCTGCGGACTTGCCGGTGCCAACACATGCCAATCTATCACAAGATACATTCCACATTCCGCCGTCCACCTGACCACATTCTCCAACATAGTCTGACGGAATGTAGGATTGTAGGCATAGCCTCCTTCATAGTCGACATATAGAGCAAGACGGAAGACACTACATCCCCACTCCTCTTTCAATGCTTTGATATTGCATTCAGTCACGTTGGCGACACCGGCCCACTGCAGACCATGTGTGGAAAATCCTTTTAGCTGAACAGGCTCTCCCGTCTCACTGCAAAGGCAACGCACTCCCTTTGCATTCTTGGCAACCTTCAATTTGCCCCATTTGCCGACGGGGGAATTTTCCGGATAAGAGTAAGCAGACAAGATATCTACATTGATGCTCGCGTCATCAATGTATCCAATTTTAACGATATCTTTTCCAAAATCAGCCACTTACGTCCTTTTTTAATCCGTTCTAAAATAATATATGCCTTTGTTTTTCTATGCAAAAAACGCACACTAAACGGCAAATAATCCAAAATTTTGACAAAATTATAAATTTTTAGAATAACTATTCAAATTTATCAGGGGGAAATCTAAAAAAATTATGTAAAAAAAATCAACAATTGATTTTTGCGAAGATGAATACACAAACTGATGGAGACGCACGACCGTGCGTCTCTACAAGAGACCTACAATTTTTATTATTTAATCCATAACCATTAATAAAAAAAGAGAGGCTGCCTTATCACAAGGTTGCCTCGCCATTAGTAAATCACTTATCAAAAATATAGCTTGTTTTGTAAAAAGCCTCTATTTTATGAAATAGTATGAAAATATTTAAACCACTACAAAGATATAATTCTTTTCAAATATTGCAAAAATTAGTTATCAACATTACCCAAATTCACATTCAACACCACCCTTTGATAGCATGATGTGCCCTCTTTTGTGACGTGGAAATCAAGAAATGCTCCAAAACTGACGTGTCGATTATGTACAATTGGTGAATAGATGGATGTCAAAGAGTAGAATGACGACTGATAATGAGGATCTCCCATATTCAGCAACGAGCCATACATAGGATAAAGAGGGAATTGTTTGTTTCCGGCATATAACGTCTCTATTATTCCTATTTTTTTCCATAACAGGTGTAAATCAGCAAGCAATCCTCCGTCTACCTCCCAATCTCCAATCGCTCTGCATCTGTCGAAACTTACAGCATAACCAGCTCTGATTCTAAATCTATCAAATACAGTTTCATCGCTAAAATCCCATCCAATATAAGGATAGGCGAACATGTCGTCGTTGACACCCTCGCCTTCCGGTGCTGGATTACGTTTTGCCAGATGATTCAACTGGACATTTCCTCCAATGAAAAATGGAGAAATACCACGTAGATATCGATGAAAGTATTTTCGCACATTGTAGTTCACATTGAATGCTTCTCTCTGATCAGCACTTTGCAAGCTTCGCCAATCAAGCGATATTTCATGGAAAGCCAAATTGTTTTTCGTACATTGCAAAAGGATTCCACGAATATTAGGATTATAATAATCCATAGAATCGCTCCACAATATTTCAGGAAGACGGTAGGATAGTCGACGTGGAATCATACCAAACGAAACACTCCAAACTTTGAAATCAGGAGTGTTTGTTCCATCTATTATTAAAACTGAAGAGTCCCTTTTCACTTCTTTAACCACCTTGTGCGAAAATGTATAATAAGCTGTAGGGACAAACTTATTTTCTTTGTATCCGATACCTATTGGCTGAATGTAGTGGGTTCCTGCCACCAGCTTATGGACATCGGTATATTTCTTCTTTATTCCATCATTATTTATTTTTTCGTGCTCCGATTTTCCGAATCTCACTCCCAAAGATGGTGATAGACGGGAGAAAAATATAGTCTGTTGTGGAGAATATGTCTGATCTCCCTCTCGATTGTCGAAGACGGTTTCCGCATCGACACCCCAGATAAACTTATATTCTTTCTCTTGTTCCTGAGCTGAAATGGCATTAAAGCAAAATGCCGAAATCAGGATAGTAAAAATTCTTAGCAATTTCATTTTTCTATTTTTTTACAAAAATAACTTTTTCTGTTTGCAGACGGAGGAATGCGCTATGAAAAATTAAGAATTAAGATTGAAGAATTAAGAATTTTACGAAAACAAAACGACATACATGTGATGAAGATTCTTTTTTTGTCCAATTTCTTAAAAATGTCACTGTATATAGAGAAATTTTTACAATTCGACTAGGAAAACAGCCGTAAATGTCTAATAATCATATCAGATGAGATAAATAAGAATCAATCAGACTCAGAAGTCATAAGATAATAATTGACCATTCATAAGGGTAGAAGCAAAAAAAATTGCAAAAAGTGTTAAAAAAGTTTAATTTTCTTTTGGAGTTAAATAAAAAAGGTCTATCTTTGTAATAGAAAACAAAACAGGTAGATTTTTTCATAATTAAGGTTTAGGTTAAATTAGAACGGAGGGGGCTGCGAAGTTCCCTTCTTTTTATTTTAAATCATTCCTATTTTCTAATTTTCTCATTCGCTTCATTAAGTTTCGCCATCAATGTCTCACACTCCTCAATTCTTGCAGCATTCCTAGGCAGATCCGGATGATGCAGCAAAGCCAGATTATGGTAAGCTCGTTTGATTTCTTCATCGGTGGCATTCTCATCCAACCCAAGGAGCTCGAAATATGGTCTTAAAGTGGAGACGGAATGCTCCTCCGTCGACGCGGATCTTTTATACTCATAATCATCAAATTCTGTTCGGAGGGAAGAATAACGATTTATGAAAAAATCGAAATAGTATTTATTGAATTTCAATTGTGTCATCAGACTCATCAGCATATTCCACTCATCATTATGGATGCCATCCTGCGCAATGGCAAGTTTGAAAAGAAGGTCCATCAGATTTTTTGTATCAAACAAATCTTTCTGTTTCCACCATTCGTTCAACGTCTCTATTTGCGAATCCGTATAATCCGTTTCGAATGCCAAAATCATCTCATCCTCGCTAAACCAGCCCGACAAAACAGTTCTCTGTTCCCATCGTCCATCTTCATTCAGACTACACAACCTACTGACGTATGGCAACACATACAGATTCGGTCTATCTCCCAACAACTCCCTTCTGGAAATATAATCTTTGATTTCTTTCTCCGACATTCCCCATTTCTTTTCAAAATAATTGGTCAATAGTTTTTGGAGATATGACATAAATGATTTCCAATTGCCTAAAATAAATACTGCTACGAACAAACTTGAAAATTTCTCCGCCATGGAAAAAAATTCAGTGGATAAATATAGTTTACCTCCTATATATATACATACACCTATTATCATAACAAGGAATAGAGCTGTAAAAATCTTAACCAGAACCCGTAATATACTCATCCATTTATATTGGCGTACGATTTCATTTCTATTCATAAGCTGATTTATTTTGAAGAATAATTAACGTGAAGTATGTAAATCGCAAATCATTTTCCACTTTTTGATTGAATTCTAACCTCTTTTCCTCATAAAAAGGAATAGCCTTTCTTTATAAATTTTGTGACTCCGTGGTTTTACTAAATTTTATGTGCTCGCCTACGGCTCGCACGTGGGGAAGAGTGGTAAATTAAAAGATTGCACTACAGAAGTGCAGAAAAGTGGCAAATTTTGCACTTTCGAAGTGCAAACATACTGGCATAAAAACACAACCATAGCATTGAAACAACTGATAACCATAATTTTATCATCATTTTTGCAAATTGAAACTTAAACTTTCAATTTGCAAAAATCAATAATTCAGTCCAAACATCCATAATGGAATGATATTGTCTGAACCATATTCAATGTCATCTTTTACAACATATCCCCTTTCTACACTGGAAATTTGTTTCTGTCCTTTATTTTTTCCACCCACTTCAAACGTCATTCCCTGAATCTCAAAATCAGATTGTTTCGAAACGATCACCTTGTTCTGGACTCGCATCTGGTTAAAGAAAAAAGTTTCTCGAATATTTCCGATATTTGAAGATTCCTCTCCCAGCAAATAAGCTAAATTAGGGTTGTCCAAATAAACCTTTTCTATTTTTCCCAAGCCCATAATGCCATTTGTTGTATCGCGTAATTGGGCGATCATACCTGAATTTTCCATATATAAGAAATAATCAGACAAGTCGTTTCTACTTACATTTACCATTTTTGCTATCTTATCCATAACCGGTTTGAATGGAACACTCATAGCAATTATGCCCAAAAGTTTCTTTAATTTCCGACCTGTTGACGCATTCATATTCGCATATTGTGGAATATCCACTTCCATGGTCAAATTGATGATTTGGTTAAGTTTCACATCAAACAAATTGTCAGTTGCAAATGGATAGTACCCACGTCGCAAATATTCCTTAAATAGTGGAAGCGGATGAGGCACGCCTTCGATGGAAAATAGTTTATTCTCTACAATCTCCTGCAAAGGAAGAACTGAAACATTTATATGATGCGACATGGCAAGGTATTCACGGAAAGAAAGTCCCTGCATTGTATAAATCGGGGCACGACGACTGAGGTCTGCCTCCCCCTTGGTTATATCAAGGACGGAAGAACCCGTGAACGCAACTTTCAAATCCGGATGAGTGTCGTATATCTGTTTAAGTTCCCTCGACCAGTTGGCATACTTATGCACCTCGTCTATAAACAAATGATTGCCCCCCTCTTTAGAAAATTGATCCGCAAGCTCTACAAGCGAATGAGTGGAGAAATATGTGTTGTCAGCAGAGACGTAAAACAAAAATTCATCATTTTGTCTCTGTTTTATGTACTGTAAGAACAGAACCGTTTTACCGACACCTCTTGGACCAACAAGTCCAAACATACGCTGCTGCCAATCTATTTTATCAAACATATATCTGTAAAAATCAGTTGGAGTGTTTTGCAACTGATTTTGCATATAGTTCACTAAATTTATATCCATAATCCAAATGTTTTTCTGCAAAATTAGCAAATTGCACTACAAAAGTGCAGAAAAGTAGCAAATTTTGCACTCTCGAAGTGCAATTCCTCTTAAAAAACAAAAAAAATGCCATTGCAGATACAAACCCACAATGGCATACTAATTAAATTAGAGTTTACTATATGATTTATTTTACTATCATAGTCTTGCTGTCAACATAACCGTTGGCATTCATGACATAGAAATAGAATCCTTGTGGCAAGTTGCCTACAGAGAATGTCAAAGTATAGTTTCCTGCAGAATACTCGTCGGCCACAATGCTCTTAACCTTAACGCCTAAGCTGTTGTAAAGGTCGATAGTCACAAATGAATTATCCGCGATAGTGAAGTCTATCATAGTCTCACCGTTTGTCGGATTTGGTCTGTTCTGCGACAAATAGTATCCGTCGTTCTCTACGCTCTCGACATCATATACCTCAGTCTCACCACAACCATTGTTTACAATCTTATGGTTACCCCAATCAAACTTACCGCTGCTGTGGTTGCTGCTCACCTTGCTTGTACGGATCTTAGTATCTTGAGATTTGTCACCAAACAAGAACTTGTTAATGTAAGCCTGAGCTGCCTTGTTCTGGTTGCTAGATGCCTGGCAGTGTGAGTGACCTCCCTCGATCACATAACCGAAACGATCCTCAATTCCCATTGCCTTCCAAACCTCTTCCGCAGCCTTCAATGACGCATAACCAGAAGCGTCGCCCAACCATACATAATCAGGATTTCCGAATGCCAAGAAAGCACGTGGAGCAATCATTGCGATTAGTTCATGATGGTCGTAAGGCAACTTGTCGATCTGCGACTGGAAGTTGCTCTTGAAGCTGTTCAAGAACCAGTCATAGTTAGTGTTGGAAATACCCTCAACGTCTGATCCAATTTCTGAACTTACACGCCATGAGTTGATACCGCCACCACCAGACTCTTGTGCGATTGTCAACGCGATACGCTCATCAAATGCACCTGCATACAATGCCATCTTACCTGCGTATGAACATCCTGTCACAGCAATATGTCCAAGATCAGCATTGATCTTATCCTTAACTATCTCCAAACCATCGATCAAACGGCTGATACCCCATGACCATGCACAGTAGTCAGCTTTTGTGTTGAATGTTCCAGGATACAACTTATAGAATGGGTCGTTCTGGCTTCTTCCGCCACCGCCAAATCCTGAATTGTACTCAGCAATCTGAGAGTGAGTGAATGGCACCTGAATACACTTAGAGAAATAAGAAGAGCTCAAACTTCCTGTGTTTCCGTCCATACCAATCACAATCGGATGAGGTCCGTTGCCAGATGGCACAGAAATCTTACTTGTCAACGTAAGCTTATTGCTTCCGTTGTATACTGTGACTGTCAATGTTCCACCAGAGTAAGAAGCTTCAAGCTTATCAAACTTAGGTTTTTCTCCAATCTCCCAATACTCAATCTCACGCTTGATTTCGTTACGACGGCAAGACCAGTCGCAGAAATCAGTCACCTTACCATTACCATTTGCCCACTCGAATGGGTTAGGCAACGTCTTGCATGACTTCAATTTATTCTTGTCCAAAGACACTGGATCTGTACATGCAGCACCTGTATTCTCAACATCGTAGCTCAAAGGATATTCGCCAGCCGGAATATAAGTGCTTCCCTGACCTCCTTGACCACCATGACTTCCTTGACCTCCTTGGCTGCCGTGAGAAGAAGTATCTGCCTCAGCAAACTCAATGTAATCCAAATTGTTGTTGTTGCTGCCAAACTTAACTTTCAAGATATGCTTACCAGCCTTGATTTCATCTGTTGTTGTCTTCAATGCTGTGTAAGTATCCCAGCTGTCTGTTGAACTTCCTTCGAAAGAAGCCACCTTCTTATCGTCGATATATACATCGAAATTGATGTCGCCGCCTCCATTAGATGCGTTGGCTGTCAAATCATATTTGAATGTTTTCTCCACATCAATTGTATACTCCAACCACTCGCTTGAAGTTGTGTAACCGATAGCCATACCTGTTCCACCCTTCACGATATCAACACCTTCGTCAGTACGGAATTTTGCGTCTCCCTCATTTTGATCATCGCTATCATTATAAGCATTGCCGTTTCCGCCTATGTCATAATGTTCGCCCTCCAATTTGCCAGGAATTTTGATAGCATCTTTGTATGGTTTCTGCTCTACTGTAGAGCCACCACCTTGCTGTTGCTCACCGCCGCCCTGGCTTCCACCTTCGCTGCAGCTCAAATCACCAAGTGAACTCTTCTGTCCCTTCCACGACATACTTGCGCAAGTGTACTCGATAGATCCAGATCCACCGCCTACCTCACAAAGAATCTTACAGTCGTAGATTCCACCAAGTCTCACACCAAGTTTTTCCCAGTTTTTGAAGTGCTCAGTCACATTGATAGTACCGCAAGTCTGGTAAGAAGAACGAACCGCGAAGATCTGCTGGAAGTTAGTGTTACCCTCAATTGAAGGAGCGTTGTTTCTCTGACCGACCTTCAAAGTGTAAGTCACGCCATCCACAGTGTATGTACCCTTGTTGTTAGCGTTCCAGAACATACCTCCACCGTTTGGAGTGAATGAGTCGTCCACGATATAGTACTCAATCAATGGATTCTTAGTCCAGCCATAGATACCGATATAAGAATAGCTTCCACCACCATTTCCAGATTTAGAATAGTTGTAGACGGCATAAATGTCTCCTAGATCAGTATATTTCTTAGTGGCAGCTCCATCGTAGTAACCTACACGAGCCAAGTAGTCGCCGGAATTGTTCCAGCTTGCCTTGAACGCACAGTCAGCCTTGCCACCAAACACAGTCATGTTTCCTGAATTACCGTCGCGCCACATCTCAACGTTATATCCGTTGCCGACATCCTTCACACCATTGCTTGTGATACTTGTACCGCCAGAGTATTTAGTCTTGTAAGAGCATGGATCAACGCAGTTAGATGTAGATCCACCCTGCTGACCTCCGCCTTGCTGGGCTTCGCCACCACCTTGCTGCTGACCACCACCTTGTGAAGAGTCATACTTCAACACTTTCAACATCTGCTCTGCATAACGCTCACCCAATGTACGGTAGCTTGCTGAAGAAAAATGAAGGTTATCTCCCTTATGTCCAAGGCCTTTAGCCGAGATAACGTAAGAGTTAGGGATAGTGCTAGGCACGTTTGCGATAATGTTGTTCATGCTACCACACTGACCACCCTGATCTGTACGCACAACCTCACCGACCAACAAAGGTACATCAGCAGCGTTTAGACCCAAATCCTTGATCAAGTCGTTGTAGATTGCCTTTACACGGCTTGGCCAATTGTTCTGACCTGTGTTAGTCTCACCCTGATGAAGAAGGATTCCCTTGATGACACCAACTTTCTGGGCCTCTTTACCCATCTCCACCAAACGACCGTAAGGATTGCCACCATAAGACTGGATTGTGCCTTGCATGTACGACTCCGCACGATAGCTCTTGTAGTTTTCCTTCTCGAACAACTGGATGTCACAACCGGCAATAGCCACAACCGACACTCCTACCTTGATGTTCTCAGGAAGGTTCTTGACCAATGTGCGTCCAAAATAATCTACAGGACCTAGATGGGCACCGCTACAGCACGACAATGGAGGTGTAGCGTCATACCAGCTGCCCTTTTTGCGGCTACCACAATTGTCGTAGGAGCAAAGCACCTGGAAACGTTTGTCAACAGATTTGTCTTGATTTTCGATGTTGCCCTGACCTTCCATATTGGACTGACCGAAGCACAGATAAATGTGAAAGTTCGGATCAGGCTCCGCGCTAACTCTCACAAACGACCCCAGCAGCAGCGCTAAAGTCGCAATAATAAACAGTTTAGTGTTCTTCATTTTATTAATGTGTTAATGTTAATTGAGTTCTAATACAAATCGAGTTTCTAGTGTTTATGTCGCTATTCAATAAAGGTCGACGGTACGCTTACCATCATAAATTCCCTTCATTGGTCAGATGTGTCAGTTTGATAAAACTAACACCCGACAAAAATAGTCGTTTTTCTTTATTTTCCAAAAAACAGGCAAAAAAATATATAAATATGTTCTATACATCGAAAAAAAAAGCCGCATCCATCTGGATGCGGCTTTTTTTTCGATGTGATTCTTTCGAATTACATACCTAGACGCTGCTTCAAGATAGCCAAGCGGTCGCTTAGCTCCTTAGGAAGGTGTCCAGCGAATTTAGCATAGTGCTCTTCGATACGACCAACCTCTTCCTTCCACTCGTCAACGTTAACAGTTAGAACAGCCTTCATTGTCTCCTCGTTGTAGCAGCTCTTCAAGCCCTCGATGTTGATCTGGCCTGGAGCAGGAACCTTTCCGATTGGAGTATCAACTGTCTTACCCTCACCGTTGCAACGATCGAAGATGTAAGCCAATACACGGCTGTTATCACCGTAACCTGGCCACAAGAATCCGTGCTCTGACTTAAGAGCTGGGTTCTCCTTATCACGACGGAACCAGTTAACGAAGAAGATCTTAGGCATGTGCTTACCACCCTTAGCCTGTGGCAATTTCTCCATGTCGATCCAGTGCTGGAAGTAGTCTCCCATGTTGTAACCACAGAATGGCAACATAGCGAATGGGTCACGACGAACACCAGCCTTCAAACCGATAGCAGCAGCTGTAACCTCAGAACCTACGATAGATCCCATGAATACACCGTGTGCCCAATCCTCAGCCTCGTGTACCAATGGAACTGTGTTAGGACGACGACCACCGAATAGGATAGCATCAACCTTAACACCCTTTGGAGACTCCCAGTCTGAAGCGATACCTGGACAGTTAGCAGCAGGAGCAGCGAAACGTGAGTTCTTGTGAGCAACTGGATTCTTATCCTCGTCACGAGACTCAGGATCGTCTACAACGTTACCCTTCCAGTCGATTGTACCCTTAGGACATGGGTAACCGATTCCTTCCCACCAAATGTCACCGTCAGGAGTGTATCCTACGTTTGTGAAGATAGTGTTCTTGCTGCAAGAGTCAAGAGCGTTCTTGTTTGTCTTAGCTGAAGTATAAGGAGCTACACCGAAGAAACCAGCCTCTGGGTTGATTGCGCGAAGGTAACCATCCTCGTCGAACTTCATCCAAGCGATATCGTCTCCGATTGTCTCAACCTTCCATCCTGGAATAGTTGGGATAAGCATAGCCAAGTTTGTCTTACCACATGCTGATGGGAATGCTGCACATACACACTTAGTCTCCTTTGTAGCCTCCTTAGTAAGCTTAAGGATAAGCATGTGCTCTGCCAACCAACCCTCTTCCTGAGCCATCTTAGATGCGATACGAAGAGCGAAACACTTCTTACCAAGCAATGCGTTACCACCGTAACCTGAACCGTATGTCCAAATCTCGTGCTCCTCTGGGAACTGAACGATGTACTTGTCGTCGATTGGAGCGCAAGCCCACTTAGCATCCTTAAGACCATCTGGCAATGGCTTACCTACTGAGTGGATACAAGGGATAAAGTCATTCTTCTCCTCGATTAGCTTAAGAGCACCAGCACCCATACGAGTCATGATCTTCATTGAACCAACTACGTAAGCTGAATCTGTGATCTCAACACCAAGCTGAGAGATAGGACCACCTAGAGGACCCATTGAGAATGGGATAACGTACATTGTACGACCCTTCATACAACCAGTATACTTGCCGATAAGGATTCTCTTCATCTCCTTTGGATCCATCCAGTTGTTTGTAGGACCAGCATCCTCCTGCTTGCGTGAGCAGATGAATGTACGACCTTCTACACGAGCAACGTCTGAAGGATCAGACTGGAAATAGTAGCTGTTTGGACGCTTCTTCTCGTTTAGCTTCTTTGCCAAACCTTCTGCAACACACTCATCCATTAGGCGAGTGAACTCTGCATCAGAACCATCACATAGAACGACGTTCTCTGGCTGCATGATATCAGCCCACATCTTAACCCATGTGTTAAGTTTTGCACAATTTGTTTTAATCATGACTTATTTTAATTGAATTAAATTTTCGATTTGGTCGCAAAATTAGCAAATTTCAGTCGATTTTATGTTATACAATCAATTTTTTTTGCTTTTGTTCACAAAAAACAAGACTACTTTTTCTCCAACACTTTTACTCTTTTGTCTGTAGCAGCTCTTTTATGCGACAATCCTTTTACTCAAACATTAGATTGAGGAAGCAGGAAAAACTTTCACTCCGTTAAAAATCCTGACTTCAACAAAGTATTTCAGCTGTATAGCATGAATCATTGTCTTTTCTTAATGAAGAAATCCACAATGCACATCACCATGTAGAAAAGAATCGTTGTGAATGCAGCGGCAAATAAGATTCCACACATACCGAATATTATCATCGCCACTACAGCAAACACAATAAGTATGAATTTTTTCTCGTTTCCAGCCCAACCAAAATGTTTGAATTTCAACGAAAACATCGGGAACTCAGAGACCAAGAGTAAAGACGTTGCTATCACAATCACAATCATTGCTACCGGATTAGAGCAGAAATCTGTAAACCAATTGGATGTGCCGTTTTTCAATAAAATATCTGACGTCGATACCAACGACGATAGGAACAATGCATTAGCCGGAGTAGGCAAACCAATAAAACTGCTGGTCTGTCTCTCGTCGATATTAAACTTCGCCAATCGTAACGCTGAAAATGCAGGGACTAAAAATGCAATGTAAGGAAGATACTCGCAAAAAGAGCAGTCGACATGACCTTTCATCCAGAAATAAATGGCAAATCCGGGTGCGACACCAAAACTTACCTGATCCGCCAACGAATCCAATTCTTTTCCAATAGCGGATGAAGCCTTCAAGGCTCTTGCCGCGAAGCCATCACTGAAATCAAAAATCGAACCAATCAAGATACATGCAACAGCATATAGGAAATTCCCCTCAATCGAATACAGTATCGACAAACAACCAAAAAACAAGCTGATGCAAGTCAGTGTATTTGGTATACTTTTGATTATTTTATTCATTGTTATGGATTTTTTACTCTTGCTATGACAGTCTGGTTGCCAGTGACTTTCTGTCCAACCTCCACTAATATTTCACTGTCCATAGGCAAATAAAGATCAACACGAGATCCAAACTTAATGAATCCAAGCTGTTGATTTTCATCACAAGAATCACCTTCTCTCGAATATGTCACAATTCGACGGGCAAGTGCTCCAGCTACCTGTCGTAGCAAAATCTGAACCTTACTTTCTAGTTCAATAACTATAGTTGATCGTTCGTTTTCAGTACTTGATTTCGGAAGATTTGCAGCCATAAATCTACCGTCATTGTGAGTATAGTAGACAACCTTGCCTCGTGTCGGATACCAATTCGCATGGACATTAAGCACCGACATAAAAATCGACACCTGAATTCTCTTATCCTTAAAATAAAAAGGCTCTTCCGATGGTTCTGCAATGACAACAGTTCCGTCTGCAGGGGCTATTATCATACCATCTTCAAAGCCAACAAATTCACGATTCGGATTACGGAAGAAATTCAAGAAAAACAAAAAAATAGCTATACAGAGTGCTGAAATCACGAACGTAGCAACATCCGTTCCAAAATAAACGAATGATGCCAAAATCACCAACGCCAGCATAACAAGCAGCGTCAATAGCATTCCTTTTCCTTCTTTATGTATAGTCATCCTTTTTTATTGCCTCTAATTTTATCGGCGAGCAAATTTAGTTAAAAAAAACTATTCTTCCCTACTTTTTACCGAAAATTTACAAACCTTGTATCTCGCTTATCTGTTTGATTATTTTTTTACTTATTTTTTGTTCTTCCATTTGCTGCCACCTTTTCACTCTGTGAGTATCAGTGCCGACAGCTTCATAAAATCCCTCAGATAATAATTTTTCTGCTTTTTCCTTCACTGCCGGACCATACAGTCCAAGCAAAGAGGTAAGATTTAGCTGGAAGCGAACTTTCATTTGCTTAAGTTCTGCGTAATCCTTTTTTTCAAGGAAACGGTATCTTTCAGGATGTGCAAGCAGAACATAATGACCTTTGTGCATCAACTCTTTCAACGTGTTTTTAAATCCATACGGAGCTGATACCGTTGACGATTCCACTAAGACATGATTATTCGCATGTACAAGCAAATCATCATTCTCCAATCTCTCCTGAAACAGGCTGTCAATCATATATTCCGCAGCAAGATGAAGTTCTATCTCTCCTTTATATAGTGATTTAAGCTTTTCAAAATGCATCTTAAGAAAATCAGTCTTATTAGGTATGTCTTCCATGATATGTGGTGTGCACCATACCGTTTTAACTCCTGCGGCTTCCATTATGCCTAGGAGTTCAAGAGCATCATCCATAGACTGGATTCCATCGTCGACTCCAGGAAGGAGATGTATGTGATTATCACAAAAACCGTTTAAAATACCAGTTTGTTTTAATGTTTTCTTACCGCTAAATATATCAAACAAGCCCATTGCTAGTTTTCTTTATCTTTATCTTTTTCTGATCCGTAGCCATAACCATAACCGTGACCATAGCCATAACCATAACCGTAACCATAGCCGTAGCCATAACCGTATTTATAGTGGCTTTGATTTGTACCATTAAGCACAAGGCTCATAGTCGGATATTTCTTCTCCTCATAAAACTCATCCACAAGATGCAAGAAGCTCTTTTCCATCAGACCTGCTCTTATCACAAATAGCGTCATGTCTGCATACTTTGACACGATTCCCGCATCTGCAACTATATCCACCGGCGGACAATCTATGAAAATGTAATCATACTCATTTCGCAACTCCGCTATCATATCTGGAAGATATGTTTTGTTAAGCAAAAGTTCCGTAGGATTTGGTGGCATTGTACCAACTGGAAGCACATCCAGATTTTCATTATCCTCTGATCTTGTGACAATTTCTTTCCAATTCTTCACTTTGCCATTAAAATAGTCAGCCAATCCTAATTTTGGAGAATCTGCTATCTTAGACAAAGTAGCACGACGCAAGTCTAAATCCAACACAACGACTTTTTTGTCTCTCAACGCCACACACGAAGCCAAATTTGCAGAAATGAAACTCTTTCCACTACCTTGGTTCATAGAAGTGACCATCACAACCTTTTTGCTGTCATTTCCCAGAATAAAGTCGACATTTGTTCGAAGCACACGGAACGACTCGTTGATCAGGTTTCTGTTATCTTGCTCCACAGCAAGGTGCTTATCCTCAACATTCGGTTGCTCCGGAATCTCTCCGGCAAACGGTACAATCATTCCCTCCAAATCCTTTCTGTTACGCACTTTAGTGTTCATGCTCTCCAAAACATAGAAGACACTTGCAGGAATCACCAACCCGATAACCAAAGCAGCCAAAATGATGATTGCGTTGCGAGGTGAAATTGGAGCATCTGAGCCGCGTGGCTCTGTAATCATCTTAGACTTGTATACGTTGTATGCTTTCGACAACTCATTTTCCTCTCTCTTCTGAAGCAAAAATAGATAAAGTCCTTCCATGACCTTCTGTTGGCGTTCTTCCGACAACAAATATTTTGCCTGGTTTGGATTTCTCGCCAACTTGCTGATTGTGTTCGACTCCTGATTCTTAATCTGGTCAATTTGCATATTAAGAGCCGTTATCTCGCTCTTGACACTTTGAAGAATAACTTTTTGCATCTCTTTCAAAGCCTCAGTCATATCTGTCACCAGCGGATTGTTTCCACTACTGTTGGAAATCAAACGGTTTCTCTCCAGCAACTTTTCGTTGTATTTATGTATCTGTTGCTGGATATTTCCGTTAGACAAAGCAGAAGATGAAGGCAAAGGTTCCTCAAATGTTTTGCTATTAAGCATCTCGTTGATGTATTTCAGAGTCATCAACTGTCCATTAAGAGAAAGTAATTGCTTTACACTTTCTGAATTCTGCTCCAAATATATCTGAGACACCGCCTTAATGTCAGGCAATAAGTTTTCTCCCTTAAAATTAGCGATGTTTTTGTCGATACCAGTCAGATCCTGGAGGATCATCTGCAATCGTTCTGTAATGAACTCTGAAGTTTTCGTTGCTAGTTTGTTGCGGTCATCGATCCAATTCTCATTGTAATTATGAATCAAAGAGTTCAAAATATCCTCTGCTCTTGCTGGCGACGGGTCATTGATCGACAAATTCAACACAGATGAGTTTTTATCAGCCAGACTGATGGTCAGGTTCTTGCAGTATCCATCAGTCACTGATTTCAATTTACTGTGGTAATAATGGATTTCTACGTCCTCAGAAAAATAATCAGTTGAGACAATAAGGACTCTTCCCACTGGGGTTGAAATGGTGTCACCGATACGACCATTTTTTGTCGTCTCAAACTCATCCTTATTAAAGGCAAATTCACTCAGTGTTACTGTTTGTTTTGCATAATCCGCATTGATATTGAAAGAAATGTTGTCGACAACATTATTCAAATCAATCAAATCAACCTTTATAGGGGAATTCTTGTATAGGGCGGTTTTTCTAAGTCCACCTACACCATTTTTTACTACATACTTGTTTGTCAAATCCAAATCATTGACAACCTGGGTCATTAAAGACGGAGACTTCAATGCCAACAATTCGTTGTTGATATTGGTCGTATTTGAAAATAATCCCAAATCTTGAAACTCATTGGTCATGCTTATCGCAGACGCTCCCTTTTTGTCGTCCTCAATAAGCAATGTGGCCGTACGGGTATATATTGGAGATGTTGACATCAAATACAAAATGGCAACTGTCAAGCATAATAGTGTTGACAAGACAAACCATCTCCATTTATAAAGGCACAAATGAAGGAGGTCGGAAATATTGATTCCCTCCTCCTCTTGGTCATTTGGTATATTTTTTCTTTGTGGTTGCTGTGGCATTCCTGAATTTATTTAATGTCTCAACAAATTAACGTATTGTTCAATTATGCAACTTGTCATAATTAACCATAGATAAATACGTTTACTCTGTAAGCACCATATAAACTAACTAATTATATCTGAGATCACTTAGTTAGTGTTAATATAATATTGATAGTAGAGAAAAAGACTCCAATGCAGCTAAACACGATGCCTGTCGCACTGCCGACACGAGAGTTCTTTGTTTTTGTCTTATTCGGTTCAACATAGATAACATCATTCTGCTTCAAAAAATAAGCTGGTGATGCAAATAAATTCTTTGATCGGATGTCAGTTTTGTATGTTATACGCTGTCCATTTTCCTCTCTTACCACATATATTCCATCTCTAATACCATAAATAGACAAATCCCCCGCCATGCTCAATGCCTCAAGCAATGTTATTTGATCTTTTGTAATCATATATTTTCCAGGACGATTTACCTCTCCCAATACAGTCACATAAAGATTCATAAACTCAACAGTAACAACTGGGTCATTGATTAGATTTGCTTCCATCAATGATGTCTTAATATGTTCGGCAACTTCGCTCTTTGTCATGCCAGAGATTTTTACTTTTCCTAGAACTGGAAAATCAATTTCTCCCTTATCATCCAAAGTATAACCTGATATCTTAGATTGTCCTCCATTAGTTCCTCCTGAACCTACCTGATTGCTTGAAGTTGCAAGATTAAATAGTGCAGCTAGTTGCGGATCCTTACTATTGACAATAATTGAAATCTGGTCCTTTGGCTGCAAACGAATATCTCGTGATCCAACTACAGGTTCACTTTTGTTCAACTGAATATCCTGAAAATATAAGATCTTTTCTTGTGTTTTACAAGAAGAAAGCAATACAGCACAAATGGCTATCACCAAAAGTTTCAATGTTTTTTTCACGTCAATAAGTTTTTAAAAATCCTCTAATCAATCAGTTGCGGTTAAATGCAACAAAAATAGTATTCATATTACGAACACCAAGTCGCAAAATTAAATAATTTCACCGAAAAAATAGTTTTTTAACGGAAAAAAAGAAGTAAAATTGCATAGGCGAACGGTGCGGAAATTATAGCACTGTCGAATCTGTCAAGGAAGCCGCCATGTCCTGGCAACATATTGCTTGAATCCTTCACCTTGAAATATCTTTTAAAAAGACTCTCAACCAAATCTCCCAATGTTCCCAACACACATATCAAAGCGAAAAACACAGCCCACTGCCAATCAAGCAACTGATGTCCGTTGATTTCTGGCAAATTTGGAAAGTACTTGCCGAAAAAATATCCTGCTGTCGTCGCCAACACGAAACCTCCCCAAAAACCTTCCCACGATTTCTTGGGCGATACTCTTTCATACAATTTATGTCTTCCAATTGCTCGTCCGACCAAATAAGCTCCTGTATCAGACACCCAGATGGCAATGAAAAATGCCAACACAAATGCTCCTCCTTGCCAATTGGCAGAGTCTACACCTGCATCTCCACTCGCCCCAAGACTCTCTATCATACACAAACATGAGAATGGCAACGCTACATATATGTGCCCAAGCAAAGACATAGCAACATTCAATATCGGAGATCCATTATGACGGAATAGCTCTACGACAAATGTTCCTGTGAAAAACGGCACATACAATAAAGGAATAATGTATGGGGCTTGATATAATTCTGCTAGAAAAACAGAAACGAACAACATTCCTCCTCCTACCATCGCCCATCGTGATATTGGTTTTGCCTGCTCTACTTTATAACACAACCCATAAAATTCATACAAGCACAACATCATCAATGCAAAAAACACTACTCCAAACAAGTATGGTGGCATTAGAATAGCAGTAATCATCACCCCGAGCAAAACAGCCCCAGTCAACGCTCTTATAACTAAGTTTTTCAAAATATTAGACTTTTAAATTCACAAATTAAAGCAAATATACTACCGGCATGCCGTTTTAACAAATATTGTCTGCTTTTTTCTCTCTTTTTAGCCGAAACACAGGATTTTTCATAATTTTGCGACACAATTAAGAAATTGTCATTTTAATGGAAGACGGTAATAACAAACGACTGATTGCGGGCCACCTTGCAGCGTGTGGAGCTTATCTTATTTTTGGGTTTAACATTGTGTTGACGAAGGATTTGACCAACTCTCATATTTTCACGCCTCTTTCTCTCTTCACTCTTCGCTCAGCGGGAGCCGGACTGCTATTTTGGATTCTTTCCTTTTTCTCTCCTAAGGAGACGGTGGGGAAAAAAGACTTGGTTAAGATTTTCTTCGCTAGTCTGCTCGGCTACTATGGCACACAACTGACGTTTCTTGTCGGCATCAACTACACCACCCCACTCGACTGCTCCATCATCGCCACTTTTTCTCCCGTCTTCACAATGCTTGTGGCTGCTGTCGTGATTAAAGAGCCAATCACAACAAAGAAGGCACTGGGTGTGGCAATAAGTCTGGCAGGCGTTATCCTTTTAATTTACAATAGTAGCATCGCCACTGCAGAGACTGTCAGGACAACTACTCCGTTCGGCATCATTCTTATACTGCTCAACAGTCTCTTATTCGCCTCTTACCTTGGCATTTTCCGTCCTGTGATTCAGAAATATTCCGTCGTGACTTTCATGAAATGGATATTCCTGTTTTCATTCGTCATGTCGGCTCCTTTCTCTTTTTCAAATTTGGCGGATGTCGATTATGCGTCTGTTCCGACAGCATGTTTCCTTGAACTTGCATATCTTGTATTTTTTGCGACATTCATTGCCTATTTTCTGATCCCGATTGGCCAGAAGGAACTTCGCCCGACTCTTGTAAGCCTATATTCCTATATGCAACCCATCGTCGCCACATCATTGGGCATATATCTTGGAATGGACCACTTGTCTCTGATGAAAGTCATATCCTGCGTGGCTGTTGTGATAGGTGTAGTGCTTGTCAACAAATCAAAATCAAAAAAGCAAACGGCATAACATCACTAACTGAGACACACGTCCTAAAATCGAAACACGCATAAATCAATTGACACACACATATTAATTGACACGCACGTCCGTGCGTCTCTACAGTTTCGGTTGCCAAATCACGGAAAAAGCTATACATTTGCAATCAAAAGCATCTAATAATGGATTATTTTGCAGCATTAATATCAGATTTCAGTTCATTTCTGTGGAATGGGCCAATGATAATCTGTCTTCTTTTCACACATATTTTCCTGACCGTACGCCTCAGATTTCCCCAGCGTCACATATTCAAGGCAATCCGCCTTAGCATAAAAAAAGAGGAAGGGAGCCAAGGCGACGTTTCTGCATTCGGAGCTTTAGCCACAAGCCTCGCAGCCACTATCGGCACAGGAAACATTGTCGGTGTAGGCACAGCTGTCGCATTAGGTGGACCAGGAGCTGTTTTTTGGTGTTGGATCACAGGTGTGCTTGGCATAGCCACCAAATACGCCGAAAGCATGTTGGCAGTCAAATATCGTGTGAAGACATCTCAACAGAAGATGATCGGAGGTCCGATGTTTGCTCTCAGCCGTGGACTTGGAATGAAGAAATTAGCAATACTTTTCTGTATTTTCACAGCACTAGCCGCATTCGGCATCGGCAACACGGTCCAGGCGAACGCAATCAGCACACTGTTGTATGAAAGTTACGCCATAGACACATGGATAAGCGGACTTGCTATCGCATCACTCGTTGCCGCAGTCTTGATATTCGGAGTGAAAGGCATCTCCAACGTCTGCTCACTACTAGTGCCAATAATGGCTCTTTTATATGTGTGTGGATGCTTATACATTTTATTCTGCAATTCTGAATTCATCGGCCAGACACTATCTCTGATTATATCGTCCGCATTCGATGGCAAGGCGGCAATAGGAGGAGCGGCAGGAAGTGGAATCATGGTTGCGGCACGTTATGGTATCGCGCGAGGATTGTTCAGCAATGAGAGTGGTATGGGATCCGCACCTATTGTGGCAGCCGCGGCAAAAAGCAATTCTCCGGTGAAGCAAGGTCTGATTTCAAGTAGCGGAACATTTTGGGACACCGTCGTCATATGTGCGATGACGGGATTGGTGCTCGTCAGCACGCAAATAGCCAACCCAGACATCTCAGCCAAAGAAGGAGCAATTCTGACGAAACGAGCTTTTGAATGCATTCCCGTCGCCGGACCGCTTATTCTTAGTTTTGGACTTATGACCTTCACATTTTCAACGATCCTCGGATGGAGCTACTATGCAGAACGCGCAATTGAATATCTTTTCAGCGGAAAATGGCAGAAAAGGAGCAGACTGAAATATTTCATCAGCGCATATAGGATCACATGGGTGATTGCCATATTCATTGGTTCAATCGTCAGTCTGCAGGTGGTTTGGGATTTTGCCGACTGCATGAATGCGTTGATGGCATTGCCAAATCTGCTCTCACTGATACTGCTTTCAAAAATCATTGCAAAAGAAAGCGACTTCAACTGCTGATTTTTTGACAAATCCAATACTAAAACCATAAATTTTTTATTTATCTTTGCACCCGTTATGTTTCATTTTGTCGGCATAACACAAAATTACCTACCAAAATGTAGGTAAAATAAGAAAAATACGAATATTTAGTATTTAGGAAAAAGATTAATTAGAACAAAAATACAATTATGAGTAGCCGCAACGGATTTGATGGTGAGAAATACATCAAGATGCAGAGTGAGCGCATCAAAGAAAGAATAAGCAAATTTGGAGACAAGTTGTATCTCGAATTTGGAGGAAAATTGTTCGACGATTTCCATGCGTCGCGCGTGCTTCCTGGATTCCAACCTGATTCAAAAATCCGTATGCTTTGTTCTATGAAAGACGAAGCTGAAATCATCATTGTGATCAATGCTCAGGATATCGAGCGCAATAAGGTGCGTGGCGACTTGGGAATCACGTATGATCAGGATTTGCTTCGTTTGGTAGACGCTTTCCGCGCATATGGTCTTTACGTTTCAAGCGTGGTATTGACACGATTCAGCGGACATCCAAATCAGATAGCTTATCAGGAAAAATTGGAGAAACTTGGTTTGAAGGTGTACCGCCACTATCCTATTGAAGGCTATCCTTCAGACATCCAGCATATCGCCAGCGAGGATGGATTCGGAAAATGTGAATATGTGAAGACGGAGCGTCGCTTGGTAGTTGTCACTGCTCCCGGACCAGGTTCGGGCAAGATGGCGACATGTCTTTCCCAGCTTTACCATGAGAACAAGCGTGGTGTGAAGGCAGGATACGCAAAATTCGAGACATTCCCAATATGGAATCTTCCTTTGTCTCACCCAGTAAACGTTGCATACGAGGCTGCCACAGCCGATTTGGCCGACGTCAACATGATCGACCCTTGGCATCTCGACGCATACGGAGAGACCACAGTCAACTACAACCGTGACATTGAGATTTTCCCAGTGTTGAAAGGAATGCTGTCAGCAGTGCTTGGATCATCACCATACAACAGCCCAACAGACATGGGTGTGAACATGGCTGGATTCTGCATCGTCGACGACGAAGCAACTAGAAAAGCAGCTAAAGAAGAGATTGTCCGCAGATACTATACTGCACTGACAAACCAAAGAAAGACAGGCGGTGAAGAGCAGACTATCGAGAAGCTAAAGATTCTGATGGAGAAAGTAGGAGTCACTCCAGAAGACAGACTTGTGGTGAAGGCGGCACGTCAGCGCGCTGAAGAATCAAACGGTCCGGCAGCAGCGATCCAGCTTAACGACGCCAACCATACGATCATCACAGGAAAGACATCCGAACTTCTTGGAGCAAGTTCAGCCCTATTGCTAAACGCATTGAAGCACCTTGCCGGAATCGCCGACGACGTGCGTATGATATCGCCAACAGTGTTGGAGCCAGTATGTAAATTGAAGACTGGAGCACTTGGCCATCGCAATCCACGTCTGCATACAGATGAAGTGCTTGTTGCGCTTTCAATATGTGCAATCACCGATGAAAACGCCCAAAAAGCGTTGGATAAATTGCCAGAATTGAAGAATTGTGAGGTACACACAAGCGTCATTCTTTCCCAGACAGACGAAAGAGTGTTCCGCAGATTGGGAGTAAACCTTACTCAGGAGGCAAAATACCAGACATCGAAATTGTATCATCAGTAAATACGTAGAGACGCACGGACGTGCGTGTCAATCTTTGATTATAGACAAACAAAAAAATCCCCGAGTAAATCGGGGATTTTTTGATTTAATTTTAAAAGTAATCATCTTCATCTTCTGATTCCTCATCTACCTCAACTTCGCTCGACACCCCATTGGAGACACCCAAGACATCACATAACGTATCCCTTCCGCTCGTCTTTGCCAATATACTATTGCATTCTTCAACAAACGGGCATGTCTGATCACACTCTTCCTTGCCGTACTCCTTGCTAAAGAAGGTCAAAATATCGTCTTTTGTTAAATTCATAATCGGTCGACTCTTTAAATAAAAAGGCAGGTATAAAACCTGCCTTGATAAAATGTTTTAACTAAAATTTCAATCAATAGCTCTCGTTTTCATCGGGGAATTTGCCATTTTTCACATCCGAGCAGTAGTTTGCTACCGCATTGGTAATAACCTCATCGAGATTAGCATATTTTCTGACGAACTTTGGCAATTTCATCTGAGTCATGCCGAGCATATCCTGAATCACAAGCACCTGTCCGTCTGCCTCCACTCCGGCTCCAATTCCAATGATTGGCATAGAGATTTCCTTTCTTACTTTTGCAGTAAGCGACGCTGGTATTTTCTCAAGTACAATAGCATAACAACCAGCCTCATCAAGCAGTTTGGCATCGGAAATCAGTTTGGCTGCTTCAGCCTCCTCTTTTGCTCTCACACCATATCCGCCAAACTTATTGACCGACTGCGGAGTAAGTCCAAGATGAGCCATAACAGGGATGCCAGCGTTTATGATAGCCTTAATAGTGTCGAGATACTCGAGTCCGCCTTCAATTTTTAAAGAGTCAGCTCCTGTCTCCTTCATTATTCTGCACGCATTACGCACTCCCTCTTCTTTGCTGGTCTGGTAGCTTCCAAAAGGCATATCAATCACCACATGTGCACGTTTGACTGCATTAACTACACTTTTTCCGAAGACAATCATCTCATCCACCGTGATTGGAAGAGTAGTCTTATTGCCTATCATTGTGTTAGACGCAGAATCGCCCACAAGAATCACATCAACTCCCGCCTTATCGACAAGCTGAGCCATAGTGAAGTCGTATGAAGTGAGCATGGAGATTTTCTCTCCCGTCGACCTCATTGATTTAATAACTGTCGCGGTTACTTTTTTCACCGCACTACTTGTAACTTCTGCCATTTCTATAAGTTTTGCGTTTAACCACTGCAAAGTTACCTAAAAATTGATACTTTTGTCAATACAAGAAGATTGATTTATCATGGGAATTAATCATAAATTAACATTTTGGAGACAAAAGCTGTTGATTTATCTCCGTAATTTTGTGGTGTTTTTTTTCGCTTCATCACTTATTATGGTGATTGTCTACCGTTTCGTGCCTGTCTATATCACCCCTTTGATGCTTATCAGGTGTGTGGAATATGCGTGGAACGGGGAAGACGTGCGTGTGCTAAAAAAATGGACCCCGTTTGAAGAGATGCCAGAATATTTGCCAAAAGCGGCGATAGCCTCAGAAGACCACTATTTTGTGACACATTCCGGGCTTGACATAGACGCTATACGCAAAGCATACAAATACAACCTTACGCATAAAAAAATCATTGGAGGAAGCACAATATCTCAGCAAACTGCAAAAAATGTCTTTTTATATCCGCACCGTTCATATTTCAGAAAAGCCTTAGAGGCCTATTTCACCGTACTTATAGAATTAATCTGGGACAAAAAACGTATCATGGAAGTATATTTGAATGTGGCTGAAACTGGGCACGGCATTTATGGAATGCCAATGGCGGCAGAAATATATTTCGGCAAAAAGCTGAAAGAGTTAAACAAGCAGGAAATAGCCACTATTGTAGCTCTATTGCCATCACCGCTTTCCTTCAACCCAAATAAACAGTCATCCAAATTCCTCCGTAAGAAACGGTTTATAATACGAGAAGCTGACAGAATCATCAAACTGGATCTTGAAAAGGAAATATGTACTAGAAAGCCATACAAACGCAAAAAATGAAAAAACAGATGCTTATTATTAGTTTTGTTGATAACCTAAATGCTTTTAATTAGCCACAAATGTTAAAAAATGCTAAATTCGCATCGTTTTTTTGCAAATGCGATGAATAGTAAGATTGGAAATATATCCAAGCTGCTTTCTGCAAACATGATTGCTCAAGTGGTTGGCATACTTATATATCCGCTGTTGACGCGAATGTATGAGCCTGGCGACTTCGCTTTGCTGTCTCTTTTCCTCACTATTGCCAACGCGATACTGATAATATCGACCGGAGATCTTCAATATGCTATACCTTTGCCAAAAAATGAAGACGGTGCGTATGCCTTAGTAGGGACTATGGTCATTTCGTTATCAATCACTATCATTTTCACTCTGACAACATGCTATTTTTACGAGGACATAGCGGCTTTCTTTGAAATTCCAAACCTTGAGTGGGCATTATGGTATTTGCCTATATACGTGCCTGCCGTCGGAGCCTGGCAAGTGTTGATGTACATATTCAACCGTGACAAACAATATGGAAAAATAGCCACATATCAAATTGTACAAAGCCTGTCAAACGCCATACTTAAGTTAACTTTCGGCTTTTTTGCAATAGGAGGGGTTGCGCTAATCGACGCTTCCGTTCTCGGACCACTTATCGCACTAGCTATTATTGGGCCATCTAAGATAATGGAAGTGGTGTCACATTTGCGACAGCTTCCGACACATTTGGCAAAAGAATACCTAAAAATATATCGTGGCTTTCCACTCTACTCTATGCCAAAGAATTTGGTATGCCATCTGAGCAACGGATTGCCGGTGTTGATGTTGACATCTGTCTTTGGCACAACTAATGTCGGATATTTTTCGTTGGCGGTCACCATAGGTTATCTTCCTTTGGCAATGATTGCCAGCTCGATATATCAAGTAATGTTGAGAAGCACATCGGAAAAAATGAACAACGGCAAAGCTATATTCCCTGAAATTCACAAATTCTGTGTCTATTCAACAATGGTTTTATGTGTTTCTTTCAGCATTTTATTCTTCATTTTACCAAGTTTAACTGAATTCCTTTTTGGTCCAGGATGGGGAAAAACAGGAGAGATACTAAGAATACTTCTTCCTTGGCTCGCCACGAGTTTCATTTCAGCCACTCTGGTATTTGTGCCAGAAGTTCTGCTAAAATTGAAAACCAACCTTATAATCGAGGTTTCTTTCATCATTCTAAGAATTCTTGCTCTGGCATACGGAATCTCTAATTTGAGTTTTATCGCCACAATAAAATTATTCTGCGTCGTTTCGTTTGCGATCAAACTGCTACAGGCAGGCTGGTTTATATGGATTGCCAGACAACACGACAATAATATCGGGAAAGGGGATTCCGCAGATGTAGGATAAAAACATCACATCATCCCGCACCTCAGAACTCCATGTGTCTCTTCACTTTTTCCTCATACATATCCGCAGTAGTAACAAGCAATCCCGTCTCATAAACATTCCCAAACTCCTCATTAATTGTGGAATCAAACGCAATCATAGTCGGAGACACATTCATATAAGAATTAACCAGCGGAGGTATATGACGATCTAGTTTCTTCAATTCTCGTTTTAATACGACATAATCATCTTTATAATTGTCGCCACAGAACAATGATTTGATTTCATCAGAAACATCTGTTTTTATCGGATTTTTAGCATAAACCAAATTCCGTGAATCCGCGAAATACAAGTTGAGAAAATGACGTATTATAGCAAAAGCGTCATCTCCAAAATGTGAATATATAGAAGCCTTACCGAAAAGATATTTTGCCTTAAATTTGACGATCAAAGCTCCTATACCATCCCACAAATTATCGAGAGCGTACATGCTCTTTGTCGACGACGCTCCAGACTGATATTTCGGACAAATGAAACTTCTTCCAAGTTCTATTGTATCAGGCAAAAATTTCTCGATGAATTCGTCGGAATAGTCAAACAAATGTTCGCTTGTCAACCACGGCTTGCCATTTATGATTTTAGCATCAGCACCACAAATAAATCTGTACCCACCGATTATTTCTCTTTCTTCTGGATTCCACAGCACAAGCTGTCTGCATCCGCTGCCACCATCAATGTCGAATTTATCAAGGTCGCAAGCCTTACCTGTTCCCCCACCTGCATCGCGGAATGTAAGTTCTCTCAACCTTCCTATTTCAGCAAGAGTGTTGGGAGACGAAAAATAGTCGACAATGTACAATTCATTGCCCGATTTATTCGTCTTTCTAAGCAGACCCGCGTCTTTCAACTCGATCTCTATCAAATCCGTATCTATCTGTTTTATCAATGGTCTCATGCTAATTTTTCTTTGATAAATTATAGCATTTTTCCCGTATCACTCGAGCTTTTTCGATTGCAGGCATATCTCGAAGAGAATCGCAACCGATAGTATCACCTATGACAATGTTGAAATGGGCAAACTTGTTTTTATACATTTCATCTGCCAAATACAACATTTCAATATTCTGCCGTATTCCAAATTTTGTCCGCCAATATGCCAAGTTATAGAAAAAATTAGAATTTCTACCGTCAAAGAACATTGGGACGACATTCCTTCTATGCTCTATACTCTTTGTCACAAAATTCTTTTTCCACTGCAAGTCAGCTATATTTCCATCTTTATCCCGTCGAGACACCTTGCCTGAAGGAAAATATAGAATTGGAATTTCACTCTCCATACATTCGTCGATCAGGCTCACGCTTTCCTTATTCTGTTTGTCGCCAACAACATTTACAGGAATAAATAGCGATTTCATCGGAGAAATATACATCAGTATATCATTCACCACCACTTTAGCCTCACCATATTTGTCACACAACATCTTCAACAATATAATTCCATCAAGGCCGCCCAAAGCATGGTTACAGACAAATGTGTTTCTGCCACTCTCTGGAAGTTTGTCAGCACCGTCTACTTCATAAGAAATTCCCAATTCAGCGAGGAAATTGCCAATAAATGTGATTCCGTCTTCATTCCAATTCTTTGAGAGGAACACATTAAGCTCATCTTCATGAACAATGCGTTTGAGATAGGAAACCACAAAGCCCGGCAACTTCTTTTTTAAAGACGGTGCCTTCGCTTCAAGAACAGCATCTATATCAATATATTTGTCTGTCATTTTGCTATCTCCACTTATACATCATATGGCAAATATACATTTTTTATCGTTAAAAGAGATATAAGTGCAGGATAAAGCCGACAACTTTGATTACTTTTTTCTATTTTTGCCTAAAATTAAACTGAAAGCAATATGTCTGATTTTAAATGTGAGGAAGTAATGCCTTTTGAATCCTCTGCGAGTGGCAAGACGCAGCAGATAGAGCAGATGTTTGATGATATCGCTCCACACTACGACACCATGAACCGTCTCATGTCGCTTGGTCAGGACAAAAGTTGGCGTCAGAAGGCGATCAAACGTTTGAAACAGACCAATCCCAACACAATTCTTGACGTCGCCACCGGCACAGCCGATTTTGCGCTTTCAGCGTATGATGCGATCCAACCGGCACGTATTGTTGGCGTCGACATATCAGAAGAGATGATCCGCGTCGGAGAGGAGAAGGTAAAAGCAGCAAAAAAGAGCGATTTCATCGACCTTATGCGTGCCGACTCCATGAATCTTCCTTTCGACAGTCAAAGTTTCGACGCTGCAACAATTGCTTTTGGAGTACGTAATTTTGAAAGCCTTGAAAAAGGTCTGACAGAGATCTGCAGAGTCATCAGAGACGGAGGTTCACTTGCGATTCTTGAGTTAAGTGTCCCGACGAATCCTTTTTACAGGTTTGGCTATCGCATCTTCACAAAAATATTTATTCCGATAATGGCTAAAATATTGAAGACAAATAGCACCGCATACTCATATTTACCCGAATCCATCGATGCTTTTCCTCAGGGAGAAGTGATGAAGGCATTGCTTTTAAAGGTAGGATTCAAAGAGGTAGAGATAAAGAAATATACGATGCAGACCTGCACTTTCTATTTTGCGACCAAATAAAAACGATTATAAACAAACTTAAACAAAATAAAAATGGCAATAGTAAAACCATTTAAAGGTATTCGCCCACCTAAAGAATTGGTGGAGCAGGTAGAGAGCCGTCCATACGACGTGCTAAACAGCGAGGAGGCTCGTGAGGAAGCCAAAGGTAACGAGAAGTCTCTTTACCACATCATCAAGCCTGAAATCGACTTTCCAGAGGGAACAAGTGAATATGACCCTCGTGTCTACGAGAAAGCCGCACAGAACTTCCAGATGTTCCAGGACAAAGGTTGGTTGGTACAAGACAACAAAGAGCAATACTACATCTACGCCCAGACAATGAACGGCAAGACTCAGTATGGTCTTGTGGTTTGTGCATACGTAGACGACTATATGACAGGTGTGATCAAGAAGCATGAGCTTACACGTCGCGACAAAGAGGAAGACAGAATGAAGCATGTCCGCGTCAACAACGCAAACATCGAGCCTGTATTCTTCGCATATCCAGACAACGCTGTCCTTGACAAGCTTGTAGCAAAATATGCCGCTTCAACTCCTGTTTACGACTTTATCGCCCCTATCGACGGATTCGGACACAAATTCTGGATCATCAGCGACGACGCTGACATCAAGACAGTGACTGAAGAGTTTGGCAAGATGAAGAATCTTTACATCGCAGACGGACACCACCGTTCAGCGGCAGCCGCGCTTGTAGGCGACGAGAAGAGAAAGCAGAATCCTAACCACAAGGGCGACGAGGAGTACAACTACTTCATGGCAGTATGTTTCCCAGCAAGCCAGCTTACAATTCTCGACTACAACCGTGTGATCAAGGATCTTAACGGATTGACAGACGAGCAGTTCCTTGACGCATTGAAGAAAAACTTCGATGTAGAGTGTAAGGGTGAGGAGATGTACAAGCCAAACGCGCTTCACAACTTCTCTCTTTACCTATCAGGAAAATGGTACAGTTTGACAGCGAAGAAGGGCACATACGACGACAACGACCCAATCGGCGTGCTAGACGTAAGCATCTCATCTAAGCTTATTGTCGACGAGATTTTGAACATCAAGGATCTTCGTTCTTCCGACAGAATCGACTTCGTAGGAGGCCTACGCGGATTGAAGGAGTTGAAGAAGAGAGTAGACTCAGGCGAGATGAAGACAGCTCTAGCTCTTTACCCAGTGTCGATGAAGCAGATCATGGACATCGCAGACAGCGGCAACATCATGCCACCAAAAGCCACATGGTTTGAGCCAAAGCTACGTTCAGGTTTGGTTATTCACAAGTTGGTGTAATTAAAAAAGTTGAACAACAAACACGTCAACAAAAAGAAAATTTATTATTTTTGCCGACGTATAATAACGAAAAATATTTAATTTTTTCATAAAATGGTAAATTACAAAGAGTTAGGCTTGGTAAACACTAAGGAGATGTTTGCTAAGGCACTTAAGGGCGGTTACGCTGTCCCAGCTTTCAACTTCAACAATCTTGAGCAGCTTCAGGCTATCGTAACAGCAGCAGCAACAGAGAAGTCACCAGTTATCCTTCAGGTTTCTAAGGGTGCTCGTAACTACGCTAACGGAACAATCCTTCGTTACCTAGGTATGGCAGCAGTAGAGTACGCTAAGGAGCTAGGTTGGGAGAAGCCACAGATCGTTCTTCACCTTGACCACGGTGATTCTTTCGAGCTTTGCAAGGACTGTATCGACAACGGATTCTCTTCAGTTATGATCGACGGTTCACACCTTCCATACGAGGAGAACGTAGCTCTAACAAAGAAGGTTTGCGACTACGCACACAAGTTCGATGTTACAGTTGAGGGTGAGCTTGGAGTATTGGCAGGTGTTGAGGACGAGGTTTCTGCAGACCACCACACATACACTAACCCTGAGGAGGTAGTAGATTTCGCTACTCGCACAGGTTGTGACTCTCTAGCTATCTCAATCGGTACATCTCACGGAGCTTACAAGTTCACTCCTGAGCAGTGTACACGCGATCCAAAAACTGGTAAGCTTGTTCCACCGCCATTGGCATTCGACGTTCTTGAGGGCGTAATGAAGAAGTTTGAGAAGCAGGGTGGTTTCCCTATCGTTCTTCACGGATCTTCTTCAGTTCCTGAGGAGTACGTTGAGATGTGCAACAATTACGGTGGTAAGTTGCCAAACGCAATCGGTATTCCTGAGTCTGAATTGAGAAAGGCTTCTAAGTCAGCTGTATGTAAGATCAACATCGACTCTGACTCTCGTCTTGCTTTCACAGGTGCTGTTCGTAAGCACTTCGCTGAGCACCCAGATCACTTCGACCCACGTCAGTACTGTGGTGACGCTCGTAAGGAGATGATTAAGATGTACACTCACAAGATCGTTAACGTTCTTGGTTCAAAGGGTAAGGCTGAATAATCAATTCAAACGATAAAAATTTAGGGATGCTGGTTTCAGCATCCCTTTTTTATTTGTATACACACATGTTTTTCTCAAAACACATCATTTGCTTTATACAATGAATTTCAATCATATAATAATAATTTTACAGCATAAAACTTAAACTCTTGTTCATTTTATTCAACGTTCATATGGAACAATTGATAGAAAAAACTAGACAATTCGTCTAAAATTTCAAGAATCGATATGTATCAACAAAAATTCCACATCAAAATAAAAACTATTCTATAAATTTGTCTCCCGTTAAAAACACAATACAATCTAACATTTATACTAATCTAACATTATTAAAATGAAAAACACATTTCTTTACTGGCAGTTCTTGCCAGTTGCTCGATGGTCTTCGCACAATTTGGAGGTTTCGACTTTGGAGGCGGTGGAGGATTTTCTTTAGAGTATCTTTGTAAAGAACCACATAGGATGGAAAACAGAACAAGAACAGAATAAAAAAGGCATAGAAGACATTTTAAGGTATTATAATAAGCAAAGACTACATCAAAGTCGACATATAGGTCATATTGCGTGGTGAAAAAATCAATAAATGTTTTTAAGTGTCGATTCAGAGTAATAATGAAACTAAAGTAATAAAACAATTATTACTATATGCATATAGTAATAATTGTTCACTTAGTTGGTTTCTTTGTCGGATGAATACTATTTATTTTCGTTGACTTTAATTAAAGCGTTCAATGCATCTAAATAATCTTTCCCAATTCCATCAATTTTGGCTTTACCACGATACAATTTAGCACGTTCAATCATTTTTTCTTTTTCTTCCGAATCATCCTTTATTTTAATGGAATTTATTATACAATGTAAGGTCATACATATGTCAAAATAGAAACCTTTTTCTGGAAGAGGTACATCATTTAGTGAGAATAGTTTTTCATCTCTTATTGTAGAAGCTTTCACTATGCTGCCCTTTTCTCGAGGAACATAATTAATTGTTTTAGAAGTACCATTGTAGAGCGTAACTGTTGCTCCACCATTTTCTTCAATAAATATGAACTTGTCTTTGATTTGATTTTCGTTACCCGTTTGGGATTTTTCTTTGATTTGGGATTCGAACTCTGTAGTTGTTTGATTATTTTCTCCACCCTCCATTAATCTCCAAACCAATTCACATAATTTCTCGGTTGCAATAAAGAAAATGTCATAATAACAGGGATCGACACAGGTATTATTTTTGTCTTTAGAGTCATGTACATAACTGTTTATATTTTTTAGCCATCCAATGGTAGCTTTAGTAAAAGGATCTTCAGCTACATTATAAGCATATGTGATAAGATTATGATCCCCTTTTTCTTTTTCTTTTTTTACCATATCTGGAAGCATTTCTGACACAACTTTATTTAGGGATTCTCTCAGAGCATATATTGCAGGAAAATTTATATCTTTTTCTTTATTCTTCCAGCGAACAAGATTTTTTATAGTGTCACTTGCATCCTTAAACCCTTTTTGTCTTAGTTCGTTATAAATATTGTAAAGTGAGATATGACCTTTAAATACATTATTTTCTTCTAGATAACGACACACATCTTTAAAAATAAAATCTTTTCCGTCGTTCTCATCCAAGTCTTGTTTATCCCAATAGAAAGCTTTCTCTGAAGAATGCCTGACATTTTTTTGAAATCCATAATTTTTTAGACTTGCCATTAGATTTCTTAGTTTGGCTGATGCATTTGATCCTCCCTTAAGATCTGGCATTCCAGAATAAGCAAATCGTGGAATGTTCCATTCTTGAATCTCTTTAAATTCGTTAAATATAGAATCAATAAGTAGGGTGGGAGTATTATTATCTGTATCATTTTTATCAAGAGGAATATTGATATCTAGTATCAAGGCGTCCCAAACAGGTCCTCTGTTAAAGACCGTCTTAAATTCATTGAAATCAGAAGCGATTTCAAAATTAATACAGCCTTTATAATCTTGCTTTGCTTTCTCCAAAGTGGTCTTCATTGAAGTATCAAACTCGTCATCTACCCATAATACATTATACATATTGCTTTCTAAATTTTACGTCCTGTAAGTATATTGCAATAGTACTTGCAACATTTACAAAAATAGACAAATTATATTGAAACTTAATTTTCCCATAAATAAAATATTCCCACAGAGCTATCCCAGCAAACAATACTAATCAAATAGCAAGCTTTCTCTCGGGTGCAGCTATCTTAGGACGGAACTGACAAACACCATTTTAGAGTATAAGCAATGTCCAGAATAGCAACTAATAAATGATATTAATTATTCTCCGTTTTCATGATAAACTCGATTTAATTTGATTTCAAATACAACGCAAAACTCCTTTTCTGGATATGAACACATCTTTATATCACTATTACATAGAAGCAAATTTTGTTTTGCATAATACAAACCCTCTCCTGTGTTTCCCGTTTCTCCATATTTGATTTTAAAGTCAAAAACATCTTGAGTATTTCCCGTAAAAGGAATTCCATTATTAGAAATTCTTAGCAGTATTTCATTTTCTTTTTTCTGATCTGGCAAGATTTCAAATTTGACTATATTTTTATTCTTATTTGCATTTGTTGCAAATGCATGTTTCTTGGCATTATCAAGAATATTAATTAGAACAGCATGTTTGAATGAATCTGTAACATTAACACAATATTCTTCATCAGATACAAACTGAATTTGAAATGAATCTGTTTTATACTCTTTTTTTATCTGCTCCAACATATTGGTTAAATTTTCCTCCCTTAAAGAAAAAGAAGAGTCTATTAACTCAATTAAAGAACCCCATCCTTCTCCTATATAATGCACCTTGTTTAGCAACTCTTCTTTTTCTTTTTTCCCTTTTGTAGTTTCTATAATATATCGTTTTATATCTTTTATTCTAGGAGCAAATCCATGACGCAATGTATGAGCCATGTTACTTATAGCAGCATTTCTTTTTCTAAACAATACTATTGCATCAAAAACAGGAGATATCTTACTTAATACTTTAGAATCCTTATCTGAAGTCTTAATTTTTAATAAAGAACTAATTTTTTCAAGCTCGCTTATATCTCCATTAATTATCATATTCATAAATTCCGATATAGAATCTTCATCTTCATCGGAAAAATGTTTTGACAATGGGGTATTCACAATTTCAGATATCGATTCATTGAATTCATTGTATCCATGTGTAAAATCATAATATTCCACATCTGGTTTTTCTATGATTTTTCGAGATTTGCTATCATAACATATAATATAAAATTCATCTTCATCAAATTTATCTTTTATATGGAGAAAAGGATTTATTCCTTTCGAGGCCAAATACAGGAAGTCTGCAACTATATATATTGAGCTATAGTCCTTTTTATAATAATAGAAATTATCGGAGACGCTTAAATATGGGAACTCATAATCATAAAATAATGCATTTTTTTCAAGATCACTGTAAATCGTGTTAAAACAATCATATTTTCCTTTCTGATCATCTGTAATAATATTCAATCTACTCATTAGACTGTATATTAAATAATCCCTAAAGTTGTGTAGTTGATTCTTGATTCTTTTTGGAATTTCTAATTTTTTATCCTTAAGGGTAGTACAAACTAGGTTGCATAATTCCAATCCATACTCGTCATTTTCGAGTTTATCTTCTATCAAAGAAAACATGATTGAGAGTATTGCCTCATTATTAGTGTCAAAAACTTTGTTAAATCGAATAAGACAGTCAACATATTCGGCAGCAGAGGCTTCTGAATTTATCCTGCTATTGCAATTAGTATGCAAATATATTATTGCCACCGCAACAGGTGGTGGCAAGATGAATTTATCACTTTCAGATGAGAGGCTTTTTAACACTTTATAATACAATGCCATTTCCAATGCAACATTTGCAACATTTGGAACAAATAATGAAGCATGCCATTTTGCTAAAGTACTTATGCTCTTTAAAGATGATATCGCTAAGGACCTAGAATCAGTCACAATTTCTTTTCCTTCTTTCAAATAAAAAGTCAACAATAAATACGGAGCAACTGACCTAAAAATATCAGATGAAGTTAGACGTCTTAGAATTTCCTGTTTGAATGTCATTTCAGGACCTCCCAAAAATTCGAAAGTTGACATAAATTTTGATCGCCACTCAGAATCAAGTGTAGAAATATATACATAGAAAAGATTTGCTATAACACGATTTTCTACATCAATACCGCTATTTTCTTCCTTAGTTGAAAGAAGTTGTTTTAGAAAATCGAGATATGTTACATTAGTGGCCAAATTCATTTTTTCAAATAAAGATTCAAGCACATATTCAGCATTAAATGCATTGTCAAATATATGTTTCATACCACATGATACAAAATATTGTTTAGATTCTTCCAATGCTGTTTTTAATACACGTAATTCTAAATCTGATGATTCTGATATGAAATTCCAACTACTATCCATATTATATTCTCTTTTTTACAAAATTAATAATTAAATTAAATGAGCAAATTATTCAACATTCTTTTTCGTTTGTCATTAAGAAAACAGAGAGCGTTGTTGTTCGCCAGGCAACAACATCTCTCTGCTATAGAATGTTCTATGAGTTCCGACTACCATCATCACCCAAAAGGACATTTCCTACCTTGAAAATTTTAGGCCAAGCTTTCTTTGTCGCTTCTCCTATTGATTTCCACTCTTCTTTTGAAGTGTTTACTGCAGCAATTGTCAATGAAATTGCAACTCCACACAAACCAAATTTCTGCCAGTTGTTCATTTTTCTTAAATTTAAAATTTTATATTATTTTAATCGCACAAACAGATGATTTAGATCATACCAAGACCTCCTCATATACAAACAATTCTCTAGCCACATTTCCAATTTTGTTTGTTGTGTAGGCGTCAATTGACCCTCCAATCAAACCACCAACAAGTGGAACTGCCTTGCCTAAGACTACCGCACCCTTCGAACTGAACTTAGTAATTAGTTTTACCCCTAGTGCCCTGTTGATGGAAGACAGCCAGGCTCTTGGTATTTTGCAAATCATTGCCTGTGTAATACGTTTGCAGCCTTCTACACCCATTGCTTTTAGCACGTCTGCCGCTGAGCTGCATGCCATGCACTGCAGGATAAGAGTCTTAACTCTGTCGTCCTTCACATCGTAACCACACATGACAGCGATTGACATGACCATCTTAATCTGGAAATATAGCACACTTGCCACATTGGCAGGCAATAATGCCAATGTTGTCGCAAGACCTCCCAATCCAGAAATGAATCCTGAGGATGCCGCCTTTAGTTTCTGGTTTCGGATCAACCTGTTAACCTTTTCACTCAAAGTTCCGTCTTCGTTGCTATAGTTTCTTGCCATCTCAATAGCTCCTTCCTGAACTTCTTCGTATATCCACTCCACTGCCGCAGACATCTTAGACGTTGTCAGCTCTGTTGGTTTTGTATTTAAATTTCTCATTTTTTTATTTTTTAAGAGAATTTATAAAATTCCATTGTGATAGCCACATAGGCATATCACAATGGCTGCCTGGATTTTCCAGGACTTATTCACTTTGACAATATGTAATCCGACATGTCAGACTACCATACTCTCCGCTCGCCTCGTCAATCATCATCCATTCCATGACAATCAATGTATAGAATTTCATCTCCATCCTCGTCGTAATCAGTATACCAATGGCATTCAATATCACAAGCATAGGTATCCTCGTCCTCGTCTTCTTCCAAGAAGTACACATATCCGTCTGGATCATAGTTCTTCAAACGTCCAAGGATATTCGCAGCTGTAAAATCGTAAGTGTCATACTCCGCGTCTGTTGACTCTAGGCATACGTCACCATCGTCATCTACATAGATGTGGTTCACAGTGTAACTGTCCCCTTCTTCATCACAGAAATTGACTTCCCAATCGGCATAACCCTCACAACAGATCTTGTATAAGATTTTTTTTAATACTTTTATTCTCATAATGTTTATGTTTAGTTAATTAATAGTGAATAGGTAACGTTTCACATAAAAATCTGCCACATTACCCATAAATATGCTTGCAACTAATGATGGCAATATAGAAAATTCTTGTACGTAGCCATATCCTATTTTCCATCCAATAATCGAAGCTGTCAAAAATGTAAATAGAGCAAATGTCTTTCTCAGAAAACGATCAACCGTAATTCTCTGATGCATCACATCCAAAACATCTTTAACATAGAGTAGAATCCTTACTGCGTTTGAATTCACAATACACACATTGAAAAAAATCTTCAGATGTGGATTCCAAGAGGACTTTGTACTGTCAAAATGACTTAATCCATTTAATTTCCAAGCAAACTTGGAGAATAAATTTCTCAGCATTAAGACTAAACAATTAAAACATTAATGACTAAGCATCAATCAAGAATACTCTTGGTTGCACTAGAAGCACCATTGCAACCCAAAAAGCTACCAATAAGTCCTCCGACAACGGTTCCTACCGGACCGAATGCGGATCCTACAGCTGCTCCAGCCGCCCAGCCTGCCATGCCTCCCCCTACACCAGCCGCATTACTTGTAAGTTTTTTGGCATACTGTTTACCACTGATTGTACCGTCAAGATAGTCTTTCGTGTCACCAGCGGATGAGATCACCATCCCCACACTTGCAGTCACCGCATTACCTTTCAAAGCGGAAGACACCACCGATCTAGATGCCGCTCCTGCCAACGACTTGCCTGCAATGCCCGATGCCATGCTAGAAACCACCTTCTTGCCGATCCCAGACTTGCATACTGAATTCACAACTTCACGACAACCGTGATATGCAGTACTTGCTACCGTTTTGCCTGCCGCTGTGCTTAGGATCATCTCTGCACCTTTCTCTTTGGCCTGTGACTTTATAGCTACTTTTGCCATCTCTGTCACTAACTTGGAAGCGTTGCTTCCATTAAAATCTTTTTTTTTCATAGAAAAAAAATTTGACTGATTAATAATAACAAAACCGTCCTCTTCATCTCCAGTCTCAAAAGACATCAAAGAACCCCTGCATAAACTAGGGTAAGTTTTGTTGTTTCTGATGGCAAAATTATTGCGGATAGGCTCAATCTAATTGCGTCTATAAATAATTTTTCAAATTTTCTTCAATTTTTTTTTTGATACGGTTTTTCAGGGCATCAGGTTCCAATACTTTCAGTTCTGGTCCATAGTATAGAAGTCTTGATTCCAGTTCAAGATTCAATATTACATTAAGCTCAATTTCAGCACTTCGATCTTCATTCAATTTGATCTCTTTCTGTGATTTATGTATGGGTTTTGTCTTTATATACGGATACCTAAAGGCACTTATCCAAAGTCTTACTGTCACAGGCTTTCCGTCTTTACGTGAAACTCCTACCATATCATCAAAGTATGTGGAAAAATCGTATTTCCCATTATTAGGACGATAAAGCACATCTGATTCAGATAATGTAACTATCCTATCCAAGGCATAGTTTGTCAGATCTGTTCTGTCATTCTTTTCCCCAAATATAAACCATCTGTTATTGTATTGTTTAAGATAGTAAGGATGGAATACCACTTGTTCTACTTCTGGACTATTGAAGCTACGGTATTTTACGCTGACCGCTTTTCGATGTCGAATTGAATCAATCAATGGTTTGAAGTGTTCAAGTCCAACCAATTTTTCATTATTATCGAAACCGACTACTTTCTCTCTATCACATGAGTCTATTTCCAGTATGGATTTCATTTCCTCTGTAAATCCAGACAACCATTCCGACTGCGGTCTTCCCTCATATATAGATATTGACTCTATTATTTCCTTAAGTTGTTCCTTCTGGCCATCTGTTAATGGCGTTTTATAAATAGAGAAGTTTCGATCTTCATAACGATATCGTATATTTCTTCCAATCCTAATCTTTTCTATCTCTACACAATATACAGTGGTTATCTCATCAAGGTCTGAGGTTATAGTGTTTCGAGAAGTAACTTCCTCATATCCCCTTACACGAAGTTCATTATTACACTTTTCCATCAATTCAGCTGTAGAATAGCCTCTTTCACTTTTCAAACATTTATCTATTTCCCTTTGCCTTATTCCTTGTCCCTTTGTATTTGCCATTTTAGATGTTTTTTTTGATTTTTCTGAACATAGGTATAAAAATTGGATTTTTCTTTATATGAATGATCTAATTTTTAATCAAATCCAGTCCAAATGAAATCAGTCGCCAGCCACAATATACACCCAACGCGAATTTCACCGTCGTCGCAACAATGAATCCTATAAGATTTCCCATACCTGATTTCACCGCCACTTCATTGCTTTGCCCGGCTATATACTCTCCTATTATCGCACCAAGGAACATACAAAAAATCGTCGACGTGCCAAGAGGCAATGGCAACGGCAAAAACAAGCCGACCAACAGTCCGACTATACTGCCATAGACTCCTGCCTTTGTGCCTCCAAACTTTTTCGTCGTCCACATCGGCAAGAAAAAATCAACCGCAAACGTGGCCGCCACAAGTATAAAAATGACAAACAATTCCAAGTTTGACATTTCCACGTCTCCGCAAAAACGGGCAATAAGCATCGCGACAAGATACAGAGGTGTCCCAGGAAGTCCGGGAATAACACTTCCCACAAGACCGACAAGCACCAAAATCAAACATACTACTAAAACCACACCAATCTCCATAAGCTCTTCTTTTTATTTGATTATATTGCAAAGTTGGCAAAAAATCATTGACTAACCCTAAAACTAACCCACTAATTTTATTACTTTTGCAAAAATATGTCAAATGACTCTATGGATAATATAGTAGACAAAGTTACTAACGAAGATTACAAGTACGGATTTACTACAGACATTGAGACCGAAATCATACCCAAAGGTCTCAACGAAGACATCATCCGTCTTATCTCGAAAAAGAAAAACGAACCTGAATGGCTTCTTGAATTCAGACTTGAAGCATTTCGCCATTGGCAGACTCTTACTGTGCCAACTTGGCCCCATCTCTCAATTCCAGAAATTGATTTTCAAGACATTTACTACTACGCTGCCCCAAAAGCAGAAGTAGAAGGAAGTGAAAACAAGGAAATCGACCCTGAGCTACTTAAAACATTCGACAAACTCGGAATTCCTCTTCATGAGCAGAAAGCTTTAGCTGGAATGGCTGTCGACGCGGTGATGGACAGCGTCTCTGTCAAGACTACTCAACAAGAGGCCCTGGCTGAACTTGGCATCATCTTCTGTTCGATCGGAGAGGCAGTACACAACTATCCAGAACTTGTACGCAAATATCTCGGTTCTGTGGTAAGCCACACCGACAATTTCTATGCGGCTCTCAACTCAGCTGTGTTCAGCGACGGAACATTCGTATACATACCTAAGGGCGTACGTTGTCCGATGGAGCTTTCCACATATTTCCGAATCAACGCAAAAGGTTCAGGTCAGTTTGAGCGTACTCTGATCGTTGTAGACGACGACAGCTACGTCTCATACCTTGAAGGATGCTCCGCTCCTATGCGCGACGAGAACCAGCTCCACGCTGCAATCGTTGAGCTTGTGGCAATGGAACATTCAGAAATCAAATATTCGACGGTGCAAAACTGGTATCCGGGCGACAAAGACGGCAAAGGTGGCATCTACAATTTTGTGACCAAACGAGCATTATGCAAAGGCAACGGATCAAAAGTGTCGTGGACACAGGTGGAGACAGGTAGCGCAATCACATGGAAATATCCAAGCTGTGTGTTGCTTGGCGACAATTCAGTCGGCGAATTCTATTCTGTTGCCGTCACTAACAACTACCAGCAGGCAGACACAGGTACAAAGATGATACACATCGGCAAGAACACCCACTCTCACATCGTGTCGAAGGGTATCTCAGCCGGACACAGCCAAAACAGCTACCGTGGTTTGGTGAAGGTTGTGGAAAATGCTTCAAACGCAAGAAACTACTCACAGTGTGACAGCCTTTTACTTGGCGACAAATGTGGAGCTCACACATTCCCATACATGGAGGTGAGAAATGAGACTGCCATTGTGGAGCACGAAGCGACAACATCAAAAATCAGTGAAGACCAAGTGTTCTACTGCAACCAGAGAGGAATTAAAACAGAAGACGCAATCGCTCTAATCGTTGGAGGATACGCAAAAGAGGTGATCAGCAAACTGCCAATGGAATTTGCTGTAGAAGCTAAAAACCTTTTGAGCATATCGTTGGAAGGAAGCGTCGGTTAATCAATAAAACAAAAAAGAGCTATGTTACTAGAAATAAAAAATTTACACGCAATAATCAAAAGCAACGGCAAAGAGATTCTTAAAGGTATCGATTTGTCGATCAACGCAGGAGAAGTCCACGCGATCATGGGACCCAACGGTTCTGGAAAGAGTACCCTATCATCAGTATTGGCTGGAAATCCGAGCTACGAGGTGACTGAGGGAGAAGTGATCTTCAATGGCAAGAATCTGCTTGAACTATCTCCAGAGGACAGAAGCCACGAAGGTCTGTTCTTGAGTTTCCAATATCCAGTGGAGATTCCAGGAGTGAGCATGTCCAACTTTATGCGCGCCGCAATCAACGAGCACCGCAAATATAAAGGTCTTGAGCCTCTTTCCGCTTCTGATTTCTTGAAACTTATGCGTGAGAAGCAGGAGTATGTAGAGCTCAACAACAAACTTGCCGGCAGATCTGTGAACGAAGGGTTCTCCGGAGGAGAGAAGAAACGTAACGAGATTTTCCAAATGGCAATGTTGGAGCCAAAATTGTCGATCCTCGACGAGACAGACTCAGGTCTTGACATCGACGCTCTACGTATCGTTGCAGGAGGAGTCAACAAATTGAAGAGCAGTGAGAACGCAAGCATCGTCATCACTCACTATCAGCGTCTGCTCGACTATATTGTGCCAGACTTCGTGCATGTGCTTTACAAAGGAAAGATTGTGAAGAGCGCGGGAAAAGAATTGGCTCTTGAACTTGAGGAGAAGGGTTACGACTGGATTAAAAAAGAGTTAGGAGAATAATCTATGGTAGAAGAATCATACATAAACATCTACAACAAGCATAGAGAGTTGCTGCAGACCACCTCTGCCGCCCCACTCGATGCTATCCGTGATGAGGCATTTGATGTGTTCTGCCGCATGGGATTCCCTACAGACGAGCAAGAGCGCTACAAACGCAGCAACATTTCAGACGTCTTCGCCACTGAATACGGAATGAATATCCGTCGCATAGAGATCGCCAGCACAACAGCTCCATACAAATGCGATGTGCCCGGACTTAAGACACATAATTTCTATGTGGTGAACGACATCTTCGCAGAAGCTATTGCAAAAGATGAGATAGCAGAATTGTCGAAGCTTGGCGTCGTTGCAGGTTCACTCAGCACCGTCGCAAAAGAGCATCCAGAAATCATCAGCAAATATTACGGAAAGATAGCGCCTCACTCATCAGACGTGATGGTGGCATTCAACACCGCTTTTGCGCAAGATGGATTCGTGCTGTATGTTCCCAAAAATGTCCAGATAGAACGGCCTATCCAGCTGATCAACATGATGCATGCCGACTTCGACTTGTTGGCGACGAGCCGAAACCTCATCATTTTGGAAGAGAACGCATCAGCAAAAGTGATCATCTGCAACCACAGCGAATCAGGACATAAATTCTTGGCAAACAGAGTGACAGAAGTCAGTTTGGCAGAAAATTCAGTCTACAGCCACTACGAGATTTCAGACTCAGAGCGACAGACAACAAACATCGGTTCACTATATGTGGAGCAGACAAAATCATCTGTGGCAAATATCAACAACATAACTTTGCGCACAGGATACACTCGCAACAACATCCGCATCAATCTAAGTGGAGAGCATGCCGAGACGACATTGTGTGGAATAGTGATTGGCGACGAGCACGACCACATCGACAACGACACATATATAAACCACAAAGTGTCGCACTGCAAAAGCACAGAGCTGTTCAAGTACGTCATGGACGATTGTTCATACGGATCGTTCGCCGGACGAATCCTTGTGGAGAAGAACGCGCAGAAGACAGAAGCATATCAAAGCAACAAGAATATCTGTGCCAAGACAACAGCCAAAATGTATACAAAGCCACAGTTGGAAATCTATGCCGACGACGTGAAATGTTCGCATGGAGCGACGGTAGGTCAAATTGAAGACGAAGCACTGTTCTACCTTCGCACACGAGGCATCTCTGAAAAAGAGGCAAGAATGTTGCTGCTTCTTGCTTTCACCAACGATATTGTAGAGAAAATCGATATTGAGGCTTTGAGAAACAGAATCAAAGTATTGATTGAGAAACGTTTCCGCAGAGAGACGCATAAGTGTACAACTTGCAATTCATGTCACAACTAAAAATCAACAGAGAAGAATCATGGTGTTAAACTACGTTTGGATAGGCTGTTTCATAATTGCGTTCTTCGTCGCGATTCTGCAATGTGTCATATTTCAGGATTACATGGTGTTTGAGCGCATCGTCCGCAGCACATTCCACATGTCGGAGTTTGCCGTGATGAAAATTGCTCTACCTCTTGGAGGAGTGATGATTTTGTGGCTAGGACTGATGAATATCGGAGAAAAAGCAGGAGCTATAAATGTTCTTTCTAAGATCATCGGTCCATTCTTCAACAAGCTGTTTCCGGAAGTGCCCAAAGACCATCCCGTCAACGGGCAACTTCTCATGAATTTTTCAGCCAATATGTTAGGGTTGGACAATGCAGCCACACCACTAGGTCTGAAGGCGATGAAAGGGTTGCAAGAATTGAATCCAAACAAAAAAGAGGCGAGCAACGCGCAAATCATGTTTCTCGCCCTCAACACCTCAGGACTGACACTTATTCCTATCACCATCCTTGCACAAAGAAGTGTGCTTGGAGCCGCCGACCCGACAGACATATTCATTCCATTGCTGCTTTCCACATTCATTTCGACGGTGGCGGCAATCATCTACGTCGGCATCAAGCAGCATCTCAACCTCTGTAACAAAGTAGTGATCAGTTGGCTTGTCGGAATCAGCACCATCATCGGACTAATGATGTACGGATTTTCCCGTCTCAACCAGGAAGAGATGATCATGACGTCGAAAATTGTCAGCAATGCCCTACTCTTCACAATCATAATCACATTCATTGGAGGAGCCGCCTACAAAAAAGTGAATGTGTATGAATGCTTCATCGAAGGAGCCAAGCAAGGGTTTGAGACCAGTATCAAGGTGATGCCATACTTGGTCGGAATGTTGGTGGCGATTGGTGTGTTCAGAGCATCCGGAGCGATGGATTATCTGATGTACGGGCTAAAATGGCTGTGGAGCTGGACTAGCCTCAACACCGATTTTGTAGACGCATTGCCCGTAGCGATAATGAAGCCATTGTCGGGAAGCGGAGCAAAAGCCATGATGGTGGAGACGATGCAGACATTTGGAGTCGACAGTTTCACCGGCAAACTATCCTGCCTGTTCCAAGGCGCAGCAGACACCACATTCTACATTGTAGCTCTATATTTCGGTTCTGTAGGAATCCGCAAGACAAGATATGCAGTCACAGCTGGACTTGTGGCAGACACTGTCGGCGCAATAGCCGCAATTTTCATAGCATACTACTTTTTTAGGTAAATTATTCTATTTTAAAGATATTTAAGATTAAATCAGGTGTATCCTATAGAATATATTTTAACTTTGCATAAACAAAACATAACAAATAAAAACGGATAGTTATGAAGATAGGATATTTTGGAATAGCATTGTGCGCTACCGCATTGTCAGCGACAATAGCAAATGCACAAGACATTAACGCATACAAATTATTGAACCTAAGTTTGGAAGACCCGACTTTGGGATCAGCCCGCTATGCAGGTATGGGTGGAGCCATGGGTGCAATCGGAGGTGTATCAAGTGCTTTGAAAGACAACGCAGCCAGCATTGCGGCAGGCACAAAATCAGACATCGGTTTGACTTTTGACCTTTATTCAAACAATGACGGTCAGTGTTCATTTGCTGTGAGTGACGCTTCGTTGCTTTTCAACATCGACCACAACAACAATAGTGGCTATATGTCGTCGGCACTAGCAATCACTTACAACCGCAACCGTACATTCGACAGCGACATGTTCATTGAAGACAGAATCTACAATTCAACGACAAACGACCATGAGGAAGGTGGAACAGATGCTATCAACTTTGCATACGCCGGAAACATCAACAACCAGTTCTACTTCGGTGTTGCTGTAGGAATCACAGATCTACGCTTTGAAAAGAACAACATTTATAGAGACGATAATGTTTACGATGACTACGAAATAAGTGCAGACGGAACCGGATGTAATTTCAACGTAGGTTTGCTTTACCAGCCTACTGACTTCTTGCGTGTCGGAGTTGGAATCCAGACCCCTACTCTATACAACATTGACGAATCTTGGTCTTTTATAGAAAACAAAAAAGAGACATTGGACGATTATCCATACAAGATCCACACACCTATGAAATTCTCAGCTCAATTGGGATTCATGGTCGGAGACAGAGCTAACATCGGCATCGACTACTCAATGAGAAACTACACAAGAATGTGGGGAGAGTTTGCCAACCTGAAGATGAGACAACTTGAAAAGGATATTAAAGACATTTGCAAGACACAGCATACTTTAAAAGTTGGTGCAGAGGTCAACGTCGTTGGCGGATTGGATATCCGTGCAGGATATGCTGTATGCACAGCTCCTGTGCTTGAAGCAAAAGAGGCATGCAATAAACTTGAAACATTAGGAGGAGCTTACGTTGGAGATTATTGGGATCAAGATTCAGAAGGAACCTTCTATTATGGACCTATTTATTCGTTCACTTCTCCTAAATTACGTCAGTACATCAGTGCTGGATTTGGATACAGTGGAAGAGTGGCATATGTTGATTTCGCATACATCCGTAAACTTGCGACAGTTCAGTATATGCTTCAGCAGCCATACGAAGGCACTTGTAACCTTGTCTCTACATACGCAAATGAGTTAGGAGACCAAAAGTATGGAAGCAACCATTTCATGCTTTCTTTCGGATTCCACTTCTAATAGGAATTAAACTCTAAATGTATATTTTCAGCGACGTGAATATTCACGTCGCTTTTTTTATTTTATAAAAGTCAAAAATATCCCAATGTCTTTTAACATAATTTAATACAAAAAGGCAATGCGCACTCCACACAAAACTATATATTTGCAAACAATATTTGACTGAGTATTTTTGCGATACTATTATTTTTAACATGCTAATCAAAAAATAAATCAAATTTATGTATTTAAAAAAATTATTACTCACTAGTTCTGTTTTGCTTGCTGGCATTTCACAAGCAACAACAATGCCTATGCCTATAAGTGGAGGTTCTTCTGCTTGTGTAGCACTCTGCAAAGACAATAAAGTTTATGCATGGGGACAAAACATGAACAAATTAGACACAACAAGTACCAATATCCTTTGTCTTGACACAACTATCGCAGGATACGAAAAGAAAGGGTTTTATTCAACACCAAATTTAGTTGATACCAAAGGTATTAGATTCATACAAGTAGATGCAGGATCCGGATTGACAATTTCTGGCATTTCAGACAAGGGTGTGCTCTATTATTGGGGAATGGCGTACGATTCTACAAACAAGTATAAGTATAAAGAAATAAGCCCTGTTGAATGTGGTCAACTCAAGGGATATGACGAAGACGGAAATCCTGGAGGCAAATACTTAGGGAATGTAAAAAAAGTCGCAGGATCTACAAATGGATTCATTGCACTTCTAAAAGACAACACTGTCGTAATATCTGAGTTTTTCAACGATGTAGACACAGCTCGCAATGAGCAAGGAGCACGGATAGATAATGTCGTCGACATTTGTGCTGGAGACAATTCATTTTTCGCTTTGACTTCTGATGGAATAATCTATAGCACAGGCAGTTTTGACGGTCATGGATCAAAACAATCAGAAAAAATTCAAAATGAACTAAAACCAGTCTTACTTGAAAATACTAAGAATCCATTAAAAGACGTTGTTGCCATCGGCTCTGGAGACTGCTCTTCTTTTGCTGTGACAAAAGATGGTAAAGCATACGGTTGGGGAAACGGTGGTTGGGGAGGATGCACTGGCACTGGACACCTAGGAGCATCAATCTACGCCAACCCAATAATCGCAGGAGATTATGCAAAAATAAGTGGGCTCGACTACCTTAGCAACGTAAAACAAATTGATGGAGGAAGAGGATATGGAGCCGCTGTGACATTCGACGGATATCTTCTCTATTGGGGAAACAACGAAGGCAATGGAGGTGTAGCTGGTGTTGATACTTTAGCAAATGAATTCCATACTCCAATATTCCTGACATACGAAGATGGATCTATTGTAAACGATGCGGTAGCCATTGAATGCGGAGACAATTTCGGGTTCGTTGTCAACAACAAAAAACAATATTTTGCATTCGGTCTTAACGATTTTGGACAATGTGGCGTAGGATCAGATGCCGAAACAATACACTACCTTCACCCAATGTCATTCGACTGTGAATTGGCAACACTATGTCCTAGTGTTCGTTTGTTAGGAGATACAGTCTCAACATGTAGAAATAGAGAAACTGCTATTGAAGCTCTCACTTCGTCGACATTAGAAGAAAAAGACTATACTCTTAGCTGGTACCTCAACGAAGACAAATTGAATGAGACATCCAACATTTGTGTCGCTGATTCAGAGGGAGTATACAAAGTTGTAATGACTCCTACAGATAGTATATGTCCTGTATCTACAGACTACATTTATGTAAAAATGGACAAGACTATTGAGAGCATTGAAACTGAGACATTATTGCCTGATTCTAATGACATAAAGAATCAAGATTTGTTATTCAACTTTAAGATTTCTTCAGCAAAAGAGACAAACATCATCATATATAGCGACGAAGATTGCACTAATGCAATAGACACCTTATCAATGAGTGCAGGAGAAAACATTGTATCTATACCAGGATCTTATGTGTCTATAGAAAATGACAAAGCCAAAGTATGGTTGAAAGAGATTGTTCAGACAACCCTACTTCCTAATAGCGAATTCAAAAATAGTTCAAATGGAACTTTTACGAATCAAGGAATGATGTTAAAGACAGCCAACAACACTACACTTAAATCGTTCAATACAAAATTCAAGAGTTTTATTGGCACTACGGACATCAGCATTACCCCTGCTTTATACCGTTATCTTCCAAATGCAAGTCTTCCAACAGAAGAAATGGAACTTGTCGCTACAGGCAGTGAACAAAAATTTACAATAGATGAGGCTGGCACTGTATGCACAGTAAATTGTCAATTTGAAATTCCTAACAATGGCATATATGTTGTCGGCATGACAACAAAAGGAACCGCGACACTAATAGTCGAAAGTATTAAAAATTCTAATAGTGCTATATTTGAGAATCCGATTCATGATGCTAACGGTTTAGGCATTGATTGGGTAGGAAGCACAAATGGTTCATACTCTTCGCCAAGTCCAGCAATAGATAATTGTTACTTCGATTTAGTATTTACGGACATTGAAGTTTCTAAATGTGGTGCCGTTGAATTGGTGTCAAAGATAGAAATAGACAAAACAGATTGTATTAACACACCAAGCGTTAATGACAATGTTGAGGGAGAGAAGTATGACATCTTCGGACGTAAGATTGTAAACGTACAGCCTCAGACAATCTACATTATGAACGGAAAGAAGTACATACTCAGCAAGTAAGTCAATCCACTTTGGTCTGAAAAGAAACTTTTTTTCTAAAAAGGCTGAAAGTATCATGGCTATTTGTAACATTTCAGTTGTTACAAATAGCCATTTTTATTTACCCAACAAATTAATTGACATCCTTTTAATATTTCAAACACAACTGTCGATAGACAAAAAATGGCCATACGTCTAAAACTCTGAAAAATATTAAGTTTTGTCCATTTTTTATGTCATAAAGGGAATCTTTTTTTCTTAACTTTGCCACATCTAGCACAATATCTAATACATTATGTCATGAAAAAACACATTACTACGTTACTGGCTATTCTTGCCAGTTGTACAATGACATTCGCCCAATTTCCTGGCGGATTCGATTTCGGTGGCGGCGGTGGAGCTGGATCAGGTTCACTCTCAAGCTACACAAGCAAAACAAATATCGACTATGTCGGTGACAATCACGTCGGCCATAAACTTGACATCTACTATCCAAACGATGGCAAGGCGACTCACAACGTCATCATCCATATATATGGTAGTGCGTGGGGAAGCAACGACAGCAAGGGATCAGCAGACCACGGAACAGTAGGTAAAGCTGCGTTGGAGGCTGGATATATCTTCGTCACTCCAAACCATAGAACTTATGGAGACGCTTTGTGGCCTGCTCAGATCAACGACATCAAGGCTGTTGTCCGCTATCTACGTGGAAACAAGGAGGATCTTAAAATCGACGACTCTTTCATCGGTATCTCTGGATTCTCTTCTGGTGGTCACTTGGCTTCCATGATGGGTGTGACAAACGGAGAGAAAGTGGTGAAAGTAGGAAGCGAGTCGGTCGACATCGAGGGTAACCTTGGAAAATTCACAAGCGAGAGCAGTAGTGTCGACGCTGTGTGCGACTGGTCGGGTCCTGTCGACTGTAGAGACAAAGGCTGTGGCAATCCTATACCTATGTCGCCAGAGAACGACATGGTCGGTGGATGCGGACCTCAGCAGTGTCCCGACAAGCATGCCACTCTCGGCACTAACACTTACATCGACGCCAACGACGTGCCTCACATGATCTGCCACGGTACTACAGACAATATCGTGCCTAGCTGTGAGGGTGAGAAATATGCCAACAACCTTAAGAAGGCTGGCGTTTACGTTGAGTGGTACAACCCTGGTCACGGACATCAGGTGAACGGCGACTACACCGACGAGATGATCAAGTTCTTCAACAAAATCCGTTCTGAAAAAGGCTAGCCAGGTAGCGGTGACAACCCTGGTAGCGGAGACAACCCAGGCAGCGGAGACGAACCAGGCAGCAACGTCGATGCAAAAGAAGCTCTTCAGGTATACATCGCCATTGGCCAGTCGAACATGTGGGGAAACGCACAGGTTCAGAGCGGAGACAAAGCCACTAACGACCGTCTAAAGATGATGAGTACCGCCAACAGCCGTGGCAATGTAGGGTCTTGGATTCCTGCCGTGCCTCCAATGTGTGCTCCTGGAGCAGGTTATTCATTAGCAGACAATTTCATCCGCACAATGGCTGACGGCGTGCCTGAATGCATTTCTATCGGTATAATCCCTGTGGCTATCGCAGGAGCTAGTTTCAAGGCATTCGATCCAAACCAGTGCAAAAGCTATTTCAGCAGTTCAGAAAGCTGGCTTCAGAATATGGCAAAAGAGTATGACAATGATCCATACAACAGAATCTTGAAATGTGCTAAGATTGCCCAGGAGACGGGAGTGATCAAAGGTATCATCGTTCATCAGGGAGAATCAGACTCAGGCCAGCAGTCTTGGTTGACAATGGTTCAAACTTTCTACGACAACATCTGCAAAGAGCTTGGCCTTGACCCTAAAAAGACACCTATACTTGTAGGTCAGATGCTTGAAGGCGGATCATGTGCCGGACACAACAGCGTCATCGCCCAACTTCCTAACAAGATCTCTAACTGTGCGGTGGTCAGCACAAGCAATATTCCAGGAGAGAGCGACCGTCTACACTTCACTCACGATGGTTATAAGGAACTTGGAAAGCGTTATGCTGAAAAGATGCTTACAATGATTGATTTTGACGGCAAGTGTCCAGAAGGCGGTGAAATCATTCAAAAAACATCCACTCCATACAAAGGAGTGGCAGCTAAACTGCCAGGAACTATCGAGGCAGAGAACTATGACGAAGGTGGCAGCAACGTCGCTTGGTATGACCTTTCTTCAGGCAACAACTGTGACGACTATACAAACGAGTATCGTTCTGACGACGTGGATATTAAGAAAGACGGAAATGCGTACATCGTAGGCAGCTGTCAGAGCGGTGAGTGGATGAAGTACACTGTGGATGTCCAGACTGATGGCGAATATGAGTTGACTGTACGTGTAGGAGAAGGAGGATCAAGCGGAAAATTCTCACTTTCTATGGATGACAAATCTATCGACTACACTGTCAATGTGGAGAAGACAGGAGATTGGGGCACATACGCAGAGCAGGTGCAAAGCAAGAAATTCAATCTGAAGAAAGGCACACATGTGTTGAAACTTACGATTGATTCTGATTGGGTAGACATCGACTGGTTGAAATTCACCACTGACAATACCGATGTCGAGACAATCGTAAAGAGAGATTTCGCTATTGTGCCAAACCCGGCGTCTACAGCAATCTATATCTACAGCAATGGAGAGATCGAGGATATTGCAATCAGCAACGCAATTGGAGACGTGGTGGCAAAATCAAAAGAGTCTAAAGTTGACGTATCAAATCTTCCAACTGGCGTATACTTTGTAAAAGCCACTATTGACGGAGTGAATGCAGTCAAGAAGTTGGTTGTAACGAAATAAATGATAAATCTTACTATTTTAGGAAAAGAGTCGAAGGCAATGCTTTCGGCTCTTTTTTCTTATCCACTTTACGGCAAAGCGTAATAAGAGGACATTTCCAAAGAAACGACAATTTACCTTTTTGTCCTAAAGCTTCACTTTTTTCCTCAAAATGCACAGAGAAAGTAATGGTCATCAGTGGTTTTAAGATGAAAAAAAGGCCATTTCACTCATTTTTTCATATAATACAAACCAAGCAAAAACATTTTTTGTATTTCAAATACAAAGGTCGATAGACAAAAAAAGTCTATCCGTCTAAAAAGAAAAAAATCGTTACACGTTGCCCGTTTTTTCATACATCAAAGAAAATCCTCTTCATATCTTTGCTATGTTTCTAACACAGAACATTTCTAACACAGATAAATCTAATACTAATTAATATAGTCATGAAAAAACACATTACTACTACATTACTGGCGACACTTGCCAGTTGTACAATGATATTCGCCCAATTTCCTGGCGGATTCGATTTCGGTGGCGGCGGTGGAGCTGGATCAGGTTCACTCTCAAGCTACACAAGCAAAACAAATATCGACTATGTCGGTGACAATCACGTCGGCCACAAACTTGACATCTACTATCCAAACGATGGCAAGGCGACTCACAACGTCATCATCCATATATATGGTAGTGCATGGGGAAGCAACGACAGCAAGGGATCAGCAGACCACGGAACAGTAGGTAAAGCTGCGTTGGAGGCAGGATATATCTTCGTCACTCCTAACCACAGAACTTATGGCGACGCTTTGTGGCCTGCTCAGATCAACGACATCAAGGCTGTTGTCCGCTATCTACGTGGAAACAAGGAGGATCTTAAAATCGACGACTCTTTCATCGGTATCTCTGGATTCTCTTCCGGAGGTCACTTGGCTTCCATGATGGGTGTGACAAACGGAGAGAAAGTGGTGAAAGTAGGAAGCGAGTCGATCGACATCGAGGGTAAGCTTGGAAAGTTCACAAGCGAGAGCAGTAGTGTCGACGCTGTCTGCGACTGGTCTGGTCCGGTCGACTGTAGAGACAAAGGCTGTGGCAATCCTATACCTATGTCGCCAGAGAACGACATGGTCGGTGGATGCGGACCTCAGCAGTGTCCCGACAAACATGCCACTCTCGGCACTAACACTTACATCGACGCCAACGACGTGCCTCACATGATCTGCCACGGTACTACAGACAATATCGTGCCTAGCTGCGAGGGTGAGAAATATGCCAACAACCTTAAGAAGGCTGGCGTTTACGTTGAGTGGTACAACCCTGGTCACGGACATCAAGTGAACGGCGACTACACCGACGAGATGATCAAGTTCTTCAACAAAATCCGTTCTGAGAAAGGCGAAGGCGGCGGTGAACAGCAAGGTGGTGGTGAACAGCAAGGTGGCGGTGAGCAGCAAGGCGGTTCTACAACTACGTCTCCATACGATGGCACAGCAGCAAGCGTTCCTGGCAAAATCGAGTGCGAGCTATACGACGAAGGAGGTTCGGGCAAGGCATATAATGATGCAGACACTAAGAATCAGGGAGATGCCTCTTTCAGATCTACAGAAGAGGTTGATCTAGTAAAGGCAGGCGACGGAATTGCCGTTGGATACACAACAACAGACGAATGGCTAGTATACACTATCGATGTAAAAGAAGATGGTGATTACTACGTCGGTGCAAACATGTCTAACGGTTCAGGCAATCCAGTCATAACACTCTTTGTCGACGATAAGAAGGCAGCATCTATCACAGGTAGCGGAGTGAGCAACGATTGGGACACTTACGCAATGGGAGTAGCGTCAGGCAAAATCACACTCTCTGCCGGCACACACGTGATGAAGATGGAAGTCGGAGCAAGCAACACAAACATCGACTATATCCTAATCTCAAAAGAGGAAATAAAAGCCACTAATCCAGGAGGTGGCGGTCAAGGTGGCGGTCATCAAGCAGAAAATGCATGCGGCGACTTCCCTGCTCTTTCTGGCAATGGCACAGCCATCTCTGGAAACACAATCAAGAATATCGGCAAAAACGGATTCAATGTAGAGCAATGGTATCAGGGAGGAAACAACTCTATGACAGTATATCCTGATCAAGATTGTGCATTCAAGTGCAGCTGGAACGGAACAAGCGACTATCTTGCACGTGTCGGCTATATGTGGGGACAGAATAGTGGCAAGACATATAAGAGTCTTGACGGCGACATCCACGCAGAATTCAACTTCACAATGTCTGGTTCTGGCGGTGGCTACTCATACATCGGTATCTACGGATGGACAGTTGCGACAATGGTTGAATACTATATCGTTGAGAATTCATTCGCATACGGCCAGGGAGGTATGTACTACGGTGCAAACAAAGTAGGAACATATACAGTGGACGGCGACACATACACGCTATACAAAGGTATGCGTTACAACGCTCCTAACATCACAGGTAAAGATCAGGACTTCCCTCAGATATTCGCGGCAAGAGGCGACGGTGGTAGAGGAGGAGCAAGAAACTGCGGACACATCAACGTCAGCGAGCACTTCCGTCAGTGGGCAAAATTGGGAGTAAAAGAGATCGAGACAGGCCAGCTTTACGACTGTAAGCTTCTTTGTGAAGCAGGTGGCGGACAGGGATCGTTCGAAATGAGATACGGAACAATGTGGATAGGTGTACCAGCAAACGTAGAAGAGTTCAACAATGAAAAAGTCAACAACATTGTCTTGACTCCAAATCCAGCAGAGAGTTTCGTAACTATCAGATGTAACGAGGATATCGAGAAAGTGGAATTAATCAACGCAATTGGTCAGGTTGTATCTTCACAAAACAACACTAACCTACTTGAGTTGTCAGTGCCATCTGGAATATACTTCGTAAAGGTCAGCACAGCGTCAGGCGAGGTATACGTGGAAAGATTGGCAGTAAAATAAAAAGCTAGTTTTAGAAACGCAACTATTTTGAGGAAAGAGTCGAAGGCAATGCTTTCGGCTCTTTTTTTTGAATCATCTAAATTGAAGATTGCAAAGTGCTGAACTTCGTTGCCATCTCCACTAGTACTAGTCGAACGCAAGCGGATAATGAATATAGAATAAACACAGAGACTCGGATTTAAAAAACTGTTCTAATTTAAATTAAATATTTGGTTATAGAGTCGAGGATTGTTAAGGGCGAAACGCCCTAACCTCTCCCCAAATGCGAGCCGTAAGGCGAGCACATAAATTTAACGTGAATTCGACGAATTTAAAAATAGGAGAAAATGACAGCTGAAGTGTCATAAACGAGGATTGTTAAGGGCCCATGTTTGATTGATATTGGCCCTAACCCTTCCCACGTGCGAGCCGTAGGCGAGCACAAAAAATTAATAAAACCACAGAGAATTAAAGTTTACAGAGAAAAGCTACGCTTTTTTATGAGAAAAAGAGATGAGAATCCAATCAGAAAGTGGAATATGATCAGCAGATTACAATTCATCGGACTCACGTTAAATTAATTTGAGCAGTCTCTAACTCAAATAAAAATGTCTTAAAAATCAATCAATTCTTTTGAAAAAACAAATAAAACTAGGTGGAACGTGCCCAAAAGAAAAAAATCGTTATGCATTGCCTGTTTTTTCATAGTCCTAAAAAAATTGCTTATTTATCTTTGTAATGCGAAAAGAATTAAACCCTAATGTTTTGGTCATGAAAAAACACGTCATCACTACTTTGTTGACAACTGTCATCGGTTGCACAACAATATTCGCCCAAACAGGTGGCGACTTAGAATATGGCGGTAGCGGAGCGCTATTTAACTACGAAAGCGACGCAGATATCGATTATGTGGGTGACGAACATGTCGGCCACAGACTTAATATTTATTATCCTAACGATGATAAAGCCACACACAACGTTATAATCCACATCTACGGCAGTGCTTGGGGAAGCAACAACAGTAAAGGCAAGGCTGACTTAGAAACCGTAGGAAAAGCAGCGTTGGAGGCAGGATACATATTCGTAACGCCTAACCACAGATCCCTTCACGACGCATTGTGGCCAGCCCAGATCAACGATATAAAAGCTGTCGTCCGTTATCTTCGTGGCAACAAGGAAGAACTTAAGATCGACGATTCCTTCATCGGCATCTCAGGATACTCTTCAGGAGGTCACTTGGCTTCTATGATGGGCGTCACTAACGGCGTGACAAAAGTGAAGATTGGTAGCGAGATTGTAGATATCGAAGGTGATCTTGGAAATTTCACAAACGAAAGCAGTAGAGTCAACGCTGTATGCGACTGGTCTGGTCCCGTCGACAGTAGAGACAAGACATGCGGAAGTCCTATCAACATATCTCCAGAAAACGAGATCCTAGGCGGATGTACACCTGAGGAGTGTCCAGATAAACACGCGTCTCTCGCAACTACCACATATCTAGATGCCAAAGATGTGCCACACATGATCTGTCACGGTTCAAACGACAATATTGTGCCTGTATGTGAGGCTGAGAAATATAGAGACAACCTTGAAAAGGCAGGCGTATATGTCGAGTGGTACAACTCAGAATACGGACACGAGGTGGTCGAAGACTACACAGATGACATGATCACTTTCTTCAACAAAGTCCGTTCGGGAGATGTTGAACAAGGCAATTCTTCAGACTGCGTCGATCCTAACAAATACACAACAGTATACTCTGGCGGATCAAGCCTCACAGAAAATGGTTTAAAGGATGTGGAAAATGGTTATCATGCAGAATTGTGGAGAGAGACAACCACAGGAAGCATGACCGTGTTTGGCGGCAAAGCCGACTGTGCTTTCAAAGCAAGCTGGAACAACTCTGGCGACTTTTTGGCTCGTGTAGGATACTTCGATGAATCATCCTCAAAGAAATACACTGACTTAGGCGAGATCTATGCCGTCTACAACTATATTAAGAAAGGAGACGGTGGTGGAATTTATTCATACATCGGAGTTTATGGCTGGACAAAGAATCCTATGATCGAATACTATATTGTGGAGGACTCTTTCACCCCTGACAGTGAGAAGATGTACTGGGGAACAGAAGAGATAGGAAAATACGTTGTGGATGGTGTAGAATACACATTGATGGTTGGAATTAGAAACAATGTCCCTTCTATACTAGGATCCGCAAGTTTCAAACAGGTATTTGCTGTTCGCTCCTCATTCCAGACCTGCGGTTCTGTCAACGTGACAGAACACTTCAAGAATTGGGAGAAACTTGGCGTCAAAATGGGCAACATTTACGACTGCAAACTGCTTTGTGAAGTGGGTGGAGGTTCTGGATCTATTGAATACACATGCGCTAGTATGTCGTGGAAGGGACAGAAAAGTTCACTTGGCAAGTTGAATTGCAACAGTGTAGAGGAACCAATAATTGAAGATCCTGTGATTGAAGACCCAGTAATCGAGGATCCTGTGATTGAAGATCCTGTACCAGTAGATTCTTCTGATTGCGTCGACCCTAGCAAATACACAAAAAAATATACTGGTGGAAAAGAAATCGCAAGCAATGGTCCGAAAGATATCGGCAACGGTTACAACGTTGAATTTTGGCGTGAAATAAATAAAGGAAGCATGACAGTATTCGGCGACAAAGCCGACTGTGCTTTCAAGGCTAATTGGGACAATTCCGGTGACTTTTTGGCTCAGGTAGGTTACTTTGATGGGTCAGCCACTAAGAAACACACTGATTTAGGCGAGATTTATGCCGTCTACAACTACTCTAAGACAGGAAATGGAGGAAACTATTCTTACATCGGCATTTACGGATGGACTAAGAATCCGTTGATCGAGTACTATATTGTGGACGACTCTTTCACACCTGACGGAAGCAACATGTTCAATGGCACGGAAGAAATAGGAACATACAAGGTTGATGGCATAGAGTATACATTGAGGGTAGGACAAAGATACGGAGTTGCATGTATTGAAGGAATGGGTGATTTCAAACAGATCTTCGCAGTTCGCTCTTCTTATCAGACCTGCGGTTATGTCAAAGTATCCGAGCACTTCAAAAACTGGGAGCGTTTAGGAGTCAAAATGGGAAATATTTACTCATGCAAGTTCCTTTGTGAAGTAGGCGGAGGCACAGGTTCAATCGAATACACTTGCGCTAGTATGTCGTGGGATGGACAGAACAGTTCGCTCGGCAATTTGGAATGCTTTAGTGCTGTAGAGGAAGAAGAGGAGGAAGGCGATTCCATTAACATCAACCCATGTTCATACACAACTAAATATACTGGCGGTTCAACCATCACCGGCAACGGACTGAAGGATGTTGGCAATGGTTACCACGCAGAGATATGGGGAGAGAGAAACAATGGAAGTATGACTCTGTTCGGTGGAGAAGCTGGTTGCGCATTCAAAGCAGAATGGGACGACACAGGCGACTTCCTGGCTCGAGTAGGTTATTACGACGCGAAGGCATCCAAGAAATATACCGACTTAGGCGAGATCTATGCCGTCTACAATTATATTAAGAAAGGAGACGGTGGTGGAATTTATTCATACATCGGAGTTTATGGCTGGACAAAGAATCCTATGATCGAATACTATATTGTGGACGATTCTTTCACCCCTGACAGTGAGAAGATGTACTGGGGAACAGAGGAAAAAGGAAGATACGTTGTGGATGGAGTAGAATATACATTGATGGTTGGAATTAGAAACAATGTCCCTTCTATACTAGGATCCGCAAGTCTCAAACAGGTATTTGCTGTTCGCTCCTCATTCCAGACTTGTGGTTCTGTCAACGTGACAGAACACTTTAAAAACTGGGAAGTTTTGGGTGTCAAGATGGGCAACATCTACGACTGCAAGCTGCTTTGTGAAGTGGGTGGAGGTTCTGGATCTATTGAATACACATGCGCTAGTATGTCGTGGAAGGGACAGAAAATCACCCTTGGCAAGTTGAGAAACGGCGAAGGAGCCGACACTCAAATAACTGACGCTGCCACATACAGCGATACGAAGGAATTCGATATTATTCCAAACCCAGCGTCTACAGCAATCTATATTCAGAGCGACGGTGAGATAGAGAATGTTGTGATTTTCAACGCTATTGGCGACACGGTAACAGAATCAGGAGAGTCGAAAATCGACGTTTCTACCCTACCAACAGGCATCTACTTTGTGAAAGCGACTATTGATGGAGAGACAGCAGTCAAGAAATTGGTTGTGACAAAATAGAAAGTGATAAAATTTATTCCATTCCCCTAATTGACGATAGAGACGTTGCATTGCGGCGTCTCTATTTTTTTGCAGTTACCGTCATTTTATTACAAAATTCTCCAATTTTTACCGTCATTTTATTACAAATTTGTCGAAATTTCACCGTCATTTTATTACATTTGCAGAGTCAAATTATTGAAAGATAATAATATGGAAAGTTTTAACAGAAAAGCACTAGAATGGTTAAGAGATTGGAAGGGTTCAAATAATAGAAAACCTTTGATTTTACGAGGTGCCAGACAAGTAGGAAAAACAACTCTTGTAACCGAATTTGCAAAAGAATATGATGTTTTTTTACACTTGAATTTGGAAAAAGAGGAAGATCGAATACTATTTGAAAAGTATAATGACGTAAACAAACTTTTACAAGCCATCTTTATTTTAAAAGGCAAACTATCTACAGATAAAAATGTATTGCTTTTTATTGATGAAATACAGAATTCACAAAAAGCAGTGGCTATACTTCGATATTTTTATGAAGAAGCCAACCATATACATGTAATTACTGCAGGATCCCTTTTGGAAACCTTGATGGATGTACGAAAAATATCATTCCCAGTAGGAAGAGTGCAATATTTTGCTCTACGTCCATGTACATTTTCTGAATTTATAGGTGCATTAGGCAACACTTTCGATTTGCAATACCTAGAAAACTGCGAAGTGCCAGAAATCATGCATCCACGACTTATGGGACAATTTAGAGAATATATTCTATGCGGAGGTATGCCAGCGGCTATTGTACAATATGCTGAGTCGAAAGACATTCTAAGTGTCAAAGACACATACGAATCTCTCCTATTGTCGTATAAAGATGACGTAGAAAAATACACATCAAATCCAGCAATGGTAAAAATTATCCGTAGCATCTTGACAAATGGTTGGCAATGTGCAGCAGAAACCATATCGTTCGAAGGATTTGGAGGAACAACATATCGATCAAGAGAAATGGGGGAAGCTTTCCAAATAATAAACAAAGCAATGTTGCTAGAACTTGTATATCCATCATCCGACGTACAATGTCCAACAATGCCCAACATGAGGAAGCATCCCAAACTGATGTGGTTGGACACTGGTCTTGTAAATTATGCGTCAGGAATCCAGCACGATGTTTTTTTCGCATCAGATATAAACGATATATGGCGAGGACGTGTGACAGAACATATTGTCGGACAAGAACTATTGGCTATCAGCAATGACGTTTCTGCACAACGACATTATTGGAGAAGAGACAAAGCAGGATCAGATGCCGAACTTGATTTCGTATATATTTACAAAGGACTAGTAATTCCAATTGAAGTCAAATCAGGCAATAACGCCAAATTGAAATCTCTCCATCAGTTTATGGATATTGCACCACATGACATAGCGATACGTGTATGGTCTAATCCTTATTCTGTAGACGAAGTTAAGACCAACAGTGGCAAAACATTTCGACTGATCAACCTGCCATTCTACTATGTCGGTCAACTGGAGAAAATTTTGGGAAAAATTATTGGATAAACTTTGTGCTAAAAAAATTAATGATTAATTTTGCATAGTCTCAAGCAGAATCCCTATAGGATGAGTTTGGGAAGACATATTAAAAAGCGTTTACTTGACGCTTTGTTCTTTGACGCTATAAGAATCTCGCAAATTCAAAAAAAGTTTGTCAAAAGGCAAAGCAACGGTAGATGTCTATGGGTATGTTTATACTCTTGGTGCACCTTCTCACTAGCGGAGGTGTGCTAAGACTTAATATAAACGTATGCGTGGGCTTCTGCGTTGTTCGTTCATGACAAACAGGCAATGCGAGAGCCTTTATAGCGTGGAACGAGCAACAAGCAAGATTCCCACGCTTTTTTTGTATAACAACCTCTTAGGGGATCAGGGGCAAAATTTCAAATACACATGAACATAGTAGCTAATCTTTGTGCATTTATTTCATTTTTATCAATCATCGCATTTGTATTAGGTATAATAAAACCCAATATTGTAAAATGCAAAACAAGAGGAAAAGCTGCTCTATTAACAATTTCTGTTTTCTTATTGAGTGCAATAATTGGAAGTTCATTAATGCCTGAAGAACAAAAATCTACAAATGTAAAAAATCAAACAACAGAGAACGGAGAAACCAACAAAGAGATCATTTCAAAGGAAGCAAACCAAGAACCTAAGGAGATTCTTTCTGCCATTGGAAAAGAAATCGAAATAGGTCATTTTGTTTACACAATCAACGGATTTAAATACGCAAAAACAGTTGGAAATGATTTTGTAGGAGAAACTGCCGATGGTATATTTTTATTAGTAGACATTTCTGTCACCAACATCAGTAATGAAACAAGAACATTAGATGGATCTTTGTTTTCTGTTACGGATAAAGATGGCATAAAATTCGAGCATTCAAATTCAGGATTAACCGCTTTAGAAATGTCAGGGAAAAAAACGCTATTTTTGAAAGAATGTCATCCAAAAATAAAAACAAGAGGAACGCTAATATTTGAAGTTCCTTCTAAAGGTTTATATTATATAGAACTGCTAGGAAGTTTTTGGGGGACTAACTCAGTAAAAGTTCCTCTTAAATAAACTGCTACCATTTTTCAACAACTTCAAAGGCAATCCACATTGGGTTGCCTCTATTTCATTTACGCTGTTCATGTTTTCAATCTTCAGTTTTTTTTCATACAGTTAGAGGAATCGTGCCGTTTCTTTTTGTCAGAATAAAACAAAATATACAGCACATTTTCTGTCGTTTTGTTTTCTGCGTTAGGCTGTTTCAAATGGCATTCATGACATGTTTTCCAGCACCGACAACGAAATTGTAAGCAGCGACATACTCTATTTTGAGGCATAAGTCATAAACAACCGAACAAATCAGCTACAAACAGCCGAACAAATTAACCACAAACAGCCGAACAAATCAGCTACAAACAACCGAACAAATCAGCCACAAACAGCCGAACAAATCAGCCACAAACAACCGAACAAATCAACCACAAACAGCCGAACAAATCAACCACAAACAGCCGAGCAAATCAACCACAAACAGCCGAACAAATCAGCTACAAACAGCCGAAAACTGTCTTTTTCATATTAGAAATTAGCAAAATATTATTATTTTTGCTGACGTATAAAAAAAGCTAAATATGTACAAGAAACGTATTGCAGACATTCTGTTACCGGAAAAATTCCATTGGTTGTCTGAAACCATAAAATCCTTGGTTTAGGGTATAAAATCTGTGTAAATCACAAAAACATCCCCTATCCTTGCATATCAACCTCTTTTCTTTACAAAAAAGAATTTGTAGTGCTTAACCTTTTTTAATTCTTCCTTTATCCGTAAATTTGCGAGACTTTACAAATAATGAAGATGAAAGAAATCGACTATATCTCGTTAAGCGACATTGAGGATATCCTCTACAAAGGCGAAGAAATTTCGTTCGCTTCCAACGTGTGGGACAGAATAAACAGAAGCTACGACTTCCTGAAATCATTCTCCGTTGACAGAATCATATACGGAATAAACACTGGTTTCGGTCCTATGGCCCAATGGCGTATCTCCGACGAAGACCGTGAGGCTTTGCAATACAACATCATCCGCAGCCACTCTACCGGTGCTGGAGAACCGTTGCCTGACATCTATGTGAAAGCCGCAATGATTGCGCGAATAGGCACATTTACCCAAGGTAAAAGTGGCATTCACAAAAGTATTGTTGAACTTCTCATGAATTTCATCAACAAAGGAATCACACCATTTATTCCTGAGCACGGAAGTGTGGGAGCCAGCGGAGACCTTGTCCAGCTCGCCCATCTCGCTCTAACAATGATAGGTGAAGGAGAGGTGTTCTATAAAGGTGAGAAACGTCCTGCAGGAGAGGTTATGAAAGAGTGTGGACTTGAGCCAATCAAGATGTTTATCCGCGAAGGTCTGTCGCTTACCAACGGCACTTCTTTCATGACGGGAATAGGCCTTGTAAACCTTATAAACGCAAAAAAACTTCTTCGTTTCGCCACTATCGCAAGCGTGATGATGAATGAAATTGCAAGCTCGTATGACGATTTCATGTCGGAGCCGATAAATGCCGCTCGTCGCCAACGCGGACAGGGAATCATCGCAGAGCAGATGCGTGAGATAGCGAAAGGAAGCAAATGTATGCTCGACAGAAAATGCGAGATGTACGACAAGAAACACACAGAAAAAGTGTTCACCCACAAAGTGCAGCCATACTATTCACTGAGATGCATTCCGCAGATTCTTGGCCCAGTGTTGGAGACGGTGGAGAACGTGGAGAGAGTGCTCATCAACGAAGTCAACTCGGCTTGCGACAATCCGATCGTTGATCCAGAGACAGAGGATGTCTACCACGGTGGAAATTTCCATGGCGACTACGTATCTTTCGAGATGGACAAACTGAAAATTGCCGTCACGAAGATGACGATGCTGTGCGAGCGTCAGATGAACTATCTCTTCCACGACAGGATCAACGGTATCTTGCCACCATTCGTGAATCTTGGCAAATTAGGATTGAACTACGGTTTGCAGGCATCACAGTTTACAGCCTGCTCCACAACTGCCGAATGCCAGACATTATCCAACCCAATGTATGTGCACTCTATTCCTAACAACAATGATAATCAAGACATTGTGTCGATGGGAACAAACTCAGCTCTGATCGCAAGACGAGTGATAGACAACTCATTCCAGGTGATCGCAATCCACTTCATGGCGATAGTGCAGGCGGTGGACGCACTCGGATTCGCCGACAAGTTGTCGCCGCTCACAAATCGCGTCTACAAGGATATCAGAGCCTTTTTCCCACGCTTTGAGGACGACACTCCGAAATATAAAGACATTGAAAAGATGATAATTTTCTTGAAAGAGCAAAGTTATTAACAATTAATTGCATATATTTGCAGAAATATTGTTTATCGGAAACGACACAAGATATGAAAAACACGTTTTTAATAGGTTTGGCACTTTCGCTTTTTGTATGCTTCAACGCATCAGCAAAAAAGTCGAGTGATGCGAAAAAAGCAGAGGCTGTGCAAAAAGCCCCTCTAACAGCAGACAGCTTCGATGAGGCGACAGCAAAAGAAAGAAATCCAGAATTGAAAAAGGAGGATTGTCTGTATGAGCCACGTGAAGTAATGTTGGAAGTCCATGCAGGTCTGAACATGTCCGACTACTCGTCCGACTATCACCAGACAGACTACAGATTCGGTCCAATGATCGGTATCGGTGCAGATTTTCCAATCAAGAACATCTTCTCAATCGCCCCAGAGCTCAACATCAGCGTAATCGGAGCGAAGGTGAACTATACAGACACTATTAGAGCCAAAGAGCGTCTGACATACTTGGAGATTCCGCTTTACGCAAGATGGCAGTTCTCCCACAACCAGTCGAAGCCGTTTGTGGCAATCGCCCCAACAGTAGGCATCGGACTTGGTGGCAAAAGATGCTACGAGGACAACGCCCGTCTGATGGATCAGTCGGAGCAGGAGAAAGTGCCTTTGTTCGCTCCAAATCAGGAAACAGAAGAGACAAACGCAATCTATAAGAAAGCAGATTTCGGATTTAAGATCAAAGCAGGTGTATACGTAAAGACAAAATGGGCTGTGACAATCGGTTACCAGCTTGGTCTTGTCAACATCTGCAACGACAAATACTTCAAAGAAATTATTCCGGGCTACTACAATGACAGAGTCATCGTCAATGCCCCAAGTGTGAAGAATTCCAACATATTTGCGACTTATTCATACTACTGGTAATAAAACAGCATGACATTAAGGGCAGTCACATTGCTTATAATCAGTTTATTGACATTGGAAAACTGTTTGGCTGAACAGTTTTCCAAATTCTTTGTTGACTTTTTTGTAGACACAAAGACTCAGGCTGACAAGGTGACATACCCGTATTTCTATAATGGAGACAGAACACTCGTGAAGAGTGGATGGCAAGTGCTAAACCTAAAAAACAAGAACCGCATTGTGATTGTATGCGCCGACTCACTTGAATCCGTAACCAAAGAGGATGCCGTCGACGTGGCGATCACCAACGGAGCCAATTTGAACGGAGTGAAGCATCACTTCAGCAAACAAGGACAGACATGGAAGCTCAACAACAGCCGTGGAATTCCGTCGACAGAATACGCCGACAAAAGTTTCATGACATTCATTGAGCGATTCTCCACCGACGTCGATTTCCAGAAAAAGAACATTATATTCCCATTGCCCGAGAAGACGGTACAAATCTCAGCTGACGGAAAAGAGACTCAGTCCGGCAGCAAACTACACATGCCACGCACATGGGCACCCGTAGGATTCATCGGACAGACAACACAGATATGCAGTTTCGTGCAGACGGGAGAAGATGCCAACAACCGACGAATAGTGATATTCGAGAATGGCGAAAAAAGCCTAAGCTACAACTTCATCAGCATCCGAGGCAACTGGTTTTTGATTGAGATTGAGAGATATACGAGATAAATAGGTTAAACAATAACAATACCTGTTTATCTAGGCTACTAAAGGACAAGAGAAAGGCTGAAAAAAGTAAAATTGGAATCAAAAATTTCAATTAGCACAAGTACCTAACCAAATCCTTAAATAAATTAGAACGGATTTTGATCCTCCTAAAAAGTTTCTTCTGTTATTTTATATTGCACTTGCTTTTTGACTATAGGCTTTACTATTTCCAAGCATTAAAAAACAACAAATCTTAATGTCAAACAGTGATTTTTTTTTAATTTTGTAACCATAGGTGATGATTGCTTCAGTGTACGACACAATCATGGTATTCCTAAATCATTAAATATTGATTTAAAAACACATAGTTTTGCCACATACAAGGATGAATTAATTGGAGATGAGCAATCACGTTGCTGAAAACAAAAGAATTGCAAAAAACACATTAGCATTATACGTGCGCACCATCATTGTCATGTTGGTGTCACTCTATGTGTCACGCGTATTGCTTGACAAATTAGGAGTCGACGACTATGGAGTATACAACGTTGTCGGCAGCATCGTAGTGTTGTTCTCATTCCTAAACAATGCTCTCACATCAGCATCTCAACGATTTCTAACTGTTGCTCTCGGAGAAGGCGACGACACGAAAATGCACAGAGTATTCAACACTTCCGTCTCCATCCAAATTCTATTAATAGTCGTGTCGATAGTGCTTCTTGAAATCATAGGAACATGGTTCTTGAACAATCGGCTTAACATTCCAGAAGAACGATTGGAAGCGGCCAATTATGCATTTCAATTCTCCATACTCACTTTCTGTTTTAACTTTATCAGAGTGCCATACTCTGCCACAGTAGTTGCTCACGAACGACTTGATTTTTTTGCGTATGCAAGCATTATTGATGCCATTCTAAAACTTTGCATCGCATACATGATTGGCATCACTGGATTTGACAGGCTTATAACCTATTCTTTCTTACTTGCATTGGAAAGCTTTATAATATTATTCGTCTACAAGATATTCTGTACGAACAAATATGAAAGCTGCAAATACAAAGGAATACTCGACAAAACAATTTTCCGAGAGATGTTTATGTTTTCAGGATGGACTCTGTTGGGTGGATTCAGTAATGTTGCCACACAGAATGGATTTCTGTTTATGCTTAATATGTTCTGTGGTGTAATAGCAAATGCGGCTATGGGTATTGCCAATCAAGTATTGACTGCTTTAGTGACATTTGTAGGAAGTTTCCAGACTTCTTTCCAACCACAAATTGTAAAATCATACGCGCAAGGAGAAATCAGCCGCGTCCACAATCTCATCAACAGCACATCAAAGTTTTCCTTTGCTTTAATGTTTCTGCCAGCATGTTTATTGATAATCAACATAGACCTGATATTAAGCATTTGGCTAAACGATGTTCCTGAAAATGCTGGACGATTTTGTCAAATTCTGATAATCTGCTCCATAATAGATGCCATCACAGGACCATTCTATTGTGCGATTCTAGCAACAGGCAAAATTGCCAAATATCAGATTTTAATCAGCATCAGTTTCTTACTCGACCTTATCGTCTCCTTTATCCTGTTCAAAATAGGAGTTGAGCCATTTTTGATATTAACGTCAAGAATCATAACAAGAGGAATTCTTAATGCATTAATAGGAATATATACATTAAAGGAACTTATCAACCATAACACAATGGAATATGTTCAAAAAACAGTAATGCCGATAATATTGCTTTTAGTAATCATGTCGCCTATCGCATATTTTCTGCACGCTAAATTCGACGGATTCCTACTTCTTGTAGTCTCCGTACCTGTCATATGCATCGTATTCCTAATCGCATGCTATTACAAACTTTTCACCACCTCCGAAAGAGAATATATAAAATCATTCATAAAAAAATTCAAACGACGTGGATAAATACAATTTTGTCTTCTTTTTGGACGCACTTTTCGAGTACAACAAAGTGATATATTCCGAAATAGGGAAACGTCAGAACGTAAGGTCTGTATTTGGATTTGTCCCCAAGAATAAATTCATGAGGAAGCTGTTCCAGCTACAACATTCCAAAACGACGAACAGATATTTCAGCATCCCATTCAAGTCGTTGTGGTTCGGGACTTACTTCAAGAATGATTTTATTGACCCCCAAAAGCCAATTGTATTTATATTCGACGCAAGATGGTTGGAATACGATTACATGCGCAGCTATGCTATGTGGCTTAGGAAAAAATATCCAGGCTGCAAAATTGTTGTCAACTATATCGATATTGTAGCGACATGGAAAGATTGTGGCAAGCCAGACGCCATCAGAGGATTGGCAGACATGTTGGTGTCATATGATAAAGACGACGCTGATAAATACGGAATGTATTATCACCCTACCGTCTATGCAGAAGCCAATATTTCAAAGCCCAATAACACCCCTACAACTGATGTCTTTTTTGTAGGGGCGGCAAAAAACCGTATGCAAAAGATTCTTGAGACATATGACAGATTGGAGAAAGCAGGATTAAACTGTTACTTCTATGTGATGGATGCGAAACCACCGTACAATCAAGAACGACGTGGCATTCACTACGTTGCAAAAGGCATATGGCTTTCATATGAAGAATGCATCCAATATGTACAACACTCAAAGTGCATATTGGAAATCATGCAACAAGGAGCAAAAGGAGAAACATTACGTGTATGGGAAGCCATCACATACGGAAAAATGTTGCTGACTAACAATTCGTTTATGACAGAATCAAGATTCTACAATCCTGATTATGTATGTATGATTTCAGAGTCCGGAGATTTCGACACGCAGCGAATCAAAGACTACAAATGTGGGCCAAATCCAATGAAGGAAAAAATAACACCTGAGAACTTCCTTAAATATATCGCAAACAATTTATGAATTACATACCAGCAATATATTTCAGCATATTAACGTTATACCTCATTAAAAAAAGAGGTATAGACGCAAGTTCATATATTTCTTTGATTTATACGGCGACATCTATACTTGCAGTCGGAATAGATGTTATGGGATTGAACCCCAATCTCGTATCATTAGCATCTTTGCTCCCTACAATATTATACTGCATATTACTAACTCTATTCATTATTCCAGTCGCCATCATCGACCTCAACTCTTATGAAGGGATATATTTACAAAACAGGAAATTAATACGATGGTTTATATATATATTCTTTGCGACATTTGTCGGCTACACCGTCGCATATTTCAACGATGTCAAATTTGTTGTTACTTATGGCGACTTTGCAGAGCTTAAAGTAAATGGTTACGAAGGAGATGGAATACAGTTGACAAAATATCCAGCAGTAATAGAACTTTTCCTTTTCCCAATACGTGTCTTGGCAAACGCAAGTGTAGTCATGATTTTTATCTTTTTCTTCAACATCACATATATGAAAGAGAAATGGTGGATTAATGCAATGGCTATAATAAGTTCAACAACTGTCATTATCGTAGGTATTTTGCTTATCGACCGTTCATCCACATTCTTTTGGGTACTCATTCTGGGATTAGCGGTTTCAATGTTTTGGAACAACATGTCTGCCAAAATAAAAAGTATTGCCATTGGATTTAGTACAATACTGATTCTTGCCGCCGCCTCATATGCCATGTCTGTCACAAAAGACAGATTCGAGGACAGAGATGGAGGTTCGGAAGGTGGCATCGTAATGTACTTAGGACAACCATATTATCATTTCTGCGAAATTTGGGATTATTACCCTGCTCCAGATGGTATTACAACAAAATCTCTTTTCTCGTCAATCCATAAATTTATTTTACACGATTTTGATGGCACGGTGCCATATCAGAAAGAAATGGGATTGAAAAGCAACATGGATTTGGGTGTGTTTTACACCCATTTAGGATCATTCATACTTTCAGCAGGTAAAATCGGGCCATTTATGATAACCATCGTATATCTGTTGATTTTCTATTATTTATTTAAGGAATGCGATGTTTTCCGGGTTGTAAACAACAAAAATGTAAAATGTATGCCTTTTGAAAATCTAATGATAATGTTTTTTTTGCTATGTATCCCCACCGTCGGATGCATCAACCACTATTACGAAAACTTTTACATAGAAACTGTCACATATTCTCTAATTGCCGCGCTATATTTGGTAAAAGATAAAGAAGAACAAATATTAACAAATTTCAAATGACAATAGAGAGTGTGTGCTTACGACTCGCATTGAAGAAAAGGCTATGAAGTAGCACTATTAAAAAACCTCAAAATAAAATTTGGTCAATTTCTTGAAAGAAAAGAAATTGTACGGGTAATTTAATGGAAGTGTTGCATTTATAAAACAAATTGTCCCCAAGCTCCGTGGATTGCAGCTAACACTCGCGTAAAATAAAATCCAAAATTATAAGAAAACGGATGTCGGAAATATATTTTTGAATACTCAAAAATCATATTTGTGGTATTCAACAGAATCTCTTTTGCACTTTTTTTACGAAATTGGGCACTATCATTTCTGACCCTTCTATAATAAATAGCATCCTTAGGTGTAAATTTCACATATTTAAATCTATCTGAAATAAGAAACATAAAAAGAGCATCCTCACCATTAACAAATCTTTTATCAAAACGGCGATTCCCTATAATATCCCTATGGATCAGTTTCATCCAAGTCCCCGAAAAATACTTTCTTGCTACTTGAAATCCATACACCGAGTGTGTCTCCTTATAATTTTTAGTAACATAATATTCTTTAAAAGTGCACTCTCCGTCATTAAAAAAAAGAGCATTGCACAAAGAGATTGTATCTGGAGATGCATTAGAGTATAACTCTTCAATATAATTTGGAGAGACATAATCGTCATCATCTATAAATGTCACATACTCTCCCTTAGCCACATCAAGGGAAATATTTCTTGCATTACTGACCCCTCCCTCTTCTGTTTGTATGAAATTAACATTGATTCCATTCATTCTACTTTTAATGAATGCTTCAATCTGACTTTTCCACGGTTCACAACAACCATTTAGGACAACAATGACCTCAAATTTTTCTTTAGGGAACGTTTGGTTTGCAATCGAATCAAGGCATTTCCACAAATACTCTTTTGGCTTATATGATGGAATTATAACGGAAACTTTCATTAAATAAACTTTTTATAGAAATCAAGATAACTCTTTGCAGTATTAGAAATATCGTATGGGGCAAAAGATTCAACACATCTTTTTTTCATATTCATAAGATCATCATGACCCATTTGAAGAAAATCTTTTATCGCTTTATAATACGACTCCTCTTCACATGATTCTGAAAGAATTCCATTCTCTCCACTTTTCACTACATTTACGATACCTCCAACAGGCGTACAAATCGGAATACAACCCACAGAAAAAGCTTCTAACAAAGTCACTGGCATTCCTTCATAAACAGAAGACAGACAAAAAGCATCCGCTTTAGCCATAAGTTCCGGAATGTCATTTCTCAATCCTATATATTTTATTCGATCTGAAAAATAAGGCTCTAATTTCTTATAAATCTCATGATCATCGTTGCTTCCAGCAATAAGCAACACCACATCATTTCCTTCTTCTATAATTCTCTTAAATACCTTGCACAATACTTCCTGATTCTTTTGAGGAGAAATTCGACCCGGATTAATAAAAACCTTAGTTGTCGGGGTGAGTCTTGAATCATCTACCGGGTTATTATATCCAACGATTACAGGACGTGGCACTCCATTATATATTGTATGGCCAACAAGTCCATATACCTTTTCAAATGATTCTTCTGATGATTTTGAAATTGTCACAACATGGATAAGGTTATGTCTGAATGCCCTTTTCTTCAGAAAGAAAAAACGCTTATCCCACGTTGAATTCTCCTTAGTCGCGTCATTATGAACAGTATAGAAAAACGCTTTTTTCCTAAACAAAAGGAAAACAGACATTGCATAATAATAGAAAAATCCATGTATATGGACAACATCATACCCTCCTTTTAAAATGAAACTAAATATTTGGAAAATATTCTTAAGATTGAACCCTTTTTTTACTTTTCCTAAATGTGCTCTTTTTACTTTATCACTTAATTTATCCCAAAAGATATAATCTTCTGTCGGCTTAAAAATCGAGCAAACAGTTATATCATGCCCCTGTTCCGCCATTTCGTTGGCGAGTGCTGAAATCATTGCTTCAATTCCACCTCCATTCATTGATGGATGAATGTGCAGTATTTTCATCTAAATAAAGTTATAACAGAATACATACACCAGTTTTTTCTAACCTTCGTGTATCCGATGTCAACAATTCATGACTAACTCAATTGAACACAATCGACTAAGGTGAATTTGCCATATAACAACAAAACACAATCTACATTCTGAATCTCCCTTCTACATGTTTTCAAATGACAAATCACAAAGTTGACAAGAAGTCTCTTAATTAATCAATCATCGGTTCTTTTTTATTTTGCAAAATTATGAAAATGATTAGATTTATACAAATTAAATTCAAGTTTTGCAACTCCATTTTGTATTCAAATACAACTTGCTCTTTTTAAAGTCTAACTCACCGTAGGCAAAAGTGTACTCAGTCATCCCCCACGTCTCCACAAATTGCTACAAAAATTTTCATTTACACATTAAAAAAACTAATTTTGCAAACAAATTGCGATTTTACACGAAAAATATAAAAAAAGTTCTAATATAAAAATGAAGCAATACAAGCTACTTAACAATGTCGTTGGCGGAGTTGTGTTTTTGATCTCGTTGGTCACTTACCTTCTCACTATCGAACCGACAGCAAGTTTCTGGGATTGCGGTGAGTTTATCAGTACCGCATACAAGTTGGAAATCGGACACCCACCGGGAGCGCCATTCTTTATGTTGATGGCGAGATTCTTTACCCTATTCGCCTCGGATGTCCACGAAGTAGCTAAAATGGTCAATATATTCTCGGCGTTCATGTCGGCTTTGACTATTCTATTCCTTTTCTGGACAATCACTCATTTGGCAAGACGCTTGGTGATCAAGGCTGAGTCTGACTTCACTCTTGGCAACACTATCGCCATTCTTGGAGCTGGCACGGTAGGTGCGTTGGCTTACACATTCTCCGACACATTCTGGTTTTCAGCTGTGGAGGCAGAGGTTTACGCATCTTCATCAATGTTCACTGCCATTGTCTTCTGGGCAATGTTGAAGTGGGAAGACGTTGCAGACCGTCCATTCGCCAACAGATGGCTTATTCTGATTGCCTACTTGATGGGTCTTTCAGTAGGTGTCCACCTATTGAACTTGCTATCCATCCCTGTGCTTGTGCTTGTATACTACTTCAGAAAATTCAAGTTCAGCTGGAAGGGTGTTGGAATCTCATTCGCCGTATCAGTAGTGCTTTTGGCTGTGATCCTGTATGGTATCATACCGGGATTCGTAACTGTGGCTGGATGGTTTGAGTTGTTGTTTGTCAATGTATTCGGATTCTCATTCAACACTGGAGTCATCATCTACAGCATCGCACTTATATCTTGTTTGGTGGGAGGCATCTACACTTCATATTCAGAGAAATTTGAAGATTCTAAATTGCCGACAATACTGTTCATCGCATCTGTAGCGCTTCTTGGCATTCCATTCTTCGGATCACATATTGTATTAGGAATTGTGATTCTTGTTGCGATGGCAGGCTATTTCTTCTTTACAGAGAAAGGTCGCAACACCCAGATGTCGCTGCTCAACACAGTGCTTACTTGCTTGACTGTCATCCTTTTAGGATATTCGTCATATGCGACTTTGGTAATCCGAAGCAACGCTAACCCTCCAATGGATCAGAACTCTCCAGACGATGTGTTCACATTGAAGAGCTATCTCAACCGTGAGCAGTATGGCGACACTCCACTTCTTTACGGAGAAAGTTTCGCATCTGAGTTCAAATACGACAGAAGCGGTTCAGTGGCAAAAGAATACGGAGAGGATCTTTGGGCTAAGAAGATCAAGAACAATGAGAATGAGCCTGATGAATACTACGCATACGACAAAAAGACAAAGTATATTTATCAGAGCCAGTTCCTAATGTTCTTCCCTCGTATGTACTCACGCCAAGGAAGCCACATCTCAGCCTACAAGAGTTGGTCGAACTTCACAGGCCAGAAGATTAAGGCAGACGATGGCAAACGAGTGGAGGCACCTACATTCGGCGACAACATGACATACTTCCTAAGATATCAGGTAGGTTTCATGTACTGGAGATACTTCATGTGGAACTTTGTAGGACGTCAGAACGACATCCAGGGTCATGGTGAGATCACTCACGGAAACTGGCTATCAGGAATCGACTTCATCGACGAGTTGCGTCTTGGCGACCAGTCAAGCCTACCAGACGATTTGAAGAACAACAAGGGAAGAAACTGCTACTACTTCTTGCCTTTGATTCTTGGTCTGCTTGGTATTCTTTACCAATTCAACAAGCAAAGAAAAGGAACGGAGAGTTTCTTGCTAGTGAGCGTATTGTTCTTCATGACAGGATTGGCTATTGTGGTATATTTGAACCAGTATCCATTCCAGCCACGTGAGCGTGACTACGCATACGCAGGAAGCTTCTATGCGTTCTGTATATGGATTGGTCTGGGTGTCCTTTGGATCTTCGATTTGATCAAGAACTACATCGACAAGCGAATTGCAGCAACAGTGGCTACTCTATTGTCGTTGAGCGTACCGACTATCATGGCAGTAGAAAACTGGGACGACCACGACCGCAGCGGCAGATACACTTGCCGTGACTACGGTGCAAACTACCTAAAGACTATTCCAGCAAACGGTATCATCTTCACAAACGGAGATAACGACACATTCCCATTGTGGTACAACCAGGAGGTAGAAGGAGTCGGAACAGATTGTCGCGTCGCCAACCTTTCATACTTGCAGATGGGATGGTATATCGACCAGATGCAGAATGACGCTTATGATTCAAAGGCTATTCCAATGTCGATGAAGAGCAAGGATTATTCTAATGGCAAGCTAGACGTCGCATATATCGACAAACGTATCGACAAGGAGATGACTATCGACGAAGGATTCAAATACTTGCTCGACAAGCGTACTGCAAAACAGCTTGGATACAGAGAGGGAATCGATGTCCTTCCTACTACTAAACTTGTCCAGCACGTCGACAAAGACGCTGTGGTTGCAGCAGGACTTGTGTCAGCAAGCGACACTGCCCGCGTTTTGAAAGACACAGTGATAATGGTCAACGAGCCAAATCCAAACAACGGAGGAAAAGTGGAGCCTCATATGAAGAGAGTCATAATGGATATGACAAACAAGAGAATTGAGGACATCAAGATCGACTTGAGCAAAAAGAGCTATCTTGGCAAACAGGATTTGTTCATTCTCGACATCATCCGTTCAAACAAGGATTGGAAGACACCTATCTACTTCGCTGTCACAGTCGGAAGAGACAGTTATCTAGGACTTGACCAGTATCTTGAGCTTGAAGGTATGGCATACCGTTTGGTACCATACAAGACTCAGGGAGGAGTCAACACAGAGGTGATGTACGACAACATGATGAACAAGTTTGAGTGGGGTAACGTCAGCCAGCCAGGCATCTACATGGATGAGAACAACTGCCGTATGGCAAGAACATTCCGTCACATGTTCGTGCGTCTTGCATCCGAGCTTGCGGAAGAAGGCAAGAAAGACAAGGCTATCGAAGTGCTCGACAAATGTATGAAGGAGATTCCGACATACAATGTGCCAGCCGATCTTACATCATGCAACATCGCACACTTGTATGCTGGTCTTGGAGAGAAAGAGAAGGCAGAAGCCATCATCGACGAGATCTTTGATATTTGCAAACAGTATAGAGTTTGGAACAAAGCTCTTACTAAGGAGCAGAGGAAATCAGCATCCGAAGATATCAACGAGCGTTTCGACATGATGAGATATGTCGCAGCGACTGCAGCGAAAGCATGTAGCAAAGAGAAAGCCGACGAGATTCGTAAAGAGGCTGAAGATTTTTATCAGGAGGTAGAGCAATAATAGTTCACTGATGATTATAGAACAACCGCCACGTCTGTTCAGGGCATTTTTCCCCTGGACGACGTGGCGAATAAAAAAAGACAAAGAGAAAACCGTATATCTGACATTCGACGACGGACCTATTCCCGAGGTGACGGAATGGGTGCTCGACACACTCGACCGTTACGGTGTCAAAGCGACTTTCTTTTGTGTGGGAGACAATGTCCGCAAACACCCGGATATCTTCAAGATGGTGGTGGAGAGAGGGCACAGTGTAGGCAACCACACTTTTAACCACCTCCGTTCGTGGGGGACATCAGCGAAACGATATTGCGAGAATGTGGAGAAAGCCAACCAGCTTATCCATTCTCCATTATTTCGCCCGCCTCATGGAATCATCCGTCCTACCACAATTCGCCATCTCAGAAAGAGATACAGGATAGTGATGTGGGATGTAGTGACAAGAGACTACAACAAGGATCTTACACCGGATGACATTTTCGACAAGGTGAAACGATATACCAGAGATGGGTCTATCATCGTCTTCCACGACTCCTTGAAAGCAAGGAAAAACATTGAAGGTGCATTATGCAGAAGCATCGAATGGCTTCTTAACGAAGGCTATTCATTCAAAAAAATAGAGTATTAAAATCACTCACAGAGATTAGGGAATCCACGTCTCCACGGGTAAAAAACAAAAATAGATGAACGTACTAATATTGGGAAGCGGAGGTAGAGAAAACGCCTTGGCTTGGAAGATTAGAGAGAGCAAGAAAGTAGACAATCTTTTCGTTGCACCTGGAAATGCAGGAACAGAGCTTCTTACAAGAGAAGTGAACGGGAAGACTGTAGGTTGCAAGAACGTTGCCATGAAGGCAGACGATTTCGACGCAATCAAAAAATTCGTGCTTGAAAACGACATCGAAATGGTAGTCGTTGGTCCGGAAGACCCACTAGTAAAAGGAATCTACGACTACTTCAAAAACGACGCTGCCCTTAAGAGCATCAAAGTGATCGGACCATCTAAAGAAGGTGCAAGATTGGAGGGAAGCAAAGACTTCGCCAAAGCATTCATGATGCGTCACAATATTCCGACAGCAAGATACAAAAGTTTCACTAACGAGACAATCGAAGACGCATTCGCATTCCTTGCTGAGTTGGAAGCTCCATACGTACTTAAAGCCGATGGTTTGGCTGCCGGCAAAGGTGTGCTTATCCTCAACACATTGGAAGAGGCAAAGGCAGAATTAAAGACAATGTTGACTGGAAAGTTTGGTGATGCCAGCAAGACAGTTGTCATTGAGGAATTCTTGTCAGGAATAGAGTGTTCAGTGTTTGTGCTTACAGATGGCAAAAACTACAAAGTGCTTCCTGTAGCGAAAGACTACAAGCGTATCGGAGAGGGAGACAAAGGTCTTAACACAGGAGGAATGGGAGCAGTCTCACCAGTTCCGTTTGCCGACAAGACATTCATGAAGAAGGTTGAGGAGCGAATCATCATTCCAACAGTTGAAGGATTGGCAAAAGAGAACATCACATACAAAGGATTCATCTTCCTTGGCTTGATCAACGTGAAGAATGAGCCTATGGTGATCGAATACAACGTCCGTATGGGAGATCCAGAGACAGAGGCAGTCATGCTACGTGTCAAAGGCGACTTGGTTGACGCATTCGAAGGTGTGGCAGCAGGAGATTTGGACAAGCGTACACTTGAGGAAGATGAGCGTACAGCCGTCACAGTGATGTTGGTTTCAGGAGGCTATCCAGAGGAGTACGAGAAAAACAAAGTAATCACTGGGCTAGACAAAGTGAAAGACTCTATCGCATTCCACGCCGGAACAAAGATGGTCGACGGTAAAGTTTTGACAAACGGAGGACGAGTAATCTCAATCAGTTCATACGGTGCGACAAAGGCAGAGGCACTTGCAAAGTCGTTCGCCAACGCGCAAATAATCGACTTTGAGAAGAAGTACTTCCGTCGCGACATAGGATTCGACCTATAATCTTTACGGGCGGATTTTTAAATATGATTTGACGGGTGGGTTTGAGACCCACCCCTACAGATAACATAAAAAGAGAGCAGATGTACAACGGTAGTTTTCAAGACAAAGTTAAGCCATCGGTGATCGCATACATTGTAACTGTGTGCGTAGCTCTTCTTTTGTGGCTCATTCCATTCGACCCAACATTCTATCTGTCGAAAGCAGGCAGCCTGAGATTCATGGCATTGATGGAAAGTTTGGTTGATATTCCCGACATAGTAGCATATTGGGTGAATTTCGCATTTATTTTGTTGATTGGATTTATATTAGGATTCATCAACAATGCATTTTCACTTTTAAGAGCATCGACGATTTTGCCGACAGTGCTATGCATATTTGTAATGATTATATCATTGGAAAAGGACAGTGTCAGCTATGGATACGTCCTCACACTGATAGAATTAGCGATCATTGCCTCAGCATTTGCTTTGTCGGAGAGTTATAATGAGATGCATTCTTTCAATATCGGAGGATTGATCACAATCGGTTCGATTGTATACACTCCATTCTCACTCAACGTAATTCCAGTTGTGGCGTTTCTCTACTTCAGCAACCGTATGCAGCTGAAGAGTATCCTAAGCATCATAATAGGAGGATTGACAATAGCCATCTATGCCGTGGCAGGAATCTACCAGTTGGGCTACTTTGAAGGAATGTCGTGGACAGCGACCCCAAGTTTCAGTCTCAACGATTTTTCCGAATTTGAGACATTTGGAAGGTTCAGCAAAATATTCTACGGATATTTGCTGGCATTCATTCTCGTATGTACGATGCGGCTTTCCAGCCACTACAGCAACAAGAGCATCCAGCAACGAGGAAAATTCTCATTGTTAGTAGTGATAATTATGCTTGCCATATTCTTTGCAGTAGCTATGAATTATGGTTTTGAATCAATGTTGAGCACAATCATCACTCTTGGCACATTCTGCATCGGTGGTGCCGTGACACTATTCTATAAACGAGAATTACTCATCACGTGGATGTATCGATTATTCATTTTGTTGGCAGTCGGTTACCTCGTGGTTAAACTTATCGGATTGGAATAGCATGGATTTGTCTTGGCTTGCAGAATACGGATGTTGGGGACTGTTTATAGCGGCATTTTTAGCGGCGACTGTACTTCCGTTACCTTCTGAAGCTGTATTCTCGATAGTTTGGGCATCAGGAGCAAACACATACAGCGTACTGACAGCAGCCATCCTCGGCAACACACTTGGAGCAATGACCTGCTATGCGTTAGGTTATCTCGGGAAGACGGAATGGCTGACAAAATATTGTGGACTTGACGAAGCCAAAGTGGAGAAGGCGAAAAGATGGGTGCAACAGCGGGGCATCTGGCTCGGCTTCTTTTCATTCACACCAGGCATTGGCGATTTCATTGTCATGGCACTCGGATTGATGCGTTCTCCGTTTTGGGGAGTATTATTCTGGGTTTTGCTAGGAAAGACGGTGCGATACGTGGTTTGGCTCGCAATTACCTACGGAACAATTAGTTTAATCAATTAGTATATGAAACTACGCAATTTATTACTATACATCACTGCTTTCACATTGGCAGCTGTAAATTCAAGTTGTAAGGACGACGAGGAGAAAGACACCCCAGACCCAAGAATCCGCCGTGTCATTTTTTCTCAGTTAGGATCCAATGTTGAGTTTATAGTCAACGACACGGAAGCTAAGATCTACAACTACGACTCATTGACTCATGGCACTAGAGTAGACTCGCTATACCCGAACATCTACTCTTATTCTGACAACAAGAATGCCATACAATACTCCTATGACGGAATCAACTACATTGATTTCAGAAACACTGTGGCGATGGATTTTACAAAGCCTGTAAAACTTATTTCCACAAATACAGATAACAATTCAAAAAAAGAATACACTCTGGAAGTGCGTGTGCACAAATATGATGTAGACGCGTTTCAATGGACCAACGCAGGTGTCGTCTCAGGTTTGGAAGAGACAATTCTTTCCCAAAAATCCATAATGCACAACGACCTGATGTGGCAATTCTACCAGACAACCGGTGCATGCAAAGTCGTGACTTCCAAAGACGGAGTGCAGTGGCAGAGCCGTACTGTCGAAGCTCCTGAGACTTTAGAATTATCCACACTCTGCAATATTGACGATTCACTATTTGTCCAGGGTAAGTCTGGAGCAATCTACGCCGCTAATTTCACAGCATTGCAATTCAACAAGTTTGAGGCCATCACCAGCGGACAACTACTTTATTCACTCAACAAGCAGATATGGATGCTTGACGGCAGAGAAATAAAATCATACAGCAAAAACGGAGAGGCTAAAATCTCACAACCAGTTCATGATGAATTTGCAGTAGACACAGTTCGTCCATTCACTGCGCCAAGCGGAAACACAATTCTTGGTTATCTATACGCCAAAAAAGGAGAGAAAGCAGAAATCTGGGGAGCAGACAGATATGGCAACATGGAATGTTTGACAAGCACATCAGCTGGGCTTCCATATATGGATAAAGCAATCACATTTGCATTAAGCAATAGCACTCTTGGTATTCTTGGAGGAATCTCAGCAGACGGTAAATATTCGACAACATGCTACACTTCAAACAACAGTGGTTTGACGTGGGCGATAGACCAGCACAAAGATCTTTCTAACACAGTGGGAGCATTGGCAGATGCTGGCTTATTCCAGACAAAAGATAAAGGAGAATTCCTTCTGATTGGTGGGCAGACAGCCAACGGACAAAGCAACCAAGTTTGGACTCTCCGTCTGAAAAAACTGCTTTTGGATGAGGCTTTTCTTAACAAGTTAAAATAAAATGAAATTCAATTTCGATGTCATAGTTATCGGTGCCGGTCACGCAGGTTGCGAGGCGGCATCAGCCGCAGCCAACCTAGGGTCACAGACACTTCTCATCACAATGGACATGCACTCCATCGCACAGATGAGCTGCAACCCTGCAGTGGGAGGCATAGCGAAAGGACAGATCGTAAGAGAGATTGACGCAATGGGCGGACAGATGGGTATCGTCACAGACCTTACAGCCATCCAATACCGTATGCTCAACAAATCAAAAGGGCCTGCGATGTGGAGCCCACGCAGCCAGTCGGACCGTCAACGCTTCTCTGAAAAGTGGAGAAGTCTGCTTGAGAACACCGACAATCTCTGCATCTGGCAAGACATGGCAAATGAATTATTGTTTGAAGGCAAATCCGTATGCGGTGTCCGCACAGCTCTCGGTGCTGAATTCAAAGCCAAAGCGATTGTGATCACAGCCGGAACATTCCTAAGCGGACTGATGCATTGCGGCAGACAACAGATAAAAGGAGGACGTATTTCCGAACCTGCATCCTACGGAATCAGCGAGCAACTGAAAGAAAAAGGAATAAATGTGGGACGCATGAAGACGGGAACACCTGTCAGAATCGACGGCCGCACTATCAATTTCGATGTGCTTGCCCCACAAGACGGAGACAACGACTTTCATAAATTTTCATACCTTGACTTCAAGCCACGTCCGTTAAAACAGCGTCCGTGCTTCATCACATACACAAATGAGCAGACTCATGAGATTCTTCGTGCCGGACTGCCTGAATCTCCACTCTACAACGGACAAATCCAGAGTGTAGGGCCTCGCTACTGTCCAAGTATCGAGACAAAGATTGTGACATTTGCAGATAAAAACCAGCATCAGCTGTTTCTTGAGCCAGAGGGAGAAACGACACAGGAGTACTATCTCAACGGTTTTTCTTCGTCTCTGCCTCTTCATGTGCAGCTCAACGCACTACGCACGATCAAAGGTCTGGAAAACGCACAGGTATACCGACCAGGTTATGCCATCGAATACGATTATTTCGACCCGACCCAGCTCAACCCAACTTTGGAAAGCAAGCTCGTAGACGGACTTTTTCTTGCCGGACAAGTAAATGGCACGACAGGATACGAAGAGGCCGCAGGACAGGGTTTAATGGCCGGAATCAACGCTCATTTGAAGTGCAATGGCAACAAAGAATTCGTATTGTCGAGAAATGAGGCTTATATCGGTGTCCTGATCGACGATCTGATCACAAAAGGTGTGGATGAGCCATACCGAATGTTCACGTCGAGAGCAGAATACAGAATATTGCTCCGCCAGGACGACGCAGACAGCCGACTAACTCGCAAATCAGCAGAAATCGGTCTAGCACGAAAGGAACGCGTCGACCTACTGACTCAAAAAGAAGAAGAAATCAGCAGATTGAGAGAATTCACGTCGACATTCTCTATAAAGCCAGCATTGATAAATCCATTCCTGGAGACACAGGGCACTTCCCCACTCCGCGAAGGATGCAAACTTGTGGATTTGGTCAACCGTCCTCAACTATCTTTCGATTCGTTACGTCAGGCTATTCCTGCACTGCAAGAGGCAATCGACAAGATTCCAAACAGACAAGAGGAGATTGTGGAAGCTGCTGAGATCCAAATCAAATACAGCGGCTACATCACTCGTGAACAGCAGATCGCAGACAAGCTCACACGTCTTGAGAACATCAAGATAAAAGGCAAATTCGATTACATGTCGATCAAGACTATCTCTACAGAAGCTCGCCAAAAACTCACTCGTATCGATCCAGAGACTATTGGTCAGGCAAGCAGAATATCGGGAATAAGTCCGAGCGACATCAACATACTATTAGTTCTTTTGGGAAGATGACAGACGAAAACCTAATTCAGATACAGCAAGTCAGCAAAAACTTCGGTGACTTGGCACTTTTTGAGAATGTGACATTCACCATCAACGTGGGCGAAAAGATTGCTTTGATCGGACGCAACGGATGTGGAAAGAGTACGCTGATGAAAATCATTTTGGGTGAGGAGCCTGCTGATTCGGGCAATATCACCCGCCGACGCGATCTGAAAATTAGTTTTTTGGATCAGGACCCAAAATTCAATGATGGAGAAAGCATCCTCGACGGTGCTCTTCGTCACGTGTCAGGTGAAATCACATCTGTCATCAAAGAGTATGAGAACGCCATCAACAGTGGAGCCGATGCGGACGTGATATCAGAATTGTCGCACAAGATGGATGCTCTTAATGCATGGAATCTGGAGACGACGGTGATCTCCACCCTATCACGTCTTGGTCTGCGCGACATCAACCAAAAGATCAGCACACTGTCGGGAGGCGCACGCAAACGTGTGGCATTGGCGTCGGCAATCATTTCCGACCACGACCTGCTCGTGCTTGACGAGCCTACCAACCACCTCGACCTTGGAATGGTGGAGTGGCTGGAAGAGATGCTTGTAAAAGAGAAAAAAGCCCTTTTGCTTGTCACACACGACAGATATTTCCTTGACAATGTCTGCAACAAGATCCTTGAAATCGCAGACACTCAGATCTACACATACCAAGGCAATTACAGCTACTATCTAGAGGAGAAAGAGCATCGTGAGGAGGTGGAGCAACGCACTATCGCACACCTTCGCAACACATACCGACGTGAATTGGAGTGGATACGTCGCCAGCCACAGGCACGAGGAGGAAAGTCTCGCAGCCGTATTGACAGATTCGATGTCATTGAAAAGCGTCTGAAGAGCGTACGTTCGGAATCCGAGCTGACTCTCGCATCCAAAGCCAACCATATTGGAAGCAAAATCATCGAGCTTTGCTATATTTCAAAAAAGTACGATGAAAAGGTGCTTTTAAAAGACTTCTACTACAATTTCGCAAAAGGAGAAAAAGTCGGAATCGTCGGTCAGAACGGATCAGGAAAAACGACGCTGCTAAAAATGATTCTCAACGAAGTTCGCCCAGACAGCGGAGAAATCAATATCGGTCAGACGGTGCGTTTTGGATACTACAGCCAGGAGCTTCCTAAATTCAAGGAGACGCTGAAAGTAGTCGACTATATTTCAGAGATTGCCGACCAAGTGGAGGTGCAGCAGGGAGTGAAGCTGTCGGCAACAAATCTGTTGAGCAGGTTCCTGTTTGCCCCAATCAGACAACATGACTATATCTACAAACTATCAGGTGGAGAGAAACGTCGACTTCAGCTTTGCAGAGTGTTGATGGAGAATCCGAATTTCTTGATTCTCGACGAGCCAACCAACGACCTTGACATCGCAACACTTTCCGTGCTTGAGGAATATCTGATGGAGTTTAAGGGCAACGTGCTCATCGTGAGCCACGACAGATATTTCATGGACAGAATCGTGGACCATCTGTTTGTGTTCAATCCAGACCATACTGTAAAAGACTTTCCAGGCAACTATACTGATTATCGCATCTGGAAAGAAATGTCCGATGAAAAGGAGAAAGCAGAGAAGGAAAAGAACGCCAAACCTGCAGAGGCAGCTCCTAAAAGAGAGCGTAACACGTCGATGAACAAGCCAAAACTGAGTTACAAGGAGCAACGTCTGCTTGAACAAACAGAGATCGACATCGACAATCTTAGCAAAGAGAAAAAAGAGATTGAAGAGAGACTTGGAAGCGGAGAGCAGATGAGCAACGACGAAATCATGAAACTTTCCAGCAGAATGCAGGAAGTGATTGAAGAACTCGATGAAAAGGAGATGATTTGGCTTGAATTGAACGAAAAGATATCGTAATAATCGTTAATCATCAACATAAAAGGAGTCCATACTACCACAAAGTAGCACGGACTCCTTTATTTTTGTAAAATTCTGTTCAAATCTAAATTAAATATTTGGTTATAGAGTCGAGGATTGTTAAGGGCGGAACGCCTTAACCCCTCTCCAAAATGCGAGCCGTAAGGCGAGCACATACTAATTTAAAAATAGATGCACAATGAACGCATTTTTACCGCTCGCCCTTTGGGCTCGCGGAAAAGAATGGGTTAGGGCGTTCCGCCCTTAATAATCCTCATTTTAGTTGAAGGATAAGACTTATAACAAAATATTTAACAAATTTGAATAGCTTCTAACTCTTCTTCACTTTAGCCTTCAACAGAGCGATGACCGCATTCTTATCCTCTTCGGAGTCGAATCCATTCAAATCAATCGTTATTTGCTGATACTTGGAGACATAGAGCACTAGGTAATTCTTTACGAATTCCCATCCAGTCAAACTACTATAGGGATAGATGGCATGTGCTTCAGGTGTCACTTCATTGCACACATGGCATTCCACTTCTTCATCCTTAAAAAGAAAAGAGTGACGGGACTCCCCTTCTCCAATAATTTTTTTGTATGTTTTCTTCAATCTCTTCGGAGTGCTAATCTTTGATTGCACACGATTGAACGCCAAAACTATCACTCCCAGCAATAAATTAACCCACCACGGAAAAGCTCCGCCATAACACATGGCAAGTTCAAACATGAACACCACAAAAAAAGTGACAATCCAAGAATTGATGATGAACTTTTTCTTTGATATCATCACATCTGTCAAAATCTCATAAGTCAGGCGAGTTTCATTCTTTATCTCCATAAAGCTGTTAAATTTTATATTCTAAGATCTTCTTAACAAACCGCATTAAATACAGTCAAAAAACAGAACATAGTTTTTCCTGTTTGTTTGCAAAAATAAAAAAAGGATTAATATCTAAAGAATAACAGATGTGATTTTTAATCATAATATTCTATCTCATCCAAATAGCTGAAGATCAAAATTCCATTTTTGTATTTTTTTGTCCCACAGAAACTACCTCTTTTATCATATAGGGAAACATGTTTATAAGTCATATTACCAAATCCATCATATATACGGCATTCTGTTTCTTTTCCTTGTTGGTTATAAGAATAAGTCCATTTTCCCATAACATCAGATCCTTCATAAGTCAAAATTTCTGATAGTTTGCCATCTGTATCATAGCAATATAAATCACGAGATATAATCTCTCCCGTCTCAATATCAATATTCTGAATCTCTTTCAGATCTCCGTTTTTATTGTAAAAGTAAACTTCTTTTTCCGTTTCCCCTGTCAATCCTTCGTATTTAATTCTCTCTATCTCTCTATTATTTTCATCAAACACACTCACATTACGAGTCTTGACAACTATTCCATCTAATCTATAATCATCGGTGTTAACTTCAATACAATTACCGTTTTCATCGTATTTATAGCAAGTATCATAATCGATTTGACCATCATCAAAATATTTTGTCTCAATGAGTTCTCCCTTTTCATTATAGAAATGTTGTTCGTTCACGATCATTTTTCCATTTTTCTTTAATTCCTTTTCAAAAATAAGATTCTCTTTTTCATCATACTCATAAATGAACTGTTTTATTTTCTTTCCTTTATGGTTGAATCTAAATAAATCTTTGGCTTTTTGATTCTCATTATATGTGACGACGGAACAAATCCCCGCTTTTGTGACATTTTCACCGTCTATATCCATATAATATCGTGTGATTTTCTTCACCTTTCCCGTATAAAATTCAACATTATTTAAGTTAAGGGGAGGAGACGACATCAAATACTTATCGTCATTATTCACACATTCTTCAACATATTCATCTTCTATTTGGGATAACTTCCAACGGTTCAGAAAATTCGTCAGAAGAACGAAGACTCCGCATATCACCCCTAATACAACTGTATAAATCAATAAATCTACGACATATTCCATATTTTACAGAAGCTGTTTATTTGTTAAAGAAACTCATTACGTAGCCTAAAATGAGGATTGTTAAGGGCGTAACTCCCTAACCTCACAACATCTGCGAGTTCGTAAGAACGAGCAGTTATATTTTTTGTGCTCGCCTTCGGCTTGCACTAGGAAAGAGGGGTTAGGGCGTTCCGCCCTTAACAATCCTCAATTCTATAACCATTTTTTAAATGAATTCAAATTCCAATTATTACATATTTTTTATTCCTTCCTCTTTCTACAAATCTGCAAAAATGCGCAGAAGTCACAGAATTTGTCGGGATCTTCTGTCTGCGTGAAATCAATATTTAGATTGAAGATATCAGACAATGCTTTTTTCATTTTTTTGTCGAATTCATCGCAGAATTCATCATTCACAACGATAGGTTCATCCACTTTTTTTGGTTTACCTTTATCTCCAACAACCTCTTTCGACATTTTTAAGACGCATTCCACAAACTCACTTTTCTGATTCACAAAATTCAATACAGGAGTGACGTCTACCTTCTTCACTTTGTGGACAAGCGACGAGTATATCAGAATCTGCAACTGATAATGGACCTTCTTTCTGTTTTCGTATGCAAAGAGTTCGTCGATGGATTTAATTGAAGATGGCAGATCTCCACCAGTCTTATAATCCACTATTCTACGCTTTCCACCGTCGACTGAATCCTGACGATCGACGATTCCACCGACAAAAATCTGTTTTGCTTCTCCATTCACATCTATTTCAATCGGCACGACTACTTTTTCCTCTGATGACAGATAAACAAGATCCTTCAATCGTGAATCCACAGCAAGCTGCTTGCGAACAAACTCCAAAAGAAGGTTTCGTGCCAAAAGTAAATGCCCATGGAATTGAGACACAGATTTAGGAGAAGTTTTAAACTTGTCAATCTTGTAATAATGGATATTGATGAATTGGTCTATCAACATATAGATTTCTTCATCCTTCAATGATTTCAAATCATCGGCAGAAATCTGGGAATCCTTTTTTTTGCGGATGAACCCATTATAGATTTCTTCCATGACAGCATGGAAGATAGTTCCCAAATCAGTAGAAGAGATTCCGTCTTCTTCAGCATTTGGCTCTTTTAGTCCTAACCCATATCTGAAATAGAATTTCAGCGGACATTCAAAATAGGTGTTGATTGCAGACGGAGAAAGTGGTTTTTCAGAGTTGGAAGAGAACCTATCCAACAATTTTTTTACGATTTCATCGTTCTTTTTCACAGACAACGATTCTGTGGTGATAGATGGAACAAGATTCTGGATATCGTATTTTCTTATTTCAAAATTTTTGTTTTCCACCAACATCTGAAGCATATATCTGCTCATCTGTCCGTCAGTGTTCTGGCTATCACAAGTAGAATTGTAGACGAGGGTGACATCATCCGCACGTTGCACCAAACGATAGAAATAGTAAGCAAACAACGCATTTTTTTGTTCTACAGAGGTCATATTGAATCCAGTGCGGATTGAAAGCGGAATAAATGACGAAATTTCAGCAGATGGCGGCAATTGTTTGTTAGACGCTGACAAGAGACAAATATGAGAGAAATCAAGTCCACGCGTCTCCAAGAATCCCATCACTTGAAGTCCCTCTATCGGCTCTCCATGGAACGGCACTTTTGCCTGCTGGACTACTTTCATAAGAAGACGTGCGGTCAGCCCAACACTCATCGACAACTCCTCTGAGCAAACTTCGTCAGCAAACCTGACAAGTATGTTATAGACTCGGAACAAAGATTCATTATACAAGTCGGAATACAAAGAGTAATTAGTCTTATGCGCGGACACTTTCATCACTATTTTTTTCAGTCTGTCCACAAAATCAGACGAATTCACCGAAGGTTTTAGAAGCAATGACAAACCATCAATTTCAGAATCAAATTCAGATATACTAGGAAAAAGATTCTTTTCTTCCTTCATCTGAGCAATTTTTTCTGACACTTCCGGAAAGAGAGCTTTTATATAGGCATGGCCAACAATAGGTTCAACCATCGACAAAGCCACAGTCTTAGGTCTACGTTCATCTATGTAAACATTATAATTGACCAGAGCGAGCAGCAAACTGAATATTGGAGTTTGCGACACCGGGAATCCCATCGTCACATTCAAAGCTATTCCTTTATCATTCGGTATAGAATGCAAGACAGGAAGGAGAAGTGTCTCATCACAAAGAACAATTGCAGTCCTTCTGTCGATTTTTTCCTTTTCACCGCTTTTTTCGTCCTTTACGATTTCGGATGTGTCGTTCAAAAAATTAGTGACATAAGTTGCTTGGGCATTATCAGACGAAGTGCTCACAAAAGTGATTTTCTTTTTTTTCGAATAATTATCAAAGTATGATTTTTCTTTAAGTGACGACGGGAAATCCAGAATATTCTGTCGCATAAACAGACCAGCTTCCTGAAGTGAATCAGGTGCGGAATAATAGATATCATAGTCCCAATAAAATTCCGCGCGTTTGGAATCACGATATCTTTTGAAGAAAGCATACTCTGTTCTGCTCAACACATTAAATCCGATGAATACGAGTTTTTTGTACTTTGAATCATCAATTTCACCATTTTTTAGTCTTTCTATAACGTCGAGCATCAACATCCCTTCATAGGCGATTTCTTTTGTCTGCAGACGGCTTTTAAATGCTATATAAATAGAATACAGGTTTTTCCAAAGTCTAGCAAAAAGTTTCACCTTCTCATTTTGAGCTTCTACTGAGAACGTTTGGAAAAAATGTTCAAGCACCTTGATTTGAGAATCGGAAAGATATGAAAAGTCTTTCACATTCTGCAAGTCTGCCACATTTGAAAATAATGCCTGAGCATTCACACAATTCTTATCAATATCGTCGAAATCGGAAAGCAATGTCTGACCCCAAAAATAGAATTTGTCAAACGATGGATCTACTCCCAAAATATCCGGATGTATCTCTTTAATTGTGTGAAAAAGCTCGATTAAAAGGGCTATTTCATCCGGAACGCTGTAAGGAGACAGAGAATGGAATAGATCTTGTATTGTCGTGGATTCCAAAGAAAACACTGGTTTGTCGTACTCATCAGCCCAACATTCATTAAAAAACAAGATTGCACGACGGTTGGGGAAGACAAGCAACGTATCCTCCACATCTGCATGACTTTTCAAATCATCAGCTACCAATTTCAAAAATGGCTTAGACTCTGGCACCATAATACGACAATATTAATTCATTGTTTATATATACGACAAAGATAAATCCTCGATGTGCAGAATCAAAGCACAGCTTATTACAAAATCAATAAAAGGGAAAAATCATCCCTTTTTACTTGTCTGATTTCCTTCCGTTTTGTCTTTATCCATAGAATCCTCAATATTCTTTGGAATATTGAACAATTCACTAATATTAAGCATAGGGAGGACAGCAGGGGCAAACTTTGTAACAGGGCCACACAACACCGAGCCTTCAGAATGCTTGTTGTCCATCAATTTAAGTTTCTCGTTGATCGGGCCAAGCACATTGAACACCACACTGATCACTAAAGTGTATTTCACTGCTGAGATCAAAGCACCAAGCAGGCTGTTGAGCCATCCAAGGCTGATTGCCTTAATCAGTCGCTGGGCACACATTGCCAGCACCTTTACCAATATCAACGAGACTATAAAAGCCATGATCATTCCCAAAGCTGGACAATAATCCATGCCTACATTGAAAAAACTATGAATAAACTCCGCAAAAGGGGAGCTATGATATCTCGACACGTATACGGCAATGATAAGGCCTATCAATCCCGAAAGCTCAAAAATAAGTCCTTTTGAAAATCCTCTCACCATTCCTGCGACAACAAGCAAGAGAATTAAAAAATCAAGCCAGTTCAATTTAATTAAAAATTAATGATTTATATTAACAATCAACACGTAGAGACACACGGACGTGTGTGTAACATCTAAATTCAGATATGTGCGTCATATCTAAACCGTATTCGTACATGAATAAGAACATGTGTCATATTCAAATACACAACTGGTAATTTCAGACGTGTGTAATATTTTTATAGATGCTTAATATGACTGTGTCCACCATAAACAACGGACATATACCATATTTCGGTCCATCTATCTCTAAACAAAATTAAGAATCAGACGTATGCCCGATTCTTAATTTCATATTTAAGTTTTCAATCGTCTAAATTACAGCTTACGAGCAACCTCAATTGTCTCGAATCCTTCAATGATATCTCCTACCTGAATCTCATTGTATCCAGCAAGAGCGATACCACAATCGAAGCCGTTTGCAACCTCCTTAACGTCATCCTTATAACGCTTCAACGACTGCAAATCTCCGGTGAATACGACAATTCCGTCGCGAATCAAACGAACCTTATTAGAACGTTTGATCTTACCGTCGCGGACAATTGAACCCGCAATGACTCCGACCTTACCGATCTTAAAGATTTCAAGAACCTCAGCAGTACCAGTCACCTGCTCCTTCAACTCTGGAGCCAACATACCTGCCATCGCATCCTTCAACTGCTCAATTGCATCATAGATGATTGAGTGTAGACGGATATCCACACCCTCTTTCTCTGCAAGTTTACGCGCTGACTGAGAAGGGCGAACCTGGAAACCGATGATGATTGCATTTGACGCTGATGCCAACATGACATCCGTTTCTGAAATCTGACCCACAGCCTTGTGGATAACGTTGATCTGGAATTGCTCTGTAGAACAGTTCTGCAAAGAGTCTGACAATGCCTCTACAGATCCGTCCACGTCTCCCTTGACGATGATATTCATCTCCTGGAAGTTTCCTAGAGCTCGACGACGGGCGATCTCATCAAGAGTGATAATTCCATTGCCGGCACGCAATCCTTGCTCACGCTGAAGCTGTTCACGCTTGTTGGCTATTTCACGAGCCTCCTGCTCTGAGCCAAGCACGTTAAAGTTATCACCTGCCTGAGGAGCTCCATCAAGACCCAGGATCAAAGCTGGCTCGGAAGGTCCAGCCTCTGTGATACGCTGGTTACGCTCATTGAACATAGCCTTAACCTTACCGTAGTGAGTACCAGCGATAACAACGTCTCCAATCTTCAAAGTACCGTTGCTTACAAGCACTGTTGCCACATAACCACGACCCTTGTCCAACTGGCTCTCTATCACCGAACCGCTTGCCTTACGGTTTGGATTAGCCTTCAAATCAAGCATTTCCGCCTCAAGAAGCACCTTATCCATCAATTCATCTACACCGATACCCTTCTTAGCGGCGATATCTTGAGACTGATACTTACCACCCCACTCTTCTACCAAGTAGTTCATCTGTGCCAACGACTCCTTGATTTTATCTGGGTTAGCAGTAGGTTTATCTATCTTATTGATTGCAAACACGATAGGCACACCAGCAATACTTGCGTGGTTGATAGCCTCTTTTGTCTGCGGCATCACATCGTCATCAGCAGCGACGATGATGATAGCGATATCTGTCACCTTCGCTCCACGGGCACGCATGGCTGTAAACGCCTCATGACCTGGAGTATCCAAGAAAGTGATATGCTGACCATTCTTCAATGTGACATTGTATGCACCGATATGCTGAGTGATACCACCTGCCTCACCGGCGATCACATTAGTTTGGCGAATATAGTCGAGCAATGATGTCTTACCGTGGTCTACGTGACCCATCACAGTTACAATTGGAGGACGGTTGATCAAATCCTCTTCCTTATCCTCTTCCTCCTGGATAGCCTCACTTACCTCAGCAGACACATATTCTGTTTCAAAGCCGAATTCACTAGCTACGATATTGATAGTATCGGCATCAAGACGCTGGTTGATAGATACCATCAGACCGAAATTCATACAAGTTGTGATGACCTCAGTAATTGTCACATCCATCATCTTAGCCAAGTCGCTGACAGTCACAAACTCAGTGATCTTTAGTTTGCCCTGTGCTTCACGTTCCTGAGCCTCACGCTCCTCAGCACGCTGACGGATAGACTCACGTTTGTCATGACGGTGCTTAGCACCACTCTTGTTCTGGTTTTTATTAGAAGTCAAGCGAGCAAGAGTATCTTTGATCTGCTTCTGTACATCCTCTTCAGAGATTTCCTGTTTCTGATTCTTCTGCTTGTTGAACTTCTTATTGTTTCCACCGTTGGCTTCACGATCACGGTTGTCATTTCTGTCTCTGTCGCCTTTATGACGATCGTTTTTGCCACCTTGTTTTCCTTCCCTGTATTCAGAAATATCGATTTTTTCCTTGCCCTGGATACGATTTCTCTGCTTCTTCTGACCACCCTGGCCCTGTTCAGCCTTTTGCTGCTGAAGTTGTTTTTGATGGTCTTTCTTTCTCTCCTCCTTTGTCTTTTTCTTAGGTCTGGTTTGAGAGTTGATAGAAGACAAATCGATTTTACCCAACACTGTTGGTCCTGTAACCTGTGTTGTAGGGTTCAATCTGAATACGTCATCTTCAGTTTCGTTTTGTGATTTAGACATATTATTCTGTTTAGCCTCCTCTACTGAAGCCGTAGATGCAGCTGGTGTTTCTGGTTTTGGAGTTTGTGGTTTTGGAGCGTCAGAGATTTTGCCAACAACCTTTAGTTTTGGAGCCTGCACCTCTACCTTGATATCAACCTCGTCTTTTTTTCCAAATCCTGGTATCTCGACGATTTTCTCCCTCTTGTTCTTTTTTCTATCCTTCATATCGTCAAACTCTGCCTTGGCATCAGACTTGAACGTTTTGTCCTTATCATATTCCTGGCGAAGGATATTCTCTTCTTTTTCAGACAATTTGTAGTTGGGGTTTGCACCTTCAATTGCAAATCCTTTCTTTTTTAATAGTTCGGTAGCAGTAGCGATACCTACATTTAATTCTTTAGCTAATTGACCTAATCTCGACATAAAATTTTAATTACCACACTTAAAAAAACAACACACTTAACTCATCATAGTATGCTGTTTTTCCCTTCCCACAAAATTAAAAAACAGCAACCACAAATTGCACCCTGTCCATAATGTTTTTCTTTTCCCGAAACAAATACTTTCGGGTGCCAAATCCGAACGCACCCAAAAGTATCCTATATTTCAGAGAAACTCATCCCCAACACCGGGTTAGGAATTACTTTCATCATTGTTGTCGGCGCCAGCCTCATCAAAGTCCTCAAATTCAGACTTCAAGATTGCCAACACGTCATCGATAGTCTCTTCCTCGAGATCAGTACGACGAAGAAGCTCATCTCTTGATACGTTCAATACGCTAAGAGCTGTATCAAATCCGTTCTTCTTAAACTCATCGATAACCCACATATCAATCTCATCAGCAAACTCGTCAAGATAGATATCTCCGTCATCGTAACTGTCTGAGTTTCTGAACACTTCTATCTGGTATCCTGTAAGCTGAGTGGCAAGCTTGATGTTCATACCGCCCTTACCGATTGCCAAAGACACCTCCTGTGGATCCAAATAAACCTCAGCCTTCTTCTCTTCCTCTATGATTCTGATAGATGAGATTCTTGCTGGATTCAATGCTCTCTGGATATATAGAGAGACATTTGATGTATAGTTTATTACATCTATATTTTCATTACGTAGCTCTCTTACGATTCCGTGGATACGAGCTCCCTTCATACCTACACATGCTCCAACTGGATCGATTCTCTCGTCGTAGCTCTCTACAGCGACTTTTGCTCTCTCTCCTGGAATACGAGCGATTCCTTTGATTGTGATCAAGCCGTCTGCGATTTCAGGAACTTCCTGCTCAAACAAACGCTGAAGGAACATTGGCGACGTACGAGAAAGGATAATCTTGGGATTATTGTTCTCATTGTCAACCTTTGCCACGATAGCTCTCAATGTATCCTGTTTGCGGTAGTTGTCCGACGGTATCTGCTCTGCCTTAGGCAAAATCATTTCGTTACCCTCCTCATCAAGAAGAAGAACCTCCTTCTTCCAAGTCTGGTAGATTTCTCCGACTACGATCTTACCAACTTTCTCCTTATACTTGTTGAACAATGTATCTTTCTGAAGTTCAAGGATCTTCGACGCAAGTGTTTGGCGAAGATTCAACACTGCTCTACGTCCGAACGATGCGAAATCCACCTTTTCTGAAAAGTTCTCACCTACCTCATAAGATGAGTCTATTTTCTTGACGTCTGCCAAAGCCACCTGTGAGTTCTCGTCGTCGACAGTTCCATCTTCAACTACCACTCTATTATGATATATCTCGAAATCTCCCTTGTCTGGATTGATGATGACAGCATAATTCTCATCAGTGCCATACATCTTTGTGATGACACTTCTGAACGACTCCTCCAAGACACTGATCATTGTGCCACGATCAATGTTTTTAAGTTCCTTAAACTCCGAAAATGAATCTATTAAGCTGAGTGTTTCTTGCTTAGCCATAATAATATTATTTGAATCTAATTGAATATTTCGTATATTTTACTTCATCATACTTGAACGAGTACTCTTTCTCCACATCGACTTTTCTCTTCGCTCCTTCTGGCTTTTCCTTCACAGTCACAACCACTGTAAATTCATCCTCTTCAGCACTCTTCAATACTCCTACAAGCTTCTGTCCTGCTTTTGTAAGCACTTCTACTTCCTTTCCAATATATTTCTTATATTGGCGAAGCACCACAAATGGAGAACTCAAACCAGCAGAGCCTACTTCCAACTCATAATCTTCCTGTTCGCGGTCGAACTTGGATTCTATATGGCGTGAAAGTGAGACGCAAGTGTCGATATCTATAGAGTCTTCGCTATCAATTGTAACAACAATCTCATTAGCAGGACTTACCTTAACCTCTACAAGAAAAAGGCTTGTTCCGTCAATAAATTCGTTGATCGCTTGTGTAAGTTCTTGTTTATCTATCATCATATTAAAAAAACGAAGGAGAACAATTCGCTCCCCTCCTCATTCCAAATGCAAATATACATTTTTTTACATAAACTGCAAAAAAGAAACTATATTTTTAGCAAAAAGGAGTAATAATAATTCTATGTGGAAATGTCATCTGTTCCTCTGTCTTCAAATAAAAAAGAGACGCACGACCGTAAAAAAAAGAGACGCACGACCGTGCGTCTCTACATCTAATCTTATTTCTTACAAATGTTCACAAATTCATTCCAAGATACAATGTCGTACTTGCTTCTGTCGACATCTTTACAATTCTTGCCATCAATACAAGTGAATTGCAAACCAGCGGCTAAAGCTCCTCCATCAGAATCTACTTTGTCGCCTACCATCAGCGTCGATGCCAATTCTAATCCATTCTCCTGACATATCTGCGCAAACGGACGTGTCTGTGGTTTTAATGCTCCGAATTCTTCAGCGCAATAGAATTTCTCAAACACCGAGCTGTCTATGCCTAACGACTCGATTTTCTCTTTCGACCTTGTATAGTCGGAATAGACGAGAAGACGTATTCCTTTCTGTCGCAACGACTCCAACACCTCATTTATCTGTGGGCGGGGCTTACAATACTTGCCGATCTGTCTGACCATCAACGGCATGTAGCGATTGAAATACCAATCTCTCATTACACTCTCCTCTTTGCCTGTCTTTTGCGACAACGTAGAGAAAAAGGTATTATAATAATTGTCGGCAGTCATGTAGTCACGACTCTTCATCGCCTTTCTTGTCTGCCTTTCTCTCAAAGCCCACATGCACCTCCATATATCACCTAAAATCAGATGTTTTGCGATTCCTCCGGTGTAGAGTGTACCGTCGACATCAAATATAACTGCTTTGATATTGTCTAAAGTCATTGCTTTATGATGAAGAAAGAACGCAAGTGTGGCTTGCGTCCTTTCTAAATATACCTTAATTACTTATTATTTCTTTACAAGATCCTTGAACTTGGCATGACGGTTCTCATCCTGAAGCAGGATGTTAAGCTTGAACTGTCCGTCTCTTGCTCCCTCGTCGATACAACGAGCCTTGAACTTCTCGAATGAATTCTCTACAAGGATGTGTGCGATAGGATCCTTCACACGGAATGACGCTCTCTTAGCCTCATACTCGATGTTGACCTTCTTCAAATTCTCGTCTACAAGTTTGTTGAACTCATCTGCCTCTGCCTGAGTGATATTCTGATCCTCAAACTCATAATAGAAGTGATATGCAGAAATTTCCAAATCAGCAAATCCGATATAGAACTTAAGTTTCTTGCCTGTAGACTTCGATGCGTCCTCAACAGCCGAGATAAACTGACGCTCGTGAAGTTTCTCTCCCGTCATAGTGACGATACCATTGATCTTCTGAATCATATGAAGAGTAGGGATAGAGTTGAACTTTCCATCTACCTCAAGAAGGTCGCTCATTGTATAACGGTAAAGTCCTGCCCATGTAGTCACATATGGACAATATTTCTTGCCAAACTCAAGTTCGTGTAGCTGAAGGAACTTAGGGTTCTCGCTGTCAATATCATGTTCCTCCACAAACTCAAAATAGTGCATGTGTGGGAAGACGACGGTACCGTTTGTATCCTTAGTCTCTGGCATCACAAGTCCGGCACGGCACTCAGATGAGAAGTAGCTGAACTCCTGGTGCAAGCAGCAGTCAGGGAAAGAATTCTTAAACTTGTCGAGATACATACGAGTGTTACCACACTTCCAAGTGTTAAGAATCTGAAGATTTGGCCAGTAGTGCTTAGGAAGCACTGTGCCATATTTAGCCTTCAACTCACGTAGCTCAGCCGCACGCTTAGGATTAGGCTTGATATTCTTCTCTGCCAACATCTTCTGGCGGAGCTCGTCTGAGATATTGATTTTCGAGCTGATTGTACCCTTTTCGATATCATCAACGTAATCATCGAAAAACTCGTTCACATTGTTCTGCATCTCAACGATTGTAGACGGATTGGCAGTAACAATAAGAGTGACATCCTGCTCAATACCGAAACGCATGATGCAGTAGTAGCGAGCCTTGTAGTCGGCGATTGTGAACACGTCTGCAGGAGCAGTGTAAAGTTTCTTCACGAATCCCGGACAGTCTCTCTGAGTCACGCCAGACACAGATCCATATAGTGTGCCATCTGGAGCCTGACCCTCTATAGCCTTACCTACAATAGAAACGATCTTACCATTGAAGACATCAGGACGGTTCTCGATGAAAGAGTATAGCCACACCTTAGTCATCTTAGAATAGATGTTGCTGTAGTATTCGTTAGTGATAGGAATCCACTTTGGCTCACTTGTCGTACCCGAAGTAGTGGCATACATTTTCGGTTTACCAGGGAATAAGACATTCTCCTCACCATGTTTATGTCTTTCTACGTATGGGCGGAAATCCTCATAATCATTTGGTTTGACATTCTGACGGTAGGCCTCGAAAAGAGCGTCATCAGATGTAGCCTCCAAAATCTTAGCAAAATTATGCTCTTTTCCATAGACGGAATCTTTAGCATAATCTAGAATTGCTCTAAGTGTTTCAGCCTGCGACTTCTTACAGTCCATTGAAGCCTTCACCAATTTCTTCTTATTTATCGAACCAGCGACACTAAGAAGGAATTTTGCAAGTACTGAGTTAAATGATTTTGCCATATATTACCCCTTTATTAAATTCTTTAATTGTCTACAGATGGCAAAATTAACACTTTTTTACAATATACGAATGTTCGTTCAAAAAAAATTGAATGTTCGTTCAAAAAGTCTAAGTATATAGTCGTTTAATCAAATAAAAAATCAGAATTACTAGAAGTTGTTTGAGCTTATAAAATATTTTGCCATAGAATCTCATCCTGCAACTAAAAAATGAGGATTGTTAAGGGCGGAACGCCCTAACCCTTCCGCTCTAGTGCGAGCCGAAGGCGAGCATATATAGAACAAACACAGAATCTCAGAGATTTAAGAGAAAGTCTACGATTTTTATGAGATAAAGAGACGGGAAGCAGTACTTATTGTATTGCCTTTCAGGCAAAGCTTGTATCATCGTCATATCATCCCGAGACTTCGTCACGGGTTACTCTCGCTTTGCTCGGCAGCGTCTTTCAGACGGGGAATCAGTCATAAAATAGGACAAAGCAAAAAAATTAACGAATAGACAGCAATTTATATTTCATTAGAAGATGTCAACGGACATTTTATTGTTCCAACAAAAATGCCTTTCACTGATATTGAATCATTTAGGTCATACTGATCCGCCAATTCAATGTCTTTGTATTTATTATTCAACGAATGCAAAATAATTTTTTCATCATCAGTGCCTTTACCTTCATGATGATATTCTTTAATTACATAATTAGTTTCTGTGATAGAATCATATTTCTCAACCAACACTATTTCTCCTTCTCTTGATCCTATAACTCTATCAGGACCATATTTCTTAAATATACAATAATCTCCATCATTGATTTTTGGATTCATAGAATCACCAATTGCCTTGACAACAAACATATCTTCGTTTAATTTTCTGTTGTAATCAGAAGCATTAATCCAACATTTAAATCCTGTATCTGATTGATAAGAGAAATCTCCACAAGCAGCCTGAATATCAAACAAAGGCAGATAAGTACTATATTTCATTGTGTCATTAATCGATCCGGAAATAAACCATTTGAAAGTTTCGGGATATTTGCCATCGTCCAGTTTAAACTGTGTCAACTTATATTGCTTTCCTCTTATTGCTAGAGAATTGTCAGAGACAACCAAAGATTGATCTTTGTTATTTTTTTCAAGAGCCAACATCAAACAATACCCATCTCCGGTCTCAATAGAATAAACCTTTCCTATCACCTGTCTAAAATTCTCATCTATGAATTCTTTTATAGACTCTTCATCATAGAATTCCAGAAATCGATAGATATTATAATGATCGTCTATATACTTTATAATATTTTTACGAAATTCAGACCTAATATATTTCCTCACTGTTTTATTGTCTCTTCTACTTACATAATTGGAAAGGACATATAAAAAATTAATATCGTAGGTTTGCAGAATCAAGGTATCTCTATCAAATAGTCTGTTAGGAAAATGGAAATTGACCATACTATGATCTACAGAATCATATTTAAGCCCATTCACAGAAAAAGACTTGCTTTTATCCGCCAACATTTCCGGGGTAATTCTTCCGTGAATAAAGAAATTTGGAGTGATGTTGTACCCTTCCGTCAAATCATCTCTATAAGCAAAATTTTTCTTTATGTTCTCTTCTTCTTTCTGGTATCTACTGTCAACACCCTTATTGAAAATATTAATACAATATTGGATGACATTCTTTGCGTATGTGAACTGTTTTGCGACGGAATTAGTTCCTAACTGAGTCGACTCTTTATAATATTTACTGTCTCCGATATAGTAAATATTCATTTGGTTATCGTTATGGATTAGCGAGAGATCCTGATAAATATGGTCTATGGTTTTTCCGTCTCTTTGATTTTTTAGATGTTTCAATGCTTTAGGCAAGTCGTCACCAATCAAAGCATCAACCATACTCTCAAATACATTCTCATACTTCTTCACCACCGTCATTTCAGGCGTATGACGTTTTGTTGACACTTCATACGCCTGCTCAAAGAACAAACGTAATAGTTTGCACAACTGCACAAGATCGTCCACATAATATTTGCGTGTCATGTTTTTCATCACACGAACTCCCTTACCAGTATCAATAAGCCGTTGAATATCTTGTGAACGATAAAGTTCGTATCCAGACTTGTCTATTGTTCCAAAATAGTATGTATTTTGAAGATAGTGCATGACAGAAAGGAACATAACTATCACATCCTCTTCAAAATTTATTGTCTTTTGTCTGTTTACAAATGTCGTATATATTGGTTTTCCTTTTTGAAGGAAAGCTGTTTGTGTACTGATTGTTTTTCTCCAATTCACTCTATTTGATCCGCCTTGTTTATTCACAGCAATAAAAGTAAACAACGACCTATGGTCGTGATAAAATTTAATGAGTGTGACAATAGTGTCCAATAAAGTTTCAGACGATTCTCCCGGTGTCGTGACGACTCGTTGTAAATCTTCAGGAATCACATTATCTTGACCTCCTTTTTGCTCGGCATATCTCTTAATGGATTGATAAAGCCAAACAGAGGCACTCATGATGAAACCGCAATCTTCTTTACCGAGTATACATTTTTCTCCAAATCGGACATCAATCACATTCTTGGGAAGGTATCCATTATGTATTCCGTTTGCAAAGACGCGAGTTTCTCCTTTTTTGGGGGAGTTTTCATTAAGAAACACCTTTGGCATTATAAAGACACTATCTTTGATAATAGGAGAATAAAAATATCCGACGCAAGAAAACGAAATATTTTCAGAATCAACATTTCGTAACGACTCTGAGAAACAAGACAACAGATCATCTTGTGTGACATGCAGAGCCTGACACACATCTTCAATCTTATATGTGTATGTTTCAAAAAAAAGTTTCATTAATCTGCTGAAGATTCTGGAGTTGAAACATCAGAAGCATCAGTGGATTCGGATGTCTCAATCAAATTCTTGACTTTCAATTTACGCATGAACCCGTTAATCTTATTGACTTTATCTGCCATCATTTCTCCAAAAGAGAACTCCGTTTCTTCTTCTGTACTCTCATCTTCTGTACGGAAGAAATTATCCTCTGTATGATAATTCTCCTTGCAGATGTCATTCCACAAATAAAACATTACCTTATTGACAAACTCATTCAAAGTGACATTTTTCTTAATAAAATAGTCTCCCATCTGTTTGTCTTCAGAATGAGTTTTATTCTGGATTTCAATATTTACTGCATTTTGGAATTCATTCCAATCATATTCATACTTGCCCTTTTCTACAACAATTTTGAAATGAACCTGATTGCCATCCTTATCAAAATTCTGATTTTTGATAGGCACATGCACCCATTCCCATCTTCTCTTAAAAGCCGAATCCATCGGGAAAAGAGATTGGTCAGAAGTATTCATAGTGGCGATAATATTGAAGTTGGAAGGGAGTTTGATTTTACCGTTTTTAATCGCATTGGGGCTGTTTTTCTCCAAATACTCTCTCAAATCACAATCCACACTTATTGAATATTCCGAGACTCCATTAGCATCTCTATCCAACAATTGGAAGATATCTCCAAAAATCTGTGCACAGTTACCACGATTAATCTCCTCAATCACAAGATAAACAGGTTTGACGGCCTGTGTTTCGACTTCACTTTCAACAATTTGTTCTACTACTGTATCTTCCTCATTTAAATCATCTTCTTTAGATTCACTATTAGCCACTTGTCCTGTAGTAGCAGACGTATTTGAAGAAGATTTAGCTGGTTGTACTCCGCCATAAGCCTCAGCCAAAGCATTGACAAACACTTGAGGGACAAAGTCATAAGCGATATCCCCATTCTTCTCTTTAGTTGGCTTATAGCATCCCACAAACTGAGCATAGTCGTAGTCTGGATGAAATGTGGTGCGAAAAATATTATCAGCTTCCATATCGACCTGGTCAACATCGATGCTCATGTGTTCTGCTATCACACTCTTGATTGAAAATGACTTTCCAGTGCCAGGTGCCCCATAGAAGATTTGCTGGAGAGGGAGAAGGGGATGTGTGGTAGAGGGTTCTTCTTGAGGAATATCGGCTTTTATTATAGAATCATCTTTTACATTACAAATATCAAGTGTTGTTGATAAAATTTGAGAAAATTCTTGAGCTGTAATATTATCTGACTCCGCAAAATACAATCCATGGCTAGATTGTTTAATCCATGGCTCAAGTTCTTCACGAATTACATTTTTATAAATACGAGTTGGGCCAACATTTTCTTTGCCATCGTCAATAGTAACATCATTTCCACCTTCACTTATTGATTGGAAAATCCCTTCTGTTTGGAAAAATATTTCTTCTCCATCATTATTCCTAACCTTAAATTGAGTAAATGCGGTACATACCGACAAAAATGCACAAACTTTATATTCAAAATCCTTGTTAGATGCTTTTTGATTATTTAACCATTCACATAAAGATTTTTTGAGATCTTCTTCAGAGAATCCACTCAATATCAAATCCAAAACAAACATATTTGACGCAAAATAAATTTGTTTAGGAAATCTCAAGCCGCCAGTTCTCTCTGCAGTATTTTGTTTTCCTTTCATTTTCAAATTGCCCAATCTGAATAGCAATGTCATACCCACATACAAAGGTTCATATTGATTCTTTACCAATGGATTTTCATTGATAACACTCTCATCAATTGAATTAGGAGAAAGATAATTGCTAATTGCAGAAAGCAAATCTTTCTTTATTGTCAAGGTCTTACTATCAATGGAAATACAATAATCAATAAAACTCTTACGTCCATTTACTACAAACAAAAGGTATGTCAATGATATTACTTGACGAAGATTTGACAACGAAGATTTTATGCCAGTCAATGCATCTATTGGAGTTCTTCGTTTAGCGTATTTCGGATAACTCATATTTCATTGTTTTTTATTTGTTCTGCAATAGCTTTGGCTAACAATGGAGGCACAGCATTTCCAACTTGTTTCATTTGGCATGTTTTACTACCATAAAACCTGAATGAATCTGGAAAAGATTGTATTCTTGCTGCTTCTCGAGTTGTGATACATCTATCAAGTATTGGATGTGTGAATCGTCCTGATGATGGAGTGTCATATCTTGTTGTGATAGTAACAGAAATGTCATCTTCTATCATTCTTGACCAAGTACCACTATATATTGATTTGGTACGTTCTTCGGGAGGCAATACCTCTTTGCCAGCCCCTTTTGGAATCATTGATAATCTATTCAATGCCAATGCGTTGTGTTTTGTGGCTTTATGATTATATAAAACATTACAATTGCCACGCATCAACTTTTGATATTCGGAAGTTGGCTTTTTATCGTATGAACTTTCTTCTTCACCTTCTCCCGAGGCGATAAAAGGCAAATCGTATATAGCATCTTTTATATTTACACGTTTATTAGTTGGCTTAGGCAATTCAATTTGCAATTCTCCTAATTGACCAATAAACACGGCTCTTCTTCTATCTTGTGGTACGCCAAAATCAGCCGCACACAGAACATCACAAGTTACATCATAACCAATTTTATTAAAAGCAGATATAATTTGCTCTTTGAAAAAGCCATTTGCCGTTGTTATTATGGCTGGGACATTTTCAAGCACAAAATACTTTGGCTTAAATTCTTTTACAAAGCGTACAAATTGTTGGAAAAGAAAATTTCTCGGATCATCAATACTTAGACGTTTTCCCTTTTGAGAAAATCCTTGACAAGGAGGACCTCCAATCATAACATCAATAGAAGGGTGCTTTTTATGTAGTTCTTCAACATCAATATTTCTAATATCCATTGCATAAACATCAGTGTTTATATGGTTCTTCTTATAAGCATCTGCTATATCTTTCTCATATTCAACAGCAAAAGATATTTCAAAACCTCCTGCCATTTTGAACCCTTGTGACATTCCACCAACACCAGCAAATAAATCACCTACTTTCATCTTCTATTCTTGATTTTGCGATATTGAAATAATTTTCGTTTAGCTCTATTCCGATATACTTTCGGTTTAATTTGTGAGCTGCAACACATGTTGTTCCACTTCCCATAAATGGATCAAGAATTATGTCGTTGGGATTTGAAACATATTCTATAAGTTGAGAAAGAATTTTTAGAGGTTTTTGAGTTGGATGTTTGCCATACTTTTTTTCAGAAGATGGACAAACAGAAGATTCAAGAAAATCATGAATTGGTTTTCCATTATTATTAAACGTCCCTGAAGTTCCTTTATTAATGAAATAAATCCAACTTTCAGTAGAGTTTATGAAATGTATATTCATATTTCGAGGCATAGGATTTGTTTTGTGCCATACACCAGTTGTTTTGTAATACAACTTAGTATTTTGAGCAAATTTGATTATGTCTGCCACTTTTATAACTGCCATAAAAACTATAAGTGAACCTTTTTTCTTTAGAATTCTACTACATTCTTTTAGAAATGTAATCATTGATTCTTCCCATTCTTTGTATTCTAGATTATCCCAACCTGCATATGCGAATTGATTAGCACGCATTTTCACCAAATTCGTGTTTCTATTATGCATAAACTGTCCTAAATTATAAGGCGGATCAGTAATGATACAATCAATACTATTGTCTGGAATTCTTTTTATAAACTCCAGACAATCACCATTGTATAATTGTGAAATGCTTAAATCAATCCAATGAGTGTCGGCCACTTAACAAAATCTCTTTGTCCACCAAACACCCCGAATCGGACATTAAAAAAGTTGAAAAATAGAGAGCCACAAACAAAAAAGCGTGGGTATCTGCACCAAACTCGTCCGAATTCCAGGCCGTAGGAAGCCTTAACGATAGACGAGCAGATACAAGATACCCACGCAGAGATATAGTACACCCGTAGAGTGTGTCGTGAGGGCACAAAATACCCTCGGACACACTACGGACCAGTACATACAACTCATCCGTGGCATCCTCTCTGCATTGTCCTTGATCGTTATTCTGAATTTCCTACGTTCGGAATTACCAAGAACAAAGCGTTGATGACGCCTTTTATTTATGTCGTTGCTCCATCAGTTTTACGCCTTGGGAGCAGTGGGCAGATTGCAAAGATAATAAAAATTCATAATGCTAGGCATGGATTTCTATTCCAATCTGAATCAATTTCTTTTTACACAAAAAAAAGGGCGAAAACAATGTCTCGCCCTATTTAGTGAATGATTATAACTTTTCTATTTCTTCTAAAGAAAGCCCAGTCAACTTATGAATAAGATTGAAATCAAGCCCCTCCGCCTTCATGCCTATGGCTAATTGAATAGTTTTATTACGTTCGCCTCGTTTTTCTCCGATCTCGATTCCCTCTTCTTTTCCGATCTCTATTCCTTGCTTGATTCCTTTCTTAAAGCCATGCTCCTCCATGTCCATCTCATCTGCAAGTTTCTTGAGGCTCGCTTCATACACGGCACGATCGTCCTTAGACAAAGCACCTACCTTGGCTTTCTCAATTAGTCTCAGCAAACCTTCGTCTGCTCTCTTAACCACAGATGGATGAATGTTTTCCATATTTCCTAAGTTTTTGAAGAGGTTAATCCAGATGTCCTTTGTTGTGAAGTCTTTGATATCCAACTCGAACGACGGCAAAGATATAAAATATTTTCGATGTCTGTCCCAAAACACTTCTCCTGTTTTGACGTCACACTCAGCGGTGCAGGTTAGTGCCTTGTTGATGTCTGTCATTTTCTCTCCCAAAATGAAGATGCCGATGATTCTGTCGATGTCCTTCTCCATTTTTCGCCACTCCAATCCCTTTTCTATCTTACTGTCAAGTAGACGGTAGACATAATAGTTTGCCCTTGTCTTGAAATAGTCCTGACACGAATTCTGCATCTCAATCAAGATTGAGTCTCCGCTCTGTGTCGTGCAGTGAAGATCGAATGTTACTCCACGTTGGCTGGATGTTTCTCGTGGGATCTCCACATTCTCAAAATTAACATCCGTGATTGTCTCCACGTCGCCTTCAAGGATCGCATTTAAAAAGGATCTCATGATTATCGGGTCTGACATACAATACTTGAACCCGAAATCGCATCGCAAATCAATGTATTTGCCCATGATTTAATGAATTAATAATTTTATACTGTGTCTAATCTTGCGACTAAACTTTAACTATTGCAAAGATAGTAAAAAAATGGAATGCCCAACTAGCATCCCATTTTTTTAGTTTTCTCCACCCATTCCCACAGTTTTCTATAAAACGCATGGTGCGACAGTGTTGCCACGTTTCCTATGATCATAAGTTTCATCCTCGCACGTGTCATCGCCACATTCATCCTGCGCAACTCTTTCAGGAACCCAATCTCTCCCGTCTCATTGGATCTTACAAGGCTGATAATCACCACATCACGTTCCTGCCCTTGAAATCCGTCGACGGAATTGACCGTTATATATTTCCTGAATGGCTTCAAAAATTTCGACTCTTTAATAAGATGCCGCAGAAAGTAGACCTGCTCTTTGTAAGGCGAGATGATTCCAAAATCAATCTGCTCTTCTTTCACTCTGTCCGGACCAATCTTCTCGATAAACTGAGTGAGCAATGCTAGTGTCAGTTCACCTTCCATACGGTTGACTCGTCCTGCCGATTGGGATAAATACTCTTCCTCAAACGAGAGTCCCTCAGTGTTGATCCATTCCAAAGGGTTTTCAAAATCGAGCACACCGCGGCACTTGACCTCTTCTGCCGCCTTTAGTTTTCCGTCGTAAAACCATTCTGAAGAGAACCTCATTATGCTCTCATGCATACGGTACTGCACATTCAGAAGAGAGACTGCCATTGGCTTGGTTTCAGCCAGTTTCTCCATCAGAGTGTAGGACAGTCCGGAACGCTCTGCCTCAAAACATTTGATAGTAGGAGGCAGTTGTTTGTGGTCGCCAGCCAAGATCACCCGATGCGACTTTGTGATTGGAATCCAACAAGCGGCTTCCAATGCTTGTGCGGCTTCATCTATAAACAATGATTGGAAATTTCTTCCATATAATATAGGATTGGCAGCTCCCACCAATGTGCATGCCACCACACGCGAATCTGAAAAAAGGCTTTCTCGGATCTCATATTCCAATGCTTCAGCTTTTTCTTTCACAGCACGAGCCTTGTCCTTATTTGTGCGGTAAAGTTCACGCACCGTCTTACGCATACTCCAAAGAGTATCATATTTAGGATGCGATTCAAATCTGCGTTCGTATGTTGAAGAGAGCATTTTATCGTCGACGCGGGAGGAATTGCCAATTCGCAGCACACTTATGCCACGATCCTGCAGTTGCTCGGATATCCAGTCCACAGCCATATTGCTTTGCGCACACACCAGCACTTGGGTCTCGCGTCGCAACGTCTCATATATAGCCTCAACGAGTGTTGTCGTCTTTCCTGTCCCTGGAGGTCCGTGGACTATAGCCACATCTTTAGCACGAAGAATCTTATTGATTGCAGACTCTTGGGAGGCATTAAGCCAAGGGAATCGGATCGGAGAGAAATCGAGGAATTTCGGTTCCACTCCACCCAAAAGGATTTCACGTAAGTCGAAAAGTCTGCCATCTTTCACACTCATCACTTTATCTATGGCGTCAAACATCGCCTTATAGCTGCTCTCGTCAAAACCCAGTTGCACTCCCAGTCTGTTGACCGACTCTAAAGCCGGCAGTGCATCCCTACCCGACAAGACGACCACCAACATTGTAGGCGTGGCATAACTAACCTGAGCATTGGTCTTCACGACACGAATTTCCTCATTATATGAGACGCTAAAAAATTGGGCTGTCTTGCCATACTCGAAATGGTCGTCGTCTTCCAATGGAGCATGATTGATCTCCACGACAAACTGATTAAGCGAATTGTAATACGACCTGCCCAACGACACAGGATAACGACAGATTCCAGCAGAAATCTTCTTGGGAATGGAGACGTGGGAAGACTGAACTTCAAAGCTCTTCCTGTCGTACTCATATTCCATCTTCAGCAAATCACGGTGACGCTGCAAAGACGAAAGGGATGTTATTTTGTTTGCCATAATAGGGGCAAAGTTAACTATAAAAGAAGTCTCTTTTATGATTATTCGTTCAAAATGTGAGATACACACCGTAATTGGCAATATGACATCCAACAACAGACGTTTTCAAATTAGATAACGCTATTGGAGTTCCTATTTTTCATAATGATATCGTAAAGAAAACACATAGATATACAAAAAACCGTCACTCACCGAATATACCATTCGATGCTCTTTAGTTATACGCCTTGACCATTTTCCCCGTAATATTCCTTTCAATGCTTCTGGTTTTCCTTTTCCTTCAAAAGGATGTTGCAATGTGTCATCTATCAATTCTGATATTCTCTTTTGTACCTTCTGATTGCCCGATTTCTTCCAATACTCAATATCTTTCTTTGCCTGTTCCAACAACACTAATTCCATATTTTCCTATTATTCCTATTTCCTATCAATTGTTATTCCCAAATTTTCTTGGGATCAACTACCGAATAATTCCCTTTAACTATCTCTTCGTCTCCTTTTTTGATTATTTTCATCATCTCCGGAGAGGATTTGATATATTCAGTTTCATCTTCACAAACACGACTCATTCCTTTTGACTCTATCAGCTTATTAGCCAACCACTCTTTGTTATCATCAGTGAGTGAAAGTGTTTGCAAATATTTCCAAAGTTTTTCCAACTGTAATGTTCCCATATCTATTTTTCCTTAAATCTTTTTTATTCTATGTTCATCAACGCGACGAACACATCTGCAAAAATAAATATTTTTTGCTTTACACAGAATTTAGACAAAACCAAAATTTCCATATTCTCTGCCAAAATTTCAGTTTCTGAGTAAATTTGTCATAGGGACAGACATTTTGCCATATCATAAATATACAAAAACAAGTTGGCACGCTATTTGATTCTTCAATGGTGACTGCTTATAACGACAGCCAGATAAATAAATAACTAACAATTTAACTGGAGGACAAAATTATGTTATTAGCAAGAAAATCGCAGGATTTCTTTCCTACACTATTCAACGACTTGTTTGATTTCAACTGGAACGGCAACTACGCAGTCAACGCAGCCCCTCAAATGAACATCAAGGAGAACGACGCATCTTACGAGATGGAGTTCAGCGTCCCAGGCTTGACAAAAGATGATTTGAACATCTCCATCGACAAGGACGACAATTTGGTTGTTGAAATGACAAAGAAAACAGAGAATGAGGAGAAAGACGACAAGAATGAACATTATCTGCGTCACGAGTTCACTTCCTCTCAATTCAAAGAGATAATGGCTTTGCCAGAGAATATTTACAAAGATAAAATCGATGCGAAAGTTGAAAACGGAATCTTGAAAATATCTTTGCCAAAGCACGAAATGGCTGTGGAGCAACCTTCTATAAAACAAATCGAAATTCACTAAAAGAACTGTCCAGCTATCTTTTTTCATAACTGAACGATTCTATTTTATATGTTTAACATTTAAATAGTAAAAGTCATGAAGGGTTCAGAAAAGAAACCAAAAACGGTTCACAAGGAAGGCAAACACATTCCTGCCTACCTAGCAGCAGAAAGCAAAGATTGCAATGCTACAACTATTTCTAAAAAGAAATAGAGCGATGGAGTAAGTTCTTAACAGGGCGGCCGTTCTTCACGAGCGGTCGCTTTTTTTGTCAAACCCGCCATAAATTTCTACATATAAACCTTCACATTTCCACATCCCGATATTTAACATGTAACACAAAAGTTGATAAAAATGTTGATAACTTGTTGCTATTAATGTTAGAAACTTCAACATTGTTTCTTTTGAACAAAAAGTTCAATAGGATAACTTTGCGAATAGTAAAAAAACACTTATCAATTAAATTTTAACGCTTATGATATGGGACATGATGATCAGCACAGTGCTTGCAATCGGCGCCGTCGTGGCTATTTCGTCGGTGTTGCTGGCACAGGTATGAGTCCGATGGCTCTTTTCCTCGCAGGAAAGGGCGACGAGGTTTATGGAAGCGACAGAGCTTTCGTTCAAAAAGAGAAAAACCAGGACTACAAAGAACTTTCTCGCCATGGAATCAATTGTGTGATGCAGGATGGTGAGCATTTGCCAACAGATTTGGACTTCGCTGTTGTGAGCACGGCCGTGGAGGATACAAATCCGGATATTAAAGAAATAAAAAGACGTAATGTTAAGATTATGCACCGCAGTGAGTTGCTCGCAGAAATCGCAAGCAACCATTGTGGAGGTGCAATTTGTGTGGGAGGCACTGCAGGAAAGAGCACTACCACCCACCTTATCTACCAACTTCTGCACGGAGCTGGCAAACAACCATGCATGATTGCAGGCGCTGCCGACAACAATGTGAAAAGAGGTGGAGAACCGGGCAATTTCGACAATTCAGGCAACGGACCGCTCGTCTTTGAAGGAGACGAGAGTGATAAGAGCATCGTAAGATACAATCCTACAATGAGCGTGATCACCAACGTAGGCCACGACCACCACGAAATTGATGTCACAGTGGGGCTGTTCCAAACAGTCGCCGACAACACAGCCGACACCGTGGTCCTCAATTCTGGAGACGAAAATCTCCGCCGTTTGAATTGCAAAAAACGTGTCACTTTCGCTCTTGCAGAAAAAGACAACAACGCAGATTTTAAGGTCACAGACCTAAAGCATACCAGCGAAGGCATTACATTCTCAATCAATGGAGTGCCATTCGCATACCATTCTATTGGTCTTCACAACGCATTGAACATTGCCGCAGCTGTGGCTATGGCAAGTGTATACGGTGTGAATGTTGAAGAGTGTGCCAAAATATTGAGCAAGTTTGGCGGCGTCTACCGTCGCGGAAACATAATCGGTAAAAATGCCAATGGTTCATTGTTGGTGGACGATTTCGCCCACACTCCCGAAGAGGTGGCAGAGACAATCCGCACATTGGCCTCTTTCTCAGACAAAGTGTATGCCGTCTACCAGCCTCATGGATTCGGTCCACTTCGCAAAACATACGAGCAGATGGCTATTCTTCTAAAGGAGGTGATGAGAAAGCAGGATGTGTTCTATCTTGCCGACGTCTACTACGAAGGCGGAACGACCGACATGAGCATCGGATCAAAGTTTGTGGCGGACTATTTTACGTCGCAAGGCATCAATTGCGTCTACGTGCAGGATAGAAATGAGATACCAGCGATGATAAAGAAAGAGAGCAAAGCAAATGATTCAATTGTGATCATGGGAGCACGTGACAAATCTCTTGCAGATTATGCCTGCTCTTTTAAGGGATAATCCGAAAAATATTGATAATTTTGCAAGGAGACGTGAATATTCACGTCTCCTTTGTGATATAAGCTAATTAAGAAACTATGCAGATTAAAGAACTTGGAGAATTTGGATTGATCGACAGACTTACGAAGGAGTTCCCTATCGTGAACAAGTCGACGGAATTGGCTGTTGGCGACGACTGTGCCATACTCGACTATACAGGCAAGAAAACATTGGTGACGAAGGATTTGCTGCTTGAAGGTGTGCATTTCGACCTCACCTACTGCCCTCTCCTACATTTGGGCTACAAATCAGCGATCGTCAATTTCTCCGACGTCTACGCAATGAACGGCAAACCAAAACAGATGGTCGTAGGACTTGGAGTGAGTTCAAAACTATGTGTGGAGGATCTTGACGAACTTTACGCCGGCATGAAGATCGCATGTGAAGAGCACGGTGTGGATCTGATCGGCGGCGACACAACAGCATCACTGACCGGACTTACCATAAGCATCACATGCATCGGTGAAGGAGAAGAAGGAAAGATCGTAAAACGTAGTGGTGCAAAAGACACTGATTTGATTTGTGTGACAGGTGATCTTGGTGCCGCATATATGGGTTTGCTACTTCTTGAAAGAGAAAAAGAGGTATTCAACTCAGGCAAGGGTTCCGATCCAGATTTCGCAGGCAAAGAATATTTGATAGAGCGTCAGTTGAAGCCAAGAGCGAGAAAGGATATCATAGAGTCGTTGGAGCGTATCAACGTCGTGCCAACATCCATGATGGACATCTCCGACGGTTTGTCGTCTGAACTGCTTCACATCTGCAAAGCGAGCCACGTAGGTTGCCGAATATATGAGGACCGTATTCCTATCGACTACCTGACAGCTCAGATGGCTGAGGAGATGAATATGAACATGACAATGGCAGCGATGAACGGCGGTGAGGATTATGAACTTCTGTTCACTATTCCTCTTTCAATGCACGACACATTCAAAGCATTGACTGAAGTCACTCTTCCTGGTGTGCCACGCCCTGACATCAAAATCATCGGACATATCACTGCCGAAAACCTTGGTGCACGAATGATCACACGTGGAGGCGGAGAGATCGACATCCAGGCTCAAGGATGGAATTCTTTGCAAAAATGATAAATTACAAATGCAGAATGCGAAATTAGACGGGGTTATGCTCCGTCTTTTTTTGTTTATTTCCATCCATTTTCATCAATTACTAAATATATCCCCTAAAGGGGAATGTTCCTATGTTATCATTAAGGATATCACGTAGTGATTAAATATAGGTAGATAGGATAATATGCCGATGACATCACGTTTTCCCGTAGGGAATAAATTATTTCATGTTGTTGTCATACGTTTTTTATTTTAAAATCACATAAAATGATTTTAATTATCAAATAATCAATTTGTTAAATTCATCAAACTCACGTTAAATTATATGTGCTCGCCTTACGGCTCGCATTTGGAAAGAGGTTAGGGCGTTCCGCCCTTAACAAACCTCGAATCATGAGGCCATAGAATTCCATTTTTGTCAGAATGCATTATGAATTATGCATTACGAATTATGAATTAAAAAAAGCACCGTCATTCATTCCTGAACGATGGTGCTTTTTCATCAGCAAAACAACAATTTATGTCAGAATCAGCAGACACAGGGTTTAGCCCCAGTCTGACAGATCAGATAAACATTCTCGTCTGTTTTAATTGTTTTTTACGTATTCCGCAGCCTTCTCCAACGCGATGTTGATATTAGCACAGATGTATTCCTCTCCGATAATCTTGTCCACACCTGCCTTATGAAGAGTTGCGTGGACGTGGTTGTTTACTCCTGAAAGGATCACCTGAATACCAGCCTTGTGTGATTGCTGGCATAGCTCAGAAAGGTTGTGCATACCTGTCGAGTCGATGAATGGAACTTTTCTCATACGGATGATTCTCACCTTTGGTGTCTCCGCCACAGCACTCATCACATCATCAAACTTAGTAGCGACACCAAAGAAGTATGGTCCGTCGATTTCATAAACTCCCACTCCGTCTGGCACCACAAGTTTCTCCTCATGAAGCTGCAGGTCTGTATTGTCGCTTGGGTCGATTTCCTTGCCAAACACTCTCACAACTGAAGATTCGTTTGTACGACGTAGGAACAAAACCAATGCAAGTAGCAAACCAATCTCGATTGCGATTGTAAGGTCGAAGATAACTGTCAAGAAGAATGTAGTAAGAAGTACAGAGAAATCCGACTTCGGATTCTTCGACAATGAAACGAATGTCTTCCATCCACTCATGTTGTAGGATACCATCACTAGGACAGCCGCCAAACATGGCATTGGAATCAACTTAACCAAGTCGCCCAAGAAAAGCAAAACCAATGTGAGGATCACGCAATGAATCACACCTGCAACCGGTGTCTTACCTCCATTGTTGATGTTTGTCATTGTACGAGCAATGGCTCCTGTTGCAGGAATACCTCCGAAGAAAGGAACAACAATATTAGCCACACCCTGGCCGATAAGCTCTGTGTTGGAATTATGTTTGTCGCCAATCACACCGTCTGCAACAATCGCAGAAAGCAAACTTTCGATCGCACCCAACATTGCGATTGTGAATGCGGCTGGGAACAAATTCTGGATTACGCTAAGCCATGTCTGACCTTCAGCCAAAGCGAAATCTGGGAATCTTGGAGCAGGAAATCCTGCAGGCATCTCGTAAAGATCACCGATAGTCTTGATTCCTGTATTGTCGACATGATCCTTGATGAAATACACGGCAATTGTAGCGATGATGATAGCCACCAATGAACCTGGCACCTTCTTTGAAATCTTTGGAGAGAAGATGATGATAAGCAAACTTACCGCTGCCACTCCGAATGCCCACCAGTTGACATGGGAGAAATTCTCGAAATAGCAAATCCACTTATGAACAAAGTCTGCTGGCACTTTCTCGATGCCAAGACCGAAGAAATCATTCATCTGAGTAGAGAAAATTGTGAGCGCGATACCACCTGTGAATCCCACAGTGACAGGATAAGGCACAAACTTGATGATGTTTCCAAGTTTGAACACGCCCAACAACACCAGAATAACACCAGCCATAATCGTGGCGATCATCAATCCCGCCAATCCGTGTTGCTGGATGATTCCATACACAATCACAATAAACGCACCTGTAGGGCCGCCAATCTGAACCTTGGATCCTCCCAACACTGCGATAAAGAATCCTGCAATGATTGCAGTGATAAGACCCTCAGCCGGACCTACGCCGGATGCGATACCGAATGCAATAGCCAACGGTATTGCCACGATGCCCACAACGATACCGGCCATCAGGTCAGCAGTGAACATTCCACTGTTGTAACCCTTAAGACAGTCGATAAATTTAGGAGCAAAAATTTTTTCCTTTAGACTCATCTTTTCTATCTATTCTTAAAAAAACGGTGCAAAATTATTAAAAAAAGATAAAAATATATGTTTTACGGCAATATTTTTAACCAAAAATCACCCAAAAATGAAACTTATTGCACACTTGTCTGAAAATTTATGCAAAGCCATCCCTTATTTTCTAAAATTTGGAAGGATTTTGGGCACTTAAAACAAATGAGATTTATTAAATGTGACGACATCGACATACTTGATTTGCACATCTAAAAATTTCTTTATAACTTGCCGATTATTATTTAAATATTTGTTACGGGAATAAGAACGCGATGAAAAAAGGTTTGGTGCTAGAGGGTGGCGGAATGAGAGCCCTTTTTACCGCAGGAGTGATGGACGAGATGATGGAGAATGGCATCGAATTCGACGGTGCTGTAGGAGTTTCAGCAGGAGCAAGTTTCGGATGCAACTACAAGTCGAAGCAGATTGGCAGAGCTCTACGTTACAATATAGACTTTAAGGATGAGCCACGTTATATGGGCATTCGATCTCTGTTGAAGACCGGCGACTGGGTAGGGGCTGAATTCAGTTATCACATCATGCCAGTCGATTTGGATCCCGTCGACTTCGACACCTACGAAAACAATCCAATGGAGTTTCATGTGGTCTGTACCGACGTCGACACAGGAAAAGCGATCTACCACAAATTGCCTAAGATCGACCACGAAGCCCTAGATTGGGTTCGTGCCTCAGCCTCATTGCCAATCATTTCTAGACCAGTCTGTATAAATGGGAAAAGATTGTTAGACGGTGGAATGGCAGATTCCATACCTTTGGAATATTTCCAACAGCAAGGATACGGCCGCAACGTCGTCATCCTCACCCAACCAAAAGGATTCAAGAAAAAGAGTCCGAAAGGAATGTCACTTTTCCGTTGGCTACTACGGGAAACACCAGCTATCGCAAATGCCCTTGCCACACGCCATCATATGTATAACAGAGAATTGAATTACCTTTCAGAGCAGGAACGACTAGGAAATACATTTCTAATCTACCCGGAAGAAGAGTTGCCGATCGGACGCATCGAACAAGATGAGACAAAAATGAGGCATGTCTACCAAATGGGAAGGGAAGCGGCAAAGGAGAAGATGGAGGAGTTGAAGAAATTCCTAGAAATGTAAAGCCTAGACAATAGAGGTAGCGGTTGTAGTTGAGCCAGTTGCCTTCGTCTGCGATGAGCGGATCGGGGCTTAGGAAACTGCATGTGGCTGGCTCGTAGATGATTCCTCAATCATTTCCGCTCGCCCTTGCGGGCTCGCGGAAGGATGGAATTGGAATCATCAGGAAATGAAGATAAACATACTATTTAACCCATTAATGATGTAGCAACGCCTAAACAAATAGCTAATATTACAACAGGAATAAAGCTTTTTAAGAGGTTAAAAAAATCTTTTAAAGGATCACACACATCATATTTCTCAGACAACCTAATATATCTGTCTTTGTATTTCAGAAAAGAATACAATGCTATAATGGATATACCATAAGGAGTCAAAACAGCCAAAGCCAGATTGAAGCGTTCAAGACTACTCCATTCTATTCTGAAAAAGTCATTATAAGATTCAAAAATATCAGTCCCAGTGACTTCCCCTAATATAGCAAGAGCTATGTAAAAAGACATTGATAATGATAATGAATATTGCCAAGCAAAATTAAAGCAAGCTCCAGAATAATTTCCGTATGCCTTCTTCCATAAATTCATATGATTGGCGACAATCTTTTCAATGTAAATTTTGATTTTTTTCATATTATTTTTAATTGTCCAATACATCAATAAAAGCAAATGTGACAGAATAAGCAACGCTCACTCCTATTAAAGTCCAACCTACAGGCCCTGCCCATGCACATCCAGCAAATACAGCTAGATTACTTACCATTGAAGCACCAACACCTCCAGCTATAGCCATACCTATGTCAAAATAGCCTCTGACAGTATTTCCTTCACGAATATTTTTCCATCCTCCATAACCACTAATGGCAGCACCTCCAATGGCAACAGCAGTACTGGTTGTTGTCATGACCTTGACAACGGCACCTAAATCACCAAACTCTACTTTGCCCAAAGCGAATATAGCATCTTTAAAAGATTGATTTGTTCCTATTAAAGAAGAAACCAAACTGACTTTTTCAAATGTGGTAGGACCAGGAATTCCGTTCATCGCATTTCTTCCCACATCTCCTGCCGCTTTTGCCGCCGCATTAGCTTGAGCACTGGCTATAGCCATATTTTCATAAACCCCTTGAACCGCTGCCTCACGATTATAATCTATAAATGCAGTTGCTTGTCGAGTCGCAAAATTAATTGTTCGTATGAGCTCATATTGAGCATCTAGGTATTTAGATGTTGCCATCGCATATGATCCCCAGTCATAATCATTGACCACATATTGAGGTGTCAGATCTGGCTCATAAATCGGCTGCGGAACAAATCTTGGCAAAACACCCTCCACATCATGATAGTTGTTCACTTCCATTCCCGTCGGATCGGCAAACTTCACAGGATTGCCAAGGCAGTAGAGGTAGCGGTTGTAATTCCTATAATTTATTGATTGAGAGAATCAACATAAAAATAGAAAATAAAACAGCAATAATGCAAACTATAAAAATGCCGATAAATTTATATTGCATCATATCCTTTTCTTTAGCACTATTATAAGCACTTTTCCCCATTAGCCCGAAAATCGCAATGCCGATTATTGCACAAAAAACATTTTTCATTATCTATCATTTTATAATTGAAGGAATATATGAGTTTAAGACATCTAAATATTTATCAAATACAGCTCCCATAGTATTAATTGAATGAGAAAAGTAGACCATCTGTCTGTCTATATGATCCATATATTCATCCATTGATTTACATAATCTTTTTGCTTTTAATTCTGCTGCTTTTGTCAATTCTTGCTTATATGCTTTAGGTGCTTTATTCATTAATAAAGAAAAGCCTACAGAAATCCCCAATGTCATTATGCCACTTGCAAAATTATCATCGTAATAGGATAATACAATAGTATTTGCAACATCTCCAACAACACCAACGACCGTTCCAGCTGTATAGAAAATTGCAGACAATGGCAAAGAAGCTCCTTCCGTGAAAGGAGCCGCAATCAAACAAACCGTTCCCCATGTATCCAAACCATAACTTAATGTCTGCAATCCATTCACTCCTGCTTGCCAGATGTCTCGCCAACTACTTTCGCTCGCCTTTGCACTTGCATTAGCGATCTGCCAATCAATCGCATTTTTGTGGTCGGCGGTGACAGAAGAAGCATAAGCCGCGTTGCCTGATAAAGCATAGTTTACGAAATAATCATTGGAATTGTTGGTGCCATTCACGACGAAATCAGAAAAGCCATACGACATGATATAACTCTGACTGTAATCGTCGTATGTCCAATTCATGTTCACAATTCCGAACCCTCCTCCATTTTGCGGCACTACTCCTGTCGGACCTGTGAGAGGCAAATCTGATGGGGTGACGATCTGCATTCCCGTCGGATCGGCAAACTTCACAGGATTGCCTAGGCAGTAGAGGTAGCGGTTGTAGTTGAGCCAGTTGCCTTCGTCTGCGATGAGCGGATCGGGACTTAGGAAACTGCATGTGGCTGGCTCGCAGACGATTCCTCAATCATTTCCGCTCGCCCTTGCGGGCTCGCGGAAGGGGTGAGGCAAGGGCTTCGCCCTTTGGAAAAATCCAAAATCATACTTTGGCAAAAGACAAAGTATAAAACTAAATAATTATCAATATAATTAATAAAATAAGTGGAATATATGCGTACAGAAAAAAGAATAAAATTCCCATTTTTTTATCACATATATCATACATGTTGTATATCTTTTCTTCTCTTTTATTATGAGTCAAAAAGAAATATGTGCATAAATACCCCAATAAATATGGAGGAATAAGACTAGGCATTATGTTTATTCTTTCCAATTGACTTATCTCAATACGAAAAAGACTTGTATAATATGAAAAGCAATCAAGATCCCATTTTTTCTCTAAATAAACAAGAAAAAGAAGAAATGTAGCCATGAAAACAAATCCGAAAAAAAAACTTAATAATGAGCTTGCACCATTAATTGTTCCATTTTTCTCTACATAAGTATGATACAGATTAGACAAATTTTTATACAAAAACTCTTTCATACATAATATAATTAATGTGATTTATAAATGTCATATCCTAATGTTACAACGGAATATATACTTGATATACCTATTATTGTCCAGCCAACAGGATTAGATAATCCGAAAGACATACCAATTGTTGCAACTATAGAAGCTGCTGACACTCCTATATCAAAACTTCCTCTTACATAATTACCATCTGCAATATTGATTGCTCCTGCAGCCATCCCGAATACACCTCCTACAACTCCAAAAGCTTTGCCTCCAACAGACATTGCCTTGCCAATTCTTCCGTAATCCGAAGCCAATTTTATTTCTTCACAATAAAGCATAAAATCAGCATTTGTTATTACGGCGTTTGTGCCTGTTACTGTCATATTGATTTTGTCAAATGTTGAGAATTTCTGTTTCTGAAGCTCCCCATTAACAACAACGGCATAGCAATTATTTGAAACTAATGCATTTTTTCCAGCGTCCCCTACCGCTTTTGCCGCCGCATTAGCTTGAGCACTGGCTATAGCCATATTTTCATAAACCCCTTGAACCGCTGCCTCACGATTATAATCTATAAATGCAGTTGCTTGTCGAGTCGCAAAATTAATTGTTCGTATGAGCTCATATTGAGCATCTAGGTATTTAGATGTTGCCATCGCATATGATCCCCAGTCATAATCATTGACCACATATTGAGGTGTCAGATCTGGCTCATAAATCGGCTGCGG
>DFGT01000032.1 GCA_002371265.1 Bacteroidales bacterium UBA3743 | reverse complement strand
TAGGGAATTGCTCTCTTCTGTGGAACGAACTCTCTATTCTGAAAACTTTAGTACTCATATAAAATGTTTTTAGTTAATAATGAAACGTCGTTATTTTAGGTTCTCCTGACAATATTGAATAACCTTTTCGACATATGATTCATGATCTTCTGTCAGAAAATGGTAGACATCTAAATAGATCATGTTCCTATGTTCATTGAATCCACACTTAAATTTGGATCTAATTGCATTTACGAATTCGGAATTTTCTGATTCCAAGAATATCTGCATGGTTTGTTGGATCACATCTGTAAAATAGAAGTCGGCTTTGCCAGAAGAAAGAGAAGCCCCCAATTGATCTAATCTTTTTCCTGTGCCAATTTCAGATTTCACAACGCCAGGGATAGATAATGCCTTATTTAATAAAATTCTTTTAAGTTCTCTTCTATACTCTTTTGTACGTTTGTCCATTGGCTGTTGAACTTGTTCTTTTGAGGAAATTCCTGTGATAGAGGTAAAACTCAATTGATTTTCAATGCATTCACTAATTTGATTTTCATCATTATTGTAAACATCAAATATCGAATCTCTTATTTTGTTGAACAATTGAGAAATTTGAAGAGCGCAACGCTTCAAATAGGCATCTGTTTGGCATATTGCATAAAGAACTTGTTCCCATGTCTCATCAAATTCTTCAGATTCTTTTATCTTATTCCTTTCTTCCTCACTTATTATATTGACACCCATTTTTGATAGAGCTTTGTCATCCCAATTTACAAAATCTGAATTGGCTGCCAATATGTTGTAAATCTTAGGATAGGCGACTTGCATGCCAACAAGAGAGATATTTAGAAAAATGTCTAGCTTTCGCTCTCTTTCCTCTTTGCGGTCTTCTTCCTTATTTGTTGCATCTCCTATACATTTTATAAGTGATAGCGTATTGATAAAACGTTTGATTGATCGAGGATTGCAACCAATTGTTAATTGCTCCGATTTTACTAACGAAGCTACAAACATTTCATCTTTTGTGTCAGTTTCATTCAAAACACCTATTTCTAGGAGTTGCTTGACAATATATGAATCTACATTGTATCTGGCAACTGGCATTGAGAATGGCACTTGGATAATCTTATCAAAGAAAGACCTGAATTCTCGTTCATTGGCAAGTGTCAATTCTCCAAATTTCGGTTTTAATCCCTTTACTACAACATCATAGTCTATAGCAAGAACAAACACACAATTTTCTAAAGTGAAAATGTTCTTTAGTAACTCCAATATTTCTACAGCTACAGAAGGATCAATTCTATCTAAATCATCTACAAAAAAGATGAACCCTTTTCTCCTTGTTTCTTTTAGTACGCTATCAATAGATATTTGAAGACTATTTCGTAATTCACTAACAGAAGAGTCCCTACTTTGACAAAGTTCGTCAACAATACCACTATCAAATCCTGTTTTATCAATGACTGCTTTGGCACCAAATTTTAGAAATGTGCCGAATACTTTTTTCACATTCTCCGCAACATCTCCATTATTCTTGGAATATGCAGAAGTCGCAGACACCATTTTCCCAAGTATCTGCATCATTGTTTCTGTTGGATTAGACATCAGTGAATACTCCCAAGTGTTTATCCACACGGGATGAAACAATGAACTTTCATTACAAAGTTTTTCACGAAGAACATTCATAAGAGAAGTCTTTCCGCTTCCCCATTCTCCTTGTAATGCGATTGTAATGGGGGTTGATGTGTTTTCTATGAAAGTCGACAGACCTTTTTCGTATGAACCTATTTGGAATTCATCATCATTCCCTTTGCCTATGCGTGGTATATCGGTAATACTTGTTTTCATTTTGATTAATTTATTTAATGTTCAACCACTATCTATAAATCCGTTTGATTGTTTGCAAGATAACTATGTTGAACATAACTGCTTTGAAATACCGTCGCCAATCACCCTACATATAGCCTATTACACTACACTTCTTTCATCTTTTCACTAAGATCTGCAAAGAAATCGTGGTCTAAAACTTCACTGATACGTTGGATTTGTTGAGAATGCAGACTTGGACTGTTTAAAATTTCATAGACATGAGTCCTGTGACATGGAATCCTTCTTCCTAATTCAGATTTAGATATACCGTTACTCTTCATAAATGAGGCTATCATGTTTCCTATGTGTATTTGTTCTCTTTTCATATTTTGGCGATTTATGAAAAGAAGCGTGGGAAATTACCGTTGTCTCAAGGTATCGCCAAACACCCCACCTCTACAGTAATACCCACGCATAGCGTAGGCATTCACTTTTGTAGAGATGTTTTAAAATTTGGCGATTTTGAGACACTCTAAAGCAAACGCTTCTTTATCTATTAATATGTAGATTAATCTATCTTTCTGTTTTTTTATATGGTTTTATAAGTTTGAGCAAAATTACGATTTGAAAACGGAAAACGCAAATTATTATCGGTCCTCCGTTTGTGTTTATTGCCAGACAAATAGTTTCCTAATTTTATCCGTCTAAAGACAGAAAGAATTTGGAATTTTTTGAATTTTATCCGTCCAAAGACCGATAAAATTGTAAAATTTCTAATTTTATACGTCCAGAGACCGATAAAATTGCTATTTTTGTTTCAAAATGAATTTTATGATACGTAGAAATAGCTATATAAAACAGATACTTCCTTTTATAGATAAGGATTTGATTAAGGTCTTTATGGGAGTCCGTCGTTGCGGAAAAAGCACGTTGTTGACACAGATAAAAGATCTATTGCTTGAACGTGGAGTTTCACAAAAGCAAATATTGAGTGTTAATTATGAGTCAAAACGATTCGACCATATAAAGGATGCGGATAACTTATATAAATATGTTTGTCAGTGGCAGTCGGAATGTGATGGAAAAGCATATCTGTTTTTTGATGAAATTCAAGAGGTCAAAAATTGGGAAGAGGCAATCAATTCCTTCAGAGTAGATTTTGACTGTGATATATATATTACAGGTTCAAATTCCAGATTGCTTTCTGGTGAATTGGCTACAAACCTACGTGGAAGATATGTCTCTTTCAATGTTTTTCCTTTCTCTTTTGCAGAAGCCAAGCAATACTACAAAAATGAAGGAGTCGCAATATCTGATGAAAAATTATTTGCTGATTTCTTAAAATATGGAGGCTTTCCCCAAAGATTCGTTTTTAATGATGATGACGCGAGGAATGTTTATCTTTCTGATTTATATGAAACAATTGTTTTGAAAGATGTGGTAGAGAGAAACGACATAAAGAATGTCGTGCTTTTGAGAAAATTGCTTGAATTTTTCGTGGACAATATAGGAAATACATTTTCAGCCAATTCCATAGTAAAGAAATTTAAGAGCGAGGGTGTCAAGACAAGTGTTGATACTATTTTGCTTTATATTGAGGCAATCACAAAATCGTTTGCTTTATATTCTGTACCTCGTTACAACATAACGGGAAAGAAGCTCCTTGAGACTTCTGAGAAATATTATTGTGTCGACTTAGGATTTCGTACAATATTAAGTAGAACCGACAAGCTGGATATCGGTCATGTCTGTGAAAATTTGGTCTATATGGAGTTGGTGGCCAGAGGCTGGAATGTGTATGTTGGCAAACTTAATGATGCAGAAATTGATTTTGTATGTACGAAAGCTGACAAAACAATATATATACAAGTGGCATATTTAATCACGGAACATGATGTTGATAGGGAATTTGGTAATCTTGAGTCTATACGAAACAATTATCCTAAATATGTGATAAGTGCGGATTCAATAGATATGAGTAGAAACGGAATAACCCACTTAAATATCATTGATTTCTTAAATCAAGTTGTCGAATGGTAAAGTAAAAATCCCCGAATTCCGCCAAGAATATCGGGGGATTTTATAATTACGCATTCTGCATTTCTAATTTAGCATTTATTTCGCTATCTCCACTTTCGCTTTTCCTCCTTTGATCTTCGCTCCATCAAGTTTCTTGATTGCGGCAAAGGCTTTGTCGGATCTGATTGCGACGTGGGAATAATGGTCGTATAGCATGATCATACCGACGTCTTCTTTTGCCAACTCAGCTGTCTTGATGACGAATCCTGCAACGTCGCCACGGCTGATCTTCTCTTTCTTTCCACGACTGATATAGACTGGCGTGAATTCGGATTTCATCACAGCATCAGTCGGCTCGAATTTGTATTCTTCCAACTTCTTTGGAAGAAAATCCGGCAAACTGAATTCTCTATAAATCATCACATAGGCGGTTCCTGAAGCGGTCTGACGGGCTGTTCGTCCGTTGCGGTGGGTGAATGTCTCGAGTGTGTTTGGCATCTCGAAATGCACCACATGCTTCACTTGGGATATATCAAGTCCACGTGCGGCAAGATCGGTCGTGACGAGGATTGCTGAGCATCCTGATGCAAACATGAATAGTGCTCTCTCTCTATCTTTCTGCTCGAGCTTGCCGTGATACACCACTACGTCGTGTCCGTCTTTCTCCAAAGCATTTGCCACTCGCTCCACTGTGTCGCGGAAGTTGCAGAAGACGATTGTGCTTTCGTTGTTGAATGTTGTCACAAGTCCCTGAAGGGTAGGTAGTTTGTCTTTCTCTGGCGACGTTACTCGCATCAACTTTAAGTTGTCGTTGGGAGTCTCGGTCGTGAAATCCAGCGTCTCCACTGGCTTTTCTCCTGTCCATGGAGTGATGTCGACGCTGCTTGTGGCTGAGACGAAGATGCGTTTGTCTACTGATGTCAAACTGTCGTTGATGCTCTGCATCTCGGATGAGAATCCCATTTCCAGAGCCTTGTCAAACTCATCCACTACCCATGTGTTGATTGTCGACGCCGCGAATGTCTGGCGACGGATATGGTCGAGCACACGGCCCGGTGTGCCAATCACTATTGATGGCTTTTCTCGCAGACGTTTCTCTTCCTCAGCTGTGGAGTGGCCTCCGCATAGTAGCGTCGCCTTGATTCCGGATTTCAGACTTCGCAGCACTTCAAAGATCTGTTGCGACAATTCTCTCGACGGTGATAGGATCAATGCTTTAGATCCGTTTTTAACCACGTCGGCACAAAGAGGAAGAAGGAAAGCCAGGGTCTTTCCTGAACCCGTAGGTGAGAGAAGAAGGATAGCGTCATTTTTTTGATACACTTCCTGCATTTTCACCTGCATTTCGTTGAGCTGGGCAATGCCCGCATTTTTTATATATTCGTTGATCATAGTTTTTTTTTCTTTATCCGACACCTGCTCGCTATGCTCGCAGGAATCGGTTACCGTTGCCGTTGGCAAAGCGTCACCTACGGCGACGGGAAGGTAGGTGTCACCACTTTGTCGGCACGCAAATTAATTATGCATTATGAATTATGCATTATGAATTACGAAATGTTTCCCCATACATTCAGCTCACGTGCTAAGTGGGCGAGCTGGTTTGCATAAATCTGATTCTCTGGCAGTTTCAGATCGGGATCTTTTGTGATGATGTTTATTGAAGCGTCTCGCGCACGCATGAGGATAACACCGTCGGTGGCGATATTTGCGATACGCATCTTCATCGGTGTGCCGCTCTGCTGTGTGCCTTCGATGTCTCCTTCCCCTCGCAGACGGAGATCCGCTTCAGCAATTTCAAAACCGTCGTTGGTACGGGTCATGATCTCCATCCTGCGGATTGACTCTTTGGCAAGTTTGACATCAGTCACCAGGATACAGTAGCTTTGGTCTGCTCCACGCCCTACACGGCCGCGCAGCTGGTGTAGCTGGCTGAGACCGAATCGTTCGGCGCTTTCGATCACCATCACACTGGCGTTAGGCACATTCACTCCAACCTCGATCACCGTCGTCGCAACCATAATATTTGCCTGGCCTGACACGAATTTCTGCATATTCTCGTCCTTCTCTTCCGACGTCATCTTGCCGTGAACCATACATATATTATATTGTGGTTGTGGAAAGACTGCGCACAGACGTTCGTATCCGGCGGTGAGGTTCTGAAAATCGAGTTTTTCACTCTCTTTTATCAGAGGAAAAACCACGTACACCTGTCTGCCTTTGGCGATTTCCATACGCATGAAGTGGTAGAGCTTTGCTCTGTTGGTGTCATATTGATGGAATGTCTGGATTGGTTTTCTTCCCGGTGGCAGCTCATCGATTACGGAGACGGAGAGGTCGCCATACAGTGTCATTGCCAAGGTGCGAGGAATCGGAGTCGCCGTCATCACAAGGATGTGTGGCGGAATGGTGTTTTTATGCCATAGTTTTGAGCGTTGAGCCACACCGAATCGATGTTGCTCATCGATGATAGCCATTCCGAGATTCGCAAAAACGACGGGGTCTTCAAGAATTGCGTGAGTGCCTATAAGCACCTGCGTCTCGCCCGATTTTAGCGATGGCAAGAGTTTCTTGCGAACCGCTGCTTTCGTGCTGCCGGTCAGAAGAGCAACGTTGACACCGATTGGAGTCAGCTGTGCAAATATAGTTTCAAAATGTTGGTTTGCAAGGATTTCCGTTGGGGCAAGCAGACACGCTTGATAGCCATTGTCGAGAGCCATCAGCATTGTCATAGTGGCGACGAGGGTCTTTCCGCTACCCACGTCTCCCTGTAGCAGACGGTTCATCTGTTTGCCGGTGCGTACATCCTCACGTATCTCTTTCAGCACTCTTTTCTGGGCTCCTGTGAGTGGAAAAGGAAGCTGTTTGTTGTAGAAATTGTTGAAATAGTCGGCGATGCGGGAGAAGACGAGACCATGTTCGTTGATCTGGCGTTTGTAGGCACGCTGCATTTTCAGCTGGATATAGAAAAGTTCCTCAAACTTCAGTCTGTACTGAGCTTCGGCTAGAGACTGTGAATTTTCCGGGCTATGGATATTCCATATCGCACGGTTGAGCTCCATCAGATTCTCACGTTCACGGATGTCGGCGGGGAGAGTCTCGTCGAGTGGGGAAGACTTCAGGTTTTGAAGTTCATCCATGATGATCTGTCGCAACCCGGACGAGTCCAAGTAGTTGCGTTTCATCTTGTCGGACGTGTTGTACATGCTCATCAGGCCATTGGTGAGATGCTTTTTAGATGCCGACTCGATGGTGTCCATCTCTGGGTGTGCGATCTGGCATCTGCCTCCAAACATGGTCGGCTTGCCGAAAATGATGTATTCTTTGTCAGTCTGGATATGTTCGATGAAATATTGCACTCCCTGAAACCAAACCAGGGAGATAGTGTCTCTGCCGTCGGAAAATTCAGCGGTGAGACGCAGTTGTCTCCCTTTGCCGACGGTTTTCATCGAGACGACCTTACCTTTTATCTGAACATAGGTGTTGGCTCCTGAGATTTCACGGATGGAGTAGAATTTGCTTCTGTCGATGTATCTGTAAGGGAAATAATACAACAGGTCCTCTGGGTGAAACACTTCTATCTCACCCTTCAACACCTCTGCTTTGCGTGGAGATATGCCTCGGCAGTGTGTCAGTTCTCTTGTTCTGTAGAATGCAGTCGACAAATTATTAGTGTTATATTTTTATCTTTTTCTCCAATTCTCTAATATCAAATTATCAAATCGAGAAAAATGCTTGGTGTTGTCTGTGACTAGAATAAGATTTTTTTCAATAGCTGTGGAAGCGATCATGAAATCTAATTCGTCTATCATCATTCCTTTGCTTGTCAGTTCTAACTTTTGCATTGCATACAAGTTAGGATTACCAAGAGGTATAATTTGGTATTTATCCAAAATAGTATTTACTTTTAGGATCTCCGTATCTCTACCTGATTTATATGCACCAAACATCAATTCGTAAGCTGTTATGATTGATAAGCAACATGCTCCTTCTCCTGCAGAAATCATCATTTGTGCGATATTTTTATCTCCGTGAAGTAAAAAGATCCAGATGTTGGTATCAAGCAAATATTTATTCTCCATTAAAAGATACTATTTTACGAGTTTTATGTTTTGTCCTGAATTCTTTAATGTCATTGCACATTTTTTCTGCTGAGACAAAGTCCTCATTCTCTCCGCACAACGACATTACAAAATTTTCGTATTCAGTTTCCTCCTTTTTTGTCTCCTTTAATTTTACATTAACCAATGCTTTAGCATAGGCTTTAACCATATCAATGAAATCTTTTTTTGACCAAGGCATTGATGATGGCACTTCTATTTCTATATTTATTGTTGACATAGTCTTAAATTTTAAAATGGCTTATAGTTTTTTAGTTCTCGTTTATCGTCTCAATATAAATTCGGCAATAGCGAGATCCATAGGAGTAGTGATTTTTATATTCTCACGACAGCCTTCGACAAGTGATATCTTATGCCCACTATATTCCACCACGCTTGCATCGTCTGTGAATGTTTCGATGAATCCTGCTCCGTATGCTTTTTTCAATAATTGCAGATCAAACACTTGTGGAGTCTGGACGAGCTTCACCATTCTGCGGTCGATCTGTGAGTTTTCTCCATTTTGAGACAGTATGCGAACAGAGTCGACGGAATCCACAACAGGCACGACAGCTTTGTCTTTTTCAGCTGCGTCATAAAGGCGGTTGATCATCTCTGCGGATGCGAAAGGACGGACTCCGTCGTGAACGCCGACGAGAGCATCACCGTCTGCTTTGATTGTATTCAATCCGTTGAGCACGGAATGGAATCGCGTCTTTCCTCCCTCGACGATAGTGATATCATGGGTGTCGAAGCCATTCTCCTTACAGCATTTTTCCCAATAGTCGAAATGAGTGGCTGGCAGACAGACGACTATTTTTATCCCGTCTACTGCATTCCTGAAAGCATCTATTGTGCGCAAAAGAATTGGCTTGCCGGCAATCGGCAGAAACTGTTTAGGTATTTCCGTACCCATTCTTAATCCTGAACCTCCGGCCACAATTATCACAAATCTGTCCATACTACTAATAAATTTGTTCAAAAATATTAAAAAATGCTTATCTTTGCAAAGAAATTGAGAAGAGAACTAAAGAAGGAGGTATTATGCCGTTAAACATACCGAAGAATTTGCCGGCGGTAGATGAACTGAAGAAAGAGAACATTTTTGTTAAAGATTCTATTGAAGCCGCCAATCAAGACATCCGACCATTAAAGATTGTGATACTTAATCTTATGCCAGTCAAGATTACGACAGAGACTGATTTGATACGTCTTTTGTCTAACTCTCCATTGCAGATTGAGATTGAGTTCATGCAGATTTCGAGTCACACTTCAAAGCATACTCCTATCGAACATATGATGGCATTCTATAAGAGTTTTGAGGTCTTGAAGAAAAACAAATACGACGGTATGATCATTACTGGAGCACCTCTTGAATTTATGGATTATGAAGAGGTGTCGTATTGGAATGAGCTCACAGAGATTTTTGATTGGGCACGTACACATGTCACATCCACACTTTACGTTTGTTGGGGAGCTTTTGCTTCACTCTACCATTTTTATGGCATCAACAAAGTGATGAAGGACTCAAAGATCTTTGGCGTGTTTGAGCATAAGATTCTTGAACCGTTGAATCCTATTTTCCGTGGATTCGACGACACTTTCTTTGTGCCTCACAGCCGTCACTGTACATTGGACAGAAAAGACGTCGAGGCGGTGCCAGATTTGAAGATACTTGCCGAGGGGGATATCCCTGGCCCTTACATGATGATGGCAAACAATGGCAGAGAATTTTTCTTGACGGGTCATCCAGAGTATGCGCCGTACACCCTTGATGGCGAATATCGTCGTGATCTGGCGAAAGGTTTGCCGATCGAACCTCCAGTCAACTACTATAAGGATAATGATCCAGAGAAGGGTCCTCATGTGAGGTGGAGAAGCTATGCGAATCTTTTCTACACCAACTGGTTGAATTATTTCGTATATCAGATAACACCATACGATATCAATCTGGTGAAGTGATTCTGTAATACGTCGCTTTGGATGATATAAATATGAGATAGGTTCCGTATCTGATTCGATAAGGTATGGAGCCTATTGCTTTTTCAACGGAAAGATATGGAGTGGGTCGATAGAATGAAGATGTATAAGAATGTTAGTTTCAATGTGTTATTCTGTCTGTTAACTATATTTTTTTGCACTTGCTCTTCTTCTTCAAATTCAAACGACAAGAAGAATGAGTTTCAGTGTAATGGAGGGATAGTGAGGTTGGACCAAGTGAACGACAGTCTGCATTTTTTGAAATTCCTTCGCAATGATTCAGTGGTTTCAGAGTGGAGGTTGAAATATCCCGTCTACCGGTTGGATCACGGAGATTTGGATGGCGACGGGAAGGAAGAGATAGCCGTGGGTGTGATAAAGAGCACTAGGTATTTCAAGAATAAGGGGAAACGATTGTTCATTTTCCAGCTCAATTCTTACGACCATATCAGACCGTTGTGGCTGGGATCCAGAGCCGGCAGTGAACTGATTGATTTCCATATCGAACGTGATTCTGTCCCTGCACGTGTCATCACTCAAAACGAGTATGACGAGCGTATATTTCCGGATTCCATCACCAGTCAGAATTTCAAAGGAATACGTTTCAAACTTGGCATGTTTGGATTGGATTTTGAAAATTACGTTACTAAATAAAAAGCCTATGAAAAGAATATTCAAAGCATGCGTTTTTATCGCAAGTGTGATATTAGCGGCTTGCAACGACAAAGCGGCGGATGTGCCTGGCTCTACAAATAACGCCGATAGTGTTTCGGTCAATGCGGAAACTCAACAATATGACAGCCTGCTATTAGATTCCATAGACTATAATATGGATCTCGGCAATTTGTCGTATTCAGACCTGCGTCTACTATATCATTATCCATACGCAAAACATGCTTTTTGGTTTAAGGAGTATGAATTGAATGCAAGATATACTTCTTTGGAATGGTATAAAGATATTATTAATGAGACTTACTATGAAGAAACTTCCTATACTAACAGTTTGGGAGAAGTAAATAAATATTGGGAACTGAAGGCGGATTTGAGTTCTGATTATTGGAGACGATGGTACAATGATTACGATCGGTTGAAGGAATCGACATCTCTGACTCCAGCAGAAAAGGAGTTTGTCAAGCGAGTTAAGGCTCGTATGGCTGAACTGGAGAAGGAGAGGTATACAAATGTGGAAGGATTCAAACTCTACAATGCCGAACATATAGTGAATAAACTAAGCATTATGGATGATCCTGATTTGACGACTCTGTTGAAGAAGAATGGTTTTGCGTTACAGAATTCCAACTACATACAGATGTTCCAGCTCTACGAGGAGAACGACTATAATATGGTGCCAAGCTACGTCACCACGGATATTATGCTCCAACTTTTCAGCCTCTACAACCGTTATGTGCTTGACGGCATAGAGCAGGAGTCTATAACTCCGGCTCTAAATAAGATGTGTGAGGGACTTTACAAAAAGTCAAAAGCAATAGCTGATACAATAAAGGATCCTGAACTTAAATTAATAGCTGATTTCTCAACCACATATTATGCGATAGCCCTTTCTTTACTTAATGAAAAGAAATACGAAGTGCCAAACTCATCCAAGGAGTCGTATGAAGCGGAGTTGGGTCTGATTAAGGGGGAAACGGATGAAATATCTCCGCTTTTGGAGACAGATGTCAAGTTTGGCTATAGCTTGTTCAAACCTCGCGCCCAATATACGCGAACAGAAAATGCCAAACAATATTTCCGCACGATGATGTGGCTACAGACGGCTTACCTTTGTGCTGAAAACAATGGTTTGCAGAAAGCTCTGTTTATGGCGAAAGTGTTTAAGGATAGCGACGCTGGTGTGAAAGCGGCAGCAAAACAGGCATTTGATCCACTTGATTATTTGATGGGTGAGCCAAACAATATTCCGATTCTTGAATTGTCTGGCCTGTTGGACAAACTTGGAATTGCCGACTTTGAACAATTGCTGGATCCAAAGGTGATGGATGAAGCATCTGTAGCCATTGTCGAAGCCAACAAGAGCAAAAGCAGTATTCAGCCTAAGATTCAGATCAGCTGTCAGCCAAAAATCAATTTCATGCCGCAACGTTATGTGCCGGATGGCGACATCTTGAATATGATGGCAGACAGTTTGCCGAACGCTGCACGTGCTTATCCGCGCGGAGTGGATGTGTTTGATGCATTCGGAATAAAGGCTGCTAAAGTGCTCAACGATACTTTCTTCAAAGATAATAAAGAGTGGAAGGAGTATCCTATGTACAGAAAGAAGGCGAGTGACAAATTTTCGTCTTTCAACGAATGGAACAAAACCGCCTACAATAAATGGATCCACATGTTGGTCGAGTTGCAGAAACCAGACAAACAATATCCCGGCTATATGCAAACAAGCAGTTGGCAGCTGAAAAACTTGAACAGTGCTCTTGCCTCATGGTCGGAATTGAAGCACAATACGGTTCTGTATGCGGTGCAGCCAATGTGTGCGGAATGTGGAGATGGTGGAGATGACCATTTGCCTGATCCTGAGCTTGTTGGGTATGTGGAGCCTAATTTGAGATTCTGGAAAACTTTAAGACAAGCCATAGAGCAAACTTACGAAATGGCAAAACTCGCCGGATATGATGTGAATGATAATTTTGAGGCAGGCCGAACCCTGAAAGGTCAGACTGAATCACTTTTGAAAACTGTTGACTTTCTAATCCGTATCAGTGAGAAGGAGTTACAAGGCAAACGACTTACAAGTGAAGAGTATGAGACAATAAGGACACTCGGCAGTAATGTCGAGTATATGACGTTGGGATTCCTGACAGATCGTAAACAATATCCTGATTGGACAGCAGTGGCTGACGTAGACAAAAAGATGCCTGTGGTGGCTGACATCTATACTAGAAACGTATTGTCATGTAAGAAGAGCGGAATCCTCCACACTGCTGTAGGAAGAGCCAACACTATTTATGTTGTGGTGGAAATAAATGGTTATTACTATCTGACACGTGGAGCGACATTTAGCTACTATGAGTTTGTACGTCCGTTAAATTCTCGTCTGACTGACGAGGAATGGCAAAAATTGAATGAGAGCGACCAGTGTCCGAACGTCCCAGATTGGATCACACCGTTCATGATAAACAAGCCGGTAAAGAAAGATAATGTGGACTATCTCTATTCGTCGGGTTGCTAAATCCATAATCATCGTTTTAGCCGTAATAGCAAATAGCTGTTCCTCTGGAGACGTGAATCATCGCGTCTCCACAAACGAAGATGAACTAAGCATTGTGTTTACGGGAGATGTTTTGCTCGACCGTGGTGTGAGGAAACAGATAGAGCGTAAAGGAATCGACTATATCTTTTCGGCTGTAAAAGATTCGTTTCTGGCGGCTGATGCGACGGTGATAAATCTAGAATGTCCGCTTACCGACGTCTACACACCGGTGATGAAAAAATATATTTTCAAGGCTGATGAGAAATGGGCAGCGTCGCTAAAACAATATGGCGTCACTCATGCCGCAATGGCCAACAACCATACTTACGACCAAGGAAGCACAGGTTTGCTGAATACAGTCAGGGTTTTAAAAGACAATGATATCATACCTATGGGTTTTGGCTTTACGGATGAAGAGCGAGTCAAACCTGTTGAATTGGAAAAGAACGGAATAAAAGTGGCTCTGTTCAACAGCGTTTTTCTCCGACTTGAAAACTGGATCCAGACTGACGGGGAACCGGGAATTTGTATGGAGAAGGGAAATGAGTTGGCTGCCCGAATTTCATCTTATAAGCAGAAACATCCGGATGCAAAAATAATTGCGGTTGTGCATTGGGGTGTGGAGTTTATGCCGTATCCTTCGCATCAGCAACAGATGGATGCTATGCTATTGGCAAGTGCAGGCACGGATGTGATTGTAGGGCATCATCCGCATATAGTGCAGCCTGTAAAAAATGTCAAGGATTGTACTGTGATTTATAGTCTTGGTAATTTTGTCTTTGATCAAAGTAGGGAGGATGGCAACAAGGCAAAGATGGCTAAAGTGACATTCCGAAAAAATGAGACTGAGGTCATCCTGTACGACATAGATATTGTGAAATGCAGGCCGGAGGTGAGCGGAATGTGAAATTATACGTAATGCACGAGCAGAAGATGAGTGCTTATAGAATAAACACAGAGACACGGAGTCTTAAGAGAATTTTATGAGAGAAAGAGATTTGAATCAAATATTGGGTCGCTCGTCCGTACGGACTTGCGGAGAGAGGGGGGAGGTTAGGGCGTTCCGCCCTTAACAATCCTCAATGCCACAGTCAAAATTTTTAATAAATTTAAGCAGCTTCTAAAAAATGCTGTAAAAAGTTTGTAATTTTGCACTCCAAAAACGAACAAACAGCCCGTAAAACGAAAATGCAAATGTTAGATATAGAGTCGATTCGCAAGGATTTTCCGATTTTAGGCCAGGAAGTCTACGGAAAACCGTTAATATATTTTGATAATGCGGCCACTACACAGAAGCCGCAGATAGTGTTGGATACTATTGTCGGAAATTATTCCACACAAAATGCCAACATCCATCGTGGTGTTCATTTTTTGAGCCAGACGGCTACAATGGCTCATGAGGAGGCTCGAGCAACTGTGCAGAAGTTCATCGGGGCTGAAAAGTCGTGTGAGATAATCTTCACTCGTGGCACAACTGAGGCAATCAACCTTGTGGCTGATTCTTTTGTAAGAAGCCAGTGTGTGGACGGTGATGAAATCATCGTGTCGGAGATGGAACATCATTCCAACATTGTGCCTTGGCAACTTCAGCAACAGAGAAAAGATATCAAGATAAAGGTGATTCCGTTTGATGAACGCGGACATCTTCAGGTGGAAAAATTGGAGGAGATGATTACATCGCGCACCAAGCTGGTGTCTGTCACTCACGTCTCCAATACACTTGGCACAGTCAATCCTGTGGAAGAAATCGTGCGAATAGCACACGCTCATAATGTGCCTGTCCTTGTTGACGGTGCACAATCCACTCCGCATATAAAGGTGGATGTGAAGAAACTTGATGTTGACTTCTTTGTTTTCTCAGGACACAAGGTTTACGGTCCGACGGGCATAGGTGTGCTTTATGGCAAAGAGGCATGGCTCGACAAACTGCCTCCATATCAGGGTGGTGGTGAGATGATCAAGAATGTAAGTTTTGCAGGCACCACATTCAATGAGCTTCCGTTCAAGTTTGAGGCTGGCACCCCCGACTATATCGGATCGACAGCTTTGGCAGCCGCGCTCAATTACGTCTCTGCGATTGGAATTGAGAAGATCCACGCATACGAGGAGTCATTGCGTCTTTATGCGGAAGAGAAGATGAAGGAGATCGAAGGAATGCGATTCATTGGAGAGAATGACCAGAAGAGCGGATTGGTTTCATTTTTGGTTGGCAATATTCATCCATACGACGTCGGCACACTATTGGACAAGTTGGGAATTGCTGTCAGAACAGGACATCATTGTGCGGAGCCGGTGATGCATCATTTTGGAATAGAAGGTACGGTGCGTGCATCGTTTGCCGTCTACAATACAAAAGAGGAGATTGATGCCTTCGTCGCAGGATTGGCAAGAGTGGCATCAATGTTTAACAGAAAGAAGCATTAATTACAGATATGAGTTTGATTGACGAAAGAGAAGAGGAAATCATAGAGGAATTCTCGTTCTCAGATGATTGGCTGGACATATACCAGTTGATTATAGACAAGGGTAATGACGGCGCCGGCATCGACGCACGTTACAAAGACGACAGCCATTTGATAGAAGGATGTCAGAGTAAGGTGTGGGTGAATGCTGAGTTGGTAGATGGTAAGGTATACTATCAGGGAGAGAGCAACACTGAGATCGTCAACGGAATTGTATCCATCCTTGTGTATATTCTGTCTGGCAATGAGCCACAGGATATTCTTGATGCAAAACTTACTTTCATCGACAAGATCGGTTTGCAGGAGCATCTTACGCCGACTCGTTCCAACGGTATGTTGGCGATGATCAAACAGATGAGGCTGTATGCGATGGCATTCGCCGCGCAGCAACAAAAATAATGTATTATGTATGAAGTGTTAAAAAATGCACTTTGTCCGCTCTTTTTGATTCACGCGGCTGTGCTGTTGGTGTTGGGAATCAAGGCGGCATTTGTCACTCACGGGTTTCACCGCATCGACCTGCTCGTCTATCTGGTGTGTGTCACGATAGCAGGAGCATGGTTTGCCGCCGATTTAGGAGGAGACGCGATTGCGGTCAATTCCGTCTTCAACCTTATATTTTCAGCATGCATGCTCTATTATTTGGGTGCGGACTTGAAATGGACCACAATCTTGAGCATTCCGTTTTGTCTGCTGACGGTGGGGTTGGCGATGGTGATATAAAAACATAGAGGTTTACTAAGGGAGTAACATCTCAATCACCGTACTATCGCAATTTATTAGAGAAAACGAAAAAAGATTTAGGTAAACAAAATAAAGGCGAGTCGATTGACCCGCCTTTGTCATTGTATGTTAGGGTTCAAATTAGAACTTGAATCCTAGGAAGATGCGAAGATTGTTGAATTTAGTTTTTGTCTCAGCAACACTATTAAATGCATCTTCTACAGAGCCTTCCTCTTCGTCATCAAACCAAGTTACTGACTTTAGAGGAGCGAAATTGTACTCGACACCAGCCTGGAATACCTTGAAACGGAATGCAGCACCAAGGAAGTGAGAGAAACCGAATCCCCATTTTGTGTCTTCCAATGAATCATAAATTGCGTTGTCTAAGCTAGATTCAACTGCTGACATAGCCATTGTAGGACCTACGTTGTAGAAGGCATCAATAGCCATTTCATTATCCAAGTAGAATGTTCCGATAACACCTGGCATTAATAGACCTATCTGAGCATTTGTGGAATTTAGATACTCTACTCCTTCTTTTTCCCATTTAGATTTTCCGACAGCGATATCTAACCAACGAGCGTCGATAGCAATACCGAAGTTGCCTGGGTTAGCTACATACCAACGGTTGTCTATGCTTGCTCCAAACAATGGCTTGTTTGAACGATTCTCGTCTTTTTTCCACTCGCTGTCGCCTGACAATGGACCTAGGTCTACTTCTACCTTCTGTGCTCCATAATTACTTCCGCAGATTCCAGCGTGTATCTTCAATCCGAAACCGTTGTCATCTCCTTGCTCTTGAGCAAACACAGACATACTGAATAATGTGGCAGCTAGTAAAAATAATTTTTTCATTCTGTAAATTTTAAGAATAATTATGTCCCAAATATAAAATTAGGATTGCGATAGAAGTTGGGACGAATCCTTCTCTCGTAACCGTTTGCAAAAATATATTCTTGACTGTAAACAACACTGGAAAAAATCCCTTTTTTTTGTACGAAATGCCAGATTTTAATGATATTTAACATAGTTGTTGAGCAATTTAAGAAATCGCAACACTTTTTAAGAAAACTTACCTGTGTTTTTCTCCTCCGTTTTGATTTAGAAGTTGTTTTTGTGTGTGGATGAATTTTATTTGACATCATTTATTTTAACGTGAATACTACGAAATCAAAAAGATAGTAGGAGTGTCATAAATGAGGATTGTTAAGGGCCCATGTTTGATTGATATTGGCCCTAACCCCTTCCCACGTGCGAGCCGTAGGCGAGCACATAAATTTAATAAAACCACAGAGAGAAAAAGTTCACAAAGAAAGACTTTGTCTTTTTATGAGAAAAGGAGGTTAAATATTAATCAGAAAGTGGAAAATGATTCACAGATTACAATTCATCTCTAAGTTTGCAGTATGATTGATTTTCGCAAAATTTCGCTGTGCTCATTTTGCGAAAATCAACAAAATCAAACAAAAGAATTTGCAGATGACAACATCCAAAGTTGTCATAAAAACGATGCGAACTAACGTTATTTTACGTGATTTGGACGAATTTGAGGATTATAAAGATTTGAACATTCTCTGTGAAGTATGTAATGTGTCATATTATATATATGTATATTCCAAAGTACGCAAATGATTTTGCATTCCTCATTTCGCATTTCACTTTGAAAATATTATCTTTGCGGTAGAACTAATTTTCGACTAATTATGAATGCCATTGAAAGGGTAGGCGATTATAGCAGATTGATGTGGAAAACATTTTCCAAACCAGACAGTTGGAAAATGTTTGGCAAACAATATGTGCGTGAACTTCACAAGCAGGGTATCAACTCTCTGCCGATTGTGTGTATCATATCGGTGTTTATCGGTGCGGTGATCTGTATTCAGATGAGAATCAATACGGAGAGTCCGTTCCTTCCGTCGCAGCTTACGGGTTATGCCACTCGTGAGACTATGATCCTGGAGTTCTCTTCTGCGATTTTGTGTCTGATCCTTGCTGGTAAGGTGGGGTCTAATATCGCGTCTGAAATTGGAACTATGAGAATCACAGAGCAAATTGACGCTTTGGATATTATGGGTGTCAACTCTGCCAACTATCTGATTTTGCCAAAGATCCTGGCGTTTGTCACAATGATTCCTTGTCTTGTCACATTCAGTATCACGACGGGTTTGCTCGGTGGTTTTGGAGTGGCTTTATTTACGGAAATGATCACTCCGATGGAATATGAGCAGGGTATCCAATACTCGTTTTTGCCATATAGTATCCAGTATTCTATAGAGAAGAGCTTGGTGTTTGCGTTTATCGTGACGTCGATAGCTTCTTATTATGGCTACACAGTCAAAGGTGGAGCTCGTGAAGTGGGAAAGGCAAGTACAAATGCGGTGGTGAATAGCAGTGTGATAATCCTGTTGTTCGACGTGATGTTGACTAAATTGTTGTTGTCCTAAAAAGTTGAGATATGATTGAGGTTAAGAATGTAAACAAATCGTTTGATGGCAAGCAGGTGTTGTTCGACATCTCCGCCAATCTGCTCGAGGGACACGCAAATCTGATTATCGGTCAGAGTGGTAGCGGAAAGACGGTGCTAATGAAGTCTGTGGCTGGAATCCATCGTATCGACAGCGGTGAAATCCTATACGACGGAAGAAATATCTCTCAGATGAAGTCGAATGAGCTTAATCTTTTGCGACGTGAGATTGGTATGCTTTTCCAGGGATCTGCGTTGTTCGACTCTCTTACAGTGAAGGATAATGTGATGTTCCCATTGCGTATGTTCTCTAATAAGAGTGAGGAGGAGATGGAGGAAAGAGCTCGTTTTTGTTTGGAAAGAGTGGATCTTCTCCGTGCTTTGGATCTCTATCCGTCTGAAATCAGTGGAGGTATGCAGAAGAGAGCCGCTATCGCAAGAGCTATTGTGCTGAATCCAAAATATTTGTTTTGTGATGAGCCAAACTCCGGACTTGATCCCAAGACATCTTTGCTTATCGACCGCTTGATCCTTGAAATCACTCATGAGTATAACATCACTACAATTATCAACACTCATGATATGAACTCAGTGATGGAGATAGGTGAGAACATCGTCTTCATTAGCAAGGGTCATAAAAGTTGGCAGGGCAACAACACGGAGATTTACGACACAGGAAATGAGGATTTGGAAAACCTTATCTTTGCTTCCGACTTGTATAAGAAAATTAAGAAGGCCCACCAGATGGGTATTTAAATATGGGATTTTTCAGTAAACCAGAAATACGTCAGTTCAACTATACTCCACGCTATTGGGATCCTCGCAAGGAGGAGATGGAGCAGCGTAGGGCGCGAATCCGCAAGCAATTGCAGGAGGAAAGGGAACGTGCGGCTCAAAAAGATGATGTTGACGACATGGACTTTGTTCCTAGATCATCTGCTAAAACGGATGATTGCGAGTCGAACACTCCTCACCGCACTACTTTGCAACATGGCTTCCTTCGTGAGCAGCGAGGAAAATCAGGTGTTTCTGACGAAAACAAGTTCACCAAGGTTGTCTTAATATCAGCGGCGGTGTTGGTCGTTTACTTAATCCTAAAATTTTTTGGAATCTGAATAAACTATGGACGATATAATACATTTGCTTCCTGACACGGTCGCCGACCAGATTGCTGCGGGTGAGGTGGTGCAGCAGCCAAGCTCGGTGATCAAGGAGCTTGTGGAGAATTCCATCGACGCAGGTGCGACGGAGATTCGTGTCATAGTGAAGGATGCTGGACGCACACTGATTCAGGTGGTCGACAATGGCAAGGGCATGAGTGAGCAGGATGCCGTTGTGGCTTTCCAGCGTCATGCCACGTCAAAGATCCGTTCGGTGGAGGATTTGAGTGTGCTTTGCACGATGGGATTCCGTGGTGAGGCTCTTGCCAGTATCGCAGCTGTCGGACATGTGGAGCTGCGTACCAGACGAGAGTCTGATGAACTTGGCACGCAGGTGCTGATATCAGGAGGCACAATAGAGGCTGTCAACAAAGTGTCGTGCCCTGTCGGAGCGAATTTCTCTGTCAGGGATCTATTCTATAATGTGCCTGCCCGACGCAAGTTCATGAAGAGCGACAATGTTGAGTTTGGCAATATAGAGCGTGATTTTATCCGTATCGCTCTTGTCTATCCCGACGTCTTTTTTGAACTTTACCATAACGACAAGCTATGCTATAGCTTGAATAAAAGCAATATACGTGAAAGAATCGGCAATATTTATGGTAACAATCTGAACAGTAAGATGCTTTCAATCGGTGCCGAGACGACAATGGGAAAAATAAGCGGATATGTCGGCACTCCCGAAACTGCGATCAAGCGCAACAAAAAGCAGTTTTTCTTCGTCAATGGCAGATATATGGAGCATCCGTATTTCAGAAAGGCGGTGACAAGCGCATACGACCGTCTCCTTCACGACGGCACGTCGCCAAGTTTTTTCATATATTTTGAGGTCGATCCGCATCAGATAGATGTCAATGTCCATCCTACCAAGACAGAAATCAAGTTTGAATATGAGCAGGATCTGTATAAGGTGTTGACGGCAGTTGTCAGAGAGTCGTTGGGAAAATGCAATATATTTCCGACTTTGGATTTTGACATCAATGTGAATGATGCCTATGTCCCTGGTTTTGAGAAGGCAACACTGGAGGCTCCGGATCTGAATATAAACACGGATTTTGACCCGTTCAAAGATTTTGACTCGTCATTTCCGTCGTCGAAAAGCAGTTCGGGCGGAAGAACTTCCGGATGTGGCGGACGATTTAAGCCAAACGACAACGAAAGCACATTCGGCGATATTTACGACTATTTTGAGAAAGCCGCGCCTGAGATTCCGACCGGAACCAATGCAATAGATTATCAGGACATTCCGTCTACTTTGAATATACGAGAAACACAAACTGCCAATAATGGCTTCAGCGGATCTTTGTTGCAGCCGACGGAAATACGTCCGAAAATCAGCAGTTGTTTCCAGCTTGCCGGCCGCTATATCGTGGCATCATCGGGGGATAATCTTATTTATATAGATCAGCGCAGGGCTCATATCCGGGTGCTGTATGAAAAATTCTTGTCGGAGTTGAAAGATTCTCCGATCCCATCGCATCAGGTGATGTTCCGTCAGACACTTGAACTTTCCGCTGCGCAATCAGCGACTGTGGAGGAGATAATGCCACAGCTGAATAATCTTGGCTACGATCTGCAGCTGATCACACGTGATGTTTATGAGATCCGTGGGGTGCCCGCCGACAAGACAAACGAAGACAATGTGGCGACGTTGCTTGGAATCGTCTCGTCTATTTCGGAAGGTGAGGTTGGAGATGATTTCGTCATGAACGACAAAGTGGCTCAGAGCATGGCGGAAAGCCAGGCTATACGCTACGGCAAAGAGATGAGCGAGGCGGAAGTCAAACATTTGTGCGAATCGCTTTTTGCGTGTGACAATTATAATTTTACGCCAGACTGCAAACCGATTATGTCGGTTGTGTCGGCAGAAGAGATAAAGAAGAGGTTTAATTAGTTAGAATATGGAAGCAAAATCAACACCGGTATTGCTACTTACTGGTTACCTAGGTAGCGGAAAGACAACTTTGGTAAACCATATTTTGTCTAACAAGCGAGGTATCAGATTCGCTGTTATCGTGAACGACATCGGCGAGGTGAACATTGATGCCGATCTGATTCAGAAGGGTGGTATTGTCGACAAGAAAGACGACAGCCTTGTGGCGTTGCAGAACGGATGTATCTGCTGCACGTTGAAGATGGATTTGGTGGAGCAGGTCAATGAAATTCTGATGCAGAATAAATTCGACTACATCGTGATCGAGGCGAGCGGTGTATGTGAGCCGGCTCCAATTGCTCAGACCCTTGTGTCTCTTCAGCAGATGAGCAGCAAGTATGCCGGCAGAGAGGCATGTTATTTGGATAGCATCGTCACTGTTGTGGACGCTCTTCGTTTGCAGAGCGAGTTTGAGTGTGGCGACGCGTTGAAGAGCAAAGATCTTGATGAAGAAGATATTGAAAACCTTGTGATTCAGCAGATTGAGTTCTGTAATATAATTCTGCTCAACAAAGTGTCGGAAGTGGAGAAATCCGAGCTCGCTAGAATCAAAGAGATTATCAAGACACTTCAGCCATACGCAGAGATCATTGAGTGTGATTATGCGGATGTGGATTTGGATAAGATTATCAACACACGAAGATTCCAGATGGAGAAGGCGTCTATCTCTGCTGGATGGATAAAGGAGTTGGAACGTCCGTTGACTGATGAGGAGAAAGCCGACGCGGAGGGTCACCATCATCATCACCATGACCATGACGACGATGAGCATGAGCATCACTGTCATCACCATGATCATGACGACGACGATGAGCATGAGCATCACTGTCATCACCATCACGATCATGACGACGACGACGATGAGCATGAGCACCACCACCATCACCATGAAGACGGCAAGGAGTGTGATGATCCACATTGCAGCTGCCACCATCACCACCACCATCATGACGGTGGAGAGGTTGAGGAGTATGGCATCGGAACATTCGTATACTACCGTCGACCTGCATTCAACCTTGACAAATTTGAGGCTTTTGTCTCAAAGAAATGGGCAAAGAACATCATCCGTACAAAGGGAGTGTGCTATTTCAGCATAAATCCGGAAATGTCGTATATGTTTGAGCAGGCTGGTGTCCAGAAGAAAGTCACAGAGGCAGGACAATGGTTCTGCACAGCTCCAGAGGATGAACTGAAGGAAATCCTAGCGGAGAATCCGGAGATTCTGAACGATTGGGATGAGAAGTATGGCGACAGAATGCAGAAGATCGTGTTCATCGGACAGAAGATTGATAAGGAGAAGATCATCGCAGAATTGGACGCTTGCTTGGAGAAATAATTATAGCTTAGATTGATTCATCTAATAATTGACCATAAAAATGGCAAAAATACTTGAAATACGTAGCAGTACGGCTGAGTTTCTCACCTTTCTTGCTCAAAACAAAGAGGATGGGGGTCAGGTTGTGTATATGGATGAAACAATCTGGGCAACACAAATAGCAATGGCTGAATTGTTTGATGTTAATGTTAAGACGATTAACGAACATTTGACAAATGTCTTTGCAGAAGGAGAATTGATTCAAGAACGAACTATCCGGAAAATCCGGATAGTTCAACTTGCTCAATTCTGGACGCAATCGAATACTAGGATATTAGTCCAGTCAAAAGAATCTATCTTGACAAGAACTTGCAGTACCAGGAGGTAATACAGGCTTTCAGCTAGACAAACCGATTGTACAACAGTTTGGAGAAGCCTTCATTTGACTGATGCCAACATCAACAAGTACAGCCGTTTCGACAACCTCATGGCGATCGTGGACTAGAACAAGGCTGCTGCCTATATAGGCAAGCCGGAATGTTCGTTGTCAAAAGGGATAGTGACAAGGTGCTGAGGAAATATATCATAACAGGAGAAACCAGCTGTAATCTTATTATTGATCATAGAAAATAAATTCCGATTTATATGAAGATTGTTGAATATACTTTTAGTAGATTGTGCTTCAAGGCTGATGTAATTGAATCCTTGGAGAATAACGATGTTTTTATTGTACATACTCCAGATGGCAGTTTTCGCATGACAAAAGCAGACTTCTATAGAGTATTTCCCAAAATACCTAAAACAAAAAGTTATCAAGAGAGAGGAATTTATCACTGCAAATATCCGCCGCAGCGAGCAATGCAATTTTTAACGGAATCGGTTTCCAATCATCAAAAAAAGGAGAAAAGACTTTATATGGATTTGATTGGTGACGAAATTCGAGAAAAGATAAAAGAGATTGGTTTACTGTGGCATAAGTCAGAACATAATCCTCATATTGATGAGGAAATAATGAATCATTGGGAAGGAATAATTGAAACATGGATTAAAGATGAAAGAATGCCTTTGATAGTCCGAAAGGAAACAAGTAAGAAAGGCCAGGCTTTTCGCCATCCCAGTGATCGAGAAATAATAATATCAGATAATACATTCGCTATCTGGATTTATGGTAGAGTTTTAAGAAAAGAAATTTATTCTCTGTCCCAATTGAGGGATATGCTGAGTCAGAATAAAATACCAATGGTTTTTATGCAAACAGCGGAAGTAAGAGAAAAAGGGAAATACACAAAGCCATTGGGGAACTTCTCTTTACCAGAATGGAAGTTATGCCATATTGAGCCGATTGGATTCAATACCAATAAGAGTTTGGAAGAAATAGATATTAATGATCTTAAAGAACATTTTAGGAAGTACGCAAGTCCTAGAAATATGTTTGTTCTTCCGAAAGAGATCGGTTATTTAGGAGAATTACCTATTTTCATTGAAGAACAGAAATACCAATAAATCTCGATTTATAGCATTAGTTCGTTGTCAAAATGGATACTGACAAGGTGCTGAATATATCATCAGAGGGGAGAGACAGCTTTAAGGGGCATTTATCAAAATAAATTTATATTTTGCCGAAAATCAGAATGCATTTAAATATGAAGAAATTTATTCTATTAGCGTGTCTTTTTTCTTGGGGATTGTTGTCTTGCAATAAAGATGAAGACGAAAAGAATTATTGCAGTAAGGTAGCAAAGCCTATAAATAGATTTGGACGTGCTGGACAATATACTTACACTTGTGGCCATTGTGGAAACAATGTAAGCGAGCCGGCAAAAAATGTGCCCAACTTGCAATTATTGGTTCAAATAAGTATGAAGGTTCAACAAATAAAATAAATAGAATGAATTCTTTATTCTTAATATTTTATTTGCAACACCCAAAATAATAAGGCAAAAGGTTACTTTAGAACCATTTGAAAAAAATAAGGTATTGCCTTCCAGGCAATGGCATACTGATGTATTTATAACCCGAGACTTTGTCCCGGGTTATTCTCGTTGCACTCGGTAGAGCCTTCCAGGCTTCTATTGCGAATTGATTGGAAAATGTAGCGGATACATTTTGTTTGGAATATAGAACCAATTCTTTTCTAATGTTGAAAAACAAATGCGAGAAAAATGCTTTGCAATCACATTATTATGTAAATTTGTAGAATTATAGTGCGGAAATGCACTTTGAAACATAAATAAAAATGGAAATTTCAATTATAGTAGCGACAAGCAAAAACAATGTGATTGGCAGAGACGGTGGAATACCTTGGCATTTGTCTGCAGATTTGAAACGTTTTAAGGCTCTTACAACAGGTCATCCGATTGTGATGGGCAGACGTACATTTGAGTCGATCGGACGTCCGCTTCCAGGCAGACGCAATATTGTGATCTCTAATTCCGTTAATGCTATTGAAGGGTGTGACGTCATTAAAAGTGTGGATGATTTGTTGAACGACAAATCGTTGGATGGAATGATCTTCATCATTGGCGGAGGCGAGATATACAAACAATTTTTGCCTTACGCAAAGAAAGTTTATCTGACTGAGGTGGAGACAGAAATTGCGGATGGCGACACGTTCTTCCCTGAATTGAATCCAATGGAGTGGATTGAGGTCGGCAGAGAGAGTCATGAGGCTGACGAGAAGAACGACTTCAACTATTCGTTTGTCGACTACGAAAGGTTTTAAGTATGAAGAATAAAAACTATTCTATTTGTTTCGTTGCCGCTCTATTCCTGTTGGCTGTCTCTTCTTGCTCTGTGAACAAGAAGATCCGTAAGGCCGACAAGAAATATGAGATCGGTGAATACCATAAGGCGGCGAGCATCTACAAAACGGCGTATTCTCGTGTGAAATTGTCGGAGAAGCAGACGAAAGGCTATGTGGCTTACAGATTGGGAGACTGCTATGACAAGTTTGGCGAGACGGATAAAGCGGAGAGAATGCTGGCAAACTGTGTGAGATACAAGTATGCCGACACTACATCATATCTTCTTTACGCTGACGTCCTTCGTAAGCAGAAGAAAAATAAGGAGGCTGCCGAGATGTACGACGTCTACTTGAAGCATGATCCTAATTCTCTTGTGGCTCTCAACGGAAAACTTTCTGCTTTGAAATATTCAGAGTGGGAGAAAGCAAAGCGACGTTATGAGGTGTTCAAGGATCCGTTCTTCAACAGCAAGAAAAGCGAAAGCAGTCCCCGCTATCCCGGCGGCGACAGCACAATTGTCTATTTCGCTTCGTCGCGCGACAACAAACAGACAGCGCATAAGGTGAGCAATATCACGGGCACACCGAATAATGATATCTATTTTGCTAAAAAGAATGCTGTCGGCAAATGGGATAATCTTGAACTTGTTGATTCTGACATCAATACAGAAGATGACGAGGGTAGTCCAGCATTCTCGTCGGATGGAAAAATCATGCTTTTCACCCGTTGCCGATACGTGAAGGGTGAGACTCATGGAGGTGAAATCTGGATGTCGCAGCGTCAGAGCGGAAAATGGGGAAAGGCTACTCGTGTAATGGTGTTGAAAGACAGCTCGGTGACGGTGGCTCATCCTGCATTGTCGCCCGATGGCAACTGGCTTTATTTCGTCTCTGATATGCCGGGAGGTATCGGAGGAAAGGATATCTGGAGATGTATGAAGACGGGAGAATCCTATTCTGCGGCTGAAAACCTTGGTCCGGACATCAATACTGATAAAGATGAGATGTATCCTTTTATCCGTGAGGATTCCACTCTTTATTTCTCTTCTAACGGACATGAGGGATTCGGTGGCTTGGACATCTATCGCGCTAAAGAGGACACAGCAAAGAAATGGGTGGTGGAGAACATGGGTGCTCCAATCAACTCCAATGGCGATGATTTTGGAATCTCGTTTGTTGCAGGTGCGGAGCAAGGAGCTTTCTCCAGCAACCGTGGTGAGATGAAGGGCTACGATAAAATCTATACATTCGTCGCTCCTCCTATCAGATATATCATATCTGGCAAGGTGAAGAACACTGACGGTGATGCTTTGGGTGACGCGAATGTCAGAATCGTAGGTACGGACGGAACAAATGTGAAGCTCAAAACCAAAAATGATGGTTCTTACTCGTTTGAAGTCAAGCCGGGAGTGGAATATGTGATGCTTGGCAATTGCCGTGGCTATTTGAACGAGAAGAATGCGGTCAATACTCTTGGACTTGAGGATTCAAAGACGTTTGATGTCCCATTTACATTGGCATCTGTTTCAAAACCGGTCGGACTGGACAACATCTTCTTTGAGTTTGGTAAGGCAACCTTGACAGCAGAGTCGTCAAAATCATTGGATAAGTTGGTGAAACTGCTTAAGGATAATCCTAACATCACGATTGAGATTGGAGCTCACACAGATAAAGTGGGTAGCGCGGAAGGCAATCTTGCGTTGTCGGGTGAACGTGCACAGAGCGTAGTCAACTATCTGATCAAGGGAGGCATCGAAGCCCCACGTCTTACTGCAAAAGGATATGGAAAGACAAAACCTGTTGTGGCTGACAAGAATTTGGCTAAACAGTATACGTTCTTGAAAGAGAATGATGAATTGAATGAGGATTTTATCGACGCACTTTCAAAGGAGGATCAGGAGATTGCCAACAAAATCAATCGTCGAACTGAGTTCCGTGTGTTGAAGACCACATATAATATGTATTAGAAGAAAGACAAGATGAGACAATATTTGGATTTATTGCAGAAAGTGTTGGATGAGGGAGTCGTGAAAGGCGACCGTACTGGCACTGGCACAAGAAGCATCTTCGGACATCAGATGCGTTTTTCAATGAAAGACGGATTTCCGTTGGTGACAACAAAGAAAGTTTATTTCAAAGGCGTGTTGCATGAATTGCTCTGGTTTTTGAAAGGAGACACTAATATAAAGTATCTTGTCGACAATAATGTGCATATTTGGGATGAGTGGGCTGATCCTGATGGCGGACTAGGACACGTATACGGCTACCAATGGAGAAGTTGGCCAGATTATAATGGCGGACATATCGACCAGATCAAGGAAGTTGTGGAGACAATAAAAAATAATCCTAACTCACGCAGAATCATAGTGTCGGCATGGAATGTGGCTGATATCGACAATATGAATCTTCCACCGTGCCACTGCTTCTTCCAGTTTTATGTGGCGGATGGAAAATTGAGTCTGCAACTCTATCAGAGAAGTGCTGACCTGTTTTTGGGTGTGCCGTTCAATATCGCAAGCTATTCGTTGCTTCTTCTAATGATGGCTCAGGTGACGGGATTGGAACCAGGCGATTTTGTCCACACATTCGGCGACACACATATCTACAACAACCATATAGAGCAGGTGAAACTGCAGTTGAGCAGAGAGCCATTGCATCTTTCGAGAATCAGGTTGAATCCGGATGTGAAGGATATTTTTGATTTCACGGCGGACGATATCGTGTTGGAGAATTACGAATGTCACCCACCAATCAAAGGTGCCGTCAGCGTATAACGTAGAGACGCACGGTCGTGCGTCTCATAAATACGGTCGTGCGTCTCATAATGCGGTCGTACGTCTGATGTGGTCGTGCGTCTCATAAATACGTCCATACGATTCTGGAATCTTGACGTAGAAAACACACGTCTGCAATAAAAATAATTAAATGATAATGATATAGTAGCGAATTTTCACTACTTTTGGAGAAATATTTAAATCAAAACAAAGCTCATGAGATTTTCAGTGAATAGCGACGAGTTGATGGCTCGTCTTACAGCAACAAGCCGTGTGATGGCTTCAAAGACGGCGTTACCAATTCTCGATAATTTCCTTTTTAATTTGACAGACAGTACATTAGAGTTGACTGCCTCAGACGGAGAGACTTCCATGGCTACAAGAATGGATGTAGAGAACGTTGAAGGATCAGGAATGATAGCGTTGCCTGCAAAACTTTTGTTGGACACATTCAAGGTGCTTCACGGCAGAACCGTCGACTTCGATATCGACATGAACACATATGCTGTCAAGTTGAGTTCGGGTTCATGGAAAGCTGAATATAATGGAGTAGACGGAGATGCATATCCAAAACTTACATCTTTGGATGCAAGCAACACAAATACAGTCCGTATGCAGGCTCAGACCCTCTCTTTGGGAATCTCTCACACGATTTTCGCTGTCAGCACAGACACTCTTCGTCCAACGATGATGGGAATTTTCCTTGACATTGACGCTGCGGACAATAAAATCACTTTTGTCGCAACAGATATGTTCCACCTTTCTCAGGTGAAATCCTCAATAGTTGAGGCTTCCGGCAATTGCTCTGTGATCCTTCCTGCAAATGCGGCGAAATTGTTGAAGACTATCCTCGGCAAGGAGGGAGAGGATGTTGTTGTGTCGTGGGATGCAAAGAATATCTTGTTTGAACTTAATGATTTCACATTGGTTTGCCGCCAGATTGAAGGAAACTTCCCTAACTATAAAAATGCGATTTCAATCCAGTGGAACAAAGAGTTGGTCATCGACCGTAACTCATTGATATCTGCTGTCAGACACATTGAGCCATTTGCAGAACAGTCTAACAAGGGAGTTAAGTTTGACGTACGAGAGAATCAAATCACAGTGTCTGCCCAGAGTTTGGATTATGGCACAGCAGCTACAGAGGATGTCGTTTGCGCGTATAGTGGAGAACCATTTGAGATGACATTCAAGACAGAGTCTATCACAAACTTCTGTTCGTACATGGAGACATCGGATGTGGTGATGAAGATAGAGAGTCCATACCGTGGAGTGGTGGTTGAGCCGTTGTTCAACACATCGGATGAAGGAGAGGATCATCAGAATTATGAGATGCTTTGCTTGGTAATGCCAATGACAACACTATAAACCTGCGTCGCATGAAATTGAATTTAACCAAACCGTTGATTTTCTTTGATTTGGAGTCGACGGGATTGGATATAGCAAAAGATAGAATCGTTGAAATTTCATATTTGAAGATTCATCCAAATGGGATGGAGGAGCAGAAAACCATCCGTATCAATCCAGATATGCCGATTCCAGCAAAGTCGTCAGCGATCCATCACATTAAAGATGAGGATGTCGCTGATTGTCCAAAGTTTAAGGATGTTGCCAAGCAGATAGCCGCTGATTTTCAGGGTTGTGATATTGCGGGTTACAATTCAAACAAGTTTGATGTCCCGATGTTGGTGGAGGAGATGTTGCGATGTGAAATAGATTTGAATATCCGCAAGCATAATATGGTGGATGTGCAGACAATTTTCCATAAGATGGAGGCTCGCACACTATCGGCAGCATACAAATTTTACTGTGGTCAGGAGTTGGTGGGTGCGCATGGAGCTATGGCCGACACTAAAGCCACTTATGAAGTGCTTCAGGCTCAACTCGACAGGTATCCGGATTTGGAGAACGATATCAAGTGGCTTTCAAAATTCACTACGCAGAAGAGAGTCGTAGATTTTGAAGGACGATTCATTTTCGACGATAATGATAATGTTGTGGTCAATTTTGGAAAACACAAGGGAAAAAAACTTAGAGATGTTTTTGTGACGGATCCCGGCTACTATGGCTGGATTCAACGAGGTGAGTTTAGCCTCGACACAAAACGTTGCGCGACACTTGTAAAATTAGGTCAATTATAATATTTATGGACAGGGTTAATCCCTGCCCATATTTTTTATACTACATAACATGCCAAACCATATATTTCAGTTCAAACAGTTTGCAATAGACCAGTCGTTGTGCGCCATGAAAGTAGGCACGGATGGTGTGACGTTAGGTGCTGTGGCAGAGGTGGAAAATGCCAGGAGAGTGCTCGACATCGGTTGTGGCACAGGTTTGTTGTGCCTTATGACGGCACAAAGAAATGCGGTGGCAGAAATTGTGGGAATTGACATAGATGAAGACGCAGTGCGCGGGGCGACGCAGAATTGTGAGGCATCAAAGTGGAGCCGAAGAATCACCATCGTCGGCAAATCATTGCAGGAATTTTTGAAGACAGCACCGTCGACATTCGACAAAATAATCACCAATCCACCGTATTTTGAAGACAGTCTGAAAGCCCCCAAAGCCAACCGTACGTTGGCGAGGCACACCGACAGCCTTCCGTTCTCAGAGTTGGCGTCATCCGTGTCGACGTTGCTGAGCGACGACGGGTCATTGTCCATTATCTTGCCAACGGACGCGCATGAAAAGTTTGAGAAAATCGCGTCGGAATATGGATTATTTTTAAGGAAGAAGACGTTGGTTTATCCTAAACCTGGTGCGGAAGTCAAAAGAGTGGTGGGAGAGTTTGTGAGAATTAAAAATGAAGAATGTAGAATTAAAAATGTAGATGTCGTGGAGTTGACCATTGAGACTGATGTCCGCCATCAATATACGGAAGAATATATAAGACTGACGAGAGAGTTTTATTTGAAGATGTAAGATATTGATAAGATGTTCCAGATGGCAGAGTTCAGGAAATGAGGATTCCAAAGGGCGGCTCACTATTTCCGCGAGTACGTAAGCACGAGCGGAGAAAAAATGAGGGAATATAATCGGCTACGGTAGCCAATCATCTTCGACGCTTGCCAACCATAGCCTGTTCTGATAACCGTTACCACGGTAGATAGAAGAGGGGTATTGTTGTTACACCCTTATTTAATATCGGAATGTGAATTTGCTGACAACAGTTATAATTCCAACTCCGCTTTCTCCTTCTTTGTCAACTTATTATACACCAATTGGTAAGCTTGGTCAGTGAGATATTTGACCAGTTCAGAGGAGATTTCAGCGTCGTCGAGATGGATCTGCATCCACAGACGTTTATGCCAATGCCATGCCTGCTCGATGGCTGAGTATTGTGCCACCATTTCATCAAACATCTCAGGATCACATTTCAGAACGAGTAGGTTGGGCTTCTCCAATGGCAGCCCTGCGAAAATTTTACCACCGACTCTGAATGCCACATAATCGTCGCCAAATGGCATATCCTCAGTGGCATGAGGCTTGCTTAAACAGTAGATACGAGCGTCTTCTATAGTCATAGTTTGGAATTTTATTGGTGCAAAGGTAGGCAAAATCTAAAAAAATTGGATGTCTCAGTGGAAAACGAAAGAACTCCAATTTTAGTGAGAATAAAATTATGATTTTATTTTGCTGATTTATAGTAAAATAATAACATTTTTGAAAATTTTTATAAAAATGGCATGTTAAACATACAATGTTGGCACGGTTTTTGATATGTATATAGTGTACGTCGAGATGACGGATTCATTTTGTAGTTTAGTCCTAATATTAAATCCTTTTGTGCTACATTAAATGTGTAGTAAAATAGAGATATTTGAGCAATCAGGTATCTCTTTTTTTTGTTCTGTTTTTTTGGTTGAATAAGTGAACACTTAAAGTAATGTAATATTCCAATAAATGTTTATTAGCATTTTTTTTAATTATTGTTAATAAATGCTATCGAAATATTGTTGATTTTTAAAAATTATAACTTACTTTGCAAATTGTTAAAGTGGCGTAAGTCACGAAAGAAAGGATAATATTATTATAGTATAGACTTATATATCTATGTTTGCGAATAGTAAGAAAATAGTTTTGGCTCTGATTGCAGCGGTAGGATTTGCGGTTCCTTCGCATGCTGTGCATGAGGAATTCGTGGAAGGATACGAATTCTCGTCTTCTCAGGCCAGCTCTAAGATGCAGGAGCGTCCGATGTCATTATATAAAGATGGTAAGGTTGTGTTCTTCAAGGGAGACAGTGCTTATATGGCAAGAATAGGAGACACCTATGAATTGGTGGATATCGAACCATGCCCAGAGTTGCAGGATCTTGGAATTGAAGGAACATTTGCATACGATCAGAAGCGTCGTACGATATATTTTGCAAAGACGGATGAGGTAGGAAATTCGGATTTGTATGAGGCGAAGTGGATGGGTGGATCGTATACAGAGCCAGTGAAGCTTGAAATTCAGGGTTTGAATAAAGTAAGAAAGGCAATCAAAGGTAGTTCTACTGTGACAGCAGGTTGGACATACCGATACAATAGAATATCAGGATTTTTCAATCCAACAATCGCAAAGGGTGGAGACAGAATATATTTCTCTGCTGATTTCCCAAAGAAAAGTTTTGGTGGACGTGATATCTGGTATATAGATAGAGGTAAGGCGACGGACAACACACGTTGGAAGATGCCAGAGAATGCCAGTGATAGTATTATTCCGATGAATTCAAACGCGCGTGATGACTATGCTTGGTGTTATAATGACACATTGCTATATTTCGCATCCAACCGTGGAGGTGGATATGGCGGTTTGGACATCTATGTGTCTCGATTGAAGACAATCACTCGTGAGTCAACAGATACGACTACAGGTCAGGTTAATAAAGAAGAACTTGAAATTTGGGATACTCCGGTTCATTTGGATTCAGTATTCAACTCAAGTTCAAACGATTACAACATAATCGGATCTCCAAAAATCTGTTTGTTCATGTCAAACAGAACAGGAGGTAAGGGAAGTGATGATATTTATCGTCCAGCTCCATTTGTTGCGACGAGAGAGCCAGAGTTGGTGCCAGACTTTACAATTGATGAGCCTAAGGGCTTCCACTGGGTGCTAATGTTCTTCGACTTCAACGTAGCAACGATGAAACCAGAGTATGAGGCACAGTTGGATGAGTTGGTAAGTGCGATGAACGAGTTCCCTGGAGCAATCTTTGAGATTTCCGGACATACCGATGCCCGTGGATCAGACACATACAACATCAAGTTGTCACAGAAACGTGCCGACTATATTAAGGGAATGTTGATCAATCGTGGATTGGATCCAAGCAAGTTGGTGTCTGTCGGACGTGGATTCCACGATCCTGTGATTCCAAACGCACAGTCTGAGGCAGAGCACGAGCAGAACCGTCGTGCCGATATTAAGATTTTGAATGAATAAGAGAAAGAGGAGGACAATATATTATGAAAACGAGATTTTTAGCAATTTGCGTAGCCTTGTTTAGCACTATATCGGCATTCGCTCAAAGAGATTTGATGCTATCTCAGCAGTTCTTCTCTCGATTGAATTTCAACCCTGCAGCGACAGGAAACAGCGATGACGTTGATTTCTTCTTGATCGGTCGTTGGCAGTGGGCAGATTTTGAGGATTCTCCGAAAGATGGAGTGTTCAATGTGAGCAATTACATAGAGTCGATACGATCTGGTTTCGGTCTATCTGCGAGTTACGATGATTTGGGTATCGCTAACCATACATTTATTTGCAAACCAGCATATGCTTATCATATCAATCTGAATGAGAGTATGTTGCTTTCAATGGGTCTTTCGTTTGGTTTCCTTTACCATTCTTGGGATCCGAGCGATCATAGACTAATTGATCCGCAAGAGGTCGGATTGGAATCATTTCCAGCTGATCCAGAAAAAAAGTTCCGACCAGATATGGATTTCGGTATGGAGTTGGCTACACCTAAGTTGATGTTTGGTGCGTCAATCGTCCATATCTTGAACAATGAGGAGAAGGTTACAACTTCAGTTCCAGGTCGTCAGTTCTATTTGTATACAAGAGCTACACTTTCACCATCTGATTTCTTGGCAATCTGTCCGGCATTTGTGCTCATGCACAGAAACAAGGTCAGCAAGGTGGAGCTTAATGTTCAGGCATTCTTCAACAGAATGATCTGGGGTGGAGTGACATATCGTCCAGATGTAGGTTCTGGCGCATGGTTTAGCTCAAATGAGGTGACATTCACTATTGGTATGGAGAGAAATCGTCTTCGCTTTGGCTACGCATTCAATCTAGGTTTGGGTGAGGTTGCTAAGTTGTCAAAACAATCTCATGAAGTGTTGATTTCTTACAGAATTCCAAAGAAGAAAGCCAAGTATCAGAGATTCTTGGAGGACGAGGAATAAGATTTTTTAGACAGATATAATGTGGAGGGTCGAAAGATTCTCCACTTTTTTTTGTTTTCAGGTTACTGTTTTCTGGTTATCAATTTATGGATTGACAAACGCAAGATGATAGATTGATAATTTTTGTTTGGTTTGTCGTTGCTGTAGGCAGACCACAACGAAAAACGAATAGTAATCAATGCGAGAAGATCTATTAAAGATCCAGCAGTGGCGAATGGTTGTTTGCCAAATTTTTTTATGATTCTCTTGTCTTATCGCCCGTATCTTCTGATTCTGAAAAGACAAACCACTAAGATGACTGGAAATACGGATGCGGCAAGCAGACCGTTTTGTATATTCTCACTGGATTTTGTACAGATTCCAACAAGTGATGGCCCTAACGTTCCTCCCATGTCTCCTGCTAAAGCAAGCATTGCAAACATGGCAGTGCCACCCGTTGGAATGCGTTTCGATGTGATGCTGATGGATCCTGGCCACATGATTCCGACCGCCAATCCGTTGATCATGCAACCAATCAAACTAATATGTGGAATTGGGGATAGGGATGCTGTCAGGTAGGCGGCGAAACATAGGATTCCTGCTCCGGTCATGTAGGAAGTCAGGTCGAGATTCTGACCTTTCTTGCCATACCAAAGTCGGCCAAGCCCCATGCAAAATGCAAATCCACATGGTCCTGCCAAGTCGCCAACAGCTTTGTCTACTCCTAATGACGCTTCCGCAAATGCCGATGCCCACTGTGCCATTGTGCATTCTGATGCTCCGGCAGCAACCATCAAAAGAAGGAATATCCAAAACATTTGGGTTTTAAGAAGCTGCCCCATGTTCATTCCGTCGGCATCCTCCACAATAGGTTCGATAGGACAAGTGGTAAAATTGATAATGTTGTAGAGAGGTATCAATGCCCATACACAGGCTAATATTTTCCAGTTGTCCACTCCAAAGAATGTGAAGAAAAGCGTCGAACCTAGAATTACGCCGACTGCTCCCCAACAGTAGAAGGAGTGGAGCAGACTCATTGTGCTTTCTTTGTTGGGGAAGGGACAAGCCTCTATTATCGGGCTGCACAACACTTCAATAAGTCCGCTTCCAACTGCATATATGCAGACGCAGATGAGAATTCCTATCATTGGATTGCTGAATAGCGACGGTATAAAAGCCAATCCGACGAGCCCGATCGCCGCCGCAATTTCAGAGATGACGATGCTCCTGCGGTAGTCGATATTCTTGAATTTAGCACAAAGAAAGTCTGTGATTAGTTGGATGATGTAGAATACAGCTGGTATCAAAGCTAAATTTGCTAATGGAATTCCGTATTCACGATGAAATGCAGTGAAAAGAAGTGGGGTGAAATTGGCTACGATAGCCTGAGTGATAAAACCGAGATAGCAGGCAATTTTAGTTTTGTTGTAGTTTTTTGCACTTTCGTTCATATTGTCTAAATCAAACCAATCATATATAACGACTGCAAAATTACCAAAAGATTAAAGCTTATTCAAAAATATAAAATGGAAAATCCACTTCCCCTATTCTCGATTTTTTTGTATATTTGGAGGCAATTTTATGTAATATTTGTATTGTATGAGTAGAGAAGACGAAAACATAGACGACCTAGAATCGATGAATGACGACGAGAATCTCGGCCATTCCAGCTATGTGGTGACTGATATGAACAGTGAGGATGCTCGTCTGCATCTTGGCGGTATGTATCAGCAATGGTTTTTGGATTATGCCTCGTATGTGATCACCGATCGTGCTATCCCATATATAGAAGATGGATTCAAGCCTGTGCAGCGACGCATCATGCATACTATGAAGACTATTCATGATGGCCGTTACAATAAGGTGGCTAACATTGTGGGTCAGGCTATGCAGTATCACCCTCATGGTGACGCGTCTATCTATGGCGCTCTTGTCGAACTGGGTCAGAAAGATCTTCTTATTGATGCTCAGGGAAACTGGGGTAATATACTTACTGGAGACGATGCCGCTGCTCCACGTTACATTGAGGCCCGTCTGTCGAAATTTGCTCTTGATGTGGTGTTCTGTCCGCAGATCACAGAATGGAAAAAGTCTTACGACGGAAGAAAGAACGAACCTATAACCTTGCCTGTCAAATTCCCTCTACTCTTGGCACAAGGTGCAACAGGTATCGCAGTCACGTTGAAGACGGAGATTATGCCACACAATTTCAACGAGATTTTGGATGCAGCAATCGCTTACCTAAAGGGAGAGGAATTCACTTTGTATCCAGATTTCCCAACTGGAGGTATGTGTGATGTGCAGAGGTATAATGATGGAGAGCGAGGCGGTGTGCTTCGTGTGAGAAGCCATATCAGCAAACTTGATAATAAGACTTTGGTGATCACAGACCTTCCGTATGGAATGAAGACGGAAGAGCTGAAGGAGAAGATCATCGCAGCAAATGAAAAGGGAAAAATCAGCATCAAGAATATTGTAGACGAGACGTCTTCAGAGGTGAAGATTATTCTCCATCTGTCTGACAAGACCAGCTCCGACAAGATGATCGATGCTTTGTATGCTTTGAATATTTGTGAGAAGAGAATCTCGCCATATTGCAGCGTCATCAAGGATAAAAAACCAATATTCACAAACGTTTCCGAACTGCTTAAGTTCTCTGCCGATCATACGAAGGATTTGCTTCGTAAGGAATTGGAGTACGAAAGAGGAGAATTGTTGGAGAAACTTCATTTCTGCTCGCTGGAAAAGATTTTCATCGAAAACCGTATCTATAAGGATAAGGATTTTGAAAATGCGAAAGATATGGATGCTGCTGTGGCTCATGTCGACAAACGTCTGAATCCATTTGTGGCTGATTTCGTGCGTGAGGTGACACGTGAGGATATCTTGAGACTGATGGAGATCAAGATGCGCAGAATCCTGAAGTTCAGTTCCGACGATGCTGATAAAATTATTTTTGAGATCAAAGACCAGATTGCCAAGATTGACAACAATCTAAAGAATCTTGTGGAATACACAATCAACTGGTTTGCTATGCTTAAGGAGAAATATGGCGCTGATCACCCTCGTAAGACAGAGATCCGAGTGTTCGACACTGTGGCAGCGGCGAAGGTTGTGGAGGCAAACGAGAAACTGTATGTCAACAGAGATGAAGGCTTCGTAGGTTTTGGATTGAAGAAAGGCGAGGCGGAATATGTATGCCCATGTTCGGAAATCGACGATGTGCTTGTCATCTTTAAGGATGGCAAATACAAAATCATCAAGGTGAAGCCGAAGGAGTATGTCGGCAAGAATATACTCTATGTCAATGTGTTCAAGAAAAACGACAAACGTATGGTCTACAACGTTGTCTACAGAAATGGAAAACTTGGACCGACTTATATGAAACGATTCTCTATCACCGGCGTCACTCGTGACAAAGATTATGATATCACCCAAGGTGAGACGGGATCAAAGATACTTTATTTCTCAGCAAACAAGAATGCGGAGGCTGAGGTGATCCACGTCAAACTGAAACCGAAATTGCGTCTGAAGGTGGCTGCTATGGACAGAAATTTTGCCGACATAGCAATCAAGGGCCGTGCGTCATTGGGAAAAATGCTGACTAAGAATGAAATTCTGTCGATCACAATGAAGTCGCGAGGTTCCAGCACAATGGGTGGCCGAAATGTGTGGTTTGACACTGATATCCTTCGTATCAACTACGATTCACACGGCACTTATCTTGGAGAATTCATGTCGGAAGACAAAATCCTCGTTGTCACAAAGAGCGGAGAATACTATATGACTGGATTTGAAGACACATTGCATTTCCCTGAGGATGTGATGTTTGTTGAGAAATTGAATCCGGATAAAGTTTGGACGGTATGTTTGTATGACGCAAACGAGAAGTATGCATATATCAAACGATTTGTGTTTGATGTCACTGCTAAGCCTACATCGTTCATTGGAGACAACCCTAACAGTAAAATTCTGCTTATCACGTCCACCGTCTACCCTCATTTGAAGGTGATTTTTGGAGGAAATGATTCGCAACGCGCTCCAATGGAGATAGATTTCGGAGTGGATGAGTTTATTGCTGTGAAGGGAGTAAAAGCAAAAGGTAAGAGAATTCATCCATCTTGGGTTGTCGGTGAGGTCGTCGAACTTGAGCCTACAAAAGTGCCAGACCCTGAGCCAGAACCAGAGGAAGAGGTGCCGGAACCTTCGGCTGATGATTCCGATGATAATGAAGATAATTCAAACTTGCCGACTGATGAAAATGGTCAGTTGACATTGTTCTAAAGATAATGAAGATGAATAAACAAAGGAAAATAAAAAGAATCTGCGCATTGCTGATAGCTACAATGTTCTCATTTGTAGCGTATGCGCAAGATGAATATAGCGACGGCAGTAGCGATTACACTGAAGACTACAGCGACTACAGTGATGACGGAAGTGCTGGTGGTGGCGGTGAAGAGGTTCCCGACCGTTACGGACGATTTGTCAATCTGTATCCGGGATGTGAGGATAACGAGCCTTCCGAAATATACGATGCTCAGAAGAAGAAGCCAGGCCTGATTCTTCCTATTTTCCCAGGTGGAGGAGAGGTGGAGTTCTCACGTTATGTGTTCCATCACCAGCAGGGTATTGAAGTCATCGACTCTGTAGCACCAGGAAAAGGTCCAGACGGTGGCGATTTGCAGTATCTTCTTCGTGGCACTGTGCTTGTGAGAGTCACAATCGACCGTTGTGGAAAAGCCGTGAACCCAGAGATTATAAAGGGAGTGTGTGAAGAATACGATACTGAGGCACTTGAGATTATGAGTGATCTGCCAATATTCAAACCCGGAGAACTTGACGGCATCCGTGTGAAGGTGGCTTTGTCCGTTCCTGTATATTACACACGTAAACATCCGAAGCCAAAGCGTCCGGAGGATGAGTACTACTACGACGACACATATGGCTATTGATCCATGGCTAAGTTAAAAAGCGTTTTTTTCTGTCAAAACTGTGGCAACGAGTCGAGCAAATGGCTTGGCAAATGTCCAGCGTGTGGAGAATGGAACACCTTCGTTGAAGAGGTGGTGAATAAAGCCCCCGCGTCTTCTTCTATAAAGAAAGGAGTGTCGATCGTGTCTGCTAGCGACGAGCGTACACGCCCAGTGTTGATTGAAAATATAGAGGTGACGCAGGAGGTCCGATTCGACACCAAGTGTGCCGAGTTCAACCGTGTGCTTGGCGGTGGACTTGTGCCTGGATCCATGGTGCTGATAGGTGGAGAACCCGGTATCGGAAAAAGTACGCTGGTGCTTCAGGTGGTGCTGAATATAGAGGGGAAGAAGACATTGTATGTGTCGGGAGAGGAAAGCTTGAACCAGTTGAAGATGCGTGCCGAACGACTTGGAACGTATGCCAACAAACAGTGCTATTTTGTCAGCGACAACTCTCTTGAAAAAATTTTCACACATATAAAGAATGTCCAGCCTGAATTGCTGATTATTGATTCCATCCAGACCATAGAGACGGAATTGGTGGAGAGTGCGGCTGGCAGTGTCTCGCAGGTCAGAGAGTGTGCGGCTCAGATTTTGCGTTATGCTAAGGAAAGCAATACTCCAGTCTTGATGATTGGTCATATCACGAAAGACGGTACGATAGCCGGGCCAAAGATTCTGGAGCATATTGTCGACACGGTGATCCAGTTTGAGGGAGACCAACATTATATGTATCGTATCTTGCGTGCGATAAAGAACAGGTTTGGAAGCACATCCGAGATCGGAATTTTTGAGATGCAGCACAGTGGATTGAGAGAAGTGTCAAACCCATCAGAGATGCTTTTGTCTCATAATAATCTTGGTCTTAGCGGAACGGCAATCGGAGCGATGATAGAAGGAATCAGACCATTGCTGATAGAGGTGCAGGCATTGGTGAGCACGGCAGCCTATGGTACACCGCAGAGATCGGCAACAGGTTTTGATGCGCGTCGATTGAACATGCTTCTGGCAGTGTTGGAGAAGAGAGTTGGGTTCAAGCTGTCGCAGAAAGATGTCTTTTTGAATATAGCAGGAGGATTGAAGGTCAGTGATCCAGCGTTGGATTTGGCGGTGATCAGCGCGATCCTCTCGTCGAACATGGATATAGCGATAGATCCGAGCGTCTGCTTGGCAGGAGAGATTGGATTGTCGGGAGAAATCCGTCCAATCAACAGAATAGAACAACGAATTTTGGAGGCGGAGAAATTAGGATTTAAGAAAATAGTGATTCCTAAATTTAAAAACATAGATTTGACCGGACGACAGATACAAGTTTTGACGGCGGAAAAAGTGGAAGACGCATTCAAGATATTGTTTGCATGATGTAGAGACGGGAGACCATCCCGTCTTTTTTATATTAGTTTTTATAAGATTATATATGTGTTTGAAAAAATCATTATCTTTATCCCACTAACAGAAAAAACAAAAGGATTATGCATAAATGGATTTTGATGGCTGCAGGATTGTTGCTCCTTGCTCCTTCTTGCGGTTCAGATGACGATGATTCAACAAATGGAAGTGGAAAGTCGACGGCGAAAACGGAGGCTAAGAAAGCATGCACTTTGATAAATGATATACGAAAGAATCCGGATGCTTATTCTTCACAGATGGGTGTCAGCCTGTCTGAAGTCTCTGCACGTTCGGCTTTGGCTTGGAATGATGCGCTGGCAAAGGTGGCTCAGGCAAAGGCGGAAGATATGGCAAACAGAAATTATTTCAGCCACGTCGACCTTGATGGATATGGAGTGAACTACTTTATCTATAAGGCAGGTTATGAAATTCCTGCAAGTTGGTATTCCGATAAGAGTAGCAACTATTTTGAGAATATAGCGGCAGGCAATGCTACAGCAGATGCTATGGTCAAACAGCTGGTCTACGATGGAGGCAGAGATAATTCGTCGGCAGGACATCGGTCTTCGTTGCTAGGTATCTCAGATTGGAACAGCACATGTACGGATATAGGAATTGGTTATGCCTACAATGCCGACTCCAAATACAAGCATTATTGGAGTGTGATTATTGCCAAGCATGGGTATTAAGATGAAAGGCGAAGGATGAAAGACGAAGGGCGAAAGTCAAATATGACAATAGTAAGAAGACGGGAATGATCTCGTCTTCTTTTTTATTTAAATATGCAGAAAAAAATGCAACTGTTTTATAGTTGCATGATAAAAAATCGTATATTTGCATGTGTAGGATTAATAATAGTATTTTTATGAGTAAAAATGAAAAGCTAATAGAAAGATTCAGACAAATTCCTAGAGATTTTACATTTGAAGAGTTGGAGAAACTTTTAGCTATCTTTGGCTATGTCAAGTGTAATAAGGGCAAAACTTCTGGGTCGAGAATTATGTTTGAACACAAAAGTCAAAATAATATTTTGATTCATAAGCCACATCCTGGTAACGTAGTCAAAGGGTATGCTTTGAAAATAATCTATGACGCATTGGTCGTAGCTGGTTATATAAGTAAATAAAAAAGTTTGGATTATGAACACAATGAGTTATAAAGGTTATATCGGTAGTGTCGCATTCAGTGAGGAAGACGATATCTTATTTGGTAAGATAGAGGGAATTGGAAGTGTTGTCACTTACGAAGGGAAAAGTGTTTTAGAATTGAAGACGGCTTTTCATGAAGCTGTGGATGATTATCTCACTTTTTGTGAGGAAAGAAAAATAGAACCGCAAAAAAGTCATAATGTTTCTTTAAGTATAAGTCTTACGCCAAGTATTCACAACCAAGTGGCACTTTTGGCAAAAAAAGCTGGTATCTCGATAAACGCATTTATTCGAGAAGCTGTGGAAAGCAAAGTGGCTGCGATGATGTGAAATGATGGGAAACATAGGTAGTTCAATCGTTGTAGGAAAATGAATTTGTGAGTAACCTCAAATTCATTTTGTTTTTTAAGAAGTAAAAAGGTATTTTTGTAATGATATTTCTTGCATAGACCTTATGGTGGAAGGAAATATCAGTGACATATTTTGAAAGGCGTTTATTTGCGCTTTGTCTTTTGGCAACTGAAAACTTCGCAACTTTTCGATCAAAGTCAAAGATAAAAGCAATGATAGATGTCTACGGTGGGTGTATTTACTCTCATTGTGCTTTGGTATGAATCATGGCACATGGGGTTATATACTTATGCGTGGGCTTCTGCGTTGCTCGTCTATACTTTGATCGGGTAATGCGAAGACCTTCAGTTGCGTGGACGAGTAAATGAGAACTCCCACGCTTTTTTTGTTTTTATTATTCGAATTGGGAGATTCGAAGTGTTATGCATTGGACTTATGATACATGTAGGTCAGATAATAAAAGACTATGTGGAAAATAATACAGAATTGACGGTGGTTGCATTCGCAAAACTTTTGAATTGCGACAGAACAAACATATATAAGATATATAGTCGATCCAGCATAGATACAGATTTGCTTTTGCGTATAAATTCCGTACTTTCTCATGATTTTTTCAGTGACATTTCAAAAATGGCAAAGGAAAAGGATTGAGATAAAACAATAACTGTTGAATTTATGGTTTAAATCAGAGAACCATATTTGGGTGTGGCTGATGTTTCTACATGTGGAAATATCAGCCACACAATCCTTTTGTGTTGATTTTATTTGCGATTAATTTCGCAGATGACATGGAGATGCCGAAAGCCAAAAAGTGGAGGCGAAACTTAAATCTAAATATTATGTATCAGTTAAATTTTCCGAACGGGAATGTTCAAACGTATGCATCATCGGGAGAGCTATATGCTGCAGCGAGATTATTAGGAGGAGAAGCAAGGCATATCAGTGGAAAAACTTACGCTTTTGTTCCTAAAAAGTAGAAGAAAATAGGGACCGGCAAAATGTCGGTCTCTTTATATTTTTCATGATACATTAAAATAAATTCTTAGAGTATGACGAATAGGACAACAATAACAGATATTCCCAGAAAAGCGACGGAAGAAGATAAATTTGGGCTGTACGCTTATGAGAAAGGTTTGGAACTTTTTCTGAGAGGGTCTGAGACACCTATAACTATTGCTTTGCAAGGGGAATGGGGAAGTGGAAAGACTTCGCTAATGAATGTGCTGCAGGCTAATCTTTGTGGTGATTCAAGAGGTTGCTGCTATATTTTTTTGAATTTGTTTTCATGTTTGAAAAAGTATAATGACTAATGGTATTTAATTATGGCGACAGATAGATATTCTAATATAGGAAGAAATGGAGTTGTTAAAGAAGGTATTTTTGTGAGATTCCCGGATTTGATACCTGCAAGTACAGATAATTATTCGAATAGTGAATTTCACAAAAAGCTGTTGATTGTTGGAGAAAGCAATTATTTCGAGGACGGACTCGATAGTGTTTTTAAGAGTCCTCAGGAATGGTATAGTGGAGATGACACACAACATTTAGTGCCTGAGGAAAAGAGGCGAGATGTGAACAATTGGAAAGGTGGCTATAGAACATTTAATACTTTATGTAAGTCAATAAATGAAGTGTCAAATTGTTTTCATTGTAACAATGTATATGAAGAGGCAATGTTCTATAACTATTTTTTGCGTCCTGCAACGATTCGCAAAAACAATAAATCATTCAAAAAGGATTGTACACAATTGGATCGTGATGTCGCAGGAATCGCATTGTGTGAAATTATAGAATTGGATAAACCTGATATTGTGATATTCATAAGTAAGTATGCATTTGATGAATTCAAAAAGTATATAGAATTGAAGAATTGCGATATGGGTGTTCATATTGATTTCGTCAATCATCCTGCTGTTCATTTTTCGTGGAATCATCGAAATGGGAATGGAAAACAAAAGTTTGAGAATCTGTTAAGAGAATTTTGGATTAGAAATTAATTTATCGGTTTCTTGCGAAACAAGTGTTATCGTTGGAGAAATGTATATAGGGCATATCAAAACTGGTATGCCCTTTTCTATCACATCACATACTCCCAAAAATTGTCTTTGTTCACCACATTAAATACGGCATCTGGGTAGGCGTCAGCGAAGGCTTTGGGTACTTTCGGATTCTTCTTGCCAGCTTTCATCTCAAAGGCTGTGATAATGTTGTTGTTTTCTTCAATCAAGTCGATTTCTTGTTGATCGTAGGTACGCCAGAAGTACAGATTGGTGCTTGACAGTTCATTGTGTTTCATTTTCATCCGTTCACTTATGATGAAGTTTTCCCATAATGCTCCTCTCTCTTCGCTCGACCTGTCGGCAAATGGACGGAAGTCGTTCAACACTGCGTTTCTGATTCCATTGTCTTGAAAATACCATTTGGATGATTTTGTCACCTCTTTACGTAGATTCTTGGAATAACCTCCTATTTTATATAGCACAAACACTTTTTGCAAAAGGTCGAGATATCTTTCTGCTGTGTTGCGACTAATGCTGAGCTGTTTGCCAAGTTCATCAATCGACACTTCACTGCCGACTTGGTATGCTATCAGTCGCAATAAATCGTGCATTTTCTGAGCATTTTTAATTCCGTCGACGGCAAGGATATCTTTGAGTAGATATGAATCTACAATTTCGGTAAGATAATGAGCTTGTTCACCTGATGCCTCTATGCCTATAAGTTCTGGATAACTGCCATACACCAAATAGTGATCGATATTGGAGATCGTTTCAAATGCTGATTGTTGATTGCTCAATTCTTTAATGGAAAAAGGAGAGAGCATAAATCGTGTGCAGCGTCCTACTAATGGCTCTCCAGCTTGATTCTGAAGGTCGAAAGAAGATGATCCTGTTGCGATTATAGATAATCCGGGTATCTCGTCGACCATAAGTTTCAATTTCATACCGATATCAGGAATGTGTTGAGCTTCATCGATTGCCAACAAGTCTATTCCCGCAAACAAACGTTTGTAGTTGCTTATGGATTTGTCTGCGATCATACGTACAGTGTCGGAACTTTCTCCATTCAGAATTATTTTCTTTCCTTTGAATTCATCGTATATTTCCCGAAGCAGAAGAGTTTTCCCGACGCGACGAGCTCCATATATGAGCATCACCTTTTGTGGTTTTATCCTATTTGTGATTTGTTTTTTGAGTTCTCTTTCTATTCCCATAATGCTTTCAACCTGATTTACCTGCAAATATAAAATTTATTTGTTGACAACGTGTCGAATTTCCTAAATTTCTTCAGTTAAATTGAACGAATTAACGTAAATTCGTTCAGTCTTATTGAATGATTTTAGCTAAATTCGTTCAGTCTTATTGAATGATTTTAGCTAAATTCGTTCAGTCTTATTGAATGATTTTAGCTAAATTCGTTCAGTCTTATTGAATGATTTTAGCTAAATTCGTTCAGTAGCGTCGCAATGTCACGTTTTTTTTGTTTTGGGATTTCACCTTCTTTTGTCTTTGTTGAAAAGTCATATTTCAATTCTTTCCGTCAAAATTTTGAAAGTAGACGGAATTTTATGTAAATTTGCACGATTCAAAAATAAGGTGGTATGACGATGGTCTATGTACATAAGCAAATGGCAGTTGCGGACAACACATCCGCATGTCGTCTTACTTTTTCCTTTTAGTTGCGTTGGTTTTTGATTCCGACGCATTTTTTTTGCATTTTAGAAAAAAGAAATAAATTATTATACGGTTATGATAGAAGGAATCAAAAAGGTCATTCTGCTTGGATCCGGAGCTTTGAAGATCGGACAGGCGGGTGAGTTTGACTACTCAGGTTCGCAGGCATTGAAGGCAATGCGCGAGGAGGGTATCAGCACAGTGTTGATCAATCCAAACATCGCAACAATCCAGACTTCTGCTGGTGTTGCAGACAAGGTGTATTTCTTGCCAATCACTCCATATTTTGTTGAGGAGGTTATCAAGAAGGAGAAACCAGACGGCATTTTGCTTGCTTTTGGTGGACAGACTGCACTTAACTGTGGTACTGAGTTGTACACAAAGGGCATTTTTGAAAAATACGGAGTTAAGGTGCTTGGCACATCTGTTGATGCTATCATGATCACTGAGGACCGTGACCTATTCGTTAAGAAACTGAATGAGATCAAGGCTCTTACTCCTAAATCTGAGGCTGTAGAGTCGATGGAGGATGCTCTTCGTGTGGCTCACGAGATTGGATTCCCTGTAATGGTTCGTTCGGCTTACGCTCTTGGCGGTCTTGGTTCAGGAGTTTGTGAGAACGAGGCTGAATTCCGTGAACTTTGCGACAGTGCGTTGGCACACTCAAAGCAGATCCTTGTAGAGGAGTCGTTGAAGGGTTGGAAAGAGATTGAGTTTGAGGTTATCCGTGATAAGAACGACCACTGCTTCACAGTTGTCCCAATGGAAAACTTCGATCCACTTGGCATCCACACAGGTGAGTCTATCGTAGTCGCTCCAATTATATCTTTGACTCAGGAGCAGATCACATTCCTTCAGGAGGTTGCAAAGAAGGTTGTTCGCCATATCGGAATTGTTGGTGAGTGTAATATCCAATACGCATTCAACGCTCAGACTAACGACTACCGTATTATTGAGATCAACGCTCGTTTGAGCCGTTCTTCAGCTTTGGCTTCTAAGGCTTCTGGTTATCCTTTGGCATTCGTAGCCGCTAAGTTGGCCTTGGGTTACTCACTTGACCAGATCGGTGAGATGGGTACACCTAACTCAGCATACGTCGCACCGTCTGTCGACTATATGATCGTTAAGATTCCTCGCTGGGATTTGACTAAGTTCGCTGGTGTCGACCGTGAGATCGGATCTTCAATGAAGTCAGTCGGTGAAATCATGTCAATCGGTAAGTCTTTCGAGGAGATTATCCAGAAGGGTCTTCGTATGATCGGACAGGGTATGCACGGATTCGTTGGCAACAGAGACCTTGAGTTTGGCGACTTGGATAAGGAACTTTCTCATCCTACAGACTTGCGTATCTTCGCTATCGCCGCTGCTTTGGAGAAAGGTTACACAGTGGAGAGAATCGAGGAGTTGACAAAGATCGACATCTGGTTCTTGAACAAGTTGAAGAATATTGTTGACTACACTAAGGTAATCGCTAAGTATAGCAAGATCGAGGATATCCCAGCAGATGTGATGCGTGAGGCTAAGCGTCTAGGATTCTCCGACTTCCAGATCGCTCGCTACTGCGAGAATCCTTCTGGCAACATGGAGAAGGAGATCCTACGTGTACGTGCATCTCGTAAGAAGAACAATATCGTTCCTGCAGTTAGAAGAATCAACACTGTCGCTTCTGAGCATCCAGAGTTGACTAACTATCTATATATGACTTACGGTGCTACAGAGCACTCAATTGATTATCACTTCAAGAATGAGAAGTCAATCGTAGTACTTGGATCGGGTGCTTACCGTATCGGCTCGTCTGTAGAGTTCGACTGGTGTTCGGTAAATGCTGTTCAGACAGCAAGAAAGTTGGGCTACAAGTCGATAATGATCAACTACAACCCAGAGACAGTCTCTACAGACTATGATATGTGCGACAGACTTTATTTTGATGAGTTGAGCTACGAGCGTGTATTGGATGTGTTGGATTTGGAGACACCTAAGGGTGTGATCGTATCAGTGGGCGGACAGATTCCTAATAATTTGGCGATGAAGTTGCACCGTCAGAATGTTCCTATCCTTGGTACATCTCCAGTTTCGATCGACCGTGCAGAAAACCGTCACAAGTTCTCTGCAATGCTTGACCAGCTAGGAATCGACCAGCCAAGATGGAAAGAGTTGACAAGCTTCGACGAGATTGACGCCTTCATTGATGAGGTAGGATTCCCAGTGTTGATCCGTCCGTCATACGTGCTTTCAGGAGCCGCAATGAATGTTTGCCACAACAAAGAGCAGATGCATACATTCTTGAAGGCTGCTGCAAAGGTATCTAAGGAGTATCCTGTTGTTGTGTCTGTGTTCATGCAGGAGGCTAAGGAGATCGAGTTCGACGCGGTTGCAAAGAACGGTAAGGTGATCGAGTACGCTATTTCTGAGCATGTTGAGTTTGCAGGAGTTCACTCAGGCGACGCTACACTTGTCTTCCCAGCACAGAACATCTATTTGGAGACTGCCCGCAGAATCAAGAGAATCAGTAAGAAGATCGCTGAGGAGTTGAATATCAGTGGACCATTCAATATCCAGTTCCTTGCAAAGAACAATGATGTTAAGGTCATCGAGTGTAACTTGCGTGCATCACGAAGCTTCCCATTCGTGTCGAAGGTGTTGAAGAGAAACTTCATCGAGACAGCTACAAAGATTATGCTTGACGTTCCTGTTGAGACACCTGATTCATCAACATTTGATATTGACTATGTAGGAGTTAAGGCATCACAGTTCTCATTCGCACGTCTTCACAAGGCAGACCCAGTTCTTGGAGTGGACATGTCGTCGACTGGAGAGGTAGGATGTCTAGGTTCAGACTTCGAGGAGGCATTGCTAACTTCAATGATTTCAGTAGGATATCCAATTCCACAGAAGGGCATTTTGGTGTCATCTGGAGATGTGCGTGGAAAAGTAGAGCTTCTTGACGCATGCAAGATGTTGGCTGCCAAGGGCTACAAGATCTACGCTACAGACGGAACACAGAAGTTCTTGGGCGACCACGGTATTCAGGCGACAGCTGTTTGCTGGCCAGATGAGGAGTCGAACGGAAAGGCAAACATCACTAAGTTGATGTCGAGCCATCAGATTGATTTGGTGATCAACATACCAAAGGATCAGACAAAGCGTGAGCTTACAAACGGATACAAGATCCGTCGTTCGGCAATCGACCATAATATTCCGTTGATGACAAACGCACGTCTTGCAAGCGCATATATCCGTGCTTTGATGTCTAAGAGCATCGAGGATATCAAGATCAAGACTTGGCAAGAGTATTAATAATGCTAAATGAGGAATGCTGAATGCTAAATTATAGATCTACAAAAAATTAGTTGAAGCAAACCATTACGTAGGGGAGGGTTTCAAACCCTCCCGACAATAAAAATAGAAATCCCGATTCGAAAGAGTCGGGATTTTCTATTTTTGATACACCATTAGTAGATATTATATAGCAGTTGTCCAAAACTAGGATTGTTAAGGGCGGAACGCCCTAACCCCTGCTAAAGTGCGAGCCGAAGGCGAGCACTCAGAATTTAATAAAACCACAGAGACCCCAAAGCTCACAGAGAAAGACCACTCTTTTTTTATGAGAAAAAGAGGTGAGAATTCAATCAGAAAGTGGAAAATGATCCGCAAATTTATCGAGCTCACGTTAGTTACCGATATTAAACACAGAGATCAGGAAATGAGGTCTGTAGTCAGTTTTTTGTTTATCATACTGAATAAAAATCTTGAATTTTGTTCATTATACTGAATAAAATTATCTATTTTTGTGCATTATAATGAACAAAATATGGGAATAGCTAAAAATGTCATAAAGCAATGTATAATCGACAAGCGAGAGGAAATAGCTTCTCTTGATATTGTTGAGAGACCTTTTGCGTTTGAAGAATGTGCAAACTATGTGTTTGTTGGGCTTCGTCGTGTTGGAAAAACCTATATGCTTTATCAGCGTTTGAATCAGCTGCTTAGAAAAGGAATCGATAGAAAAGATATTTTGTTTTTGAATTTTGAAGACGAAAGATTATCAGAAATGCAATCTGACGATCTGAATTCAATATTGGAGGTCCATTACGAAATGTCGGGTTCAGACACCAAACCGATTCTGTTTTTTGATGAAATTCAAAATGTGAATCATTGGGATAAGTTTGTACGACGTTTGGCTGATTCCAAATATACAATATATGTTACTGGCAGTAATGCGAAGATGTTAAGTAGCGACGTCGCTACAACATTGGGAGGCCGTTTCTTGATTTATGATGTGTTCCCATATTCTTTTGAAGAACAATTGAAAGCGAGGAATGTAGATATAGATGAGGATTGGAAATTTTCTACAATTCAGCAATCTAAGATGAATGCTTACTTTTCTGAATATTTCAAGTACGGAGGATTACCTGAAATCATCAATTATAAAGATAAACGATCGATGCTCCAAAGTCTGTATCAGAAAATCTATTTGGGCGATATATGTGCGCGAAACAATATCCGTAACTCCAAGGTTATGGGATTGTTGATAAAGAAACTTGCTGAAAGTGTAAAACAACCGACATCCTACAATAGATTACAAAATATCATAAAATCGACAGGTCAGTCAGTTACTGTAAATACTGTGATTGATTATCTCTCATTTGCTGTGGATTCATGGCTGATTTTGCCTATTGAAAATGGTTACGCAAAGATAGGAGAGCGTGAAAGTGTAAAGAAATACTACTTTATAGATAATGGCATATTAAACTTGTTCCTTGTAGATTCTGAGACCTCTCTGCTTGAGAATTTTGTTGCGGTCACTCTGTGCAAAAAGTATGGCAGGGAAAATGTTGTTTATTTGAAAGGAGACAAGGAAATAGATTTTTACATTGAAGAAACCAATACTGCAATCCAGGTTTCTTATTCAATCAAAGATGATAATACAAGAAATAGAGAAGTCGATGCTATGTGTCGTTATGCTCAAACAAATAAGGATGTGAAGCCGATGATTATCACATGGGAAGAAAAAGAGAATCTTGTAGTAGACGGAGTGTCGATTGAAGTGGTGCCTGTTTTGGATTGGATCTTGGATTTTGTTCATTATACTGAATAAAATTCGCCAAATTTGTTCAGTATAATGAACGAAACTCCAATCTTTCTCAAAACAATAGGGGCAGGTTTCAAACCTATCCCTATTGTTTTTTTATCTGCCTATATTTTAACGTGAGTCCGATGAATTCCATTATACTTAGTGTTTTCCCATGTTTCTGTTTTCTCTGTTGGGAGTTTTCCCACACACACTTGTTTGTGGTTTTTCCAAGTGTCAGACATTATAGCTGACACTGTTTTCTGTTTGATTATTATCCCTATTGTGGGCAGGTTTGAAACCTGCCCCTACGATCATGGGATTGATTGACTATTTGGAAACGTCTATTTTATATAATGTTGATTTCGTCGAATTCACGTTATTTTAATTGTGCATGTTATCTCTTTATAATCGGATATGCATTGCCATCAATAATCACATAGTAGATTCCTTTAGCCAAAGAAGACGTGTTGACAATTCCGTCGACAGACAAATTGCCTTCTGTCACACTGATTCCATTGGCATCAACCACACGGAATGATGCTCCTGCTTCCGCTCCAGACACTATGATATTATTGCCAATTGGATAAACAGAGATGTTTGTTCCTGCGATAAGCTCCACTGCGGTTGGCTCTTTGATTGTGAATCGAGATTGCACAGTACAACCATTAGCATCTTTCACGGACACTACATATTCCCTTGCTTCCAAATTATGATATTCATCAATTTCGTAGAATGGACCCCTGTCTAATGCATATAGATATGGAGCATAATCGTAGTTCTCCAAAACTACTTTCACATCTTTTGGACCGATGCTATCCACAGCGGCTATTACTGGGTGAGGATAAACTTTGACAAAAATTGTTGTGTCGATCGACTGATCTAGATATTTCACTTGTGTCGTGATATAAACGTCCTCTTCAGGCTCTATAAGCAATTTCATCAAGCCATGTCCGTCCATTGTCGTTCCCCGCAAACTGATGTCGTTGCTTGAATCGCTATTTTTATAATATTCAGACACCTTAATCTCAAAATTTTGGGGATGAAGCAGTCTGCCTGTTCCTGTTGTGTCGATAGCTATTTCCAAACTTTCTCCTGCACATGAGTTTTCTGCAATGGTAGTTTTTAGTTTCAAAACACCATCCACAGGTTCTTCCTCAACCTCTCCATATTGGTAGATGCGGACATAATCGACAAGCATACGTTGTGGAAAGATACCGTCGTCGATACCTTGCTCGCCTCCCCAGCTTCCGCCGACAGCAATGTTAAGAAGGAGATGGAATCTCTTGTCGTATGGCCACTCTTTATATGATTTGTGCTCGTTGTCAAAACGGAAAACTTGATTTCCATCAAGGAAGAAAATCACTTTTTCAGCATCCCATTCCATGCTGTAGATGTGCCAGTTTTGGCTTGGCGACGAAGTTGTCACCGTGTTGCCTTTGTTCGTGCCATTCTTGTGGTTGTACGCCTCTGTGTGGATATTGCAGTGGATCTTGTTAGGATCATGACCTACATTTTCCATGATGTCAAGCTCACCGGAATTAGGCCATCCTCCATACGTATCGTCTGTGGAAAGCATCCAGATGGCTGGCCACATGCCACGTCCCGTGGGCAACAAAGCTTTAACTTCCACTTTTCCGTAAAGCCAGTCACCTTTGCCTTTTGTAAACAGACGGGCGGAAGTATATTCCTTGGTCTGACCATCTCCATGCCAAGTATATCTCTCTTTACGAGCTTCGATAATAAGATTGCCGTCTTCCACCCATGCGTTCTTTTTATCAGCAGGAGTATAGTTTTGGGCCTCATTGTTTCCCCAATCCCAGTTGTTGCCCTCTGTATCAAACGACCATTTTGAATTGTCTGGAGTGCCAGAATAATCGAACTCATCGTTCCAGACGAGTTTCCAGTCTTGCTTTCCATATAGGAAAAAGCAACATAGTGTTGTGTAAACGGTTAGGAGTAATTTTTTTATCATACCAAGATACTTTATAAAAAGAGTTTATTAACTTATTTTTTGCTCTACAAATGTACAATTATAATAGAACAAAAAGTAGAATGCATTTAGATACAATCAGTTTTCTGGATTTTTATGAAAATAATTATCCAATTTTGTTAACTAGGCACAATGAAAAATCCAGATTTTTGGATTATCCGAGCAGAGGGAAATTCATTTATAATGACTGGATATTGAGAATTTTGCAAGAGGATATTGAGAATTTTGCAAGAGATTTCATCAAATACACCGTTAAGTGTTTTATATCGGTAGGAATAATTTGTCGACGAGGGGATGCTCAGACATGTGGGCGCAAATAAAAACGGACATTGGGAAATCTTGTCGGAGATGAAAAATTAAACTCTATTCTAATTTGAGTTTTCTATCCTTTTTGATAATTTTGTTGCATTAATAACTTTGAATTCGTAATATGGGATTGAAAAGAAACATATATGCGGCTATGGTCGGTTTGTTGGCTGCTGTGGCTCCGACATCGGTTTTGGCTAATAAAAATGCAGAGGTATCTCGAAACCTGGAAATCTATTCTACTTTGTTGCGTGAACTTGACATGTTCTATGTCGATACATTCTCTGTTGAGAAGACGGTGGAGACGGGAATCAACGCCATGCTCAACAAGATTGACCCTTATACTATGTATATTCCTGAGCGTGAGATGGACGACCTGAAGTTTATGACTACCGGCACTTACGCTGGTGTGGGTTCGGTGATCTCCCAGCGCGACAGTCTGGTGATAATCCAGGAGGTGTATGAAAATTCTCCGTCTCATAAATATGGACTAAAGGCTGGCGACGTGATCCTTAGCGTCGACGGTGAGAAAGTTGTCGGCAGCACAACATCTGATGTCAGCAAGAAGTTGCGTGGTGTGGCAGGCACATCGGTCAAGGTGGTTGTAAAGCGTGCTGATAAGGAGGTGACTCTTAATATTGTGCGTGACAATATCACGATATCTTCCGTCAACTTGGCAAAAAATATCGGTGACAACATCGGCTATATCCATTTGACGGGTTTCACCACTGGCACGGCCGATATTTTCAAGACAGAGTTGAAGAGGCTGAAACAGTCTGGTATCAAAGGCTTGATCATCGACCTTCGTTCCAATCCGGGAGGTATTCTTTCAGAAGCGGTAGACATTGTAGGATGTTTTGTGGAGAAGGGCACAAAGGTTGTCTACACGAAGAGTAAGGTAAAAGAGTGGGATGAGACATTCTCCACTACAAAAGATCCTGTCGATTTGGAAATCCCAATTGTGGTGATGGTGAACGGAGAGAGTGCATCCGCTGCTGAAATCGTCTCTGGAGCATTGCAGGATTTAGACAGAGCTGTCATTTTGGGTGAGCGCACTTATGGCAAGGGACTTGTGCAGACAAGCCGTAGTCTTCCATTTGGTGGCAGCCTTAAATTGACAATCTCGAAATATCATATCCCTTCCGGACGTTGCATCCAGGCTATCGACTATGCCCGTACACGTGAGGATGGAAAGAAATTTGTCATTCCTGATAGCTTGACTCATGAGTTTAAAACAAAGAATGGCAGAATAGTGAAGGATGGTTGCGGTGTGATGCCGGACACAGTCTATACCGGAGACAGTGTCCCTGCTCAGATTGTTTATCAGCTTTACGTGAAGAATATAGTCTTCGATTATTGCACAAAGTGGGCATCTGAACATCCGACAATTCCGTCGATCCAAGATTTCAAATTCACGGATTGGCAGGATTTCAAGAATTTTGTTGTGAGCAAAGATTTCAGCTACAAGACTGATAAGGAAAAACTTTTTGATGCTCTTGTGGAAAAAGCAAAGAAAGATAGCACATACGAGGCTGCAAAACAGCAGTATGACGCATTGCAAATGGCTCTTTTCCGTTGCCAGGATGAAGAGCTTGATAAAAACAAGGAGGACATCATCCGTTTGATCTCTACCGATTTGGCTCAACGTTATTATTTCCAGAAAGGAGCTTCTGAGGAAAACTTGAAATATGACAAGGAGACTAAAAAAGCTTCAGAAATCCTTCATGACAGGAAAGCATACGACGCCATTTTGTCAACAACTAAAAAAAGTAGCAAATGAGAGCAATGATCTTCGCTGCCGGACTTGGCACACGTCTCCGCCCGCTGACCGACAATAAGCCCAAAGCGTTGGTTGAGCTTAACGGAAAACCGTTGCTTTACCATTGCATAGAAAATTTGAAACGTTTTGGCGTGACGGATTTTATGGTGAATGTACATCATTTTGGAGAACAGATTATAGACTATCTTAAATCCAATGATTTTGGCGTAGACGTGAAAATATCCGACGAGCGTGATTTCCTGCTCGACACAGGCGGCGGATTGAAACGTGCGTTTGAAACGTTCGGCGGTGACGAGCCTGTCATTGTCCATAATGTGGATATTTTTTCCAATGCGGATATCAAAGCGTTGTATGATGCACATACAGCGAGCGATGCAGAGGCTACATTGTTGTGCTCACACCGTGATTCTTCACGTCAGTTGATCTCATCAGAAGATGGCAGACTGCGTGCCTGGAAAAATCTAAAAACTGGAGATACAAAAGGCGACGTCGCTGTGTTTGATGAGCCAAACAATCAGTTGGCGTTTGCTGGAATACATATTATAAATCCATCACTTTTGCGAGAGATGTCTGGGTATCCTGATAAATTTTCTATCATAGATTTTTATCTGGATATGGCGACGTCTCATAATATCCAACTCCATGAGTCGACAGATTTGCAGCTGATAGATGTGGGGAAAGTGGATGCTTTGGCAAAAGCGAGTGAGTTTATCGAAAAAAACATTAATCACTAAACAACGAAAGATATGGGACAGAAACACATTGACAAATTAGATGAGAAAATTTTGAAGCTGATCTCAGACAATGCGCGTATGCCATTTCTGGAAGTGGCGAGAGAATGTAATGTCTCTGGCGCCGCTATTCACCAGCGTATACAGAAGTTGCAGAAGATCGGAGTAATCAAAGGTTCGGAGTTTGTCCTTGACCCATCGAAGATCGGCTACAACACATGTGCATACATGGGCATCTTCTTGCGAGACGCGAATGATTTTCAGGATGTTGTGGATGCGTTGTATAAAATCCCTGAGGTGGTGGAATGCCACTACACTACCGGAGAGTATGCGATGTTCATCAAGATATACGCAAAGAGCAACCGTGATTTCTTGCGTTTGATTCACGAACGATTGCAGGCAATCAAGGGAATATCAAGCACAGAGACAATCATTTCTCTTAACGAGGCGTTCAAACGTCAGGCTCCAATCATTGATATAGAAATCACAGACGATGATTATGACGGAGACGACGACATCGCTGATGATGTGGTGGATTAAGAATTAATAGTTAATGGTTGATAATTAGTGGTTGACTATTTTTAGTTGGATCTTTTACCGTCTGTGACGACCCAACTGTTAATTCTTAATTGTTAATTATTGACTATATAAGTAAGTGGATAGGATATTTTTATCGATATATAACTTTTTTGAGCAACGGCGTTCACTATTGTGGATGTCGCTTGTTGTGTTTGTTGTCCTCCTTGGATTCTCCGCTTCACGTCTGAATGTGGAGCAGGACATAATGAAGATCCTGCCAGACAATGGAAACAACGCTGTCCAGAAACTGGTGTTTGAAAAACTCAAAGTGAAGGATAATGTCGTTGTGATGGTGAGCGCAAAAGATGGAAATATAGCTTCTGTCCACAAATGTGCTTTGGCATTGGAAAAAGAACTGAATGAAGCTCTTGTGCCTGAACTTGCCCAAAGCGTGGATTTTTCAGTTGATCCGAACGCTGCTCAATCCACGTCTGATATCATCTATAGCAATCTACCAATTTATATAGACAATTCCGTCTACTCGGCATTTGATTCTATCTTTTCTGCGGATGCCATTGATAGGAAGATGGCCGCAAACTACGAGTCGCTGCATGGACTGTTTGGAAATTTTGCGGCAGACTATATCTATAAAGATCCGTTCGGACTCGCGTCTCCAGCATTGAAAAGCCTTGCCAATACTCGAGTGTCATCGAAATATTCTATAATCGACGGTGGTGTTTACCTTTCCACGGATTCCACAGCAATTGTCACCATTACTCCCACTTTCCCGGCTGGCGATGTTAATGCCTCACAACGGCTTACAGAAATATTGGAGAAGGTGGTGTCGGGACATGAGGAAGCAAAAATAGATTGCTTCGGCGGACCAGTGATGGGTGTGTACAATTCACGTTGCATCCAGAAAGATATGCGTCTGACAATTATAGTAGGCATCTTGGCAATCTGCATGATTATATTCTTTTCTTTCCGCGATAGAAAGAGTGTCTTTCTCATATTGTTGCCGAGCAGTTTCGGATTCCTTTTCTCGATGGCAGTGATGGCATTGTTCAAGGATTCGATTTCTCTGATTGCGATGGGAGCAAGCAGTGCGATTATGGGAGTTGTGATGAGTTATGCAATCCATGTGGTGACGCATAAAGAGCATTGCAAGGATGCACAGCAGTTGATTAAGGAGTTGTCGTCGCCATTGACTATCGGTAGCCTCACCACAATCGGAGCTTTCTTCAGCCTGACATTCACATCCTCATCATTGCTTGTGGATTTCGGCCTCCTCGCGTCTAATATGATAATTGGTGCGATGATCTTCTGTCTTGTCTATCTCCCTCATATCATGAGTTATGGGGAGACGGGGGAGAAACGCAGACTTTTACAGTGGATAGAGTCTGTTAATGCGTATAAGATAGAGAATGTCTCATTTTTGGTGGTGGTGATACTTTTGCTTTCTGGCTACGGATTGTATCACTACAATGATGTCGATTTTGATGCCGACATGAACCATCTTTGCTACTATCCCGAAGGCGTTATTGATGTGGAGAAAAAACTGCAGAGTTCCACGTGTGAGGATGGGGAAGTGTCGATATATTTTGTTTCAGCTGGAGAGACAGACGAGGAGGCTCTCGTCTCATATCATAAAATGAATCATACTCTTGATTCTCTGCTCGGTGCTGGCGACATTGTGCGTCATTCTCATTTGGATAAACTGCTTGTGTCGGGCAAAGAGCAACAGGAGAAAATAGAAAAATGGAATTCATTCTGGACTGATGCGCGAAAAAGAAATGTGGAGCAGCAGTTGAAAAAATCTGCGGAGAAATATGGCTTCGAGCCGTCAGCCTTCGAGCCGTTCATCAAAATTGTCAATGCTGAATATAAGTCAGACGGTGTGTTGTCTGCATTCGAGAAAGTTCCGAAGTCTCCTCTAAGCAAGCATATAAACAGCTGGTTTTGTTCGGAAGACGGAATGAAAATGGCAATATCCAATGTCGTGATGAAGTCGGAAGCAAAACAGAAAGTTTATGATTCGTTTATTGGCAGTAAGAATGTCGTGATTCTCGACAAACCTCACTTTGTCCAGGGGTATATGAGAAGTGTGCAGGATGATTTCAACTTTGTGTTGGGAGTGTCGTCGCTGATTGTATTCCTTGGCTTGTTGCTTAATTATGGAAGGTTGGAGACTGCGCTGCTGAGCTTTATGCCGATGGCGTTGGCTTGGCTGATAATCCTTGGAGTGATGCATATCTTCGGACTGTCATTCAATATTGTAAGTGTCATAATCTCAACATTCATCTTCGGTATTGGTGATGATTTCAGCATTTTCATCACGGATGGACTTGTGGATGAATATAGTAGGGGCAGGCACACATTGTTGTCGCACAAGATTGCCATCTTCTTCTCATCTGTAGTGTCCATACTTGGCATGGGAGTGTTGGTGTTTGCTGATCATCCTTCGTTGCTGACGGTGGCTTATACATCTTTAATAGGTATGTTTGCGACGGTGCTGATAGCATATGTGTTGCAGCCATTGATTTTCAGAATGTTTGTCACACGACGCACAGAGAAAGGATTGTCTCCAATCACAATCAACAGTCTGTTTTGGACAATCCTTCTGATTGGCAGTTTCGGTATAGCGGGCATTTTGCTCTCATTGATTGCGATGCTGTCATACTGTTTGCCGCTGAAAAAAATATGGCGGTACAACTTGCTCCATTATCTGATTTGCTATTTCTGCAGATGTTTGCTATGGATAGCCACTCCACGTCTGACCAGAAAAGATGCGGATAATACGCACGAGAATTTTACAAAACCAGCGATGATAATTGCCAACCATCAGTCGGTGCTCGACATTGTGCGAGTGATGGCACTTACACCAAAAGTGGTGATTATGGCAAAGAAGACCAACTGGAATTCACCTGTCTATGGAATACTTCTTCATCTGTCAGGCTTTTTTTGTAGCGACGACGCCACTGAAGACTACATACCACAGCTAAAATCGTTGGTAGCCAACGGGTATAGTATCTGTGTTTTCCCAGAAGGCGAAAGAAGTGTCGACGGAAAAATCGCAAAATTTCATCCTGGAGCATTTTTCTTGGCGAGTGAGCTTGGCATCGACATTCTGCCAGTTGTCTTCGCCGGCCATCATTACGGAATCCGCAAAGGTGATATTATATATGTAGGCCGCACGAATATCGCGATGAAGGTATGCGAAAGAAGAGCTTGCGCACCGTCCGACAGAGCGAAAAGACTGTTCAAGGAAGATGCCGCAGAATATGAAGCGATGATAAAGAAAGAGTATGATGAGCTTTGCAGAGACATTGATACACCAAAGAATCCATATTTCCGTCATCTGTTGGAGCAGAACTTTATTCTGAAAGGTCCGGTGCTTGAGTATTACACCAAAGTCAAAATCAGATTGGAGAATGATTATCTGAAGTATTGGCAACAGATTCCGGACAATTCCGTCGTCTCAGATTTGGGATGTGGCTATGGCTATCTGTCGTTTATGTTGAGCCACACTCTGCCGGGTGCCGAGATACATTCGTACGACTATGACGAGGATAAAATTGAGATAGCTCAGCATTGCTACTCAGTCTCATCAAACCAAACATATAGTGTTGGAGATATTGTCAGTGCGGATTTTGTGGAGAGCGACGTCTTCATTCTCAATGATGTGTTGCATTATATGACATCGGAAGATCGAGAAAGAGTGCTTTGCAAATGTCTGGAAAAATTGAAAGAAGGAGGAAAAATCATTGTGAGGGATGCAGACAAGAGCCAGGAGAAGACGCATAAAATCACCAAGTTGACGGAATGGTTCTCGACATCCTCTGTCATTCATTTCAACAAAGTGTCGCGCAATATCAATTTCTTTGATGCGGAAGAAATGAAAACCTTTGCTGAAAATAATGGTTTGGATATTGAGATTACGGACAATGATGAAAAGACATCGAATAAGATATTCGTGTTGAGGAGGGGACAGAAGAGTGCCTGACACAATTCGAATCGGATTGAAGGAAGGGGTTCAAACCATCCAAATTAAAAATGAAATTATAAACTAAAAACAATATATTATGGCACAAGACGAAATCGGATACGACGATAAGGAAGCTGTGGATTTTATTTTGGCAAACTTGGATGAAGAGTATGCCGACACGACTGCAGAGGAGGTGGAATACATCCTCGATATCCTTTACGATTACTACGAAGAGCAGGGATTCTTTGATGAGGATTCAGATGACGAAGTTGATATAGATGAAGACGAAATTCTTCAGTATGTAGTGGATCAGGTGGAGAAAGACAAGAAAGCAGGAGAAAAGTTGGCTCAGAAGTTTGATGAAGACCGTATTGCAGATGTGCTTGAGGGAGAGTACGGATACTGCGACAAAACAGGAGTCTTCACAGACAATGAGGACGAGGAATAATTTTGAATGCTAAATTCAAAATGCTGAATTCAAAATTACGTAGAGACGCACGGTCGTGCGTCTTTTTTTTATTTTCATTTAGTCGATCGCTATCGTCAGTCTTGTATAAGTATTCCCTTTTATAGTGTGAAAATGAACCATTTTTCCCCGAAAAACACTGCAATTTGCCATTGAAATATTTGTGTTGCTTACATTGTGGAAAAAATATAGCAAAAAAAAGTGAAAAAAAACGTGTTTTTAATGCATGTTATTAAAAATAAGTGTAATTTTGCATCGGTTTCAAAAAACGAATTTGTTTAATTCATATTATATACAAGAGAAATGAAAAAAGTTGTTCTATTCTTTGTTGCTGGTGCTGCTCTATGTCTAGCATCTTGCTGTGGATCTAAGTGTGACAAGGCTGCTTGTGAGGCTGCTAAGGCTGATTCTATCAGAATCGCTGATTCAATCGCAAAGGCTGATTCAGCTGCTGCTGCTGTAGCTGCTGCTGCTGATTCTGTAGTTGCTGCTGCTAAGGCTGCTGGTGACACAGTTGCTAACGCTGTTGAGGCTGTTGCTGCTGCTGCTGAGGCTGCAAAGTAATAACTTTACGCTGAAAACATAAGGCTTCATCCGTTTGGGTGAAGCCTTTTTTCTTTGCTAAAAATTCTTAAATATTGGAAATAATTGATGCGGGTAGGGTGGTAATGCATAAAATAATGTGTAATTTCGCATTTGGATTTGATAATTATAGGTGATGAGAAAGGAAATAAAAGCATTTTTTGCGGTTTTGATATCGTTGATGTCAATTTCTTATGTGAACGCGCAGCAATCAGGATTGTCTCCTGATCTTCAGAAAATAATTTGGGCTTCTCATTTTGTGATCAACAATTATGTGGATACAGTCAACGAGAAAGAGTTTGCCGACGAGGCTATTGCGGCAATGTTGCAGTCGCTCGACCCCCATTCCTCATATATTCCAAAGGAGGAAGTTGAAAAAGCCAATGAAGGTTTGCGCGGTGATTTCGACGGAATCGGTGTGACATTCCAGATGTTGGAAGACACGATGGTGGTGATGCAGACAATAAGTGGAGCTCCTGCAGAGAAGGTGGGTATCATGGCTGGCGATAAAATAGTGTCTGTAGATGGAGAGAACATCGTTAAGATGAGCACTAACGAGATTCAGAAACGTGTGCGTGGTCCACGTGGCACGGATGTGAATATTACAGTAATTAGAGGCGGTGAGACTGGACCATTGCAGTTTACGATTACCAGAGACAAAATTCCTTTGTATAGTGTAGACGCATCTTATATGATAGACAATGAGGTGGGCTATATCAAGATCAACCGTTATGCGCGCACCACTATGGATGAGTATGTTGAGGCTTTCAACAAACTTTCAAAGCAGGGAATGAAGTATATGATTATCGACCTTCAGGGCAACGGTGGTGGATTCTTGAATACGGCAAAAGACCTTGTGTCTATGTTTGTGCCGGATAATTCGATGGTGGTTTACACAGAAGGCGTGCACCAGCCAAGGCAGGAGTTCCGTTCGTCTGACAGATACTTTGATGGCGACGGAGCAATGATGGCACCTGCAAAAAGAAAAGAGGGTCAGTTCCGTGAGAATGTGACGACACTTGCTGATCATAAAAACAGACTTGTTATTCTTGTAGACGAGAATTCAGCCTCTGCGTCGGAGATCACAGCTGGCGCATTGCAGGATCTTGACAGAGCTGTCATTGTTGGCCGCCGTACATTTGGAAAAGGTTTGGTGCAGAAACCGTTCAAGTTTGCAGATGGAAGTGAGATGCGTCTTACAATCGCCAAATACTATACTCCTGCAGGAAGATGTGTGCAGAAGCCATACGAGAAGAAGGGAAACAAAGACTATGCAAAGGATTTGAGCGACAGATGGGCTCATGGTGAGTATATGCATGAAGACAGCATTTCCTTCCCAGATTCGTTGAAGTACACTACTTTATATAAGGAGCGTACAATCTATGGAGGAGGAGGTATCATGCCGGATGTGTTCGTGCCGCTTGACACTACTTACAACACTGCCTACTACAGAAAAGTGATCGGCAAGGGAGTGCTCAACAAATATTGCTTGAAATATGTGGAGCGAAACCGTGAGAAACTGAATGGCAAGTATGATTATGAGCAGGAAGGATCGTTTGCCGAGTTCAACAAGACATTTGTTGTGACAGACGATATGCTGGAAGATATGTTGAAGCAGGCGGACGAAGCCAAGATCGAACGAGATGAGGATCAGATCAAACGATCTCGCGAACACATGAAGATCAATATCAAGGCTTTGATCGCCAGCGACCTTTGGGGACGTGGCACATACTACGAGATCATGAACACCCAAAGTGACGTGGTGAAAAAGGCTGTTGAGATAATCAAGGATCCTAAACTTTACAAGGAATCTTTCGTGGATCGAAAAAGTAAAGTGAAGGAAGACGGAAAGAAAGACAAGAAAAAATAGAAGTATAGCTCAGAATTTTAGAGATTAGAGTTCTTGAGTCAAGAGAAGACGGAGCGGCGGACAGCTCCGTCTTTTTTTATTATCTACTATTACTATATATAGTCGTGTGATGAGTCGTAAAATAACATATTGCTGCCATAAGCTCGTATTTGCTGTCATTTTTTGTTGAAATAGCTTGTCGTTATTCACAATTTGCGGATTTTTTCAAATTTCTCTTTCTATAATCAAAAATTATCACGAAATTTGTGCGATTTTTTAAGAACTGAAAAAAATAAAAGAATATGCACGCATACAGACCATTTAATTTGGTGCTTGAAGATGGTACCGTGTTTGAAGGAAAATCGTTCGGATACGAGGCTCCTGTTTCTGGAGAGGTGGTATTTGCCACGGCTATGGTAGGTTACCCTGAAAGCTTGACGGATCCATCTTATGCAGGCCAGTTGTTAACAGTCACATTCCCACTCGTCGGCAACTATGGAGTGCCAAACGACGAAAAGGATGAGTTCGGTATTTCCAAATTTTATGAGTCTGACAAAATTCAGGCATCCGCAATCATTATTTCCGACTACTCCGACCGCTACAGCCACTGGAACGCTGTGAAGAGCCTTGGTGATTGGCTAAAGGCAGAGAAAATTCCTGGAATATGTGGTATTGACACCCGTGAACTTACGAAGATCGTTCGTGAGAAGGGAGCAATGAAGGGTAAGTTGGTGTTCCCTGATGAAAATAAAGACATTCCGTTCGTCGATCCGAATGAAGAGAATCTTGTGGCTAAGGTAAGCTGCAAGGATGTTGTCACTTACGGAAAGGGTAAGTACAAGATCGTGATGGTCGACTGTGGTGTCAAGAACAATATTATCCGTTGTTTGTTGAAACGAGATGTGACCCTAACTCGCGTGCCTTGGGACTACGATTTCAACACTCTTGAGTATGATGGACTATTCATCTCTAACGGTCCGGGTAATCCGGCTCTTTGTGGAAAAACAGTGGAGCACATCCGCGTCGCATTGCAGAAAAATAAGCCAATCTTTGGTATTTGTATGGGTAACCAGTTGCTTTCAATCGCAGCGGGAGCCCAAACTTATAAATTGAAGTATGGTCACCGCAGCCACAACCAGCCTGTGAGCATGGTAGGCAGCACACGTGCATACATCACTTCGCAGAACCACGGTTTTGCCGTCGACAACAAGACAATCCCATCTGATTGGGAGCCATTGTTCATCAATATGAACGACGGTACAAATGAGGGTATCCGTCATAAGTCTAAGCCGTTCTTCTCGGCTCAGTTCCATCCAGAGGCAAGCTCAGGTCCTACAGATACAGAATTCTTGTTCGACACATTTGTGGATATGGTTGCAAAGCAGAGCAAAGAGCCTGTAAGCATCATCGACGAGGGCAAGTTCACAGGACCTAAGAAGTATAACAAGGTATTGTTGCTTGGTTCAGGAGCATTGAAAATCGGTGAGGCAGGAGAGTTCGACTACTCTGGCTCACAGGCGTTGAAGGCTCTTCGTGAAGAGGGCGTGAAGACGGTGCTTATCAATCCGAACATCGCTACAGTACAGACATCTGAAGGTGTGGCTGACAAAGTATATTTCTTGCCTGTCACTCCTGAGTTTGTGGAGAGAGTCATCCAGAAAGAGCGTCCAGACGGTATTTTCTTGTCGTTCGGTGGACAGACAGCGTTGAACTGTGGAGTGGCTCTATATAAGGGAGGCATCCTTGAGAAATATAATATAGAGGTGCTTGGAACACCTGTCCAGGCAATCATCGATACCGAAGACCGTGAGATATTCAACTCAAAGTTGGCAGAAATCAACGTCAACTATATTAAGAGTGAGGCAGTTACAGATATCGACCACGCATTGAAGGCCGCAAACGAACTTGGTTACCCAGTGATCGTGCGCGCTGCTTACGCACTAGGTGGACTTGGTTCTGGATTCTGCAACAACGACGAAGAGTTGAGAATACTTGTGGAGAAGGCATTCTCTTACTCACCACAGGTTTTGGTGGAGAAGTCGTTGAAGGGATGGAAAGAGGTAGAGTATGAGGTAGTGCGCGATAAGTACGACAACTGTATTACAGTATGTAATATGGAAAACTTCGACCCACTTGGCATCCACACAGGAGAGAGTATCGTAGTCGCACCGTCGCAGACACTTTCAAATAAAGATTATCATAAACTTCGTGAGACTGCAATCCGCATTATCCGCCATATCGGAATTGTCGGTGAGTGTAATGTGCAGTACGCTTACGACCCACAGAGTGAAGATTATAGAGTGATCGAGGTTAACGCCCGTCTTTCAAGATCTTCTGCGTTGGCTTCAAAGGCGACGGGATATCCTCTTGCTTTTGTCGCTGCAAAACTTGGTATGGGCTATGCTTTGCCAGAGCTTAAAAACTCTGTGACTAAGGAGACTTCAGCATTCTTTGAGCCTGCACTCGACTATATAGTATGTAAGATTCCACGTTGGGATCTTGGTAAATTCCATGGAGTCAGCCGTCTGCTTGGATCTTCAATGAAGTCGGTAGGTGAGATTATGGCGATCGGACGCACATTCGAGGAGAGCATCCAGAAGGGTCTACGTATGATCGGACAGGGCATGCACGGATTTGTCGCAAACAAAGATCTGATGTCAGACGATTTGGATTCGGCACTTTCACAGCCAACAGACAAGCGTATTTTTTATATTGCTCAGGCTCTTCACGAAGGATATTCGATAGAAAGAATACACGAGTTGACAAAGATTGATTTGTGGTTCTTGCAAAAACTAGAAAATATAATCAGACAGGAGAAAGACCTTGCAGGATTCAATTCATTGAAGGTGTTGCCTGACGGAATTCTTCTTCGTGCAAAACAGTTGGGATTCTCCGACTTCCAGATCGCTCGTCTTGTTACAAAGTGTAGCAACGATGTGATTGAAAAAGAGGTTTTGAATGTCCGTGCACACAGAAAGAGCAGAGGCATTGTGCCAGTAGTCAAGCAGATAGACACACTTGCTGCTGAGTATCCAGCACAGACCAACTATCTATATGTCACATATTCAGGATCGGCAAATGATGTCAAGTATGTCGGCGACCACAAATCGGTTGTTGTGCTTGGATCAGGAGCCTACCGTATCGGATCATCTGTAGAGTTTGACTGGTGTGGAGTAAATGCGTTGAACACGATCCGCAAGGAAGGACTTCGCTCAGTCATGATCAACTACAATCCAGAGACAGTTTCGACTGACTATGATATGTGTGACAGACTTTACTTTGACGAGTTGAGTTTTGAGCGTGTGATGGATATCATAGAGATGGAGAATCCAAAGGGAGTAATCGTGTCGACGGGAGGACAGATTCCAAACAATCTTGCGGTCAAGTTGTCAGACGCTGGAGTCACATTGCTTGGCACACAGGCTGTTGACATCGACCGTGCTGAGGACAGACAGAAGTTCTCGTCTATGTGTGATGAACTAGGAATCGACCAGCCACGTTGGAGTGAGTTGACAAGTCTTGAAGATATCTATGGATTTGTTGATGAGGTCGGTTTCCCAGTGTTGGTTCGCCCATCATACGTGTTGTCTGGAGCCGCAATGAACGTCTGCTACGACAAGTCGCAGCTTGAGAATTTCTTGAAGTTGGCAGCCAACGTATCAAAGAAACATCCTGTTGTCATCTCTGAGTTTATGGAGAGATGTAAGGAAATCGAGATAGATGCGGTAGCACAGAACGGTGAGATTGTTGTTTACGCAATCAGTGAGCATATCGAGTTTGCCGGAGTTCACTCAGGAGATGCGACGACACAGTTCCCACCACAAAAGATATATGTTGAGACAGTTCGCAGAATCAAAGCGATCGCGCGAAAGATTGCAGCCGCACTTCATATTTCCGGACCATTCAACATCCAGTTCTTGGCAAAGAACAATGAAATCAAGGTTATTGAGTGTAATTTGCGTTCGTCACGAAGCTTCCCATTTGTCAGCAAAGTGTTGAAGATCAACTTTATTGAGCTTGCCACAAGGATTATGTTGGGCCAGAAAGTGGAGAAGCCAGAGAAGAGTGCGTTCGACCTTGATTATGTAGGAGTTAAGGCATCGCAGTTCTCTTATGCCCGTCTGACGCAAGCAGATCCGGTGCATGGAGTGGATATGAGTTCGACAGGAGAGGTAGGATGTATAGGCGATGATTTGTCGGAGGCATTGTTGAAGTCGTTGTTGTCGGTAGGCTACAAGATTCCAAAGAAGAACGTGATGATTTCGTCAGGAGAGGCAAAATCGAAAGTAGATTTGCTTGACGCCTGCAAGATGCTTCAGAAAAACGGTTTTGATATCTACGCCACATATGGAACATACAAGTTCTTGGATGAGAACGGAATCAAGTCTACTCCAGTAGGTTGGCCGGATGAACCAAATGCAAAGAAAAATGTCATGGAGATGATCCATAACAAAGAGTTTGATTTGGTGATCAACATACCAAAGAACAATACGGAGCGAGAGATAAAGAACGGATATGCGATACGTCGTGGAGCTATCGACTTCAACATACCGTTGATTACCAATGCCCGTCTAGCAAGTGCATTCATCCGTTCGGTTTGCGAACTTAAGTTTGAGGACATTAAGATCAAGAGCTGGGACGAGTATTAATATGAATTAAAAATGCAAAATGCATAATGAAGAATGGAGACGTGAAGATTAGCGTCTCCATTTTTTTTTGAATATTTGGTAGGATTAAAATGAAGGTTGAAGTGTCATAAATGAGGATTCCAAAGGACGGGACGTCCTTCACCCTTCCCACTTGCGAGCCGAAGGCGAGCGCATATAAAACAAAAAAACAGAGAATATAAGTTTTCAGAGGAGTTCTGTAAAATAAATGCAAAAGAGATCGACAACGTTATGGTAATTTATCAACAATTTTCCGAATTTTGAATGAATGTTTGGATAGAAGAAAAATTATTCCTACTTTTGCACCGCTTTTAGAGCAAATTATTTTAATTAATTAATAAACAAGTTATGTTGAATCATTACGAGGTCGTTTTCATCTTAACTCCCGTTTTGTCTGACGAACAGATGAAGGAAACGGCAGAAAAATTCAAGAGCGTACTTGTTAACGAAGGATCAAAGATCGTTAATGAGGAGCTTTGGGGTATGCGTAAGCTTGCTTATTCAATCGACAAGAAGAGCTCAGGCTTTTACTGCTTGTTCGAGTTTGAGGCAGAGCCTACAATGGTAGAGAAATTGGAGCTTCAGTTCCGTCGTGACGAGAAGGTGCTTCGTTTCTTGACTACTAAGTTGGACAAGTATGCAGTTGAATATGCTGTAAAGAGAAAGAACGGCAAAAATAAGGAGAACTAAGACATGGCACAGAACGCATCAGAAATCAGATATTTGACGCCTCCTACAGTAGACGTTAAGAGAAAGAAGTACTGTCGTTTCAAGAAGAACGGTATCAAGTATATCGACTACAAGGATCCTGAATTTTTGAAGAAGTTCCTTAACGAGCAGGGTAAGATTTTGCCTCGCCGTCTAACTGGTACATCTTTGAAGTTCCAGCGTAAGGTTGCTCAGGCTGTTAAGCGTGCACGTCACCTTGCATTGCTACCATACGTAACAGATTTGTTGAAGTAATAAACAGGAGGAATAACAATGGAAATTATATTGCTAGAAGACGTTGCTAATCTTGGTTACAAGGATGACGTTGTGAAGGTAAAGAACGGATACGGTCTTAACTACCTTATTCCTCAGGGAAAGGCTATCGTTGCTACTCCTTCTGCAAAGAAGGTATTGGCTGAGAACTTGAAGCAGAGAGCTCACAAGCTTGCTAAGATCAAGGCTGATGCTGAGGAATTGGCAGCTAAGTTGAACGCAGTTTCACTTACTATCCCAACTAAGGCTAATAAAGAGACTGGAGCTATCTACGGTTCAGTAACTAACATTCAGATTGCAGATGCTCTTGAGAAAGCTGGATACAATGTAGACAGAAAGATCATCTCTGTTAAGGAGTCTGTTAAGTCTCTTGGTGAGTACGTTGCTGTTGCTCGTCTTCACAAGGAGGTTTCTGCAGAGGTTAAGTTCAGTGTTGTTGCTGAATAATCATTTGCAATTGATAAATATAAAGCGTTGTTCGTATGAACAACGCTTTTTTTTGTCTTTTTGAGAAAAAAATCGGCATTTTTGGAAAAAAGTGAAAGAAAAAATCTATTTTTGAACTAAATTTGTAAAAAAGAATAAAAAAGTTGAAAGATGGAAAAAATCGACGACTTAGACAGACAAATTCTTAACATAATCACTAAGAATGCCAGAATCCCGTTTAAGGATATTGCTGAGGATTGTGAGGTTTCGAGAGCTGCTATCCACCAACGTGTGCAGCGTCTTATTGACACAGGTGTGATCGTTGGATCGGGCTATCACGTCAACCCAAAAACTTTGGGCTACCAGACTTGTACCTACATCGGTATCAAGCTTGAAAAGGGATCTATGTATGCTACTGTTGTGCCTGAATTGGAGAAAATCCCTGAGGTTGTAGAGTGTCACTTTACAACAGGACCATACACAATGATGGTTAAACTTTATGCGAAAGACAATGAGGATCTTATGGATCTTCTAAATGGAAAAATCCAGAGTATCAAGGGCGTAATGTCGACTGAAACTTTGATTTCTTTGGATATGAGTATTAAAAGAGAAGTGCCAATTTCATTATAATATATGGAACACAAATTATTAATATATAATACATTAACACGTACTAAACAGATATTCAAACCGTTGAAAGAGCCATACGTTGGAATGTACGTGTGCGGTCCGACTGTCTATGGTGACGGTCATCTTGGACATGCACGTCCGGCTATCACATTTGATATCTTGTTCAGATTTTTGACTCACCTTGGCTATAAGGTTCGTTATGTTCGCAATATCACAGATGTGGGACATTTGGAGCATGATGCAGATGAGGGAGAAGATAAAATTGCTAAGAAAGCGCGTCTTGAGCAGAAGGAGCCAATGGAGGTAGTGCAATATTACCTTAACCGTTACCATTCTGCAATGGAAAAGCTTGGCGTATTGCCACCAAGCATAGAGCCTCACGCGTCGGGCCATATTATTGAGCAGATTGATTTCGTCAAGAAGATTCTTGACGCAGGTTATGCTTACGAGAGTGAGGGCTCTATCTATTTCGACGTTAAGAAATACAACAAAGACCATCGCTACGGTAAATTGTCTGGTAGAAATATCGAGGACTTGTTGGAGACAACACGTGAGCTTGATGGTCAGAGTGAAAAACATTGCGCTCTAGATTTCGCGTTGTGGAAGAAGGCTCAGCCAGAGCATATCATGCGTTGGCCGTCACCATGGAGCGACGGTTTCCCTGGTTGGCACATGGAGTGCTCGGCAATGGGAACTAAGTATCTTGGCGAAGAGTTTGATATTCATGGAGGCGGAATGGACTTGATTTTCCCACACCATGAGTGTGAGATCGCACAGAGCACAGCAGCCCTTGGCAAGGAGACGGTGCATTATTGGATGCATAATAATATGATCACTATCAACGGTCAGAAGATGGGTAAGTCTCTTGGAAACTTCATCACGTTGGATGAGTTTTTCACAGGAAACCACAAACTGCTTACTCAGGCATACGCACCTATGACAATCCGTTTCTTCATTCTTCAGGCACATTATCGCAGCACTGTAGATTTCAGTAACGAAGCTTTGGTCGCAGCAGAAAAGGGATTCGCAAGATTGTGTGAGAGCTATGCACGTCTGCAGAAGCTTACACCGTCGAAAGAGACATCAATGGAGATGAAAAACTATCGTCAGCTTTGTGAGGACGCAATGCTCGACGACTTGAACACTCCAATTGTGATTTCTCATTTATACGACGCAACACGTATCATTAATACAGTGGCAGACGGTAAGGCTACAATCTCAGAGGCTGATTTGAAGGAGTTGAAAGAGGTGTTCGACTTGTATCTGATTGAGATTCTTGGAATGAGAGTAGAGGAAAATTCAGGAGCAGCGAACGATGCTTACAAAGGTGCTGTCGATTTGCTTTTGGAAATCAGAAAACAGGCGAAGACAAACAAAGATTGGGCTACAAGTGATAAGATCCGTGATGAGTTGGCTCGACTTGGCTTTAAGGTCAAAGATACCAAGGACGGATTTGAGTGGAGTCTGTAAAATGTGTTTTATGGCATAAAAACGGTCTTGAAAAAGTTAAAAAAGTATTAATACTTCATTTTTCTTATGCTGAAAAATTGTTGATTTATTTTTTTAAGACTATTTTTGTGGCGTTTCGTATGTAAAAATGCGGAATAAGGTTTTATAGTTAGGAATATTAATTAAAAGAAAAGAGTATGATAAAGAAAATTTTACTAGCTAGTAGCGTTCTTGCTCTTGCAGCTTCAGCAAATGCGGAGATAGAATCCTACGTTATTAAAGATGGTAAGATGGTGAACTGTGAGTTCGTTCCATCTTCGGACCCAGAAAACGAGTCTACAATCATTAAAGAATCTAAGAATGATGCTGGTGATGAAATGGTAGAGGTTATAAATGCACCAGAAAAAACTTATACTTCTGGTTTGATTTATTTGCCAGAGGCTATAGATTTGAATAAGACTTGGATTCTTGAAGTTGAGTATTACTTCAACAAAGATATCGAGTTTTCTGGAGAGTGCTTGGATCGTGAAGGTTTAACATTCGATTTGATGGCTGATACTACTCAGGCAATAGATAGTGATACAATTGTTCGTTGGAAGACTAACAATAAGCAGGCTGAGTATCGTATTTCTCACGTATCTATTGACTGTTCAATGCGTGACTTTTATGATTATGTAGACGGAGACTCTGTATTTACAAAACCAGGTATTGGTAAGTTGAGAAAAGTAAGAAAGTATGTTTATTCTTCTTTGTTGCTTCCTAAGGCAATCGCAGATAGAGGAGATGCAAACCAGGTCAAGGCTATGTTTATTTCATTCTTTGGACCTAGTAAGTTGAAAACATCTTGCTTCATCAAGAATTTGAAGTTCGTTTCTGACGGAACAAAGCCTTTCTATGCTGATAAGTTTGCTCCTTTGGCTTCAGAAGGTACAATTTACGCTGGTTCTGTATCAAACTATGTTTATGGTACTTATGGTGGAGATGCAGAAGTTAAGAAACAGAAAGAATATAAGAAGAGACTTCCTTCAAAGCCAACAGAAATGTATGGATATCAGTTGTTCCTAGCAGAATCTGATGATGCTTATGGTAGCTGGTTGGCTTCAGACCGTATGTATTGTAAGAAGGGAGAACAGCGTGGTGCTGAATTCTTTGATTCAGAATATGGATACCTTCCATATGTACTTGCAAATATCCCTGATAACAAGAGAGTGGATAAAAACGATATAGTTGCAGATGCGATTATTCGTATTCCATTGGGAACAGGTACTGTTGATAAGAAGATTTCTATTGCTATGCGTCTAGGACACAATGCTGGTGAGTCTGGAGGTTTGACTCCTTATGCAGATTACAAAGCAGGTTCAAGTGATATCCGTTTCCCTGTTGAGTACCGTTTCGAGAGTGGTGACGCAACAAAGATTGCTTCAAAGACAGATTGGGCTAAGTTCAGACCTACATACACTAAGGATAGCACTGATTATGTAGATTCTATTCCTACAATGATGTCTATGGTTTATGGTGATGTTGAACTTCCTTCTAAGGATTATTCTTACATCACATTGCGTTTCGTTTCAAATGACGTGATCTCTTATATGTTCACAGATTTGACTTTGACTGGAGATAAGAACGCATGGCCTGTAACGACAAAGGATATTGAACTTGGTTCAGATTTCGCAGGATTTATGATTCCTGTTGCTTTCAAGTCTGATGTAGAGAACATTGTTGCTAAGGGTGAGATCTCTATCTATCCTAATCCTGCAACTGATGTTATCACTGTAGCTAACGAAGGTGTTAACAGCGTGGCTGTTTACTCTGTAGCTGGTTCTTTGGTTGCTTCTTCTGAGTCTAACGTAGTTAACGTTGCTAACTTGGTTAAGGGTATCTACGTTGTTAAGGCTAACACAGAGGCTGGTGTAATCACAGGTCAGATCATCAAGAAGTAATTTATGTATAGTTGTTCTTAGGAACTTCTTTACAGATTATATCTCACACGAGGGGCGGACAAATTGTTCGTCCCTCTTTTTTGTGCCGGGATATAAATATGTAATCATTGAATTGTTTTCTTTTGGATTTATTTCTTATCTTTGAGATATAAAATTGATGATTTATGAAAAGAGGAAAAAAATCGAATAAGGCGTTTAGCATCGGGAAAAAAGCTATGCGTCCGAAAAATAAAAATAGAAAGCATGAATCAGCCGTCTCTGTTCGTAAGAAAGAGATAGTGAATGATATATCTAGATATTTTGCCGAATATCAGGGCGAACCCGTCTCTTACAAGGATGTAGCTGCCACTCTCGGATATTCCGGCATGACAGCTCGCCAACAGATCATAGATGTGCTTCAGGAGTTTGCTGCGACGGGTTATCTTATTGAGTCTCCTGTCGGAAAATACCGTTTGAATCCTCGTATGGGTTCTCTTGTCGGTGTCATCACAGCCAAACGCGGTGGAGGTGCAATTCTTGTGCCTGAAGACGGTGGGGATGAAATCATAATCAGCGACCGTAACCTTAATAAGGCTGCTGTCGGCGACACAGTGAAGGTACGCCTGTTTGCCCGTCGTCAGGGCAAAGAGCAGGAAGGTGAGGTCATGGAGGTGCTGAAACGTGAACGTGACACTTTCGTCGGAAAACTGAATGTGAAGGAGAATTATGCGTTTTTGCTCGTCGACAACCGTATACTTGGCAACGATATCTTTGTGCCGATCGACAAACTGAATGGAGCGAAAGATGGTGATAAGGCGATCGTTAAAATTATCGATTGGGCCGAAAAGGGCAGAAATCCAGTCGGTGAGGTGACTGTGGTGCTCGGTAGTTCAGGCGACAACAATGCTGAGATGCACGCCATACTTGTCGAATTTGGTCTGCCTTATAGCTATCCTGCTGAGGTGGAGGCTTATGCGGACACTATTCCAGATGAGATATCATCGGAAGAGATCGCAAAACGTCTTGACTGCCGTGATATCCCTACGTTCACTATCGACCCTCGTGACGCTAAAGACTTCGACGACGCGTTGTCTGTACGCAAACTGGACAATGGCAACTGGGAGGTCGGTGTACATATCGCCGATGTCACTCACTATGTCCACCTCGACGATTGTATCGAGCAGGAGGCAGTCAGCCGTGCTACCAGCGTCTACCTTGTCGACCGAACTATACCAATGCTTCCTGAAAGATTGTGTAATAAGGTTTGTTCTCTTCGTCCTGATGAGGAAAAACTTTGTTATTCGGTGATGTTTGAAATGGATGACAATGCCAAGGTGATCAACTATCAGATTGTCCACACTGTCATCAAGTCCGACCGTCGCTTCACATACGAGGATGCACAGAGCGTGATAGAGACTAAAGAGGGAGACATGAAGGAAGAAATCCTTACTCTCGACAGACTGGCTAAAAAACTTCGTGAGGAGAGATTCAAGAACGGAGCTATCGCATTTGAGCGTACTGAGGTGAGATTTGAAATTGACGAAAATGGTAAACCTATCGACGTCTTTTTCAAGGAAAGCAAGGATGCCAACAAACTTATCGAGGAATTTATGCTTCTTGCCAACAGGACTGTGGCTGAACATATCGGCGGACAAAAGAATCCGAAAACATTTGTCTACCGTGTCCACGACAATCCGGATCCTGACAAACTGAACAATCTGTCTCAGTTCATCTCTCGCTTCGGATATAAACTGAATACGACAGGCAAGAATAAAGAAGTCTCGACTTCAATCAACAACTTGCTCGACAAGGTGCAGGGCACAAGAGAACAGAATCTGATTGAGACAATTACAATCCGTTCGATGGCAAAAGCTATCTACTCTACAGATAATGTGGGCCACTACGGACTATCTTTCGACTATTACACTCACTTCACTTCGCCAATCCGTCGTTATCCGGATATGATGGTGCACCGTCTGCTCGACAGATATGCGAGAGGCGAGAAGAGTGCCGACAAACTATTGTTTGACGACCTTTGCGACCATAGCTCAAAGATGGAGCAGCTTGCTGCCAATGCAGAGCGTGCGTCTATCAAGTACAAGCAAGTGGAGTATATGAAGGAGCGTCTTGGACAGATCTACGACGGTGTGATTTCAGGTGTGACAGAGTGGGGTATCTATGTCGAGTTGACGCAGAACAAGTGTGAGGGTATGATACCAATCCGTGAACTTGATGACGACTACTATGTGTTTGATGAAAAGAATTATTGTATCACAGGCCGTAGAAAAGGCAAAAAATTCCAGCTTGGCGACGAAGTTGTCGTGAAGATCGCCCGCGCCGACTTGGATAAGAAACAGCTTGATTTTGCACTTGTGGAGAAGAAATAAAAATGACATGAAAAAAAATCTGATTTATATTGCGACGTCGTTGCTGATAGGCTTTGCATCATGCGGTGAGAAACATACTACTGATGTGGAGGATATGGGAATGTCTGGCGATGTACACAAACTGAGCGAATTCAAGTATTATGCGGAGGAGCGTTTTGGAGAGGTGACTCGTGGCGAGGCTTTCCGTGAAGAAGGAGAGTGGGACCGTGAAATTATCTTCAACAAGGCAGGATATTTTGACACTGTGCGATTGACCACAAGTGCGGGCGATGATGTCGGAAGCATTACGTATGCCTACAACAAGCAGGGGCAGAAAGTATGTGAAAAGAATTATGACGCTGAGGGTAATCCCGTCGACAAATCCGTCTTCTTCTATAAAAATGACAAACTTGCCAGAATCGAAAAGTATAACGCCGAAGAGAGTATTTCCGGACGTGTGAACTATGAGTATGATGACGAGAATAATTTAAATTATACTCGTTACTACAATTTCAAAGGGGAATTGCTTCAGACTATCGAACAGAGCATGTCGAAGCGAGGATTGCCGTCTGTGACAAAGATTTATGGTCGTGAGGGCGATTTGGCAAATTGGCGTGAGGAGAAATACAATTCCGCTGGTCTGCTTGAAAAACTTACAGTGAAAGAGCCTGATGGCAATGTGACTATGGTTGTTAGTTTCCTTTATGATGAGAATGGAAACGCAATTTCGCAAACGGCTGTGGACGGAGAAGGAGAGGCATTTGTGCCTCACACATGGGAATATACATTCGATGACCATAAGAATTGGTTGACATGCACAGAGTATGAGGGAGGCAAACCTCTTTATATAACTGTCAGAACAATAGAATATTTTTCAAAATAATATAGTCAAGATGAGATACGCTGTAGTTGGAACTGGCGCTATTGGCGGATATTATGGAGGAATGCTGGCAAATGCTGACGCGGATGTCCATTTCCTTTTCCATTCTGATTACGACGCTGCATGGAGCAACGGATTGAGAGTGAATTCCGTCAACGGAGATTTCGAAATCGAACATATCAACGCCTATAATTCCACGGCTTCGATGCCCAAAGCTGATGTTGTTTTGGTTGGTCTGAAGACGTTGCAGAACCGACTTCTTCCTGAATTGCTTGATCCGATTGTGAAGGAGGGAACGCTGATTGCGTTGATACAGAATGGCATCGGCTACGAACAGGAGTTGCAGGAGGAGTTTCCAGAAGCGAGAATATGTGGTGGATTGGCATTCATCTGCGCGGAAAAAACGGCTCCAGCTGTGGTTTCCCATTATGACTATGGCAAACTGACGCTAGCTCTTCTTGGAGATGAGCCATGTGATGCGTTCGACGCGATGGTTGCAGATATGGAGGATGCAGGTATTAACGTCGTTCGTGCGGATGATCTCAACACAGCAAGATGGAAGAAACTGGTGTGGAATACCGGTTTCAACGGGCAGTCGGTGTTGTTCGGGAAAAACACAGAAGAGTTGTTGTTTGGCAGAGAGAAAGAAATGTATGTCAAACCGGCGATGCTGGAGATCATCAAAGCAGCCCAGGCTAACGGAGCTGATGTGGATGAATCGTTTGCCGACGAGATGATAGAGATGACACTCAATATGAAACCATACTATCCAAGCATGCATGTGGATTATTCACACGGACGCCGATTGGAGGTGGAGGCGATATATTCTCGTCCACTCAGATTAGGATTGGCGAAAGGAGTGGAGATGCCGGTGATGGAGGAGATGGAGAAAAGATTGAAAGAGATAAAGAATAGATGCTAATTTTATAAGAATACTGATATGATACGTTATTATTTATCTGTTTTGTTATTATTTGTGTTTTCCTGTAGTAATGCGGTGGCGTCAAGAGAAAAGAATCATAAGAAGGAAAAGACAGAAGTAATTAAATGTCCTTCAATGGGAGAGTTTAAACCTATTGCAGATAGTATTCTGGCAGAAGGATTGCGATTGTATGGTCATGAAAAAGTCGCATGGATGACTTCAGATTCAGCTGGTGTTCATAGTAAGAATTTGAAGGATATAGGTGGATATGTGGTTTATGAGGAAGATGATGTGTTCACGAGCGTCTTTACTGATGATAAAGAAGAGAATGTTGTGTTTTGTGGAAAGGGAAAATTAGATGAACTGAGGAATGGATTGCAGTGGAGCAATGAAGTCCGACCACTTTCCGATGAAGAGAAGAGTGCTCTAAAAACAAAGAAAACCTGCTTGGAGAAACTTTCGAAAGCTTATGGAGATAGTATTTATAACCACCCCAGTGCAAAAGGAACTCTGAACATCGATATAATAAAGCGAAAGAATGGGTATAGACTATATATCCTTCAGGGGACAACACTTATGGGAATTCTTCCTTATGGAAACGACTATATTGTGGATTATGACAATGATTTCAATATCACGTCATTCAAGCGTTGTCATAAAGGTTATTTGGGAATATCGGTTGATTCGAAAGAAATAGTGAGCTCTACTCATTCTCACACTCCAGATAATCCGTATATGACAGTTACAGATGTTTGTACTTCTCTACTTTATGGCCGAGATTTGTATGGGATAAAAACTTTTAAAGTTTTGTCGACTCATTTTAAAAACGGATTTTTTATTTGGTTTGATACGGACAGATTGGAAATAAATGGCATGGATATGAATGTGCTAAAAAAAATCTACGGAAAGGAGTAAAGTAGGAAACACGCTAATGTTCATGATTGAGTGACCTTTACCATGTTTGGATGCATTCTTCATACTTGATTTTCAAAGAGAGATATTCGTCCATCAGTATTCTTGCCATGGATGTTTTTCTCGACTCGGTTTGGCGAAAGGAGTGGAGATGCCGGTGATGGAGGAGATTGAGAAAAGATTGAGGAAGATTAATGGTTAAAGATTAACGATATTTGTAGAGACGGGGCATGTCCCCGTCTTTTGTTTTATATAAGACCCTGTCATCTGCGTCTGGGTATTCGGGAAATCTGTTCAAATTTGGTTATAGATTGAGGATTGTTAAGGGCGGAACGCCCTAACCTCTCCCTAAGTGCGAGCCGTAAGGCGAGCTGATATAATAATTTATTTATGGATTTTGCCCTTTCAGGGCATCATTGCATCGGAACATTATAAGCCCCAGGGTTTCGCTTCGCTTTACCCTGGGCTATGTTGTAGTTGGACTTACAGTCCCATCATTCTTCATTCTTAATTTTTCATTTTTCCCAAGAGAGCCATTCATCTAGCAGCATCCTTGCCATGGATAGTTTTCCTGGAATTTCTGGCATCGCATGACGGTTGAACCATCGGCAGTCGAGCAATTCCTCCTCCTGCACTTTAATCTCTCCACTCTCGTATTCCGCAAAAAATCCAAGCATCAGATTGTTGGGATAAGGCCATGGCTGAGATTTGTAGTAACGGATATTCTTGATTTTCAATCCCGTCTCTTCCATCACTTCGCGTCGCACCGTCTCCTCTATGCTTTCTCCCGTCTCTACAAATCCTGCAATAAGTCCATAATACGGACGTCTGAAATTTTTTGCTCTTGCTAGCAGCACTTCATCCTTATCTCTGGAAACAAGCACGATGATCGCCGGCTGCACCGGAGCCCAGATCTCTCTGCCGCATCCTGTGCAGACGCGGCTGATATCCGTCTTCTTCTCCATCTCTTTTCCGCAATGCGAGCAGAATCGGATATTGGTGTGAAAATTGATCAGTTCGGCAGCCTTTCCTGCTGCGTAGTATTCATCGAAAGGCAGTTTGACATAAGAATCGCGTAATCCGGAAAATTCTAAAGTCGACGGCAATTCGCCATCAATAGAGACGGCTTTGGCGGGACATCCGTTCAATTCTGGCAAAGTGATTGTTTCCGATTTTATTGCAAACGGCACCGTCTCCGCAAACGGAATCCTATATCCGCCTTCTGCTTTTTTCTCAACAACTATTTCAGATTTTTCGTTGAATGCAAACCAATATGTCTTCATTTTGTGATCCAGATTATAATTTAGACCTAAAATAAGAAACGCAGAGGTGTTTGGACCTCTGCGTAATTTTGTATTCCGCTGGAATTCTTAATTCATTTAAGGGTGAACGAAAGTGCCGATATTGTCGCCCGACATCACCTTCTTCAAATTGCCCACGACATCCATGTTGAACACCATGATAGGCATCTTGTTGTCTTTTGCCAACGCTGTGGCTGTGACATCCATCACCTTCAATCCACGGTTCAGAATCTCATCGTAGCTGATTTCGTCAAACTTAGTTGCAGTAGGGTCTTTTTCAGGGTCGGCAGTATAAATTCCGTCTACACGAGTACCCTTCAACATCACGTCTGCTCCAATCTCGATTGCTCGGAGAGCTGAACCAGTGTCAGTTGTGAAGAAAGGACAACCTGTGCCGGCAGTCATGATTGCGATCGCACCGCTCTGCATTGTCTCCACTGCTTTGTCGCGAGTGTAGAATTCACCGATAGGCTCCATACGGATAGCAGTCAACACCTTTGCTGGCTGACCGATAGATGCAAGTGCGGATGAAAGAGCCATGCCGTTGATCACTGTGGCAAGCATTCCCATCTGGTCGCCCTTCACACGGTCGAATCCGGCTTTTGCTCCGCTCAATCCACGGAAAATATTTCCTCCACCGATTACGATGCCGATCTCGACACCCATTTCTTTGATCTCCTTTATTTGTTGTGCATATTCCGCAAGACGAGTCTCGTCGATACCGTAGCCTTTGCTACCCTGCAATGATTCTCCGCTTAACTTCAATAAAATTCTCTTAAAACGTGCCATTTCACCGATTTTTTTATATTTATCAGCAAATATAAGCATTTTAGCAGAGCATATTTTATAAAAACCGATAAAAAAGATATATTTGCGTATTAATTGTAACTTTAGAGAGAAAATGGCTAAACCCATATATCATTTTGACCCGAAAACTATGACCTATTTCCGTATCGATAATAAGATACAGTATAGGATATCCAATATCATCTCGCATCTGGTGTCGAGCGTGTTTGCAGGATTAGCATGTTTCGTGTTGTTTGTAATGTTGTTTGAGAGTCCAAATGAAAAGGTTCTCCGTAGTGAGAAGCTTGAATTGGAGGCTCAGTACGAATTGTTGAACTCGCAGATTGAGGAGATTCAGGAGGTGTTGACTGATATACAGCAGCGTGACGACAACTTGTATCGCGTCGTTGTGAACGCAGATCCTGTCCCAAGTGAGGCAAGGGAGATCGACAAGACTTCTGTTAAGTATAAGGATTTGCGAGAGAAAACATCTTCTGATATCGCTACACTCACCACACAAAAAGTGGATGAACTGCGTCGTAAACTATATGTGCAGAGCAAATCATTCAATGAGGTGTTCGACGCTGCCAAGAATCATGAGGAACGTCTCCTTCGTACACCGTCTATCCAGCCAGTGCTCAATAAGGATATGAAACGTATGGCATCTGGATACGGTATGCGTATCGACCCTATATACAAGACTCCTAAGTTCCATGCAGGAATGGACTTCTCAGGAGCCCATCGTTCTGAAATTTTTGCCACAGCCAAAGGTACACTTACATTTGTGGGCTGGAAGCAGGGATATGGAAACTGTATGATCATCGACCACGGCTTCGGCTATGAGACCCTATACGCTCACATGGACGGATTCAAGTTGAAGCGAGGCCAGCAGGTCAACCGTGGCGACGTGATTGGTTATATGGGTAATACTGGTAAGAGTACGGGTACTCACCTTCACTATGAGGTGCATTATAAAGGAAAGGTGACAGACCCTCGCAACTATTATTTCCAGGATTTGAATCCGGAAGAGTATGATGAGATGGTGCGTCTGACATCTAATAATGGTAATGTGTTTGACTAAAAACGAAAAGGTATGAACGATGATCCAATTTTTTTTGTTGTGATTGGCTTGATTGCCGTCGCTTTTGGAGGCTATAACCTTTACGAGAAGATAAACAATCCTAAGCGATTTGAAAAAGCTGTAGACACAACCGCAAAGTTTATGGGGGAGAAAGTCAGCCGTATTTGGCAGAACATTTCGAGAATATGGTTCCCTATCATTATAGGCGTTGTCAGTATTATACTGGGAACTTGTTTTTGATTTCGGACAAATAAAATTTATTCCCTAGATTTAGAAAAAGTGACTAATTGTCATAAGTGACATACTAAAAAACTGAATTGTCTGCCAAATTTGCAGTTTTGCAAGTTTGGCAAACTTTTTGATTACGATTAAATGTGTATTATATATAATAGATAAAATTTAATGATATGGCAGAAGATAATAATATAGAAGAACAAAAAGTGGAAAACGCAGAAGAGCAGACTGTTGAGGCTACAGCAGAGACAGCAGAAGCCGCAGCGTCGGAGACAGCAGAAACAACAGATTCAGAGGCTGAAGAGACCGCTACTGCAGAGCCAGTTGATGAGAAAGATGCGAAAATTGCGGAGCTTGAGGCTCAGGTGGCAGCTCAGAAAGACCAGTATTTGCGCCTTTACGCTGAATTTGACAACTATAAGAAACGTACGTTAAAGGAGAAAGCAGAACTGATCCAGACAGCAGGCAAGAATGTGCTAGAGCAGATGCTTCCGCTTATAGACGATGTGGAGAGAGCAATGGTGTCTGTGCAGAAAGCAGATTCTGTGGATGGAGTGAAAGAAGGAATAGATTTGATCTATAATAAATTTGTTAAATTCCTTGATAGTAACAATGTAAAAGAAATCGAGACTGTAGGCTTGCCCTTCAATACCGACTTCCATGAGGCAGTCGCTCAGGTGCCAATGGGAGAAGATAAAAAAGGTGTTGTCATCGACTGTACTCAGAAAGGTTATATCATGGGTGAGAAGGTCGTGAGATTTGCCAAAGTCGTAATAGGAGCATAAAGTCATGGCAGAGAAGAGAGATTACTACGAAGTGCTTGGCGTATCAAAGACAGCCACAGCAGAAGAGTTGAAAAAAGCATACCGAAAGAAAGCCATTCAGTATCATCCGGACAGAAACCCTGACAATCCAGAGGCAGAGGCTAAGTTTAAGGAAGCAGCAGAGGCGTATGAAGTGTTGAGCGACGAGAATAAACGTGCTCGATACGACAAATATGGACATGCCGGACTTGATGATCAGGGAGGCTTCGGTGGAGGCGGCTTTGGTGGAGGAATGTCAATGGAAGACATTTTCTCACAGTTTGGTGATATTTTTGGCGGTGCGTTCGGTGGAGCGTTCAGTGGCGGCTTCGGCGGTGGCGGACGTGTCACACGTCGCGGCGGCGATTTGCGAGTGAGAGTTAAAGTCACTTTGAAGGACGTTATGAACGGAGTCGAGAAGACGGTGAAGTTGAAACGTAATGAGGAGTGTTCAGAGTGTAAGGGAACAGGTTCGGCAGACGGACAGACAACAACATGTCAGACATGTGGTGGTAAGGGTGTCGTATATAGAGTGCAGCGTACCATCATGGGTCAGATGAGAACACAATCTTATTGTCCTGATTGTGACGGAGAAGGACAGATTGTAAAGAATAAATGTAAGTGTTGTGGCGGTTCTGGCGTTGTACAGAAAGAGGCGACTGTGAAGTTTAAGATTCCTGCCGGTGTTCAGGACGGAATGAGCCTTCGTGTCCCAGGAGGAGGAAATGCAGCTGGAAGAGGAGGCGAGAAAGGTAATTTGATTGTTCAGATTGAGGAGGAGCAGGATCCAGATTTGTTCCGCGACAATGAGGACTTGATCTACAACGCATTGATTCCACTTCCAATGGCTGTGTGTGGAGGAAAGGTAGAAGTGCCTACGGTAGATGGAAAGAAGTGTGAAGTGAAGATCGAGCCAGGCACAACGCATGGTAAGTTGTTGAGAGTGAAAGGTAAAGGATTGCCACGCTTGAATTCGTATGGATGTGGAGATCTGTTGGTTTATGTCAGCGTCTTCATTCCAAAGAATTTGTCGAAGGATGAGAAAAAAGAGATGGAGAAGTTGATGGACAGCGACGGATTTAAGCCAAAAGCATCCGACTATGAGGAATCGAAAAAAATGATGGTAAAGATGTTCCGCGGTTGATAACTCGGCTAAAAAAGCATTTTTACAACATATTTTTAAAAATAGTTAAATATTTATACACGCATTTTCAAAAAAGTGTTTACCTTTGACGCTGTTGTTTGAAAAGTAAGCAATATTATGAAGATAAAGGTTTTATTTATCGCGATTGTTTCGCTAATGATGTTCAGTGTAGATGCATATTCTCAGTGTAAGGGAAAATGCAGAAACGGTAAAGGTATCTACACATTTGAAGATGGCGAAGTGTACGATGGTCAATTCGTAGACGGACAGTTTGAAGGAAAAGGAACATATTCCTATAATTCCGGCGCTAAATACACGGGAGAGTTCAAGGCTGGAAAACGCCATGGAAAGGGTACTTATGTGTATCCTACAGGTGATATTTATACTGGTGACTTTGTAGATGGTCTGCCAAGCGGTACTGGCGTATACAGTTTCGCAAACGGAGACCGTTACGAAGGTGAGTTCCTAGAGGGTAAGAGAAACGGACAGGGTGTCTATATCTTCGCTAGTGGAACAAAGCAAACTGGTGTTTTCGAGAATTCATACATGATTGAGGAGATTTCAATCGAGCGTGTGAAGAAACAGTAAGTGAAACAATTTAGTTTATAATAATCTCACCTTGCGGGTTTGTAAAGATTCTTTACAAACCCTTTTTTTGCTCTTTTGTTGAGTATTGTTAAGTGTCAATGGGTTTCCCCCTATCTTCGTGTAAGCAAGCACATAGAATTTAATAATACCACAGAGTTATTATAAACAATCTGGACATGTCACGTAAGAACGGTTGATAATGATTCTCCATATTTTTGAGTTTGCTTTTATGCCAGAACCGTCTTCTTTTCTGTAACCATTAAAACCATCTTCTTCACATTGCTCGTTACTGTTCTCGGATTTCTTATATCGGCAAAAGTCAATGACATCTTCATCCTTAAAAATAAACCTTACCATTGGATATTTTGCTGTTCTTACCTCGACTCTTTCATTGCTTTCTATCCAACCTATGTGTAAAAACAGATCTCCATATGTATCTTGCAGTTCTTCAAATGTAGAACCGACACTGATGCCTTCTTGGGTTTTGAAATCCTCTGAGTGTATAACTATACTTTCAATAGAGTCTTTGCGATACCAAGAAGATGTATTTTCACATTGGATTAGATATAGTGACGTGTCATTTTTATATTCGTCATTTTGAGGATCATCCTCTTCGAAGCTTTTGAAATATTTGCCTTCGAAAGCGATTGCTGTGTTCTCGTCTGGGTATGGCATTGTACAACCATTTATTTCATCGCTTTGGCTGTCATCTCCATTGTTTTCATCTAAGAAACAGCCTGCAATAGAAGCCGCATCGACCATGTTGATAGCCCCCACATGGAGTTTTAACTTGTAGTACTCGTTGTTAGTCTCTTTTACGGTGCCGTCTATTCTGAAATATCCAGCAGAATTGTTGGTTATCAGATATTTACTTTTAGGAGTGTCTTCGTTAATGAACTCGTTCGCTATACTATCCAAAATGGCTTGCTCAGATTCGTCTGGATCGTGTCCTAAATAAAATTGTCTTGTGAGATAATCAAGTTCTTCTATATTCACACCGTCGGACATTTCTTCTTCGTATCCCGATTCATAAACCTCTTCTTCGTATTCAGTATCGGATATGGCACTCTCTGTTTGGTTCTCTGCTGAATACTCTTGGGTCGGGTTGTTTTCGAATTCCTGATTTTTTGTTGATGAACTGCAAGATGCAGACAATAGTCCGATTAAGGGCAATAAATAGGTTAAACGTTTTTTCATATTATGTAGTTAGAATAATATTCATTCAGCTTGGTTGTCGACGGAATTGATCCGTTTCATCACCTCATTCACCACCACATTGGTGATCATGAATCCGAATATTCCGGTGATGTGGATAAGTGAACCATTCACTTGTTTGGAAGATGATTTGTCTTCTTCTGTCAGGTATTCGTCTCTGCGGTATGGAATTTCAGGAGAGTAGATGCATTTGAATTTATGTTTAGGCAACGTCTTGAATTTTTTGAATCTTTTGCGAATAGCGGCAGCCAGCGGACATCCCGCTACTTTCCAGAATTCTGCTATTGAAATTTGAGTGGCGTCTATTTTCGACGCTGCACCCATAGAAGAAACGAATATTTTGTTGTCATATGACGCTGCTTCCAGAATCAACGCTGCTTTGTTTGTCAGGCTGTCTATTGCGTCGATGATGATGTCGTAATCGGCCAAATGAAAATAGGCTTGGTCAGCCTCCGTGTAGGCTTTGTCTATGACGGTCACTTTGGCATCTCCATTGATTTCCAGCAAACGTTCCTTCACGACTTCCGTCTTCTTCTTTCCTATGGTTGTCGAGAGAGCCGGCATCTGACGGTTGATATTCGTCGCATTGACAGTGTCGCAATCGACTATTGTCATATTGGTGAATCCCGTGCGAAACAGTCCTTCCGCGCACCAGCTTCCCACTCCTCCAAGACCAAGCACAATGACTTTCAGGTCGCCTGCTCTCCTCACAAACTCTTCTCCCAACACAAGGTTGACGCGGTGGAATATGTCGTTGTTGATGTCGTTTGCCATGATCGTTGTGCCGCTCGTTATTCCTCGGAAAGCTGAACGATGATATTGCGGTATTCGTTGAATATCTTAGCCTTCGACACGAATCCGACATAATTATTGTTTTCTACCACTGGCAGATCCCAAGCTTGAGTGTCTTCAAATTTCTTCATTACGGATTCCATGGAATCATGTATTGAAAGGATGGTAGGAGGGGCTGTCATGAGGTCGCTCACCTGGAATTTTGTATATAATTCGGGGCGGAACATGACGTTGCGGATTTCGTCGAGGGTGATGATTCCGATCAGCTGTCCTTTTTTGTTCAAGACGGGATAAATATTACGATTTGTGCGTGAAATCACCTTCACCAGCTCTTCAAGGTACATGTCTGGACGCAACTTCTGTAAGTCTCGTTCAATCACGTCGTCCATTTTTAGAAGGGTAAGCACGGTCTTGTCTTTATGATGGGTAAGAAGCTCTCCTTTTAGAGCAAGACGTTGCGCATACAGACTGTGAGGCTCAAATGCGATGATGGTCATGTATGCCACAGTAGCAGTGATCATCAGGCTCACGAAGAGTCCGTATCCTCCCGTCAACTCGGCGATAAGGAATGTTCCTGTAAGAGGCGCGTGCATCACACCTGCCATCACACCTGCCATTCCTGCCAACGCAAAATTTTTCTCAGGTATACGAACCCATTGGGTGTAGTTTACTAACATGGCCATCAGATACCCTGTTATACAGCCCACAAACAGACTTGGGGCGAAGATTCCTCCGGTTCCTCCGGCACAGTTCGTGGCTGCTGAAGCGAAGATCTTTAGCATCACAAGCAGTCCAAGGAATAGGAACAGCATCCAGAAATGGTCTCTGAACTGATAGAATGCACTGTTTTCTGTCACTCTCACAGCATCATTGTCGAGCAGGGCAGTGATAGTGGTATAACCTTCACCATAAAGCGGAGGAAGAAGGAAAATCAATACGCTAAGCATTATACCTCCGATTACCATCTTGTGGGTTGGTGATTGTACGGTGCCGAAACTTGCTTCCAATTTTGTCATTCCGCGTGTGAAGTATAATGAGATGAATCCACACAATACACCAAGGACGATATAAAATGGTGTTCTTGACGGAGTGAACGGGTCGTTGATGGTGAAACCGAACATGAACTCCGATCCGGAAAGGAAGTAGGTCACCACACTTGCGGTGATTGATGAGATCAGCAGTGGAATGATTGTCGACATTGTAAGGTCGAGAAGCAATACTTCCAATGTAAACAGCACGCCTGTGATTGGAGCCTTAAAGATTCCTGCCACTGCTGCAGATGCACCGCAACCAACAAGAAGCATCAGTGTTTTTCTGTCCATACGGAATGCCTTGCCAAGGTTGGAACCAATGGCAGAGCCGGTAAGCACGATAGGGGCCTCGGCTCCCACGGAACCTCCGAATCCGATGGTGAGTGAACTGGCTACGAGCGACGACCACATGTTGTGAGCCTTGATGACCGCTTTCCTTTGTGAAATGGCATACAATATTTTTGTCACTCCGTGGCTGATGTCATCTTTCACGATGTAGCGTACAAATGTGCTGGCAAGAAAAATACCAACGATTGGCATTACAAAGAAAAGATAATTGACATCGCTCGCTTCCACAGCATTCTTTGCCACTTCGTGAAGATATTCAATGATGCTTTTCAAAACATGGGCGGCCAAAGCACAAAACAAACCGACGAAAATACTTAGTATCATTGTAAAGTATCTCGCCGAAATAGCATGCTCTCTCCAAACCAAAAATTGTTGAAATCTATGTTGTAATTTATGCATTTCCGTAGTTTTATTTCCTTCCTTCGGATTCTCAAAATGCCGATGGAATTGCGAATAACAAATTTACAACTATTTTTCCATTCCATCCCTCTGTTTCTCCTTATTTTTATTGAATGGAGTTTTTTTGTGTTGATTTGATATTTTTTTCTAGTCTTTTTTTATAATTTTACAAAATATAAGGTTGATTGCGGTAGAATGTCGATTTCGTTCGTCTTCATTCTTATGTAATAATAAAGATTGTGATATGGCAGCAAATTGGGTATATACATCTCTTACAGAAGAGCAAAATAAGCAGAGGGATCTGATGTCGGAAGAACTTGGCATCAGTTCGATCCTTTGTCAACTTCTTGTACGTCGTGGAATAACGACGGTGGAGGCTGCCAAGAAATTCTTCCGTCCACGCATTGAAGACCTTCATGATCCGTTCTTTATGAATGATATGGACAAGGCGGTAGATCGTCTGAACCAGGCAATGGGCAAAAAGGAACGTATCCTTATATACGGAGATTATGATGTCGACGGAATAACAGCCGTCGCCCTTGTATACAAATATCTGAAATTCAACTATTCGTATGTCGATTTCTATATTCCTGACAGGTATGTGGAGGGAAGTGGAATATCATATCGTGGAATTGATTATGCGTCTGAGACAAATGTCAAATTGATTATCGCTCTCGACTGTGGAATTAAGGCTGTCGACAAAGTGAATTATGCCAAGGAGAAAGGTATCGACTTTATAATTTGTGATCACCATACTCCGGATGACAATCTTCCGGACGCTGTCGCGGTGCTAGATCCTAAACGTGAGGATTCCACGTATCCGGATTCCAACTTGTCTGCCTGTGGTGTCGGTTTTAAGCTGATGCAGGCATTCGCGATAAACAATGGTATTTCTCCTGACACACTCACCGATTTGTTTGACCTTACTGCTGTAAGTATCGCGTCTGATATTGTGCCAATCATTGGTGAAAACAGAATCTTGGCTTATTATGGTTTGAAACAATTGAATTCAAACCCAAGTCTTGGCTTGAAATGTATTATCGATGTGTGTGGTTTGACAGGCAAGGAAATATCTATTTCGGATATTGTATTCAAGATAGGTCCGCGTCTGAATGCGTCGGGAAGGATAAAGACGGCTTCTGAGGCTGTGGAACTGTTGATTTCTAAAGAGCTGACATTCGCGCGTGAGAAGAGCGATTGCATTGACAAATACAATCAGCAGAGAAAAGACCTAGATAAGAGTGTGACGGATGAGGCTATAGCCCAACTTGAGGATAAGAAAGAGGAGCTTGACAGCAGTAACTCAATAGTTATCTACAATCCAAACTGGAATCAGGGAGTTATCGGAATCGTGGCTTCTCGTCTGACCGAGCTACATTATAAGCCGACGATTGTGCTGACTTATTCTCAGGAAAATAATTTGGCCACTGGTTCTGGACGTTCGGTGTCGGGCTTTGATTTGTATAAGGCGATAGAGAATTGCAGCGACTTGCTGGAAAACTTTGGAGGTCATATGTATGCCGTTGGATTACGTATGAAACCAGAGAATGTGCCGGAGTTCCGCAGAAGAATGGAGCAGTATGTCACTGAAAATATCACTACTGAGCAGCAGAAACCTCAGCAGTATATTGATGCGTTCATCGATTTCAAAGAGATAACGCCTAAGTTTGTGCGCCTGCTAAAACAGTTCAGCCCATTTGGTCCGGAGAATATGAAGCCAGTCTTTGCCACACGTAAGGTGCTTGACTATGGCACAAGCCGCGTCGTCGGCAAGGAGAAGGAGCATTTGAAACTCGAGTTGGTGGATTCACAGAGTGAGTGCATCATGAACGGTATAGCCTTCGGACTATCGGAGTACAACGACTATATCAAAGCATTTAATCCGGTGGATATTTGCTACACTATTGAGGAAAACAACTTCAATGGAAGCTCTAACACACAATTGATGATTAAGGACATACGTCCGCTTTCTCAAAAATAGTATAACAATGAAGGAGATGGATTCGTTCAATCTCCTTATTTTTTAACACAGATGGCATTACTTAACGAAGATTACTTGAAGCTTCCTGAAAATTATCTTTTCACGGAGATTCACCGTAAAGTAAACATTTTTAAGATAACTCGTCCCGGCTCAAAAGTGATTCATCTTGACGCTGGAGATTCCAACCATATCCTTCAAGGGGAATATGTGGATACTTTCCGCAAAAACCTTGAAATGATGGCTTCGTCTCATGCCACAAAGTCGACAGACATTCCTGAACGATTGAAAGCTTTGGAGACGAAGATTCTAAAAACCGATTATGAGAGCAATGGCATAAAGCTTTCTGTTGACGACATATTCATCAGTGACGACCCGCGTAATGCGGCGGCAGATGTGTTGGATTTGTTGAGCAGGGATAATATCATTGGAGTGTTCGACCCGTCGTATCCAGCATTCATCTATAATACGGTGATGAGTGGTCGTTCTGGTCTGAAGATGGAAGACGGAAGATGGAGCAATCTTGTCTATTTGCCATGTAATGCGGAGAATAATTTTGTGCCGTCGATTCCCAAAGAGCGTTTGGATGTGGTATATTTGAGTCTGCCGAACAATCCGACAGGCACGACTCTTACCACTGACGAGTTGAAGAAATGGGTTAAGTATGCCAATGATACCCACACACTTATTATATATGACGCGTCGCATGCTCATTATGTGAGACAGAAAAAAGTGCCGCGCTCAATATATGAGATCAAAGGAGCACAGAAGGTCGCAATCGAATTGAGGAGTTTTTCAAAGACGACGGGATATACCGGCACAAACTTCGGATTCACAATTATTCCGAGTGAAGTGGTGGCGTATACAGAGATGGGAAAGGCAATGTCTCTCAATCAATTATGCCGACGTCGGCAAACTTCAAAATTTTCGGGGATTCCATATTTGGGATTGTGTGCGGCAGAGGCACTATATACAGTAGAAGGACAGAAACAGATGCGGCAGATCGCGGATTATTACATGACGAATGCCATGATGATCAAAGAAAAGTTGCAATCTATCGGGTTGACGGTGGCAGGAGGAGACAACTCACCATATCTGTGGGTGAAAACACCAGACGGTGTGACCTCGTGGAGATTCTTTGAGCAGATGCTCTATGAGAAATCGATAGTTTGCACTCCAGGTGTAGGATTCTGTCCTGGTGGAGAAGGCTACGTTAGATTCTCCGGATTTTCGGAAAAATCTGATGTGGAGGAGGCGATGTCAAGATTATAGGACTAAAATTGCAAAATTTAGGATAATAACTACCAAGAAAGAAATTAAATTTACCTAAAAGTGAGTAAACTTTATAAAGAAGTATGGGTGTCAGAGCATGCACCCCACAACACCTCTAGATTAACAGAGGAGGAATGCGAGGCCCTTTTCAAGCAAGGAGGGTGGGCAATACGAGAAACCTTTGATTTTGACACTCAGTCAGAAACAAGTTTTTATGCTGTCATCAAGGATCAGTTCGGTGATATGGACGAACTGTCTAAGAAAGTAAGGACCAAGGTTAGAAAAGCTTTGAAAACTTACGAGATACGCAAAGCTACATTAGATGAAATGCTACGATATGGGGCTGACATCTATTATAATGCATTTGCAAAATATAAAGTGAAGAGTGTCCCAGTAACAAAGGAGTCGTTAGAAGCAAGGTTTCGTATGGTGGCGGAAAAAGAAGATTATGAGGCATGGATTATGTTTCGTATTGAGGATAATGCTCCAGTTGCATGGTCTATTACTCATATTTTTGAGAATATGTGCGAGTATGAGACAGTAAAGATAGATTCTCAATTTTTGGACAGCACATATCCATCTTATGGATTATTTTTCACGATGAATCAGCACTACTTGGCGGAGCGTAATTTGTCTTATGTGAATGCAGGATGGAGAAGCGTTACTCAACATTCGAATATTCAATCATTTTTGATTGAACAATTTAATTTTAGAAAGGCGTATTGTAAAATGAATATGCGATACAAGTTTCCTTTGAATGTCGCTGTTTCTTTGCTTTTCCCTTTGAGAAAAATTCTGCCAAACTCGAAAATCAAGACCATGTTGTTGCAAGAAGCATTTTCTCGTGGCCTTGATTGTTGATAATCGGATTTGCAAATGTATGCAAGGTCTTTGTTAGATGACGACGTCAGAATTTGTTTTGACAACTATTGCTTAAAAATGAGTTAACATTATTTAAGAAAACAGTGAGTTTGAATTTTGTTTTGCATTTGCATTTTAATATTAAATGTATATTTTTGCATAAATTTAAGAAAATTTTGGAATTTTATGTGCGGAATTGTTGGTTATATCGGAACTAAAGACGCGTATCCTATTTTGATTAAGGGATTGCATCGTCTTGAGTATAGAGGATATGATAGCGCAGGTGTCGCTATGATAGACGACAAAGGAAGATTGAACGTTTATAAATCGAAGGGTAAAGTTTCTGATTTGGAAGCTTACGCCAGAGATAAGGATTTAAGCGGAAAAATTGGTATTGCGCATACACGTTGGGCAACACATGGAGAGCCAAACGATTGTAATGCACACCCTCACTATTCGCAGAGTGAGAATCTTGCACTTATCCATAACGGTATTATTGAAAACTATGCAATTATCAAGGAATCTTTGATTTCAAAAGGCTATACTTTCAGAAGCACAACAGATACAGAGGTTCTTGTACAGCTAATAGAATTTGTCCAGAAGGAAAACAATTGTGACCTTTGTACTGCTGTACAGTTGGCTTTGAGCCAGGTGGTTGGAGCCTATGCGATTGCTGTCATAGAGAAGGGACATCCAGAGACAATCATTGCGGCAAGAAAGAGTAGTCCACTTGTTGTTGGTATCGGTAATGACGAGTATTTCTTGGCATCAGATGCCACACCGATTATCGAATATACAAACAAGGTCGTTTACTTGGCTGATGAAGAAATTGCTATCCTTACAAAAGGAAAGGCAATTAAGGTGCTTACTATTGCCAATGTGGAGAAGACACCAAAGATCCAGGAGCTAGAGTTGAACTTGTCTGAGTTGGAGAAGGGTGATTATGAGCACTACATGCTAAAGGAGATCTTTGAGCAGACTCGTACGGTAATGGAGGCTACGAGTGGTCGTATCAATGTTGATATGAATAATATTGCACTTTGTGGATTTATCGATAATAAAGAGCGCTTCATGAAAGCTAGCCGTATCATTATCACAGCATGTGGTACAAGTTGGCATGCAGCTTTGATCGGAAAGTATGCTATCGAGGAATTCGCTAAGATCCCAGTGGAGGTAGAATATTCTTCTGAGTTCAGATATCGTAAGCCTGTTGTTAATGCAAGTGATGTTGTTATTGCGATTTCTCAGTCTGGTGAGACTGCCGATACATTGGCTGCTCTTGAGCTTGCAAAAGAAAATGGTGCACTTCTATTCGGTATTTGTAATGTGGTAGGAAGTAGTATCGCTAGAATGACAGGTGCAGGCTGCTACACTCACGTCGGTCCAGAAATCGGAGTTGCTTCAACAAAGGCATTCACTGCTCAGGTACAGATTTTGATTATGTTGGCATTGTCTCTTGCAAAGGAGAAGAATACAATAGACAGTGATTTCTACCACCATGTATTGGAGGAGATGTTTACATTGCCAAAGAAGATTGAGTCTATCTTGGCTCAAAACGATAAGATTAAGGATTTCTCAAGGATCTTTACTTATGCTTCAAATTTCATCTATCTTGGCCGTGGCTACAACTTCCCTGTAGCGTTGGAGGGTGCGTTGAAATTGAAGGAGATTTCATATATCCATGCAGAAGGTTACCCTGCAGCTGAGATGAAGCACGGTCCTATCGCATTGATTAATGCAGAGATGCCAGTGGTTGTGATCGCGACAAATTCTCCTACTTATGAGAAAGTGGTCAGCAATATTCAGGAAATTAAGTCTCGTAAGGGTAAGGTTATCGCAATTGTGACTGAAGGCGACGAGGTGGCAAGTAAGATTGCCGACTATTCAATCGTGATTCCAGACACAGTGGAGTGCTTGGTTCCAATCTTGGCAACAATTCCATTGCAGCTTCTATCTTACCATATTGCAGTGGCTAAGGGTTGTGATGTGGATCAGCCTCGTAATCTTGCAAAAAGTGTTACTGTAGAGTAATCAAGATAATTTTATACTATATGTGAAGAGGGGCAAACGTGAGTTCGCTCCTCTTTTCTTGTTTCTTCCATGAATCTTTGCACCGAAAATATTCGCAGTTATCACTGGTTTTCGTATCTTTGCATAAATGCCTTAAAAAGATTCAGTTAATATTATGAATGCATTACAATTGCTTTTAACATCGTCGGTTGCATTTCTTTTTTCTCATAATTTGAATGCAGCTATTACAAATGCACAATTGGAATCTCAACCGGATTTCTTTAGCTCTAATTATATCTCTTACGAAGCAAGCGTAAAGGGAATCAATAAAGTCCAGACGGGAGTTTATGATTTTCCAGCACTTTCCGACGCTCCTGAAGGCTACTCTCCATTTTATATCAGTCATTATGGACGTCATGGTTCACGCTATCATTATAGTCAGGAGGACTACAAATATATAGTTGACATATTTGAAAAAGCATCGGCAGAGTCTGGACTAACTTCGTTTGGACAACAGTTGTTTGTTGAGATGAAACAGATATGCGAAGATGCCGACAAACGTGCCGGAGATCTTACTCCTTTGGGTCGGGAGCAACACCGTGGTATTGCTAGACGAATGGTGAAGAATTTTCCTGCCGTCTTCTCTGGAGACAATAAGAAAATAGATGCTAAAAGCACGACGGTCGTGCGTTGCGCTTTGAGTATGACCGCATTTTGCCAGGAAATGAGTAAGTTGTGTCCGAACCTTTACATTGATAATGATGCGAGTGCTCGTTACCAGAATTATATGTGTCATGGAAAGGTGGTAGGAGATTTTTCAGGAGATAAAGGCAATCCGGAGTTGACTGCTTTTTATGAGAAGCGAGATACAGGAAAGGAAGTGCTAAACAAAATCTTCTCAAATAAGAATGTGATAAAGAAATATGTCAATAGGGATAGGTTTGTAAAAACACTTTATTATATGCTTATTTCTTTGCAGGGGGTAGATGTGGACAATCTGGATGAACGCAATTGCTCTTTGACTAAGGTGTTTACCACTAATGAGTTGGCTTCTCAATGGCAGGCCCAAAACCTATACTGGTATAAGGATTATGCAAACTGTCCGTTAAATGGTGGAGTAGGAAAAAACTCAGCGAAATTCTTGGTGGAGCAGATCATTAAAGAAGCAGACGCTGCTATCACGGGCAACGGTGTGGCTGCCAATTTACGCTTTGGTCATGATACTGGATTGTTGCCACTCGTCGCTCTTCTCAACCTTGATGGAATAGGTGAGTCGTACACAGATTTGGAGCTTATTCACAATTTTTGGCAGGATTTCTCTGTGATTCCGATGGCAGGTAACCTGCAGATCGTCTTTTATCGTAAAAACAGTCCAAATGCTTCTGGTAGCCAATATTTGGTGAAATTTTTGCTTAACGAACGTGAAGTTAAACTTCCGAAATCGAAGTCACCTGTCGTTGGCAACTATTATGACTGGAATATGGTGAGGGATTATTTTAACGAGATCGTAAAAACGACAAACCCTTAAAATATGTTGAGCAACACCTATTTGTGGTTTTAAAAACAATAATTAATGAATTTAGGTAAAATATAGGCTGATTTTTTTTTGTCAGCAAACTAAATGTTTTACTTTTGTTATTTGAAAAATTTAAAAGAATTTTGGATATGAAAAAGATAATAATGGCTGCTTTGACATGCCTTTGCTCTATTTCTGGTATCAACTCACAGGAATTTATGAAGGTGAGTGCTGAAAAGGTTCTTACAGAAGACAATCAGCGTTGTTATCAGATCCGTCGCGGTTACAGCCGTAAGGATAAGACTCAGTGGGAACCATTCTGTGGTGGATTCCGTAACTTCTATTACGAGAGTGGATACGAGTATACAATGCATGTTGAAAAGTACGATCCAACATTGGATACAATCGTTGTGATCAAGACAATTGGTCGTGATAACTCAGACTCTTACCGTAAGCAGCAGGAGATGAAGAGAAAAGCTGCAGAGGCACGTGCTGCTAAGGCTGCCCGTGATCAAGAGAATGGTGCTGCTACCAAGAAAAAATAATTGGATATTAGTTCAAGCTTTATAGAGAGACGCGAAAATATCGCGTCTCTTTTGTTTTTGTTATGGATAAGTTGGACTTGATAAATATAGACACTAAATCGTTTGAGTATCATTTTGTTGAGACGCTGATGCTCTCGGCTTTCCCTTCTGATGAAAGACGTGATGAGTCTCTGCAACGTCGGATTGTGGATGATGATGATCGTATGCGATGCCTGGTGATTAAAGATGGCGACGTGAGTGTCGGCTTTATCACAGTATGGACATTGACGGAAATCATCTATGTGGAGCATTTTGCTATAGCCGAGGCATTCCGTCGACGTGGATATGGAAAACTTGCACTGGCTGAACTAATCCGTATGTCGAACGTCGGAAGATTGATTTTGGAGGTTGAACTTCCGTTGACAGAAGAGGCTGTCAGAAGAATCTCATTCTACGAAAAATGCGGATTTGAACTGTCTGCAAGACCATATGTCCAGCCATCTTATTCGCCAAGCAAACAAAGTGTGCCGATGTCGTTGATGACCTATGGAAAGGTTGGCAAACAAGAGGTTGAAAATGCGGTGAAAGAGATTTATAAGATAGTCTACAATGTGTAGCTGTCATTTCACCAACTAAATTTTGGTGATGAAATCCAATATTTTTTATACCTTTGCACCGTATAATGAACTTACAGATTATGAGCAGAATAAAATTTGTTTTGACGGTTTTGCTGACAATGTTGTTTTTTGCAGCGTCGGCACAGTCGCAGAAGGTGAAACACGAGGATATTTTCAAAGACTTAGCTAAGACAAAGCCTGGCTATGGCACTGTGAAATTGCAACAGAATCCAAAGGTCAACCTTTTGGTAAACAGAAAGATCAAAGAGGGTGAGTCGAAAAAATATATCACTTTTTCCGGTTATCGAATTCAGGTGTATATGGATAATAACCAGAAGAAATCAAAGGATGAGGCTTACGCAAGAGAGAAAAAGCTAAAAGAAAAATACGAAAATCTTACAACATATATCAGTTTCTCATCTCCATTCTGGAAACTTCGTGTGGGTGACTATCGTACTCATGCAGACGCTCTTGTGATGGCAAAGAAGCTTCGTGAGGATTTTCCTGAATTGAGCTCGGAGATCCTTATTGTAAAAGATGATGAGGTGAGAGACATTTCTTTGGAAGCCGATGCTTCTGCTACGGCAACCACAAACAAAAAAGAAGAGAATAAAAGTAAAAAATAAAAAGGGCTAAAATGAAAAGATTTATTACACTTGCAGCTGCTGTTGCAACATTGTTTTCTGCGTCGGCAAAAATCGAAAAAAGTAACGAACGTACTGCCGATCACAAGAAGTTTGACAACTATTCATACGCTATCATTCCACCTGCAGGCTACGAGCTGACGGATAATGGAACTGCGTTCAGAAATCCGGAGAAAAAATCAGGTATTTCTATCTCTCACCTAAATATGATCCTTGACGCATCTAGCGAGAATGAACTTTTGAAGGTGACTTTCCAGAATTTCGTCGCAGGATATCAGACAAATGAGTCTGTCTACATCAACGATACAGAGCACTATTTGGTGAGCAAGACAGAGAACGGCCGTATATTCACAACTCTTGTTGTGCCAGAGGATAACGGATCAGTGATGATCACAGCGTCGTCTCCAGTGGACGATTTGGCTGAGATCGAGAAGACAAAGGAGGCTCTTTTGTCTGTAGTGTATGTTGATCCTGCTGATATGGCAAGCAATCCGATCTTTGAGAATTCACTTTATAGCATCGCCAACCAGGGCTTCCGCGCTCAACCAGAAGGCTCAACTCTTGTTGCATTCTGTGAGTCGGGTGATTTTGCAAAAGAGCAGGCAACAGGCCGCTTGGTTTATTTCAAGGTGTTGATGAACGAGGATGCTGTTAAGCCAAAGGAGCAGAAGATGTTTGCGACAGAGGTCGTTAAGGCGTTGGTTTCCGACCATGAGACAATAACATCTCAGAATGCGGTGGAGGTGAACGGTCTACCAGGTTATGAGTATTTTATCACTGAGACAGTCAATGGTGAGGTGAAGTCGAAATCTTATGCTATGGTGGTGTTCACATCAGGCAAGTATTATTGCTTCACATCTAAGGCAAATCAGGAAATAGATATGTATTTGCAGAAGTTCCAAGCTGCTGCAAAGAGTTTTCAGGCAAAGAAATAAATGAACGAGGATTTAGAGATAAAACCATGGGATATCGCGAAGTATCCCGATAAGAATTTGACAGCCAAGCTCGCGCCTCTTGTTAGGCAAGAGCTTGAGTTGTTGGGTGAGGACGTCAACCGTGAGGGATTGCTAAAGACTCCAGACAGAGTGGCAAAGGCAATGCAGTTTATGACCTACGGTTATAAGATTGATCCGTGTGACGTCTTGAAGAGCGCGATGTTTGAGGAAGACTACAGCCAGATGGTGATTGTGAGAGACATCGATTTCTACTCTCTCTGCGAGCACCACATGCTTCCATTCTTCGGAAAGGCTCACGTGGCATACATTCCAAACGGCAAGATAACTGGTTTGAGCAAGATAGCTCGAGTAGTGGAGATCCTTTCGCGTCGACTTCAGATTCAGGAACGACTCACTACACAGATTAAGGATTGTATTCAGGAGACGTTGCAGCCACTTGGTGTGATGGTCGTTATTGAGGCCCAGCACATGTGTATGCAGATGCGTGGTGTGCAGAAAATGCATTCAGTCACCACCACATCAGATTTTACCGGAGCTTTTGAGACAGCAAAGACAAGAGAAGAGTTTATCAGCTTGATCACCGTCAACAGATGACAGAATCAAAACTTTCATTCGGCAAGATTCGCGACTTGGTTAAGGCGGAATGCTTGTCTGACCTTGGTAAGGAAAAGTGCGACAAGATGTCGTTCCTTACCAATTTCGACACTATATTGGAAGAGGCAAACCGCACTAATGAGTTTGTCCGTATACTTCAGGAAGAGGATTTCCCTACCGACGGTTTCTATGATGTCAGGGAGGCAATCCAAAGAATCAAGGTGGTCGGCACCTATATCGAGCCGGCGGAACTGTTTGATTTGAGCCGTGTTGTTGAAGCAATTGGCAGTATCGTCACCTTCTTTTCCAACCGTGAGGAGGGCACATATTATTATCTGCAGGAGTTGTCGAGAGATGTCTTCACGTTTCCCGACATTCAGCGTGCAATCGCAAGAATTCTAGATAAATATGGTCAGATAAAGGACACCGCATCTTCGAAACTCGGTGAGATTCGTCGTGAGAAATCGGCTACGGAGGGCAGTATTTCAAGAAATATGTCGTCGATCCTTCGTAAGGCGGTGGAAGACGGAATTGTTGATAAGGGTACGACTCCGGCTGTGCGTGACGGTCGACTGGTGATTCCCATCTCTCCCTTTTTCAAGAAGAAACTGCGTGGTATAGTCCATGATGAGTCCGCCACAGGTAAGACGGTGTTCATCGAGCCGGAGGTGATTGTTGAGGCTAACAATAAATTGCGTGAACTGGAGGCTGAGGAGCAGCGAGAAATCGTAAGAATCCTTACTGAGTTCACTACTGAAATATTGCGTCCACGTACGGATGAACTGCTGTTTTCAGTTGATTATCTGTCGGTTGTGGACTTTACAAGAGCAAAAGCGTTGTTTGCGTTGAAGACAAACAGTGTGATGCCAAAATTACGTAATGAGCAGGTGATCGACTGGCGTGACGCCATCCATCCGTTGCTTTTCTTATCCCATCAAGCGTCGGGCAAGGAGATTGTTCCGCTCGACATCCATCTCGACAAAAACAACAGAATACTGCTTATTTCCGGCCCGAATGCCGGAGGTAAGAGTGTCTGCCTGAAGAGCGTCGGACTGATCCAGTATATGGCGCAGTGTGGAATGCTTGTGCCGATGCATGCCGACAGTGAAGTGGGAATCTTCAATGACATCCTGATCAACATCGGTGATGAGCAGAGCATCGAGAACGACTTGAGTACATACAGTTCGCATCTTTCATATATGAAGGAGTTTGCGAAAAAATGTAATGGAAAGACGATTCTGCTCATAGATGAGTTTGGAGGCGGCACGGAGCCACGAATCGGTGGAGCTATTGCAGAAGCCTTGCTCGACCATTTCAACCGTCAGAAATCGTTTGGAGTCATCACTACGCATTTCACTAATCTTAAGCAGTTTGCCACAGATACGGATGGTATTGTGAACGGTGCGATGCTCTACGACCGCCACGAAATGAGGCCGCTATTCCGTCTTGAGATAGGAAATCCGGGAAGCTCGTTCGCCCTTGAGATCGCAAGAAAAATCGGTTTGCCTGAGAGCGTCATCGCCCGTGCTACGGAGATAGTCGGCAGCGACTATGTGAATATGGAGAAGTATCTCCAGGATATCGTGCGAGACAAACGTTATTGGGAGAACAAACGTCAGAATATACGCCAGAAGGAGAAACATATCGAGGAACTTGAGGAGAAACTCACCGTCGACGTCAATAATATCAACGCAGAGCGAAAGAGAATCCTCAGCGAGGCAAAAGCCAAATCCAAGGAGATGCTCGACGGTGCGAACGCCAAGATTGAGCATACGATCAAGTTGATCAAGGAGGCAAAGGCAGAGAAGGATGCCACACGTCAGGCACGTGAGGATCTGACAAAGTTTAAGAATGATTTTGTTGATGGCGACGAGAATGACGCTTTCGCAAAGAAGGTGGAGAGGCTTAACGCCAAGAGCCAGCAGAAGAGTGGGGCACCTGCACAGCAGAAGCAGGAAAAACCAATCTCTGTGGGAGACACGGTGAAGATAAAAACAAGTGGAGCGAAAGGTAAGGTGTTGGAAATCAAGGGTAATAGTGTGGATGTCGCATTGGGAAATCTCCGCACCACCGTCAAACTGAAAGATCTTCAATTGACTCAGGAAGCTACACAGAAAACACAAAAATTCAGTTTCAATATAGTTTCGTCCAACAATTCAGACATTGTCCACGAGCGTTCCAAGAATTTCAAGTTGCAGATAGATGTGCGAGGAATGCGTGCCGACGAGGCTCTGCAGGCGGTCAGCTATTATATAGAAGATGCGATAATGCTTGATGCTGGCACAGTGCGAATCCTGCACGGCACAGGTACAGGCGTGCTACGACAGGTGATCAGAGAATATCTGAAGACGGTACCACAGGTTAAAACCTTCCGTGATGAACATGTCGATTTCGGTGGCGCAGGAATCACGGTGGTGGAGGTGGAATGAAATTATAAATTCGAAATGCGAAATGCTAAATTGTGGGTACACACCATATATCTGGTGATCCAACCTTCTCGTAGAGACGCACGGACGTGCGTGTCATTGGACGTACGTGACGTAATAATTCTCAATTCATAATTCATAATTGTGGGTACGTGCCAGCACCGTAGGTGCGACATAACATAGGGTCGGGTGTGAACCCGATTATTGTGCGACAAAACATAGGGTTTGGGTGTGAACCCGATCGGGATGATGAATTTGATCCGTGTGTAAATTCATTTTATATACGTGACATTGCCACGTATATAATTTTTTATGTTTTTTTACAACTGACAGTTGTATTTTTAGACTGTTGTTATTACCTTTGCGTTATGTTTAACGGTTAAGTAATAGTACTATGAAATTTGATAGAATTCTTGACAATGAGACCCTTTGGGCTGTTCGTTATGATGATGCAGACGACAATGTCCTTCACACTCTTTTTGATCAATGGAGTGATCCGGAATGGTTGGTTGATTTTTTCCTTGCGAACATATCGGACCTTATGTCATACTTTAAGATTACAGACATTAATCAGGCAATCTATGATACGATTGATGACAATTATAGAATGCAGTGCTTGATTCTTGATATTTCGCCTGATGCTGATTTGGATCAAATATTTCGTCCGTTGGAGAATGGTCGAACAAGAGAAATACTATTAAGTAAGGAGAAAGCTAGGATTAAGAATCGTCCACAGCATGCCTCGTGGCTTAGGATATATGCAATCAAGTTGGAGCCTGGGTGTTACATTATCACAGGTGGTGCTATAAAATTGACACGTACTATGCAGGAACGTGAACATACATTGGTAGAACTCAATAAAATGGAGTTGGTTAGGAGATTCCTTGTTGATGGAGGTGTTGTTGATGCCGATGGTTTTATTGATTATTTATCAGAGATTAAATAAATGAAAGGAGTTCCATTATGAAACAGAAGACACTGGATTTTCTAGAAACTCATCAGAGTGACACTCCGTCGACATGGAGAGAGAAGGCTGAATGGCGTCGTGACAATTGGTCATGGTTACGTCATTCTCAGAGAATTGCTGTGAAGGTTCTGTTGCATATGAGGCAAATTGGACTGACCCAGAAGGAGTTGGCTGAACGGATGAATTGTTCTCAGCAATATGTTTCAAAAATTCTGAAGGGTAAGGAGAATATGTCTCTTGATACGCTCACCAAACTGGAGAATGCATTAGATATCTGTTTGATTTATGATGAATAGGGGTAATTCTCAATTCGTAATTCATAATGCATAATGCATAATTGTGGGGGTGATTCACCAGATGTGTGGATCACCCCTTCTCGTAGAGACGCACGGACGTGCGTGTCATTGGACGTACGTGACGTAATAAATTCATAATGCATAATTGTGGGTACGTGCCAGCACCGTAGGTGCGACATAACATATGGTCGGGTGTGAACCCGATCGGGATGATGAATTCGATCCGAGAGAGAGATAAATCCGTGTGTAAATCCATTTGAGACGCCGCAATGCGACGTCTCTACAACCATTGTTCATACCTTGTGAAAAAACTACTAATAACATTTGTTTTCTTTCTGTGGCTTTTGCCTTTAGATTGTCTATCTTTGCAGACGAAAAACAAAAAGTGGACAATTAAACAATGGCTATCGGCGAAACAAAATCTGCAAAGAAATCAAAGAAGGGTGTGGCTCCTGACATTATTGAGGTCAGAGACATGGGTGGCGTTGTGCCTCCTCAGGCACCGGAAATAGAAAACTCTGTGATCGGAGCCATCCTGACAAATCCGGGATGCTTCTCTGAAATCTGTACAATTCTGAAGAAGGAGACTTTCTATGTGCCTAAAAACGCCCTCGTCTACGAGACAATCTCATATTTGGGCAGTACACAGCAGTCTATCGACCTTTTCACCGTCTCGGAGGAGCTTAAGAAACGTGACCTTTTCGAGACGGTCGGAGGAATGTCTGTGCTTATAGAGTACACTCAGAATGTGATCTCCGTCGCCAACGTCTACGAACACTCAAAAATCCTTGCTGCCAAGGCTCTGGAAAGGGAATTGATCAAGTATTCCACTGAGATTCAGCGTCGTGCATTCAATGAAGACGAGGATGTCGACAAACTGATTCAGGCTGCTGAGGCTATGCTCTACGATATCTCCCAGCATAATATTGAGAAGGATTTTACTCCTATAAGCGACGTCCTTCCGACTGTAAAGGCTAATATTGATGCCGCAGCCAACAATAAGGAGGGTGTCGGCGGTGTGCCAAGCGGATTCACCAAACTCGACGGTATGACCAACGGTTGGCAAAAGTCCGACCTCATCATTATCGCAGCTCGTCCTGCCATGGGTAAGACAGCCTTCGTGCTTTCAATGGCCAGAAATATTGCCGACAAAGATATTCCCGTCGCCGTGTTTTCCCTTGAGATGAGCAACGACCAGCTTGCCACACGTATGCTGGTGAATGTGACCGAACTCCCGTCGGAGAAGATCAAGAAGGGCCAGCTCAATATCGACGAGATGAAACATTTGAACCAAGGTCTCGATTACCTTGCCCAGAAGCCAATCTATCTCGACGATACTCCAAGCCTGTCCGTGTTTGAGTTTGCCACAAAAGCACGACGTCTGGTGCGAGACAAGGGAGTGAAGATCATCGTCATCGACTACTTGCAGCTGATGAACGCCAGCGGTATGGCATACGGAAGCCGTGAGCAGGAGGTCAGCACGATCTCACGTTCGTTGAAGCAGTTGGCGAAGGAATTGATGGTGCCGATCATCGCGTTGTCGCAGTTGAACCGTAGTGTGGAGAGCCGAGACAAGCAGGATAAGAGACCGCAGCTGTCCGACTTGCGTGAGTCTGGAGCCATCGAGCAGGATGCCGACATGGTGTTGTTTATCCACCGTCCGGAGTATTATAAATTGGAATATATGTCCGACAATACCACTCCAGCGGCTGGACTTGCCGAAATCATCATCGCCAAGCATCGTAACGGATCTGTGGGCGACGTGATTCTTCGATTCATGGGCGCGCAGACGAAATTCTGCAACTACGACGATGGAGGAATCGTGTCGACAGACCAGTATGTGGAGGTGCAGTCCAACATCAATCCCGGCTATGCGTCGGGCAATGATGCTGTCAATGTGGATTCATCTGTGCCGGCATTCATGGATTCAGCCCCAGCACCGTTTTAATAATTCATAATGCATAATTCGTAATGCATAATTGTGGGGAAATCCAGACATCTGGTGGTCAAACCACACGTGGAGACGCACGGACGAAAATGTGAAATTAAGAATTAAAAATTAAGAATGAAGAATGGAAATCCCCAACGTCTGGTAATCAAACCACACGTAGAGACGCACGGACGAAAATGTGAAATTAAGAATTAAAAATTAAGAATGAAGAATGGAAATCCCAACGTCTGGTAATCAAACCACACGTAGAGACGCACGGACGTGCGTGTAATCGGACGTGCGTGTAATCAGATAAAAGGCATAATGCATAATTGTGGTGAAATCCATCCATCATCAATCGTCAATCATCAACCATCAATCGAATCGTGGAAGTAAGAATAGAGCAATCGTGGAAAGAAGTATTGGCAGACGAATTTGAAAAGCCATATTTCTCATTGTTAGCGTCATTTATAAGAAAAGAGTATCAGGAGACGGAAGTGTATCCGCCCGGAAGCAAGATATTTTCAGCGTTCGACCTCACGCCATTCCGCGACGTGAAGGTGGTGATACTTGGTCAGGATCCTTACCACGAACCCGGCCAGGCTCATGGTTTGGCATTCTCTGTGCAACCGGGAGTGCAGATACCACCGTCGCTACAGAATATATATAAGGAGATTGTCGACGATGTGCACTCTCCATATCCCAATTCAGGATTCCTTGAGAGATGGGCGAAGCAAGGCGTATTGCTTTTGAACAATGTGTTGACGGTGCGACGAGCAGCTCCGTTGAGCCATCAGGGAAAAGGCTGGGAGGAGTTCACAGACAGGGTGGTGGAACTGCTCTCGTCGAAACGGGAGAATCTTGTCTTCATGTTGTGGGGATCGCAAGCTCAGAGGAAAGGCCTGGTGATAGACACAAAGAAACATCTTGTGTTGAAAGCGCCACATCCGTCGCCACTATCCGCATACCGAGGCTTCTTCGGCTGCAAACATTTCAGCAAAGCGAACGAATATTTGATACAACACGGAAAAACCCCGATTGTGTGGTGATGGGTAATTCATAATGCATAATGCGTAATGCGTAATTGTGGGGATAATCCAAACATCTGGTAATCAAACCACACGAGACGCACGGACGTGCGTGTCATAATAATTCATAATGTGAAATGCTAAATTTGATATAACATTGATAAAATATACCCTAATGGGTATATTTTTATTGTTTTAAATAATATTTTATACCTTATCGGATATAGAAATCGATAATAATTATAATTTTGTACCCAAAAGGGTATAAAATGAAAACCAATTTATCAGCGACAGTAAAGATGCTGCGAAAGCAGTATAACATCACGCAGGAGGATTTGTCGATCAAGTCTGGAGTCGGTTTGCGTTTCGTCAGGGATCTGGAGCAGGGCAAACAGACGTTGCGTTTGGACAAAGTCAACCAATTGCTGGATTTCTTCAATTATGAGATGGCAGCGGTGGAAAAAGAAAAAGATAACGTATGAAGCAGGCAAAAATATATTATAAAGACAAGTTTGCAGGCATCCTCACAGAAAATGATGAAGGATATGAATTTGTATACCTTAAGGAATACCTGTCTTCAGCTGATTCGAAAAGCATTAGTTTGACATTGCCTTTATGTGAAGAACCATATAAAAATTCGGTACTTTTCCCTTTTTTTGATGGTCTTATACCTGAAGGATGGTTGCTTGATGTCGCTATCCGCAATACAGATATCAGTATTCTCGACCGTATGTCTTTACTATTGCTTTGTTGTAAAGATTGTATTGGTGCGGTTAGTGTGGTTCCAATGGATAAGGAGGATGAGAAAGATGGATAAATGTTTATACTGCTACAAACCGCTGAAGAACGGAGAAACAGATATGCATGCTGCGTGTGCACGTAAGTTCTTTGGCACTACTGTTGTGCCATTATTGGATTATTCCATCGAACAACTGGAGGAACTTGCTAAGGAAGTGATCCAAGATCAGACGTCATTAACAGGTGTACAACCTAAATTGTCGCTTCATCTGAATGAGCATGAAGGCTCAAAACGTCTCACTATTGTCGGATTATGGGGTGGTTATATATGTAAACCGCAGACCGCAATATTCGAACAGATGCCAGAAGTCGAGGATTTGACTATGCATCTTGCTGAATTGTGCAAGATTGATGTCGTGCCGCACACTTTATTACGAATGTCAGATGGCTCGTTGTGTTATCTGACCAAACGGATAGACCGCACTGCAAACGGAGAGAAGATTGCGATGGAAGACATGTGTCAACTTACTGAGAGACAGACAGAGCATAAATATAAGAGTAGTTACGAACGTATAGGCAAAACGATTGCAAAATATTCATCTGTACCGAAGATGGATGTGGCGAATTTTTTTGAGATTGTCCTGTTTTCCTGGTTGACAGGAAATAATGACATGCATTTGAAAAATTTCTCTTTGTATGAATCTGTGGATGGTGTGGTTCGACTCACTCCTGCCTATGATCTTTTGAATGCCACCGTCGTCAATCCAAAGGATGATGAGGAACTTGCCCTTACGCTCAATGGAAGAAAGAAAAATCTCAAGATAGATGATTTCGTAAGTGCTGCAAAAACAATGGAAATAGATGCTGTTACGGTTACCAAACTCATTCGCAAGTATGAGAAATTGCTTCCGTCAATGATACAATGTGTGCAGAATTCATTCCTTAATGACGAATTGAAAACCGCTTATATTGAACTCCTAAATGATAGAATTGGGAAAATTCGTAATTCGTAATTGTGCGGAAATCTTAGCACCGAAGATGTGAACCCCCAATTCTTTTGATTAATATAGACGTTGCATTGCCAACGTCTTTTTTGTTTTTTTAGGAATGTAAATTTTCCTATCAAATGCTATTTACCTGCGAAATTTCAGTTATTTGTTATTTTTTTTCAAAAAAAACACAAGCTATGCCAAAATATTACATACCGACGTGCTATTTTTGTGGTTGTGTAAGGATAAGGAGATGAATAAAAAAATAATTTCACCTCTGAAGAGTTCTTGCACACCTGCATGTTAAATTTGCATGCAGAAGTAAATAAGAACACAAATTTTTGATTATTCGAAAATTATCGTATATTTACGAAACAATAAATTTATAAATATATATATGAGATTAAACATAAAAACAACGCCTAATAGTTTAATTATACCATATAACTATCAGCAAAAATTGACAGGTGTACTTCACAAATGGTTAGGAGAAAACAACCAAGAACATGGTGAGGTTTCACTCTACTCTTTTTCTTGGTTGAGGAATATGCAAGTTTCTGAAAATGGATTGATTTGCCCCAAGGGTGCATCATTTTTCCTCAGTTTCTATGACACACAAAGGCTTAAAGATGTATTGGCAAACATCAGAAAAGAACCCGAAATGTTTTGTGGAATGAGCGTGAAAGATGTTGTTATAGAAGACACTCCTGATTTGACTCAACAGGAACAATTCAACTTGGGAAGTCCTATCCTCATAAAAAGAAAGGAAAATGACAAGATTGCAGAGTTTTATTATGACAATTCAATAAGCGGAAAATTGTTAGAAGAAACTCTACGTACAAAAATGAGACTTGCAGGAATTCCTGACGATGACACTTTAAGCATTGCATTCGACTTAAACTATACAAAGAAGAAAACGAAACTTGTCTGGTATGATAATATCAGCAACAAAGCGAATATGTGTCCTGTCATTATCAAAGGACGCAATCAGACCAAACAATTTGCATGGAACGTAGGTTTGGGTAATTGCACAGGAATAGGATTTGGTTCAATTTATTAGTAAATGTTATGTATTACACAGTTAAATATACAGGCAAATTTGGATTTATAAAACCGTGGACTGCCGTTAGAGATGGAGAAACTTTCAGCCAACAGTTTCTTACTCCATCTATAATTGAGGGAATTGAAAAAAAACTTTTTCCTGAATTATTGACTAATAATGGTAGTATCTGTAAGATAAAGCGTCACAAACTGAATTATGCAGCTATTGATTCACAGCAGGAAGTGACCCAAACAAGAGGATGGAAAGTATCAAAAAAAGAGATGACTCGTGAACGTTCAATTATAAAACGAGGTGTCATGCTGGATCCTGTTTTGTATCTTGCATTTGGAGACAAAGCTGAAGCTCAAACGGCAGCTAAACAACATATATGCCTTTGTAGAAATGAAGATGTAATGTTGCCTGATGCTGAAATATATGAATTTACAGATGAAGAGTTTGCTGAGATAGACGGTTTTGAACTTTGTTTTGGAGATTCCGAGCAATCATTTCTTGTCGGCTACAATCGATTCGACAATGGAAAACCTATGTATGGTTGGATAGAATATAATGGAAATAAATTGCTGTAAAATGTCAGGAAAGTTCGACTACATATTGGCAAAACACGAAGAAAGTGGTGGAATGCCGCTGACTACACATTTGAAAAGTGTAGCCGACGCCTCTGTTGTTATTGCACATCATTCTGGATTAGATGAAGGGATTGCCCGAAAGGGTGCAATTTTGCATGACATAGGCAAGGTTAGTCCATTGTTTCAACGCACATTGAAACATGGCTATACACATCAGCCTGGATTTTGTTTTCGACACGAGATTGCTTCCGTCTTGTTCCTTTCTCTATTTAATGAGATTGAAAAGAAAGCAATTCTTGATATGATTATCGCCCATCATAAATCTCTCAAAAACGATGTGACGGAAAAAGGTTTTTTGGATTTGGATGACAATATGGATAGTTTCTCTCGACATTCTGACAAATTTGAGGAATGGGGTCCGATTGCATTGGAGATTTTGAATGAATTGGGCATTGAAACTCATTCGATTGACATTGAAGAAGCCGAAGAAAACTATGAGTATGCGATTGACTATTGTTCGAGGAAACCGTTGAATTACTCACGATGGAAAGGCGTACTAATGGCTGCTGACCATTTTGCTTCTGCCTTGGAGGAAAAATCGGAAAGTTCGCTAGATAAATTGTTCATAAAACCAGATTTGAGTTTCTACAATCGCACACATCATTTATATCCGTTATCGTTTGTGGATACTTCCGATGAACGCAAAAACACATTGGTTACAGCCCCGACAGGAGCTGGAAAAACAGATTTCTTGCTGCGTCGTTGCAAGGGACGCGTGTTCTATACATTGCCTTTTCAGGCTTCTATTAATGCAATGTATGATCGAATAAGGAACGATTTGAAAAACACTGACGCACAAGTACATCTGTTGCATGCGGCATCAGGGTTAAAAGTGCGTGACAAAGGCGTTGAAGAAAGAATTTTGCAACATCATTTAGGAGCATCGGTGAAAGTTCTCACACCGCATCAAATGGCATCAATTGTGTTTGGAATCAAAGGGTATGAGGCAATGTTGCTTGATTTGGAGGATAGTGATGTGATTCTAGATGAGATACATACTTATTCGAGTGAGATTCAAGCGATTGTCTTGAAGATAATTGAGATGCTCAAAACTATTGGTTGCAGAATTCACGTTGGAACGGCAACTATGCCAACTGTTCTTTACAACAAGATTCTAGAACTGTTGGGTGGCAAAAGTAAAGTGTATGAAGTTTCGTTACCAAACAACATCTTGGAAACATTCAACCGGCACATAATTCATAAAGTCGCAGATTTCGAAAGTTGTAACAACATTGTAAAACAAGCGGTCGCCGAAAATAAGAAGATTCTTATTGTCTGCAATCAGGTGAAACGCTCGCAAATGCTTTATAATGAAATTGGAGAGGAATATCCTGATGTTGGTAGAATGCTTATTCACAGCCGTTTCAAACGCAACGACCGTGCACGACTTGAAACATCTTTGAAAGCAGATTTCAATGCATCAAAAAATTCTTGTATTGTTGTTTCAACGCAGGTCGTGGAGGTTAGTCTCGATATTAGCTTTGATGTGATGATTACCGAATGTGCACCGATTGATGCAATGATTCAACGCTTTGGGCGAATCAATCGTAAACGTACTGATGAAACCATTGGCAAATACAAGGATATTTATGTGATTCAACCACCAGAGGATAAGAGTGATGCTCTACCATACGATTTGGATGTCTTGCAAAAGAGTTTCGACGTCCTGCCCCAAGACGCGTTGTTAGAAGAAGCTACATTGCAAACAATGATAGACACGGTTTATCCTGACACAAAGTTCATGAGTCTAGATTATTCTGGTGCTGTTTTCGTTAATGGACAATGGATGATTACAGAATTGTGTCACAATGCAAAATCGGCTTTGCTTGATGTCCTTGATATTAATTCTGCTGTATGTATAAAAGAGGATGATAAGGAAGAATACTTGAAAAATCCAGCAGTAAGAATGAATTTGGAAATACCATCTAGCTACAAAAGTATTGCGTACAGGAATCTGGAGCAACTTAATGCTGGTTCGCGACCGTATGTGATACCAAACAAAGCCTATGACGACGAAATGGGACTTCTGATGGAGTATGCAAAGCCTGAATTTCTTACAAAATATGAAATCTTATAAAACACAAATTATATGATTACAGCAACAATAGGAAGGATTTTTTTGGAAGCCTACAACAAAAAGTATGGCACGAAATACGATGCCAAAACGTTTTTTGTTGAGGTGTACTATCCGCTATTCTTCGATCAAGAAAAATATTTGATGACAGCAGGGAATACACCATTGGAGAATCCAAAGATAAGTTGGGCGGATATGATTTCTGGGAAAAAACCTTTTGAAACAAAAGAAAAACGGAAGCAAAGATTTGAAAATTTACTGAAAAAGTTTGAAATAGGTTATCCAACAACTGATAATTCGGTTGGTTTTGGTTCCACTGATGTAAACTCAACAACCTCTGGGCAAACCACAAATATCCAATATCCTTTTACTGAAAATGATATTTACTTATCATGGCTTGGTGCTAGTTTGGGAATAGGAATTCAAGGAGGCTTTTCTATTCTGATACCTAACAAGGAAATACTCATGGATTTATTTGAAGGATGGATTTTATATAGATCTGCGGTAAACGAAATTCGAAATCTAAAAGGGAATCAGGTTAATACATGGAATGGTCAGTGGCTTGCTCACCGTTATAGTAAAAATTATCGTCAGGAACAGCCAATGGCTGATTTTTATCCATATGTAAATGCAAACGATGGCATGAGTGTGGCAACTCAATCGTGGACAAAAGTGATAATTGGTGTTTCGTGGCAGTTTGACAATCCTAGAATGATGGGATATGTTTATAATTTCGGACAAACCAACACCACAATTGGTTTTATTCCATTCAGTCTTGAACACATTCGGAGACCTATCCAACTCTATGCAAAACTGTTTAATGTTCAAGAAGGCAAGAAAGCTGAGTCTTTGTGGGGATCTGAAAACGGATTTAGGGTTTGTTGTCATAGAGGTGCAATTGGTATTGAAGCTATGCAGCCTAAAGGGTTAAAACAATATATGAAGGCAGATAAAGACAAAATACTCAAACTGCCTAAATATGATGATAAACAATTAATTAATTTTCATGCATATCAAATTTGGTTATTAGCTATGTTAAACAATGAAGAATTATGGACAAAGTCCATAGAATTTGCACAAATGTTGCAATCGTATACAGAAAAAGGTAAAAATGGTAGGACAACAAATTCTCGACAGATTGATGCTGTGCTTTTTGCAACGAATAAAAAAACGTTTATTGAAGCACTTACTGCCATTGTATCTGACTCTGAAACAACAGACGGAATTGTAGAAATGGCACAGATTATTAATCAAATGCCAAACGATAATGTTCCGTATCTGTTGACATTGATCAGATTCCAGTTTGCCGCATTACAAAAGAAATAACAAATGTCTAACGATAAAAATGTTAACAATGAATCCATACATTTATTTAAGAGCATTAAAACATGTTGAACATACGGTATTTTGTGTTCAAGACGGACAAAAAACGTATTTTGACTCTCAATTTAATCGAGTAGTTGCTTATTCGAGTGGTCAACAAGTCAAACGTTCTATTCTGCAGTCTTTGACCGATGAGTTGAACGTCCAAATGGCACCGATAACGTTTAACTACAACATCACAGCAAAAAAAGAGTTGGAGAATAAAGAACCATGGTCACCATGTGATCCAGATTATGTTGATCAATTGATAGGGGGATGGATGCGTGCTGGTGATGGTCCAACAAAAAAACGTAGAAGTCCACTCTCAATTTCGGCAATGCGTCCACTACATCCACTTTTAGCTGGTGTTGACAAGGAGAATCTCACTTTCGACAGAAGCGACCGCCCAGATAATCATCCTGTTAAAGTTCGAATGGCAGGAAGTGATAAACTTTTAACGGAAGAGGAAATTGAAGAGTTTCTTCAGACAAATGAACGTACTTTACCACGAAGAAATTGGATACCTGACAATGCCAGAACTTCAGGGTTGTTTGTATATGATCTAGCAATTGATTTACGAACATTGTTTTGCGTATCAACTAATCAACATGAGCCAGAAATCTCAAAAGAAATGATTGAGTCCTTGAAATCTAAAGGTTGGAAGGAGAGTAGGAATGTGTTTGGCGAGTGTCTAGTATTGCCAAAAGAAGAGCGTGAAAAAGTAATACCAGCTTTAGCTAAAGCTATTATCAACTGGCGAATCACATCAAATCAAGCTCGTACCTTCAGCTTGATGGAGACATTGGCTATTGCTATCAGTGACAATGCTAACACATTGGCGGGAGCAATACGAGCGAAATTAGTTGATGACGGAGAAAAACCAAAAGCAAAACCAATTGTAGATGAATCCGCTGGAGCAGATTTGTTTATTACATTGCCTTGTGCAAATTACATTGTAACAGAAACAGAATCAGCTGACGCATTGAAAAAAGCGGAGGAAAAACTTATTAATCTTATGAGTACTTTTGATTACGAAAATCAATTGTAAATTTTGTGAATAAAAAGTGATTGTTGTTTTTTGCAGCAATCACTTTTCTCTTTTATAATACTAATCATGGCCGATACAGAAAGCAACATAAAATATGCAAATCACTGGCACCCATTTCAATTATTATTTGATCTGCCATCGTAAACTATGGCTCTTTGCCAATGGTATCAACATGGAGCATAATTCCGACCTTGTCTACGATGGAAAACTCATTCATGAGGATTCTTATCCGCAGCGTCCAGAGCGATATGAAGAGTTGGAGGTCGGGGGTGTCAAAATTGATTTTTATGACGCTAAGAATAAGATTGTACATGAAATCAAACGTTCCGACAAAGTTGAGGAAGCTCATGAATGGCAGGTGAAATACTATATATATGTCTTGGAACAAAATGGAGTAGACGGAGTCCGGGGCATTTTAGAGTACCCTACGATGAGAAAGACAACTCCCATCGTGTTGACGGATGATGATAGACGTGAAATAGAAAAGATGAAAAGTGAAATTGAAAAAATAATCGCGTCTGAAAAATGTCCGGATAGAGTAGCCATGAAAATATGTAAAAGTTGTAGCTATTTCGATTTTTGTTGTGTCACAGAAACTGATGATGTATGAAAAGGACGTATTATCTATTTAATCCAGGTAAGTTGGAAAGAAAGGACAATACATTAAAATTCACGCCTTTCGAGGAGTTGGAAGATGGTGACGTGAAGCCAGTAGGTTCACCTCGTTATTTGCCAGTTGAGGACGTGAGTGAATTTTATGTTTTTGGTTCTCTTCATGCAACGAGTTCGCTCTTTAATTTTTTGGGACAGCACGACATTCCTGTCCATTTCTTTGATTATTATGAGAATTATACGGGGTCGTTTATGCCACGAGACGGATTGCTTTCTGGCAAAATGCTGATGGCTCAGACATCTGCTTATCAAGAAGACGGTCGACGTCTGGAGATTGCTAAAAAGTTTATTGAAGGAGCGTCATACAATATGGTCAAGAATCTTCGCTATTACAATAATAGAGGAAAGGATATGGAATCTATAATAACGCAGATTGAAGGCTACTCCTCTAAAATAGTTGAGATGAGGAGTGTGAGCGAGCTGATGGGATTGGAGGGAAATATCCGTCAAACATATTATGATGCGTTCGATTTGATCATTGACGATTTCGAGATGGGTGGACGAAGTAAGCAGCCGCCAAGGAATGAAGTGAACGCATTAATCTCGTTCGGTAATATGATGTGCTATTCGCAATGTTTACGAGCAATCCATCAGACACAATTGAATCCTACAATAAGCTATCTGCATAGTCCGGGAGAACGAAGATTTTCGTTGTGTTTGGATGTGTCGGAGATCTTCAAGCCAATTCTGGTAGACAGAGTTATTTTTAAGTTGTTGAACAAGAAAGAGATTCAGACAAAACATTTCGACAATAAGATGAACAGATGTTTGTTGAATCCGACGGGAAAGAAGATCTTTGTAAAAGCATTTGAAGATCGACTGAATGAGACGATAAAGCATAGGGCATTGAATAGAAGTGTCAGCTATAAGCATTTGATAAAGTTAGAGTGTTATAAGTTGGCAAAGCATTTGTTGGAGATGGAGGAGTACAAACCTTTTAAGATGTGGTGGTGATATGTACGTGATATTAGTATATGATTGTGGCGAGCGACGAGTGGGGAAGATGTTAAAGTTATGTAGAAAATACTTGAATTGGATACAAAATTCAGTGTTTGAGGGAGAGATAACGGAAGTGAAGTTGAAAGAGTTGAAGAGTCAAGCATTGAAGATTATGGATCCAGAAGAAGACAGTATCATAGTCTTTTCGTCGAGCCAACAAAAGTGGTTAGATAAGGAGATTTTAGGAAAGGAATTATCTGACATAGACAATTTTATATAAGATTGAAAATCAGACATTTCTTTATAGTCATGTTGTCGCCGGCTAATTTATTAGAGGAAAAAGAGATAATATGGCAGAGTTGAGATCTTTGACATGTTGGAAATCAGATATTTAAGAAAGTTGTCGAAGGTCGGGGATTTTGTAGAATTGCCCATCGACAACATTAGTTATGAATTTTTAGCAAAAACATTGGCTTATAAGCCTTTGTTTTTGCTAAAAAATCGTATTTTCGCAACGACTTTTAATCGAACCATATTGGAATTGAAACTAGAAATGGTTCTCCTCGTCGTGAGTCTCTTGGTTGGCTTTTAATCGAACCATATTGGAATTGAAACTTGATACTGCGGACCAGAAAATTAGTTTTCGCTCTAACTTTTAATCGAACCATATTGGAATTGAAACTGACGTAAACTGCCTCTTCATCTGTGCAAACCACCTCTTTTAATCGAACCATATTGGAATTGAAACTCAGATGGCTTCATGGCGTTCTTCTCATGGGATATTCTTTTAATCGAACCATATTGGAATTGAAACTCGTTATAGCATCTTCAGAAGAATTGGAGATGAGTTCTTTTAATCGAACCATATTGGAATTGAAACTAAATTTTAATTTTGCATCAACATTTAAGCAAAAGGCTTTTAATCGAACCATATTGGAATTGAAACGCGATAGTCGCAGCCGCAGCAGGTATTGCAGGTATCTTTTAATCGAACCATATTGGAATTGAAACAAATGTGCAAAGTCGACAGGAATACTCTTGCTCGATCTTTTAATCGAACCATATTGGAATTGAAACATAATTGAGATGATAAGTGAAGATGTTCTGTCTACTTTTAATCGAACCATATTGGAATTGAAACAACACAATAAACTCATCACCGCCATAGACTGAATCCTTTTAATCGAACCATATTGGAATTGAAACTACAAGAAAGTCGCATACTCTACTTAAGCATATGATTCTTTTAATCGAACCATATTGGAATTGAAACTAAGTTATGCTGTTAATATTAAATGCCCGTTATTGTCCTTTTAATCGAACCATATTGGAATTGAAACGATGAAGAAAGCGGACTAGCGTGCACAACCTCACTCTTTTAATCGAACCATATTGGAATTGAAACGCACGTGAGCAGGCCGTGGCAACTAGTCCACCACACCCTTTTAATCGAACCATATTGGAATTGAAACATTGAATCGTCCTTAGTAAGAATATATTTCCAAATTCTTTTAATCGAACCATATTGGAATTGAAACGGCGGTGGCGGCTGCGGGCATATTCTCGGCGGAGACCTTTTAATCGAACCATATTGGAATTGAAACTTAAGAGGGCTAGACAGAGGAATTTGGACAAGATTACTTTTAATCGAACCATATTGGAATTGAAACCTTTTTGCTTATTATAAAGCGTTTTTTGATTATTCTTTTAATCGAACCATATTGGAATTGAAACAAGAAGTCGGAGCAGTAGGAGTGATATTCGTAGACTGCTTTTAATCGAACCATATTGGAATTGAAACAGCATCTGCCCATCTTTTAGAAGTCGAAAACTTTCTTCTTTTAATCGAACCATATTGGAATTGAAACATGTGGCGTGCTACGAGCTTGACGATGAGACGGGGGCTTTTAATCGAACCATATTGGAATTGAAACTGTACAGCTCACCGACGTTGCGAATTACGGCATTTTCTTTTAATCGAACCATATTGGAATTGAAACTACAACGTATTTGAGGATATTCCCCTGCACGAAGTCTTTTAATCGAACCATATTGGAATTGAAACATTCCTCCTCAATCTCCTTCATCCTTCTCTTGTTGTCTTTTAATCGAACCATATTGGAATTGAAACGATAATTATCAGGCTGAAATACAGTTTACTGGTAACTTTTAATCGAACCATATTGGAATTGAAACATAATAACATATTCGATGCTTCTGATTTCCGCTCACTTTTAATCGAACCATATTGGAATTGAAACAGCGATACCCCTTGCCTCAGCTGTGCGTCCTTCTGTCTTTTAATCGAACCATATTGGAATTGAAACGCTGATGGGTAACGGAGCGGAGACGATTGGCAAAGGTCTTTTAATCGAACCATATTGGAATTGAAACGGCACTAAGCAGAAACTGATGATAGAGCAGACATCTTTTAATCGAACCATATTGGAATTGAAACAGTGTCGATGATTGGAAATATGTCTCTCAGTGTGCCTTTTAATCGAACCATATTGGAATTGAAACAGGTTACAATACAGGCTCTATTGGAATCTGCTATTGCTTTTAATCGAACCATATTGGAATTGAAACTGTACAGCTCACCGACGTTGCGAATTACGGCATTTTCTTTTAATCGAACCATATTGGAATTGAAACACGTAAATACTTGCTGTCAATTAACCTTGTAACGTCTTTTAATCGAACCATATTGGAATTGAAACAAACTTGGATTAAAAATAAAACTATAAAATGAAAAACTTTTAATCGAACCATATTGGAATTGAAACAGAAGAAAGTGATCAACAGACACGTCAGCATACCGACTTTTAATCGAACCATATTGGAATTGAAACGCCGATATGTCCTCTTTAATCTCGCAAGCTCAAAGTCTTTTAATCGAACCATATTGGAATTGAAACAGGGAATCAATATAAAAAGTACGAAAAGCATCTACACTTTTAATCGAACCATATTGGAATTGAAACTCAAATTCAGGATTGTACCACGTAAAACGATCAATCTTTTAATCGAACCATATTGGAATTGAAACCACGCACGTTTTGATATGAGTAAATCTCATTACACTCTTTTAATCGAACCATATTGGAATTGAAACTAGGTCTTGCACCTTATAGCATACAGACGCCCTTATCCTTTTAATCGAACCATATTGGAATTGAAACCAGGGAAGCGGATATTACACGGAACAGGGATATAACTTTTAATCGAACCATATTGGAATTGAAACTATAGTAGTGACTATTGCGTGAAGGACTTTATTTTGCTTTTAATCGAACCATATTGGAATTGAAACTGAATACCTTGTATTCCTTGCTCGCCACGGTCTCCTTTTAATCGAACCATATTGGAATTGAAACCTTCCTGCGCCCTCATCATCTCCGCCGGTATCTGCACTTTTAATCGAACCATATTGGAATTGAAACTTGTAAGAGTTTGAGGATATCCTGGTAAGCGATGCCTTTTAATCGAACCATATTGGAATTGAAACTTGTTTTAAGGTTATTCTGCAACTGCAAATCAGCCTCCTTTTAATCGAACCATATTGGAATTGAAACGCGAGACGATTGACCAGCGTAATCTCCTAACTGACGCTTTTAATCGAACCATATTGGAATTGAAACGAATGGAAATTGTTGGGTAGGTAATTCTGCTATACTTTTAATCGAACCATATTGGAATTGAAACACAATTTCCGGATTGAGATAAATTATGATATCCTTTTCTTTTAATCGAACCATATTGGAATTGAAACTGAATATCTTTGCGTTATAGCAAATAATGTTGCCAAGCTTTTAATCGAACCATATTGGAATTGAAACGCACTTCCGGAAGTCTCCTCTTGAATTTCGGTGAATACTTTTAATCGAACCATATTGGAATTGAAACTTAACTACTCTAACTGCTCTGCTGTCAATGCGTGTCTTTTAATCGAACCATATTGGAATTGAAACCGATTCTCAATGCGTCATCTTCTGTAAGATAGTTGTCTTTTAATCGAACCATATTGGAATTGAAACTGTCTATCACACATGCGTTGCAGGGAGCTGTGGAGCTTTTAATCGAACCATATTGGAATTGAAACAAGATACATTTTTTGCAACATGGTTATATCCATTTGCCTTTTAATCGAACCATATTGGAATTGAAACAATTTTTTGGGCGTCATCTGGAAAATTAATGATTAATCTTTTAATCGAACCATATTGGAATTGAAACAAAAATTTAGCATCAACATCATCAACAAAAGTCGAGTCTTTTAATCGAACCATATTGGAATTGAAACAAACTTAACTATACAGATGATTTGTTTTACAAATTATCCTTTTAATCGAACCATATTGGAATTGAAACTTACGACCCCACATCCAAGAATGAGAATAACCAGCACGTCTTTTAATCGAACCATATTGGAATTGAAATACCTTTGCGAAAACATTCTTGCATCTGGGCGAATATCTTTTAATCGAACCATATTGGAATTGAAATATATATAAAACGCATTTTGCTAAATTTGTAAATCAATCTTTTAATCGAACCATATTGGAATTGAAACTACGTATCTGTTCATGTCGTTTGCCTTATGCTCCAGTCTTTTAATCGAACCATATTGGAATAAGAAACTTCAAAATTAGTATCTTTGCCCCCGATTTCGTTAGCTTTCCCGAGGTATATAAATCCCGTAAAAGCTAACGAGTTGTGTTAACGTTAAAATTGCATCTCATGAGACATCTTGTCAGGTATATTATCATTGCTATATTGCTAACCAGATTATAAGTAAATCTACGTAACTTGTTTAAGATTATCTGTTTGCCTACTGTATTACAATTCCGTTGCACCTGAAAAAGTAATGGAGAAAGTTTTGGTGAATGAGAAAATTTCAATTAATTTTGTCGGGAAATCTTCTGTTGAGGTTTTTGCCTTTCTATTCTGGTAAATGGGAGAAAAAAGGCAGAGAAAGAGCTTCTGAAAATAAATAACAAAATATATGAATAAAAGAGTTATAAAAGGTTTTTTCTTACCTGTTTTATTTTCTATGGGACTTTCATTAAACGCGAATGCGGTGAAGGTCCACATCAATTCAGGCAATCCTGCCTATCCGTTTCCACAGTTTTTGAAATATGCTTGTGGAGGAAACTTGGGTACTAATCTTCCAGAGGGCTTGACTCATGCTGAGATGGAGCATCAGATTCGTGAGGCTTATCAGCTGCATGCCAATGCTTTTGAGTATACTGGCGACGAATGGGCGGGCATCAAATATATCAAGGGAACCCTTGGTTGTCCTTATGATTGCACAGAGGGTGACGGTTATGCTTTGCTTGCGGCTGCTTATATGGCTGATAAACCGACATTTGACGGTTTGTGGATGAGAACACATGATTTGCGTCGTTACCGTACAAAGAAATATAGCGATTGTAAACCTACTGAAGAAAGTTATTGGTATGGACCATTCTCACTTGGAGATCTTGAAGGTTCAAGCAGTTCGGCTGCCGATGGTGATGAGGATGTGGCATTGGCACTTTACGTGGCATACAAGCAGTGGGGTGAGTTTATGTTAGATGGCACTGGAGAGCCGGTGTTGGATGCGTGCGGAAATCCGATCAGCTACAAGCAGGAGTTGATTGAGGTGGTCCGTGGACTTGTGGCGTTGAGCACAAGATTTTCAGAAGAAAAAACGAAAATGCGTGTCTGTTCAGGTATGATTGGTTTGGACGGTTATGTCAAGGGAGGAGATTCTTGGTCTGAAATAACAAAATGGGCGTTTGATAACCCTACCGTCTTTTCTGACTCAATGGCTATTTATAATATGTCGGATGGAGGTACAGTAAATGTAAAAGGAATCAATCTTGTTCCTGAATTCTCAGGGCCATTTAATCAATACACAGATTATAATGCGCCAGCCTATTATAGAGAGTTTCATGATTTGTTGCTTTCATTGTCTAAGGAGTTGGGTATGACAAACGAGTGGGAGGCAGAGCAGTTCCGTCGTGCTGAAGCTTCTTCGGATTGGTTGATAGGCCAGTTGATGGCAAAGAGTCCATATTCTGTGCCGACGGCAGGTTCAGGTACGGTGAATGAGGATGGCTCAAAAACAACATTTGAGAAGTTTGGTGCCTTGACTGACATACGTGCTGCTTGGCGTACAATTAGTCATTATGTTTGGCATGGCAATCCTAAGTATTCATGGAATCCTGTTACACATCAGGTAGAGGATGGAGAAAACAGTTTTGAATATGGTGCTGCGGTTAGATTTTCGAATTATTTGAATGATCCGATGAATTGGAATGACAGTTTGGAACATTCATGTTATGAATATGGCGCACTTTCGATTCCAATCAGCGGCCCTAAAACAATGCCTTGGCAGATAGATCCGATGACGGGAAATTCTGATGAAAATAGCTTTCGTGGATTAGGAGCTCCAAAGGCATTGTCGTCATTCGCAGCGATAGGAGCTCAGGATTATAATCTGATGGGAGAAATATATAATATTGCCTATTCTATTTTTGATGTTGACGAACAAACAGAAGATGGTGAACTAAAACCCAAATATTTGCATGGATGGTTCCGTCAGATGGGTATGATGGCGTTGACTGGAAACTATGCTGCACCGTCGCAGATGGAGGCATCTTCCAACTTGAAAATCTATCGCTCTATAAAGGATAGCGTCAGCAGTTGTCGTGTGGGCGACACTATCACATATATATTGTCTTATCGTAATTATGGATCGAAAGACGCTACTGATGTGGTGATTGTGGATACTATACCAAATGATTTCCAGCTTGTCAGTGTAAGCGAGGGTGGTGTGTATAGACCTGTTACAAACGAGATAACATGGTCTTTGGGCGATGTGCCTGGATTCAAGAGCGACAGCACAGAAGGTGCGGCACTTGATTTCTCCGCTCCTAATCTGTCGAAGACAATGGGTCAAGTATATTACAAGTGTGTGGTGAAACCAGGAGCAAGTGGCAGATATTCTCTTAACGCAACAATCTATTCGAAAGGCGGAAAAGAGAGTAAGACGAATGAGTATCCAAACTATGTCACAGCAACTATGCAGCGTAACACAATCGATATCATCCCTAACACTTTGAGTGTCACGAAGAGTGCGGACAGAGATACAGTGAAAAAGGACGATGTGGTGGAATTCACAATCGCATATAGCAATACGGATTCTCTTCCATTCTTGACTGGAGGTAGATCTCGCGTCAACTTTACAGTGGCAGGAACGCAGTCTGAAAGCTGGCGATATAAATTTATGCTAAGAATTAATAATGATGCTATCGAGCCTGTTATTAATACAGGAAACTATCGTGTCTCATTCTTTATGAATACTAAGAATGCAGATTTGCAATTAAAAAGTCTCTTCGCTAATGGGTTTGAAAAGACGATAAACGACGAATGTTTTAGCATGAAAAAACTATCAGACAGTATAGTTGTAATGAGGACTCATTTCCCTTATGGCTTGTCATCCAATACAATATGGCTTAATCTGTTAGGCGGAGTATATATGCATGGGGAACTGAAAGGCACCGTTCCTCTTCATTTGATTTTAACGGCAGACTCTCCTCGTTTTCTGGATGTAGATTTTTCTGGGTCATGGAGTGATTTAGAGCCTGCGGAAGATGACGAATTGTATTATCCTGTAAGTCCATCATATCAGATTCCAGATTCGATTGTGAATGTAGACAAGATGATCTATAGTGCATGTGATAATAGCGACGTCGTTACAGAGACAGTGTTGGTGGAGGAGTACGACGGACACACATGGCGTAAGATACTTGGTGAAGCTCCGTATAATGGAATAGAGGCGGAGAATGTGGTGATTACAGATTCCATTCCTCTAGGATTTGAGTTTGTATCGTTTGTGGGTGATAGCACAGGAGCAACGTATGAAGCCACTCCAGATGCCGACTTCTCATCGGGAATTGTCAGATACAGAGCAGACAAGTTGAAAATCGGAGAAAAAGGCAGTTTCGGATATAAGTGCCGCTACACAGGACCTGTTTCTGGAGGATCGTATGTGACATCTGCCATTATGGAGAGCAAGAATGAAAATGTGAAGTCTACGATGCATCTGATTGTTGATGATTTGTCATCTGTAAAACAGACTGTTAATGAAGACGGAGATGCCCCAGTCGACGTATACAATGCACAGGGTCAGTTGCTGAAACGACAAGTTAGTCCAGACCAGGCACTCGAAGGTTTGAGCAAGGGTGTTTATATGGTAGGCAACAAAAAGAAGGTGGTTACAAAGTAATCCACGGATAAATCAAGAGATAAGCCAGCCGGATCGACAAATCAGGCTGGCTTTTTTATTGTCCACCCTCCATCATCCATCATCCATCCTCCACCCTCCATCATCCATCGAAAAGTTACGATTGTCAATATGGATTCTTATGTGGACCCTATAAAATTTCGGGCTGATTGGGTGAAGCATTTTCAAAACTCAAATGTTTTTTGTAGTTTTGCAGATATTTTTGTGAAAATTCAACAATTAAGATATGAAAGTAGCACTTGTTACAGGAGGTTCGAGAGGTATCGGTAGAGCTTGTTCGGTCAAGTTGGCGGAGCAGGGATACTACGTGCTGATCAACTATCAATCAAATGAGGCCGAGGCATTGAATACTTTGGCTATGGTTAGAGAGAAGGGTAGCGACGGTGAGATTATCAAGTTCAACGTTGCTGATTGTGAGGCAACAGAGTCTGCTATCACTGCATGGCAGGAGGCTCACAAGGATGAATATATTGAGGTGTTGGTCAACAACGCTGGTATCCGCCGCGACCAGATCATGGTGTTCATGACTAATGAGGACTGGAGAAACGTTATCGACATCACAGTCAACGGTTTCCTTTACGTCACTCGTGCTCTTCTTCAGCCAATGGTGAGAAAGAAATTCGGACGTATCGTCAATATGGTGTCTCTGTCAGGATTGAAGGGTCTTCCTGGCCAGACTAACTACTCTTTGGCTAAGGGAGGTATCATCGCCGCAACTAAGGCTTTGGCTCAGGAGGTTGCGAAGAAGAACGTCACTGTCAACGCTGTGGCTCCTGGATTCATCCGTACAGATATGACTAAGGATTTGGATGAGGCTGAGTTGAAGAAGCAGATCCCTGCCAACCGTTTCGGTGAGCCTGAAGAGGTGGCTGCTGTCGTAGGTTTCTTGTGCACAAAGGAGGCTGCTTACGTTACAGGTCAGACAATCTCTGTAAACGGTGGTCTTTACACATAATTGGATTATTCAATCAAATCTATATTTGGGCAGACGGATGTTCTGCCCTTTTTTATAACTCTGGGATGTGGGGTGCCATCGAAATCCCGTGGGTGATGCCATTGGATTCCGTGTGATGCCATTGAATTCCGTGTGATGCCGTTGGATTCCGTGTGATGCCATTGGATTCCCGTGGTGTTGCCATCGAAATCCCAGGGTTACGCTACGCTCACCCTGGGCTGTGGTATGTCGCCTAATCCTAGGGTTACGCTACGCTCACCCTAGGCTGTGGACTATCGCCTAATCCTAGGGTTACGCTACGCTCACCCTAGGCTGTGGACTATCGCCCTTTCAGGGCGTGGTTGTGGTGGATTTTTAATTTTTCATTTTTAATTCTTAATTTAAACCATTATGCCCTGTTGGAATGGCAAGACACGTGGAGGATCGTTCGGATACGGATTCTTCATCTTTTTGATCAAACATTTAGGATTGAACGCAGCGTATGCGTTCTTGTTTGTCGTCGTGCCATATTTCGTGCCGTTCGCGCCGAAAGCCACAGCCGCAAGCTGGAAATATTGGCGTAAGATTCACAATAAATCGGTGTTGTGCACCATCGGAAAAATCTTCCAACACTACTATCGCTTCGGTCAGGTGATCATCGATAAGATCGCAGCGTCGTCGGGACTGGAAAAGGAGTTCTCTTTCTCGTTCGACGGAATGGATTGCCTGATTGATCATTTGAAACGAGGGGAGAAGGGCGCTGTGATGATCGGGGCTCATGTTGGAAACTGGGAGGTGAGCCGAGTTTTTATGAAGGAGTATGGCACCAAACTGAATGTTGTGATGCTCGACGCTGAATATCAGAAGATTAAAGATAAATTGGAGTCGGCGATGGGAGCCAATACATTTGGTGTCATTCCCGTCTCCACAGAGAATATCGACCATATATTCAAAATACAATCGGCATTGGCATCCAATGAGGTGGTCTGCTTTCAGGGCGACAGATATATCAGGGAGGAAGATGCGAAGACGGTGCAATTCCTTGGCCACGACGCACCATTTCCACCCGGACCTCACCAGATCGCCACAATGACGGGTGCCGACACATTTTATTTCTTCGCAGTCAGGGAGTCTGGCAAAAAATACCGTTTTATCTGCCGAAAAGCGGAGGCTGCCGCACAGGAGACGAACCGAAAGATGAAGGCATCAGCGTCGATGCAGGAATATATTGATTTTCTGGAAACAATCGTACGCCAATATCCAGAACAATGGTTTAATTTCTACGATTTTTGGTCGTAGAGACGCCATATTATGACGTCTCTGTCGCATCGTCTTAAAGAAAAAGGGCGAGCATAAAGCATCGCCCCTACAAAATTATTCCTTGAATTTCTGGTACATTCCGTTTGTCATTCTGTATTGACCTTTCTCTAAAGTATCGGTCTTTTCTTCTGAATATTCAGTGCTATCGTACCAGATTGTCTTCATATAATCAATGATAGGATATCCGGTTTTATAGTCTAACTTAGCATCGTCTGAGTAAAAAACATTTATTTTGCGCCTTTGTGTATATGAGACATCATTCCCGTCAATTTGTTTTGTGATAGTGTCAGTTCTTGACTCTTTGAGTATGGCATCTTTGAGCACAAATTTCTTATTCTCTATGTCGTAGTAGTCGGTATTGTAAGTTTCATTGCAACTGTATCTTTCCCCTTTCAAAGTGTCTATTATTATTTTGTCTATTCTTATTAATGGCATACCGTTTGCTTTGTTTATGAGTGTATGATTTCTCACAGCCACGTTTTCATTAATATTGTAAAATGAAGAAGAGTCTGATAGTGTAGCGATGGAATCCTTTACATTAAATAGCAAAAAGCCAAACTTATTGTCATTACAATAGTTTGCGTCATCGACAATGAACACAATCAGAGAGTCTTGATCGTATTTTCTTTTGCAGCAACTTTCGTCATAATAAATCTGGTCAATAGGTTTGTTGTTGACGCAATTGATAATATACTGTATCTTTCCTTCATAGTCAAAAGGCGCGTAGGATTTGTTCTTCGGACTCTCTTTGAAACGGTCTCTATGGTCGAAGATGATTTCGTAGTTGATCTCTGGTTTGTAGGTCCAGTGGCAAGTGTTGCTTTTGGCATCGATAATCAATGTGTCTATGGATTTGTCGGATTTTTTAATTATAGTATCACCTCTCCAGATGCAATGACCATCTTGAAAATTATCTGCGTAGGATTTGATTATCACATTTTCTTTTTCAAATTTATAATTCCTGTAAAAGTCATTATAACTTTCTTTGAAGAATGTTCCAAAAAAGACAAGGATAAGCGAGAATAGAGTGGTGAAAGTGACGATTCGAAGTATTATTCCTTGTTCCCCTTTTATCACAGCAGAAATGGATTTTACCAGAGAATATGTACCTGCTATGATTAAAGGCAAATATACAATTAATCCAAGTCTTAATGCCCAGATTATAATTCCACTTAGATCTTTATTGCCGAAATTAGTTTCGTCAAATGGCGAAAAAGAGAACGGCTGATTATAGAATGATATGATGTTGGTGATTGCCAACAATATCATAATGATAATATGCTCTGTTTTATTTTTCATCGTTATAGTCCTCTTTAATGTTTGCTTTGGCTTCGTATATCAATGAATCACCTTTGTATAGGTTGCCGTCTTTTGAATTGAAAATTTTGTTGTTTGGATCTACAGAGATGTAATTGATTTTGCATCTGTCCCAATTCATTACCCTGTCGTCAATATTTTTTATTGATTCTGGGATAAAGAGAGTGTCGCAATCTAAACTATATTCTTTACTAAATTCAACAATTCTATATCTGGTATTATGATGTGTGATTTCAGCAGGAATTATCAGATTGCGTTGAATGTATCTGGGAGACATTGAGACCTCTTTGGTTTGCTTGTTGATGTAAGAGAATGTCATCGTGACATTATTTACTTTTTGCTCGAATATGAATTTATTATCCAATTGCTTTTCTGTTGGCATTAACATGTGGACGTAGGTGATCAATGATAATAATCCTACTGCTGTACATATAATAGTTGCTATATATTTCATATTGTTGTCTATTTTGAGCAAAAATAAATAAAATAGATGGACATAGGTTTGTCGGATAGATTAATTATTGTTAATGAATGTGAAGGATGTTTCAGTGGAGATGCGACAATACAAGTGAAGACGCAACAATGCCGAGACGTTATTCTAGGTTATTCTCGTAATAAATAAGGGCAGGATTTCTCCCACCCTAATTATGAATTATGCATTATGAATTACGAATTGATTTTATCTCTTGTCCACGTTTCCCTCGTAGAAATTGATGAATGCGTTTGTCACCAGACGATTGCCGCCAGGAGTAGGGTAGTCGCCGGAGAAATACCAGTCGCCACGATGGTCAGGACATGCTACGTGTAGGTTGTCAAGTGACTGATAAACAATCTCTACTGGAGTTTTGACATCTTTGGGCGTAAGCAATTCCGCTATCTCTGCTGAAATCTCTTCGTCGGAGAATGGATCGTAGATCTCTTTCACATAGTTGACATACTCCTCTTTCTTCTTGTCCACCTGTGCCTTGCTTTTCGTGTAGACTTCCTCGATGACATTCTCCATTCCTCTCTTTTTCAGCAAAGAAATAGCGGCTTTGAATGCGATAAACTCGCTCATTCGGCTCATGTCGATACCGTAGCAGTCGGGGAAGCGAACCTGTGGAGATGAAGAGACGATGACGATCTTCTTTGGCTCAAGACGGTTGAGAATCTTGATGATGCTTTGTTTTAGAGTCGTGCCTCTCACGATAGAGTCGTCGATCACGACAAGGTTGTCTGTCTTTGGATGGATAGATCCGTATGTGATATCGTAGACGTGTGCGGCCATGTCATTACGGTTTTTATCCTGTGCGATGAACGTGCGCATCTTGATATCCTTGATTGCGATTTTCTCCTGACGTGGACGTGCGGAAAGGATTCTGTTCAGCTCCTCGTCTGAGAATTTCTTTCCTGAGAGGATAGCTCGTTTCTTATCCTCAATCATCACATTTTCAATACCATGCATCATTCCGTAGAATGCCACTTCGGCGGTGTTTGGGATGAATGAGAAGACGGAATTGTTCAAGTCGTTGTCGACAGCTTTCAGAATTTGTGGAGTGAGTAGCTCGCCGAGTTTTTTGCGCTCCTTATATATGTCGATGTCGCTGCCACGGGAGAAGTAGATGCGTTCGAACGAGCATTTTTTGATTTCTCCTGCCTCACGGATCCGCTCTAGATGGAACGACGCGTCTTTTTTGATGATGATTGCCTGCCCTGGCTGAAGCTCATTAATGTCATCAATCTTTACATTCATCACTGTTTGGATGACAGGTCTTTCGCTTGCGGCGACGATAATCTCATCATCGTAGTAGTAGAAAGCAGGACGTATTCCGTTAGGATCACGGAAGATGAACGAGTCGCCGTGGCCCACCATACCGCAGATGCAGTAACCACCGTCGAAGCCTTTTTCGCTACGTCTGATCACTTCACCCAAGTCGACATTCTTCTCAATGAGTTGCGAAATCTCATCGTATGATTTTCCCTGAGCGTCATATTCATTAAACTTACGCTGGACTTCCATGTCGAGCTGGTGGCCGATGGTCTCGAGCATAAGGATAGTGTCGCCCATATCACGAGGATGCTGGCCTATACGGGTAAGGTTGGCGAACACCTCGTCGACGTTGGTGAGGTTGAAATTGCCAGCCAGCACCAGAGTGCGGTCTTTCCAGTTGCTGCGTCGCAAGAAAGGATGGACGTATGACAGACCTGATTTTCCAGTTGTGCTGTAACGGAGATGACCGAGGTATAGTTCACCAGCAAAAGGGAGATTGTCTGCCGCATAATCAGGGTCTGCCCAAATTTCAGGAGTGAGGTTCTGATAGTTCTGATAAACAGTTTCAAAGATTTTGTCGATTGCCTGGCCTCCCTCCGCTCTTTCACGGAAAATATACTCTTCTCCGGGTTTTGCATGCAGTTTGACGCAAGCCAAACCAGCGCCTTCCTGACCACGATTGTGTTGCTTTTCCATTAGGAGATACAGCTTTTCAAGACCGTATTTCCAAGAGCCATATTTCTCGTAATAATACTTGAGTGGCTTTCTTAATCTTACATACGCAATTCCGCACATGCCGTCTTATGTGTTAAGTTAATTTCAGTTTGTGATGCAAAATTATATAAAAATGGTTAAAATGAAAGCAAAATGTTGCGTATTTTGCAGAAAATGTGGATTTTTTCTATCGTGAAGGTCCATGCCAAACAACATGTTTAAATATAGTGTACAGTGATTTTTTTATTGTACCTTTGCCTATATACTTTTTGAATGTATTTTTTGCTGATGAATAATAAAATAAATAAAGAAGCGTATGAATAGATTATTTACATTCGTTGCCGCATTGTCTCTTTCTATCTCCGTATTTGCAGGAGATATGGAAGTCCACACAGGAAATGGGTATGCGGTGATTCATCCATTCCCTACAAGATCAGAGGTTAAAGAGATGACATCTCCATGTGTCTTGGACTATGGAAACAAGACAGAGGAATTTTATCGTTTTGATTTATCTTCCAAAGGAAATGTCAAGGTCAAGTCGACGGAAAAGTCGTCTTGGGTAGAAAAGAAATATCCTTCAGTAAAGTCAATCACGCATACTTTTAAGGATGGGTCTATTAGTAAATTTATTCCGTTGTATGAGGCTGATAATAAGGCATACATAAAGGGCACAATAAAGAAGGATGATTCACCTGCGTGGTTTTATCTGTTGTTGGAGGGTGATATTTCTATCTACTTCTTGTCTGGAACAGGTGCATATACTGGTTTGACAAAGGCAGGTGCCCCACCTATGTTATATCTTCATCGCAAGGGTGATGATTTTGCAGTGAAAGTGTCCAAAGGCACTGGTATGGGAGCTGAATTCCCTTTGATGCCGGAAGTCATTGCAGAGTTTGTCAAGGACAATGCGGAATTGGCTGCTACGGTGAAAGCGGAGAAGAAACTTCCGTCTAAGAATGAGACCTCAATCGGAACTTTGGAAAGAATTATTCGAGAGTATAACACTGCAAAAGAGGCGAACAAATAAAGACAAAATCCAATTTAAATAGACAGGTCCGGACTCACACAAGTCCGGATCTTTTTGTATATTTGCAGAAAATAAATAAGATTAGTAAAATTAGTTTTATATGTGGAATAGTAACAGTGATATCCTATATGGATTGGCATTGACGTTTGTCCATGGTGTCGGATCCGCAAAAATCAAGGAATTATCACAGAAATATGAATCGTTGGGCGACGTTTTTGCATTGCCCGAGAAAGTGTTGGTGGAGCAGTGTCGACTGAATGAATCGGCGGCTAAAGCAATTTCAGAAAATAGTGCGACGTTGCTTCGTCTGGCTGAACGGGAAATCGAATCGGCTGGGAAAGGGGGCGTGAAAATCCTGTCGATCTACGATGCCGACTACCCGTCTTCGTTGGTGAAACGACGTTCAGACACTCCTTTCTTCATCTATTACAAGGGAACTGCATCTCTCAACGATCGCAGGATCATCTCCATCGTCGGCACACGCAATATGACTCATTATGGAAAATCGTTCACGGAATCTTTTGTGTCGGATATCGCAAAAATCTACCCTGATGCGTTGATAGTGAGTGGATTGGCACGTGGAGTGGATATCACTGCGCATTGTGCCGCATTGAAGAATGGGCTCGACACACTCGCTGTGATGGGCACAAGTTTTCCCACAATCTACCCGGCGGACCATCGTCGTTATGTCGGGGAAATCATGGAGCATGGAGGGTTGGTGACGCAGTTTCAATACCAATCGTCGACAGACAACAAGAATTTTGTGGAGCGCAACAGGATCATTGCGGCTATTGCGGATGTTGTGGTGGTTGTGGAGAGCAAAGGGAATGGAGGATCAATGTACACTGCGGAGTGGAGTCATAGGTTGGGAGTGCCGTTGTGTGCGTTGCCTGGCGACTATACAAGAGAGCAGAGTGAAGGATGCAACAATCTGATTCGCAATGGGAAAGCTCATCTTGTCACCTCAGCTGTCGACGTGGATGATATACTCTCAGGCAATCGTGATGATTCATTCCTGCGACGTGTCTCAGCCATACAGTCGCATCCATCGTCTGAGAAAAAATCCCCACAAAAGCCAGATTTGTCTGCCCTTGATCTTGACGAAGATAAGAGCAGGATTGTGGAAATCCTCGCGTCGACAGGGCCATCGCATAAAGATATCATAGCCAGGGAGTCGGGCAAGACCATTTCAGAAATCTCCGACATCCTTTTTGATCTGGAGATGGACGGAATAGTGAGGGAGACGATGGGAGGAGGATATGAAGTGGTGTGACTAAACGTGAGTTTGCAAGATCATTAAGTAAAACCGAGGATTGTTAAGGGCGGAACGCCCTAACTTCTTCTCTCTCAGCGAGACCGGAGGTCGAGCTGTTATAAAACTTTGCTTTTGTGGTTTATAAGTTATAAAAGTGCGGATTTTGTGAGTTTTGTATTCTATGGAATATAAAAATATAGATTTTATGGATTTTGTATTTTATAGAATATAAGAATGCAGATTTTGTGAGTTTTGTATTCTATAGAAAATAAAAATGTGGATTTTATGGATTTTGTATTCTATAGAGAATAAATTTGTTAATTTTGTGATGTAGTCCGATTTTATTAGATATGAATTCAGGTTGTAGGATTAAAGAAAATAGTTTTACAATCTTATATACAGAAAGTGATTTCGTTAGTGTTTAAAAATATTAATATGAAAAATTTCTTACTATTTTCGACTATATGCTGTTGTGCATTAGTCAGTTGTGGAGGTTCAAATAACAGCAACGGTCATGATTCTAAAAGCAAGGAAGATACGTCTGTTGTGGAAGGAAAGATTGATACAGTGTCTGAATCTGTAGAGAAAGCGGATCTTTATACGATGACAGACGGAAAGTTTTTCGACTTGAAGGGAAATGTGAAGAAGTGTGTGGTATCTGTTTACGCTGCCGACGAGAATGGCAATCCGGAATCCTCAAAAGCGGAGAGTGAGACAACAATTGAGTTTGACGCTGATGGTAAATATTCCGTCCATTCAGGATATGATAACTGGGACTGTGTCCGCAACGACAATGGTTCGATAAATAAGTTCACTTGGTATTGCAGTGATTTTGGTGTAACGTTTGTAGACTCAGTTTCTTACAATAATTCGGGATTCCCAGTTGCTTTGTCGTCAAAAAATCTAGGGCATCAGACTTTTGTTTTCGAGTATGACGCGGACAATGAGCTGGTGTCAAAATCATCAACTGCCACATATGAGGAGGGAGTGGAAGGCAAGACCGTGTCTGCATATAAGATTTTGAAGCGTGACGCGAAAGGAAATTGGACTAAACGTGTGATAGATGTGACAGAAGGAACCAAAGAGTTTGGAGCCGCTGACTATGAATATAAACGTTATAAATCATTGGAGGTCAGAAAAATAGGATATTGATTTGATGTTTTTTATAGTAGAGAGACTCCATAATATCATTTGCTTATATAAAAATGCATAAGACAAATGCATCTTGTAATACAATCTGAATTGTACATCATTATATTTGATAGCCATATCTCTTTGGGATGTTTTGCGTTATCTATAAAAATGCGTAGATATTTTTTGTCTTCATCTATAATATAATTTCGTTTGTTTCTCCAGAATAAATGATAAGTTATATGACCTTGTCTTGTTGGAAGACATTCTCCGTTTTTATATAAAACGCCTAATGCTAAACGATTTATATAACGTTGTGGAATGGTATCTCCGTCTTTAAAAATCATTATTTTCTTTCCTGATTTCATTAGAGATTCAGGGGTCTCTCCTTTGGGAACATAGTAAAAGCAGTATCCATCCTCTGCTATTGTTTCTGTCCATATCGAACCATCCTGTTTCGTAAATGTGATATGGGATTTTTGTGGAAGCGTCAGCAATGTGTCATACGTCCAAACTGCAAACTTCAAATCTATATATGGGTATGGTGTTGGTAAGACTGTCCATGAATTATGGCATCTACCCAATTGGGCAAAAATATACAGATCGGATGGAGAAATTCCGTCAATTGTAGATTTTATACAGGTATTGAAAAGGGGTGCCGTGGGACGAATTGGTAAATTTGTGATATTTCCGTTGTGGTTATACATAAATACAGGTGGATTTGTATTCTCTTGCAACTTGAGGTTTCGTTTTCGAATATCTGCATTCGGAGAATAAACAACGGCTTTTATATTATTCACCATATTCCACCGTTTTAAGGATAAATAGTGCTGTTCATTTTCCACATAGTAATATTTCGTTTTGAGGCTACTATGTCCTTCTAAGGAATCAGAATAGATAAATACGCTGTCACAATGGAGACTCTCCTTCAAATAATGCAATGATTTTGGAATGATGATTTTTCTGCAATGAGAAGGCATATCTGCCAAATAAGGTAACGTGTCTACTCCTTCACGAATGGTAAAAACAGAATCTATAAACTCGCCATATTCAGCATATTTGGGCTTATCTTCTTTAAAATTCTTATGTGAAATCTGCAGACAAAAGGGAAGACGGTACAAAGTGTCGTAAGTGGTGACATAAAAATCGTATTTGCTATAATCATTGTTGATTCTTATGAGGCTTTTGGGGATGTTGTTGATTATAACCGATTGTATTTCTTTGTCAGATGAAATGGAATCAATACCTACCAAAGAATCTCCTTGCTCAGTCACATAGATTGGATGATATTTCTCACTCATCCAACTGGTGTCTCGTTTGCTCACGTCTAATCCAGGACAAAAGATTTTTTCTTTAATGTTCGAGTCGAGACTTTTTTCCCATCTGATTTTATTCTCCCACAATTTTTCCACAAGCATCTTTGCCACAAGAGTGTCAAAAGGACATACAAGATAGTTTGTATTATCCATGATATTAGCTAGCCATTCAGGGTTGATAGATGAAGATTGAATCACCAACGTGTCACAATTTAAATTGTATGGGTAATATTTCAAACTTGAAGGAAATACGATTTTAGAGAAATGTGTTCTGGGAAAATTCCAGACAGAATCTACCGTGGCTGGCATATTAAACACAGTGTTCTCCTTGCACAATCCAGATGTGATCAATGTCGTTTTCTGCTTGTCGTATACTCCACATCCTTCGATACATAGATATGGATTCTTTGGGTTTATGCGAATGTCATAACAGGTGTTATTCTGAGTGTAGTCGCTTAGATACCGCAAAGAGGCCGGAATACAAACTAATCGAGTCTTTTCGTCCAATTTGAGAGACACAGAATCTACACCTTCGTCAACAACAATTGTGCTATAATTAAATATTGGGTCATATTCGTCGTAATCATCCCAAAATTCATGTGAAAAGTTCGAACGTATATGCAAAACTGAGTCGTCCTCTATTTTGAACGTAGCTCGTGGACGAGCTTGGATGTTCAATATAAAGAAGAAAAATATAGAGAAATATATGAAGATTTTCTTTGTCATCGCGTAAAAAATGAAGATTCGAAATCAAATTATTTCTTTGTCTGACGAAATAACTTCATGACCGCTTTTATGTTAGGATCTATCTGCCAAACAGCAAAGTTATTTCCAAATAAAAGGCGAGATGTAGAGTTGGATATAGTGAGATATTCGCCGTCTATCTTATATGCCATACTTTCTTGAAGTATATTTCCATCAGAGTCAACAATCTGAAATAGTCCATCTTTCTTAAAAATATAAGTGAATGGTTCTCTTTCTCCTTGGCAGAACCATTCTCCAATGATGTTTTTGTTGATGCTTTCATTGGTGCCTTTCTTGTGGAGATAAAAGGCTATTTCAAAAGGAGGTTTAACCTCAAGTTTGGAACTTATTCGTAGCAATAAAAGGGTATTGCCCGATTTGTTTTTTTCTAATAGGAGTGTATCGGTTGTATAAATTCTTATACGTTCGTTGATATAATTAGGATTAAGGCTATGATTATCTATTGCGGTTTTCATGTCCTTTTCCATTTGACGAATTTCCTCTTCTTTTTTGCGGATATCTTTTTGTATGCGTGTGAGAATGATGGTATCTCCGATTTGTCGGTATGATCCTTTCTCTATTTTTTGACAGTAAAACTTTCCGTCGGAAGAGAAATGTACTCCAGATTCAAAATCTTCGTCTTCTAATATTCCAGCATCTCCACCGATCCATTCTCTCGACGACAAAGTTTCCACACCCCAATCTCCTACCAAAGTTTGGGCATTAAGTCCTGCTATTAATGCAAAAAGTGTTATAAACAAAAGACTAATCTGTTTCATATAATTGTATGTTATAATGTAAAGTTAAAATTTTCTGACCGCATGTCTTCAATGATTGTAAGAATGTGTATCATCTCAAAAGTTTATTTTCCAAATGCAAATATACAACAGGATTTCGTTTGTCATCAATTATTTCAATGCAAATGATGCTTATATTAAGAACTATAATCCAACAAATCAATGATTTTCTAGATGTTCCCACAATATTTTTATATCTTTGTCCTTCAAACAAAGAACATTATGTGTAATATAAAAATTTTGGCGGCTGCATTCCTTATGCAGGTTTGCGTAGTGGCAAACGCTTTGGAAAAAAACAGCACTTACGTCAACTATATCTCGAAATACAATAAGATCGCCGTTGAAGAGATGCGTTCCAACGGCGTGCCTGCAAGTATCACTCTTGCCCAAGGTTTGCTTGAGAGTGGAGCGGGTCTCAGTGAACTTGCAAAGAAAAGCAACAACCATTTCGGAATCAAGTGCCATAATGAGTGGACTGGTGAACGTGTCTATCACGACGACGATAAACGTCAGGAGTGTTTCCGAAAGTATGATAATCCGGAACAGTCGTTTGTGGATCACTCGTTGTTCTTGAAGAAGGCCCGTTATGCTTCGTTGTTCACTTTGGACCCTACCGACTACAAAGGTTGGGCTAAGGGTCTGAAAAAATGTGGCTACGCTACTGAGCCTCGTTATGCGGAGCGTCTGATTGATTTGATCGAGACATATGAACTTTATAAGTACGACCAGAAGACTGATATCGAGGAGGTTGTGAAGACGGTGCAGGAAAATCAGGTCGTGGCTGAGACAGAAAAGAAATATCTTACAGAGAGTGCGATGGGTAGCATTCCCGTCGGCCCATATCATAAGGTTGTGAAAATCAAAGGCAGAAAGGCGATAGAAGCTCGTAAGGGTGATACTTATGAGACTCTTGCCAAGGAATTTGGCATGCGTCCGTGGGAACTTCGTTGGGCAAACAGAGCAAAACGTGGTGACTCAATCGAGGTGGGAAGCCCTGTCTATCTGCGTCGCTGGTAATTCTTTAATAAGTATAGAATGAAGACGAAGTTGAGACTGCAATATAAAATTTATTTGGTTCTTTCGTATGTGATGGCGGTGCTTTATATTGCCAGATACTATGATAAACCAGTTTATTTGCTGATGATTATCGCATTGCTTGGGTTTGTGGTGTGGAATTTGCCGATATATGAGGCGACGGAAGATGCGATTGTGGAGTGGAGACTGGGGATCCCTGGACTATTGAAAGGTAAGGTGTTGAAATATAGCGAGATCACCCGATATATGCCTGATAATAAGAATGCAAGATTAAGCAACTATGGCATCTATACGGAAAAAGAATCAATATTTCTGTCGGAACGAAGGTTTTCCAACATTGAGGAGTTTGTGGAGTATTGCAAGGCAAAATCATAATGTGATGTAGGGGCAGGTCTTGTACCTGCCCTTATATTTTATGTGGCTCTCAAATGTTATGAAACAAAGGGCAGACACGAGGCCTGCCCCTACGGTTATCGTATTATCTTAAACACTCCGTTCTCTTCGATTTTGATGATTTTCGACGGTGATGATGGCGTCTTGTCGTCGCGTCTGAACTTTACAACATAATCTGCTGCATTCAGTATCTCTTCACTTATTTCCGCAAAAAATTTCGCTGATGGCTCGCCTGAGATGTTGGCAGATGTGGAGACGATTGGAAACCCGAATCTTTCACACAGTGCGTGGCTGAACTTCTCTTTTGTCACTCTGATTCCGACACTTCCGTCTTCAGCAATCACATTGGGAGCGAGTCCTTTTGCTTTTGAATAGATGATGGTCGTCGGTGTGTCGGCACACTCGATAAGATCCCATGCGATATCCGGCATAGCGTCGGAATATAGGGGAATGCGTCCAGGTGCGTCGACAAGCAGGATCATCGATTTGGAGTCGGCTCTACGTTTGATCTCAAACACCTTCTTCACTGCTGCTTCATTTCTCGCGTCGCATCCTATGCCCCAGATGGTGTCAGTAGGGTAGACAATAATTCCGCCGTTGCGTAGTGTGTCTATTGCGGCTTTAATGTCCTCTTTGTCGTAATTCTCGTTCATCACTCTTCTCTTTTTCTGCGTTTCAACTCGAAATCTCTTCCCAAATATTTCTCTTTCACAATGGCATTTGCCGCAAGCTCTTCCGGTGTGCCTTTGAAAAGAATCTTGCCTTCGAAAAGCAGATATGCGCGGTCTGTGATCTGCAACGTCTCATCCACGTTGTGGTCTGTGATAAGGATTCCGATATTCTTGTCCTTTAGTTTCCACACGATATTCTGGATGTCGGCGACGGCGATAGGGTCGACTCCGGCAAATGGCTCGTCGAGCATGATGAATTTTGGTTCGATTGCCAGGCATCGCGCGATCTCGGTTCTTCGACGCTCACCTCCAGATAGACGGTCGCCAAGGTTGTGGCGCACGTGGTTGAGGTTGAACTCGTCGATGAGGCTTTCCAACTTCTCTTTCTGATACTCTTTGGAAAAATTGGTCATCTCCAGCACAGCTTTGATATTGTCTTCCACACTCATCTTTCTGAACACGGAAGCCTCCTGTGGAAGGTATCCCACTCCTTTTTGAGCTCTTCTGTAGACGGGATCTTTTGTAATCTCCTCATTGTCGAGGAAGATGCGTCCTGCGTTTGGCACGATAAGACCTGTGGTCATATAGAAAGTGGTGGTTTTTCCTGCTCCGTTAGGGCCAAGCAGTCCGACAATCTCTCCTTGCTTCACGTTGATTGACACATTGTTGGCGACGGTACGTTCTCCATACTTTTTCACCAAACCTTCTGTGCGCAGCGTCATGCGTCCCTCCTCAATGACGATTTCCTCTTTCGAGTTGAGCATGGCTTGCTGCATTGCCTCTATATCTGCTGCTGATATTTCTATCTTGTTTTCACTCATGACATTCTGATTCTATTGTTGGTCCTTACATATCAAATGAGAAAGGAAGGAACGAGCCGACTCCTTTTATGTGGTAAATCACCTCTGTCCCGTAGAGATAAAAATCGATTGCTTTTCCGCCTCTTCTTTCCGTCTCCAATAACACTTGCAGGCATGCTGCACAGGGAACGATAGGCTGAGCTAAAAACTTGCCTTCTGTCTCTGCTGCGATAGCCAGTGCGACGACTGCTTCCTTAGGATACTGTGCTCCACAAGCAAACACTGCTGTCCGCTCGGCGCATAATCCGCTTGGGTATGCCACATTCTCCTGGTTGGATCCGCAGACTATATGGTTGCCATCTGTCTCCAATGCGGCTCCTACGTGAAATTTGGAATATGGGGCGTATGATGTTTTTGTAGCCTCCTTTGCTTTGTCGATCAACTGTTTTACGTTGTCTGGCAACTCATTGTAAGCCACCTCACTATATTCGATTTTCTTGACTTTGCTTATCATAAATTGTCAATCACTTTGTTAAGAAAGAATTTGTTGTCGTGCTTAGGCATCATCACTTTCAATCCATGGTGGATGATGCGTATGTGGATATCTTTCTCTTCCAACACTGGTTCTCCATCAATATGGAATTCTCCGCTCTCTTCTCTGCACAGTGTGATGTCTGTAGCCTCCACGAATGTGAAGTATCTTGACTTGAGAAGATTTTTGGTCATCAGTTGTGCGATTATTGCTGGAATAGCAAACATTGTGAATGGTTTGAGGATGCAGACGTTAAGTTTTCCATCCGCAATATTAGCCTCTGGTGCTATGTAGGCGTTGTTGCCCCACTGAGCTGCGTTGGCGATAGTGATGAGGAATGCCTTTTGAAGCACTGCCATGCTGTTGGCTTTGATGACGTAGTTGTATGGTTTGTAGTTCCAGTACTCCCTGCACATAGTTTTGATGTAGGTCATCAATCCCCTGGTTTTCTGGTTGCTGAATGAATGGCTCACATGTGCGTCAAAACCTGTGCCGCAAGTGCAGAAGAAGCATCTGTCGTTGGCTTTCGCGTAGTCGATATGTTCTTCATTTGCCTCGTTGATTTGTTGCAATGCTTTTGATGGACTCATGGAATAGCCAAGATGGCGGCCAAGTCCGTTGCCGGAACCAAGAGGAACGATAGCCAAAGCGGTGTTGGTATGGACGATAGCCGACGCGATTTCGTTCACAGTACCGTCGCCTCCGCATGCCACCACAACATCATATCCCTCTGCAGAGAGTTGTTGCGCAAGCTCCTTGCCATGTCCGGCATATTGGGTGTAGACGATTTTGGGCTCGAATTTCTCTTTGTCCAAATTCTTCTCAATAAGCTCTGGAAGAGACTCCTTGCTCTTTGTTCCGCTTTTGGGATTTATTATGAATGCAATTTTTTTCATGTCATTTAGTCTTCGACGGCATCTTCCTCTACCTGTAGGTTCTCAATGATCAGTTCCTGACGTTCGAGAGTGTTGACACCCATATAGAAACTTAGAATTTCAGCCACAGCATCCTCTTTTCTCAGTTGCACCTGGTCGAGACGGATATTCTTGCCAATCACATCGCGGAATTCCTCCGGTGAAATCTCACCAAGACCCTTGAATCGTGTGATCTCAGCATTTTTGCCGATGGCTTTGATGGCATTTTCTCTCTCCACATCATCGTAGCAATAGAATGTGCGTTGCTTGTCGCGGACACGGAAAAGAGGAGTCTGAAGAATGTAGACGTGGCCTTTCTTCACCAAGTCTGGGAAAAATTGTAGAAAGAATGTCAAAAGAAGTAGACGGATATGCATTCCGTCGACATCGGCATCTGTAGCGATGATGACTCTGTTGTAGCGCAAGCCTTCAAGACCGTCTTCTATATTTAGTGCTGCTTGAAGAAGCGTCATCTCTTCATTCTCGTATACCATTTTCTTCGACTTTCCGTAAAGGTTCTTTGGCTTACCTCTAAGGCTGAACACAGCCTGGGTGTTCACATCACGGATTTTTGTGATACTTCCAGATGCGGAGTCTCCCTCGGTGATGAAGATGCTTGTTATATCACGTGTGTCGATATCTCCTTTGGGAGCTTTGTTGTCGTTGAAGTGAATACTGCAGTCGCGAAGTTTCTTATTGTGAAGATTTATCTTTTTGGTTCTCTCCTTTGCCGCTTTCGACACTCCTGCCAAAGCTTTACGTTCTCTTTCAGACTCTTTGATCTTCTCCAACATTTTGTCGGCAACATCAGCATGGATGTGAAGATATTTGTCGAGTTTGTCGGCCACAAAGTCGTTGACGTATTTGTTGATAGAGACACTGTCGTCGCCGGGAGCCATCTCCTTTGAGCTTAGCTTGTTCTTTGTCTGGCTTTCGAACATTGGCTCCTCTACATTGATCGCAATGGCTCCAACAACACCGTTGCGGACGTCAGCAAGATCAAGGTTTTTGTTGAAAAACTCTTTGATTGTCTTTCCTATAGCCTCACGGAATGCTGTCTGGTGAGGACCACCAAGAGAGGTGTTCTGACCATTGACAAAAGAGTAGTATTCTTCGTTGTTTTGGTCGGCATGAGTGAGTGCGATCTCCAACTCGTCATCCTTGAAATGGATGATGGGGTAGAGGGCGTCAGATGTCATTCTGTCGTTAAGAAGATCTTGCAGACCGTTCTTCGACGACACTTTCTTGCCGTTGTACAGAATTGTCAGTCCAGTGTTGAGATATGCGTAGTTCTGAAGCTGCTCCTCTATAAAGTCTTTGCGGAAAGAGTAGTTTTCAAATATCGTGTTGTCCGGCTCAAATTCGACGAATGTTCCGCGTGGTTCATTCTCAGTGTTGTCCACGATGCCAGAGTCAGAGACAAGTTTTCCTTGTTTGAACTCCATACGTCGGCATTTGCCGTCACGGTATGCTCCTACAGCAAACTTCCAGGAAAGAGCGTTTACCGCTTTCAGACCCACACCGTTCAGACCTACTGATTTTTTGAAGGCTTTCGAATCGTATTTACCTCCAGAGTTCAGCTTAGACACAGCCATCATCATCACGTCGTCGCCGGCTTTGTTTGTTCCCAACGGTATACCACGTCCGTTGTCGCGGATACGAACTTTCCCGTCGGCCATGGTCACTTCGATCTGCTTACCTTCTCCCATACGATATTCGTCGATAGAGTTGTCTATCGCCTCTTTGATCAGGATATAGATACCATCGTCGGAGTGAGAACCGTCGCCCGCGCGACCGATATACATACCGTATCGAAGACGGATGTGCTCGATGTCCTCGAGATGACGGATGTTGTTCTCGTCATATGTCACTGACTTGTCTGCGACTGGTTGCTTTGAAAAATCTAATTCTTCTGCCATTGTATAGTTCTTTGTAGTGCCGATGCAATAGCATGGCTTATTATAGCTGTCCGCTCTCCACAAGTAGGATTATGCGGTTGACAATCTGATGTTCCTCTTTTGTTTCGTCGAACCCTGATTTCAGGTCGGCTCCGAGAATTTTAGCGAATCCCTGCCAAAAGAATGCTCGGAATCCTCCTCGTAGTTCCTTGACGATTTCGTATCCCGTCATATCACACTCTCTGTCGACAAGGGTGATGAGCATTTTGCCCTGACGTAATGAAAGCTTTTTGAGCATTGGCTCATATTGCGTGTAAATCTCGTCTTCTTTTTGTTTCATGAATGCTTTTTTCTCTCTGTCGCTCATCCCTTCCATTTGGGCGTGAAGGTCTTTTAACATTGATCCGATAAGTTTTGCCCAAGGCAGTGTCTTTTTTACGTCGCGTACTGTTTTCCAGTAGAATTTCTCCTGTTTCTCATTTTTGAATTTTAGAGGAGGAAAAACGTATAGGTTAGGAAGCCCTGCCACAAGAATAGTATCTCCGTTTTCCACAATGGCACGGAATATAGTACCTTCTTCATTCTTTATCTCTGACGCATTGCAGACAGAGCAGAAAAAGACACTCAAAATGGACAATATATGTAAGATTCTTTTTGTCATAATATCGCTTACAATAAAGGCATCTCTATTTTGCAAATATAGCATTTTTTGCAGAAAAATGTCTTCGCTTTTTAATCAAAAGCAATTTTGCCCCTTTGAATTAACAAAATTTTAAAGAATATGAAATGAGACTCACCAAACAATTTAGCATTTCTCATTTATAATTTTTAATTGAGTGTTATTCCGCATATTTTGTTGGAAACCAAGCTGTGATCAATCCGATTGAAAGGACGGAGATGATGATGATCACGATGTCCCAGAATTGTACTGCGACGGGATAGTGCTCGATTACGAAGTCGGAACCTTCACTCAGTTTGATGATTCCAAACCAGCTTTGCAATCCGCATAGGAGCAGACCGAGGATCACACCTGCAATGCAACCGATGGCAGTCACCATCCATCCTTCAAGCAGGAATATCCTGCGTATTGTACTGTCTGTCGCTCCAAGATGTTTGAGCGTCTGTATGTCGTTCTTTTTCTCAATAATGAGCATCGACAATGAGCCGATGATGTTGACTATCGCAATCATCAGAACGAAGAACAAAATGAGGAATGTCACCCATTTTTCCACTTGGAGCATTCTGTAGAAATCTGCATGCAGCGTCTCTTTGTCGAGCACGTCAAAAGCATATCCGTCTACGCTGGATAACATCTCTTTAATCTGTTTCTGTATAGCCTCTATGTCAGCTCCTTCTTCGATTTTGATGTCTATATATGAAATTTCATGAGGCCCGTATCCATACATCTCCCTAGCCACATTGATGGGTATGAATGCGAACTTGGAATCTGTCTCCTGTTGGTTGACTGAATATAGTCCGCTCACGAATATCTGTATCTGGTTGAATGCCCCTTCCGGATTAGAGATGCTTAGCTTGGCGTCGTGGATGGGAGCGTACAGAGTCACTGGTTGGACGAAGTGGATGCTGGCATTTAGTTGGGCGGCAAGCGCCACACCAAGCGTCATGTATGGCACTTCATCATTGCCGACGTTGAATTCTCCTGCGTAGACGATGTCTTTTTTGATTATCTTGTAGTAGTTCTCGTCCACACCACACAGCGTGGCGGATGTCTGTTTCTCCCCATTCATTAGCACAGCACCGTCAGACAAGACAGGGGCTTGTGTCTGGATTCCTTTTATTTTTCTTATTTCCGCTATTTGCGGAAGTGTGTCGGGATATGTTTTGCCCTCTTTGGGTTGGATTCTTAGGTCGGGGTCGAACGACGAATACAGGTCGCCCACAACACTTTGGAATCCATTGTAGACGCTAAGAATGCATACGAGTGCCAATGATGCCACACAAATGCCTGTGGCACATACGCCAGAGACAATGTTGATGGCATTCTGCTTCTTTTTTGAAAAAAGATAGCGGAGGGCGACTCGTAGTTCAAAACGCATTGTGGTTAATCCTTTTGATTTTCAGAATCGTTTTCTGTCGCAGCGTTGACAGCATCTCTGTCGACAGCTAGCAGACGGTCGATAGTCTCAAGCTTGTCAAGCGTCTCATCAAGTTTGAAAATCAGCTCTGGTATCACGCGCACCTGATTCTTTATTCTTTTCCCTAGCTCATAACGGATGCTGCGGCTGCTGTTTTTCAATGTCTCTATCACATAATCGCTCTGGTTCTGCGGAAAAACACTGATGTAGGCTTTTGCGACACTCAAATCTGGTGAGATTCTCACCTCTGATACAGAAAGAATTGTCCCTTTGAATGTGGAAGAGACGTGGATGAACATGTCTCCTAATTCTTTCTGAAGCAGTCTCTCAATTCTATTTAATCTTGTATTCTCCATTTCTATTTTTTTTGATTAGGCTGCAAAGATAATGAATTTTTGTCAATTAATGTGGCTTTCAATGCGACACTAATATTTTCGGTTCTTTCCTATATCATGACTGATCTTGCAAAATAAAATAATGAAAGTCTGGCATATCGAGTTCATTCCGTAGTTAAAATGAGGATTGTTAAGGGCGGTGCGCCCTAACTCCTCCTCTCTAGTGCGAGCCGTAGGCGAGCACATATAAAAACACAGAGGAAAGAAGTTGTCAGAGAAAGTCTACGGCTTTTTTTGAGGAAAAGAGACGGAAAATCAGTCAAAAACCAAGTCTCTTTATGTAAAGAAATGCAATCATATAGTAATTTTTGAGAATAAAAACGAAACAGCTTCTAATTATGATGATTAGAAAAGACATTCTGTCATTCAACTAATCTCATTTTTTATATGTTTTGTCTCATAGACATTTTTTTAGTTTTCATATCTCTTTATTTTTCGTACTTTTGTGATGTTAATTGATTATTATATATGGCAGACGGATATTTGGAAAGTCGTTTTGACGCATATGAGAAGAAGAAGGCTGAGTGGGAACGTAAAAAGAAACTTGGTTTGCTGAAAAAGAAAAAAACTTCTTCAGATGTCAATCAGACGGAGTCGGATAAATAATTGGACGATTGTATGTCGTTGTGTGGACGGATTCATTCGCGTCTGCTTTTAATATGATTTTTTATGAAAAGGATATTATATGTAATATGCGTATTGCTGATGTCGGCATCTTTTGTGTCGGCACAGACCACCTACGCGAGCAAAAAAGAGGTCAAGGAGTATGAGACGGCTGTGCTTCTTATGGGTGACGGCAAATACACGGAGGCGTTGCCTAAACTTCAGGCGTTGGTGCGTGGAAACAAGGAGTTTGTTGACGCTGCATGGACTTTGGCTGAACTTTATGGCTACATGAACAATGAAGCCAAAATGCTCCAGACTCTTGAGGGTGTGGCAAAACCAAAATTGCCTCGCTACTACAATTCGGTCATGCGTCTGGCTAAAGCCTACCACAATACTTGTAATTATGAGAAGGCTATAGCAACGTACGAATTAGTTCCTCAGAAGGAGATGACTTATTATAAGATGGCTCAGAAGGCTATCGCCCAATGTAAGGATGGAATCGAACTCGCGTCTTCCCCTATTCCTTTCCAGGCTAAAAACATGGGACCTAATATCAATACCCAGTATGATGACTATTGGCCTTCAATCACTGCCGACGAGAGCCTTTTCTCCACTACGGTGAATATAGGAAAACTTGAAGGTCAATCGACGGTGGGAAAGGGAGTCCATGAGGATATTTTCATTTCAAAGAAGCAAAGTGGCAGCTGGGGAAAGATTCAAAATGCGGGTCAGTCGCTGAATTCTATCGGAAATGAGGGAGCTCAGTGTTTTTCTTTGGATGGACGCTACCTTTTCTTCATTGCGTGTGATCGCCAGCAGGGAATGGGTGGTTGTGACATCTATTACTCTATTCGTGAGGGTGATGGTTGGTCGAGAGCCATCAATCCAGGTGCTCCACTCAACTCTAAGCACTGGGAGACATATCCAAGTTTGAGCCCGACAGGTGATGAACTATATTTTGCCAGCACACGTCCAGGTGGAGTGGGAAAGTCGGATATCTGGAAATGTAAGGTGAAAATCAAAGATGATGGAATGCTGGAGTTTTCTGAGCCTGTGAATATGGGAACTCCTATTAATACTGCCGACGATGAGCAGTCGCCATTCATCCATGCCGACAACCATACTTTGTTCTTCTCTTCAAAGGGACATAAGGGCTTGGGTAAGATGGATATCTTTGTCTCATACAAAGATGAGAATGGCAAATGGAGTCAGCCTAAGAATATGGGTTATCCGCTCAACACATGCAGGGATGAGATCGGATTCGTGGTGAATGCGAATGGAGACAAGGCTTTCTATTCGTCGGACGGACAGGAGAAGAATGGCAAGGGTAGGGAAGTGTATGAGATAGATATGGCAAAGAACCCGTTGAAGCCGATGAAGAAGATGAAATATAGCCGAGGTAAGATAGTTGATGAGGCGACGGGAAAACCGATCCAGACAAAGATCAATGTGTATAGCACGAAGACAAATGAAAAGGTCTTCACCTCTGTTTCTGATAGGTCGACGGGAGAGTTTGTAACATGTGTGCCAGAAGGTGAGGAGACGGGATTGAATGTCAACAAACGTGGCTATATGCTTATCAGTGAGCATTTTGACAATGACAAGGCAGTCAAACTGGATGATAAGAAGGGTATGGCACTTGAGAAGATTGAGGTTGGCAAGAAAATCACTTTGAAGAATATCTTCTATGATTTTGACAAATCTACACTGAAGACAGCTTCATATAATGAGTTGGACAATCTTATCCAATTCTTGAAGACCAACCCTACAGTTAAGATTCGTCTGTGCGGTCACACAGATAGCAAGGGTAATGCGGAATACAACAAAAAACTGTCGGATACACGTGCGAAGACAGCCTACGATTACCTTGTGAAGAAAGGCATCAATGCCTCACGTCTGGAATATAAAGGTTACGGAGCGGAACAACCGATCGCCGACAATAAGACCGATGAGGGCAGGGCATTGAACCGTCGCACCGAATTCTTGATTATCGGAAAGTGACAGATTTTATTTCAGAGAAGAATATAGAATATATTAGAGATGGGTATTTGATATGAACCCCTAAAGTTAGA
>DFGT01000037.1 GCA_002371265.1 Bacteroidales bacterium UBA3743 | reverse complement strand
AACTTTAGGGGTTCATATCAGAATCTCCGTCTTTTTTATTTAAGACATTCATTTTTGAAATAACCACAGAGGCACAGAGTTAACAGAGAAAGTCTACGCCTTTTTTGAAGGAAAGAAAAAACAGTCATGAATTAAGACAAAGCCATAAAAAATAGTGGAGAATCCGCAGATCCTCCACTGTCTCATAATTTCTACTTGAACACAACCTTATATTTCAAAATTTGAGGCTTCAAATTTGTGAAATAATATGTGATTGTAAGATTATGCTCTTTCTCAATGGGATTTACATTATTAGGCAGTTTTATTACAAAACCAGAAACTAAATGGCCATCTTTGTATTCAAATTCAGAAATTTTTTTTGTATAATTCAATTGACATTCACGATCTCTTCCATAATTACTTATCAACAAATCATAATAACCATGAATATTAACATAAAACAAATCGTCTAATAACGTACCTGCCAAATGCGCAAAATCAAAATCAGAATCAGAAATAACATGAATGGAATCCAAATGGTTAACCAAAACTTCTGCACCATCATCATAAACAACCTGGTTATAATGATTGTCCTTATATAAGGATCTCATAGAATCTATCTGAGTATCTAATGCTTTATAATGATTGACTCCGACATTAAAGAAAATATAATCTCCAGAGTCATAAACTTCATTACTATATAAGGAATCAATATTATAGTAATACCATATATAGCTCTTTGAAGCATCATCGTTGCAATGTGTGAAGGGGAACACGCATAAAGCAAAAATTGACAAAACAAAACTCTTTCCCACCATCAATTTTTTTTTCATCTCCATATCACAAAACAATTTACGTTTCTTGTATAATCATAATTCTTTGAAGACTTTAATGACTCATCATCCAGTGCAGAAGGTTTGGTAGGATTAAAGACATTCGCCTCAAAATAACCATTTCCTTTGCCACCCCATCCCCAATTATGATGCAAATAGTAAAAATTATATTCTTTTACAAGACTTTCTGAGAAACTGCTGCCTGACATCACGTATGCCATCTTCTTCTGATAACCTCTTCTGCAACCATCTGTCACCCACGAATGTCCTTTAGTTAGTGATCGTCTCGCTCTTGTAACCACAGGTCTGCCTGCGGCAAGATGCTTCTTCACATAATTGTATGTATAATCATCCCAATCAGATTTGAATCCCCATGATGCCACTTTTTCCCATGCGTCTTTTGTATTTGTGCTGGTTTCACCACATTTATATTCAGATTTAAACTCTATTCCCAAAAGTCGGCACAATTTAGAAATTGCAAATGTTGCTGAGGTATATGTTTGTTCAGAATGCGTTTTCGTTCCGTTGTCAAGCATTAAATTCCAGTTCATATATGTGCTGGAAATCTGTGTGGGATATTTCCAATACGCCAATACCTGAGCGAATGCCAATGGCACACATCCTGTTTTTGGTTCTTCTGTTTGACATATTGTGTGACATTCTTGATTGTATGGATCTCCCTGTCTCCATGCAGTCTTCAACAATGGACCGTATGAATCAAAATAACCATAATCAATAAAATAAGTTCCTCGATATGTCGCTCTCGTGGCGGTTGCGTCCAAGTCAAAAAATAATGAGTCTGCATTTACAGAATCTTTATAGTATTCGAACAACTCCGCATTTTGCATGATGTATTCTTCTGCCTGTTCCATGAAGAATTGAAGACCATCATTATCCATACATTCCTCATAACTTCCCTGCTCAACACACGCTAACACTGGATTAGCCATTCTGTTGTCTGCTGCAACTATCGCAAATCCTCCCCCATTTGAAAAATCCACAACATAAGCCATTGTGTCTGATTCTGATGATCTTGTTCGAGCTTTGGAAAAACCGATTGGATAGACATCCTCCACTGTTGCTGTTGATCGGGTTACATCTTCATGCAAGAGGCAGCTTCTTAACTGAAGTGCCATGTCCGCAGCTGTCGAAGAACCAATAGTATGATTGTCTTCTAAAAATGCTGAAGCATTCAAAACGAATCCACTTTCTTCTTTCTCTTCAATTTTTTGCACATTCGAATTGTTCTTGACAGTTTCTTCCTCCACTAACTCATCCGTGCAGGATGTTGTCGAGTTAAACACTGAAAACAGACAGAAAACATTTACCATAAGTTTCGCACTGTTTTTCGTCAGACTAAAACCTTTTAATTTTACCCCCCACTGTTAATGGAGGTAATTTTTTCGCTTGTTTTTGACATAATTTGATTTATTTTTCATTAAAACATTGCAAAGATACAAAAACTCCTTTGGAATGTCAGAAACAAATTGTCAAATGTACAGAATTTTAACTTTTGTTAAGAATATGATTGAATGCAAAAGCATTTAGCATTTCTCATTTATAATTTCGCATTTAATTTCTCTTTTCCTCTTTTCTCGGTATTGCCCAAACCATGCAAGGGCCTTACCTTTGTATCAACTTAAATGGGGTATTTAAGCGTAAAAATTTGTTTTAGTTTTGCTTTCCACAAGTTGTCAGTGATTGACAACTTGATGGGTAGGCAAAAATATGGGAAAGGAAAAAGTAACGGATGTAATGAGAGCGAAAGCCTAAAAAAGATCAATAAAGTTGTTCATATTATAATAGAATTAAGCAAATATTGTTACTTGCGATGACAGCCATCCGAATGATGGTTGTCGTTGTGGGCAATTGGTAAAAACGAATTTTAGGACATTGGAAAAATATGGAGTAGGGTATGGAAAAAAGAAGGCTGTGATCACCTCACAGCCTTTTAGAATAAAGCATGAAAGAAGAAATTACTGTCTGCTATTTAGGCAAAACTGTTATTTCATAACCAATTCTTTTGAATTCTTTTTTGAAATCCTCCAAAGAAGATTTTTTGTTATTGTAGATGATCGTCACTTTTTGATCGGGAACAGATGTCTCAATTGATTTGGTTCCCTTCACGAAACGAATGTTAGACTTGATTTTATTTTCACATTTAGAACAATGCATGACGGGTTGTGTCGTCACAACTAATGTGTCCAACTGTGAATCTTTTGCGTCGTTTCCTGCAAAAACATCTCCTACAAAGGCACACAGTGCAGTTGCTAAAAATAGTTTTTTCATATTTTTTTAATTAATTTGTTATTTCTTTTCTTTTTCTCATAAAATGTATTGTTTGTTTCAGTGTGCTCGCCTTACGGCTCGCACTAGAGAGGAAGGGGTTAGGGCGTTCCGCCCTTAACAATCCTCAACCTTTTCAAATGCATGTGGCTTATAGCATAAAAGTTTAATTTTTAGATTGTCTTTTAAAATTAAACCGTAGTCCAGCGTATGCCATGGCTCCGTGAGTGGGGCCCCACACCTGTGTCGCGTCAAACTGATCACTCCAAGGATTATCGGCGGCAATGACAGGATGGCTCATTTTATAAGCTGTCAGGTTTTCTCCTCCGACATATACTGTAAAATGACGGAATTCTCTTGATATTTGTGCCTGCAGCTGGAAAAAGGCAGGATAAGAAGACTGATCATATAATTTGCCTTTTCCGTTAATCTGGCCAGTTATATCAAAATGCCAAATATCAAGTTTTGATTTAAATCCCATTGTAAGCAACCCTTTAATACGGGAGGTTAACGGTTGGGTGCAAAGTATGCCATCGAAAGTAGTGCGGACATCATTGAAGCGGCAAGCTGCGGTCACATCCAATATTTTTCCGAAAGGATATGTCGCATCCACTTGTATGGTGTGGCTATAATTTTTCCCATCCAGATTTTCAAATGAGACGGAATGGTCTCCATTTTTCCCGTCGACATTTACAACCAAACTATTCTGAAAATTAGTAAAATAATATTCTGCATTCACCTCAAGATTTTTACCATGTACGGGGAATGTAAAATTAGTGGAGAAGCCATAATTCCATGCCTCTTCCTGTTTCATATTTTTCTCAAAGTAGAAGTTTCTTCCAGAGGCCAGCAAGTGTGAGTTTTCTGCCAAACAATGTGGTGTTCGTCTTCCTTTTCCCACAGATGCGCGGAAAGTAACCTTTTCCGATGGTGAATATTTGAGGTGGACACGTGGTGTGAAAAATCCATCGTATTTAGAGGAAAAATCCCAGCGTATGCCGGCCATAGCCGTCAGTTTACTGTGCAATTTATATGTGTATTGGGTATATATTCCAGAAACTATTTCCTTGTCGATGGTTTTATCAGACAAGAACAATGATGAGGCTTCATCGTATTTATCACAATTAAGAGATACGCCAGTGGAAATACTGTGTCTCTCAGAAAAATCTGTCTCATACATAAGTTGGGCATATCCATTTTTTTGAGTGACATCATAGTAGGTGTTTCCAAAATCATTGTCTGCATCATGCCAAGATCCGTGAAGCATAAGAGCGACGGAAGAATTTTTATCAGAATTCAGAAACAAAGCGTTTTTCCATTGGAACGCATATCGTTTCGTCTCTATACCGATACGGTAAAGAGGAATGTCATATTTCTTTTTTTCTGAGTCTATCATACCGCTTTCTCGTTCATCATGAAGCAATTGGATCAAAATTTGGCTTACCCATTTGTCGGAGAAGTAACGCCATCTGTGCATCAGGTTGTATTGACGCTGGTGAGGTATATCCATGAAATTGTCGTGATTGCCGTCGTGATCCATCTGGCGGTTTTCGTAATGGAGAAGAAGGTTGGTCGACAAACGGTCGTTGATATGAATGTTTCCATCCATATTAGCTTCGTATTTCATACTGGAATTAATAAACAGATTGCCATTTATCTCCTCCTCTGTTTGAGGCTTCTTATATTCTATATTAATTTGTCCTGTGGTACTTTCATATCCGTTTTTCACACTCGACGCACCTTTACTCACTTGGATAGACTGCATCCATGTACCGGGGATATAACTGAGTCCGTAAGGGATCGCCGCACCACGCAGATTGGGGACATTCTCTATCAGCATCTGAACATACTTTCCGTTCAAACCAAGCAGTTTGATTTGTTTGGCTCCCGTCGCGGCATCACTGTAAGTCGCATCTACTGAGGGGTTTGTTGTGAACGACTCCCCTAAGTTGCAGCAGGCTGCCCTGACGAGTTGGCTTGATCCGATAACTTCGATTTGGTTCACTTTGTCTTTTTTCTCATTTCCACTATATGCTTTGATCACAATCTCGTCCAGATCGACGGAGGAATCAATATCATTGTCTTGTCCGCATACGTATGTGTGAGGTATCGTGAGAAAGAGTGCAAAACTTAAAAGTCTTTTTAAATGTATTTTCTTATTCATAATTTATGTCTCTTATGCAAAGATAAATAATTGGGAATGGATTTTTTCAGAACAGGATGAAAATCGATCCATTACACCAATGTTCGTCATGGATGTCTGATTGAGCTGAAATCATCGGGCAGATCGAATTGAAGCCGATTTCTTTGGTATATTCCACATCATTAAGTCTGTTGCCAGAGATATTCATATACTTCAGACGCATTCCAAGGCCACATTTTTTGAAATGGAAGATGTATGTCAGGTCTGCCGCAATCAGGTCGTATTCAGATGCATAGTATGCGTAGGGGGCGAAACAGGTTTGAAAATCAAGATGTTGGATGCTCGACGTCTTTATATCCACGTCATATTCGTGCTGTTTGATTTTTTGACGACCCCAGTTGAAGCATGCCGAGAGTTCATGTTTTTTTGCAGACAGTTTATAATCAATACGTGGCAAATAGAGAATATTTTTATTAACTACAGAGAAGTCGTAGAACGAGTTTTTTTCACTTCTGTAGAAATAACCCATGCTGTATTGAAGCCCTATTGTATTGTGTTTGCCGAAAGAGACGGAATATCTGACAGCGTTTAATCCTTGTCGTGTATACAAGGAATAGTATTGGTTTTCAGCAATTTGCCTATAATCATAGGTCGACGTTGCGGTGTTTGTCACATATTTTTCAAACACACGTTCGTAGCCTAATCTTTTTTCAAGATTGTTGTCGCTCAACAGTGTGACCACGTTATTTTCGTTGATTTTCCATTTAAATTCGATTTGTGGTGTGAGAGTTGTCGTACGGCTTCCATACGGACTTGTAAAGTCGCTTTCCTCGGCATCCATTTTGTTTATGTTCCATCCTAAATTAATAGTTGAGCATAATTTTTTTTCTGTTGGCGACGCATATGAAATGTGGGATTTGAATCCGTTGACGTAGTACATTCGTGATCTGCCGCCGGAGACGGTGCTCCTTTTATTGTCGTAGAGTCCGAATCCATACAATGTGAAGAAGCGTTGTTGTTCGCCTGGTCTCCAATAGCTGTCGCTCTCATGCTCTTTGTTGCGTAGATATTTGGCTTCCGCCATCAGACGATGTCCTTTAGGAGAGATATATCCTGCGTCGAAACCAAGCTGAAGGAATGTCGTGTTGTTTTTCAGACGTGGGTCAGTCATTCTGTGGGCCAACTCACCGTCGAATTGGGCAATGACACCGAAATATACCTTTCGGAGTTTCACACCGTAGCCTCCTTCTATTCCGTAATACTCGAAATGGCTGTCGCCTCCAGTCGAGTCGGTCAACGTGTATGGCCAGTAAAGTTCAGGAAAACGCATAGCGCTCCAACTGATTTCTTTGTGTGTTCCCCTTGCATATTGGATAGTTCCGTAAAGCGTGCCATGTTTTCCGAAATTATGGCATCCGTGTCCGAAAAGTCTCCAGTCTTTATTGGCTTTCCCTTCGTAGGGAAGGAAATCTCCGTCTATTTCGCCAGAGCCAACGGAGGTCAGCACGATATTTTGTTTATTATGTTCCGACAGGGCAGAATCATTTTCAGCATTCATCATTGCATGGTAGACGGGATGAAGCCGTAGCGACGAGGTTATCCTTGAGTCGATAGAGGATGCCACCTCCGTCCATCTGCTTTCTGAGGGAGAAAGAGAGTTGGTTTGCCATTCATAGATAGGGGAGTCTTGTCCGTAAACAGGCAAGACGATTATCGAGAAAATGGCTAATATTGTATATGAGAATAGTTTAGAGATCATTTTTCTTCTGTTTTTTTAGTTTTTCCGATAGTCATAACCATCTCCATGCCAAAAAATGGATTGCTCCATTCACGTTTTGTTTCCGAACGTGTATCGTTTATATATTTTGGATGGACATCCAGTATTCCATTGACGAAGAAAGAAAGTTTGACCATGTCGTTTAATTCTTTTGTCGCTTTTATATTCCAGAGGAGATAAATTGGTTTTTTTTCTGTCTCATACATACTTGTTGTGCTTTGTCTGAGAAGTTGGAACCATTGTGTCTCTTCTTTTGAATAGATTTTTGCCAGTTCTTCTTCAGTCACAGTGTGAGTGACTCCATTGAAGTCGATGTAGGCGTATGGCACTTTTTTGTATATTCCATCGAAGTTGTCGGTCTTTTGTTCTGTCTGGAACCACACAAGCTGGAAGAAGTTTGTGAAGATGAGTCTGAACTTAGGAATATGGGTGTTAAACCAGAAGTTTGTATTGAATTGCTGTTTTATGGTTTTGCTGTCCAGATCATATAATCCGACGTATGGATACATGCTGTCACCCACTTTGCTGTTTGGATAGAAATAGTCAGGCTGGTTGGTGCCATACGTTGTTTTATAATACGCGCCGTTGATTTCCAAGTTTGTTTGAATGGCTTTCAACTTAGGAAAAATCAAACGATATTCGATACCGTTCTTCACAATTTTTTTGCTGTTTTTCACTTGTCTGTATGATGTGAATTCGCTGAATGAAGAGGCTACGTAATCCTCCTTGCCTGGTTTTTTGTTGGAAATGTCAGCATCGTCTTTTAGCTGATTGTAGTATGGATACGTCACAGGAGCATAGAAAGTGAAGTATTCGAAACCGCTGTTGCTGAATTCGTGGAAAGCTGTCACAGACAGTTCGAAATCATTGAGTTTAGCGTCGTATCCGACTTCCATTTTTTGGTTTTTGTTTTCTCGGATTTCTTTGTTTGTCGCGTCGTAAATCTGAGTGTAAGTGATCAGATGTCTATAGTCGGGATTGTTTGTGTAAGCGTTCAGCACCCAGAAATCTTTGTATGTTTTGTCGGGATAGAGATAGTCCAAAGTCGGAAGTTTGTTTTCCTCACCGTATCCCAAGCGGAAATTGTTTCTGAATTTTTTGCCAAAGAGATAGCTGAAATTCAAGCGTGGTTCGGTAAGGACTTTATGGTTCAGAGCATAGTCATCGGGAAGATTCAGCATTTCGGTGAGACGTCCTCCTGCTTCTAATTTTAGTGATTGGGTCGACGTGGGTCTGAATGTCAGAACAGCTTGCAGATAAGCTCCGAACACCTCTAACGCAGGGATGCTCCAGTTGGGGCGTGGACGCATATAAGTGTTGTTGCCAGGGAAAGGAGGCATTTCAGGATTTTCAATCACTGCACCGTCTCCTTTATTTTTGCTTGAATGATAATCCGCGCCGTATTCAAGGTTGAGATTCCATTTTTTATTGAATGAGAAACGGCTGTTCAGATTAAGCTGAGTGTAGAAATTGATAGGAGTATTTTCCACATAATAGTCGCTGTAGTACATAGTCGGAAGATAGTAACCTTCGTGTTCACCCTCGTCGTAGGATTTTGGCATACTTTTGGGATTAGCTGTGATCACACAGTAGTGGCGGTCTATTCTGTCGTCGACGCGATTGAGAGAGTTGATCCATTCGATATTATCGATCCAAGCCAAGCCAAGATTCAGTTTGCCTTTCACCATAAGGTCTGTTTTGTTGTAGTCAGCCTTATAAGTCTCGTTGTATTCGTAGGTAAGCTCATCCTTCTTCATTTTATTGGCAGAAATGGTCTGGGCAATTTTTGCATCCAAATCCAACGAATAGCTATCGCCCAATTTGAATTTGTTGTTGTAATAAGTTTGGGCGGTGATACGAGTGAATTTATCCATCTCGTCACGTATATCATCCACTGCGTGCAGATAGTCAGCGCCTGCATAAAGAGTTCCGGCTTTATCTCCAAGTTTAAAACCTTTTCCAGCGTAGACAAGTTTGTTTTTCAGGTCCAGTTTTGTTCTGATGCGTAATGGAGAGACTCCCATTTTGGAGTTCACTTTAATCATTCCGCTTGACAGATTGCCATAACGTGGCGAACTGATACCTTTTGTGTATTCGATGCTGTGGATATGGTCGGTGGAGACATATCTGAGGTCGGAGCCGGAGTTGATGCTCGAACGGTTTTTGATTTGGTTGTCACCGCCTGATCCATCACCTCTGTTTGATGTCACACCTACCATCTGTGTGCGTAGTCCGTCGGAAGTCTGAGGCACACCGTCGGAAGTCAGACCGATTCCTAAAGATGTATTCTGGTCGCTTCCAGCCTGACGGTTTGAGTTGAGGGAAAATCCAGTAAGTGCGTTTTGCTGATAAAGGTTTCCAGGCAGCAGAATCATGACATCAGAAAGCGAAACAGGTTGGACATATTCGATAGCTGTTTCGTTCACTTCCAATTTATTGCGTTGGGCTTGTTTTGCCATCACGGTGACTTGCTCTAATTCGTAGACGGCATTTTTCAGTCTGATGTTTATGTTAATATCCCCGTTTGCTACAGTCACGGTTTTCTTTGCGTCGACATAGCCGAGGTTTTGAGTTTCAATTTTATATGTTCCGACGGGAATTCGTTTGAATTCAAAATGACCGTTTCCGTCAGCCACAGTGTTCATTTGCAGTTCTTCGATGGAGACGTATGCGTAGGGGATAGGACCATCGTTGGATGTGATGTTTCCGCTTATTTTGAAGTATTTGTTATGGTCGTTGCCAATTTCTATGGCTTGAGAAAAGACGTTGAGCAGAGATCCATATAATAATATGATGCTCAGAGTCAGTATTTCAAATGTTTTGCTCTTCGACATTATAAAATAGTCTTTTTTGAAAAATCCGGGATGAATACATTTCATCCCGGATTCGAGGTAGTTGAAAAAATGGTATTTTACATCCCTGAGTAAAAAAACTCAGATTATTTTCTCCATCCTTCTGGATAACCAACATAATCTTTGTGAGGCGAAAGAATTTCGCAGTCAACAGAAGAGTCGTTAGTGTCAGCATATCCGTCTTTGTCGTTTCCTTTACGTTTCACAAGCAAACCGCTGTGGCATCCCTTTACCAACTGCTCTCCACGGTCAACAGTTTGAGGAAGAGGATTTGTCACGATACCTGAAGGGATGTGACCTGTTGTGATACCATCAAGGATCATAGAAGCAGGGACACTCAACATTTTGATTTCTACGTTGTTGTTTTCTTTATCCTGTACTGTGGCAACACCTGAGTGTTCTGCGAAGAATGCGTCAAGTGTCTCCTGATTGCCGTTCTTCAACTTGAATATGAAAGCATTGTAGAAACCTCTTGGATGCTGGTAGAAACCACCGATTCCGCCAAGGTCATCCTCTGCAGGATAAATTTCCTTCACATTAGGAACGTTTGGATTATCTACGTCGCTTGTATAAAGTTGTGGATCATAGATTTCATAGTCGGCTCCACTCAAGTCGATGGCATTGTCGTATGTGTATCCGTCCCATCCAAGAGTGTCGACCTTTACGCTCTCAACACTTCCATCAGCTGCAAAAGTAGTATCACGTTTTACTATAGGGTTCTTTCCTTCTGTAGCAGTGTGGTTGATAGCAGTGAAGGCGATGACGATTTTGTCGTGAGGCTTAACAGGAACATCGTAACCTGAACCTGGGATCACAATGATTCCGTGAACAGGCACTAAGTTTTTACCATAAAACTCGTCGTACCAGCTTTCCTTTTCTGTGCATGAAGCTTGCATTGTACAACCTACGGCAAGACCATCAGCGTAAAGCACTTTGTCTGTAGGGTTGTAGAGCACCATAAACTGGTCTGGGTGCATCATTCTTCCTCCGTTTCTTTCACCGTTGAAGAAAAGTTCAGAGAAGATGAACTGATAATCGCTTGAATTAGCAACAGTTGCGATGATTTTTGCCTCAATCTGCTGATTTTCCGACTTAATTGTCACATTCTGTTGTCTCAAGAAGATAATCTTACCGTCGACATCTTTTTCCATAGAGATATCGTATGTTCCGACAGGGACGTTGACATCAAGAGAAAGGGATCCGTCTGCATCCAATTCTGGAACATCGAAAGTGTAAACGTCTTTTGAGTTTACATTTGTGAAGGTAACCTTTGCTCCAGCCAAAGCCTTGATATCTTTTGCAGATATTGCGTCGGCAACATCAGGTGAAATGTTTAGTGTAGACTTGATTGTTGATTCTGCTTTCTCCTCGTCGTCTTCACACGCAGTGAATCCGAGAGAAAGTGACATTACTCCCGCTAACGCAAGGAATCTAAAATTTTTTTTCATTTTGGTTATAATTAATTTTGTTTTTTCATTGTATGTATAATTGTACTTGTCATATAGGATTGCGGACTAAAAGATGAGTTGGAAAAGACATTTTAATGGCTGTTTTGAGATATAACAATCCCGTAGGGAATCCCATAAGATTTCCTAATCTGATCCAAGTTTCACAAGTGATAATCTGAAATGACTTGCGGAACTGAGTAATTAAAATTGATGAAAATGTCTAATAAACAGATCTTTGTTTCTCTTTATTCTATGCTTCAACAATGTTTGATAGAATAAAAGATAAAAAATTGGGGGGAACTTTTCTCAATCCAAATATGTCAAACCATGACACATGAAAGAAGGATTAATCCATGACTTCAAAATTTTTTACTTCGACGTAGTAAACTGGATAGTAGTCTTTTTTATTCTCTTCCATCCATTTCTTCATCTTGCTGTAGTCTTTGTTCTTACCACAATGTTTATGACCTTTCTCCTCTTTCACTTCACCCTGCCCATTATCACAATTCTGATTACTTTTTGCCGCCTCTTCAGCTTGTTTAGCTTCTTCAGCTGCTATCATCTCTTTAGTGATTCTGTTTTCTTTCACCACACCGATGTATTTCACGTTTTTGCCTGTCAGTTCTTGGCTAAATTTGCCAATCTCATCGTTAGCAAATACTGTCAAAGAAACTTCCGACTCATCGTTGTCAGCCAATTGACATTTTTTACCAGAACAGTGACATACTTTTTTTACAAAACCGCGTACGGCAACTTCTTTGCCAAGATATGAATCACCTTTTGCTGACACTTCTGAGGGAAACAGCATTTCCATTCCTTTATTTTTGCAACACTCTGGCACATTGTCGGAAGACGTTGCTTCATTACCTTTGTTTTTACAGCATGCTGGCACCTCGTCAGATGAAGTAGACTCATTACTCTTTTTTTCTGAATTTCCGCAAGAGAATAGGAAAGCGGAAAGCACGATCATTAAAAATTTACGTTTCATCTTTACTTTTCTTTTTTACGCTGCAAAGGTATCCTAATGTTAAAAAATGTGAAATTCCCAAATTTAGGTATTTTGTAGGATGACCCCTTGTGGAAGCCTTGAAGAAAGTCATAATAATTGTAAAACGAAAAAAGGTGAGCACTATAAAACCACAGAGACTCAAAGATCTCAGAGAAAGTCTGCGAATTTTTATGAGAAAAAAGAGACGGTGGGTCTGTCATAAACTAAGCAGTGCAAATAAAAAACAGTGGAGAATCCGTAGATCCTCCACTGCCTCATAACTTCTCACCATTTTTTCATTTCAATTGCAACACCTCATCAGTCAGCTGCGACGTACAATGGATGTCACCATTCTTTTGCGGTTCAAGAAACCAATATTTTGGATCAAACACAGCAGAACCATCACGCCAATTGGCTAATGTGTCGCCAGACAATGAAGTTACAACAAATTGTTTGTTGTAAAAGAACTCATTAAATACTTTCGACAAATTCAATGTGTCATTATTTTTGAATGAGTCTAAATATCCCAAATCAAAATAAATTATTCGTTCTCTCTCTTCTTTGAAAATGGAAGCCAAATCGTTTCTATGACAACTATCTGCGACATTTATAATATTAAAATATGTTGTCATGCTACAATTAGCATCAAAACTTAAATTATTTTCAGTCCATATTTCAAAAGTATGCGTAAATCCTGCTCCTTCTGACGTATCTTCCATAATTGGACAAGAAGAAAAGAATATAGGGAATACCCATAAAATCAGGCTCTTTTTCATATCATTTTAATTAACAGTGGAGAATTCGAAAACTCTCCACTATACAATTATCATTTCAATTCCAGAACTTCATCGGTTAGCTGGAGTGTGCAATAAACGTCGCCATTCTCTTGTGGTTCAAGAAACCAATATTTTGGATCAAACACTGCTGATGTATCATTCCAATTAGCAAGTGTATCGCCAGACAAGGAAGTCACAACAATCTGCTTTTTGATACATTCTGCCATTAAGAAATCAAAAGGATTTTGTGGTTTTTCTTTATAACTAAATCCTTGAATATTACTTATCGAATCAATTTTCAAGCTATCCTCACATACATTAAAACAATGTCCAGACCATGAAGGAACTTCAAATTTGAAAATAAGATTAAATACTTGAGTTGATTTGTTTTTTATCAATAACCAAACAGCTTGCTCATTTGTGTCTTCCATGGTTGGACACGAGGAAAAGAACACTGGGAATATCAATAAAATCAAAATCTTTTTCATATCATTTTAATTAATAGTGGAGAATTCGAAAACTCTCCACTATACAATTATCATTTCAATTCCAGAACTTCATCGGTTAGCTGGAGTGTGCAATAAACGTCGCCATTCTCTTGTGGTTCAAGAAACCAATATTTTGGATCAAACACAGCAGAACCATCATGCCAATTGGCTAATGTGTCGCCAGACAATGAAGTTACAACAAATTGTTTGTTGTAAAAGAACTCATTGAATACTTTTGACAAATTCAAAGTATCATTATTCTCTTTGAATGAATCTAAGTCTTCAAGATCAAAATAAACTATTTTTTCGTTCTTTTCTTTGTCGATTTCCGAAGACCCGTCTCTATGTCCCCCTTTACCTATATAAGTATCAAAATAAGCAATGATATCACATTTAACATCAAGGTTTAAATTATTCTCAACCCATATATCAAAAGTATGCGTAAATCCTGCACATTCTGACGTGTCTTCCATAAGAGGACATGAAGAAAAGAACACAGCAAATAAAAAAAACAGCAATATCTTTTTCATGATAAAATTAATAAATATTTTTTGGAACATTTTTGTACTTCGACGAAAGAACTGAATTCAAAGTTTGCAGATCTCTTACAGAATTATCCATACAATTCAAAAATTGTAAAGGCGTAATGTCATTGTCGTCAAATAATTTTTTTGTCTTTTTGGGTTTAAACCAACGTTTTTTAGGATCAGTACCAGGTTCTTGTTTTGTTCCATATCTTTTGTTCAACATATAAAATCCCATAGCATATCCCCATGTTTCTCCCACTCCAATAATTCCTGAAAAATTAGGAGAGTCATTAGGTGACAATCCGTATGGTTCACCTGTCTTCTGATAGCATTCCACAATTCCATCAATATAATGGTTCCAGAATACCTTAGTAACTCTTTTAAAATGCATAGAATGTGATAATTCATGACAGGTTGTCTCAAACAATCCATAATAACCGTCATTATAACCATCCGTATCATAACCTTTATCCGCACCTACTATGATGTCAGGAGAAAGTGCCGCAATAGCAGGAACCAATGGAGCGACAACTGTAGCAATTGCTGGCGAAGCATGTGTTGATACCGAAGCTGCCATCGGGTTGACGGATGGTGGAGTAAGTCCACTTGCCGCATCTATTGTTGGACCTGCCAACAATGCGGCAAACACAACGGCAACTTTATACTTAAACGCGGTACCATGGTTTAACATAGCTGCACAACCATTCTTGGTACCGTTGATTACCCAAAGCCTCATATCTGAAGGAATATACGATGCGAAATTCTCATACATATAGTATGCTGCATTGTTTACAGCACAATGAGCCCACATTTCAGATCCTTTTTCAAAAGCATGGCTGTAGCCTTTGTTGGAGTGTTTGCCCATGGCGCATAGCCTTGCATTTGCAAAGACGCTCCACGATCCAATTTTGAACCCTTTCTTGTTGTCGAAATAGATCCAATAGTGCGGGTCTGTTCGGAATGTGGATTTTGTAAAATAGTAGCCGTCCCTGTCGGTGTAGACGTGGAACCACTTCACAAACTTGCCCATCCTGACTGCTATGCCAGCGACTCCTTCATATCTGCCTGTACTATCATTGTAAACAGTGAATGTTCCACAAGGGGAATGCTTGGCTCTCAATTCATCCTTCACCAGCATGTCTCCGTTGCCGGAATGCTCGTAGGCGGCATCCTCAAGATCTTCCAATGAGAAAGTGTTGCCTGCCATACGTGTCTCCACCTCATCCTCGTCTTCCGGAATGAAACATGTGTCCAATATCTCATACTGCACATCCGGGAAATCATAACCCACCGGCACTCTGGTGTATTGCCATGTCGGCTGGTCTTCCGGAATGGATGGGTCGTGGTAATAGTCGCCCCACTGCTCCACATCGTAATCCAAAGGATAACAGAACAAATCAAGTTTTTCCTTGTCGAGACGGTTGATGTCGACGGAATCTTTTGGAAGAAAACGGACGTAAAGATGCGTTGGCTCCAGCAAATCCACAGAACGTGTCGCCACTCCCGATGCCATGCATAGCGAGTCGTAAGCCGCCTGCATATTCTTCAAAGAATAGGGATTGTTGAGCTTTTTGCCTAAGATGATGGTGTTGCCAAACTTCTCCTTGTCGACTGATACAGCTTCGGCAGAACCCAAATCATCAGAGGATTCCTCCACTAACTCATCCGTGCAGGATGTTGTCGCGTTAAACACTGAAAACAGACAGAAAACATTTACCATAAGCTTTGCACTGTTTTTCGTCAGACTAAAACCTTTTAATTTTACCCCCCCCACTGTTAACGAGGGTAAATTTTTCGCTTGTTTTTACCATAATTTGATTTATTTTTCATTAAAACATTGCAAAGATACAAAAAACTCCTTTGGGATGTCAGAAACAAAATGTCAAATGTGCCGGTTTTTAACTTTTGTTAAGAATATGTTTCATTGCGAAAGCAACTTGGGTTTAGTAAGAGGATAAATGCTATTTAATAATTGGGAAAAACGACAAAACAATTTCACAAAATCTCACCATATTATTCATTTTTACTCATTTAAAAGCCTATTTTGACAACAAAATTCATCAAAAAATACAATCATTTAAAAATTTGTTTAAATTTGATGCGGTTTAAACTAAAGCGTTAGTTTACCATAGTTTAATACTTAATTCTAATACATTACAATATGATAACTCTTACTACAACTCAGACGGGGAGCATTATGTCTGCTCGTCAAATATTTATTTTGTATGAAAGTTCATACTACAACATAAAAACTCTATAAACACATTAAACTTGTTTGGTTCTCTATGAAAACACAAATATTTTTTACAGTTGTTGCTGTTCTGCTCTGTCTGCAGGCTAGTGCGGCAAATAATCTAAAGGTGATTCTAAAAAGCAAGGAATCAATAACGTATGCTCTGGCGGAAAAACCAGTTTACTGGACTTCTGCTAATGCTCTGTTCATCAAAACATCTGGTTTGTATCAGGAATATGATCTTGATGATGTGGAGAAAATCTCTTTTGACGGCAATGCGAGCGGTGTTGCGTCTGTCGACTCTGACAATGGCACTTCCGTCTATCCTTCCCTTGCGTCCGACGCTATCTTCGTCTCTTCTCCTTCCGCTTCTGAAGTGGAGGTGTTCAGTAATGATGGAAAATTATTGAGCAAGACACGTGTGTCTGGTTCTGATGAAGCCAAAATCAACGTAAGCAGTTGGGCGCCAGGTGTCTATCTAATCAAAGTGAATGCGAAACCCTTCAAAATTATCAAGAAATGAAAAAATTTTTACTTACTTTTTCAGCTTGTGTTCCTCTTTTTGCTTTTTCGCAGGGGGAAGTTAAGGTGACTTTTACAAACAATAAGACAATCTCTCTTCCTATGGAGGCTGTCGACTCTATGTTGAGTGAACCCAACCAGCAGGTTTTTCATCTGTCATATTCATCGGATGACGTGAAAAACATCTCTTTTTCGGAGACGGTGTCAGAAAAGGATGTCGACTTGAAGGCGAGCGATAAACCCCAGCCATTCAATCAGCTTTTCTCAATGTCTGCAGAGACAAAAGAAATAAAAGTTTATGCCTCTTTTGCAGACGGTGCTAATCCGATTATTCCCCTTCTACCTAAGACAGAATCATTTGTCCCATCATTCTCTACGTCTGGCTCATACATTTTTATAAATGGTAAGGCGTGGAAAGAGGGCGACGAGGTAAAGATTGGTAAAAATATAGAGGTGAAAGTGGTTGCTTATAATGGTGACGTCCGCACTTATCATTTTGACGCTGTCATTCCGTCTTGCCCGATTATTGAGCTCAAAACTAATGGTTTGTCAACAGATTGGTCGGATCTGAAATCAATCTCGGTGGATGGAAAGAGTCTTGATGCTTGCAAAATCAAGGTGAAAGGAGACAGTTATGATTCAAGCAAGAAAAACAGTTTCAACATCAAGTTTGACAGCAAACAGGAGATTCTCAATATCACCAAAAACAAACGCTGGACTCTTGAAGCCAATGCCGGCGACTTTGCCTGCATACGTGGTTTGCTTGGCTACGAGATAGCTAATCGCGTCAGCGGATCGTGGAATCCACAGGCAAAAGAGGTGGTTCTTATTATGGATGGCCACTATATTGGTTTTTACTTGATTTCCGAGCAACCTCGTGTCTGCAAGGGAAGAGTGGAGGAAGGAATAGTGATGTGCATTGAAGACGCTCCTGATGAAGGAGACGACTACTTCCAAAGCCAACTTTTCAATTCTCTCTTTATAATGAAAGATCCTAACACCGGCATGGATGGCGCGAAACTTGTTCGTACGCGTGAAGTGGTGGAGAAACTTGAGCAGGCGATTGCCGCTAAAAAGTGGAGCCAGGTGCACTCGATGCTCGACATCCAGAGTGTGGCTGAATGGACAGTGATAAATGAAGTCGCAAAAAATGACAAGTCATTCGGAAGTGACACATATATATATATGGACGACGACAAAAAGATTCATTTTATTCCGTCTACCCAATCAGCAAAGGCTTTCAATGCTGATTCCGATACGGAAGAATTCACTGCCTACGACAGAAACTGGGTCTCTCTGTTGAAAGATGATTCGGATTTCAACTCTGCGTTGAAGAAGGCTTTCGAGAAGGTCAAGTCGGCTGAAACTGACATCCTCGCTTGGATAGACAAGAAGGCGGATCAGAATGCCGGTGATGCTCTTGCCAACTCTTATTCATCTTCTTATAATAGTGAGACTTACAAAAATGAGATTGCTAATTTGAAGGATTGGTTGTCGGCAAGAATCAAATGGTTGTCAAGTGAGTGGAAATAACGGATAAATGAAACGATCATGAAAAAAACGATATATGCGATAGCCTCGCTACTTTCAGTGGCAGGCACAATCCAAGGTCAAACTGTTGACTTTGGCGGAGATAGTTATAATGTTGATAATGTCAACAATTTTAACGAAGAAGGAAGGACAAAGTCGTTCGACCTGACATACCCTATCTCAGAAATAAAGGAGATAACGTTTTCCAGCAATGCCATAGATTTCAACAAAGCCGACAAAAAAACGTCGGGAAATGAGATCAAATGGTTTACATTCAAAATGATAAGCAATAATGGTGCTGTGCTTAGCGATTTTGATGGCAAGATCAGTGGGGATGAAATCAGCGTCTTCATTCCTTATTACGAGGGAGGCTCTATCAAAGCCTCTTTCGAAACGAAGGGAAAGGTTTATGTCAATGGCATACAGCAAAAGAGCGGTGTGAGCGGCAATGTCTATAATGGTGATGTCGAATACAAGGTGGTTGATAATGACGGCAATATACACACATATACAGTGAAGGTATACAACAGCGGTTTGCCAATCATCCGTATAGATGGCCCTGCTGATATGGCTTCGAAGGTGTGGAACGGAGAATATCCGTTGACGATGACATCAGCAAATGGAAAAACACTTGCGAAGACTACTGCAGGAATAAAGCCTAAGGGAGGTCAAGATTCTCACACAAAACGAGATTTCAACATCAAATGCAGCAAGAAAACAGCGTTGGGCGACATGACAAAAAACAAACGCTGGATTCTTCTTTCGAATGTGGATGACGCATCTTTGCTCCGCACAAAAGCAGGTCTTGAATTAGGAAAAGAGTTGACGGGAATGTCGTGGACTCCTTCATCTGAATTTGTTGAGGTGGTGATGGGCGACAGACATCTCGGCACATACTTGCTTTGTGAGCAGATACGTGTGTCAGAAGGAAGAGTGAAAGAGGATGCAGTGTGGGAAATCACAGATGATATTGAGGCAGACGATGTGTGGTTCGTATCAGATAAGGGAACAAAGGTTCGTTTGGTAGACTCGGCTGAGGATGACGCGTCGAAGGAGATGGAAAAAGCGAAAACCGCTGTCAACAAATTTGAGTCTGCTCTTTACGGTGGCAAATCGTTTGATTCCTACATAGATGAGAACAGTTTCGTCGACTGGATTTGGGCTAACGAGATATGCAAGAATGAACACTTATTTAAGAAAGATTGCTATTTCCGTATCACAACAGACGGTAAGATAGCGATGTCTCCAATTTTCTCAAACGAAGAGTGGCTTGGCAACAACGGCCAGTCGTACGAAGGCTTCTCAACGATTAATGCCGGATGGTGTGAGAAGATGATGCAGGATGTGGATTTCTCATCGGCAGTCTGCAACCGTTTCAAGGAGATCGCTTCCACAGAGAGTGTCATCACTTCAGCAATAGAGGATTATAAAGATTTGATTTCCCTTTCCGCAGAATCCAACGCTGCATTGTGGAACAACAATAAGAGTCTGGGCAGTGAAGCGTCGTCGCTAACATCTTGGATAAAAAATAGATACTCTTGGCTGTCGTCTATGAGCGACGGAATTTGCAAGTGCGCAAAGGCAGACAGGGCTTCAAGCAACAACGAAATTAAATCGTTCGACATCAAGAAGAATTCCAACGGAAATGCTTTGCTTGAGGATTATTCCGCAACAATCGCAAACGACAGCGTGAAGATATTCGTGCCATATTTGGTCGACTTTAATCTGAAGGCAGACTTTACTGTGGCAAATGGAGCGAAAGTGTATTGCAATGGTGAGGAGATCCAAAGCGGAAAGAGCACAGTCTACTACCTTAAGCCACAGCAATTCAAAGTGGTGGCAAGCAACGGTGATGTGCGCACATATACGGTATGCATCTACAATAGCGGTTTGCCTGTCGTATATCTCACCACACAAGGCAACAAGAACATAACAGACAAAACAACATGGCTCGACAATACACAATTCACTGTGTATGAAGCAGATGGAACGGTCAACTATGATGCTGCGCCAGATATGGCTCAGGTGAAGGGTCGTGGAAATTCCACTTGGGATGCCACAACAGAGAAACGTCCGTATGCTGTGAAACTTAATAAGAAAGCTCGTGTCTTGGGTATGCTTGAGCATAAACGTTGGGTGTTGATGGCAAACTTCTACGATGCCACTTTCTTCCGCAACGCAATGTCGAACTACATAGGCAAGAGATACACCAACCAGGATTGGGTGCCAAGCGGATACAATGCGGAATTGGTGTTGAATGGAGCACATAAGGGCAATTATTATTTATGTGAGCAGGCAAAGATCAACGATAATCGTGTGAATGGAGAATATCTGATTGAAGCCGATATCAAGGCAGGATTGGGCAACGGATCGATAGAAGGTCCGAAATCTCACAATGCTTTCTTCACTAAGGATCCGGAATTGCAACCTAATTCACAAGAGTATAATAATGTGAAGAGCATCATCGACAAATTCGAGTCGGCCCTATACAGCGGCGACTACAACACGTTGATGAGCATGATAGATTTGGAAAGCTTCGTCGACTGGTATTTAGTAAAAGAGTGGTCGCGTGATGTCGACGGAAATATGCACACAAGTTGCTATTTCACCATCATGGAAGACGGTACGATAAAGATGGGTCCGATGTGGGATTTCGATATTGCGTGGGGTGGCAATCCGTTTGGAGCTATGGGTGGCTACAACGATATAGAGGGCTACTACATCACTACCAACCCTATCTCACAACCACGAGGAAATACCTGCACAAGCTGGTTTGGTGAGTTTATCAAGATGCCTGCGTTCAAGCAGATGTTGAAAGAGAAAGTGCTCGATATCAATTCGCATTTGGATGAGATCCTTGCCTATATCGACGAGAACACAGAATATTTGTTATTGTCTGCGACAGCCAATAAGGTCGGAAACGGATCTGGAGGAGGTATGTTTGGAGGAGGCATGTTTGGCGGCGGCGGTGGCTGGGGCTGGCCAGGCAGCGGCCAAGGTTCGTCATCAAGTGCCACAACGCCAGAGTCTTACCGCAAGAGCATGAGTGATTTGAAGGATTTCGTTAAGTCACGTATGCAGTGGTTTGTGAGGGAAGTGAACAAGTTTTAATTGATATTTCCCATTGTTGTTCGGATGATGGAGAAAATGAAAAAATAAAGTTTTATGATAGAGACGTGGTTATGCTGCGTCTCTATTTTTATATAAAATATTTTTTCTATAAAAGATGTATTTTATACTTTTGCAGCAGATAAACAAATTAAGGATTAGTGGCAGTGAAAGTCTATCCTAAAGAAGAGTTTGTTAAATCAATAAATATTAATAATTTTGCATGGTTAAAAACAATCGTTTATGGCTATAGAGATTAAATCAATACCAGTTGTTACAGGCAAGGATGCCGAAAGGTTTGTGAAAGTAGCAGAACAAAACTATAAAAACAAGAGTAATGGTTTGACGAAAGAAGAATCAGAAAAACTTAAAAAATTTTTAGAAAAATCCAGAAACTTTACATTTTAATTGAATGAGTTGTTTGTCGTTGGATGATAGCGTAATGATTAAATAACGTGAGTTCGACGAAATCAAAAAGATAGTTGGAAGTGTCATAACTGAGGATTGTTAAGGGCGGAACGCCCTAACCCCTTCCCACGTGCGAGCCGTAGGCGAGCACATAAAATTAAAAAAACCACAGAGAGAAAAAGTTCACAGAGAAAGACTTCGTCTTTTTATGAGAAAAGGAGGTTGGATTTCGATCAGAAAATGAAAAATGATTCACAGATTACAATTCATTGAACTCACGTTAAATATTACAATCTGGATTCAGAAAAGGCGATTCATACCAGACTTATGTATATGGATTTGATTAATAAATAATTTTGTAGAGACGTGGTTATGCCGCGTCTCTATTTTTATACGTTATGAATTTCCCATTCAGCATCGAAATTCGTATTATACAATGAAATAACTGATTAGATGGAGTGTTTTTTCAGGAAACTTCTATATATTAGCAAGCATAAACTGAAAACTTAGGATAACATGAAAAATACAACAAAGAAACTTTTCTCAGCTTTACTGTTGAGCACATTAGGGTTAGGGACAGTCCATGCCAAAGACAACCGTGGACTATGGGCATGTTCGGACGGAAATGTGTTCGTAAGCTGGCGTATGCGTGCGACGGATTCTCCAAAATCAACCACATACAATCTGTATGCGGATGGAAAACTGGTGTTCTCATCCAAGGATCGTACAAATACGACACTTTCGTCTAATTATAACAAATCGACATTCTCGCTTGAGGTTTTGAATAAGGCTGGCGACGTGATTGATTCCCAATCAGGAATCAAGGTAGACGCATATCCATACCATCATATCAAACTTAATCATCCGGGCACATACAGACTGCCAAGTGGTGATGTGGTGACATATCAGCCATACGATTGTTCGGCATACGATATGGATGGCGACGGTGAGCAGGAGATCATCATGTGCTGGTCGGCAGGTGAGGGTGCTTTGGCCACTCCCACAGCTCCTCCTCTTTTGGACTGCTTGAAACTGGACGGCACTTTGGTGTGGCGAGTGAACCTTGGTCCGAATATCTTGAGCGGATGCCGCTGCACTTTCCTTTGCTACGATTTTGATGGCGACGGTTATGGAGAGCTGATCACGAAGACTGCTCCTGGCACAAAAGATGGAAAGGGCAATTTCCTTAGCAAGGGTGCGGCAGCTGGATCTAATCCAAACCACTCTTCAATCAACAAATCCGGGGTTATTACAGACGGCGGTCCGGAGTGGATCACATGTTTCAGCGGAAAGAATGGTGAGGAGTTGGCTACAATAGACTATTGGCCATACTTCAATATCCAGTCCGACTGGGATGACCGCCCTACAAATTCTGATGGCAACACATACGGACACCGTGGCAACTGGATGAAAGGTTGTGTGGCGTTCCTCGACGTGAATGGAAAGGCAAAACCATGTGCTGTGACCACACGTGGAATCTATACATATTCATATGCTGCGGCATACACTTGGGATGGAAACTCGTTGAGCACTCTATGGAAACATACCTCTGACAGACCGGGACAGGGAATCTATGCTCAGGGAGCCCACAGTGTCACTTGCGGTGATGTGGACAACGACGGATTTGATGAGATCATCGTCGGTGCGGCATGTCTCGACCACGATGGCAAAACTCTTTGGAGCACAGGTTTGGGTCATGGAGACGCCACTCACTTGGGTGAGTTTGATCCGTCTAATGAAGGAATGGAATATTTCATGATCACAGAGGAGACGACAGCCAAATATGATTGCGCTATGTTTGATGCCCGTACAGGAAGAGAGATGTTCTCAAAAGCCCAGACGGGAGGAGATACAGGCCGTGGCTTGATTCTCGATTGCGACAGCACATACGATGGTGCTGAGGCGATGGAGTGGAGCTGTGACAACATTTTCACATGCAAGGGAAAGGAGTTTGCCAAGTGGCACACTGGAAGCACAACTAGCAGTTCAATCAACGGACGTATCTTCTGGGACGGCGATTTGCTTGAAGAGTATACAGACCGTGGTCATGTCGACAAATGGGATAATGTGAATAAGACGTGGGTGCGCCAATACACTTTCGGATACAATATCATGGTGAACGGAGTAAAGGTGCAGTGGGGAGCCAACACCAACAATGCTACCAAATACAACCCATGTCTGCAGGCCGACCTTGTGGGCGACTGGCGTGAGGAGTCCATATTCTGGACAGAACAGAATGGCCAGTATTATCTCACCGTCTACACGACAACAATGCCGAGCGACTATAAGCTTCCTTGGCTACGTGACGACCACACATACGATATGGCTGTGGCTTGGGAGCACTGCGGCTACAACCAGCCTCCTCACTTGGGTTACAGCCCAATTGAATATTACAAGAAACTTCGCAATATGGTGGAGCCTACTCTGACAAAACATGGAGGCGGATCAAGCAAACAGACTGTGTATGTCAATAATCCTATCGCTGAATATAATCTGACATGGGATGGAGCGTCCACCGTCAACATCACTTGGGAACCGAACGCTCCAGAGGGAATAGAGACAAGGATAGACCAGGCGTCGAAGAATATCTACTTCAGTGGAACGCCAACTGTCGATGGAATATATAATTGGACAGTCACAACTGTAAGTGATGCGGATCCGGAAGCCACATATACAGGTTATATAGAAGTGAAGGACCCTACCGATGTGGCAGACGTGAATGCTGGCAAACAGTCGGTTTATCCAAACCCAACTGATGGAGATCTGTATATAAGCGACGCGGATGGCAATCTCTATGATGGAATCGTTACCGTCTACGATAACAATGGCAAGATGGTGATGGAGAAAACGATCATTGGCGGATATTTGAATCTGAGTCCGCTTTCATCCGACGTATATAATGTGGTGGTGAAAGATGCGGAATATAAGGTTGTGGTGAAATAAATTCGAGGATCTCTTGAGGATGTTCATCAATGTCCATTAAATCCCATGATGTCATCCAATAAAAGAGACGTAGGGGCAGGTTTCATACCTGCCCCTATTGTTTTTGTATATCAATCATAGGTTCGCAATCACATGTGCGTATGCGTCGTTGATCTTTGCCATTTATGAGAAAATCAAACATTTTCAGTCGATAACAAAAATTATATTTTGTGATTTTGATTATTATATTTATTTTTGCAGCAATAAAACCCACCGCGCCTCTCAACGATGCGTACCATGGTGGGTCTTCGATTTTATAATATGGATATGGTACAGTATACAAAAAAAGCTATAACTATCTTAGATCAAATACAGAACCTTGAAGACAAGGGATTAAAATTCTTTGATGTAGAATTAGCAAAAGATTATATGTTGTCTGTTGGTTATTTCCGACTTGACTCATATTTTCATACTTTCATGGATTCTGGAACGGAACAATTTATTCCAAATACAACATTTGAAACCATAATTTATCACTATAGATTTGACTGTGAGTTAAGAAGTCTGATTTTTGCTGCTATTCAAGATATAGAAATTGCAATTCGGACACGGGTTGTGTATTTTTTCTCTTTGGCAAATGGCCCTTTTTGGTATGCTGAAAGAAAGAATTTTAAGGATAGAATAATTTTTTTCAACAATCTATCTTTAATCATCAAAGAAGTAAATCGTTCTAAAGAGGATTTTATATTGGATCATTTTGAGAAATACGATTTTCCAAACCTTCCTCCAGCTTGGAAAGCACTTGAAACAGTAACTATAGGATCCTTAGCATCTTTATATAAGGAATGTACAGATGTTATTTCCAAGAAGAATGTAGCGAGATCTTTTAATATTCCTAAATACACATATCTTGAGAGTTGGTTGGAATCAATGAGAATACTTCGTAATGCTTGTGCTCATCATGCAAGATTATGGAATAAAAGAATACAGATACCATCTATTCCAGATTATCTCCCTCTTTCTTGGATAAGAAATAAATCTTCAAGACCAGAGAAGATATATAGTCATCTTTGTTATATTGCTTATATTCAGCAAACATTAAGGGTAGCAAGTCCGCTGAAGAAACAACTGAAGGATTTACTAAATAGATATCCTGCTATTTGTACTTATAGTATGGGATTTACTCCAAATTGGGAACAGGAAGCTCTGTGGCTTTAAGAGAGAAGAAGAAAGAAATGCATTTTTACTAATGACATGTTGTATATCAATCATAGGTTCGCAATCACATGTGCGTATGCATCGTTGATCTTTGCCATTTGAGCTTCACAGGATTTATTATTGGCGTTTTGTGGAAGATCTGGATGGTATTGAAGAGCCAGAGCATGATAGGCTTTTTGGATTTCCTGTTTTGACGCTCCGATTGACACACCAAGAATCTCATAGTATTGCTGGAGTAGTGACGATGATGTTGTGGAAGAAAAATCTTTTTTGGCTTCGTTGTCGTAGTATTTTGAGTAGTCGTCATATTCCGTACGCAAGGGAGCATAATATCTTATAAAATAATCGTAGCTTCTTTTATTTAGTTTCAGCTTGTCCATCATTTCCAGGAGATAATACCATTCGTCGTTTTTTATTCCGTCGCCATCAGCCGCGAGTTTGAACAATAATCTTATTAAATCTTGACGGAAAAGGAGATTCCTTTTTTTTGTGACAAAATCATAATCAACCATAGTGTTTGGGTTGATATTTTTAGACCGCCAAATCACTTTGTTTGCGAAAGAGTCTGCTTCAGACCAAAGGGGGATTGATTGTTTGTTATTATCGGGAAACTGTTTTTTATAAAAGTTTTTTAGCAGTTCGAAAGTCATTTTTGTTTTTTCTCCTTTTTGAAGAGATTTTGCTATAATTGAGCAACACAAGTCTTTGATTTTAGACTTTTCCTGATATTCCTTTATTGATATTACAGTGACAGTTATGGCTATGGCCCCTAAAACAATACACCCTATTATCTCAAATAAATAATCCATAATTTATCCTCTAAGTTCAATTTTAGTTTCAAAATCCTTCACTGTGAAGTCGGGAGAGATGCCGCCGATTCTGAAGTTGTCGGAAGTGGTTTCGCAGTAGACGTATTTGCGTCCCTCATATTCTGTCACGACGGTGCTCATGGAATTCTGCAGCAATGCTTTCCAGCGGTCGTCGTATTCTATGCAGATTGCTGCATGCTGAATTTTGTATGAGATGAGAAACAGCACATTGTAGCCCATCAGATGGAAGAGAGTGGCGGCGAGGAATGATTTGCAGTCGCAGTCGCCATGTCTGTCGTAGAGAGTCTCGTCGGGGAAACGGATATACTCTTTTGGATACTGTATTTCACTGCAGTCGTGGTCGTAATTGTATTTCACATTCGGCTCCTGGACGAAATCCAAGACAAATTGAAGTTTGTCGAGTTCATCCACACGGTTTTTGCTGCATTCACGGTTGATATATTTGACAATCTCCGCGCAATGCATCAGTGTGCGTGGATTGTTGAGCATGTAGAAATACATTTTCCGCAGATTGCTTTCCACGCCATTTGTGTTGGAGTTGTTGAAAGTGGCGAACGGGTTGTTCAGCCGCTGCTCTTTTATCTCGTCAGGGTTGAATCGCAGAGTCAGATGACCTTTCAGTTTGGTCTTTCTTGCAGAGTCTAGTTTCCAGCTGTATGTGATGCTTTCCCTTTCATTGCCATAGCCGTTCAATAGAGACGTCGCCTCTTTCACCTTTTTGTCTTTGGATAAGAGGGTCTTGATGAGCAGTATGATAATGGCGGCTTGAATGATGACAATGATTTCCATAGATTTTAATGTTGTTTGAGCAAAGATAGTAAAAATTACTTAGTCCATCTCAAAGATTTACAACCTTGGAAAGTAGAGGTGTTGTATTTCACATTTTTCTTAGAGTTGTCAACCAATACATTAAGGTTTTTGCAATTAGAAAAGGCTCCATCCCCAAGAAAAGATACATTTTCAGAGATGATTATGTTTGTCAATCCAGTGCAACTAGAAAAAGCACCGTTTCCAATGGCTGTCACGCTTTTGGGAATAATCACGTAGACCATTCCAGAACAATTAGAAAAAGCATATTTTCTAATCGAAGTAATGTATGAAGGAATTTCAAAATTTTCGAAACTAGAACAATTTGAAAAAAAACCATCTGGCAATTTTGTAATGTGAGGAGGAATTTCGAAGGATTTTAATTTTTTACAACCCGAAAATACATAAGAACTAAATTTGACATTCGTAGGGACTTGAATCTCTACATTTGTCAGTCCACTACATCCGGAGAATGCATGGCTGCCGATACTGCTGATATTAGAAGGTATAACAAGATTGGTTAATCCTTTACAATCGTCAAATGCGTAGTCGCCAATTTCAGTTACATTAGAAGGAAATTCGATATTAGTCAGCCCTTTACAATCTTGAAAAGCGTGTTGTCCTATTTTTTTAACACTATTAAGCAATTTGAATTCTCCTTTGAATCCTGTAGGCACACGTATGATTTCACTCTTGTCCTTATTATATAAAATACCTTTTTCTGATGATAGAGTCGGATGATCTGGCGCGACTATGATGGAGGTCAATTTATTAAAATGGTGGAAGGATGAATAAGATACGTTAATAGATGAAGGAATTTCTATTTTGACAATATTTTGACAATTGTAGAACACTTTATAGTCGATGTAATAAACAGTATATACATCACCATTGTATTGCACTTTATGCGGAATATTGAGAGAAATTAGATTTTCATATGAAGGGTCATACTCGATACTGGCACGTTTATTACATGAAGAAAAACGAAACTTTAATGGGGAGTCAGCAGCGTCAACGATATCCGATTTCTTGGCTTTATGTTTTTCTTGATTTTCTTGTGCGTTTTGATTTCTCTCTTTTTTATATATGGGATTTTGTGTCTCTGCATCGTTTCGAGACGGAATTTCCTGAGCCACACCCCCATGTGTCTCTGCATCTGTTGCCTTGTCAGTCCTTTGAGGAAAATGTTCTTCTTTTTCTTCCGAATCATTTTCCTCAACGGTGGTTATAGTGACAGGCTCCTCGTCATTATTTTCGTTAGCTTTATACTCTTCATATGTACTTATGAAGAGTGAAATCCAGTTTTTGCTAATAGGAATAAGCAAAAGCAAAGATATGATTACCGCTACAATTTTTTTAAGGGACATCTCTTACTGAGCAAACTCGTCTTCAGGAATATGGGCTCCGCCCTTTGTGAATTTCAATATCACGGGATCAGGTTTGTTGAGAGTCACCTCGTATCCATATTTTTTTCTTTCCACTTTTCTTATCACACGTCCTGGATAATTTTTCGACACGTAGTTGTTTATCTGGTTTGGAAGCAGTTTCTTCAATGATTCCGACATTCCGTTTCTCTTTGTGTTGATTTCTTCCCATGTGCCGCGGCGGTCGAATCTGATACGGATTTTATTTTCAAGTGTCACCTCCACGTCGCTGTCGTCATCGCTCTCCACAGTGCTTATATTGACATCTGAAAAATGTTTGTTCAGAAAACTTTCTGCTCCGCTTGGCAAATTAGATTTTGGATCATCTCCTCCTGTGCAACCGATAAGTGATGCGCAAACTAATGTGTTGAAAAATAAATTTCTTATCTTCATAAAGTCCTTCATTTTGATTTTATAGAATCCAAAATAAGCAAATAAACGTCAAAAAAACAAATGAAAATGTTTTTTACTTGTTATATTTACATTACAAAATAGTTTGGGGAGTTTATAAATGGACATCATATCAATATTATCTGTCAAACCGTTGCATAAAAGCAGTGTCGACGCGATTGTAGGCGACATTCTCGTCGGCGGCACGGATATATCCACGCTTTGGGAAATCACGTGTGGTGATGATCCCCGTCTGGCATGGCATGCGGTGTGGGTGATGGAGGTGTTGTGCAAGAAGGATAGGAAACGTCTTCTGCCATACCGTCGGGAGATAGTGGAGAAAATATTGGCGAATCGTGGAGAGGAGGGGGAGCTTCGTCTGTGGCTCAACATATCTTTGATGCTTCTGCCAGAGGTGAAGGAGATCGACGTCGATCTGCTCAACTTCACTCTCGACAATATCTGCAATATGCGTCTGGCTGTGGCGGTGAGGGCTGTCTGCATCAAGATTGCATACCAGCTGTGCCGACGTGAGCCTGATTTGCTGAAGGAACTGCAGGCAGTGTTGTCGATGCTGGATCTGAAAGAGGAACAGGCGGCGATCAAATGTGTGGTGAAGAAGGTGATGGGCGGATTGATGATTGATGATTGATGATTGACGATTGACGATTGATGATTGATGATTGACGATTGATGATTGATGATTAATGATTGACGATTGATGAAGGCATAAGGCTTAAAGTGAAAGGGGTTAGAGATAACCATCACCTATCACCCGTTAACTCTCACCCCTCATTTAGTATACCTTACGGATTTTTAGTATACCTTACCGATTTGCATCCCTTAAAAGCATCTTCTCCAACTACCACGTCATCTTTTGAATTATTTATTACGACATTAAGGTTACTACATCCGGCAAATGCCGAATATCCAATATTGATAACACTTTCAGGGATTTCGATATTTTTCAACCCCGAACAGTTCCTAAAAGCTGAATCTTCAATTTTTTCAATACTCGTAGGAATTTTGATGCTTTTCAACCTTGAGCAATTACTAAAAGCTGAGTATCCAATTTTTGTTACACTTGCAGGGATTTCGACATTATTCAATTGAAAACATCCATTAAATGTCCCTTCTTCAATGCTGGTTACGTTCGCAGGAATATTGATATTGGTCAGATTAGAACAATTCTTAAATGCCGAATAACCAATGTTGGTTACGCTCACAGGAATATCGATATTGGTCAGATTTGAGCAATTCTCAAATGCCGAATAACCAATGCTGGTTACACTTTTAGGAATTTCGATATTAGTTAATCTACGACAATAACTGAATGCTTTTTTTTCGATTTTCGTGACTGTATATTCATTTCCTTTAATATGTGCTTTTTCAGGAATGGAAATAGTATCTGTTTCAAGAAGAAGACAATTACTTACTGCTGCGGTAGAATCAGTTAAGATTTTATATTCCAAAGGATTGACGGGAGTATCGTTACCATCAGAGAAAAAATGTGCGAGAAACGTAAACCAATTTATGCTTATCGGTATCAGTAATGCAATTAAAGCAATTATTGCATACGCTTTTATTTTTGGATTTATTTTCATCGCTTTAATCTATCATTTAGTATACCTTACAGATTTGCATCCTCTAAAAGCATCCTCTCCAACTACCACGTCATCTTTTGAATTATCGATTACGACATCAAGATTTTTGCATCCCTCAAACGCAGATTCTCCGATGTCAGTGACACTTTTAGGGATTTCGATATTTGTCAAACCGGAACAATTTTTAAAAGCCCCATATTCTATGTTATTGACATTCGAAGGGATTTTGATGTATTTCAAATTGGAACAATTATAAAAAGCAAATCCTCCAATTGTATTGACATTTGAAGGGATCTTGATGTATTTCAAATTGGAACAATTATAAAAAGCAAGCTCTCCGATTGTATTGACACTTGCCGGAATTTCAATGTAATTCAACCTTGAACAATCCAAAAATGTCGAATTTCCTATGTTCTTGACACCTGTAGGGATTTTGATGTTTTTCAGACTTGAACAACTTTCAAATGCCGAATTTCCGATGCTCTCTACACTTACGGGGATTTTGATGTTTTTCAGACTTGAACAACTTTCAAATGTCGAATTTCCTATGTTCTTGACTCCTGTAGAGATTTCGATGTCTTTTAGACTCGAACAATTCTTAAAAGCCGAGTCTCCGATGCTCTCTACACTTACGGGGATTTTGATGCTTTTCAGACGGACACAATTTTTTAAAGTTTCGTCTCCGATTGTTTTGACACTTGTCGGAATATTGATATTGGTCAGTTTACGACAAGAACTAAAAGCTTTCTTTCCGATTTCTATTACTGTATAAATATTTCCTTCAATACGTACCTTTTCAGGAATGGAGATATTTTCTATTTCAGGATGGCATTTACTTACTGCTGCGGTAGAATCGGTTAAAATCTTAAATTCCAAGGGCGTTTCTGAGGCATCTACAACATCATTAGAAAAAGAGCGTGCGAGAAACGAATACCAATTTATGCTTATTGGTATCAGCAATATGATAGAGACAATCACAGCAAGTGCTTTTATTCCTGGATTTGTTTTCATCGCTTTAATCTATCATTTTTTATGATGCCAACCCTCAATCCTCAACCCTCAATCCTCAACCGTCAAAACAATCCTGTGAAATATTCCCAAACATAGCCGATCAATTCACCCACGAATTTCAACACAAGACAGATGAGGAATATCAATATCGCTATTGCGATTCCACAAAAGATGGCTTTTTTGTTTACCTCATGCTTGATCTCCTTATCGTCTTCGATGAATCCTGTCAGCAGTTTATAATTCTTCTTGTGGTTTTTATTGAAAATATCTATGATGTCTCCGAGCACGGGGATGGCTCCTATCAACATATCTACCAATGAATTATATATTATAGCCAGTGTCAACGGAATGGATTTGATCTTCGTCGCGGCCACATATATGAATGGCACAGTCAATGTCAGGCTGACGATGTCGCCCACACCTCCTGGAATTAGTCCAATGATAGGATCCAGATAAAATTTGTCCATCCACCTGCTGATCTTGGAACAGAAATTATATGTAGGATCTTTTTCGAGTCTCTCTCTCTTCTCTCGTTTCTTACGTTCTATCTCTTCTCCTTTTGCGGCTGCTCTTTCTGCCTCCTGCTGTTCTTTGTCGAATGTGTCAGCCCCCATATCCTGTCGTCTGTGGCTGCTTGTATATTCTGTCATATGTGTTACCTACATTAATTCCCTACGGGAAAAAGTGGTCCCTACGGGAAAGATGGTGGAATTAGATGTTTATTGTTAGGGTTCCGTTGATGAATTTGTTGAAATCATCTTCGTCTGCAAATATCTTGCCTCCTTTGGTCAGTTTGATTATGGCTTTCTTTCTTGCCTCTGCGTCGGGAGCTGTGTTGAGATCTTTGAGCACGCTGCCGAGCACATCTGCTTTGGCGTCGATGTCTGCCATCTGAGAATTGAACTGTGTCTGGATCTTCTCCAGCTCTTTATCGTAGATTTCAGACGACACCTGATTCTGTTCTTTCAACGCTTCAAGCGACACAAGCGCGTCAGTGAGTTTGACGCTCTCATTATATACTCTCTTCAATTCGGCAATCTCTTGTTCGCTGAAATTCTTTTCCAGATTTTTCTTCATGTCTTCCTTCAGATTTGGAGCCACTTCTCCGACAAGATCTTTGAAGTTTGCAACAGCGGATTTGATATCTTCTGGAAGTTCATTTGAATGATAAGTGTCGATATTGATTGCCTTTATGCTTTTTGCGTCGAGTCCGCTCTCAAGAATCTCTTTGCCGACGTGGAGCATCCTGATGATATCCTCCAGATGAGAGGCGAGAGTTCTTTTCATTTCTGTGTCGACGGAAATGGTCTTCAGGATTTTGTCTGTCAGCTCTTTCTGTCTCGTTTTAAGTTGGGCAAGTTTCTTTTCTGCCTCACGTCTTGCGTTTTTATTAGATTCCAATTCAGATGTGTCAGCTTTCTCGTCGACGATGGCATTCTCATACTCCTTCACCAGATTGCCATAGACACCTTTCCATTTGAACATCTTCTGGCTGTATTTTTTGTCAGCAGAGCCAAATGTCAGCACATTGACAATCACTGATGGTTTGTTTGGACGCAGACTCTTGGCGTTCTCGTAATCATCTTTTTTGTCTGTCAGGATTCCTTGGCAACGTCCTATTTGTTCATCATAGAAGATGATATTGTTGTTGTGGTCGTTGAGTTGGCCGGACACAGCACGGATCTCGTCCATCACTTCGTCACGCTCCTTCACAAGTTCTGCCACACCTGCCTTGGCATACAGTGTGGAAACCATCTGCTCAAACTCGGCAGAAAGGAGTTTGCCGCCAAACTTGAAATATGCGTCTGCTTTGGGAATATACAGGTCGTTGATGGTCTTGTACACCGTCGCCAGACGGGTGTAGTCCGACTTGATATTTGTGACGTCTTTCTTGATATTCATCTTGAAAGCCTCGAGGTCGGATTTCATTCTGACGGTCTTTTCGGAAGCGTCGAGATAATGTTTGATTGCCTCGACAGCCGCAACAGCGAGAGCTCCGCCACCCAAAGCTTTGCTGCTTTGTGAGGCGATCTGCACGGATTTAGAGAACCCGTCGCTGATCTCAGACATCATCACCGAGCAGTTTTCAGAAAGCAGGTCATATTGCAGTTTGACTTTTTCAAACATCTGTGTGGTGTCGAGATATTCGATTGAATCAAAATCGAAAAGAGATGGGGCGACGCGTTTGATGGAGTCACCATAGAAATCCACAAGCATCTGTGCGTATTTCTCGTAGACGTGAAGGATTTCCGTGCGTAGGTCGACGAAATCGTGGGCCACCTCCTTCACACCATTCTTTGCCTCATCGTAGACGTTTATAAGCTGACCATACAGTTGCACAGCCTGCGATGCTTCATTCTTCACATTCTCGATGCCCCTTGTGCCCATGATGACGCTCATCAGACTGCTCATCTCAGAAGCCACAGCCTCCGACATCTTCGTCTTCAGCATATTATCAAGCACCGTCAACGCATTTTCTCCATTTTCAAGATCCTTCGACAAAGCGTCGAAATAGCCATCTTTATTATCGGCAGCGATAAGTTGACGCAATTCATAATCATCCACGATTGAAGTGTTGCTGTCGTTGTTGACGAAAGTAGACTTTATCAGAGGATCTTTGCCATAATGGTTGTATGCCTCCCAAGCCAGACGGCTGACCTCCAGTGAGTCAGTCATTTTCAGGTCGTAGGCAAGGTCGGCGCGAGTAAGTTTGCCACCTTTTGCCTCCTCTGCGATTTTCTTGATTGTCTTATAAATTGCTTCACTCATATCTGTCATATTTTTTTTGCCAACTGCTATTTGCCAACCGTCAACGTCATCTAGGCATATATCTTTGTTCGTAAGGAATTTCAGGTTCCTCTTTTTTCTCCTCTTCCTTATTTGTGTTTTCTTCAGGATCTGTCACGATAACATTTTCTGGAACAGCAACAGGAGTTTTTTCCTGATCATTTTGATCGTTATTGTTATATCCTGTCAGCTCAGAGTATAATACAGAGAAAGGAAGAAATGTTCTTGTTTGGATAAAGGCAGCAAGAAAGAGAACAATGATCATGTAGATAAAAAGGAAAGTCAGGCCAAACGAAGATGCTGGCAAATTAGAGAAATCATATCCGGCTCCAGCGGCTGCTATTCCTCCGATGAGTGCTCCCATAAACACAAATGAGAAAGCAATACCCAAAACAATAAGAATTGCGAATGCTGGCAATATAGCGCGCAACATTATTTTGAACATTGTCCACTTATAGCCCTTTGACAGCAAAGCACTTTTGTCGAGTATCTCGTTATCTGTCAAATCTGGATTATCATTGTGAATGAAAGGAACAAATATAAATTCAAAGGTTTTATAGATGTATATTATACCTAAGGCAAACATACTCAATGAGGCGATTCCTCCATATTGGGAAGATGGGTTCATATCTCCATATTCCATAAAGCCTTTAAATATGCAAATCAAATAGATTACCAATGGGATAGCAATGAAAACAAGTATTCTTAACGCTATTTTGAGTTCTAATACTATATATCTGCTAATGTTTTTCTTGAATTTCTCAATCATCACATCCAAAGGAGATTCATTAGAGATGTGCATCTGTCGCAATCCTACCACACAGGCAAACAAGAGAGGAGAGGACACGCAAAATGCCCACGCAAAAGAGATAATATAAAAGAGAATTGTAGCAGAAGACAAAGAAAGCGATTGTGTTGTGGTGTCTATAAATAAAAGTTGTAAGAATGATGGTACCATAGTCACTGCCATCGCCACCATACATGCGCTAAATGCGCTTCCCCATTTTCCAGAAAGAGCCATCTTGCCCTCTCCCATGTAGATTGAACTTGATTTTGCCATATTACCTTAATATTGATATTTTTTTCAAAATTAAATAATTTCTTTGATTCTCTTTTGTTCGGTTTTATTTTATGAATGTTTTTCTTTTAAAATTCGCAGACTTTCTCTGAGATCTTTGAGTCTCTGTGGTTTAATTCTAAGTGATATATGGGCAAGAGGCAAAATCCTTTAATTAAACAGTTTCTTATTTTTTATGATTTGTGTTAATTTTGTATGCGTAATCCAAAACAGAGATGGCATACTCGATAAAGAAACATATTCAGCAGCTGATATATCTGCTTAAAGTTCATTCGTTTTCAGACGTGGTTGTCTGTCCGGGCAGTCGCAACATGCCTATTGTGGAATCGATGTGTTGCGGGGATTTCGATGTGCACAGGGCTCTCGACGAGCGAAGCGCGGGATTCATGACGCTTGGTTTGGCGCAGACGGGCAGGAGAGTTGCGGTATGTGTCACGAGTGGAAGCGCGGTGGCTAATCTTTTGCCGGCACTGGTTGAGGCTCAGTATCAGGGGATTGGCATGGCTGTGGTCACTGCCGACCGTCCGAAGGAGATGATAGGGCAGATGATGGGGCAGACGATGTGGCAGACATCTGCGTTGGCTTCGGCTGTGAAATATAGTGTCGACGTGGAGGATGACGAGAGTGCCGACGGCATGTGGTTTGCCAACCGTGAGATCAATGCTGCTTTGGAGATTGCGTATGCAGGGCAGAACGGTCCGGTGCAGATCAATATGCAGATTAAAGAACCGTTTTTCGAGTGCACCGTCGAGGCTCTTCCAGAGTTCAGAAAAATATCGCTCATTGGAGACGCTTCTCTTTTTGGCGACACATTGAAGCCATTGTGGGAAAAATCCAGACGTCCGTTGGTGATGGTAGGGCAGAACGACGGAATTAATCCATCTTACATTGATGCCTTCATCCGTCTCGGTGCTCCATTCTACACAGAGGTATTGTCAAATATGGAATATTTTGCGCCACACGTAGAGATGCACGGACGTGCGTGTCAGACGAATAATAATCGCATTCCAGACGACAAAATAGAGGCGTATAACCCTGATTTTGTGATATATATCGGTGGACATATTGTCAGCAAAACAGCCAAAGCGGCAATCACAAAAATCAAACCACAGACGGTGGTCCGTGTGTCGAAAACGATGGAATTTGCCGACACATTCAAATGTATGACACATTTGTATGTGGACAACTGTAGAGACGTTGCGTGCAACGTCTCAGTCTCGGATAATGCGTGCAACGTCTCTGACAATGGATGGACAAATCGTAGAGACGTTGCACGCAACGTCTCTACTACGATTATCCACACACAGATGGATTCCACAAAATATCCGGCGGTATACAGTGAATTTCTTAGCCGTATAGCACCGTCATCGCATATTTTTCTTGCCAATTCCACAACCGTTCGAGCCATCGATTATGCCTTTTGGTGTATGCCAGAAGCACAAGCCAAAAAACTGCGGTTCTTTTGCAACCGAGGCGTGAATGGAATAGAAGGAAGTATGTCTGCGGCGATCGGATATGCGAGTGGAGTGGGGGATAAGCCCGTCTACCTTGTGATTGGAGATTTGAGTTTCTTCTATGATGTCAGCGGACTGTGGAGCGCGGAGGACACCAATCTGCGAATTCTTCTTGTGAACGACGGTATAGGAAGCATCTTCACACGTCTTGCGATGAAGCAGACGGAGACGGTGAAACGCTACGTCGCGGAAAGCCATGGATTCAAGGCAGAAGGAATTTGCCAGTCGTACGGAATAGATTATAAAACAGCCAGAGACGGAGAAATTCCGTCGACAATATGGGAGTGGTATTTCAGCGATGAGAAGGGAGCGAGACTGCTGGAAATAATTGTGTGATAAGCTAATGCTAATTAAATATAAAACAAAAACATAAAATTATTAAAACAATGAAAAAAGGTTTATTTAGTATTTTCTTGTTTTTGTCCTGCCTGTTTTCTACTTATGCGGAAAATCTTGGTTTTGTGGCAGAATACGGAAGATTGAAACTAGTTGGCAACCAACTTAGTTCAGAAAAGGGAGATGCAATCCAGTTGAAGGGTCTCTGCACCGGTGTCATTGGAGAGGATGCGTGTCTTGACAAAAACACATTCAAGACTATGAAAGAGTGGGGATTGAGTTCAGTCAGACTTAACTATTCTCCATACACACATTCGAAAACGAATGTCGCAAGACTAAAGTCGTATATCGACATCTGTGCCGAACAGGGACTTTACGCAATTGTCGACTGGCATATCTTCGAGAGCGATGATCACACAAATACAGGAAAACCTTCAGATTATGCAGACGATGCCAAGGACTTTTTCGAGACTATCTCCGCATACGTTAAAGAAAAAGGTTATATTCATGTGATTTATGATATATGCAATGAGCCGAGTGGTGTAAACTGGAAAGGAATAAAGGAGTATGCCGAGGAGATCCTGCCTATTATCGAGACTAATGATCCAGGTGCCATTGTGATTGTAGGTACTCGGGATTGGTGTCAAAAGATAATAGAACCTGTATCTAATCCGATTAATGCTAATGACTATAATCTTGGCATCATGTATTCGTTCAATTATTATGCATGCAGCCATTATGCTTTGCTTGGAGATCTAAGATCAGCCATGAAAGCAATACCTGTATATGTGTCTGAATGGACAAGTGGAAGATTTGATTACAGCAACGAAACTGTTTGTGAATCCGAATCTGAAGATCTCCTCGCGACACTCGCAGGTACAGTCACTGGCCAGCTTGTCAGCTGGAACTATTGGTCGTGGGGCAATACAGGAATCTGGAAGAACTGTGAGGACGGAGTCTACAAGGAGAACCTTACTGAGACAGGCAAATACCTTGTCAATCTGCTAAATGTCACTCTGGATTCCAAACCAGCCGAGTCGGAATATGTGGCAAACTTCAAAGAGTACGGAAGATTGAAACTAGTTGGCAACCAACTTAGTTCAGAAAAGGGAGACGCTATCCAGTTGAAGGGTCTCTGCACCGGTGTCATTGGAGAGGATGCGTGTCTTTACAGAAGCTCATTCAAGACTATGAAAGAGTGGGGATTGAGTTCAGTCAGACTTAACTATTCTCCATACACACATTCGAAAACGAATGTCGCAAGACTAAAGTCGTATATCGACATCTGTGCCGAACTTGGACTTTACGCAATTGTCGACTGGCATATCTTCGAGAGCAAAATTAATACAGGAAAACCTTCAGATTATGCAGACGATGCCAAGGACTTTTTCGAGACTATCTCCGCATACGTTAAAGAAAAAGGTTATATTCATGTGATTTATGATATATGCAATGAGCCGAGTGGCGTAAACTGGAAAGGAATAAAGGAATATGCCGAGGAGATCCTGCCTATTATCGAGACTAATGATCCGGGAGCCATCGTGATTGTCGGAACTGCAGATTGGTGTCAAAAGATAATAGAACCTGTAGTTAATCCGATTAATGCTAATGACTATAATCTTGGCATCATGTATTCGTTCCACTATTATGCATGCAGCCATTATAGTCTGCTTGGTGATCTTAGAGCAAGCGTGAAAGCAATACCTGTATATGTGTCTGAATGGACAAGTGGAAGATTTGATTACAGCAACGAAACTGCTTGTGAAACAGAATCTGATTACATGCTTTCAACACTCGATCCAGTTATAGCCGGTGATCAGATTGTCAGCTGGAACTATTGGTCGTGGGGCAATACAGGAATCTGGAAAAACTGTGCGGACGGAATCTACAAGGAGAACCTTACTGAGACGGGCAAATATTTTGTCAATCTGCTAAATGTCTCTCTAGAATCCAAACCAGCCGAGTCGGAATATGTGGCAAACTTCAAGAAGTATGGTAGATTGAAACTGGTTGGCAACCAGCTTAGTTCAGAAAAGGGAGACGCTATCCAGTTGAAGGGTATCAGCACTGGTGTCATCGGAGAGGATGCATGTCTTTACAGAAGCTCATTCAAGACTATGAAAGAGTGGGGATTGAGTTCAGTCAGACTTAACTATTCTCCATATACACATTCGGCAGAGAATGTCGCAAGACTAAAGTCGTATATCGACATCTGTGCCGAACTTGGACTTTACGCTATTGTCGACTGGCATATCGAAGTACATGATAACAACTCTGGTGTTCCAATGAAATACATCAATGAAGCAACAGAGTTCTTTGAAGAGATCTCTACTTATGCGAAAGAAAAAGGATACATGCATGTGATTTATGATATATGCAATGAGCCGAGTGGTGTAAACTGGAAAGGAATAAAGGAATATGCCGAGGAGATCCTGCCTATTATCGAGACTAATGATCCAGGTGCCATTGTGATTATAGGTACTCCAAATTGGTGTCAAAAGATAACAGACCCTATAACTAACCCTATTAATGCTTACGACTATAATCTTGGCATCATGTATTCGTTCCACTATTATGCTTGTAACCATTATCATTTGCTTGGTGATCTTAAAGCAAGTGTTAAATCAATACCTGTATATGTGTCTGAATGGACAAGTGGAGAATATGATTATAGCAATGAAACTGCTTGTGAATCAGAATCTGATTACATGCTTTCAATACTCGATCCAGAAACAGCCGGTGTCCAGCTTGTCAGCTGGAACTATTGGTCGTGGGGCAATACAGGAATCTGGAAGAACTGTGGGGATGGAATCTACAAGGAGAACCTTACTGGAACTGGCAAATACCTTGTCAATCTGCTAAATGTCTCTCTAGAATCCAAACCAGCCGAGTCGGAATATGTGGCAAACTTCAAGGAGTATGGAAGATTGAAACTAGTCGGCAGACAGCTTTGTTCGGAAAAGGGTGATACTATCCAGTTGAAAGGTATCTGCACCGGTGTCATCGGAGAGGATGCATGTCTTGACAAAAACACATTCAAGACTATGAAAAAGTGGGGATTGAGTTCCGTCAGACTTAACTATTCTCCATATACACATTCGGAAGAGAATGTCGCAAGACTGAAGTCATATATCGACATCTGTGCGGAACTTGGACTTTACGCAATTGTCGACTGGCATATCATCGAACATATGGGCAACTCTGGTGATCCAATGGACTTCATCAAAGAAGCAACAGAGTTCTTTGAAGAGATCTCTACTTATGTAAAAGAAAAAGGATATATGCATGTTCTTTATGATATTTGCAATGAGCCAAGTAAGGTAGAATGGGAAAAGATAAAGGGATATGCAGAAGAGATCCTGCCTATTATCGAGACTAATGATCCAGGTGCCATCGTGATTGTAGGAACTTCCTATTGGTGTCAAAAGATAAAAGAACCTGTAGCTAATCCGATTAATGCTCACGACTATAATCTTGGCATCATGTATTCGTTCCACTATTTTGCTTGCAGCCATTATAATCTGCTTGGAGATCTTAGAACAAGCGTGAAATCAATACCTGTATTTGTGTCTAACTGGACAAGCGGAAGGTTTGATTTAGATAACTACATTGCATGTGACCTCAATTCTGATGATATGCTTGCAATACTCGACGCAGGTACAACTAATGGCCAGATTGTCAGCTGGTGCTATTGGTCGTGGGGCAATACAGGAATCTGGAAGAATTGTGGGGATGGAATCTACAAAGAGAACCTTACTGGAACTGGCAATTACCTTGTCAAGTTGCTAAATGTCACTCTGGATTCCAAACCGGTCGTGTCGGAATATGTGGTAAACTTTAAGGAGTATGGTAGATTGAAACTAGTCGGCAGACAGCTTTGTTCGGAAAAGGGCGATACTGTCCAGTTGAAAGGATTCAACACAGGAGTTATTGGCAAAGACATCTATGAGTGTCTTGACAGGGGTGCTTTCCAGACAATGAAAGAATGGGGATGCAAATCTGTAAGATTGAATTATTCGCCTTATATTAACTTAAGTGAAAATCTAAAGGTAATAAAATCGTATATTGACATCTGTGCGGAGTTGGGATTGTATGCAATTGTCGACTGGCATATATTCGAGGAGGGAGAAACCAGATCTGGCAATCCATTGGACTACATCAGTGAAGCAACAGAGTTCTTTGACATTATCTCTACTTATGTAAAAGAGGAAGGATATATGCATGTCCTTTATGATATCTGTAATGAGCCAAGTGGTGTAGATTGGAAGGATATAAAGAATTATGCGGCTGAGATTCTTCCTGTCATTGAATCAAACGATCCAGGTGCTATTGTCATTGTCGGAACGGCTAATTGGAGTCAACAGATTTACGAGGCTTCTCTAAGTCCGATAAGTGCAAATGACTACGACCTTGGCATCATGTATTCGTTCCATTATTCAGCTTGTAACCATGCTGATTTGCTTGCAAATCTTAAAAATGCTTTGGTATCAGTTCCAGTATTTATATCAGCGTGGAGCTGTTCAGACTATACTTATCAGCCAGACAAAGTATGCGAGACAGAATCAAATCTTTTGCTTAATATAATCAGTAAATACGGCAAAGTGGCTGTCAGCTGGAACTATTGGGCATGGGCTGGAGAGACCGGTATATGGAAAAAGTGTGGAAATCGTGTATACAAAGAGGATTTGACTAAATCGGGAGAATTCATTGCCAATTTGTTTAATGTCAATCTTAAGTCAAGACCTATTGTATATAAATGGGAAGAGAATTTCGCAGAGTATGGTAGATTGAATGCTCAAGGTAATGACTATGCTCTCTACTCAGCAAGTGGAAAAGTAGTGCAGTTGAAAGGATTCAACACAGGAATAATTGATGAGGAAGTTTCTGCTTGTTTGAGCAAAGAGGCGTTCCAGACGATGAAGGATTGGGGTTGCTCATCAGTGAGATTGAATTATTCTCCTTACACTCATTCTGACGAGAAAATGGAATTAATCAAATCGTATATCGACATCTGTGGTGAGGTAGGATTGTATGCGATCGTCGACTGGCACATTTTAGGAGATAATGAAACGAGATCAGGTAATCCAAATGATTATATCGACGATGCAAAATCTTTCTTCAGTGCAATCTCTTCTTTTGTCAAAGAGGAAAAATACATGCATGTTCTTTATGATATCTGTAATGAGCCAAGTGATGTAGACTGGAAGAGTATAAAGAATTATGCGACTGAAATTCTTCCTGTCATTGAATCAAATGATCCAGGTGCTATTGTCATTGTCGGTACTCCAAATTGGTGTCAGAAGATATTGGATCCAGTTAATAATGAGATTGACGAGAAAGAATACAATTTGGGCATCATGTATTCGTTCCACTATTCTGCTTGTGATCATGTCAATTTAGTGGACGATCTTAGACAAGCGATGAAATATTACCCTGTGTTTATTTCTGAGTGGACAAGTTCTAACAGCAAATATGATATAGATGAGGTTTGTTCTGAAAATGCATTAAAACTGCTAATAAATTTAGATAATAATCATCAGATAGTCAGCTGGAACTATTGGGCGTGGGCTGGAGAGACCGGTATCTGGAAAGAGTGTGGCACTAACTACCATAAGGATAATCTAAATAAAATCGGTTCTTATATTTTGGTAGACGAAGATGAATTCAACTACCCATATAAATCTGAATCTCTTGTTGATGATTTTGATAATGACAGATTTGTAGAGGTCGTTCCAAATCCTGCAAACGAGTCCTTCTCAGTAAGATTCAAAGGCAATGCTAATGTTTGTATCTATAATACAACAGGACAGAAGGTGCTTGAAAAAGAAACAACTAATGTCTTGAATGTCAACGAAAACTTGGCATCTGGCATCTACAATATTGTTGTCAGAGGTGAAGATTATGTTGAGAACCTGAAACTAATTGTCAAATAATTAGTTTTGACTGATCTAAGAGGCGGGAATGCACGCATTCCCGCCTCTTTTATTTTATCCCGTTAATTTTGCTCCACAATTGAAAAAATTGTAATTTTGGGGCTGAATTTCAAATGAAAACGGCTATGGAAGCTAACAAGCAGGTAAAAGAGGGCAATGGATATATATTTGCCTATTATTTTGATGAAGAGTTCATTGAGAAAGATTGTTTTCTTTCAAAAGAACAAAAGAAGAATTTTAAAGGAGGTTTCGGTGCAGTAATTTTTGCAAACTATACAAATTCATCGGCAGGTCCGTATCAGGAGCTTTTGTTCATTCCTGGTAAGTTTGCCATAGATGGAGATGAGTCATATATGGTGTCGAAAGCATATTGTTCGTCAGCGTTGGCTATGGAACAGCAGGTGTTTGGAAAGAAGGAGCTTGCTGATTTCAAGATTGAGAAGGTCGACGACAAGACAGAGACAATTGTTGTGACGCGTGATGGAAAACCAATTTTCAGAATAGAGGTGCAGTCGTGGGGATTCAACATTCCGATGACATCCGATATGGTGAAGTTTCCTCTTGTATCTGTGGAAGACGGAAAGGTTGTGAAGTGGGATTACAATGGCAGTGGCACAGCCAGTTTCGCCAAGATTGAGGCGATAGGGGTGCGTCCGGCAAAATTTCCGGATGTGGCGTTGTTCTCTCCGCTTGTCGGAATCCATTTTGAAAAATTCAATATTGACTATAGTAAAAAGTAAAAATAATATCTACGGTAATGGAGAGAATTTCTTGCTTAGACGGAGAGAAGTATAAAGAGTTGAAGGTGAAGGAGGGAGTTTATGTGCCTGATTTGGCTGTAAAATTCCCGGATGACGATCCGTTTCGCCGCATGGTGAAAGTGGAGGTGGTGAGGGATTTGAAGTTTGATGAGACTTATCCTTACCTTGACGAGTCTTCAGACTACAAGAGGAATGTGTTCCTTTGCGATTTGAAGACGTATCTTTGCAATTTCCTGAACTGGATGATATATGGTTTGAAGGTTGAGAACAAGCATGTGTTGGACGGTAAGGATTTCAGCAACGGTGCCATCACAGTGGCTAACCACCAGTATCGCTGGGATGTGCCTGGTGTGAGAAAAGCTGTTGGCTACCGTCGTCTTTGGATTCCCGCGTGGGCAGACACATTCAAGACAAGCGACTATTTTAATCTTCGTGGTGCAAGATGTATTCCTATTCCCGACAACATGGGCGGAATAAAGAAATTTAACGAGGCGTTCGACATTTTGCATGAGAGAAAAGAGTGGTTCCATATATTCCCAGAAGGAGTGCGTTGGGATTTCTACAAACCATTCAAGCCATTCCGTAAGGGCGCGTTCAACTGGGCCTACAAGTACGACATGCCAATCATTCCGATGGTGTATGTCCACCGTGAGCGAACAGGCTGGAGAAAATTGTTTGCCAAGGGAGCGCCGTTGATGACTCTTAAAGTGCTTGAACCTATGTATGCCGACAAGTCGTTGCCAAGAAAGGCCGCTGTCGACAAGTTGCGTAAGGAGGTTTACGAGAAGATGCTCGACGCTGCCGGAATCATCCACAACCCATGGCCAATGATTCCTGAAGTTGACAATTGATAACGATGATGAAGGTTGTCTTGGAAATGTCAGAAGAAGGAAAACCAAAAAACAAAACCCGGTAGTTTGAACGAGTTCAGGGACTACCGGGAATAAACAGTACAAAGTTCTATTTTTTTTCTCGAAAAACAAAATGGAATATAAAAAATTTGAGGAAACGATATCTGCTTCAAGAATGTCCCGCTATTTGAATGGATGTAGTGGCGATACTCGTAAGGCCATGAGACTTTATAGGGAAAATTTAAGGTTGTCTCAACAGATGTTTACGATTATCAGTTGTTTTGAGATTTCTTTGAGAAACGCAATTGATAAAGAGTTGACGGGAAAGTTGGGTAAAGATTGGTTACGTGACTCCGTATTGTCTGGTGGTATCTTCGATAATTATAGATTTGACAAAACAGGAAAAATTATATTAAAGGCATATAAGGGGCTTTCATCGAATTATACCCATTTTAAGCTTATTGCAGAAATGGAGTTTGGAATATGGAAATATTGTTTTCAAATCCTCAATACAAAGCGACAGGGCGATGTTTGTTGAATATTTTCCCAAATAAACCCAAATCAACACCTTCTGCTCATTATGACAATTCTTTTTTATTTAATGAATTAGATAATATAAATAAATTAAGGAATCGTATAGCTCATCATGAACCTATCTGCTTTCAACGTTCTACTGATATTGTTGATTTAACGTATGTGACTCAGCAATATAATAGGATAAGAACATTATTCAGTTGGATGGATATTGATTTCAAAGCGTTGGTTTATGGGTTGGACCAAGTTAATAGATGTTGTAATAAAATAATGTCAATATAAATGAATATCAACGACGTTTCAAAAAAGAAATATACGGTCACGGATAAGGATTCAGCTGTGAATCTTGGAAGTGGCGGACTTAATGTGTTCGGCACTCCTGCTCTTGTGGCAAAGATGGAGCAGACGGCTCTTGAGATGGTTCGCCCGACTCTTGACGAGAATAGCGACACAGTGGGAATAGAGATCAATGTGAAGCATGTGAAGGCGACGGCAATAGGCAAGACTGTCACTGTTGAGGCAAAGATCGTCAAGATCGACGGCAGAAAGATCTGTTTTGAGATCACAGCCACTGATGAGGCTGGCGACGTGATAGGATCAGCATACCATGAGAGATTCGTGGTGGACAAACAACGTTTCATGTCAAAATTGCAGTAAGACGATGCTCATCACCACTCGTGCGATCATACTTGGCGCGGTGCGTACTGCTGGGGATAAACTTGTGGTGCGGACGCTCACTGAAGAGGCGGGCAGGGTGGATTTTATTGTCTACGGAGCGTGGAGCAAACGGTCGGGGCACAAAGCGTCGTATATATTCCCTTTGTCTGCTGTGGATGTGACGTGGGATTACCGTCCCAACAAGGAATTGCCGACGTTGAAGGAAGCCGTACCGTCTTACCCATTATTGGATCTTTTCATTCAGCCGGAGAAATCGACAATCGCGATGTTTCTGGCGGAGATTTTTGCCAGAAGCATTCATAAGGGAGAGGAGACGCGGGAGATTTTCGACTATTGTTGGCAGACAGTAGCGTCGCTCGAACATACACAGCGCAGTATTGCCAATTTCCACATCGCCACGTTGGTGGGGCTGAGTCGTCTGCTGGGCATCCAGCCAAACACGGAAAAGCACCGTGACAATGCCTATTTCGACCTTTCCACAAGCCAATACGAATATAATATGCCGTTGCACGCATTCTACCTGAACCATCAGCAAACGGCATTCCTTCCTACATTGCTGAGAATCAACTACCGAAATATGAAATTCTACCGTCTCGACAGGACAGAACGCCAGTTTCTCCTCGAGACAATCATCAAATATTTCAAGCTCCATATTCCGGAATTCGGGGATGTCAAATCATTGAAGACGCTGATAGAGGTGTATAATTAGAAGAGACGTGAGACTTCGCATCTTCTACCTTTTATTGTTCATATATAAAGAATCATTTACCCATGAGCATCTTCTTATTTCTGGCCGTCTTTCGTCTTGATGAGAATAACACCCGAGTAGGCATTTTTACAAAACATAGCATAAGGGGCTATACTTGCGCTATCTATTAGGATTTCCATTGACAAGATATCGCTAGTTTTAAGGGAGGAAAACGGGTCAAGGTTATTGTCAACGCAGTTTATCAGCTTTCCGTCAACAACATATAATGGAGGTTCACTTACTTCTAAAGAAGAAACAGCGCCCGCCAGTCTAGTTCTTACTGGTGTGGCAAATAGCGAAAGGGTGAGTTTTTCTGTATTATTCACTGTGACCGATTTACTTTCGTAACCCGGGTATTCAATGATCAGTATGTCGCCAAGTGAAGCGTTGATGGAGAAGTTGCCGTCTTTGTCCGATTGAGTGGATGCCTTACTTCCCTCAATGCTGATGCGAGCACCAGACAGGGCGGCATAACCATTGTTAACAATGCCATTTACCCTAACCATGTTGCTCTGTTCGGTTTTAGATGGGTTTTCCTCCTGTTCCACCGCTGCTACTGGAAGCGCGGTAAACGATAAAACCGTGGTGATGGTTGCAGCGGCTATTGCCTGTGAAAAAGACGATGGTGCGGGCATCTTGTCTTTCGCCACACCGATAATGTTGATGCCTTTATGTGCCTTCTGGCGTTTGGCCAGCTCGGCCTCGAGGTAACGGGCTTCGGCCTCACAAACCGGACATGTGCCCATACAAGGACCCTCATACGTGCAGATATTAGGTTCGTATGCTATGCCGTTGGCGTCGGCTATCTGTTTTCGAATGGATTTTAAGGTTTCGCAAGTCGCCCTCATATTGATTAAGTTAAATTACTAAATATTAGTATAATACATGCTGTAGAGGCACAAAATCTCGCGTCTACTTATTTATTTCCCGTTTCCGCCCTTTTCTCTTTCCTCGATAGCCTTTTGTCTTTCTTCCTGGATAATTTTTCTTTCCATCAATTCTTTGAGGATATCCTCTTTGTTTTCACCAAGAAGCATTTTCGCGCATATCTCAGCGGAATAGGCGGAGTCTTTGCTGAATTCTATTTGTGCCGGGAACGACTCTTCCACAGTGCCGTCGGGAAGGGTGTCTTCCACCTTGATGTTTGTGTAGGTTCCGCCCATCTCAATAGCATACTCTTTCAGGAGCTCTTTTTGTTCGTCAGTGAAGGTCGACGGTACTTTCACGATAGTGTGGATCTCTTTTTTGGGTTTTCCTTTTGCCCCCATCTCAGTCTCTTTTCTGAATGTGGACATGCTTAGCTGTGTGCGGGCCTGCCATTCGGGGACGTCGGAAAAAGCTTTCTCCATGTTCTCCTCATTCTTTGAGACAATGTCAGTCAGCCTGGCAATGGCATCTCCAAGGGAAAGCCTTTCTAATGGAAGACCCTCCGTAACATCCAGTTTGGTGACTTTTTTTGTCGCTTCAGCTGGTTGCTTCGACTCCTCAGAAATTTGATTTATCTTTTTTTGACTCTCTTTCCCTGCCATTATCTTGACTGTACTCTATGCTATTTTCAGCAAATCGTTTACAAAAATAGTTAAATAAATTTTGTTTAGCAAGATGTTGAAGGGATTGGTTTTACAGATGGGGAATGACTTGTCTTCAATGAAAAAGGAGGTTGATATACGCGTTTTAGGGGTGTATCATCGGATACCCCCTAAGACTAAACATAAACATTTAGAAAGTCATTTTTGTCTCATAACTTAAGACCACCTTTCTTTCCAAAGGCAATCTGTTGGTTGTCGTTACTGTTACTCATCTTCTTTTCTTTATCTTGTGTTATTTGTCGCTTTTGGTTATATGCTGCGTTTGTTTCGAGGATCTCCTTAATCAGGTTTTCCTTTCCTTCGCCAAGCAGCATTTTGGCACAAACCTCAGGTGTGTAGGCGGCATCTTTTCCAAACTCGATTTTAGCTGGGAAAGAGATGTTTTGGTTTCCATCTGAATCTGTCTCCACTATCTTCATGTTGGTGTAAGTTCCGCCCATCTGTGTCACATACTCTTTCAAGATTTCTTTCTGCTCTTTTGAGAATGTCGACGGCACGTTTACCACCACATGTGAGGCTTTTTGTTTTTCGCCATCCTTGAACGTTGTCATGGTCATCTGTGCTCTCGACTGCCACTCTGGTGCGTTTGCGAATGCCTGGGCCATGCATTGTTCATTCTTCTTGACAATTTCAATTAATCTGTCGATCGCCTCGGCCACCGATAGATTTTTTGGAGTTTGTCCATCTCCGTATATGTTGTTTTGAGCTTTTCCTTGCTCCTCGTTATGACTAAATTCTGTTGCCATATTTGGACTAAATTTAACCTCAATTTTCGTTGTTTTTATTACAAAGCACTAATTTTTGTTTTGCGATAGCAAAATTAGAGGTTCGTTTTGATATATGCAAACAAAAACGGATTTTTTTTCAAAAAAATGTTGAATTTTTTAATTTCGACCATGAAATATACCAATATTTAACGCCTGACGACGTGATAAAATGGGATTTTTCAAACGTTTTTCATCAAAATTGAACGCCTAGCGGTGTAATAGGGGAACAAAATAAATGTATCCGATATTGACAATTACGAATTATGCATTATGAATTATGCATTGACCATAACACGCACGTCCGTGCGTCTCTATGAGGGTTGTATTCACCAGATGCGTGGATTATCCCCAACAATTACGAATTATGCATTATGAATTATGAATTAAAAAAGGATTGTATCCGTTTTTGATACAATCCTTCTTTCTGTGGAATATTATCTTCATATTAAGTATCGTCATCAGGTATCTTTATTTTTTTCTTTTTATAGGCGTCTACCTGATCTATAATCACCTTGCCGTTTTCAAGGAATGAGTCGTATGCGTTTTGATCCATGACGTAGACGATTTCGTCAAGCTGCTTGAATCTTTCATTGGCTTGGTCTACAGTAAGGCAGTCGGACATAAATTCAGCGTATTCCTCAAGATAGTTGTTGAGTTTTTCTCTGTTCTCACACGTCTTCTCCAATAATGGGACGACTTGCGCTACAAATGCCTCATAATCTTCCTGGGAATTGTTTTGCCTGATCTGCGACGCGATTGCATTAATCTTTTTGAAGAAGACATACTGCTCTTTGATGAAGTCTATTTTTTCTTCACTGAGTGTTGTCTTTGAGACAAACAGATATTCGAATGGTGAAAATCCACCTTCCGACTCTTGGCTTTTTTCTAGGAAAGTCCTGATTTCCACAAGCTGTTGTTGCACAGTCAATATTTTAGACAGGTCTGCGCTCATGGCGTTGATGATTTCGTCGTCGGAGATCATCTCTATGAATGTCTTGGGAGATTCCAATAATCTGCCACATTTATCCTTGAAACTTAGCACAGCGTCTATGGGGCTCTCTTTCAAGAACCATTCTCTCAGCTGTTCCAATTTTTCTTTGCTCAACATTCTTTTATCTCTTTATACTGATTATCAATACATTTTATGGATTTATATTCCCATACCTTTTTTGTCAGCCTGTATTTGCCTGAAATTTTTTGGAGCAACTTTCAGCACTGGTTTGATTCCTATGGGAGTCTTTTGTATGCTCAGGCTGACGGAAGCCTCATACTCTTTTTTTGAGGTTTCCTTACAGTCGGTGAACATCACGGTCTCACCTTTAAGCAGAGCTTCTTTTTCTGCTTTGCTGACGTTGTGCCCTTTTATTTTATCTGGTATGCAGTTTGGTGTCACAGACATCCATGTGGGTTTGTCAGTGTCACGGAATGGAAGAATATGGCATTCTCTGATCCTAGACAGCTTTGCGCGGGTCTCCTGGTCTATTTTTAATTCATCTTTCACCCGTAGGTTGCCAAACAAAAGAGTCTCATCTCCGTTTTTGCCGATACCTTTGCAGACATCCACACTCACGTTTCCGTCGTGGTTTAGGATGGAGATTTTCTCACCATTCTGTAGTTTGTCGAATCTCCCGTCGCTTTTGATGGCATAAATCTCTTTGTCCTTGACATATTTGCTCAAGAGTTTTTCAATTGAGCTGACATTCATCATGGTTTCGAGATTCATGGTGCATTCTGTCGTTATCCCTTTCTGTTTGATGGCGGCTGGGCCACCAAGTTTTTCGTTTAGATAATCTTTTGCTGACGTGGATGCTTTCAGCCCTTTTTCTATCTCTGCAAATCTTTCAGACGAGAGAGAATAGACGGTGGTTCGGGTATCTTTGTCTGTCAACATTATCTGATACTCTTTATTATATGCAATATTATTCCACGTTTCCCTGTCCGCCACAATCTTCACGGTTTCCCTGTTGTCTTTTTCTGTCAGGAAGATTTTAACTTCGTTTTCATTGAAGTTCAACGTGTTCATATTGTCGGTGATGTAGTTCTCTTTGTCGAAGGAGAAAGAATCCAGGCTCCAGTCGTTAAGAGATTCCATTATCGGCATGGAGACGACAGATAAAAAGGAAAACAGGAATATATAAATTGGGTCGATAGAAATATATGTCGCATTTTTCAGAGCCTCTACAACTTCGTTCTTTTTTGAAGCCTCCTGCTTTTCGGCTTCGTTTATGAATTTGTCTAGAGAAGAGAGATATTCTTCGTTGAAACGTGAAAGCTCCGGCGCCACATTGTTATCGTTTCTGTGCATGTAGAGGAATTTCATTTGCTCCAGCTTAAACTTATTGACTTTTTCTGCGGCGTCTGCAAGGTTTCTTATAGCGTTATCAAGAGTTTTATCTATTTCATTCAGGGGTACGGAATTAGCGTCAGTATCGTTTGGGTTGTCGGATACTGGTTTTATAAGCATGTATTGCTCAGACTTTTTGTCGTATGCAAAACGTATGTTATTGCTCATTTCGGACTAAATCAATATATGTTTATAGTTTGTGATTTTCAGACTTCACAATTATACTTTGTTATCCCAACTAAACAAAACAAAGAAAAAAACCATAAATGGCTGATTTTCGCATTTATCAGTAGATTTCGTTGCTTTATTCAATACAAAATTATAAATAAAAATGATTTCTAGGGCAAGATAGGCGGAATTTTTGTGCGGAGACGCGTCATTGTTATTGTGGAGACGTTGTGCACAACGTCTCTACGAATTATTTAAAAAAAATAATGAGCGGTAACCAATACCACTCATTACTTCTTTTTCCTTTAAAGATAAAGGGAAAATAGGATTAGTAACAGTACAAAAAAATCTAATTATTTCCATTTACGAATCTCATTACCTTCTACCTTGCGTAGTGTAAATCCTTTCGTCATGTCTTTACATGTGCAAATATATAACTAATATCATAAACTGCAAAATATTTTGTGAAATTTTTTTAAAAAATGTGAAAATACGTAGGGACGTCACATTGTGGCGTCTCTGTGTAATATCATACCGTCATATTTGTAGAGACGTCGTATTACGGCGTCTCTATACGTACATCCCTCAAATGGTGTTTTTTCCGGTCACCTGTGTCCTGATATCCCACAATCTTCTGTATGGTTGCACACCTTGCTGGGCTAGTCTGCGCATACGGTTGAGTTCGGCGGTACAGATATTCTCCACCTCCTGTCTGATATTCTCTCGGTTGTTTTGCAGATACTCACGCATTCTCGCGTCTCGGATCTCTATTATACGGTCGAGCATATTGTCTTTCTCCAGAATTTTAGGAAAGATTTTTTTCATATCTTTCGATGGTTTCTTCACTTTGTTGATCAGTGTCGTGATGGATTTATATTTGGTGTGATCGAAACCAAAGGATGCTACGTCGTTGCGGTCGAACCAGTGGCGAATCATTGCGTCGACAAGATTTCTTGTCTCTTTATATTTGGTATGGTCGAATCCGATTTCTTTTGCGTAGACGCGAAGATTTGCGTCGACGACATCATCATCAAAGTCGTAGAATTCAGGCAGTTCGAGATAGTGGGCAGCCTCATCTTCACATGCCTCGACATCTATATCAATATGTGCCGCAAACACACGGTCGTTGTTGTCGGATCCGTTGTTGTCGCAAACCAGTCCCGCGAACCATCCTTGTTTTGCCTGTGAGAATCGTTCTGGCGGTATCATATAGTCCATCTGGTAAGACGATGCGTTTTTTCCGGATGTGGATGCCGACTCTTTCTGCTGTCTGTTTTTTCCTATACGTTTAGATATTTTTTCCGCAGTCTCATCAAAACATTGTCCGACGAAGAAGTTTCCCACCGTCTGAATTATCTTATTGGCGTTCGACTCTTTGTAATCAGCTTTGAGTTGGGAGAAATCCTGAAAACCGAGGAGGATTGCCACTTCGTTGGATCGTGCTGTGGCGATAAGATTGTCGAGTCCATGCACGAACATAGTTGGAAGCTCGTCGATGACAATGGCGCTTTTGTGTTTGCCTTTGTTGTTTGCCAGTTTCAAAATACGTGCAGTGTATACGCCCAAAGCGGTGCCATACGTGTTGGAGTTTTGCGGGTCGTTGCCGAAACAAAGCAGTTTGGGTTCGAGTGGATTATTGATATCCAGGTCGATGTCGTCGCCGCTCATCGCCCAATAGAGATAGATGGAGGAGAGTCGTGCCAATGGAATTTGTATCGACGCGATTTGTCCTTGAATTTGTTCGACAGCTCCTGCCGACCATGCGTTGAGATATGGGGCGACGGCTACATATAGGTCGGTGTAGCTTGCCAATATCGGGATGACTTTGTCTATGGGTTGTGATATAAAATCGATGACGTGGGGGAATGTGCAATATTTGCCATCCTCATAAATGCGTAAAAACCATATACATGCACCAAGATAATTGATTGCCGACTCCACAAAGAAATCTCCTTGTTTGTCTGCCCACGTGCGAGCAAGGTTGTAGCACACCACCTGCGCTATTTCGTCGGCGTGGGTTTTCGTCTCCAAAAGGCTTGCTTTGAGAGGATTGCAGCGGAGGGAGACGCGGGGCTCATTAAAATCAATCATGCCGTATTTCGGCTCCACTCCATTGTAGATCTCTTTCCAACGATGTTTATTCCACATAAAATTGGAGTAGGCGATTTCCGATAAATCAGGGATTTTGTAATCGTAGAGGTACATTGCGTATCCTTTTGCCAATGCCTGGCGGATATAGTTGCTGATGATTGTGTATGATTTTCCCGAACCGGGAGATCCGACCACCATAGTCGCGCGGAACGGTGCTTCCAGGTTGATCCATCCTTGATGCTCTTTGCCTTGACGGAAATATTTAGTCGGGAAATTGATGGTATATTCATCCGTGTAAAACTTCTCATTCTGTGGAAAATCAGATTGTTCCTTCAGGTTGAACGGGTCGTCGTCCGGCTGATCGCATTTATGAGTCGCCTTCAACAACAACACTCCGATAATTAAGGCAACAACACCTCCTAGTATCAGTAGTATATACATATTTTATAAATTATCTACGGTCAGTAAAATATTTGGTTGCAAAAGTAATCTTTTTAATCAAATTTAGCAAGTGCAAAAGCACACGTAAACAAGAAGATAGCGATGAAATAAATTAAGAAATAGTTTAATTATGGCTTTGTCATATTTATACGACTGATATATCCATCTTTATTCGTCTGAAAGACGCTATCGAGCGAAGCGATAGTAACTTGTGACGAAGTCTCTGTGTGTATTCTATATGCGTTCGTCCTTGCGGACTCGCGGAGAGAGGGGGAGTTAGGGCGTTCCGTCCTTAACAATCCTCGTAAAAAACAGTCATAAACTAAGGTGGAGCCTTAATTATTTACTTGTTAACCCTGCATCTTTTTGTAAATCCCCTCAAACAAAAGTAATTGCAATCACAGATTGTACGGAAGAAAATTATACTTTTGCAGAAAATTAAGAAGATAATGAGCAATATTAGTTGGCTTGAATTTATTCCCGTTTGGCTCGCTGTATGCATATTTATTGATGTCGTCCTGCTGTATCTCAACAAAAAAAATGGGGATAAGGATGATTCTGTGGCAGAGGAGAGAAAAGCAATAATAAAACAACTAAACACGCCATACAGGGATGATGTCGCTTATGAGACTGTGATCCGTCGGGCTACGATGAGATCCGTAGAGGCGATAACAGTGAAGGAGGAGACGGTGCTGAAGGATGATATTGTTGAATGTGAAAATGAGGATCAGGTGGAGCTGACAGAACTTCAGCAGGAGACATCGGATATAGTAAAGAAGTTGTTTGGCTGAGATAAAACTTAAACATTTATGAGCAACAAAACACTTGCGACTCACTTATATAGCCTATTCATATTTGTAGCCGGATGCGTGGTATTTTGGCTGTTTGGCGGTGGGGAGGAGCCTGAAAACAATCACGTCGACAATAAGGAAGAGATTGTGGCACAGCCGGCAGCTGAAAAGCTTGCTATGGAGGATGTGCAGAAAAATGTAGAAGAAAATGAATTGGCTGATCAGTCGACGGAATTGCAGGAGGAAGAATTCATATCCACAATTGCTGAAGACGATGCTGAGGTCGATTTGTCTGATTCCAAAGCTTCATTAAAAGCTAATTCTAAAAGGGGTGGAAAAAGGCAGGAGGAGTCGGAGTCAAAAGATAATGAATCGGCAATCCCGTCGTCTACTTCAAATATTGAAAAAAGTGCGGGTTTTCATCGGATGGGTGAGAGCAAGGAAAAAAAACCAGACAATTTGATAAATGCCGTCATACATGAAAGGCTGAAGAATATCAACGAGGAGAGCCAGATAAAGTTGAGGCTGATGGATGAAGTCACGGTAGAGGGAGTCAGCATACCTAAGAACACAGTTGTGTTTGCGACGGCGCGTTTGTCGGCGGACAGAGTATATCTCACGACAGAAACAGTCACATATAAGAAAAAGGATTATCCGTTCAATGCGGAAGTTTACGATCTTGACGGAATGAAAGGGTTGGATATGACGGACAAAAATATGGTGTTGCCGGCAGGATATAAGGTGATGATAAGGAAGAAATAAAAGGTCGCGGGAAGCTGAAAATCTTCGCATATATTGTTTGTGTTATACTATAATTTACACACAAAACTTGCTAAAACTTTAGATTTTACATGCCTTTGACTTTGGATTTTACAAAACAAAACTTTAGATTTTACAGCATGAAAATAGAAAGGGTTGCAAAAGAGACATTGTTGAGATTGGCGGGACAGTTTCCTGTTGTCGGAATCACGGGTCCAAGGCAAAGTGGTAAAACAACATTGGCAAAAATGGTTTTCCCTGAAAAAAATATATATCATTTGATGATAAAACAGTTCGAAACATAGCATCGTCTAATCCTAGGGATTTTCTGATGGCGTTTCCAGATGGAGCAATTATAGATGAGGCTCAAAAGGTGCCGGATATTTTTGATGCAGTAAAATTTCATGTAGACAAAGGTGATTTCAAGCCTGGCAAGTTCATACTAACAGGATCTAGTCAATTCAGGTTGAAGGAGAATATGACAGATTCTTTAGCAGGAAGAGTAGGTTTTTTAAAATTGCTGCCTTTTTCAATAAGTGAGATGATGTCTTGCAATTCATCACAAGGCGGAAATGTCTATCAGATAATACAGAAGGGTGGTTATCCTCCTTTATATGATAGTGATAGACATTATTTTCCGGAAGATTGGTTTGAAAACTATATTGATTCCTACATCGATTTGGATGTGAAGAATAATATAAATGCTTCAAATCTTTCTGTTTTTAAGAAGTTTGTCCAAATATGTGCAACGTACAGTGGACAGATGTTATCAATGGATAGTATCTCAAGAAGTTTAAGGATTTCTTCTCCAACGGTTAAACAATGGCTTTCTATTCTTAAATCGTCCTATATCATTCATTTTTTGGAACCTGATTTTAATGATTTGGGAAAATCTCTTGTTAAGACACCTAAAATGTATTTTGTTGATTCTGGACTTTTATGTCATCTCCTTCGGATAGAGTCTGCAGAAGATATGATACTAAGTCCATATAAAGGTGCTATTGTAGAAACATTTGCTGTTTCTCAGATGCTTAAAAACAGGTTGAATCATGCGAAAAAGGCAAACCTTTCCTATTTCCGTGATTTACGTGGATTTGAAGTGGATGCTATTGCGGATTGGAGACATTCTTTTGCAATAGAAATAAAAAGTACAAGTGATAATGAAAAGAAGCTTTCCGCAAATTTGAGAGAGTATATTAAATTGCGAGATAATTGTAAGGGTATCCTTTTCTATTTAGGTGATGAAACATATACGATAGATGGTATTACCTATGTTTCTTGGAAAGATTGGGAGAATTTTGAAAACATTATTTCTTTATAATAAGCAGATTAATTTTGTTATTAAATATTTGATCTATAGTTCTTTTCAATGCGGAAGTTTACGATCTTGACGGAATGGAAGGGTTGGATATGACGGACAAAAATATGGTGTTGCCGGCAGGATATAAGGTGATGAAAAAAAATGATGAAATTAATAGGAAAGCCAAACAGAAAAAATTATCTTTGCAAATATAAACATGTTGAGTTTTATAAAACAAAAATATGAAAAAAAAGAATTTTAGCAGTTATCGGATTGTCTACTTGTTTGTTCTGTATGGGTGCAGAAAAGCAGTACATGACAATAGAGCAGTTGGATGGATCAAAGTTCAGTTTTTTGCTTGATGGAAATCCAGTTGTAACGTATGAGGATGAAAATCTAGTTGTGAATGGTAGTGCCACAACAAGTTATGCCATCAGTAACATCAAAAACTACCATTTCACTGAAAAGAGTGAATCAGCAGTAAGAGACCAAATTGCGGACATGTTCTATGTCGTAAGTATTGATGAGGCAACATTGAAGGTGCAGAATGCCAAAGCATCAGAGAAAGTATCATTAATCAATGTAAATGGAGTAGTCATTTCTGTAGCGTCGACAGATGATGAAGGAACAGCTATTGTAAAGCTTCCAGAGCAGAAGGGAGTTTATGTCCTTACTGTAGGAACAAGGGCGATCAAAGTTATTCGCAAGTAAATTAGAGTGATTTATGAAAAAACATTTATTATCTGCTGCGGCGTTTATGCTTGCGATTGCAGCGAGTGGAGTGACGTATATGACAGTGAAGACCGCATCTGATGTCGTGAGGTTTGATGTAAAAGAAGTGGCGCGTGTTGATTATGAAAAAGACACTGTCGGTTCCAAAAGATATATGGTTACTAAGACGTCAGACGAAAAAGTATATAAGTATGACGTCGAAGATGTGGTAGAAGTCAGATTTGATAAAAACATCGCAACGATAGATACGACAGGAACAGCTGCCCAAGGAACCAGTGTCAGTGGTATGATAGCTGAATACACATATGTGGATCTTGGATTGGGAAGTGGATTGAAATGGGCGACATATAATGTTGGTGCGACAAAACCGACCGAATATGGCGACTATTTCGCATGGGGAGAGACGGAGCCAAAGACAAGCTACACTTGGAGTACGTATAAATGGTGTGAAGGCACGGAATCATCTTTGAACAAGTATACAAAATCGGGAGAGACATTGTCTCCGGAGGATGATGCTGCAACAGTCAATTGGGGAGACTCATGGAGAATGCCGACAGCTGCGGAGCAAAAGGAATTGATGGATGCTTGCGACTGGAAGTGGACAGAAGATTTTCAAAATACAGGAATAGCGGGAATAGTCGGTACTTCAAAAACCAACAAGAACAAGATTTTCTTGCCGGCAAGTAGCTACTATGACGACACAGTGCATGTGATAAGCAAACCTTCCGATGCAAATTGGTCATCAAACGTAGGTTCTCAAACGACAGTTGTAGCAAACGTACTCTACTATCCGAAAGAAGAAATTAAAATAGCATTTTCTGCTAGGAATCTTGGAAGAAATGTACGTGCGGTAAGCGATGTGAAAATCGAATTGTATACAGTGAATTTCTATAATGCGGATAGTTCTTTAATATCAAGCCAGACAATACAAAAGGATGAAGAAGTGATAGCTCCTAAACCTGAAAAGCTTACGGGTTATAATTTTGTAGGTTGGAGTGATTCTTCGTTTACTTGTGTAAAGAAAGATTTGAATGTCTACGCTCAATACAAAATAGAAGAATCTCATCAAGGGTTAACTATAAGTGGGGAAAAAGGCGGATATTATTATGTGGATCTTGGATTGGGAAGTGGATTAAAATGGGCGACATATAATGTTGGTGCGACAAAACCGACCGAATATGGCGACTATTTCGCATGGGGAGAGACGGAACCAAAGACAAGCTACACTTGGAGTACGTATAAATGGTGTGAAGGCACGGAATCATCTTTGAACAAGTATACAAAATCGGGAGAGACATTGTCTCCAGAAGATGATGCCGCAACAGCTAATTGGGGAGATTCATGGAGAATGCCGACAGTTGCGGAGCAAAAGGAATTGATGGATGCTTGCGACTGGAAGTGGACAGAAGATTTTCAAAATACAGGAATAGCGGGAATAGTCGGTACTTCAAAAACCAACAAGAACATGATCTTCTTGCCGGCAAGTAGCTATTATGATGATACAGTGCATGTGACAAGCAAGCAATCTGATGCCATCTGGTCATCTAACACAAGTACGCAAAAGATATCCATAGCTAACGTATTCTACTATACAAAAGGAGATGTTATGATGGAAGGTACGTATAGAAAGCTTGGAAGAAATGTACGTGCGGTGACAACAAAATAAGAAAATTTCTTAATCAAAAAAACGGCTGACATTTTTCGTGTCAGCCGTTTTATTTTAACGTCAATTCGATGAATTCTATTATATTATTTAGTGTTTCCCCATGTTTCTGTTTTCTCCGTTGGGGAGATTTCCAGCACACACTTGTTTGTGGGTTTTCCAAGTGTCAGATATTATAGCTGGCACTGTTTTCTGTTTGATCATTATTCCTATTGCGGGCAGATTTGAAAACTTGTCTGATATCTGAGAGATTCGTCTGAAAACGCTACCGAGCAAAGCGAGAATAACCCGTTACAACGTCTCGGAAAAGTCCAGCAATGTCATAAAATTTTGCTTGAAAGGCAATACAATAGAAATTGCTTTCACGTCTTGTTTCCTAATAAATGTAGAAATTCTCTTAAAAACTCTATGTCTCTGTATTTATATGTGCTCGCCTTCGGCTCGCACTTGGGGGGTAAGGGCGTTCCGCCCTTTGGAATCCTCATTTATGACACTCCAACTATCTTTTTAATTTCGTCGAACTCACGTTATTTTAATTAAAACAGGCGACGTGAATATATATTCGCGTCGCCTATCGTTATAGTTTTGTCTATCGTTTATTGTCTACTCCTCGTCTACAGGAATAGGATTTTGTCTGCTGTATTCTTCGCAGAAATCTTTGGGAGCGTAGTTGTCGAGAGTGGTGCAGACAAGAGATGAGAAATCAATAGCGCTCTTCACCACAATATCCCACTTGTCTTCGCTGATTCCGTTTTTCAAATCTTCGAAAGTGACGCCTGCCACAAGCAATCCGTATACGACACCAGCGTTGAAATTGTCGCCAGCTCCCACCGTGCTCACCACCTCAATCTTCTTGGCATCGTAGTGCTTCTTGAATCCTTTGCCATAAACAGTCACACCATCAGAGCCCTGTGTGTAGATGAAATTCTTGCTGTAGAATTCGATATGCTCTTTGTATGTTAGATCCGGGTCGTTTTCAGAGAAGATATTGTCGAAATCCTCGTCGCTGCCCTTCACGATTGTCGCATAGTCGAAATTGTCGAGGATGTTTGGCATCAGGAAGCGAACCTGGCTCTTGCGGTTTTTACGGAAATTGACGTCGTAGTAGATGATGGCTTTTTTTCTTTTAGCCTCGTCAAGCAAATATGTGAGGTTTTCTCTCAATGCGTCGTTAATAGAGAAGAATGAACCAATCACGATGATGTCGTTCTCTTCTATCTTTGGCATCACATAGTCGAGTTTTTGCGCCGCGTCATTCTTGTAGAAAAGATAGTCAGCGTTCATGTTTTCGTCTAGGAATGCAAGCGACAATGCTGTTTTCCCACCATCGTAATCATATACATTTTCAGACTTTACATTATTTTCAGCCAAGAAGTCTTTAATCTGTTTGCCTAGACGGTCACGACCTACCTCGCTGATAAACTCAGTGTTGACACCAAGACGACCAAGAGTGATCATGGAGTTGAATGTTGAGCCTCCTGGTTTTGCGGCAGTGGGCTGCTCATTTTTGAAAATGATGTCTAGGATTGTTTCTCCTATACCAATAACTTTCCTCATATCAATTCGTTTTAATATTTTATAGTTTTGCACTTCTGTTTGCCAATAATGCGTCGAGAATCACCATTGCCGACATTGCCTCTACGATAGGCACCGCACGTGGCAGCACACATGGGTCGTGGCGGCCTCTTGCCTTGATGATGGCGTCATTGCCTGCTTTGTCGACAGTGTTTTGCTCGAAAAGCAGGGTAGGGATTGGTTTGAATGCCGCTCTGAAATAGATATCCTCACCGTTGGAAATACCGCCCTGGATTCCTCCTGAGTGGTTGGTAGTGGTGCGGATCTTACCGTCGACATTGGCAAATCTGTCGTTCATTTGAGATCCTCTTCCGCCTACACCTTCGAAGCCCATTCCATATTCAAAACCTTTGCATGCGTTGATGCTTAGGATCGCGGCTCCGAGACGAGCGTGGAGTTTTCCGAATGCAGGATCGCCCAACCCTACGGGAACTCCTTTGATGACGCAGGTGATCACACCTCCGATTGTGTCGCCCTCTGCTTTCACCGATTTGATAAGTTCGATCATCTGTTCAGCTTTTTCAGCGTCGGGGCAACGGACAATATTGCTTTCGATTTGGTTCAGATCGTATTTTGTGTAGTCTGAATCAAGTTTGATATCGCCAGCTTGTGATGTGTATGCAAAGATTTGAATGCCAAAATGTTTCAGTGCGAGTTTGGCGAACGCTCCTCCCACCACACGAGAGATAGTCTCGCGAGCGGAAGACCTTCCTCCGCCACGATGGTCGCGTATTCCGTATTTTGTCTGATAGGTGTAGTCGGCGTGCGACGGGCGGTAAAGATTCTTCATTTCTTCGTAGTCGGACGAGTGCTGATTTTCATTGCGCACCTCAAAAGCGATAGGTGTGCCTGTCGACACTCCTTCGTAGACACCCGAAAGAATCTCCACCTTGTCTCCTTCTGCACGTGCAGTCGTGATGGCGCTCTGTCCGGGGCGACGTCGGTCTAGCTCAGACTGTATGAAGTCGACGTCAATCTTCACTCCTGCAGGAAATCCATCCAGGATGCCGCCGACAGCAGCTCCATGGCTTTCTCCGTATGTGGTGAGACGGAATATTTCTCCTATTGTATTCATTGTCATTATATTTTACTCGGCTGTCCGTTTAACATCTGCACGATCCAAATCACGCACGAGTTTATACACGTATGTTTATTACACGTATGTTTATTACACGTACGGTTTAATACACGCACGGTTTAATACACGTACGTCCGTGCGTCTCTACGGGTGATTTGTTTAATTGCCGCAATTGCAACCGTTTCCACCTTCGCTGCCACAACCGCCGCAACCGCCTTCGCCTCCGCAACCTCCGTTGCAACCGCCTCCGCCGCAACCGCCACATCCGTGGTGTCCTTTCACAAGCTCGATCTCAAATTCTGTGGCTGGTCGTGCCTCCATCACTTCTCCTACGAAGTGGAGACGCTCGCCTGCAAGAGGATGGTTGAAATCCATCTTGACGTTGGAGTCGGTCACGTCGACCACTTTGCCGTTCATTCTGTGACCATCTGCCGACATCATAGGAAGGATATTGCCCACGAAAAGAATATTCTCGTCAATCTCTCCTTTCTCATTCTTGAATATTGCCTTGTCAAGTTCGACGCAAAGATCCTCGACATAATCGCCGTATGCGTCTTCTGTGTTGATGTAGAAGTCGAAAGATCCGCCTTGTTCTTTGCCGTACAATGCCTCCTCAAATTTAGGAAGCACCATTTTCAGTCCGGTTGTGAATCTGAACAGTTGGTCGTCTGGTGTCTCTTCAATCATCACCTCATCACCGTCGTTGCCAACGTAAAGTTTGTATTTAAGTTGAACGAAAATATTCTCTTTGTTAATTGCCATAATGGTTTTATTTATAGTTATTTGAATGATTTGCGGACATCTACAATTGTGCCGACAAAGTGTAGACGTTCTCCTGCAAGAAGGTGGTTGAAGTCGAGAGTCACCTCGTCTTCAGTCATATCAATGATGACGGCATCACGTTTCTGACCGTCTTCCATGCTCATAGTGATAAGATTGTCGACGTAGATCTCCTCTTCGTCAATCTCTCCGTCGACAAGGAATGTTGATTTTGGCACTGTCACCACTTTGTCGTCGTCGTATTCGCCGTAAGCATCCTGACATTCAATGTAGAAGTCGAAAGAGTCGCCGACAGACTTGCCCATCAGGTTCTCCTCGAACTTTTCCAGTTCGGTGCCTGATCCGCAGGTGAATTTATATGGTTGGCTCTTTTTTGTCTGCTCCATCAACTCTTCTTTTTCCCCCTCGTCGCCACAAAAGAGCTGATAGCTGACAGATACGATTGTATTCTTTGATACTTTCATTTTGTAAAATTCGTTATTTGTTCGCAAAGATAGTTAATTTTTATTCTCTTCCGTACCTTCCAAACCAAGAATGGATTCGAATTCTGCATCTTTCTCGCTGAAAAACTTTTGGCGACGTTTTTCCCATTGGTCTTTAGCCAGTTGCTGCATGTCAATCTGAGTGTCGCTTTCGTCTGTGATTTCAAGTCCGAGGATGGTTTCAATCACGTCTTCCATAGTGACGATTCCTTCCAATCCGCCATACTCATCTATCACCATTGCCATGTGCTCTTTGCGGGCGATCATGGTGTCGTAGAAGGATAGGATGGACGTATGCTCATAGCAGCAGGTGATGGAGCGACGGATCTGCTTCAGCTGCATGTTTTTCTTGTCGTTGGCAAGATGGTAGAGCACGTCACTTTTCAGCACAAAACCGGTGATGGAGTCGAGAGATTCCGAGTAGATAGGAATACGTGAATAACGTTTGAAATCCTTTGTCTTGAAGAATTCTTTGAGTGTCATATCCTCTTGCACCGCCCACACTACTGTACGTGGAGTCATGATGTTTCTGATTTTGATCTGGCGGAGTTTGATCAGATTGGTGATTATTTTGCTTTCGCTTGTGGCAAACACACCCTCTTTTTCTCCGATGGAGGTAAGCACAGCAATCTCCTCACGACTGACTGTCTTTGTGTCTTTTTTGGAGAACAGCTGTGTAAGCTTTTCGGTGATAATTACCAATGGAAATGCGACGTAGTATAGAAATTGTGTGAAATATGCCACAGGGACGCATAAGTTTCTCCAATAGTTGGCTCCGATGGATTTTGGTATGATTTCTGAGAAAATCAGAATAGTCACCGTCAATCCGGCAGACACATATCCGAACCACTCGCTTCCGAGCACCTCCTGCACCTGCATACCCACAGCTGACGCTCCCAGTGTGTTGGCTATAGTGTTGACGGAAAGGATAGCGGAAATGGGTCGGCCCATATTGTCTTTCAGACTCTTCAGCAATTTTCCTCCTTTACTTTTTGTGGCCAATGTCTCCGCATAAGGAATAGAGGTGGAGAACATCACCGACTCGGATATTGAACAAAGGAAAGAGACGAATACCGTCAGAAAGAGATATAATATCAGTAAAAACATGCTGTTCTGTAATGTTTATCAATTTTAGATGGACTTATATATTTGGCACAAAACCTTTGAGCGTAAGCCGTAAGGATAAGTGACAAATAATATGTGCAAAAATACTCATGATTTTAGAAAAAACGTGGAACATCAACACGAAATTATTTATTCCCCTAAGGGAAAACGTAATATCATCTACTTATTCTATTAATTATGTGCTCGCCTACGGCTCGCACGTGGGTTGGGGTCAGGACGTTCCGTCCTTAACAATCCTCATTTATGACACTCCAATTACCATTTTTTCCAACTTAAATTTTAATTTCGTCTCTTACGTTATATAGAATTAAGAGGATTCTTGTTTGATTTTCTCAAACCACATATTATAGTTTTAGAATACTTGGTCTTCAAAAACTTGTAGAACGATATTAATTGAGGATTCTCTGTTTTCGGAGAGCAATTACGGGGAAACCGTAATGCTCTTCAAAAACGCGTGTTTTTCTATATGCCCTATTACAAAAATCAAATGGTATTAAAAGGTTGAAAGGTTGTTTTCGTTTTACCGGGGTGCAAATTTCTCTTTTTTTTACTTTTTATCCAAAAATAAAAACATTTTTAACAACATAGTTTTTTAATATGATTTTGAAGGGTTTTATGGCAAAAAAGTATTTTGTAACAAAAGATTTGGGTTCGTTTCTATCGTATTTTTCCATAACATAGATGTTTGCAAATCATCAAATATTTTACAAATTATTCCAAATGGTGTATTTTTGTGCAAAGTTTTAGAATAGAGAAAACTATATGATTAATATAGAAAATAAACTTCTTGATGGAATGTCGTTTATAGACTTGTTTGCTGGTCTGGGTGGATTCAGACTAGCATTGGAGTCGTTGGGTGCGAAATGTGTTTATTCAAACGAATGGGACAAGTATGCTCAGGAAGTTTATTGCCAAAACTTTGGAGAAATACCAGAAGGGGACATCACAAAAGTTGATGAAAAGTCAATACCCGATCATGATATTCTTTGTGCGGGATTTCCATGCCAGGCGTTTTCCATTAGCGGAAAGCAATTGGGTTTTAATGACAGTAGAGGCACGTTGTTTTTTGATGTCGCAAGGATTGTAAAGGAAAAGCGGCCAAAGGTTGTCTTTATGGAGAATGTAAAGAATTTTGCATCTCACGACGACGGGAAAACATTAGCTGTGGTAAGGGCGACGATGGAGGAACTTGGATACCGTTTTCATGCCAGAGTCCTTAACGCTGTCGATTACGGTATGCCCCAAAAACGTGAAAGAATATATATGGTATGTTTCCGTAACGACGTGAATGATACAGGGTTCCAATTCCCGACTCCTTTCCCATTGGAAAGACATGTGGAGGATTTTCTTTTGAAGGACGAAAGTATGGTTGAGAAACTTTACGTCGAAAGAGACGACATGCAGATGAATGGAGAGCCTGATGATAAGTACAGCAACAAGTCGATCAGATTGGGGATTGTGAACAAGGGGGGGCAAGGAGAGCGTATATATAGCACAAAAGGTATTGCCATTACTTTGTCGGCCTATGGAGGAGGTGCTTTCGCCAAGACGGGAGGCTATCTCATCAATGGCAGAACCCGACGTCTTCATCCACGCGAATGCGCAAGAATTATGGGATACCCGGATTCCTACGTTATGGCGAAAAACGCAAATCAGGCATATAAGCAGTTTGGCAACTCCGTCGTCGTGGATGTGCTGCAATATATTGCGACGGAATTCGGACGTACATTAAAAAACAACCGTGACATTTAAGCCACGGTTGTTTTTTTGTTATCCTTTCAGTATAGATCTAAACGAATCCTCTGACAATCCGCTTTCATTTTTCAAAGAAACGCTGAAGATTACATTTAGATTATTGGTATTCGATAATCTTCGTATGATAAAACATCCGTCTGGTGTTTTGGAGAACATATACACATATCCGTTGATCTCTATCTTTTGTTTGTCTGCAATCAATGGTGAGTCTACTCTCATCTTGACTCCATATTCGATTTGAGACGCGCTTACGTTCAAGGATTCCACAATTCTTTGGGCCACCATTTCTTGAGACGACTTTGCAACATTGCTGGATCCGCTTTTCTTTACCCTAAATATTGCCGATAATGAATAATACCTTGAAATATCATCAAGAGGGGAAATCACATATTTGCCAGTAGTGGAGTGTGTGATAAAAAATTTCACGCCCTTCTTTTTATACATGTTCTTTATCCAAAAGGCAAATGTATCACTGTTAATGTCAAGTCTGATACCTGCTGTCCCAGCGTTGCTATATCTGTAGAAATCTCTGTTCATTGTTCCTATAATGTACGCTGAGAGTTCCGGCAACGACTTGTTTCTTTCGCTGAAATAAAACTTTCCGTCTTTTGGAATGGCCACAAACTGACCGCTTTGAGCCTGTGGGCTTTTACACTCTATCCAAAAAGACTGACCTCTGTTAGGGCGAACTTCAATATCTGAAATTGTCGAATCAGAGCCACCATGATGAATGAATTCAGCATCTTGACCAAAAGTATTCTTTAAATACTGATAACATTCTCTTTCGTGAATTTCCCAATTTGATATACCCATGATATCTGTTGTTTAAGTTATTAATAATGTTCACTTTTAGGATTGATTATTGATATTCTAGGTTTTGCTCTTCACATGCCAAACAATAATCATACTTATTAAGTCAACGGTTTATTTATATGATTGTCTTTTCACATTAAATGATGCTCATCAATCACATGCAAAAATATTATTTTTTTGAAAATCATCACAAAGAACAAATTATTTTTTGAGGGAAAGGATTTCAACAAATTCATTTATGACATAAAAAATCCTATAAATCAGTAGATTTTTCAAAAAAAATTTTATAAGTGGCTGTTTTTTTGTTTATTTTGCATTAAAATGAAAGATTCTATTGCTAAATATAAGATATTTAATTCCAAACTTACCACCATTGTCAGTATTTCAATGGTGTTGTTTTTGATTGGAATAGTAGTGCTTGGGCTAAAGATTGGTGACACTCTTTCAGCCTATGTAAGAGAGAATTACACTATTTCCATTGAGATTAAGGACGATGCTGCGGACAAGGAGATCTCCACTCTTGACGAGATTCTTCGTGGGCAGTCGTATTCCAAAAAAGTGGTGTTTATCAGCAAAGAGCAGGCTATCAAGGATTTGTCACAGGAGATGGGAGAGGATCCCGTCGCCTTTCTTGGCTATAATCCGCTGAGCGCTTCATTTGTGGTGAATCTTAAATCCGAATACACGGATAATGATAAGATTGAGTCTGTTGTAAAGTCGATTAAGGAATACAGAATAGTTGAGAATGTGGATTATCAGAAACAGTTCATCAGCGAGGTCAACCACAATATCCAGAAAGTGTCGTTGCTATTCCTGATTGTGGCTGCAGTGTTGTTTTTCATATCATTTGTGCTTATCAACAATACATTGCGTCTACTCATATATTCAGACAGATTCCTTATCAACACGATGAAGCTTGTGGGAGCGACGAGAAGTTTCATCCGTCGTCCTTATTTAAAAAAAGGGGTGGTGATTGGACTCATAGCGGCGTTGCTGGCGATAGGCTATTTTGCGTTGTTCGGCTATTTGATGCGTGATCAATTGCGACTTTTCGTGGATTACTCCGACTATTCTACTTATTATGTTGTTGCCGGAGCGATAATAGTGTCGGGCATAGTGATCTCATGGTTGTCGACTTATTTTGCCGTCAACAAGTTTTTGAGTAGAGAAGAAAAAGAGTTGTATTACATTTAAATATATAAAGATGAAAGCGGATAAAGGATATGCACTTCCTAAAAAGAATCTTTTGCTTTTGGCAGTAGGATTCGTGATTATTCTTTTGGGATTTATTCTAATGATCGGTGGAGGAGCCGAGGGTACGGAATTCAACCCTGAGATCTTTAGTGCACAAAGAGTGACTGTGGGTCCAATGATTGCGTTGTTTGGTTTTGTGTTTGAGATTTTTGCTATTCTTTGGGTTCGTGACGAGGACGAAAGTTCTACCTCTGGCCTGGTTCTTCGTGATGAGGACGACGCAGTATCTGTATCAGAATAAGCAATATAATCTTATAAACAAATAATACAAAAAGAAAAATGACTACTATTCAGGCTATCATCATAGCTATTGTGGAGGGACTTACGGAGTTTCTTCCAGTTTCGTCGACAGGACACATGATCATCACAGAAAACTTGCTGGGTATGGATTTAAGCGAGGCTAATCCGGAAAGCGAGTTTATAAAGGCATTCACTGTCATAATTCAGTTTGGCGCAATTCTTTCTGTGGTTGTGTTATATTGGAAGCGTTTCTTTGTGCTCAACAACGAGCCGATGGAGGGAGGCGACTCTGCTCCAGCTTGGAAGAGACTGATTCATAAGTTTGATTTTTATTGGAAGCTGATCATTGCGTTTTTGCCAGCGGCAGTGTTAGGATTGGTTTTCAGCGACAAGATTGACGAGTTTTTGGGTGATGTACGTGTAGTGGCAGTGATGTTGTTAGTCGGCGGAATATTCATGTTGTTCTGCGACAGGATATTCAATCACGGCAGTGAGGATGTCAAGGTGGATGAGCCACGTGCATTGAAGATAGGTTTCTTCCAGTGTATAGCAATGATACCTGGAGTGAGCCGTTCGATGGCAACAATTGTGGGAGGTATGCAGCAGGGACTTACACGTCAGCGTGCGGCAGAGTTCTCATTCTTTCTTGCTGTGCCGACGATGTTTGCGGCGACAGCATACAAAATGTTGAAACTGTTTTTAAGTGGTGGAACAGAGATGCTCACAAGCCATCTTGGAGTGTTGATTGTAGGTAATGTTGTCGCATTCCTTGTGGCGCTTGCTGCGATCAAAGGATTTATATCGTTCTTGACAAAGTATGGATTCAAGGCGTTTGGATGGTATAGAATAGTGGTGGGAGCTATCATTCTTATCCTTCCTTATTTGGGTGTCTCTCTTCAGATGGTTGATTGATGGAGCAGAAATTGGTTCTGGATCTTGCGGACGGACAGGTGTTCCGTTTCAACAAACCGCTTCATTGGTCGTCGTTCAATCTAGTCAGCAAAGTGCGTACTATGATAAGGTATGCGTGTGGCGTGAAGAAGATCAAGATTGGTCATGCCGGCACGCTTGATCCGCTGGCGACGGGAGTGCTTATTGTGTGTACGGGCAAGAAGACGAAGGAGATCGACAATTTCCAGTACCAGACTAAAGAGTATGTGGCAGAGCTTGCTTTGGGCGCCACGACGCCATCTTTTGATTTGGAGACGGAAGTCGACGCCACTTATCCAACAGAGCATATCACACGTGAGCTTGTGGAGGAGACATTGAAGCAGTTTTTGGGTGAGATCCAGCAGGTGCCGCCAGCATTCTCAGCTGTGAAGATCAACGGTAAGAGAGCCTACGAGTATGCCCGTAAAGGACAGGAGGTGGAGATCAAACCGAAGACATTGGTGATTGATGAGATAGAGCTGATGGAGTATTCCCAGACTGCGATCAAGATAAGAGTGGTGTGCAGCAAGGGCACATACATACGTGGATTGGCAAGAGACATCGGAGAAGCCCTTAAAAGTGGCGCGCATCTCACGTCGCTAATCCGCACAAGAATCGGAGAGACAAAATTGGAAGACTGCATCACAATTGAGCAATTCCAATCTATGCTCGACAACGATCCGACAATAAAAATGCCAGAAGGGGCATCGTTGTAGGGACTCGTAGAGACGCACGGACGTGCGTGTCAAGAAGAAAGACGTGCGTGTCAAGAAGAAAGACGTGCGTGTCCGATTTATTTTAGAAATTCATTAAAAAGAAAAAATATGAAGCTTTCAAAGTTTAAATTCAATCTTCCTGAAGAGAGCATTGCGCAGTATCCGTCAGAACACCGTGACGAGTGCAAGTTGTTGGTATTGCATAAGAAGACGGGAGAGATTGAGCACAAGATATTCAAGGATATTCTTGAGTATTTCGACGAAGAGGATGTTTTTATTCTTAATGATACAAAAGTGTTCCCTGCGATTTTGGAGGGAAATAAGGAGAAAACGAATGCCAATATCGAGGTCACATTGTTGAGAGAGCTCAACAGTGAGTTGAGATTTTGGGATGTGCTTGTGGAGCCAGCCCGTAAGATCCGTATTGGCAACAAGCTATATTTTGGTGAGGATGATTCACTTGTGGCGGAGGTTATCGACAACACCACTTCAAGAGGCCGTACGTTGAGATACTTGTTCGACGGCACACAGGAGGAGTTTAAGGATCTTTTGATGAAGCTTGGCCGCACACCGTTGCCAGACTATATCACACGTCCAGTTGAGCCAGAGGATGCAGAGCGCTACCAGACAATCTATGCCGAGAAAGAGGGCGCTGTCATGGCACCTGCGGCGGGAATGCACTTCTCACGAGAGCTGATGAAGAGACTGGAGATCAAGGGATGTGAGTTTGCAAAAATCACCCTTCATGCAGGTCTTGGCAATTTCCGTGATATAGATGTGGAGGATCTGACAAAGCATAAGACAGACTCTGAGCAGATAGAGGTGAACGAGGAGAATGCCAACATCATCAATGCCGCAACAAAGAAGCATAGAAATGTATGTGCGGTAGGCACAACAGTGTTGAAGGCTATCGAGACATCGGTCAGCACAGACGGAATGATCAAGCCATTCGAAGGCTGGACCAACAAGTTCATCTTCCCTCCATATAATTTCAGTGTGGCAAACAGATGTATCACAAACTTCCACCTGCCATACTCGACAATGCTGATGATGGTGACAGCGTTCGGTGGTTACGACCATGTGATGAAGGCATACGACGTCGCAATCAAGGAAGGCTATAAGTTTGGAGCTTATGGCGACGCGATGATGATCATGGAATAATCTTGAAGAGACGTACGGTCGTGCGTCTTCAGATGAAATTAAGAATTAAGAGTTAAGAGTGAAGAAATTCGGTTCTTCACTCTTTTTGATGATATTTGCGGCTTCATAAAAACAATTAATGCAAAAGATGATGAAACGAAAAAAAACATTCGCGCTTTGTTTGATTATTGGGCTAATATATAGTCTTTCTTCTTGTGATGAAGAAACAGAACCCAATATGTATATTTCGAATTTTTATATAAATGACACATCAGATTCATTGTATGTGGACTTTCATTATTCATACGAAGATTATAAAGGAGAATTGCAACAGGGTTACAGATCATATTCATTAGGATCCAGAGATACCATGTCATTTTTATATGGAGAACATCCTGATGATATAGATAGGGCAGATACAATCTCGATGAAAAACAGTAAAGGAGAATACGTGTTTTATCATGCTGATTGGGGTACATTTTGGAACGAAAAATATTATGGTGTAGAAAATGGCGAATATACTAGTAGGTATTTTTTCATCGATGATTCCACACTTGCAAAGTGTGACACATTATTGAAGAATTAATCAAGAGTTAAGAGTGAAGAATTTCGGTTCTTCACTCTTTTTGTTGGGTTGATACGAAAATAATGAGAGTTGTTTATTATTTAAAGCTATGTATCTAAATTAATAGATATGATTATTTAGGATTATGATTTTAAGAGGATATGTTAAATAAAGAAAAATATACAATAAAGCTGTATGTATCAGAGAAAAATTAATGAAAGTTAAATCGGTGTTAAACAAGTTTAAATTTATAAATAGAGTTTAATTAATACCTATCTTTGTACCCAACAAAAGAAAAACAAAGATTAATGTGGTGTTATGAGAAATTTTACTTTAAGTTTTTTGTCGTTATTGACACTTTCTGCATCCGCGGCTAATGCTTTGAATGTAATAGGGATGAAAGTGGACGGGGAATCTGATATTTTTCCGTTAACAGAGACACTGGAATTGTGTATCAAACCAGTTTTGTCTGATTCTTTAAATCCGACGTTCAATATTGTATCGGACAAGGGAACATCAACAGACTACAAAAACATTCGTTTTTCACATTCTAATGCGGTAGATCAAAAAATGTCGCCAATGCAGCCAATAGCTGTCTATCCAAACCCGGTACGACGTATGATTTATCTTACAGATGTTGACGAGGATTCTGAAGTGGAGATAGTAAATGTGAGTGGAGTAGTTGTGAAAAGACATAAAGGTACAGAGATAGATGTTGCTGATTTGGCTTCAGGCATTTATGTGTTGAAAGTAGCTTCATCACAAGTAAAATTTATCAAACAATAATTAGTGTGTATACACAGAACATAAACTAAAAAAAATATGAAAAAATTATTTACATTCATTGGTGCAACTCTATTGAGTTCAACACTTTTTGCTCAAAACATCTATGTTCATCAGAATGATGGAACAGCATTTGGCTATGATGCCGCAAATGTGGATTCTATTGACTTTAGTCTCGGAACATCAAGGTTGGCAGCGCCAGCTTCTGATAAGGAATGTGAGAAAAAGCTTAACGATCCTGATTATCTTTTACAATCGATAGATGGAATGTTTCAGGAGAGACAGGCCTTGAAAGATTCTGTTGATTATTTGCAAGATATTTTAATCAAAAACAATGCTGAAATAGCGTCATTGAAACAGAAGCTAGCAAATTGTGACGGTGGCTTGACATCTGTTTGTGCCAGTGATACAGATGCAGTAGACTTAGGCCTTTCTGTAAAATGGGCATCTATGAATGTTGGAGCCGCAAAACCAACAGATATGGGAACTCATTTTTCATGGGCAGAGACAACACCAGTAGATGAGAAATACGACTATGCGGGATATTCAAATTCTGATATGGTTAGAGCAGGGGTGTTGAACAATGATTATATGATTACAGCTGAACATGATGCGGCGACAGTAAACAAGGGAGAGTGTTGGAGAATGCCTACAGGTACAGAAGCATGTGAACTTTATGACAAGTGTAAATGGGAATACACGACAATAGATGGTGTGCCAGGAGCCAAAGTGACAGGACCTAATGGCAACTCTATTTTTTTACCAGCTGTGGGAGTAAAGAAGAGTGGCACAGGAAGTGTGTCTTTAGGAGAAGGATATTATTGGACAAGGAGTTTCAGTCCTGTTGATAGTGATTGTGCAAAGAGTTTTGTTGTATTCTCTGATGGTAGTCATGTGATTCACCAGAACCACACTCGTTATGATGGTGTTGTGATTCGTCCAGTGTTAAATAAATAGTTTTATTGGAATTTCTATTAGTTTGTATAAAAGCGGCAGTAATGTCGCTTTTTTTATATTTAACGATATGAAACATCCCAATAGAAAGGATATCACGTAGTGATTTCATACAGGTAGATTATATCGTTGACGCCACGTTTTCCCGTCCGAAATCACCGTCGTTGGAACGTATGAAAAAAAACGATGCAACATCGTTAAAATTCGTTAATTTTTATACAGATTTTTTTTCGTTTAGTGAATAAAAAATAGTATTTTTGTTGGCATACTAACGAAAATTCAAAATATATGTCAGCGAATAAGAAAATAAAGAGAGCTCTTATTTCCGTTTTCCATAAAGATGGTTTGTCTGAGATCCTTAAGACATTGAATGAAAACGGAGTCGAGATATTGTCAACTGGTGGTACACAAGCATTTATTGAGCAGCAGGGAATACCTTGCAAGGCTGTTGAAAATTTGACATCTTACCCTTCAATTTTGGGTGGTCGTGTCAAGACTCTTCACCCTAAGATTTTCGGTGGTATTCTTGGTCGCCGTGGATTGAAGGAAGACGAGGAGCAGATGGCTAAGTACGAAATTCCAGAAATCGACCTTGTGATTGTTGACCTATACCCATTCGAGCAGACTGTAGCTGAGGGAAAGAGTGAGGCAGAGATTATAGAGAAGATAGATATAGGTGGAATCAGCCTTATTAGAGCTGCAGCGAAGAATTTCAAGGATGTAGTTATTGTGGCTTCAAAAGCACAGTATGCTCCGCTTCTTGACATCATGAAGAAGAATGGAGCAGAGACATCATTGGAGGAGAGACGTTGGTTCGCTACTGAGGCATTCAAGGTATCTTCTAATTACGACACTCATATTCACGCTTATTTCGCAAAATAAAGATGGCTTTCTTCTCTTTGACACAGGAGTTGGCTATGGACCTTGGTACAGCCAACACCATTATTATAAACAACGATAAGATTGTCGTGGATGAGCCAAGTATCGTCGCTTTGGACCGCAAGAGTGAGAAACTTGTTGCGGTTGGTCACGAAGCAAAGGCGATGCAGGGTCGTAACCCAGAGAACATACGTATCGTACGTCCGTTGAGAGACGGTGTGATCGCCGACTTCTACGCCGCTGAGCAGATGATGCGTGCCATGATCAAGATGGCAAGTTCGGAGCGCTCATGGTTCACTCCTCAATTGCGTATGGTGGTATGTATTCCGTCGGGTAGTACTGAAGTGGAAATCCGTGCCGTGCGCGACTCATCTGAGCACGCAGGTGGACGTGAGGTATATATGATTTATGAGCCAATGGCCGCAGCTATCGGTATCGGTATCGACGTTGAGGCTCCAGAGGGTAACATGATTGTCGACATAGGTGGTGGTACTACTGAGATCGCTGTCATCTCTTTGGGTGGTATCGTCTCTAACAAGTCTATCCGTATCGCCGGTGATGACTTGACTGCAGATGTGCAGGAGTACATGAGCAGCCAGCACAATATCAAGGTGGGTGAGCGTACAGCTGAGGAGATCAAGGTGAAGGTCGGTTCCGCACTAACTAACTTGGAGGACGCGCCTGCAGACTTCATCGTCAACGGACCAAACCGTCTATCCGCTCTTCCATTGGCAGTGCCAGTGTCTTATCAGGAGATCGCACACTGTATCGAGAAGTCAATCTCTAAGATTGAGGCTGCTGTGCTAAATGCGTTGGAGCAGACACCGCCAGAGCTTTATGCTGATATCGTGCAGCGTGGAATCTGGTTGGCAGGTGGAGGCGCATTGCTTCGTGGTCTGGACAAGCGTCTTACTAATAAGATAGGTATTCCTTTCCATATCGCTGATGACCCATTGCACGCAGTGGCACGTGGTACGGGAATCGCACTTAAGAATTGTGACAAATTCTCTTTCTTGATGCGATAATTATCGAATGTTGTGAATACACTTTTACAATTCATACGAAAGTTTAGTAATCTAATATTGTTCTTGTTGCTGGAATTAGTTTGTCTAATTCTAGTGGCAAGATTCAATGTTTATCAAGGTTTCCAAGTAAACACTACATGTGGTAGTGTCATTGGAGGCATGAATTCTGTTCGCACAGATGTCAACCAATATTTCTCGTTGACGGAGCAGAATCAGATGTTGGCTGAGCACAACAGCCGGTTGCAGGGAGAGATTCGTCGTCTTGAATCCCGTCTTCTACAAATTGAAAATGACACCAACTATTTGAAGCGCAAAGCATTTGCAGATGAGAAGAAATATACATTCCATACAGCTCGTGTTGTGAATGTGAGGCGCGACAATTTCAAGAATATAATCACTATCGACAAGGGAGAGGCTGACGGTATCCGCCAGGATATGGGTGTTATCTCGTCAAACGGTGTGGTGGGAATCGTGAGTGGAGTGACTGAACATTTCAGCCTTGTGCTCCCAATCATCAATATCGATTCCAAAACATCTTCTATCATTAAAGGAAAGAAAGGCACTGGTATCATCTCATGGAGTGGTGGAGATATCCGCAAGGCTTCTATGGAGCAGGTGCCAAACTATATCAATGTGGCTGAAGGAGACACCGTCGAGACAAGTGGTTATTCAACAATCTTCCCTGCCGGAATCAATATCGGAAGGGTTGAGTCGTTTGAAAAAGGCAATGACGATTTCTATGAAATAACCGTAAGGCTGAGCCAGGATTATTCGTCACTGTTGTTTGTCGACGTGATTGATTTCGGTTATTCTGCCGAGCTTCAGGAGTTGAACAGTAAAATAATAAAGGAGGATAACAAATAATGGGTGTTGACATACTTTCATATATATTCAGTTTTGTGGTGTATGTTTTGCTTCAAGGATTGGTGTTGAACCACATCAATTTTCTTGGAGATGTCAACCCTTATCTCTACGTCCTTTTTATCCTTCACCTCCCTACCGGATGCAACCGTACAATGGTTCAGATTCTTGCTTTTTTGCTTGGATTGTCAATCGACTTCTTCAGCGGCACTATCGGAGTGAATGCAGGAGCGACATTGTTAATGGGATTCTTAAAGCCTCATATGGATAAGATATTCTCTCCACGTGAAGACAATAAGATGATTGTGCCAGGATTCAGGTCGTATGGCACAAACACTTTCATCCAATATGCATCCATACTTGTGTTGGCTCACCATATTGCGCTTTTCACATTGAGCGCGTTCACATTTGACAAGTTGCATTTGGTGTTGTTCAAGGGTGTTTGTTCGACACTCTTCACTTTACTACTTATATTTATTATTGAATACTATCGCAGTAAACGAAGGATAGATGATTAATGACAGTAATGACAATAGAAGATATACCATTTCTCTGATTATGGTGGCAGTCTGTTTGATTTATATCATCAGACTTTTTTCTATTCAGATTGTAGACAAGAGTTATTTGGAGCAGTCGCAAAATAATGCCTACCTTAGAAAAGTGATTTATCCGTCACGTGGTCTGCTCACCGACCGCAATGGAAGACTAATCGTTTTCAACAAGTCTGCATACGATATTATGATCGTGCCCCGTGAGGCAAGGGGATTCGATACTCTTGCTTTTGCAAACACTCTTGGCATCACAAAAGCCGATTTTATTAAGCGAATGGGCATTATTAAGCGAAAAAGTGGCTATTCGCCGTATGTGCCTCAGCTTTTTATGTCTCAGTTGAGCGACGAGGAGTATGGGCCTGTCAGTGAGAAACTTTATAAGTTTAATGGTATCTATGTTCAGAAGCGTACACTTCGTGAGTATAATTACCACAATGCGGCTTTGGCTCTCGGCTCCATCGGTGAGGTTTCAAAAAAACAGATTGAGGCTGATGATTTTTATCAGCAGGGCGACTATGCCGGACAGAATGGTATAGAGCTTACTTACGAGAAAGTGCTTCGTGGTGAAAAGGGAGAGGAGATTCTTCTTCGTGACTCACGTGGCCGTGTGAAGGGAAAATATGAAGACGGAAAATATGACAAAAAACCGGTGCCAGGAAAAGACATTGAGTTGTCGCTCGACATTGAGCTGCAGAAGTATGGAGAAGAACTGATGAATGGAAAAATCGGTTCAATTGCGGCGATCGAACCGTCGACGGGAGAGATTTTGGCATTGGTGTCGAGTCCGACCTACGATCCCTCTATGCTTGTGGGTAGAAAGAGAAGCGCCAACTTTGCCGCACTTTCAAAAGATCCGTTGAAACCATTGTTCGACCGTCCGATGATGGCGCAGTATCCTCCCGGCTCAACATTCAAGACAGCTCAGGCTCTTGTGCTACAGCAGGAGGGCATCATCACACCCAACACCGCTTATGGTTGTCAGCATGGATTTCATGCCGGAGCTCTGTCGGTGGGTTGCCATGGACATGAGTCGCCGCTCAATTTGAAACACAGTATCCAGCACTCATGTAATGCTTACTATTGTTGTGGATTCCGTTCGATGATAGACAACAGGAAATACAAGAACGTTTCGGAAGCGATAGATGTGTGGAAGAACCATATGGTATCTCTTGGCTTTGGCTATAAACTTGGCGCTGACGTGCCGAATGAGAAGCGAGGCTATATTCCGAACTCCAGCGTATATAATAAGGTGTATGGCGAAAACCGTTGGAAGGGATTGACAATCATCTCACTTTCTATCGGTCAGGGAGAGGTGTTGGCGACTCCGTTGCAGATCGCGAATTTGGGAGCCACAATCGCCAACCGTGGATATTTCTACACTCCTCATCTTGTCAAGAAGATCTTTGGCGGAGAAATTGATTCGTCGTTCATCACGCGTCACAACAGTACTATTGATCCGAAGTATTATGAGATTGTGGTGGAAGGAATGGAGCTGGTGATGATTTCAGGAACAGGATACTATTCTCGTATCGACAGTATAGCGGTGTGTGGAAAGACGGGAACGGCTGAGAACCCACATGGAAAGGATCACTCTATTTTTATGGCGTTCGCGCCGAAGGATGATCCGAAGATAGCAATCAGTGTTGTGGTGGAGAACAGTGGATTCGGTGCCACATGGGCCGCGCCTATTGCCACACTTATGATTGAAAAGTATCTGAAGGGAGAAATTCCTAAGCGACGCAAGCATATTGAGCAACGTCTGCTTGATGCCAACCTAATTAAGGAGTAGTAAGATGGATAGAAGAAACGAAAATATTCTCAATAATATAGATATCTGGACGATAGGGCTTTACATTGCTCTTGTCATCTTTGGTTGGGTGAGCATCTATGGAGCATCCTACAATTTCGACGACAGTGATTTTTGGGATTTCTCACAGAGGTTCGGAAAGCAGCTTGTGTGGATTGGATGTTCTGTGGTGATTGCCGCCGTGCTTCTTATGCTCGACGTGAAAATTTATACCACGCTTGCCTATGTGATATATGGATTCTTCATCATATTGTTGATAGTCACGCTTTTAGTCGCCCCGGATACGCGTGGCTCACACTCGTGGTTGGTGATGGGACCTATCAGTCTCCAACCGGCGGAGTTTGCAAAGACGGCGACGTGTCTGTGTCTGGCAAAGTATATGAGCAGTTATGGCTTCACGATGAAGAATATCCGACAAATGGTTGTGATGTGTCTCATCATCTTTGTGCCGATGTTGATTATTGTTGCGCAGAATGAGACGGGATCAGCCTTGGCATATCTGGCGTTATTCCTTGTGCTGTATCGTCAGGGAATGACGGGAATTGTGCTGTTGTTGGGAGTGTGTGCGGCGGTGTTCTTTGTTGTCTCTATCCGTTTTGGCGCGACACCTATTGTGGATTCGATTCCGGGAGAAACCCTTGGAATGTTTGCGATCATGATAATGGCGGTTGTGATAGCCTTGTCTATGGTCTATTTTTATTATAAAGACAAAACGCTTGTAAAGACAATATCCATTTTGGGAGTGTCGTTGTTTGCTGTCGGTATTATCGTCTATAATTATCTTGATGTAAAAATTAAGTTTTCCTACTTGGCTTATATTGTTGTCGGATCGTTGATACTTTATTTGTTGAGCCAGGCTATACGCCAGCGAAAATGGGGTTATTTTTTGATTTCAATTTTCGTTGCGGGATCAATCGGATTCGGTCAAGTTTCCGACTATGCGTTCAACAAGATTCTTCAGCCACATCAGCAGACACGTATCAAGGTGACGCTAGGAATGGAGAACGACTTGAAGAAGTCGGGATATAATGTCAACCAGTCTATGATTGCCATCGGTAGTGGACGCTTGACAGGTAAGGGTTTCTTGCAGGGTACGCAGACCAAGCTTAAGTATGTGCCTGAGCAAGACACCGACTTTATTTTCTGTACTGTCGGAGAGGAACATGGTTTCATAGGCACGACTGCAGTAGTTGTGGGATTCCTTGCTTTGATGCTGAGGTTGATTTCTTTGGCGGAACGACAGCGTTCATTGTTCAGTAGGATTTATGGATATTGTGTAGCGTCGATCATTTTCTTCCACGTCGCCATCAATATAGGAATGGTTATTGGTCTGACTCCGGTGATCGGAATTCCGTTGCCATTCTTCAGTTACGGAGGTTCATCTTTGTGGAGTTTCACAATATTGTTGTTCATCTTCCTTCGTCTCGACGCAAGTCGTAAGGAGTATATGATGGAATAATGAGCTCAATTTCAGTTGATGCGTTGAACATCCTCGCGTATCTTTCGTCGAAAGGCAAGGGTAGGGCGTGGGTGTATGCCAATTGTAAGAAGGGCAGTGTCCTGCCGGACGAGTTGTCGGATCGACGTGATGAGATTTCGAGTATTTTGGAATCCAACAGGTCTGGCTTCGACGGAATAATCACATTCTACGACTCCACATTTCCCAAGATCCGGGCTCATGTGTCTGCTGGGGATTATCCGCTTTGTTTTTTCTACCGTGGAGACGTCTCACTTTTAAATACCAAGAAAATAGCTGTGATAGGCACTCGTAATGCCACGCATGAAATACAGGTGCGTGAGGAGAAACTTGTTGATGCACTTGTGGAGAAGCGGATGACGATAGTGTCTGGCTTGGCAAACGGATGTGACTCGATAGCACACAGCAGATGTGTGGAGAAGGGAGGAAAGACGATCGCCATCCTGCCGTCGCCAGTGTGGAGGGTGATTCCAGACTCAAAAATTGCTCTGGCTGAAGATATAGTGCGGAGTGGGGGATTGCTGTTGAGCGAATACTACACCGTGGCTGGAAAGACGGAGCTTACTCCACGCTATGTCCGCCGCGACCATTTGCAGGCGATGCTGTCGGACGGTGTGGTGCTGGCGGCTAGCAGAGAAGATGGAGGATCACGTTTTGCGGTGAACTATGCCTTGGAAAATGATGTCGACTGTGTGGCTATTTATGATGAGGCGACAGATGCTCATGATCCGTTGTTTGCTCTCAACCGTATGGTGGTGAAGAAGAGGGGAGAGGCAGGAGTGGTTGGCGCAGGAGACGTGAATAATTCCGTCGACAGATTTCTTGAAAGATGTTTTAAACCGAAGAATCTTTTTGATTTTTGATAAAGACCATGTCAAAATATACAACTATAATTTTTGATCTCGACGGTACGCTGATGAACACGTTGGATGATCTGACAATCAGCACCAACCATGCTCTTTCGCAGATGGGTTTCACAACACGAACTATTGATGAAGTGCGTCAGTTTTTGGGGAATGGCGTGCGGACGTTGATAGAAATGGCTTTGCCTGAGAAGACGACGGAAGATACGATTGAACGTACAATTTCTTGTTTCCTTCAACACTACACATCACATTGCAAGGATCATTCCAGACCATACGATGGAATCCTTGAACTGTTGAGCTCGCTGAAAAAGATGGGGGTCAAGATGGCGATTGTCTCCAATAAACCGGATGTTGAGGTGAAGAAACTAAATGCGGAACACTTTGCAGAGTTTATCGACGTCGCTCTTGGTGAGAATGAAAAGAGTGGCATTCCACGGAAACCGTCACCGGCAATGGTGTATGAGGCTATCAATCAGTTGGGTGCGGAGCCGGAAAAAAGTTTGTATGTCGGTGATTCCGACGTCGACATCCTGACAGCGCGTAATGCAGGAATAGATTGTTTGTCTGTGACGTGGGGATTCAAGACTGCGGAATTTTTAAGCCAGTTTGGAGCGACGAAGATGATAGATGCACCGTCGCAAATGCTGAAAATAATTTGATTTAGTTTCTGACCTGGATATAGTCGCCTGCTTCAAATACACTCTGATATATCTTCAGAGGAAATTTTCCAGGTCCGCTCACTGGGGAGCAGAATCCGAAGGTCAGATCATATTTGGTGTTGCATTTTGGGCATACAGCGTATGGCATATTCACTTCCACGGTGATTGTGTTGTCAGCTTCCACGGGGCAAGCCAAGTCGGCGGCATGCAGTTTGTTGTCGTAGTCTCGGAAAATAAGTATACCGCCATATCCGAGCAAAGTGCCGGCGGCATAGTAGTTGCCGTATTTATATTCTATGTGTGAGCCAGCGTTACGAAGTTGCATGAAGTCAGTGTATGGAGTGCAGACATTGACGTTATGTTCTGGTATGGGGTTTTCCTCCTCTTCACGGCAAGAGGAGACGCTTAGGAAGAGGGCAACGGAAAATAATATGTAGGCGAAGCGATTCATAGTCAATATCTTATTTGTGAACACGTACAATGTCGACGGTATGGCTGCCGGCACCGATGAGGTCGGGACGTTCGGCATTCTTCATCTGAAAATCCACGAATTTTTCAAAAGATTCCTCGCTCATTTTGTTGATGACGGGGCGCATATAGTCTGACGGGCCATCAGGTGAGAAAATCTTCACTCTTTCAAGTCCGGCAATTTTGTTTAGTCTGTCGATATCATCCACACGCATATAGTCGTAGAGTTCCTCGTTATCCGAGCGGACGTGGAAAGAGTCGTCGATGAACCCTTTTTCCATCAGATTACAGATTCTGTCTTCTTCAAAACAGTAGGTCAGGATGCAGTAGTCGTTCATCACGTATGCGTTGAAGATAAGTCCGCCATCCTTAGTGACACGTTTAGCCTCATTCATAGCGATGAGTTTTTCCTCGTCGCCAATCAGATGATAAAGAGGGCCGAAATTGATAGTGATGTCAAAACTGTTGTCTGGCAGAAACGACAGATCTTTAGCGTTACCCTGGAAAGCTTTCACCGCGTCGCCTTTTGATCTCAGGATATCGAGGTTGTGTTTCACCAATTCCACAGCGGTCACATCGCAGCCGAGTTCAGCAAGAGCGAAGGAGTATCTTCCCGTCGCGGCACCGAGATCAAGAATTTTCAATCCATTGCAATTTTCAGGAAGAAATTGTTTGATATAGTGCATCGACACACGGAATTCCACCATTCCATGTCGGCGAGTCAGACGTAAATCCTCCTTATGCTTATTATAATACTTGGTCAAAAGTTTGTCTCTCTGCATTGTTCTGAAATTTGGTGCAAAAGTAGGGAAAAAGAAAATGGAGAGCAAGTAAAGAAAAAAAACTTATTCAGAGCAATGTGTTTACAAATTCGTCAATTCCTAAAACATCAACTTTAGGGAAATCAATAGTCTTTAAGATTTCAAAATGTCGATCTTCAGATACAATACATTTTGCGTTTGATACGATAGCACAATCAACAAACTTATTGTCGTCTTCGTCTTGTTGAATTAGATGAAAATGGAAGTGAGGGTCAAGTCTTTCAACATTGTTGCGGGTCAAGATTGTATAGATAACTATTCCTGCAATCTTTGGATTGACATTTCTTGCGATAACTTCTTCGTACTCTTCTAAAATCTCGTTACTTAGGCATAGAACAAAATCACCAGAGAGAAAAGATTTCCAAATTTGGTTGTATTTAGTTCTTGCTGAAATTGCCATTATTAGGCAATTAGTATCTAATACGATTCTGTCCATTTATTATTTGTATGGAGTACGCTCGTGAATGGTTCTAAAATTTTCTACTTTTTCCTCTGTCATCTCTCCTGTTTCCCACATTCGATTCATCTCTTTTTCCAATTCAGATGCGAAATAATTAGAAATTGCTTGTTTCAAGTCAGCAAGAGCCTCTTGAGACTTGACAAAAGACATCATGTCAAGAATTTCTAATTGTGCGTTATTTAAAGATGTTGTTTGCATAGTCATAGTATTTTCGACAAAAATACAATTAGAAAATCTAAATCACAAATAATAGCGGATTCTCAAATCAAAATATCTACAAATAGAAAATCCAAAATCAAAACTGACTTTGGATTTTTTATTCAGTATTTATTCCTCGTACCAACTTGCGTAAAGGTGATAGTTGTCGGAGATTCTTTGGATCATATCCTTCGATTGTTCGGGCGACACCTCTTTGATTTTTTTAGCCGGCACACCTGCCATCAGGCTGCCAGGCTCAACGATTGTGCCTGTCGTCACCACAGCTCCTGCGGCGATGATCGAACCTTCTCCCACCACCACATTATCCAAGATGATGGAACCCATACCCACCAACACGTTGTTTTCAATCTTGGCTCCGTGGATTGTGGCGTTGTGGCCCACCGACACGTTGTCGCCGATCTCGATTGTGGAAGGCTTGGGTGATTTGTCGTAAAGAGTGTGAAGCACAGCACCGTCTTGGATATTGACATTCTTTCCGATCTTGATGGAGTTGACGTCGCCACGAAGCACAGCGCCAAACCAGATACTGCTGTTGTCTCCGATCTCCACGTTACCGATCACTGCGGCGTTGTCGGCCAAAAATACGTTCTCTCCAATCTTAGGTGTGTAGCCTCTGACTGATTTTATAATTGCCATAGTTGTTTATCTAATTTGGTGAATAAATAAGGGCGACCACAGGATCGCCCAATATCTTTAATCATCTAGATCGTCATTGTTGCGACGGTCGTTGCGAAAATTTCCTTTTGTTCCTTTGAAACGCTCTTCTTTGGATTTGTGCATACGTGGACCTCTGTCTTCATCACGGCTTCCCTTGCGGAAATCACGTCTTTCTCCTCTTCTGTCGTCACGTCCGCCTCTTCTGAAATCACGTTTTCCTTCGAAATTGTCGTCATCTCTGTCTCTGCGGAAACCGCCTCTCCTGTCGTCACGTCTCTCTCCTCTTCTGTCGTCACGTCCGCTTCTTCTGAAATCACGTTTTCCTTCGAAGTTGTCGTCATCTCTGTCTCTGCGGAAACCGCCTCTTCTTCTTTCCTCACCGTCTTCATCATTGTTTCTTTCGAAACGTCTTTTGCGCTCATCCAGTTTTTTGTCGAACTCTTTCTTCTCAGCCCAACGTTTTGCTCTCTCTTCACGTTCTGCCTGCTCCTCGTGGCGACGACGCAAATATGCGTGGCGGTCAGTCTCCTTCAAATCCTTTCCATCCTCGTCCACGTATTTTCTGCGCATTGGATTGAAAAATTCGTTGTCCTCGCGGCGGTCGTCTCTTCTCTCCTCTCTCTTTTCCTCTCTTTCACGTGAACGACGCTCTTTGCCCTCACGCACGTAGTCTTCCCTGCGTCCGGAGAACATCTCATATTTGCGGAATTCGCAATCGATGTTACCATTCTTAAGTTCCACTTTGAAAGACGGAGAAAGACGAATCTGTGCTGTGACTTCGTTTGGCACAGTGATGATCCATGCGTTCTTGCCTACACAGTCTTCCTTAAGCTTCTTTCCGATCTCGGCATAAAGAGTAGGGAGGTCGTCGCCCGCACCGATACGCTCTCCGTATGGTGGGTTGAACATGATCATCGCGTCTGTCTCAGGAATTTTAAGCTCCTGGAACGGGATGCAAGTGAGTTTCACGTAGCTTGCCAAACCGGCGTTAGTCACGTTCTTTTCGGCTATTTCGATGCTGCTGCGTAGGATGTCTGAGCCATAGATAGTGTAGTCGAACTCTTTTTCACGGCTGTCGTCCTGGAATATCTCATCGAACATTTCAGGATCATAGTCTTTCCATGTCTGGAAAGCGAAGTTTTTGCGGTAAAGACCAGGGGCGATGCCTTTGGCTATCATAGCAGCCTCGACGAGGATTGTTCCCGAACCACACATTGGGTCGATGAAGTCGCTCTGTCCGTTCCACTCTGCCATCAAAAGCATACCTGCGGCCAGCACCTCGTTGATTGGGGCTGCTGTCTGTGCCACTCTGTAGCCACGCTTGTGTAGCGACTCACCGGATGAATCCAATGAGATCGTACATGTTGTGTCGGCCACGTGGATGTTGATATACAGGTCGGGATTAGTAAGACGCACGCTTGGACGTTTGCCGATTTGTTCCATGAATCTGTCAGCAATCGCGTCTTTCACTCTATACTGCAAAAACTGTGAGTGACGGAATACATCTGAAAAGACTGTGGCGTCGATCGCAAAAGTCTTTCTGTCGTCAAGATACTCATCCCAATTAAAGGCCTTCACTTTTTCATACACCTCGTCCGCACTTTCTGCCTCGAAAGTGTAGATAGGTTTGAGCACTCTCAATGCTGTACGACAAAAGAAGTTTGCCATATACAACATCTTCTTGTCGCCGTAGAAACTTACGCCTCTGCGTACTTCCTGTACATTCTCGGCTCCAAGATCAATTAGTTCTTTTGCCAAAACGCCCTCCAACCCTTGGAAGGTCTTAGCCACCATTTCAAATTTTTCTGCCACTTGCAAAATTCATTAAATTTCCTGCAAAGATACGCTATTTTCCAATGAGTTGGTATCAGCCATGCTCATTTTTCTCTTCTCAGCACGACGATAATAGTAGATTATACCGTATTCTTTACATTTATCAAGTTTTTCTTCTTCTTCTTTATTTGCGTAGGTGCTTTCCACCTCATCCCAGATCTGAAGGATGATAGCGTCCACCTCTTTGTTGAGTGCGTTCACCTCTTCCATCTTTCTCACGGTGTTTGCCTGAAGCACCTTCTGCTTGTTTTCAAGCTCAGCGAAGTTTTCGTAGAACACCTTCACTTTCTGGATAGACGGATTGTAGATAGGGGCACCACCTTTCATCTGGCGGTCATGCTCACCGTTGATCACTTTCTGACCCCACTCAAGAAGTTTCTCATCTGTAGAAAGGTCTGGCACCACTGTGTTTTCTGGCTGCAGACCGTATAGCAGTTTGAACTCAGCTTTGATCTCTTTTCTCAACACGCACATGTTGACCACTTGGATGAAGTGAGACACATACAGACGTGCCATCTTCAGAGTCTCCTGGTAGTTTTTGTTGCTCTTCACCTGAAGATCCGAGCACTGTTTGTATTCATCCAACGCACGCTCATAACGGATGAGCAGGGATCTTGCGTCTTCAAGAGACTTTAATGAGAAAGCAAGGTTGCGGATGTCGCCTATTTTCTGACCCTGCTCCACTGCCGACTTCAAAGTGCGAAGACGGGCTTGGTTTGTATTTGGTAATCTTCTGTATGGCATCTGTTAGTCCTCCCTGTAAAGTAGTGATTCAGCAATAGATTTGAGCACCTCTTTCTTGTCTGCGCTTAATGAAAGCTGACTTAGTGATTCCAAAGCTTTCTGGTAGTAGCTGTTCATTTTTTCTTCAGCTATCTTGCCAATGTTGAGAGAATTGTAGATCGCTGTCACAGCCTTCACCTTCTCGTCTCTGTCGAACGACTCTTTTGAGATCCATTCCGTCAACGATTTCTTAGTGTCGCCTGATGCTTTTTCAAGGGCGGTGATTAGCAGGTAGGTCTTTTTATTGCAGCAGATGTCGCCGCCGATTTTCTTTCCGAATTTCTTCACGTCGCCATACACGTCGAGCCAGTCGTCTTTCAATTGGAATGCCAGTCCGACGTTTATTCCGAACTCATATATAAGGTCTGCGTCTTTAGCCGATGCTTTTGCGCATATTGCGCCGATTTTCAGGCTTGCGGCAAGAAGCACCGCCGTCTTCAAACGGATCATAGCTATATATTCATCAGCGGTGACGTCGTTGCGTGATTCAAAGTCCATATCATACTGCTGACCTTCACACACTTCTATCGTAGTCTGGTTGAAGACAGAAAGAAGAGATGGAAGCAGAGAGTGTTCAGCTCTGCACATCACTTCGTAAGCTTGGGAAAGCATCACGTCTCCTGAAAGGATGGCAGTATTCTCATTCCATTTCTTATGTACGGTAGGTTTGCCACGACGCATATCGGCATTGTCCATGATGTCATCGTGAAGAAGGGTGAAGTTGTGATACACTTCAAGCGCGCATGCCGGATAGACAGCGTCATTCACATTGCCTCCAAAAAGGTCGCACGCCATCAACGCGAAGGTTGGTCGAAGACGTTTGCCTCCGATTGAAAGCACGTATCGAATCGGCTCATACAGATTGTATGGCTCCTTGCCCTCAAATATGGAGACAAGTGTCGATTCAATCAGTGGTAGATAATCTTTTGTATTCATATAATATAAGTCCTTTGTTTCTTTGTTTGTAGGGGCGACCCTTGTGGTCGTCCATGTTTATAACCCTTGTGGGGCCTGTCTAAACGGATCATGCAAATTGGCAAACCGTCAATTTAGCATTTGTCATTCCGCATTTATAATTTCACACGACATCCTGGCTGCTGTTCTTTTCGCTACGTTTGCTTCTGTTGTAGCTTCTGTAGGAATCGTATTCAATATCGACATCCGGCTCCACAAACACATCTCTATGAGTCACTTTGAACGACACATATTTGATAGTCAGTCCACGATCGAGCCACTGCTGCTCGTAGTAGGTGCGGATGGATAGAATTTTGTCGTCGGAGAAAGAGGAATGGTAAAGATCATTGTTGCTGAAAGTCACTTCATAACGGTTGCTCTTTATCATTTCATTCGTGTAGGTGAACATGAAGTTGCTGTCTGTCTTAAGATGCACCGTCGCTCCGTCTTTGAGAATCTGCTGGTAGAGACTCATGAATCTTGTGCTGGTCAGACGTTTGTTCACCTTCTTCATTTGTGGATCTGGGAAAGTGATCCAGATTTCAGACACTTCGTCTTTGTCGAAGAATCCTGCGATGGCTTCGATGTTTGTGCGGATAAACGCAACGTTCGGCATCTTTTGTTCGAGAGCCTCTTTTGCACCAGCCCACATTCTTGCACCCTTGATGTCGACTCCGATGAAGTTTTTGTCGGGGTACATCTTAGCAAGCGCGACGGTGTATTCGCCACGTCCGCAACCTAATTCAAGCACGATAGGATTGTTGTTGCCGAAGAATGTGTTCCATTTTCCGCTCATCTCATGTCTTCCGCCCTGTTGCTGAAGGTTGTAGAAAGGGCATTGGAACACGTGAGGATAGGAATCCATATCGCTGAATTTCGCCAGTTTGTTTTTTGCCATCGCTCTCTTTGTTTTTTATTCTGCAGAAACTTTACGCACGCGTAAGCCGACATCTGAGATGCCTTCAAGCACGTCTTCACGCATTCCCTGCCAAATTTTTATTTTGTAAGTGCCTTGTTTCGGAAATTTCACCATTGGCATGAACGACACAGGCAGATGGTAGATGTTGGCGTAGTATGACGCTATTCCGTCGCCTACCCAATGTCCGTAGTTGTCTGCCAGCGCGCACTCGATGGTGTCGCTGTAGATGTCGCCGCTCGGGCTTTCCGCTTCGATGAAAAGCCAAAGGTTCTGGTATTTGTATGTGCCTTTGTTTCTCACATCCACCACAATTTCGTAGCAGTCTGTGGTGTCGTTCATCACATACTCGAATGCCAGCGCGTCGTCTTTTTTCCAGCCATCTTCAGGGATATCCTTGATGTCCTGGTAGACGCAGTTGCTTCCGCATGAGGCGAGAAGCAGTAGTAGGAATCCGATGATGACTCTATTCATTGCTGCCTCCTCCGTTGTTGTTAGAATTCTGGTTGCCGCCGTTATTGTTTTGCTGGCCGCCTGCTTGCTGACCATTGTTTTGGCGGTTGCCATTGTTATGGTTCTTGTTGCGACGGTGCTGGTTTCGGTTGCGGTTGTTATTGTTTCCGCCATTCTCACCGTTTTGCTGGCCGCCGTTGTTTTCGCCGTTCTGCTGGTTGCCATTCTCATTGCGAGGCTGGCGGTTTTTCTGCTGGTTGCGGTCACGGTTACGGTTGTTATTGCCGTTTTCACCGTTTTGCTGGTTGCCCTCCTGAGCTTTTGCCTGTTCGCCGTTTGCGTTGTTTGGCATACTGTTGGCTGATGGATTTTCAGGAACAGCGTTTTGCTGGTTTTGAGCTTCAGCGTCGCCATTGTTTGCTGCATTGGCGTTACGTTGGCGATCCTCTTTATTGCGGTTTTTGTTTTTCTTCTTTTTCTTCTTGTCGAAGCGAGTAAGATCATCCTGGCCCACCACGTTCTCATAGTCGGCGGTCTTGGTTCCTTGTTCACCCTTGTTGCCGCTTCCGAAAGGTTCTACCTTTTCGCCACGTTTGTTGCGTTCGATGATAGCTTTGACTTCATCCACGGTGAGGGTCACAAGGTTGACAGCCATATTAGGGGCTGTGCTGTATTGCATTGTGCGGGCAAGGATATCACTCTTGAAGTGATAGTAAGTGCCGTCAAGAGTCTCAAGCTGGATATCTCGAGGAGGAAACTCTTTCTGGGCCTCCAGGTATGTGTCCACCTCAAAGTTCATGCAGCATTTCAGTTTAGCGCACTGGCCTGCAAGTTTCTGTGGGTTAGGTGAGATGTCCTGGTAGCGTGCGGAAGAAGTAGACACCGACACAAAGTTGGACATCCAAGAAGAGCAGCACAATGCACGTCCGCAAGGGCCGATACCGCCGATTCGTCCTGCCTCCTGACGGGCTCCGATCTGGCGCATTTCAATACGCACTTTGAAAGTGTCGGCAAGCACACGGATAAGCTGTCGGAAATCCACACGTTCGTCGGCGATATAGTAGAAGATGGCTTTATTTCCGTCGCCTTGGAATTCTACGTCGCCGATCTTCATATTCAGATTTAGATCTTCAGCTATTTTACGGGCTTTGATCATTGTCTCCTGTTCGCAAGCCTTCACCTCTTCAAAATGGTCAAGGTCGCTCTGTTTCGACTTGCGGAAGATGCGTTTGATGTCGGCGCGGTTAGGGTCGACGCGGTTTTTCTTCATCTGAAGGAGCACCAATGGTCCGAGAAGAGACACTCTTCCTATATCATGGCCGGGCATAGCCTCAACAGTTACCCAGTCTCCTTTTTCGAGGAGGATATTGTTGGTGTTGCGGAAGTACCCCTTGCGGGTGTTTTTGAAAGTCACTTCCACAAGGTCAGTGGTTTGCATAGCGCCGGGCACATCGCAAAGCCAGTCGAATGTATCTAATTTCAAGTCGGTGTGTTTGCTGCAGCCTTGGGCATTCATGTTGCAACCTCCACCGTTGTCTATACTACTCATTAATTATATATTTTATTTTTTAAGCAGAGCCATCACTTTGAGAGCGAGATCATAGAAAATGATTTTAGACATTCCGTTTCTCTCAATGTGGAATTCCGCTTTTGATAATTCTTCTACTAATTGCCACACATTCTTTTCGTTGATGAAGCGAGCGAATTTCGACGAGAAGGCATTTTCATCGTTCGTCATGTAGTTGAGCGACGTGTTGCCCACGTTGAGGATGAAGTTTTCGCGTATCATGTGCTGGCAATATTGCAAAAAGGAGATTTGTTTTTTTCTCGACAGTTTTGCAAGTTCATTGCTCAGGTTGATGAGGTCGTCAAGATCGCTGACATACGCTTTTCTCATCAGTCGGATGAATGTATCCAAGAAAGTGTTAGCCTCGTCGTCAAGCAGCTCGAACGCAGCTATGATACTGCCTTTGCTGAGGCGTGCTGCATACTGAATCTGATTGTCATCGGCATTGCTGTTCTTTGTTCTTATCGCGTCTGCCAACACTTTTTCCGGAAGGGCGTGCATCACCACTCGTTGCGTACGCGACTGGATGGTCGGCAGTATATCGTCGGGTTTGTCGCTCACCAGAAGGAAGAGTGTTTTGCCGACGGGCTCCTCGATGCTTTTTAGCACACGGTTGGAACACTCTGCTCCCATCAGTTCCGGATGCCATATCACCACCACTTTGTATTCGCTCTCGCAGGCTTTCATCTGCAGTTTGCGTATCAGCTCATTGCCTTCGCAGTTGTAGATGACGGGCTGTTTGGTGGCGACGCTGCTGAATTCCTCCTCCACCCATTTGTCGAGATTGAAGTAGGGAGATGTAGCAAACATTTCTCTCCACCCGTCGAGATGCTCCATACAGTATTCATCGCTTCCCGCCGGTTTCTTTTGTATGATCGGAAAGACGAAATGCAGATCCGGATGTGCGAGCATAGCGTATTTTTTGCACGACGGGCATTGTCCGCAGGAGTCGTTCTCTCCTTTGTTTTCACACGACACATATTGGGCGTATGCCAACGCTAACGGCAATTTGCCCACACCCTCCGGGCCACAGAACAGCTGAGCGTGTGGAATTCTGCCTGATTTGACAGCGTCGATGAGTTGATGTTTGAGCTCATCGTGCCCGTATACGTCGCGAAAAAACATTCTATGCAAAATTACACTTGTATGCAAAAATAATAAAGTTCGAAAATTTAAGCAAATAAACCTGCGAATAAAATTTTTGAAGTGTTGTTTTGTGGTATTCGTGAGATTAATTTTTTAGTAGCCATTTCGACAATGGAACCACATGGATAGTATGTCCATCCCTCTCTATTATCTCTTCTTCATACATTGTTATTATGTAACGTCTTTCTACGTCGACAAATGAAGAAATTTTATCAAGAGCACGCACTTCTCTTTTCTTTGTGTCTTCGTCCTTGAGTGAGTAACTTACTTGGATGGCTATTTTCTGGTTTGGCACATAGAAATCGACTTCAATATTGTTGTTGAAGAATGCAACGTCATCACCATATTGCTTATAGAGATTGATCGCAACCATATTTTCTAATAAACTTGTATTAGGATCGGTGAGGAACAAATTAAGTATTCCATTGTCAATGAAATAGTATTTCTTATTTGATGCCTTTTCTACGAACTTCGAGGCGTGGTTTGATATCGGTATAAGGAGCCATGACTCGTTCATATATCCAAGATAGTCTATGACTGTTTCGGTGGAAATTTTAGTTCCTATGCTCGATACCATTTTGACAATTCTACTATATGATATGGGTTGTTTGATGCTTTCTGCAAGTTTTTGCACAACAAATTTTAATGCTTTATCATTACGAATAGAGTAACGAGTTAATAAATCGCCAAAAAAGATTTTTCCATATAGTCCGTTGAGCCATGAACGTTTGTCTTGCACGTTTCCTACTTCCGGTAGCCCTCCAAAACGGAAATATTCCTCTAAGTATTTATTGATAGATGTTGCGTTCTTGTATTCAAAGTTTTTATCATCTACGTCAATACCTTTTGATCTAAGCATTTCACGGAAGGATAGGGGGAACACTTCTTTTATTTGGAATCGACCGCCAAGAGTTGTGGCAATCTCCGAACTTAACATTTTTGCATTGCTGCCTGTGATATAAACATGATAATTTTGATCTGCAAGTCTGCGTGCGAATTTTTCCCATCCATCTATAATTTGAATCTCATCGAGAAATATGAATGGCTTATAATCAAACATTTCTTGATAGGATGTCAGTATAGTGTTTAGGTCGGACACTTGTATGTTGAGAAGTCGGTCATCTTCAAAATTGAAGTATAGGAACTCTTCCTCTGAGTGTCCTTCTTTCATAAGTTGTTGTATTCGTTCATATAAAAGATAGGATTTGCCTGCACGTCGAAGACCAACCAACACATAATTCAAATTTTTTTCGAAACTATATTCACGTTTGAACAGTTTGACTTTTGAGATAAATTGCTGATTTTCTGCGATTATAAGTTTAATTGTGTTTTTGTCTATCATAGCTTTCTCTTGTTAAAATATAGACAAAAGTAACTATTTTATCGAATATACTCTATAAAAATAACAAAATATCACCGAATATACTCTATAAAAAACGCAAAAAATCACCGAGTATATTCGATGATTTCTATTATTTAGTGTTTCCCCATGTTTCTGTTTTCTCCGTTGGGGAGCTTTCCCGCACACTCTTGTTTGTGGGTTTTCCAAGTGTCAGATATTATAGCTGACACTGTTTTCTGTTTGATCATTATTCCTATTGCGGGCAGATTTGAAAACCTGTCTGATATCTGAGAGATTCGTCTGAAAGACGTTACCGAGCAAAGCGAGAATAACCCGTGACAACGTCTCGGGAAAGTCCAGCAATGTCATAAAATTTTGCCTGAAAGGCAATACAATAGAAATTGCTTTCACGTCTTGTTTCCTCATAAATGTAGAATTTCTCTTAAAAACTCTATGTCTCTGTATTTTATGTGCTCGCCTACGGCTCGCACGTGGGAAGGGGTTAGGGCGTTCCGCCCTTAACAATCCTCATTTATGACACTCCAACTGCAATTTTTCTCCTAATTTTTAATTTTGAATGGACGTTATTTAGCAGAAACACCACAATATGATGCCTCTACTTCACATACCAATCATACGTCTTCTTGGCATAGAAAGTGATCCTTTCCATCAGTTCGGGTGGCTGGACATCACTTGCCATTATTCCTGAGTTGAGAATCATAAACGCGATGCTGTCGTAATTGTCGGAATAGAAATGCATTATATATGAGTCGCTCAATTCTTCCTCACATACAAATCCGTAATATTCTTTCCAGTTGTCAAGATATCTATAGACGTCTTTCTTGATGCGGAAACTGATGTTTGGAGTATGGTGGAACGGCTTTTGGGATTCGATAAACTCAGATATCGAGAATATGTCGTCTTTAGCGCATGGCAAATCGGTGATATTAAGTTCAACAATTCTGTCCAGACGGAAATCACGATAGCTTTTTCTCAGTCGGCACCATGCGAAAAGATGCCAGTTGCCGAGGTAGTTGCATAGCCCTACACATTCCAGCATCCGTTCAACGGGCTTTGAATCTTTTAACGACAGGTATTTGATTTTCAATATTTTCTTGTCGGCAATGGCTTTCTGAATATCGCTTATATATAGGTTTTTGACGGGATTATGCCCGATGACCTCCACGTGCTGTGATATGGTTTCGGCTATTTCTTTTTCCTGTGGTTTGAGGATGGCTTTAATTTTGAAAAGAGCATTTTCATAATCTTTGTTGACGGTGCAGTCGGAATTTTGAGAAAGCAGTTTGGCTCCGACGATAAGAGCTGAGGCTTCTTCTTTGGTGAAAGCCACAGGACGGAGTGTGTAGCCGTCGTTGATGAAGTATCCTATGCCAGCCTCAGCACCTATTGGTATTCCCGTCTCCTCGAGAGCACGGAGATCCCTATATATAGTTCTGACACTCAGATCAAACCTCTCTGCAAGTTCTTGAGCGGTAACCACTTTCTTCGATTGAAGGTGAGTGAGGATAGCTTGAAGACGGTCGGTGCGATTCATTTTGATTATTGTAATAATGTGAAGCAAAAATAATAAATCACCACAAGGTTTCAAATATAGAGAAAGGCATGTGGTGATTTTATTATGTGTCGACAGATGATCAAACCAAACCTATCATCACTTCTGTGATGCAGTTTTCCTGGTTCTCAAAATCACAGCGGATGTAGACTTCACGTGTTACGCCAGTAGTCTGTAGAGCGTTGTCCGCTACGTGCTTCATCAGCTTGCAGTAGACGGGGCCGAGTTCAGCCCACGGTCCTTCGTGAAGAGTCTGGAGGGCTTTGAATTCTTTGGCCTCACCAATCTCGAATCCTTCAGGTTTCAATCCATTACCGTCGCCAATGATAGGGAGCATTATTTCAAGTTTGAAGACGGTGTCCGGTTTGCCGTCCGGACCGGTATACTGCCAGATCTGTGGCTCCAGAGTCTGATAGCCGCATCGTTGGGCTTCTGCGTAGAGCTCGGAAGGCTTTGTGCCAGTGTACTTGTCAAGATCCTTAAGAGTCGCATTTGTTGTGAACTTCATCACCTTCTTTGCCTTTACTGTTGTAATTCTCATTTTATTAAATTTTAAAGATGAATACTAGTGTCGATTTCGTTATCGACGTTGCAAAATTAGAGGGGTGGAGTGACAACATTATGTCAGTAGGTTTTGCAGAAAAATGAAGATTTTTAAGAATCTATTTAACGACAATTCGACAAAATTAAAAAATAGGGGAAAATCGGTAGTCGGAGTGTCATAAATGAGGATTGTTAAGGGCGGAACGCCCTAACTTCCCCTCTTTCCGCGAATCCGCAAGGATGAGCGATCAAAAATGCAATCATTGTGCTTCTATTAAAATATATGTGCTCGCCTACGGCTCGCATGTTAGGAGGGGTTAGGGCCAATATCTATTAAACATGGGCCCTTAACAATCCTCGACTTTATAACCAAATAATTAAATTAAATTTGAACAGATTCTTATAGCTGACATTGTTTTCTGTTTTTATCATTATTCCTATTGCGGGCAGGTTTGAAATCTGCCCCTACGATCATGGGAATGATTGACTATTTGGAAACGTCTATTTCTAAGGATTTTTCGCAAAAAAATCAGAAAATAATTCAAAAAATAACAATAAATGTTGTGTGCGATATAATTTTTCATTAGTTTTGCATGTAGTTCAGTAAGGGATTGATTTTTCGCCTTTGCAGAACAAATAAAAATAAATCGTAAACGATTAAAAATTTATAGCTATGGGAATTTACGACATTAAAGTTACAAAGCGTGAAAACTTTCAGGACAAAGAGGTTTCGCTTAGTGAGTATCAGGGCAAGGTTATGCTGATAGTCAACACAGCAACAGGCTGTGGTTTAACTCCCCAGTATGAGGCATTGGAGAAGCTTTACCGCAAGTATGAGGCGGTTGGCTTTACAATCCTTGATTTCCCATGCAACCAGTTCATGGAGCAGGCCAAGGGAAACGATGAGGAGATTTCGTCTTTCTGCACATTGAAGTATGACACTACTTTCCCTCGTTTCAAAAAGATAGATGTGAATGGAGAAAATGAATCTCCTCTCTACACATTCTTGAAAAATGCTATTGCGGAGCGAGACAATAAGGGCTTCAGTGTTAAGAATGTGCTTCTTTCGCTTACTTCAAAAATCAATGGCAAGAGTGGTAAGAAGAGTGATATAGAGTGGAATTTTGAAAAATTTCTTGTGGATAAGAATGGCAATGTAGTGAAGCGTTTTGCTCCTACGGTGACGCCTGATCAGATTGAGTCGGAGGTTGTTAAGCTTTTGAAGGTGTAATGACAAGAAAAGGAAATCTTGGATGATTTGGTAGATTAAACGAACTGAAAAAAGCCAACTGGGTGGATATCCAGTTGGCTTTTTATTTCTAGGCATGAGTTTTTTTACTCTATGCTCTCCTCAATACTTTTCAATACGTAGTCAAGGATCTCTTGTGAGTGGCAGGCAGATATGAAGTTTCCCTCAAATTGTGACGGGCTTACATATATGCCTCTGCTGAGCATGTTTCTGAAATATTTTGCGAATCGTTCCTGGTCGCTTTTCTTTGTGTCTTGGAAATTACGGACTGGATTGTCGTTGAAGAACATTGTAAACATAGAGCCGCAATGGTTGAGCTGGATGCCTTTTCCCTCAACAATCTTTTCCAACTTTTCAATGAACTTGTTGCTTCTTTCCTCAAGCTCTTCATAGAATCCAGGCTGTGACAACTGATTCAATGTCTCTATTCCTGCAGCCATAGCCACAGGGTTGCCGCTTAGTGTGCCAGCCTGATATACCGGTCCGTCTGGGGCAAGACAGCGCATGATGTCCTCTCTTCCGCCGAATGCGGCTGCCGGGAATCCTCCGCCAGCTATCTTTCCGACTGTTGTCATATCTGGTTTGATGCCGAATCTTTGTTGAGCACCTCCTCTTGAAAGACGGAATCCTGTTATCACCTCGTCGAAGATCAGGACGGCTCCATGTTGGGATGTCACTTCTCTGGTTGTTTTCAAAAACTCTTCGGTTGGGACTACCACACCCATGTTGCAAGCGACTGGTTCAAGGATGAGGGCCGCCACTTTGTCGCCATTCTCAGCGAAATATTTCTTTAGAGCCTCAGTGTCATTATAAGGTAGGACGACGGTATGCTTCACGAAATCGTTAGGCACTCCTGCCGACGATGCGTTGGAGATATTGGCGACGCCAGATCCAGCCGCAACAAGCAGGTGGTCGGCATGACCGTGATAATTGCCTTCGAATTTCACCAATATATCTCGACCTGTGTATCCGCGTGCCACACGTATAGCCGACATAGTGGCTTCCGTACCGCTGTTCACGAATCTTAGACGTTCCATGGAAGGGATTGCCTCTCTAACCTTTTGGGCTAGGATGGTTTCGCTTACAGTAGGGATACCGTAACTGCTGCCGCGCAAAACGGCGTCGCAGGCAGCTTTGCTGACTTTCTCTTGGTTGTGTCCTAGAATGAAGACTCCCCATGACATGCAAAAGTCGATGAATTTGTTGTCGTCGATATCGGTGATGTATGCGCCTTTGGCCTCCTTAACGAAAAGAGGAGTTGTCCCTACGCTGCGTAATGCGCGTACCGGACTGTTGACACCTCCTGGTATTACTTGTAGAGCCTCGGCAAATGCCGCTGCTGACTTTTCTCTGTTGTTTATGCCCATCTCTGCATGTATTCTTTAGCGTAGTAAGTAATGATGTATTTTGCTCCGGCTCTCTTGATGGCGATGAGACTTTCGAAAACGATGCGTTTCTCATCAAGGAATCCCATTTTTGCGGCAGCTTTAGCCATTGAGTATTCTCCACTCACTTGGTATGCCACCATTGGAATATTTGGGAATTTTTCCACACCACGAGCGATGATGTCAAGGTATGGCATGGCTGGTTTCACCATTGTCCAGTCTGCTCCTTCCGCAACGTCGGCCTCTATCTCTCCGATTCCCTGATCGTGAGTTCTGAAATCCATCTGGTATGTTCTTCTGTCTCCAAAAGATGGGGCAGAGTCAGCAGCGTCTCTGAAAGGTCCGTAATAAGCGGACGCATATTTTGCGGAGTAAGCCATGATTTTGCATTTGTCACGAAGTCCGGCCTCTTTCAATCGCTTGTCGAGAGCTTCGATCTGACCGTCCATCATTGCCGACGGTGCTACGAAATCAGCTCCTGCTTTGGCATGGACGTATGCCATCTCTGCAAGCAATGGTAGAGTCGCGTCATTGTCGACGTCGTTGTCCTTCAACAATCCGCAATGTCCGTGACTTGTGTATTCGCAAAGGCAGACATCTGTGAAGACCAAAACTTCAGGAACGGCTTTTTTGATTGCTTTGACGGCTCTGCAAACAAGAGCATCCTCAGTATATGCCAAAGATCCTCGTTCATCTTTCAGTTTGTCGTCGATGACACCGAACAATAATATTTTGTTTATACCTAATTTGTAAACTTCCTTAACATCATCCACCAAAGTGTCGATGGAAAATCTATAAATGCCAGGCATACTTGAGATTTCGCTTTTTATGCCAGTACCTTCCACAACGAAGTATGGAAATATGAAATCCTCAGCTTTCACATTTACGTCAGCATATCGGTCGCGAGTGGCCTGATCTTTTCTGAATTCTCTATATCTGATCATTTTATATGTTTTTATTTAGTATTTCCATTAAATGTTTTTCTGTGACAACGCCTCTGGTTTTCAGCTCTTTGTCGGTTGGCAGATATCCGTACAATTTCACAAAATTATCAATTGTGCTTGGCGACGTGAATATGATGCGGTCAATTTCCGACAGGTCTACTTTCTTTGGGTTGCTTGGCATTATATTTTCGTATGCAGTGACTGTTGTCACTTGGAAGCCCAGTTCTCTGAGTCCGTCTGGAATCAGGTTGAGAGCCAGATTAGATCGTGGAATAAGCACATGCCCCCTTTCTCTATTTGAAAACCAATCGATCACTCCATACGAGTTGTCTTCTTCCACCTGCTCGATATCTTGAAACCCAGCTTCAACGAGGGCCAGTGTTGTGGTGGCACCTATCGACACAACTTTTTTGTTTGGCATGATGTGTTGCGGATCTCTGCCGTCGAGATTCAAACTCCAATATTTTACAGAATATCTGCTTGTGAAGAGCAGGTATCCGACATTTTCGCTTTTATCGTCATACCATTGAAAAAGTGCTTTACGAAGTTGTGAGTCGTCTTTTACTGGCACTATTTCAATTAATGGTGTGTGGATATACTCTTTGTTGTTGCAGACGAGACCTGTAAATAATGTGCTCATACCAAACTGTCTTTTTGGAAAATGGCTTTCAGGTCGGCTCTCCCTTTCTTCGCTGTGATGGCAAGCCGGCCCTGCATAGGATGAGTGGCAAACGGTAGAATCTCAGCTATCTCGTTTTCCATCCCAAGACGTTTGAGCGCGCATGTCGCCACGATGGCGGCATCTATATCCCCACGTCGCACCTGGGCTACACGATCCTCTATACAACCACGAATGTCTACAATCTGGATGTCTGGGCGAAGGGCTAACAGCTCCTTGCGTCTTAATGGAGAGCTTGTCCCAATTTTGCTGCCTGGTTTCAGTTCCGACAATTTGAGATTATTGAAACTTACGAGTGAGTCTGTCTTGTCGAATGCTTCATAAAGGGCTATCACTTCCAGGTCTGGATGCAGCTTTTCAGGAAGATCTTTAGCTGAATGGATGGCGATATCCGCGTCGCCGTTCAGCAGAGCGGCATCAAGCTCTCTTGTGAACATGTCGTCGGGAGCCTCACCGTTCAACAGGGAAATCTTCAGGTTTTTGTCGCCATACGATTCGGAATAGATCACAGTGTGGGGCACGTCTGGAAAACGGTTGAAAACCTCAGTGACCTGCAGTCTGGACAGCTTGCTGCTTCTGGCAATCACACGTACAGGTTTGGACCTGCTATCGCGTCTGTCGAGAATCTCCTTAAGTTTTTCAATCTCTTCCTCTATCATTTTTTCTGCTTTTTCCACTTCGTCTTCTCTGATGGAAAGGTTGGCTTTCACCAGTTCCTCCACATCGTGAAGATTATAAAGCGTTATGCCATCCACAGAGCCTACATTAGGATCGATGTCGCGAGGGAAGGCAAGATCTATACACAGCATTTTGTGTCTGGTAGTTATATCTTCCTTGCAGATCACATGGTCGGGGGAAGATGTGGCACTTATAACGACGTCGCTATTGCCCAGCACGTCAGGAAGTTGGTCGAATCCGTGGCATTCTATTGAATATTTTTCGGCAATTTCCTCGGCATTGGCGACTGTTCGGTTGATGAGCATCACATTCTCTGCACCTTTGTTTTTGAGAAACTTTATGATGTCTTCGTTAAGTTTGTTGACGCCGATTATTGCGATCTTTGCTGTCTTGACGTCAATATGTTCTTTCTTTATGATCTCGATGGCTGCGAGGCTGTGGCTGACAGCTCCATATGATATTTGGGTGTCAACGCGCACTTGTTTGCCGATCTCCAAAGCGCATTCAAACAGTTTGTGGATTCCGCTCGGCAGTTTCTGACCGCTTTGTCTGGCGGTCATATATGCGTCTTTGACTTGTCCTTGAACAGCCTTTTCACCCATGATGGCTGATTCCAGTCCACAAACAACTCTGAAAAGATGGCGTGCCACGTCGTCGGGCACTTTGCCATCACCATAGTAAAGCTCTATACGGTTGCAAGTTTGCAAAAGGACCGATGGACCTACCGATAAAGTTTCCAATTTCTGAAGAAATTCCTCTCGGTCGGTGAGCGATGCGTTTTGGTGGTTGATGGATATATATTGTATCATTATTAAATCCAGTTAGTTGCTTTAATCCAGTCAGTTAGATACTTAATGTTTTGGAATGGAGTGTTTGGCATCACGCCATGACCCAAGTTTAATATCCAACCAGGATTGTTTGCGAAAAATGGCTTGTAGTTTTTCTCCATATAGTTGATGATCTCATCCTTGGATGCGAATAGCAGCATAGGATCTATGTTGCCTTGCAGACCCACTTGAGGATGCACCATTTGTCGTGCCTGAGGAAGAGATGTCTGCCAATCTATGCTTACGAAATCGCATAGATCAGGTGTCACTAGGCTCAAACCAGCCCCTAATCCTTTTGGGAAAAATATGAAAGGAATGCCCTTTGATCTTACAGCGTCGGCGATACGTCTTACAGCCGGAATAAACATTTCCTTGTAGATATCCAATGGCATTAATCCAGCGTGGGTATCAAACAGCTGGAAGGCATCAACGCCACGGTTTATCTGCTGTGTCGCGTATTCAATACTGAATTCTGTGACTGCGTCAATCAGAAGTTCAGTCTCCTTTTTGTTCTGATATATGAATTTACGAGCCTCTGGAAACTCATGTTTGAGGCTTGTCCCCTGCAACATGTAGAATAGGGTGGTGAGTGGAGCTCCACAAAAACCAAGTAGTGGAACGTCGCTTTGACGTTTCACTAATTCGATGGCACTATACACGAAAGAGAGCTTGTCACTGTCAGGTGATAAACATTTGTGTGGATTTTGTGCATCAACAAGTGGATTGTGGAAAACAGGACCTTTGTCTGTCCACTCAATGTCCATTCCCATAGCGGTAGGGATGGTGAGTATGTCACTGAAAATAATCGCCGCGTCGACGCCAAGATCCTCTACAGGAAGCAAAGTCACCTTTGCCGCAAGCTTTGGCGTTGTCATCAGTTCCCGGAAACTGTATTGTTTTCTAAGTTCATTGTAGCTTGGAAGAATACGTCCAGCTTGTCTCATATACCAAACCGGTGGTCTGTTGTGGTCTTTGCTCTTCAATGTTCTTATAAACACGTTGTCCATGAAATGTATTAATTATAATATGCAAAGGTCATCATATTTATTGAAATATGCAAAAATAATTGTGCAAACAAGAATTTCATTTTATATCTGTCCGTTTTTGTGAACTCGCAGAGGAAAGTGAAGGAGGGTCAATATCTATCAAACACGGGCCATTAAAAATCCTTAAAATCAGTCATAAACGACAAAAAACTATTTTAATATTGATAAAATCAAAAAATAGTACCGATTTTTTGATTTACAACTCAAAAAATCGGTGCTATTTTTTAGTTTAGCCTTTTTTTATAACTTTGCATAATAAATAAATATTAAGATGTCACTCATAAAAAGACTTTTACAAGATCATATTGAGGAACGTATGTTCAAAGGTAAAGCAATCATTCTTATTGGAGCACGACAAGTAGGAAAATCCACACTATGCCAACAAATATTGGATTCTTCTAATTTGCCGGTAGGCAAAGATCAGATTCTTTCGTTGTATTGTGATGATGCTTATGCACGAGAATTGCTTGAACATGCCGATAATCTGAATGATATGCGTCAACTGGTTGCCAATAATAAACTTATATACGTAGATGAAGCACAGCGCATACAAGGTATAGGAATAAGACTAAAGTTAATTACTGATCATTTTAAGGATGTTCAGTTGCTTGTGACAGGGTCTTCATCGTTTATGTTGCAAGGTAAATTGAACGAACCTCTTACAGGTCGTAAATTTGAGTATCAGCTATTTCCTATATCCATGCAGGAAATTTTGAATGATGGTGGTATATTACGTGCCAAACAGAAGTTCGAATCGATGCTGATATATGGGTCGTATCCTGATGTGATAACCGGAGAGCAAAATCCGCGTGAAATATTGCAGAACCTATCAGGTAGCTATATGTATCAGGATTTACTCTCATTGGAGGGGGTACGAAAACCAGTAATAATAGAAAAATTACTTGTGGCATTGGCGTTACAAGTTGGCAGTGAGGTCTCATATAATGAGTTGGCTCTTACCGTTGGAACAGATAGTAGAACGATTGAGAAATATGTTGACTTGCTAGAGAAGTGCTATATCGTCTTTCGTTTGAATGGTCTGAGCAGAAATCTTAGATCAGAACTGAAGAAAAGCAAGAAAATATATTTTTACGACAACGGCATAAGGAATGCTCTCATTCAAAATTTCAATTCCATCAACCTTCGTCAAGACATGGGTGCATTGTGGGAGAATTTTTTTATTTCGGAACGCATGAAATACAATCGTTATAATGGTCGCTATGTGAATACTTATTTTTGGAGAACAAAAGAGCAGCAAGAAATAGACTATATAGAAGAATGCGACGGAGCGATGACAGCATTTGAAATGAAATGGAATCCTAATAAAGGTGGCTCAAAATTTCCCAAAGCTTTCCTAGAGGCATACAATATCAAGGAAACAGTTGTTATAACTCCCAATAATTATTTGGACTGGCTACAATAATAACATAAACATAAGAGTGCATTAAGAACCCTTTTTCCTATAGCTTGAATTTCAGCGAAAATTCAAGTGAGTGGTCGCTGTGCTTATACGTCACGTCTTCTCTTATTGGAGGCAAAACACTGCGATAGTCAAACTCGTAGATGACGCTTAAATACAAGGCTGACACTATCTTGCATTCTATTTCTGCCTCATTCCTTATCAAATAATCATTGAACTCGCCCACTTTCGGCTGATAGAAAATTTTCTCTATCAGATGGACCGACTCACCAATCTTTTGCTTCATTTTGGGCCTCAGGGAGAGACGGAATGCCTGGTCATCCAAGGTTTTCTTATCGTCTGTGTAGTCGACGACATCGTAAAGCCCAGCCAGACTGATGGAGTAGTCGCAGACTTTGGGTTTGTTATAAATACGGTATTTGACTCCCGCCACTGAATACAATCTGAAGTTGTAGCCTTTGTAAGTGTTGTGGACGTACTCACATGCAAGCAGTGGCGACCATTTCCTGTACTGTATAAAGTCTACTTTAAGTGCAGCTTCAATGCCGTTGTTTTTTATTTTATGGTCGCTTTGGGAAAAGGTGTATTTTCCTGCCAATGCGAATGAAATAGTGCTGTCGTCTGTAGCGATCCCTCCCGTCGCCTTGATATCTGATTTATCGATGTTTCCTGAACTCAATGATCCTCCAGCAGAGAGAAATCCAGACAATTTTTTCTCTTTCGCTTCTTCCTTTTTTTCTGTCTCTTCTGCATTCGACGTGAATGTGCAGAACATTATCATTGTCAATAATACAATGATTAGATGAGGTTTACGTAACATAAATTCTGATTCTTTGCGCAAAGATAGTGAAAATTTGCCAGATGAACTCATAGTGGATTATGGGTTTGCACTATTTGTCACGTCACCTGAGTCTCTCCGGATTTTAATAAATGAAGCCGAATTTTTCAGCAAATTTACAATTTTGCACGATAGAGTATGCAATTTTTAAACCACAGAGGCCAGAAGGTCCCAGAGAAAAGTCAACGACTTTTTTGAGAGAAAGAGAGAAAATTGTGCAGAGACAATAATAGAAATTGATAGTTTTTACTTATTTCCTTTAGCTCTGTTATGTGTAACACAAAGCATCTGACAATTATTTATATCTGTTGCACCTCCTTTGCTCCATGCTGTCACATGGTCTGCATCCATTTCCGATAGTTTCCAAATCTTTGTTTTGTTGGTATTGTCACCCAAAGCACATAGAGGACAGTTGGATTGACCTGCAGCTTCTGCCGTTTGGGTTTGTTTAGCATAAACGGTTTTTTTGGTTGCATCATCGAATACTCTTACTTCAATCAGTTTGTGTTCCACACACCCGCCAAGGATGTATTCATATATGCCTTTTCTGTTCTTTACGTATGGGTCGCCATATAGTTCTTTCACCTTCTTGTCCACGTCATCTATGCTATATGCCTTTGTGTGGTAGGTCTCATAGAGCCGTCCCCATTCCAATCCGCACATTTCTTTTTCAACTGATTTGAAGGTTGTGGATATCCATTCAATGACGCTTATAAAGTATGTTTTCAGTTCATTGATGTTTGTGTCCTGACGATGTTGGCTCATGTAGTTGTCAACAGCTCCTTTGCTCACCCAGTCGAGAGCTGTGCGTAGAAAGTCCTGACGAATGACAGAACCAGAGACGTATGCACTCCATTTTTGAATGTTGGCATTTTGTGAGTTTGAAAACTCTGCTTTTGCGAGTGTAACGAATGGACCAGAATAGATGGCATTAAGAAGTTCTTGCTCTTTTAGTGGTACTCCAGCTATGTTGATAGTCTTGAACCACTCTTTGATTTCACTTTCTTCACCTTCGCAAATATAGATGAGCAATGGAGTCTGCATTATCTTGTCTTGCAGATTTTTTGGAAGTCCGCTGAAGTATTGTTCCATTCCGTTACTATCCTTTATTGCGAATTTTTTTGTCACATATCGACCAAAGGAAGTGATACGTTGTTGACCGTCGAGCACTTCATATTTATCTTCACCTATTTTGTTGAAATAGATGATTCCCAACGGATAGCCCTTTATGATTGAATCTATCACAGCCACATCTTTTTTGCCATCCGCATAGATGTAGTTTCGCTGATACTCTGGTTGGATGGTGAGTTTTCCGTCTAATCCAAAAAGACCTTTCCCTTCCAATTCATTATATTGGAAGCCTTTGCAGATATCTGCGATGGTGATGTCGGTACGTAGGGTTGTTTTCATGGATTATTTGTATTTGACATGAACACGAATATTGCCTTTGCTGCCAGCACCCATAGATATGTCTACGTCTTCTATTGGAACAGAAAAATGAGCACCTGCTTCTCCTGAAATTTCAATGTCCATACTTTCGACTCCTTTTTTCTTTCCTTCTTCGATAAGTTTAATTGCGGTTTCTTTTTGTTCCTCTGCAGAGGGAACAGAAGCAAACAATTTTCTAAACCCAAGTACACCAATGCCTAATATAGGGTTGATAATCATCAATGCTTTGTTAGCGTTATCAAGACCTTCTTTAGTTGTCAAATCTAATTTCATAGTACAAAAATTAAGAGTTAATAATTGATAATCTATAGTTTGATTTTACGGATTAAAAGTCTTTTATATTCTGAATGAACTTTTTCTCCATTGGGTCCTAAGTAATATGTTTTTTTATTTCCAACTCCTGGCAATACAGCATTTTCATTTGTTTTTCCACCTGAAGAACCGGTTGCCTCATTAGTTGAAGTTAACATCTCACTATAATCATTATATCTTTTTATATCTGGACATGAATCGTGACATCCAATTTGAGTTAAGCCTAATATCTCAAATTGCTCTGGACAATATTTGTCCATAAAAGAAATCGGAACGCCCATTGCTTCTTCATAATCACATGGAATAGCATCAGTAAACGGAACTTCTATAGCATCGTAATTGTCGTAGTGTTGATATTCTTTGCCCTTTATTTCTTTATGCTTGCTGAATTTGATATTGTCTTCCATAGTCATCAGTTTCAAAGGCTGATGACGACGTCCATGATCTATATTGGTGAACCATCTGACTCCTTTAACTCGAATATAATGATTGCCGGAATCGTCTATTCTCCATCCTGATGCTTGTAATGGATAATCATTTGGTACCATAAATTCTCTATCTCCACTATTTATAGATTGACCAAACCAAAGTTTGTTTTTCATTATTAAAGGAAAAACTTCTTTATATGTAATGGCGTTCATATTTCCGATGATGCAAAATTTTTTGTTTGCTTCCATAATCCACGCTACAAATTCTCTGAACAGAGAGAATGGTGGATTTGTGATGATTATGTCCGCTTCATCACGCAATTTTTTCACCTCATCGCTCCGAAAATCACCGTCGCCTTCAAGATAATTCCATTCGAGATCGTCATAGTCTATGGTGCCGTTGTTGTTCACGTCTCTTTCCAGAATGAAAATCTTGCCGTTAGTTTTGGATTTATCTTTGTCGTAGTTGGGGTTTTCCGTCTCGAAGAGAGTAGGTTGCCAACTTTTTATAGTTTTGCTTTCTGGGGCGAAACTCGTGGAAATCAGTTTCTTTAGCCCGAATTCCTCAAAGTTTTGTGCAAAAAATTTAGTGAAGTTGCTCCATTCTGGATCATCACATGGAAGAAGGATAGTTTTTCCTCTGAAAACGTCGGGGTTATATTCGAGGTATGCGTTCACCTCTTTTTGAATGTCGGCATATTGCGTGTAGAACTCGTCGTTCTTGGCATTTTTAGCCGCTCCAAGATTGCTATTTCCTGCCATGATTGATAGTCGTTTTCAGCACTTGACTATCAATTCCCATCGGGTAGTGTCGGGCGAAAAGAAAGGTGTGGACCTTTCTACTCGCGTTCACAGGGAAGCCTGAGATGAAACCCCGCCCATACTTATAGAAGCCCACACCAGACGGTGCGAGCATCAACTACTTGTATAAGTATGGAAGCGAAGCCACTTTCAAAGCGTCTCCGTGAACATTGCTATCCGATTTTCAAATCAAATCAGTTTCTCAGGCTTTTTGGTTTGAACGCGAATAATAGCTAATGCTTATGTTAAAAATATGTATTTACTTCAAAAAATTACTTTCTGTTTTTTACAAATTATATTAATGCGTCTGATCTCTAATTCCATAGAGATTTTATAAATGAATCTTTATGGTCTTCAAGAAAAACGGTTGTAAATTATTGCAAATATATAGAGAAAATTAAAAAAACGACATTTTATTACTTGTAATTTATAAAGATGTCAGTCTCCATTCTAGATACCAATTCATATGCCTAATTGATTTTTGCAATCCTCATATCGGATCCTTCAAATGAATTTTCAATAAATGAAACCGAACATTTTTACAATTTTGCACGATAGAGTATGCAAAAATCTTCAAAAATTGCACGATAGAGTATGCAATTTTGCCGTAAAACTGCATGATGCACTATGCAAATTTTATGTGATAAGTATCCGAATCAGGCACTTTAAAAAGAAAAGTGTATTTTTTAAGGGGTTGATTTTACGGAAAAGTGTATTTTTTGAGTGCTATTTTTTACGGAAAAGTGTATTTTTGAAGTGCTATTTTTTACGGAAAAGTGTATTTTGTATGCTTAAAAGAAAGATTTACAATAATATAGAATCGTATCTGAAAGAACCATCGAATAAGATGCTATTAATAGATGGGGCAAGGCAGATTGGTAAGTCGTATATTATACGATCAGTTGGGCAATCTTTGTTTCCTAATTATATTGAGATAAATATGGAGGAGGATAAGCAGGGAGAAAGATTGTTTGCAGAAGCAAAGACAATAAAGGATTTCTATCTAGCATTAAGTTCTATTGCAGGAGATAGGATGGGAGATAAAGTGTCTACTCTTGTTTTCATAGATGAGATACAAGCGTATGATCATCTTCTTACGCTCGTAAAATTTTTAATGCAAGATGATAAATTTACATATATTGCTAGTGGTTCACAATTGGGAATAACCTTAAGGAAGACACAGTCTATCCCTGGAGGATATTATGAACGGGTAAGGATGTACCCTCTCGACTTTGAGGAATTCTTGTGGGCAAATGGAGTAGGTGAACTGGTCATAGAAAGTATGCGAGAGTCATTTAACGACGGTAAGAGTTTGAATGAGGGATTGCACAACAGGATAATGGATTTACTTAGGAAATATTTGCTTGTCGGTGGATTGCCAGACGCGGTCAATTGTTTTGTCGCAGAGCAGAATATAATAAAAATCCGCCAGATTCATAGCGATATCCATGATCTTTATTTGAATGATGCCGCAAAATACGAGCAAGAATCGGGGCGAAAGTTAAAGGTACAGCGAATATATAATATGATTCCGTCGCTCATGGAGAATAAAAAGAAAAGGGTTGTGGTCAAGGATATTGAAGAGAAAAGAGGGAAACGTATAGCCGATTATGAAGACGAGTTTGAATATCTGATAGCTTCAGGTATAACGGCAGAATGCAAGGCAATAAGTCAACCATCTTATCCATTGTGTCAAAACGAGGGGAAGAATCTTCTTAAACTATATATGAATGATGTCGGGATGCTTACAGCAATGCTTTATCGTAACAATATAAAAGCGGTTATGGATGACGAGTGTAGTGTGAATCTTGGTGCTGTATATGAGACGTTTGTCGCAGATGAATTGAAGGCTCATGGAAATGACTGTTTTTATTATGATAATAAAAAATATGGAGAGGTGGATTTTCTTGTGGATGATGTTAAAAACTTATCTACTATGCCACTTGAAGTAAAGTCTGGTAAAGACTACAAAATACACAGCGCTCTTGATCATTTTCTTGAAGTGAAAAACTACGACATACATAAAGCATATGTTTTAAGTAATGAAAGGCAGATTTTTACGGAATCTGATATTACTTATATCCCTATATACTTTGTAATGTTTTTCGCATCTAATGAAGAACCGATAGGAGAGTGGTGACATATGGTTATGAATCCAAATTTTTCCTACATTTGTAAAAATATTATTTAAATCAACGACATGAAAATAAGACATATCATAGTTGCGACGTTGCTTGCTTTATCTGTAGCGTCTTGCTCCACAAAACAGACTCCGATCGACCGTTTGACTCAGCTGAGCGAGCAGCTCGACAAGAGCGACGCTAAATACTCTGAAGAGGAGTGGGTGGCATTGGGTTCTGAACTTGAGGAAATAGAGGAAGAGGTTCAGAAGAATAAGAGCCAGTATACTGAGGAGGAACTTCAGGAGATCAACCGTCTTAAAGGCAAATGTCTTGGCAAATTGGCTAAGAAGGCGGCAAACGATTTCGCTGATGAACTTGGCAATTTCCTTAAGGGTTCTGCAGGAATGTTGGACGGGTTCATGGATGAAATCAACAAGGGAAAAGAGGAATAGTTGGAGGTTGAGAGGTTGGAGGTTAACAGGTTAGAGAATAGTGGTTGAAGGGTAAAGATAAGAGGTTGGAGAAGACGTTGGGATTTATGAAGCAACTGAAATTGGACATATTAATACCCAAGGAGAGATACAAAATCATCAACTCTACAGTCACTGATCTGGGGACAAATAAAGTATGTCCGAGTGTTATGATTGTAAACAGATCGCTTCTGAATTTCAGACAAAAAGAGGCGTTTGCGTGGGGTTGTCAAATAACAATCTGTTTGACGGAGCTTTTAGAGAATGGTTTGCCAACTAAGGAGTCGGAAGCAAAGGTGAATAATCTTCAATGTTTGATCGACGGAAAGATTAAGGAATCTGTCGAATCTCCTAACGCTCTGTTTGTTGTAAAAGAGATACAGAACGGAATTTGCAAACTCCATTATCAGGTTAGAGATGCCAAGTCTACCAAGAGAATCCTGAAGAAACTGAATAATCAGAATCTGTTTGATTTGGAGTGGGATTATGAGATATGTTACGACGAGGAGTGGGCTGACACTGAATGGGTTTGGGATTATTTTAAGTTGCCTTGGCACACTGTGGTGAAGTATCGTCCCGAGTTTTACAATGAGCAAGGTCATTACACAAAAGACGAGTGGACAAGCATCTGTGATGTGGATAAGGAGTATGATGGACACAAGTTCACACTCAAAGAATATATTGAAGTGGAGAGCCATTACGTCAACTTTATTAGAGAACTTATGGAAAAATCCGAGATGGAGTTTGTAACGATTCGTCGTTTAGGTCTTTACGATAGTATCTCCAACCAAATAGCTAAGGATAAACGGTACAGAGAGATAAACGAGTCTCTTAAGGATTTGGATAGATCGCTCAGGAAAGGACTCAGGATACACAGATCGAAAATAGGCAATTATATCAGAGCCTGTTTGAGGGAATTGGCAGATATTTCATTTGAAAACAAGGGCAAAGGTTTTGAGTTTGATTTCGGTTACGATTATTATATGCATATTCGTAGCTCATTGCCAGTTGAGCAATTGAGACAAATTGCCAGACAAAATGATTTGTTCTTGGATCCAAGATAATAAAATAGGCAACCCATTCGGATTGCCTATTTTATTTTGTAATCAGCGAGTTCACAATCATAAAGAGAATGACATTTAGCTATGTCTTATTTTATGACTGATATTTCTGTTTTTTTCGTCTGAAAGACGCTACCGAGCAAAGCGAGAGTAACCCGTGACGAAGTCTCGGGTTGATGTGGCGATGATACAAAACTTTGCCTGAAAGGCAATACCATAAGTACTACTTTCTCGTCTTTTCCCCTCAAAAAAGCGTGGCTTTTCTCTGTGAACTTTGTGCTTTTGTGGTTTTATTCAATTCTGTGTGCTCGCCTACGGCTCGCACGTGGGGAGGGGTTAGGACGTTCCGTCCTTAACAATCCTCATTTTTTGACCTATACTCCTATTTTTTCTGATACTTGACCTATATTCTATATCTTCTTAATTCGAATGCAATATCTTTATAAGCGTAGGTTCCACCGTACTTTCCTTTTTTAACAATAATACCAATAGCATTAGTTTTTTCAATCCATTCAGATGCACTTAAAACGAAATTAAGAAGACTTGCTTGCATTCTAAAGTGGTCAAATTCGACCACTTTAAATTTTGGATTATGCATTAATTCCCAAGTTCCAAGAAATTCAATTGTATATCTATTCCTAATCCAATTTTTAATAATATCAGCTAGCTTTTGAAACCAATCCTATTGCATTTGTGGATTCTATCCATTCTTTTGTACTTATTCTAAAATTGTTTAATCCTGCCATTGATTTAATTCTGTCGAATTCGACAGAATTAAAATTTGGATTATACACTTTTTCCCAAATGCCTAAAAATTCTATGGTGTTTCGATTTCTTAACCAATTGTGGAAAAAGAATTCTCCATCATGAGCTTTCATCATTTTTCCTCAGTGTTTTTTTATATGTGCTCGCCTACGGCTCGCACGTGGGGAGGGGTTAGGACGTTCCGTCCTTAATAATCCTCAAACTGTAGCCAACTTATTTAATTGAATTTTAGCAGCTTCTAACTTTCACGATTGTTATCTCGGAATCATCTACTGTTATCTTAGCCATTTTCCTTATTATCATTATAAATAGGCAACCCATTCGGATTGCCTATTTTTAATTTTTATTTAGCATTTAGCATTTAGCATTTAGCATTTAGCATTTAGCATTTAGCATTTAGCATTTAGCATTTAGCATTTAGCATTTCTAATTTATCATTCTCCAAGTTCTCCTTCGTCGTATTTCTGATATAGGAAATCGTTGTAAGGGTAACGTTGGATATGAATCTCTTTAACCTTGTCGTAGAGTAGCTTCTTGAAGTCTTCAAGATTCGACTTGTCTTTTGCTGAGATGAATATGCAGTTGCTGTTGTTCATCTTTGCCATCCACATTTTTTTCAAATCTTCAAGTGAATAGTTCTCTCGTTTGATTGGAGTAAGGTCGTCTTCCGCCTTCTCTATGTATGTGAATGCGTCAATCTTGTTGAACACAAGAATGGTCGGTTTCTCCTCTTTGTTGATCTCCGACAATGTTTTCTCCACCACTGCGATCTGGTCTTCGAATGTCGGATTGGAAACATCCACCACATGCACAAGCAGGTCTGCCTCTCTCACCTCGTCGAGTGTACTTTTGAAGCTTTCCACAAGATCAGTCGGCAGTTTACGGATGAATCCTACTGTGTCAGAAAGCAGGAACGGAAGGTTTTCCACCGTCACTTTTCTCACTGTTGTGTCGAGAGTGGCGAAGAGCTTGTTCTCTGCGAAGACGTCGCTCTTGGAAAGCATGTTCATGATTGTGGATTTGCCGACGTTGGTGTAGCCCACAAGCGCCACACGCACCATCTTGCCACGGTTCTTGCGCTGTGTGCTCTTCTGCTTGTCGATCTCCTTCAGTTCTTCCTTCAACAGCGATATTCTGTTGAGGATGATACGACGGTCGGTCTCAATCTGCGTCTCTCCTGTACCACGCATACCGATACCTCCCTTCTGACGGTCCAAGTGTGTCCACATTCGGGTCAGACGTGGCAACAGGTATCTGCATTGTGCCAGCTCCACTTGCGTCTTGGCATGTGCTGTCTGAGCGCGCATTGCGAAGATGTCGAGGATAAGTGTCGTACGGTCGAGGATCTTGACTTTCAGCTCTTTCTCGATGTTGCGCAACTGTTTGGGCGACAACTCGTCGTCGAAAATCACAAGGCTGATGGAATTCTCCTCGTCTTCCTCATGATCGATGATATAGTTTCTTATCTCCTCAATCTTACCAGGTCCAACATAGAAGTTGGAGTTTGGCTGGACCAGTTTTTGGATGAAGAAACGCTGCGGATATGCCCCCGCCGTCTCCGCAAGGAAAGCCAACTCGTCAAGATATTCCTTTGCCTTCTGCTCCGACACTGTCTGTGTGGCGACTCCGACAAGGATTGCTCTTTCGTCGAATATTTCAGTTTTTACTTCCTGCATTTCAATTACTCGTTTTCTTTTTCTTTGATAGCGGCACGTACAGCAGCGTCGATCTCCTCCATCAAATCTGGATTTGCTTTAAGGAATTCCTTGGCTGCGTCGCGTCCCTGAGCGATTTTCTCATCGTTGTAGCTGTACCATGAACCGCTCTTCTTGATTATTCCATATTCCACACCGTAGTCGATAAGCTCTCCTGTGTATGAGATTCCCTCACCAAACATGATGTCGAACGATGCACTGCGGAAAGGAGGCGCCACCTTGTTCTTCACGATCTTCACCTTAGTGCTGTTTCCGATCACCTGGTCGCCATCCTTGATAGCTGATGTGCGGCGGATGTCGATTCTGACAGAGGCGTAGAATTTAAGTGCGTTACCACCTGTTGTTGTCTCTGGGTTGCCAAACATCACGCCGATCTTGTCACGAAGCTGGTTGATGAAGATACATGTTGTATTTGTTTTGTCGATAGTGGCAGTAAGTTTTCTCATTGCCTGGCTCATCAGACGGGCCTGCAAGCCCATCTTTGAATCTCCCATCTCACCTTCGATTTCGGCTTTTGGAGTAAGTGCCGCAACAGAGTCGACAACCACCAAATCCACTGCAGATGAACGGATCAGCTGGTCGGCGATCTCAAGCGCCTGCTCACCGTTGTCTGGCTGCGACATCACAAGGTTGTTGGTGTCGACGCCGAGTTTCTCTGCATAGAATCTGTCGAACGCGTGCTCAGCGTCGATGATAGCGGCAAGTCCACCTGCCTTCTGGGCTTGAGCGATTGCGTGGATGGCAAGAGTTGTCTTACCAGACGATTCTGGTCCGAAGATCTCGATTATTCTTCCACGTGGGTATCCGCCTACGCCAAGGGCGAGGTCAAGGCCGATCGAACCAGATGGGATCACTGGCACGTTTGTAGCCACATGGTCGCCCATACGCATGATCGAACCCTTTCCGTGGTCTTTCTCTATTTTCTCCATTGCAAGCTGCAATGCTTTTAGCTTCTCTGCTGATGGAGCCACCGCTCCGTTGGTCTTTTCGTTTCCTTCCATTTTTTTACTGTTTAAAAAAACTAATTCTAAGTATTTGCTTTGTCTGTTCGTCTATCCTGAAACGGTTGTCTGTTCGTTGGCCCACCACCCAAATGATGTCGCCACATTTGCCGTCTGTCAGGATCCATGTATTTTCTTTTTCAAATAAACTAAGTTTCTGATCCACAAAGAAATCGCTGAGTTTTTTTCTGCCTTTCATCCCAAACGGACAGAAAGAGTCGGCTTGTTTCCATTTCCTCAATGTCAGAGGGAATGTCAGTTTTTTATAGTCGACGCAGCATACGTTTTTGTCTTTGACGATTGTGAAACTGTTGCTGTCGAATATCTCGGCCATGAATTTGAGGTTGAGATTGAAGAATGCTGCGACGTTGCGTATCTCATATTCTTCTTGTTCGTCCGCATACATTTCGTTGTCGTCTTTTCGCAGCTGTATGAAGAGTTTGTCTCTGTCTCTGAGCGCGCGTATTCCGGATGCGGAGTAGAACTGTTTTCCTGAAGAGTTTTCCTCAAATATACATGTGAAGATGTTGTACACTGTGGATGCGGAAAAACCGTATGGCTTCAACACCTCATATAATACATATATCGGTTCGGGCGCCGTGCGTATCTTTTCAATGTCGAGCACATCCATGCCCTCCCTGTGCTCTACGATCTCATCACGAAGGATCTCCACGTAGTGCATTACGAAGTTTTGCGCGCGTGTGAGGTTTTCGATGCTTTGGATTGTCGACGTGCGGAAACTTGGATTGATGGTTTCCAATGCGGGGATGATGATGTTGCGCACCTTGTTCCTCACATAGACCACTTCGCTGTTGGTGCTGTCCTCGACGTAGTCAAGACCATTGTCGTATATGTAGTCGTTGATGTCGTTGCGTGTGATGCGGAGAAACGGACGTACGATATTGCCGTTTTTGGCTTTTATACCTGTCAGACCATGCAGGCCTGTGCCTCGGGTGATATTGATCAGGAATGTCTCCACCACGTCGTCGGCATGGTGTGCCACCGCTATATATTTGCATCCCGTCAACTTGAGCAGGGATTCAAACCATTCATAACGCAGTTCACGGGCTGCCATTTCAATCGACAGCTTGTTCTGGCGGGCATACAGCTCTGTATCGAAATCTATAGTGTAGAATGGCACATCCATATCCTGGACGTGCTTTGTCACAAATTCGCTGTCTCTGTTGGATTCCTCTCCGCGGAGATGGAAATTGCAGTGTGCGACGACGATGTCATAACCCAAACGATAAAGCACATGCAGAAGAGCAATGGAGTCACGTCCACCGCTCACACCGATAAGGATTTTGTCCTTTCTTGTGAAAAGAGCCTCTTTTTCGATAAATTGCTTTACCTTCGTTTCCATAGCGGAAATCTTAAGTTGTAGATAGTTTAGTTGTCTGCGTTTCTAACCAGGCTGACGGCACCTTTCAATTTATAGTCAGCGCCATCCACTCCTTTGGCTTTCACCACATAGTAGTAGGCACCGATTGGAGCGTCATTGCCTTTGTATGTGCCGTCCCATCCCACTGTGATGTCTTTTGAATTGTACATCTCTTTGCCCATGGTGTTGTAGATCCAGATCTCATACTCATTGATGGATGTATAAGTCGGGCGTAACTCGTCGTTGTAGCTGTCGCCGTTAGGTGTGAACACTGTTGGCATCAGCAGGTATGATGTCTTTACTTTGAATCCTGTGACAATTGTGTCCTTGCATACGCCGTTGTCGCATGTAAGTGTTATGAAATGCGTTCCATAGTTTTGGATAGGCACCTGATTAACAGTCATGTCGTTGTAGAACTTGTTGTATCTGTTGCGGAATGTGCCGGTAGAGTCGTTGAAGAAACTCCATTCGTATGATGCGTCGACAGTGTCAGCAGGCGTGTTGTCGACGGAATTACGCTCCAAGTTGATGGTCAGAGGCCCCGAATACATGTAGTTGCCGACGTTTGTTTTGGCATCTTCCAAAGTACCGAACACCAAATTGTCCTCACCACGTTTCTCTGTGTTGTGCGGTATGGCTTCACCGTCGACAGTGAGCTGAGCTGTGGAGAACGGCAGCAGTGAGCGGAATGTGTCTGAGACGTATTCATACTGGGAGAATTTGTCTTTCAGCTTGAAGACGGTATGTCTTTTAGGCTTTGGAATAAACAGGGTTGAATCGTTGTTGACTCCGTTTACGACAACTTCCATTGGCTTGTCGTTGATGTTTATGCCATCTGCCTCGTAGTCTTCGTAAGTAAGGATGATATTGTCCTGGATATCGACAGTCTCACCTCTTGAGTTGACGTAAGAGTTGGCATACACAAGATTCGAAAACTTCACTTTCAAATCTGGACCACAAACGAGGTTGCTTATAGTATCGTAATCACAAACTTTCACTGTCGGCGCCACCGCAGTCTTCTTCACGTAGCACAAATATGCCTTGCCTGAATTTTCTTTCTCACCGTCGCCATCCGACTTATATAAGAGAGTGTAACACTTGCCTGTGCCTATTGTGACAGTTGCCCCAGTCACCTTGACAGTGTCTTTTCCTGAAACAAGCATGGCGTTGTTTATTCCTGATTCTGTTTGGTCGGGGGCGATATTTATGGTTGCGCTGTCCGCATCACCCACAAAAACCAATTCACCAGACGATCCCTCCTTATAAAATGTGGTGGAGTTATCGACTGGATTGAAAGAGACTGCTGAGGCTGCAAGTGTAGCCATGGCAGCAAAAATATTAGCGACGAAACGTCTTTTCTTCATTAGCGTAATCTGTTGAGGCTTCTAATCTTGGCTTCGTCCACTCCAATTGCCTTGACGGCGAGCATATCCAAAATAATGGAAACAATCGGCATGAAGGTCGCCCAAGTAATGGAAATTCCATATCCATCAAAGTTATCTGTTGCCACATAAGCAGCGACGGCTGCGCTGTTTAAAAGTATAAGTATGATGGCCAAAGATATCACTCTCATCTGACGTACTCTGTTCTTATACAAGAAGATAGAGCCGAATGTGAGAAGCATGATGATAATATGAATAGTCATTGTGACAGGGAAATCCATCACTGAATAACTGCAAACGTCAATAGTCTCCGCATTAAAAAATTTGATACAATCGTTACACGCTACCAAAAGCAAAAAAATGACGCTGATAAATAGATAAACTGTCTGTATTCTCTGAATCATTTTTATAAAGTTTAAACCTAAAAGCAAAAGTAAGAAAAAAATGGAAACAAAAGCAAAATGTGATGAAATTTTACACATTTGTAATGTGTTTGTGCAATTTTTATTGCATAAATGTGCATTTTTATTGTATATTTATCCATTATTGGCATTTGAGAGCATGAGAAAATGTCATTTCTTTACTTTTGTGGGTTTTTATATGCAATAGATTAATCTTTCAACCATTTCACAGATTTGCAACCGTCAAATGCAAAATCTCCAACCTTCACATTCTCCTTCGAATTATCAATTACAATTTCAAGATAACTGCATCCCTCAAAAGCCCATTTTCCGATGCTTGTCACCCCCTCTGGAATTTTTATGCTGTTCAAACTGCTACACCCAGAAAAAGCCCATTTTCCGATGCTTGTCACACTTGATGGAATATTTACGTTCGTCAAACCGCTGCAACCAAAAAAAGCGGAATCTCCGATGTTTGTCACACTCTTAGGAATCTTAATGCTTGTCAAACTGCTACACCCAGAAAAAGCCCATTCTCCGATGCTTGTCACTCCTTTAGGGATTACGACATCTGTGCATTTTTCCTTGTTTCCAATCCAGCCATAGCATTTAGTGCCTTTGTCATAGACCAATAACTTTGGCTCCAATCTATTGCATCCCTTAAAAGCCGATCCTCCGATGCTTGTCACTCCATCTGGAATATTTATGCTTGTCAAACTGACGCATTCACGAAAAGCAGATCTTCCGATGCTGGTCACTCCCTCAGGAATGATTATGTTGGTCAAACTGCTGCATCCCTCAAATGCAGATTCTCCGATGCTTGTCACCCCTTCTGAAATCTTTATGCTTGTCAAACTTTTGCATCCACTAAAAGCTCCGTATTCTATACTAGTCAAACCTTCAGGGATATTTATGCTTGTCAAACCAGGACAATCGAAAAAGGCATTCATTCCGATGCTTGACACACTCTCAGGAATATCTATGCTGATCAAACTTTCACAATGAGAAAAAGCATATTTTCCTATGTTGGTCAAACCCTTAGGAATATTAATGCTGGACAATCGTCTACATCCAAAAAAAACATAATTTTCTATCTTTGTTATATTCTCTGAAATTTCGATGTTTGTCAAATTTTCACATCCCCAAAAAACACTCTCATCGATGTTTGTCACACTAGTAGGGATTTCAATTTTTGCCAAACTGCTGCAATTAATAAAAGCAGATTCTCCTATGCTAGTCACACCTTCTGGGATCACAACATCTGTGCATTTGTCCTTATCTCCTATCCAGCCATAACATTTTGCACCATTATCGTAGATCAACAACTTTGGTTCCGTTTTGTCACATCCATAAAAAGCTTGACTTCCGATGGTTGTTACATTCTCTGGGATATTTATGTTTGTCACATTGTGACAGTAGGCAAAAGCAGCTTTCCCTATGCTTGTCACACCAGTAGGTATTTCAATGCTTGTCAAACTTTTACATTCATAAAAAGCAAATTCTCCGATGCTTGTCACACTAGTAGGGATTTCAATTTTTGCCAAACTGGAACAAAAAAGAAATGCAGAGTCTCCTATGCTTGTCACAATGTATACATTTTCGTCAATTCGGATCTTTTGAGGAATAATGATAAAATCACATTCTATGTACGAATTATTATCTCCATCGTATCCTGTTTTTATCTCTGCTGTGGAATCTGATAAAATATTGAATTGCAAAAAGGTTTCAGATTCATCAACGATTGCTGGATCTTCTGGGATTGACTCTTCAAATTCAATTGTGACATCTTCCACATTCTCTACGTTAATTTTACATTCTTTTTTGTTTTCCTGTTTCATGACCATGAAGATTGCTATTATAGACATGCATATAATTAGCAAAGCTCCTAATGCAAGTAATCCTTTTTTCATATTTCTTTCCAATTTATATTTTTCACATTTTCAAAAAATCGTTGTTACTATTATGACAATATCATTGCAAAATAAGGAATAAATTACAGAAATTAAAAATTTCCATGTGAATATTTTCGTATTTTTTATTTGTGTGATGTGGGCATGTTGTAATCTCCAAATTTGAAGTTTCTTTTTAATTCGTCTGAAAGACGTTACCGAGCGGAGCGAGAATAACCCGGGACGAAGTCTCGGGGATAGCAACGACATCAAAACCTTGCCTGAAAGGCAATACAACTTTTTGATTGAATTCTCAGCTCTTTTTCTCATTAAAAAGGCGTAGCCTTTCTCTGTGAACTTGTGCCTCTGTGGTTTTGTAAATTCTGTGTGCTCGCCTTCGGCTCGCATTAGGAAGGAGGGGTTAGAGCCAATATCTATCAAACATGTGTCCTTAACCATCCGCATTTTTAATATTGCGGGTAGATTTGAAATCTGCCCCTACAAACCATGGAAATGTAGCCCAGAATGGGCGTCACCTCTTAGGCAGGGGTTTCAACCCCTGTTTTTGTGGACGACGCGCGCGATGAGAACCCCGAAGGGGTGAAACAAAATAGAGACGTAATAATGGAGGTGTCGCCTCATCGAGGCTTTTAATCATCGCCAAATGCCCGTTATACAGGGGTTATCACCCCTGCCTATAATATACCGTCCCTCCGGGACTTGCGAAATGTTGTAATCTCCAAATTTGAAGTTTCTTTTTAATTCGTCTGAAAGACGTTACCGAGCGGAGCGAGAATAACCCGGGACGAAGTCTCGGGGATAGCAACGACATCAAAACCTTGCCTGAAAGGCAATACAACTTTTTGATTGAATTCTCAGCTCTTTTTCTCATTAAAAAGGCGTAGTCTTTCTCTGTGAACTTGTGCCTCTGTGGTTTTGTAAATTCTGTGTGCTCGCCTTCGGCTCGCATTAGGAAGGAGGGGTTAGAGCCAATATCTATCAAACATGTGTCCTTAACCATCCGCATTTTTAATATTGCGGGTAGATTTGAAACCTGTCCCTACGATCATGGAAATGTAGCCCAGAATGGGCGTCACCTCTTAGGCAGGGGTTTCAACCCCTGTTTTGTGGACGACGCGCGCGACGGGAACCCCGAAGGGGTGAAACAAAATGAAAAAAAACAACCGTTGGAATGGAAATCCCAACGGTCGCTAATTCTTAATTTTTAACTCTTAATTCTTAATTAAGATTTTATTCGTGTCCGTAGCTGCTTCCGTCGAAACAGTGTGTGCAGACACATTCCTTAGGAAGACCTATTGCCTCGATGATGTTTTCAAGAGTGTTGAACTTCAATGAATCCATTCCCAAACGAGTGCGGATCTCATCCACCATCTTGTTGTAGCGTGCTGTGCCAGGAGTGATATACTCGTCAATGTGGGCATCCATGTCGCCACCTTCAAGCTCCTTCACTATACGGCGAGTGATCAGCTCAAGCACTGATTTAGAAGCTGAGAAGTTGATGAACGGACATCCGTAAAGCAATGGCGGACAGCTGATACGCATGTGCACCTCTTTCACTCCGTAGTCGTATAGCACCTTGACATTGTCTCTCAACTGTGTGCCGCGGACGATTGAGTCGTCGCAGAACATAGCCACTTTGTCTTTTAAAAGGGCTCTGTTTGGCACAAGCTTCATGCTTGCCACAAGTTCACGCATCTTCTGGTTGGTAGGAGTGAATGAGCGTGGCCAAGTAGGAGTATATTTCACGATGGCGCGACGGTATGGCACACCAAGACCGTTGGAGTAACCAAGCGCGTGGCCGATACCAGAGTCTGGAATAGCCGCCACATAGTCTGGCTTAACTTCGTCGTCCTTCGACATAAGCAGACCGCTCTTTACACGGAACTCGTCTACGTTGATATCCTCGTATGTTGAAGGTGGGTAACCGTAGTAGATCCACAAGAATGAGCAGATTTGCATCTTCTTCTCTGGCTTGCGCAGCTGTTCGAATCCGTCGGCTGTGATAAGCACGATTTCGCCTGGGCCGATATTGTAGACAGGCTCGTAGCCTAAGTTGGGATATGCCACCGTCTCTCCGGTCACTGCATACGCGCCCTCTTTCTTTCCGATCACAAGAGGAAGACGGCCATATTTGTCGCGGGCTGCGATGATACCCTTCTCAGTGAGAAGGAGCATTGTGCATGAGCCTTTGATAGTGTTGTAGACGCGTTCAATTCCGTCTACAAAATTCTTTCCTTCTGTGATAAGCATTGAGATAAGCTCAGTCTGGTTGGTGTCGCCACCGCTGAATTCAGCGAAGTGGTGCATACGGTTGAGCAGATCTCCCTCTATTTCCTTAAGATTATTGATTTTCGCTACAGTCGCCACGGCGAATCTTCCCAGGTGGCTGTTGACGATGATTGGCTGAGAATCAGTGTCGCTGATCACTCCGATTCCGGAGTTGCCGCTGAACTTTTCAAGTTCTGGCTCAAATTTCGTTCTGAAATATGTGCTTTCCAAATTGTGGATAGATCTCACGAATCCCTTTTCCGAAAGAGTTGCCAATCCACCACGTTTTGTGCCAAGATGCGAGTTGTAGTCTGTTCCGTAGAACAAATCTTTCACGCAACTTTCTTTGCCGATAGTACCAAAAATGCCACCCATTTGTATTGTCTTGATGAAACTGCGTGCAAATTTAGTGATAAAAATTAAAAAGATGCCGTCAAGCATCATTTTTTTGAAGCAGACGGTGCTTTTACGTTTCTAACTGTTTGAACGACAAATTATCAACCTCCGTCTTTATATCGTAATAATTCCCGCCACCGTCCACCATCCACCGTCCACCATCCATCATCCACCGTCCATCATCCACCGTCCATCATCCACCGTCCACCGTTTATCGTCTCACATTTCCCCATATTAGAATAATTTAATAATTTTGTATCCGATAATAAAAAAATGACGAAACCTACGAGAGATGAAAAAGAAAATCATAGCGATAATAGTGGCAATAGTTTTGATTATACCTGTAAGTAGTGGATGGTATGAATTTCTTCTCGATAATTTTTTTGATGCGAAATTAGCCTCATCCACACAATTGAAGTTTAGGAAAATATCAGATACGGAAGTGGAAGTGACAGGTTATGAATCTGATTTGGATGAAAAAATAACAATCCCAGAGAAAATACAGATAGGATTAGATATATATAAAGTGACGAGCATCGGAAAAGAGGCCTTTAGCTGGTGCATCAGATTGACCAGCATAAACATTCCTGAGAGTTTGACCAGCATCGGAGCGTCTGCTTTTTTAGGATGTGGAAGTTTGACGAGCATTAAAATTCCAGATGGAGTGACCAGCATCGGAGCATCTGCTTTTTTAGGATGCAGCAGTTTGACAAGCATAAACATTCCAAAGGGGGTGACGAGCATCGGAAAAGAGGCCTTTAGCTGGTGCATCAGATTGACCAGCATAAACATTCCTGAGAGTTTGACCAGCATCGGATATAAGGCTTTTTATGGATGCAGCAGTTTGAACAGCATTAAGATTCCTGAGGGTGTGACCAGCATCGGAGCATCTGCTTTTTACAGGTGCAGCAGTTTGACAAGCATAAACATTCCTGAGAGTTTGACCAGCATCGGAGCATTTGCTTTTTCTGTATGTAGCAATTTGACAAGCATAGATATTCCAGAGGGAGTGACCAGCATCGGAGAAGAGGCTTTTCGATATTGTAGCAATCTTGAAATTGTAATTGATAATTCCGAGAATAACGTGGAGGTTGGAGAATTAGCATTTGAAGGTTGCAAATCAGTGAAATGGTTGAAATAAAGTCTCAACACCTGCTCCGAAGGATTCAATTCCGTCTACCGCTATAAGCCATCATCCACCGTCAATCATTCACCATCCATCATCAATCATCCACCGTCCATCATCCACCATCTTACGGATTCCATCTCTCCACATCCGTCTTTTCAGGTCTTGCTCTTTTGCCGTCCTCAATCTTTTCGTAAGATTTTGATTTAGACTTCTCGTTATCCTTTGATTTTACCGATTTTGGCTTACACTCGCCCTGTGTCTCAACCTTTGGCTTTGAGTGACGCACTCTATAGCGGATTCTGTTTTTCTTCTCGAAACGGAACGGATAAGCGATAGTGAGTTGAGGGGATACCCATGAAGAGATTTTTCTCTCTCTTGGAGATTCGTTTGTGACATATTCCACCTCTATTCCATCCTGCATGACAGTTTCCGTCTCGTCTTCTCCCACTTTCTGCATATTATATTGTGGATAGATGGCATAGCCTAAAGCACAAACAAGACATTTGCCTTCACGCAGAGGAATTCTGCCTCCGAAATAGAAGTCGACGTAGGGATATAGTTTGTCTTCACAGTAAGCCACACCGCCAGACTGGGCTATGGTGAGGATGTTTTTTCTGCCGAAAGTCCATCGTACGTTGACTGCGGCAGGAAATGCGAAAAAGTCGTTGAGCATATACATAGCTCCCACTTTTCCTCCCACGAAGAAATAGTTTGTGATCTGTGCTCCTGGAGTAGCGAACAATCCGAACGCAGGTTTCTTCTCACCTGTGGTGTCGGCAAGATCGGCAGTGAGCATGAAGTCACCGTAGAGTCGGAAGCCCGTCTTTTCTTTCGGTAGAGCCGAATGTTTTGAATATGATGAACGAGGATCTTTAGCCATAGATGTGAACAAACCGCACATCACGACCACCAACGTTAGAATTATTCTTTTTATATTCTCCATGTTTTATTTGCAAGTTTCAGATTGCAAATATAATGTATTTATGTTCTTGTTTGGCAATTGATACTTCATTTTTAGTTGTAGAAACAGAAAACAGCATTTTGCCATACGGAGGTGGTTGTAGGGGCAGGTTTCAAACCTGCCCGTTGTTTGAGAGAATCGTCTGAAATACGCTACCGATGTGTTTTTTATATGTGCTCGCCTTCGGCTCGCACGAGGGAGGGGTTAGGGCGTTCCGCCCTTAACAATCCTCGGCTCATGGTATCATAAATCAAAATAAAATAGACATTTTCAAAATAGTCAATAAATTCCATGGTCGTAGGGGCAGGTTTCAAACCTGTCCGCTGTTTTGGAGAATCGTCTGAAAGACGCTACCGAGCAAAGCGAGAGTAACCCGTGACAACGTCTTGGGATGGTGCGACGATGACATAAATTTTGCCTGAAAGGCAATACAATAGGTTCTGATTTTCCGTCTCTTTCTCTCTAAAAAAGTCGAAGACTTTCTCTTAAAACTCCCATTCTCTGTGCTTATTCTATGCGTGCTCGCCTTCAATTCTATCTGGGAAGACGTTAGGGACAATATCAACCTATTTCAAATTTAATTTAGCATTCAGCATTTAGCATTTAGCATTTTTTTCTTATTTTTGTTGATTTTATATTGCAACAGCAAAACAAAGAAGAATATATGGGATCATCCTTTTTCCAGTTTGTGGATTTTTTAGACATCTTGCTTGGAGGCATCATCTTATACAAGCTGTATAAAATGCTTAAAGACACATCCGCATTCCGCCTTTTCATAGGAGTGCTGGTGGTGATCGTGGCATGGATGATCGTGACCTCTTTATTGCAGATGAAGCTGATAGGCGGTGTGCTCAACCAGATTGTCAACGTGGGAGCGATTGCCTTGATCGTGCTTTTCCAGGATGAGATACGAAACTTCCTCACGGGAATCGGTTCCGGCAATAATTTCCTTTCTCGTCTGCTCAACACGCAACGTGTGCAGACAATGGAGGAGAGCGATATCATGCAGATCGTGATTGCCTGCAAAAACATGTCTCGCGAGAAGGTCGGAGCTTTGATTGTGATAGAGAATGAGATGAGCCTGCAGAGCATCATCGTCACAGGTGATGAGATAACAGCCAAGATCAATTCGCGTCTCATCGAGAATATTTTCTTCAAAAATTCTCCTCTGCACGACGGTGCGATGATCATCGGAAACAAGGTGATAAAGGCTGCTGGTTGCATCCTTCCGTTGTCGCACAACATGAATGTGCCAAAATCGTTCGGGCTGCGTCACCGTGCTGCTCTTGGAGTGAGTGAACGCCTTGATGTACAGGCTATTATAGTGTCGGAGGAGACGGGAAAAATCTCGTATGCGGAGAATGGCACAATCATCCACGATATTTCAACCAAGGAACTTGAATCTATTTTGTCTAAAACGAAGGCGTAATGAGTGAACCAACGAATATGAACCAAGAAATAGTTCTTTCCGCTAAGGGAGTATGCAAAAGTTTCAACAACCTTCGTGTGCTTAACGATGTCTCTTTCGACATCCGCCGTTACGAATTTGTATCTATAGTCGGGCCAAGCGGTGCCGGCAAGACGACTCTTCTGCAGATTGTCAGCACTCTTGCGTCTGCGGATTCGGGAGAGGTCACCATACTTGGCAGAGACACTTCACGTCTTTCCCATGAAGAGGTGTGCAAGCTTCGCAACGACGATCTGGGATTCGTGTTCCAGTTTCACCAGCTTCTTCCTGAATTCACGGCTCTTGAGAATGTGATGATTCCTGCTCTAATTGCAGGCCGTGATGAGGCGGAGAGCAAAGAAGAGGCGACGAAATTGCTCACTCGTCTTGGTCTTGCGGAAAGAGCGTCGCACCATCCCAATGAACTTTCGGGAGGCGAGAAGCAGAGGGTGGCGGTGGCGAGAGCGTTGATCAACAAACCGCAGATTCTGTTTGCCGACGAGCCAACAGGAAGCCTCGACAGCCAGAACAGAGATGAGTTGCAGAAACTATTTCTTGATCTCCGTGAAGAGTTCGGACTGACGGTGATTATCGTCACTCATGATATGACTCTTGCAAAACAGTCTGACAGGGTAATTGAGATGAAGGATGGAAAGATTATCTAGAATCTTCAAGAAAATAAAATACTCGGTTGTCAGTTCATTATATCCGCACACATGTGGAGCGTGTGGGGCTGTTGTGGAGACGGAAGGGGAAACATTATGTGAAGAGTGCAGATATAGTTTGGATTTCATTCCGCTCGACGTTGATCTCACACCGTTGGCACGTGAGATGACGCAGGTCCAGCTCAGCTATTTCATGCCGCTGCTTTCGTATCGCAAATCTAATATTGAGTCACGTTTTGTGCTCAACATCAAGAATTCAGGCGTACGCAGATATGGCATAGAGGCAGGGCGTATGATGGGAAGGATGATAAATGCCCGAGTCGACGCGAGGGAGTTCGATTGCGTTGTGCCGGTGCCGATCACATCCAAGCGATATGAGATGCGAGGATACAACCAGAGCGAGCTGCTTGCTGCCGGCATAGAGATGGAGACGGGAATACCAGTCAGGACGGACCTTCTCGTCAACGAAGGTACGGTGGTGAGCAACAGTATTGATGCAAAGCGACACAAAAGTTCCACAGCCAATAAGTATCTGGCAACGGATAAAGTGAAGGATTTTTGTGGCAAACATATACTTGTGGTAGATGATGTGATCACAACGGGCAAAACCATCCGAGAGTGTTCAGCTTCGATTATGGAGAAGTGCGACAGCAATGTGAAGGTGAGCATAGCGGTGGTGGGCATGGTGTCTGATTTACTCGGCGTCTACAACGAGCAGAACAAAACATATACAAAGGATATTTTCGATGATTGACAATATCACGATTCAAAGAATCAAGGAGGCGGCAAACATTGTTGACGTAGTCGGTGACTATGTCACTCTTCGTCGTGCGGGCACCTCATACAAGGGGTTGTGTCCGTTCCACAATGAGAAGACGCCTTCGTTTATTGTCACTCCTTCTAAAAATATCTGCAAGTGTTTCGGCTGTGGTGGAGGAGGCGACAGCATATCCTTCATCATGAAGATGGAGAATCTTTCCTACCTCGACGCACTCCGTTTCCTGGCTAAAAAGTTTGGAATCACAGTCGTGGAGAAAGAGCTTACTCCAGAGGAGAAAGAGCAGCAGACACTTCGCGACAAAATGTTGGACGCCAACCAGTGGCTTCAGGATTATTTTGAGAAAACAATGCGTGAGACCCAGGAAGGACGTAGCGTCGGCTACCAATATTTCGTCCATAGAGGTCTACGCGAAGATATAATAAAGAAGTTCCATCTTGGCTATTCGCCTGCAGATTATCAGGCATACACGAATGCCGCTCTAAGCCAGGGAATCAAGTTGGAGCATCTTGTGGCGTTGGGCGCGACGGTGAACACAGGCACACGCACCTACGACAAGTATGCCGGCAGAGTGATGTTTCCGATCCACTCTATTTCCGGCAAGGTGGTGGGATTTGGAGCCCGCACACTGAAAGCCGACAAAAATGTAGCGAAATACTTCAATCCGCCAGAGAGCGAAGTCTATAATAAAAGTGAGAACCTATATGGTATTTTCTATGCCCGTCAGGCCATCATCAAGAAGCAGAAATGCTATGTGGTGGAGGGATATGCCGACGTGATTTCGATGCATCAGGCAGGTGTGGAGAATATAGTCGCGCCATGTGGCACGGCACTTACAACCGGACAGATTCGTCTGCTCAAACGAGTGTTGCCATCAGTGGGCAATACGTTGGCGGATGAGAAATATGTCACGATGCTTTATGATGGCGACTCTGCAGGCCAGCATGCCGCAATCAAAAACGGAAAACTGTTTTTGGCGGAGGGGCTGAATGTCCGCGTCGTCACACTTCCGCCTGAGGAAGATCCCGACTCATTCGCGCAACACAACAATGCGGATGTGGTGCAGAAGTATCTGGAGGAGAATGAGCAGGATTATATTCTGTTCAAATCGAATGTGCTACTCCGTGAGAGTGGAACCGACCCAGTGAAGAAGGCGGCGGCAATCAAAGATATGGCAGAAACCATATCCGTGATTGAAGATCCGATCAAACGGGATGTCTATTCCAAGGAGATCGCTCCGCTTTTCCATACTGAGCAGAGCATCATCATGGAGTATGTGGGGAAGATACGCAGAGATGCCGCCGCACAGAAGGAGAAAGAAAGACTCAGAGGTCAGACATTCCGTGAGACGCCTATTGTCGCACCGTCTGGCAGTGGATATAATAATCAATCTCAGAACAATCATAATCAGGGGCAAACTCATGTAAATCAACCGATTGGTGGGCAACAAACGAATCAGCCTCAAAACCAACCGCAGTATCCTGACGAGCATTACATTCCGGAAGATTATTTCGATAATCATCCAGGCACCACGTCGCAGCCACAGCAGGGAGTAAACGACATTGTAGACAAATTTTCAGAAAAGTACCTGGCAACGATCAATAAGCAGTATGTCTATGAGCGTGAACTTATGTGCTTGATTGTCAATTATGGAAATAAAGATGTCATAATAGTAGAGGATAAAGACAAGAAGACATCCGAGGTGCTAAATGTGGTCAATGCGGTTGCTTATGATTTTGGCAAGGATGAGTTTGAAATGTCTAACCCTACATTTAAGCTGATGCTAGAAGAAGCAAGAAAACAGCTTGAATCAAACAAGAACGCAGACATTGTGAAGTATTTCCAGAATCATGCTGATAGGACTGTCAACGATGCGATAAACAGCATATTGGCAGACGACATGTCTCTTGAGGCGGAGATGACGGATGAGGCTCGCCAGTTTTGTAAGGACAAGCGAGACCGTGAACTATTCAATAATCTGCGCAATAGGATCACGTTGATAAAAATGGAGTGGTATAAAAATCAGCAGGAGTCTCTGAAGAATGAAATATTAAGTGCATCTGCTGACGACAATAACAAGGAGCGGGTGAAGGAACTGGCGAAAAAATTCATGGAAGTGGGAACAAAGATCAGTGAAATATCAAAAGCTGAAGGAAGAGTCATTAATCAGAGTATAAAGAAAGAGACGGAGTCTCTCACAAGATATGAATTGCCTACCAAGGCAGAGTTGAGAAAGTTGGTTAAGACGCGTATAAAGAACATGACGGAAGAGGAGAAGAAGAAAGAGAGTGAGGATGTGATGATGAAACTTGAGAACACGCAGCAGTTTAAGAGCGCGAAAACGATTCTTCTTTTCCATTCGTTGCCAGATGAGGTCTGCACGCATGAACTGATTGAAAAATATGCGTCGAAAAAGAAAATTCTTCTCCCGGTAATCGATGGTGAGAAATGGCATATCCGTGAGTATAAGGGAGATTTGAAGACGGGAGAATATAATATCCAGGAGCCGACGGGAGGGAATTATTACGACTACGGCAGCATAGATCTTGTTGTGGTGCCAGGAGTCTGTTTCGACAAAGACAAAGGACGAGTGGGCAGAGGCAAAGGATACTACGACAGAATCTTGAAGGAGATAAAAGCATTTAAGATAGGTATTTGTTTTGATTGTCAGTTGCTCAGCAAGGTTCCTGCAGACAAGTGGGATGTGAAGATGGACCAAGTGATGACGGCGAAGCAAGAGGTGTGAGATTAGAGATTAGTCATAAAGAGATGGATTTGTCAGGGATTTTATGAAGGTACTCTTCCAAGAATCCCTTAGAGGATGGAGTTGGACCCCGTACCAAAAGGAAATTAAATTTATTGGCAGGCAAATTTGTTCTGTTCAACACAATAAATCCTCAAAAAAAACGTTGTTTAGATAAAAAAAGCAAAAAAATGTTATTAAAAGGAGAATAAGATGGAATTGACGGCGTTTGCAATTTTATCTTTTCAACTATTATTACTACTTTTGCTTGCTAATTTAGTGTATTACATTCTGAGATCAGAAGAAAATATGTTGAGAGACAAAATAAAAGACATACTTGTTGGGTTAGTCCTGGCAATGCTTCCAATGGTTGTAAGCGCGCAGCCCCGCTATATCGGCGAGATAGGTTTGCGTGGGGGTGTTGCATTCTACAACGGAGATATCAATTCCTCAAAAGTGTTCCGTGATTTATCGCCAGCGGCTGGAGCGTTTTTACGTTTCAAGGCGAATGATTTTTTGAATTTCAAGATAGACGGTGGATTTGCTAATCTTAAGTGTGATGCAAGAGATTATCCGGAAAATGCGATGCCGGAAGTTCCGCAGGACGGAAGTGGCATCTATGCATTTGAGTTTGATAAAAGAATCATGACATTTGATGTGCTGATCATATGGAATTTCTTCAAGTATGGTTTTTCCTCTTACGACAAGGATATTAAGCGTCACACACCTTATGCTATGCTCGGCCCTACGATGTCAATAGCTAAAGAGTGGAGTGGAAACGAGTTCAGAGGAGGAATCGCATTTGGCGCTGGCTATAAGTTTAAAGTCAGCCAAAGAGTCAACATTGGAGTGGAGTTTACAATGCACAAACTTTTCTCTGACGACTTGGATATAGGAGAATACGACGACTATACTGACGACCCATATAAGATGGGAAAAGTGAAATATAAAAACAATGACTACTACTCTCTGTTGATGGGATTCATCTCTGTTGATGTGTTCAGGAAGAGAGGTTCTTGCAGATATATAGGAAGATGAGCATAAGAGAAAAGATAGATATGAGCCGTCTGCCAAAACATGTGGCGTTGATTATGGATGGCAACGGACGTTGGGCGAAAGCACAAGGTAAAGAGAGAGTCTTCGGACATCAGGAAGGCGTTGATTCTGTCGACAAAGTGATGGAGGCAGCCGCAGAACTTGGCATAGACTATATCACTCTTTACGCATTCAGCACAGAAAACTGGAATCGTCCAAAGGCAGAGGTTGATGCGTTGATGGAAATATTCGCGTCGGCCATCACCACTTATGCGGAAAAAGCAAAGGAAAACAACGTAAAAATTGTCATTATTGGCGATAAGTCACGTCTTAATGAAAAGACGATGGCTAAGCTTAACGAGGGAATGGCCAAGACAGCAAACTGTACGGGTCTTACGATGGTGCTTTGCATCAGCTACTCCTCGCGTTGGGAAATCATCGAGTGTGTGAAGAATATCGCACGCAAAGCAAAGAACGGTGAAATCAATATCGATGACATTAATGAAAATATGATTTCCGACAATTTGGCGACAAAGGGAATGCCAGATCCAGACCTGCTTATCCGAACAAGTGGCGAGCAGAGAATCAGCAATTTCTTGATGTGGCAGTTGTCGTATTCTGAATTGTATTTCACAGATATTCCTTGGCCTGAGTTCAAAAAAGAACAGTTCTATGAGGCTATTTACAAGTATCAGAATCGAGAAAGAAGATTCGGCAAGACAAGTGAACAGTTGTAATTAAGGAAAGGAGATGAAGATTTACAAAACAATAATCGGCATAATTGCTCTTGTTTGTTCAATGAATGTGTCTGCTCAGACGGAGACAACGGATTCATTGAAAAGTGTGGTGGACACGGTTGCCGCTACTGTCGACACATTGAAAAGTGTGGCAGATTCAGCTACAGCAATTGTTGATACAAACAGCATTGTTAAGCCACAGACTCAGGCGAGCGAGACACCGACCGTCACATATTCCACAACTGCTAAGACTTACACTGTCATGGAAGTGAAGGTGAAAGGAGCTGGAAACTATGATGAAAAGGTTGTGGCAAACTATTCCGGACTATATGTAGGCCAGAAAATAAAGATACCAGGCAAAGATTTTTCAAATGCCATCAAACGTTTTTGGAAGCAGGGGCTGTATTCGGATGTGAAAATCTATGCCACAAAGATAGAGGGCGACAAGGCATGGCTGGAGATTTCTGTCAAGCCACGTCCAAGAATCTCAAGCATCTCTTATTCTGGAGTTAAGAAAAAGGATAAGGAGGAGTTTGACAAGTCGATGGGCTTGACCACAGGAAGCCAGGTGTCTCAGAATATGCTTGATAGAGCAAGTGGAGTTATCAAAAAACACTATGATTCAAATGGTTACAGGAACGCAGATGTCAAGATTAGTTTGGCTGACGATCCTGAGAAAGAGGGTTATGTGATTGTAAATGTTGACGTCGACAGAAAGGAAAAGGTTAAGATTTATAGAATCCATATCGATGGTAATGACAGTGTGCCTGCTCGCAAACTGAAGCATGCGATGAAGGACACAAAGGAAAAGCACATCATTCCAAACTTGTTCAAGTCGAAGAAGTTTGTGCAGGCCAACTATGACGCCGACAAAATCAACTTCATCAATAAGTATAATGAGTATGGTTTCCGCGACGCTGAAATCGTATGTGACAGTGTGTACCAGTCGCCAAAGAAGCCAGAGAGGGTAGACATCTACATCAAAGTCAACGAAGGAAGAAGATATTATATCCGCAATATTGTTTGGGTGGGCAACACCGTCTATCCAGAAAACTTGTTGAACGCTACCCTTGGAATGAAGAAGGGAGACGTGTACAATAAGAAGCTTATGAATGAGCGTCTGCTAGAGGATGAGGATGCCGTGTCGAGCCTGTATCTCGACAATGGATACCTTTTCTTCAATGTGGAGCCTGTGGAGGTGAATATAGATGGAGATTCGGTAGACGTGGAGATGCGCATCTACGAAGGAAGACAGGCTGTGATCAACAACGTCGTCATCTCAGGTAATGAGGCTATTTTTGAGCATGTCATCCGACGTGAGCTTGACACAAAGCCGGGGCAGTTGTTCAGCAAGTCTAATCTGCAGCGTTCGGCTCGTGAGCTTGCGGCATCAGGACATTGGAATCCGGAAAAACTAGATATCCGTCCGGTGCCAGATCCTGAGAACGGAACAGTGGACATTGTTTATAATTTGGAGCAGAAACGTAACGACCAGGTGGAGTTGTCGTTCGGTTATGGTCAGACGGGAGTAAATGGTACATTAGGACTTAAGTTCTCCAACTTCTCATTACGTAATATCTTCAACAAAAAGGCATACAGACCATTGCCACAGGGAGACGGACAGCAGTTGTCGTTGTCGTTTACAACAAGTGGACGCAGTTATCAGTGCGCAAGCATATCATTCATGGAGCCATGGTTAGGAGGAAAACGACCTATCAGTTTCAGTACGTCGGTATTCTTCTCAAATCAGACAAATATCAGTTCAAGATATGAGATGGATGATTATTATGACTATTGGAATTCTGGTTATGGATCATATATGTATGGTACAAGCTACCGATATGAGGCAGACCCAGACGAATATATCAGGACTCTTGGAGTGTCTCTAGGAATAGGAAAGAGATTGAAATGGCCAGACGACTATTTCTCGCTATACTATGAGTTTGCCTACCGTCATTACACATTGAAAGATTGGGATTATTTTGTCCTTCACAACGGAACGGCTAATAATTTGCGATTTGGTATCACATGGGCAAGAAATTCTATAGACAACCCATATTTTACACGTCGTGGTTCATCTGTGTCGTTGACATTGCAGGCTACTCCACCTTACTCTAAATTCCTCAAGAACGAGAAGGCAGAAGAACTTTTGTTAAAGAAAGAGGCTGGAACAATGACTGGTGAGGAGTCAGAGAAACTGAAGCAGGAGTTGTTTAAATGGGTGGAGTATTATAAGACAGAGTTCAAAGCCAAATTGTTCACTCCACTTTCGTCAAACCAGAAGCTTGTGCTGATGACACGTGCGGAGTATGGATTCTTGGGATATTATGACAAAAACCGTCGTTCTCCGTTTGAAAGATATTATGTGGGAGGAGACGGAATGTCGGGAACAAGCGGAACGTATGCTATGACGACTGTGACGTTGCGTGGATATGGCAACGGTACGCTTTCTCCTGTTGAGCAGTTCTATCCAGGAGATAGAGTGCAGTATGCAGGAAACATGTATTCGAAGTTGTCGTTTGAGTTGAGATATCCGCTAATGCTAGAGCAAGCCGCTACGATTTATGTGTTGACGTTTGCCGAGGCAGGAAACGCATGGAAAAACTTTAAGGATTTCAATCCGTTGAATTTGAAGCGTTCTGTAGGAGCGGGAGTGAGAATTTTCTTGCCAATGCTTGGACTGCTTGGAGTGGATTATGGATATGGATTCGACAGAAACAACTATGATAACAAAAAAGGTGGACATAATTGTCATATCGTTATCGGACAAGAATTTTAATGTGTAACATCAATTGTAGAAAGAGATGAGCAGATTAGCATCAAAAATATTGGTGGCAATTGTAATGCTTGCTTATTCGGTAAGCGGTTTTGCCCAGTTTGGCGGAGGCAAGGTGGCTATTGTCGACGTGGAGTATATTCTGAAAAACATGCCAATGTATGAGTCGGCCAATGAGCAGGTGAAGCAGATCACCAAGAAATGGCAGACAGAGGTGGAGCAGAAGCATGAAGAGGCCCGTATGTTGCAGAAAAACTACCAGACTGAGGTGGTCTTCTTGTCGGACGAGATGAAAAAAGCTAAGGAGAAAGAGATCCTTGCAAAGGAGAAGGAGGCAAACGAACTTGGCAGAAAATACTTCGGTCCTGATGGTGAGCTCTACAAAAAGAAGGAGAGTCTGATGAAGCCAATCCAAGATGAGGTTTACGTTGCTGTGAAGGATGTGGCAGAGCAGAAGGGATATACTCTCGTGCTCGACAAGACATCTACAGTAGGTGTGATGTACTACTCTGCAAAAATAGATATCAGTGATGAGGTTTTAAGTAAACTTGGATACACAAAATGATGATGTCAAGCTTGAAATATTTGTCGTCGACCTTCTTATTGATGCTGACTTTCGCTTTTGCGTCTGCGCAGAACACTCACGTCAAACTCGCTCATTATGATGAGGATGAGATCGTCAAATTGATGAAGGAGACGGAGGCCGCTGAGCGTACGCTGAAAAGTCTGTCGGACCAGTATGAGGCTGAGATGGAGAAGATGGAGGGCGAGTATACTCGTAAGGCTGCCGAGTATCAGAACGAACATGCATCGTGGGACGAGACAATCAAGAGGGTGAGGATGGAGGAAATCCATACAATCAAACTCAAGATGCAGAACTACTACGACATGGCAAGCAAGACATTGTCTGACAAGAGAAATGAACTTTATATTCCAGTACACAAGAAGATAGACCAGGCTGTGGCAGAAGTCGCAAAAGAACAGGGATTTCTTTATGTGTGGGATGTGAAGACATTAAAATATTGTTCTCCACAGGCAGTGGATATCACAAGCATGATAAAAAGAAAATTAGGAATCAAATAAATAATTAAAACGAAATATGGTAAAAAGACTTTTAGCAGTTTTGTTGTGTGTTATGCCACTATTCGCTAACGCACAGTCAGTGAAACTTGGACATCTAGATGTAAATTCACTTTTCTTAAAATTGCCAGAACTAAAGGATGTAGAGGCAAAGTTGAAGGAGGTACAGGCATCTTATGAGACAGAGATGAAGCGTATGGAAGAGGAGTACACTCGTAAGGCTTCTGAGTATCAGCAGAATGTCGCAGCAATGGATGAGACAATCAAGAAGAACCGTGAGGAGGAGCTTATGACTCTTCAGGAGAAGATGAAGAACTATTTCCAGATTGCTCAGAACGCATTGCAGCAGAAGCAGGAGGAGCTTCAGAATCCTATCCGTGAGAAGATCCTTGCAGCTATCAAGTCTGTTTCAGAGGAGAATGGCTTCACTTACATCTTCGACACAAACGCGCTTCTATTTAAGTCGGCTTCTGCAACAGACATCACAGACCTTGTGCTAAAGAAGCTTGGTGTGACTAAGTAATCAGCGGGAAGTATATGGCAATTGCGTCTAATCGCAATTCCTGAATTATAACCAGCCCTCTTGCTTCAGTAAGAGGACTGCATACGGAATTAGCTCAGTTGGTAGAGCACTGGTCTCCAAAACCAGGTGTCGGGAGTTCGAGTCTCTCATTCCGTGCTGTTAAATGAATCTGAGGAGACGGTGATGGCACCGTCTCTCATATTTTTGAAGAAATAGTTTATGGAGAAGAAGGGTTCGATTGGTGTTTTTGATTCCGGATTTGGTGGCTTGACAATTCTGAAAGAGATAATCAAGGTGATGCCAGAATACGATTTCTTGTTTCTTGGCGACAATGCGCGTGCTCCATACGGCACACGTTCATTCGATATTGTCTATGAATATACTCGTCAGTGTGCCAAATACCTGATGGACCACAACTGTCCGCTTGTGATTCTTGCGTGCAACACAGCTTCGGCCAAAGCATTGCGCACAATCCAGCAGAAGGATCTGCCGATGTGGGAGCCCCAAAACAGAGTGTTGGGAATCATACGCCCTACAGTGGAGAATATTCTTCAACGTACAAAGACCAAGCATATCGGTTTGTTTGGGACAAGCGGAACAATCAACAGTAAGACTTATCCATTGGAGTTTGCCAAGACAGATCCGGATGTTGTGGTGAACGGATGCGCGTGCCCGATGTGGGTGCCACTGGTGGAGAACGGAGAATACGACTCTCCCGGAGCCGACTATTTCATTGAAAAGAAAGTGAACGAACTGATGGAGATGGATCCGTTGATAGACACGATCATACTCGGTTGCACACACTATCCGGTGTTGCAGCATAAGATAGAGAAATATGTGCCGTCAAATGTGACAGTCGTGCCACAGGGTAAAATAGTGGCAGACAGTTTGAAAGACTATCTATGCCGTCATCCTGAAATGGACGAAAGATTGTCGAAATACGGGGAAGGCAGATTTCTTACAACTGAATCAGTGGAGAAGTTCCAGGCGTCGGCTAAAATATTCTTAAATACCGACAAGACAATCGATGCCCATAGAATTATTTTTTGATTAAAAATCGAATAAACCGATACCAAAACGGTTTACAACCTTTTGGTATCGGCTACCGTCGGAGATAAAGGGTCTACGACCCTTGGGGTGATGGCAAGCTAATGTATCGGCCTATAGCATGAAAGATGGGTTGTTTCAAAATGTGAAAATGCAAAGGACGTGAAGCCCCTTCCGTAAACTGTAGGCACGAGTGAGATTGAAGAAGGAAAAAAGTAGAAGATCGAACGGATCGTTTATCTACAATAAGATTTATTTGACCTAACTTAAGTTTTATCGTTTCTATAATTATCAAAAAATGGCATTTTTACGCATGCTATGCTTAAATCTGGCATAGTAAATCTCTAAATTTGCATTATAATCAAAAAAGAAGACGGAATGATGATAGATTTTGATTTTTATTTCGAATCAAATTTATCTGAAAATATATAGTTTGGGGTTAACAACAACCATTTTGTTAATAACCTATCGACTTTATTAACAGTGTTGATTACTACATTGTGATTGTTAATAACTGAGAGTGGAATAATGCAAAAAGAATTGAAAATGGAGTTAAATTTGCATTGTATTTGAAACACAGAAGATACACAATATTACATATACAAACCAAATGTGATACACAAAATTGTTTTGTAAGTCATTGGAAAATAAGTTCTTTGTTTTGAAAAGAGTCACAAGTGATTGCGACTCTTTTTTATTTTCGGCACGTACATAATTTTCAAATAATTACACGCGTATAACCATTATTTTCTATAAAAATCGTACTTTTGCAGAAAAGCATTAAAAACGAAAGACCAATGTATAAACTATTAGTCCTCGATATCGACGGTACTCTTACAGACTCGGCTAAGAAAATTTCAAGAACCACCAAGCGTGCGTTGAGACGCGCACAAAACAAAGGGGTGAAGATTGTCTTGGCAAGTGGACGCCCCACGCCAGGAATTGTGCCGGTGGCTGAAGAGTTGGGATTCGCGGAACATGGTGGATACATCCTTTCTTTCAACGGCGGAAAAATCATAGACTACAAGACTGGAAAGACAATCTTTGAAAGTGTGTTGCCGGGAGAGATGATACCAATGCTTTATGAAGACTCCAGAGCAAACAACGTCTCCATTATTTCCTATGATGCGACATCGGTGTTGACCGAGACGCCGGAGGACCAATATATAATAAAGGAGGCCAAGCTCAACAAGATGCCCATCACGAAAGTGAACAGCTTTATTGACGCTGTGCAGCATCCTGTGACCAAATGTCTGATGACGGGTGATGCCGAACATCTTGCAGAGGTGGAGCAACGCGAAAAAGACAAATATGGTGCAACACTGAGCATCTACCGTTCGGAGCCATACTTTTTGGAGATAATGCCGAAAGGAATAGACAAGGCCCAGTCGTTGCAGCGTCTTCTTGATCATCTTGGGCTTACAAAGAATGAGATGATTGCCTGTGGTGATGGATTCAACGATTTGTCTATGATCAAATTCGCTGGTCTTGGAGTGGCGATGAGCAATGCTCAGAAGATAGTGAAGAGGAATGCCGACTATATCACATTCACAAATGATGAAAACGGTGTGGCTCACGTGGTGGATAAATATATCCTTGGAAAAAAGAAACAGAGACAGCTTGAGTGGAAGAAGAATTTGCGATTGTCCAACATAACAGCAAAATTGTATAAGTACACTCACCGTCTACAGCATAAATAAAGAACTGAACCCTTATACTGCTATTTAGATATGAAGTTTTTTAGACAATATGGACTTTCTTTGGTGGTGGCATTGATCATTATGAATATGTGTATGATGCCATCTACGAGTGTGCCATCAATAACGTTGGGTGGCTGGGTACCTGATTTTTTGCGTCCATTGGCTGACTTTATTAAGGCGAACATTGACAAGTTTGCCCATTTCACATTCTTTTTTGTTCTCAGTTTTGCTCTCTGCCACGACTTCTGGGTGCAGCGTGTTGATTTCTCAACTGCGAAAATGAAGATATGGGGAATTGTGGTTCCGATGCTATATGGAGGGTTGATTGAGATTATGCAGGCCACGCTGACAACCACACGTTCGGGAGATATAGAGGATTTCTTCTCTGACACGTTGGGTGCTATTTGTGGTTTTTTCTTTGCCAAGAAATTTGTGCCAAAGTGGTTTGAAAGGGAAAATAATGGTGGAGCCAGGTGTAGTTGAATAAATATTGCGTCTGCTCCATTTGATTTAATAAATGAATATTATTTTAGGCGATGGTTTTTATGACCGTCGCCTTTTTTGATGCCTACGGAATAGTAAGAGAAAATTTAAAAATAAAAAAAGACGGAAATGATTCCGTCTTCTCTTAGTTGCGGAGGCCCGACTCGAACGAACGACCTTTGGGTTATGAGCCCAACGAGCTACCGACTGCTCCACTCCGCGATCCATTCAACTCATTTCTGAATTGCACTGCAAAGGTAGCGTTTTTCTGCTTTATAACAAACTTTTTGGGGTGTATTTTGCCAAGAAAAAATAAAAAGTTTTGCAATGTATTGTAAATCAGTTGATTGTTTGTTGGGCTATTTTTGGAGTATTTTACAACCCCAAAGATGGATTTTAGTGGCTTATTTAGGATCTGTTTAAATTTAGGTAAAATATGCTGTCCATCTTGCAAATAGAGATGAGTATCTCAAAGGGTTCACGTATGACTGAAATAGAACCTTTTCCACGTCAATCATTTCTATAATCGTAGGGGCAGGATTGAAACCTGCCCGCAATAGATAATCTGTGAACTTTGTGTCTCTGTGGTTTTATTAAATTATGTGTCTCGTGCTTTAGCAGGAAGAAAAATGTCGATTTCGTCGGATTCATGTTTATTTAGCATATCGCATTTGTAATTTTTAATTTCATGAAACAATACTCCATGTTTATGAAACAATTTTCCGCAGCAGTCTGTCTGACATGGGCTAAATTTGCATAAACACTTGTGATAGAGCCGTGTGGAGTAAGAAATTTCACCGCATGGAAATACCGGGTTGAAACAAAATATGATATATTTGTAATGTTGATAGAATAAAATAAAAGGGTTATGGATAGAAAATTACTTAATTTTTATGCAAGTTTGGCACTGCTAGGCTTTGGGGCTACAGCATCTGCTGCAATCAGCCAAAGTCCGGTGACAGGAAGCACTGACGGTGCTAAGAATATTTATAAATTCTTGTATGACAACTACGGCAAGAAGACAGTTTCCGGTGTTCAGACTGGAGACATGGACGGTGCGTCGGCGCTGAAGAATCAGAAGGATTTTGCTGCGGTAGTTGAGAAATCAGGAAAGCAGCCAGCACTTGTTGGCCTTGATCTTCTTATGTTGACTGGAGCTAAGGAGACGGATTCTTGGTATCAGAGCTATACTGAGACTTGTGTTTCTCTTGCGAAAGAACTTTATCAGAAGGGAGGTATTCCAGCGTTTACTTGGCATTGGAAAGATCCAAGCCGAGAGACAGAGGAACACAGCACTAAGGCGAAGTTTGATTTCCGTACAGCGTTCAAGTCAGGTACGACTGAGTGGGATAAGGAGAGTGACGCATACAAGATAATGATCAAGGACATTGACGCTGTTTCCAAAGTATTCCTCAGATTGCAGGAAGACGGAGTGGCGTGCATCTGGCGTCCGCTTCACGAGGCATCTGGAGCTTGGTTCTGGTGGGGTATAGGCACTGCCGAGGAATATAAAGCTCTCTACAAGTTGATGTACGACAGAATGGTGAAGGAGAACGGTGTCAACAACTGTTTGTGGGTGTGGAATATCGAGCGTCTCAACAAGGCTCCTTACGATGAGAATGTGCTTGAGGCTTCATGGTATCCAGGCGACGAGTATTGCGACTTTATCTCTGTTGATGTATACAAGAAGGCTAACGATAATGGATCATTGTCGGGCTACTTCAACAAGATTCAGGATCTGATGGGATCAGACAAGATGATCGCTCTTTCGGAGAACGGACCAATTCCAGATGTCAACAACATGCACAAAGACGGTGCGGTATGGAGCTGGTGGATGCCTTGGTACGACAGCTGGGGAGACGACAAGTTTATCAGCCAGACTTCAAACTCTGTATGGAAGAGCAATATGGAGGATGAGCGCGTCATCACACTTGAGGATATGAAGGACTGGGGCACATATAAAGGCTCGGTTGTAGTGGATGACCCTTGTACATTAAACACGTCGACTCATATCGAGGCTGAGTGTGCCGATTACAAAGGAGTGGAAGTAGGTTCTGAGGTTTGCTCTGGAGGAAAGGCGGTATCGGTTCAGGATGCCGACGGATATATCAATTTTGAGTTTGATATTCCAGCCAATGGCAATTACGATATTATAATAGGAGGAGCCATTCCTTACGATGCAGGTAAAGTGTGCGTTGTAAAGTTGGCAGACGGGACAAGTGTTGAGGTTGCCATCAATGAAAATGGACCTCATACAGTAGGAACATTCAAACTAAAGGCAGGAAAGCAGACTATTTCGGTTGTGCCAGGATGGACATGGTGGGTTGTCGACTATATGGAGGTCAATCCAGCGGTAGTGCAGGAGGTGAAGCCATCGGGCATTACAGATTCTAAGGCAACTGCGTCGGCACAAGCTTTATATAGATTTTTGAATGAGAATTTCGGAAAGAATATCATTTCAGGTTTCATGGCTGGAAGTATGGACGGATCTGATGGAACATTCAAAAACCATGAGGATTACAAGGTGGTTTACACAAAGAGTGGAAAATATCCGGCTCTTGGAGGTGTGGATTTCATGAATGCGACAGGACAGAGCGCGTATGGAGCGAATGCTTCTTGGTACACCGACTACACACAGAAGTCTGTAGCTCTTATGGAGGATCTATGGAGTCTTGGCGGTATTCCTGCTTTCACATGGCACTGGCGTGATCCGTCGTATGAGACAGATCAGTTCTATTCAAGATATGAAGGCGGACAACTAAAGGAAGGTGACACAGACTTTGATTTCACCGTCGCCATGAATGCAGACGGATCATGGAATGAGAACTCGACTATCTATAAGAATATGATCAAGGATATAGACGTGATTGCGGATTTCTTCCTTGACATGCAGAAGAAAGGTGTGGCTGGCATTTTCCGTCCACTGCACGAGGCATCAGGCGGATGGTTCTGGTGGGGACGCCAGGGAGGAGCCAACTATGCAAAGCTATATCAGCTTATCCATCATGAGATGGTCGACGTGAAGGGAGTCCACAATCTAATATGGGTATGGAATCCACAGAGTGTGGCTGACACAGACTGGAATCCAGGAGAAGACATCTATGACGTGATTTCAATAGACATTTACAATAAAGCGTTCGACTATCAATCGAATTATGTGGTATTCAATAATTTGAAGAAGATGTCTGGATACAAGAAACTTATTGCATTGAGTGAGAACGGACCAGTGGTGGATGCGGACGCATGTGTTGAGGATGAAGCAATGTGGAGTTGGATGATGCCATGGTATCAGAGCTGGGGAAGCAATTTCGCCGACCAGACATCAAACGACGAGTGGAAGAAAGTGATGAACCATGACAAGGTGATTTCTCTAGACGAGATGCCAGGTTGGGAGGCATACACATCAGTAGATCAGGCACAGGGAAATAATGGGATTATTATTTATCCAAATCCAGTGAACGACGTTTTGACGGTGATTGCGGAAAATGCGTTGGTGAAGATTCTTGATATATCAGGAAGGACAATTGCGTCAACAACAGCCAATGGAGAGGAAAAGATATCTGCAAGAGGTTGGGAAAAAGGAGTATATACAGCAGTTGTGATTTCTGATAAAGGAGAGAAAGTTTTCAAGATAATAAAGTAAATTTCTCCGACAGAAAGATAAAAGCAAGGATAGAATGCAGTTTCTATCCTTGCTTTTTTTATATTTGCATTAAATTTCAATAAAAATAGGCTCATGCGTAGATTCATTTATACAGTTATTGTATTATTTATTGCGACAATATCAGTTTTTGCTAAACGCAATATCGCTCCCGGTGAGTGGCAGACAATTCGTTCATACAATGGAATAACGAGCATCATTCCGTCTAAAGAGAAAGTATATGTTGTCGCTAATGGAGGTATGTATAGTTACGACAAGAAGACAAAGGAAGTCAAGCCATTGTCTACTCTTGATGGTCTGAGCGCGTCGGCAATAGAGATGGTGGAATATGTAGAGTCTACGAAAACATTGTTTATAATCCATTCCGACATGACAATAGACTTGGTTGTTGATGGAGTGACATTCAGCGACGAGTCTATCAAAGATAGTGAGATAAGTGGAAAGAAGGTCAACAGCCTTAAGGTTGACGGCGATAAAGTATATATTTCATTGGATGCGGGAATTGTCGTATACAACACAAAAAAGAGAGAAGTGTTAGACACTTATATTATTGGAGACAAGGGAGAATATGAGAAAGTATACCAAACAGTTGTTTTAAATGGTGATATATATGCTTTGATGGCAGACAAAAGTCATTGTTCTCATATGAAGTTGTGCATATGTAAAGAAGGAGAAAATGCAAATGATTTTGAAGCATGGAAGAGAGTAGAATTACCTGTAGAGTGCCCTATCGATTCTGTTAGAATAAAGCAGATGGAGTGTTCGTCTGGACATGTCCTTATTCTGACTAATGAAGGATTGTATGCTCGTCATGGAGATGGTTCATGGGTGGACGTTAGCCCAAAAGGAATAGTCCCTGATACATTGCAGGTATATAAAGACAGGTTGACGGCTATTACAAGTTGGCAGATTATGGCTTTTCATAAGGATAATCTTGGAGACATGAAATATCGAGAGTGTCGATCTACGTTAGCTGTTTATGATGTAGATGAGGATGTAGTGTGGCTAGACAATGATGGCTTGAGAATGGCAGATTTTTCAGTTGACGAGTTGGATGCAACAGTTTCCGAACCGATTGTGTTTGATGGGCCAAGTCAGAATGGATATTATTCTCTTCAGGTCATGGATGGAGAAATCTATTTGACAGGAAATGATGGTTATAGTACGCCTGCTGTCGCTGATTATACAAAAGATGGCAAATGGCACTATTTGCGTGATTTTTTAGAGAGAGATTCTTCCTTTTCTCAAAAGACGGAATATAAGTTCAATTGTGCATATAGAGTGTTGATTGATCCACGGGACAAGGATCATATTTATGTGCCTACATGGTGGGGATTGCATGAATTCTATAAGGATTCTCTTATAAGAATATATGACAAATCGAATTCTACATTTAATGGATCGTCGTCCGACCCAAAGATCACAAAAGTGGAATGCGCATGGTATGATGATGATTATAATTTGTATGCCACAAATCCAAAATCTGTTGGCCATATGGTTTATGTAATGGATAATGCAGGAACATGGCATGAATTGAAACATGAAAAATTTCTTAAACAGCCATCTGCACACTTCCATCTCCGCACAAAGTCTGGAATTGATTTTATTATAGCCGAATATAAACAGCCAGCACTTTGTATATTAGACATGAAAAAAACGCCATTTGACGATAGCGATGATAAGACAAAAATCATGAGTTCATTCTCGTATTATGAGGATGGAATGGTAGAAACTTTTCAACCGGTATATATTTTCGGTGTAGAGGAGGATCTAAAAGGAGATATATGGATCGCTACAGACCAAGGTCCGCTTGTCATGAAAAATGTTAAAGGAGTGTTTGATGGCAAAGAGACATACGTACGTCCGAAGATTACACGAGAGGATGACAGCAGATATGCGGATTATTTGTTAGCATCCGATAAAGTGAGAAAGATTCAAGTGGATGGAAAAAATAGGAAATGGATTGCCACTGAGGGGAATGGGTTGTTTTTAGTGTCGGCTAATGGAGACAAAATATTGAAGAATTTCACGACTAAGAATTCGCCTCTGTCTTCTAATGCTGTGATGGATATTTTTTATGAGAAAGAAACGGGAGTCCTTTATATTTTAACAGATACTGGATTGTTGATGTATGCAACGGATTCATCGTTCCCTGAAGAAGATTTCGATAATGTCACGATATACCCAAATCCTGTTCGCTCTGACTATGATGGAGACGTGGAGATAAAAGGATTGATGGATGAGAGTAACGTCAGAATCACAGATCAACGTGGAATGGTGATTGAAAACGGAATTAGCAAGGGAGGAACATACAGATTTTCAGCCCGCAGAAGCGATGGCTCACGTCTGCCTACCGGTGTCTATAATGTATTTGTAACTACTGCAGCAGATGATGAGGGTATGGTAGAAACTAAACATTTGAAATTTGCAATTATCAGATAAAATGGAAAAACTAACATTGATAAAAGTAGGCGGAAAGATTGTGGAGGAAGCATCCACTCTTAAAAGCCTATTGGAGCAGTTCTCTAAAATTCCAGGAAACAAAGTGTTGGTGCATGGCGGTGGACGCAGCGCTACACAGGTGGCAAGCCAGCTTGGCATTGAGACGAAGATGGTGGATGGGCGACGTATCACTGATGAGGCTATGCTTAAGGTGGTGACTATGGTGTATGCCGGACTTGTAAACAAAAATATTGTGGCTCAACTTCAGGCTAATGGCATCAACTCTCTAGGATTGACAGGAGCTGATATCAATTATATGAGAAGCGACAAGCGTAAACCTAATCCTATTGATTATGGATTTGTGGGCGACGTGAGGGAGGTAAACACTGATATTCTGGCAGATCTTATCGCTCGTGGAATAGTGCCTGTGCTCTCTCCAATCACTCATGATGGCAAGGGCAATCTTTTAAATACAAACGCTGACACAATTGCTCAGGAGGCTGCCGTCGCTTTGGCAAAGAGATTCGACGTCTCTCTAATCTATTGCTTTGAAAAGGATGGCGTGTTGAAGGATGAGAACGATGACTCTTCTGTAATTCCGTTAATCACAAAAGCTGATTTTGAGGCTTATAAGGCTGACGGCACTATCAGCGGAGGTATGATTCCAAAGCTTGACAATGCGTTCACCGCTATAAGCAAGGGTGTGAAGGAAGTGGTGATCACTTCTGCCAACCATATTTTAAGCGGAGGCACAAAAATTAAATAATCCTTGTTGGCTATGAAGATAGTTTTGGCGACCAAAAACAAAGGTAAGGTGGCTGAGTTCGCTTCTATCCTTGGAGACAAGTTTGAGTTGATTACGCAGGCAGAGGCTGGAATCACGGAGTCTGCTGAGGAAAATGGAACAACTTACGCAGAAAACTCACGTCTAAAGGCAAAATTCATCTTTGAGAAGACAGGCTTGCCTACAATGGCCGATGACAGTGGACTTGAATGTGATGCTCTTGATGGTGCTCCTGGTGTCTATACAGCTCGTTTTGCGGGCGAAGGAGCAACGGACAGCACAAACATCGACAAACTGCTTGCTGTGCTTGATGAGGAGGAGAACCGTAAGGCAAGGTTTGTCGCCCATATTACTTTGGTGATGGAAAACTACGAAATTCATTGTGAAGGCACGCTTAACGGAGAAATCACCAGAGGTAGACGTGGATCAAACGGATTCGGATATGATCCCGTCTTCATTCCTGAAGGCTACGACAAGACACTTGCGGAGTTGGACGATGATGTAAAAAACAGTATTTCTCACAGACGCAAGGCAATTGAAAAAATGCAGAAAGCTTTGAGTGATCTGAATCTCAATGTGTAAGTTTTCAACAAACACATAAAAAAAGGAGTGAAATATTTGTTTTATCCTCTAAAAACTATAATTTTGCATTCCGATTTTCAAGGATTTTGAAAACAGAAATTAGAAAATAATTAAAAAAGTTAAAATAAGATGAAAAGAACTTATCAACCTTCGAACACAAAGAGAAGACATAAGCATGGTTTTCGTTCAAGAATGGAGACTCCAAACGGACGTCGCGTGCTAGCTGCACGTAGAGCTCATGGAAGAAAGAAGCTTACAGTGTCTGACGAGCCAGCTTTGAAGAGATAATCTTGAAGGAAAGGCAGAGAAATAGGCGTGGAATGAAAATTCCGCGCTTTTTTCGTTTATTATACTTTCATCTACTTTTCGCAATTGTTGACCTCCTATTGCACGCAACATCATAATAAATAGTCTTATTTGTTTTTGTCGGCAAAATACTATAATTTTACGAAGTCAAGAGAATAAAATAAATGATATGCAAAAACTTGCATTTTTACTTGTTTCGCTTACGATGGTGATTTCTTCAATGCGTGCAGTCAATATTGAAGAATTACGTCTTCTCAAAATTCCTGTTATGGTAGTAGAAACAGTGAATGGTGAGATGCCAACGTGTGACTTTATCGAAGCTCCAAGTGGATGCGATGGACTCACTTCTACAAATCAAAATAAGGTCCCAGCTAGGATGCTTCTAGTGTTGGGCCCCGACACTTTGTATGATAGTGGAGAATATCTTAAGGATGTAAGCGGTCTCACAATCAGAATACGTGGCAACACAAGCGGGTATGTTCGCCCTATGAAACCTTATAAATTGAAACTGCAGAAAAAAGCGGATTTGCTGTCTCGTGGTGATGATCGGTTTAAGGATAAAAATTGGGTGTTGATGAATTATTATTACTATAACCCGATTATAGCAAATAAAATTTTAGACTTGTTGGATTTTGGCTGGCATCCAGAGTGTGAGTTTGTTAATCTTATTCTCAATGATGACTATCAGGGACTTTACATTCTTTCGGAATCAATCAAACGTAATGCCGATTGCCGTGTGAATGTCAGTAAAAATGATGGATTTCTCTTTGAAAATGATCCTTATTGGTGGAATGACTCTGTGTATGCTGATGCTTCTGCAATCGACAACAAATATAAGTTTACATTTAAATATCCAGATCCGGAAGACATATCTGAAGATCAGGTCAAATTCATATCTTCTCTCATGAATGATGTTGAATCGTCTATTCTTGATGGCACATATCCACAACGTATTGATGTGAACAGCTTTGCTAAATGGTTGTTGCTTCACGATATTATTGGAACATATGACTCTGGAGGAAGCAATATGTACCTTTCTTTATATGACTCCCTCTCAAAGGTCAGAATGGTTTCTCCATGGGACTTTGACAGTTCTCTAAACCCTGAAAACAAGAGCTCATGGGCAAGAATACATGAAGATAGAATATTTTATTTTCCTTACCTCCTTTCGAATGCAAACACTTTATTTTTGGAGGAATACTCTCATATTTGGAACACAAAGAAAAATGATATTTTTTCTGAGATGTCTCAATTTTTATCAATCATAAAAGAGTCTGATATAGCGAAAGATATAACTATTTCACGTCGCCTTACTTTAGACAGATGGTATGAGACTGACGACGAAAGATATTCTTCATATAAGGTGGAAGACGAGATTGATAAGTTAAAAAACTGGTTCGACGAAAGAAAAACATGGTTGGATGAAAATGTAGTTGAATTCAATTCGGGGGCTTACGAAATAACACATTCTCCAGAGCAATAAAAAATAGACGCAATTTTCACTGCGTCTATTTTTATTGGATTAGTCGGTATGTAAAGACGGATTTTATCCCGTCTCAGTTTATTTTATGCATTTCACAACTGTCTGCTTGCCGTTTGCGATAACCTTCACAAAGTATACAGCTGATGGAAGATTGGCTTCAACTGTATTCACTCCTGCATTCAATGAGATGGCTTTGTCAATCCAAACCTTACCAGTGACATCCCAAACCTCAACAGTCGCATCTGCTGGTTCTGCTGTGATAATCTGCAAGTTATCGTCAACAAACATAGTGAAGAACGCATTGTCATCTGTGTTCTGTTTGACAGATTGTGCCTCACCGTTGTTTTCAAATGTGATTGTGGCGATACTCATTTTTGGCATCTGAATCTCATCGTCCAAGTTGATTACACCGTAATCCTTGCTTCTCTCATCTTTTGAAGTGGCTGTCATTGTCAGGCGGGCAACACTGCTTTCGAATGGAGAGTTTACCTTGACCGCATGGTTGTTGCCTTTGTTGATCACTACGATAGTCGCCTTCTTTCCGTCCGGGCTCACGAATGATGTGCATACCAGGTCGGAATTGTCGGTTGTGCTGCCGACGCAGATGTAACCTTTTGGCACAAACTTAGAGAAGTGGCGCAGACCGTGGTAGTCGAGACATACCTGATAGCCTTCGTCGGATTTCCATTGGCTCTTGTTCCATGGATCGTTGACGGCAACACATCCGTCTTTGTCGCTTGTTCCCCATAATAGATTCCAGTACATATATGAGCCGACGCGGTTGTAGTTGAAACTGTTTGCTACGATCCATGCTGTGTGGACATCGTTGCCACTCTTCTCTGATCGCATCGCACAGTTTTCTGTCATAAACTGAGGCATATTGCCATATTTTGTCGCCAATTCTTTCTGAGCGTTGACAAATGCGTTAGGCTTTGAATATCTGTCGTCAGCATTCTCGCCACTGTGATAGTAGTGGAAAGCCAAGCCGTCGAGTAGGGAAGCGTCGAGAGCATCCATATATTTCTGAGTGTTGCCATATCCGATACCAAGCACTTCTGGACCAAGAATCTTAGGCACTTCGTTGAGCTCCTTGATTTTGGATACAAAAATCGGAAGAGCCTTGTCGTATCCGGCGCGGTCGAACTGTTTGCCTGTGTAGTCGACGTAGTGTTCCGTGGCATCGAATAGAGTAGCGGCATAAGTTGCCTCCATGTCTGGCTCATTCTGCATAGATATATAGTCTGGGTGGATGCCTTCTTCCTGATATTTTGCCAATGATTTTTTCCACCACTCGGCATATTCATTGTAGACGAAATTGCCATCAGATCCTTTCTTTAAAGTGTATGGACCATTCACGTCGCCATTTTCCTTCAGTGAACCAGGAGCTGCCCACGACGACATCTCCACGATGAAATTTTCTCTGCCAAGTCGTTTGACTGCTTCATTATAGACAGTCAATTCATCTTTCACATTATGCTCGTTGATGTCCTGTTTCCAGTTTCCGATACGGAGAGCGGACAAGCCAAGACCTGTGTAGATGGTGTCGAAGATAGCCTCACTGTTAGGATGCTCTGTAAACCAGCTTTGATAGTAGACAATACCGCCACCTATACCAAGCACTTCCTGATGCTTGTCGCTGATGTCTATGCCGACAGATGCTTTTGTGTATTCTCCGTTGCCTGGATCCTGTGGCTCGACAGACAAAGCTTTCAGTGTCACATTGTCTATAAAATATGTGTTTGCTGTGTGGGCGATGTCGAAATTAAAACCGTCCACTTCGCCCTTAGATGTGAATTTAAGAGTCTTTTGTGAGTAAGACGCCGTCACTTCCTGATCACCTTGGTAGTTTTCTTCGCCAGAAGTGGAGACGCGGACAGAACCTGTGCCACTTTGAGTGCGGATGTAGTAGGATAGCTCATATTCGCCAGCAGGAAGACCATCACCGTCTACCTCAAAACTTGTATGGATCTGCACTTTCCATTGGTTTTCGGGGTCGCTGATCGGGTTGACTACCTTCATACAGCCGACACCGTCGAATTGGGTTCCGCTTTCACGTTCGAAAGAGGCACCGTCGTCACCGCCATTCCACATCGCCCAACCGTCGACATTCTGTTCGAAAAATCCGTTGGAGACATAAGAGGCCGCATTCGCAATCGAAAATGAAAACAGCGAAATAGCCGAAAGAGTAAAAAGTCTATTCATGTGTGTTTATTTTTAATATGTATGTAGCAAATATAGAATTTTATGATAGAAAAAACAATATAAATTGTATTTCGTAATTCGGATCCTCATGTAGAGACGTACGGTCGTACGTCTCAAAATCTTAAATATACCAAAATATTAATTTGCGGTCGTACGTCTCTAAAACACGGTCGTACGTCTCAAAATATACCATGTGTGTCTCAAATATACCAAAATATTAATTTACGGTCGTACGTGTCTAAAACACGGTCGTACGTCTCAAAATATACCATGTGCGTCTCAAATATACCAAAATATTAATTTGCGGTCGTACGTGTCAGAGGAGAATCTAAATGCGAAATGCAAGATGTGCGTAACGTCTGATATGTTATTTATAAGTGTGCCTTTGCAAAATGTCATTACGTTTTTTATTCTATAAATAATCAAAAAGTATGGTATGTATGGTAAAATGTGACAAAATGAAAAATAATTTGGTCTAATTGTAACATTGTGAAAATGTGACGAGCCTATTAAGAATTTGCATATAACAAACTGTAAGCGTTTTGTTTTTGTAACCTTACAATTTGAAGGCATATTGATGTTTTTAGTGACAAACTGAATTTTGGCAAAAAAAAGTATCGATTTTAACATAAATTAGTTAGTATGGAGCAAATTCTTGCTTAAATTTGCAATGTCGGAAGGAAAACAAGGGTTTTCTACTTCCAATGGAAGTAAAAAAAGACCTTTTTGGCTGAAAAACGCCAAATTTTGCTTCCAATGGAAATTTGAAAAATAGTAATAACATTATAAAACGAGAATCATTATGTCAAACTTAAGATTCAAAGTTGTTAGCGAGGCTTTCAAGAAGAAAGCGCTTGCAGTGACATCTCCAGAGGGGATGACATCGGAATACTACGGAAAGTATGTATTCAATCGTGAGAAGATGATTAAGTATCTTTCAAAGGAGACTTACAAGACTCTTACAAAAGCAATCGACAATGGTGAAACCCTAGACCGTACAATCGCAAATGGTGTCGCAGCTGGTATGAAGAGCTGGGCAATGGAAATGGGAGCAACTCACTATACACACTGGTTCCAGCCTCTAACAGAGGGTACTGCTGAGAAGCACGATTCATTTATTGAATACGCTGGTATGCCTGGTGGTCCAGTTATTGAGGAGTTCTCAGGAAAACTTCTTGCACAGGCTGAGCCAGACGCATCGTCTTTCCCATCAGGAGGTATCCGCTCCACATTTGAGGCTCGTGGATATACAGCTTGGGATCCATCGTCGCCTGCATTCATTGTGGATGATACTCTTTGTATCCCTACAGTGTTCATCTCTTACACGGGTGAGCAGCTCGACTATAAGACTCCACTTTTGAAGGCTCTTGGCGCTGTAGACAAGGCTGCTGTTGATGTTTGCCACTACTTCGACGCTTCTGTAAAGAAAGTGTTCTCTTACCTTGGTTGGGAGCAGGAGTATTTCTTGGTAGACGAGGGTCTTTACGCAGCACGTCCAGATTTGCTACTTACAGGCCGTACGTTGATCGGACATGAGTCTGCTAAAAACCAGCAGCTTGACGACCACTACTTCGGTGCTATTCCTCAGAGAGTTCAGGCTTTCATGCGTGACCTTGAGTTTGAGGGTTACAAATATAATATTCCATTGAAGACTCGTCACAATGAGGTTGCTCCAAACCAGTTTGAGTTGGCTCCAATCTTCAATGAGACTAATTATGCTAACGACCAGAACCTTCTTATCATGACAATCATGGAGAAGATCGCTCGTAAGCACGGTTTCCGCGTACTTCTTCACGAGAAGCCATTCGCTGGAATCAACGGTTCGGGTAAGCACAACAACTGGTCGCTTGGTACAAACACAGGTGTCGGACTATTCACTCCAGGAAAAACTTCAGAGGAGAACCTACAGTTTGTGACATTCGTTGTCAATGCTTTGATGGCAGTTTACAAGAACAATGCTCTTCTAAAGGCTTCTGTAATGACTGCCCAGAATGCTCACCGTCTTGGAGCAAATGAGGCACCTCCTGCAATCATCTCCGTCTTCCTTGGAAGCCAGATCTCCGCAGTGCTCGACAAACTAGAGAATGCAACGTCGGAAGAGGCAATCATCATGGACTCTAAGAAGAAGATGAAGCTTGCTGTCGCTACAATCCCTGAATTGCTTATCGACAACACTGACCGTAACCGTACTTCTCCATTCGCATTCACAGGAAACAGATTCGAGTTCCGTGCTGTAGGTTCTTCTGCTAACTGCGCATGCGCAATGATCGCGTTAAACTCTGCAATGGCTGCTCAGCTTAAGGAGTTTAAGGCTACAGTTGACGCAAAAATCGCCGCTGGAGCAAGCAAGAGCAAAGCTTTGTTTGAGGTTATCAAGCAATACATTAAGGAGAGTAAGGCTATCCGTTTCGACGGTAATGGTTATTCAGATGAGTGGAAGGCTGAGGCTGCAAAGCGTGGTTTGAACTGCGAGACTTCAGTTCCTGTAATCTACGATGCTTACACAACTCCAGAGTCTGTCAAGATGTTTGAGAGCCTAGGTGTGTTCAGCGAAAGAGAGCTTCAGGCAAGAAACGAGATCAAGTGGGAGACATACACAAAGAAGATCCAGATCGAGGCACGTGTGCTTGGCGACATGGCAATCAACAATATCATCCCGGTTGCGACACGTTATCAGTCGCTTCTTCTTGACAATGTCTACAAGATGACTCAGGTTTACGGAAAGGATGAGGCGTTGAAACTTGCTGGTACTGATTCAGATCTTATCCGTGAGATTTCAGAGCGTATCGCTAAGATCAAGACTTTGACGGCTGATCTAGTAGAGGCAAGAAAGGTTGCTAACAAGATTGAGGCAGAGCGTGAAAAGGCTGTCGCATACCACGACACAGTTGTTCCATTCTTTGAGAAGATCCGTTATGAGATCGACAAACTTGAAATGATAGTTGACGATGAGATGTGGACATTGCCTAAGTATCGTGAGCTATTGTTCATCAGATAATTCTCATACATACTGATTAATATTAAAAATCCGTCGGACGCAAGTTCGGCGGATTTTTTGTATATAAGTAATAAATTGACTTTATTTTAGTTCTTTCGTAAGTTTAAGTTTCAAGATTCCATCTTCTACAACAACGTTGTTTGGACGTTCAATCACATTTTCCATCTGCCAGTTGCCTCTGCCCCAACGACTGCTGTCGAATGAATCGAAATCGTCGGTCCATTTTTCTGTGAAGGTTCCGTCTTCGTTATAGTCGTAAACCTTGATATAGTCGATTTCTTGGGTGACGGGGATATTCTTTTGACTGAGTGTTCCTACCCACTCCGAGCTTTTGCTTGACCAGATGTTGAAACGAAGACTCTGTGGCTTGACCAATGCTGCCACCTGTTTCTTTGTGTCGTTCGACGCGTCGTTTCTTCTGATCTCTTTGCCATCGAGATACCAAGCGACGTAATCGGGAGTCCATTCTACAGTGTAGATGTGGAAATCGTTAGCGACGGGAGAATCGATCTTATGAACCTTTTCTGTTGTGACCTTGCTCTCCAATTTGCCGGTGATGATGTTCGACTGGAATCCGTTAGGCTCCTTACCAATGACCTCAATATCTATTTCATTCCAAACTTCACCGTTGCCTTTGTAGGAATCATTGTAGTAAAGGAACATTGAGCTGATGCACCCTGGAGCATAAGCCATCTTCATCTTAGCTTCAAACTTGCCATATGTGAAGGTTTCGTTTGAAAACAACTCTGCACCATAGAAGTTGTATTTGGCAGTCTCTTTCTTTTCTTCTTCGTCGGTAGGATTCACCACAATATCTTTGTTTCCATCCTTGTTCTCATTTTCATCGTCGTCATCCTTAGAACATGATGTGCTTCCTAACATAAATCCTAGACAAAGTAAACTGAATAATTTGATTCTTTTCATCTTGTAGTTTTTTTGGTTTTCCTTTGCTCAAAAATAGGATATATTTATGGATATTTCTATTTTTCCAACTCCAAAATTGAGAAGTTATTGAATATTAAAAATTTGTATGATGACTTCCATATTCAATGTCTGCTATTGTCGCTCGCACTTATGTGATTGCGAAAAAGGGAGGCTTAGATCGTTCCGTCCTTAACAATCCTCAAAAACAAACTCAAACAATTTCCAAAAATTTATCAGATAGCTTTTTGTTTTTTGTACTCAAATATTGTCAAAATATACATATCCATATAGGGAGATCATATACAATCTCCCAAAAAACACTTTTGTAGAACATATTTTCTATAATAAACCTAAATTGTTGATTTTTAATAGTATATATTTTAATGTAAAATAAGGTGTTGAAGGACATATATTTTTGTGTACAATTATTAAGGTTTTGGTTTAATTTTGTTAAAAACGTTAAAAAAACAGCGTTGCATTTAGGCGCAATTCCCACGCTGACGTTTTTTATTTAAATCTCTTTAGGGAATTGGAGGGACGTAAAAGGATTTTGGAAAAGGGACACATTATTTAGGACTGATTTTGAGTATTTTTTATTGTAAATGAATGAGTAGAAAGAGTAAAAATGGGTATTGAATCTAAACTTTAGTTGATGAAAAAATGTTATGGATTTATAAACTACAAATTAAAAACGCCAGACGTAAGTTTGGCGGTTTTAGTTTTAAATGATGGTGATTGCAAACAGAGCCATAAGCTAAAAGCCAACGTAAAATTCCCAACCTGCGCTGTTTTATTACATACATTATTTATACATTTGCAAAATAAAAAGCAGTAGTTATGGCAGGCAATCAATTGGCTAAATATGTATGGCTTGTAGATATCATACGCCAATACAAACATCTCACATACAAGCAGATAAGCGAGAAGTGGAAAAACTCCGATTTTGGCAGTGGCGAACCATTGTCTCTTCGTACTTTTCATAATTTTCGTGCTGGCATTGCGGATTCTTTGGGAATAGATATAGAGCTCGACAAAGAGAAAAGGGGATATTACTACCATATCGCGGAATCTTCATTGCAAGACGCCAAGTCGGTCAGATCGTGGGTGATGGACTCTTATTCTGTGCTGAACCAGTTGCTTGCCGACAAAAAGTTGGAAAATAGAGTCCAGTTTGAAAAAATCCCGTCGGGAAATACCTGGTTGTCCACTTTTATGCAGGCCATGCGAGAAAACAAGGTGGTGAAGATCACGTATAAAAAGTTTAGCGACGACGAAGGAAAGACGTTTGATGCTGAGCCTTACTTTATGAAGGTGGCAAACAGACGTTGGTATGTGATTGTGCGAGCCTTGCATTATGTGGAGAAAAACAGAGAGAACAATACGCATGAGGATGAGATTCGTGTATACGCTCTCGATAGAATCGTAAATGTCGAGATAACGGACAAGACATTCAAAATCGACAAAGATTTCAACGCGGAAGAGTTTTATGACGGTTGTCTTGGAGTGATGCACAGTGAAGAGGAGAAACAGCGCGTCGTAATACGTGCATATGGAGAAGCAAGAAATTATCTGGAGACGCTGCCATTTCATGATTCACAACGTTTGATCTCAAGCGATAATGAGTCGTCGGTGTTTGAGATGTATGTGAAGACAACGTATGATTTCATGCAGCATGTAATGGAGCAGGGCGATAAAATTGAGGTGCTTGAACCAGAGTCTGTGAGAGTGGAGATGAGAAAATTGGCGGAGAAACTGATGGAATATTATAAGGAGTAGGGATAAAAAGCACATTATTTATGTCAGAGGGAAGTGGTGGTGATATTGTATTGGATAATTTAGAAGTTGAGGGAGAGCTCCCATTTCAGTGGGCTTTTGATAATGACGGTTATCCTACAAAGATGCAATATGAAGATGGAAGTGTGCAAAGAAGGGAATTGTATTGGGAATAATTAGTGGCGACGTGAATGTTCGCTTCTAAAATAATAAGAACGGTTTGGATGGAAATTCAAACCGTTTTTTTGTTTTTCATAATAAAGCATAAAAAAAGAGAACCATTTCTGATTCTCTTTCTTTGTACCCAGACCCGGGATCGAACCGGGATGGGTTGCCCCACTGGTGTTTGAGACCAGCGCGTCTACCGATTCCGCCATCTGGGCATTCATTTCTGAATTGCGAGTGCAAAAGTATATTGTTTTTTGGAAATATGCAAGTGTTTTGGGAAAATATTTTACGAAAAAATGTGTAATGGGTTGATTTTTAAAATTGTAATCTGTAAGGGCAACCCTTGTGTTTGATTCCGATAAAATGAACTTCTTGTTTATTTGGTAATTTGTACTGCGTAATTGTTCCGAATACGTTAAAATCCCGTATATTATTTGTATTTATGCAGAAAAATTTAGAAATTTGTAGGCTGAATTCTTTAACAAAAACACTAATTAACATAATAATAGGGTACACATTAAAACTTAATTTGCATGAAAGGAATAATGCGTAAATCTACATATTTTACTGCAATTGCAACTTTACTAATGTCTGCAAGTACAGCAGTTGCTGTGCCTGTCCATATAAATTCAGGTAATCCTGCTTATCCATTCCCACAGTTTTTGGAATATGCTTGTGGAGGAAATTTGGGAACAGAGAATCCTGAAGGTCTGGTTCATGCCGAAATGGAACGATATATTCGTAAGGCTTACCAGCAGCATGCCAATGAGTTTGAATACACCGGGAAAGAATATAAGGGAATCAAATATATATGGACTCCCTACAAGGCTGCCTACGATTGTTCGGAGGGAGACGGTTACGCTTTGCTGGCGGCTGCATATATGGCCGACAAAGTGACTTTCGATGGCTATTGGATGGCTACTCACGACAAAAGACGTGTCCATACAAAACGTTATTCGGATTGTTCGGATAATGCTCCAAACTATGAGTTCGGCAAATTCGCAATCAGTGATGGAGCCGACGAGGGTGGCAACACTGCCGCTGATGGAGATGTTGACGTGGCATTGGCTCTTTACGTCGCTTACAAACAGTGGGGCGAATTCATGCTTGACGAGAAAGGTGAGAAGGTGTTGGATGCTTGTGGCAATCCTATCAGCTACAAACAGGAGATGATCAATGTGATCAGAGGTCTTGTGGCAATGACTAACATGGATGCTGGCAAGAATCCTGCCCGTGTCAACACTGGTATCATCGGCCTTGATGGATATCCTCGTGGTGGCGACACTTGGAAGGAGCAGACAGACTGGGCTCTGCAGGAGGAGAATTACATCACTGTGGACGGAGTAAAAGTCTATCCTCTTTTTGCAAATCCAGGTGGAGAGAAGCAGCATATCGACTATTGCGCTCCGGCATATTTCCGTGAGTTCCATGATCTTTTCGTTGAGATGGCAGACGCCGTTGGCGCTACTGCTGAATGGGAGGCGGAGCAATTCCGTCGCGCCGAGGCTTCTTCCGACTGGCTGATCGGTGATTTGATTGGAAAAAACAAGACTTCCCTTCCTACTGCCGGATGGAACACTGTCAGCAGAGATGGATCGGAGACGACATACAGCAATTTCCAGGATGGTGAGGATTACCGTTGCCCTTGGCGTACTATCAGCAACTATGCTTGGCATGGCAATCCTGAGTATTCGTGGAATCCCAAAACACACCAGGTGGAAAAGGGTGGCAATACATACGAATATGATGCTGCCGTAAAGTTGTCGGACTATATGCGTGACCCTGCCCATTGGACCGCAAGCTCACAGTGCTACACGAAGGGAGACAAGAAGATTCCATACTCTGGACCAAGAATGATGGGTTGGCAAATCGATCCGATGACGGGAGAGACATTGGATGATAAAAACACTTCCGCACTTGGAATGTCGAAGGGAGCGTCTGCTTTCGCCGCTATCGGAGTGCAGGATTATGATCTGATGGGCGACCTTTTCACTGTCATTTATGAGAATTGGGATGCCAGTGGCACGACTGACGACGGAGAGTGGGTCTCTAATTATATGAGTGGATGGTTCCGCCAGACAGGTCTGATGGCTCTGACTGGTAATTATCAGGCCCCTTCAAAAATGGTGGCTCAGCCAAATCTGAAGATTTACAGAGCACTCAAGGATAGCATGTCTGTTTGCCATGTGGGCGACACAGTCACATACCTTCTTTCCTACCGTAATTATGGATCGGTGGACGCAAAGGATGTGAAGATTGTGGAGAATGTCCCTGCGGATTTTGCATTTTTGGATGCGGATAATAATGGAGTATATGATGCTGCCAGCCACACTGTGACATGGAAGTTGAGCAGTATCGCCGGATTCAAGAGTGATGATATTGTCGGCGATGCGTTGGATTTTTCAGCTCCGAATTTATCTAAGACAATTGGTGGTGTAAGCTATCGTTGTGTGGCTAAAAATGGAGCGAAAGGTGTCTATAAGACAACGGCGAAAATCTCTTGCTCAAATGGTTTGGGTGGAGAGACGAATTTCTATCCTAACTACGTGACAGCCACTATGCAGCGCAACAATATAGAAGTTGTGCCTACGGGATTGAACGTGGAGAAAACAGCTGATGTCACATCTGTGTCAGAAGGCGACACGGTTTCATTCAGTACAATAATCACAAATGATACAGTTCCGGCATTGGTCGGAGGACGCTCACATGTTAATGTTGCTGTGGCGGATATCGACAAGGGAGCTCAATATAATTTGATGTTCAAGATCTACCATGATGCGGTGGAGCCATATATTGATAATGGAAACTACCGTGTGACGGTGTTCAAGGATTTGAAGGATGCACAGAGTCTGCAGTGTTCATTTGATTTGGTGGAGGGCACACAGAATGGAGCGACGATGGGAACGAATGCCAGTGATTTCAATTTCAAGGATGAGATTTTGGCAGACGGCACACATAAGTTTTTTGTGCAGTTCCCGCATGCGTTGGCAGCATCCACCTATTTCTTGAATGAGATGGCAGGAGCGGCGAAGTTCAATTGTGATGGAGCCAAATATCCATTGCGAGTTGTGGCGCGATTCTATGATTCAAGTTGGAAAGCGCTTGATTGGTCAAAAGGGTGGTCGATTTTGTCGACAGACAGTGATGAGGGCTATTATTATCCTGTGACTCCTTCATATCAGGCAGGAGAAGGTCCGCAGCCTGTGGACAAGTTGTTGCGTACTGCTTGTGATGGAGTCTCAAAGTTGACGAAGAATGTATTGGTAGAGGAATTCGACGGATATGTTTGGCGAAAGGTTTTGGGCGACACTCCGTTTGTGAATGGAGAGGATGCTCAGAATGTGGTGGTGACAGACACAATTCCATTGGGATTCCGTCTTATCCAGTTGAAGGATAATCCTAACGTTGTTTATGAAAAGGCAGAAGGCAAACCATACGCAGGAGTCATCACCTACCGTCGCAGCTCTGCATTACCGTTGGGCGAGAAAGATGAAATGACTTATGCGTGTGTGTATGAGGGAGGAGGCACCACAATGAGCGCAGGCTGCCACGTCGCATCCGACAAGGAGAAAGTGAATGCAGCGCCATTGGTGATCACAGACAAGAATGAGTCAGACATTAAGAATTTTGATTCTCAGAAAGTAGATGAGTATGTAAATGTATACACCACATTAGGAGCATTAGTAAAACGCCATGTTCGAGTTTCCTCAGCTTTGGATGGATTAGATCCAGGCGTCTATATGGTAGGAAACAAAAAGATGATAAAACACTAATCTAATTGGAAAATTGTATATTTGCAGAACGATATAATTGTATAATAGGAAAAATATAGAACTTATGAACAATAATATATTAAGGAAGACACTCCTATCGGGTTTCATAACCGTTGCCGCTGCGTTCAATTTGAATGCGGTTGTACCGGCTCGTGTCAATACGGGTGACCCTGCGTTCCCATTTCCTCAATTTATGGATTATTCTCCTGAATGTAAGTCTTTGGCTACTCATAATGCCCCTGGTGTGACTCATGCGGAGATGGAAAAAAGAATGTTGGACGCATGGCAGCATATTTGTAACAACACTATAACTCAGCCATACGAAGTTGATGGTGTCCAATATTTGATTCCTGATCAGAAAAATGCTGAAACACACTGTGCATGTGCAGAAGGAGACGGATACTATTTGTTGCCATCAGCCATATTCGGAGATAAAGCATATTTCGACGGCTACTACATGAGTATGCACGATCGTATGTTTATTGGGGTTGAGCGTTTCTATGACGGAGGAACGAACCGATATGATGGCTATACTAAAGGCTTGAATGGATCAGGTTCCTTTGGAGCTGGAGCAAGCATGGAGTTGGGTAGCTACGGTGGAGGAGAAGCTTCAGCAACCGATGGTGACGTGGATATTGCTTTGGCTCTTTTGATTGCCGCTAAACAGTGGGGTGAACATTCAGGTATTCAGACTCGCTTCGGTGAACTTAACTATAAAGAAGAGGCATTGAAATATATCCGTGCAATGGTTGACCCTGTAGAATACAACGGTTTGGGTTGTTATGTTTCTGGAGATGTTGGATTCGACGGATACTTGAAGGGTGGTTCTCACCAAGCCAATTTGACTGGTTGGATGACTAGGGGTTCGGGTAAAACTTATAAAGGTTATGTTCCTGAAAATGGTGGTACTCAGATGCTATACTTCGACTATCTGGCACCAGCTTATTTCAATGAGTACGCAAAATTCCTTCAAGAAGACTCAGAAAGTACAGAATGGCAGATCAGTCAGTGTTTGAGATGTGAAGCGTCTTCCGACTATTTGATGAGAAAATTGTATGAGGTAAGCGATAATACAATTCCTGTTTGTGGTCAGGTAACTTCCGTAAGCGACACTGAGTTCAAATTTGACTCGGGACAGTTTGCCGAAGATTTTCGAGCTGGATGGAGAACTATCTTGAATTATGTATGGCATGGAAATCCCACAACAACTTGGAATCCAGTATCTCACGAAGTAGAGGATGGTTCAAATTCATACGAGAAGGATATGGCAATGCGTTACGCACAATTTCTTGCTAATCCTCAGGACGCAAAATGGGGAAACGATTGTAATGCCATCGGTGATATGGGTTTGAAATTTTGGGGACCATACACATTACGTGATAAAATGGATATGTATGGACAAATTGGAGACGGATTCCCTTTGAATTGGATTCATGGAGCAGGTTCGCCTGCTGCTGTAGCAGCACAGGATTTTGAGTTGATGGGGCAAATGTTTCGTCACTGTATCATTGCATGGGACGATGAAAACTTCGCATCTTATGAGACATCAACACCTCATTATTTTCATGAGTGGTTCAAACTGCTTGGTATGTTAGTGTTATCTGGAAACTTCCAAGCACCTTCAAAGATGGTTCCTCAAGCGAACTGTAAGGTTTACCATAAGGTAGATAAGACTTACGCGTTTGCAGGTGATGAAGTAGAATTTACAATTACTATAAGAAACTATGGCTCGGCAGATGCAAAAAATACAATTGTTAAATTTGGAATTCCTGCTGGGTTCGACTTTGTTTCATCTGATAAAGGTAAGATTAGTGGAGATTCTGTAGTTTGGGATAGAGGACTTCTTTCTGGATTCAAGACAAAGACAGGTCTTGAACCAACTATAGACTCAATGAAGGTTGTCTGCCGACTTAACGACAATATTGAGCAAGGCAGATACTGCACGACAGCACGTATAGAATGTAAGGGAGGTACTGGCTGGACTTCCGATGAATATCCTAACAATATTACGGATGTGATGGAGCGTAACTGTGTCGATGTAGTTGCACGTGCATTAAAGATCGACAAGAAAGCGAATAGAGATAAGATCAATCCTGATAACATAGCACAGTTTAAGATTAATTTCGAGAACTCAGCCGAGGCTGGTTGGATCAATGGAGGACGTCCAGGAGTAAGACTTTCTTATGGTCACTTGCCAGTGGCAAATCCATCCGCCACAGACCAGATTGTGTCTTTCTACCGTCTGTTCAACGATGCTGATGAAGCATACATCAATTATGGCAACTATAGAGTTTCGTATTACATGTATGACCCAAGTCTTGTTTGCTTCACTGGTTCAGACGATTGCAATATAGGTTGGACTATGGCATGCGACTATTATCAGGGTGGTTTGAAAGAGGCGTTGAAGATATCTCATGAAACAACTGTTGAGGGAACAGATCCTGAGACTGGAAAGAAATACAATCAACGTATCATCGTCCAGTTTGCCGACCAATTGGCAACTGTTTCCCAACATTTACAGCAGTATGCAAGTGCTGGAGAAGCAGATGGCCTTCACGTGCATGAAGGAGGTGGTTCTACTTTATTACTGAATATGCGTATGGCATGCTCCCAGGGAGGAAAGTTGTTTGACCTTACAGACGATTGGAGTTACAGCGATGAGTGGGAAAGTGCAAAACAGAATGATTTGCATCACCCAATTGTTAACGACCATACTGATCCTAACAATATAGACCAACCTATAACAAGTTGGGACCGCCATTCATGTGGCACTCCTAGCAATTATTGCGATAGAATCCTAGTTGAGGAATGGGATGGATACACTTGGAGACGCGTATTAGGAAACGGACCGAAGCCAGGACGTGATGTCTACAATGTGGTATTGAGAGACACATTGCCAAAGGGTATGGAGTTTGTAGAATTTGTCGGAGCATGTCCATTGGAAGAGTTCGGTGGATCTTGGAAAACAGAAAAAACTTCGGATGGTCGTGATGTTGTGGTGTGGACAATTAATCGTATGATGATTGAACAGAAAGGCACTATCACATATAATGCAAACATCACATTCCCTTCAGGTGCAGAATGTAAGACAGATGATGAAGACATTATCAATAAGGCATGGATCTGGGGCGATAAGGAATCGAAGATCTTTGGTGCTGACACAATCACTGTGACATGTGCCAAGGTGCCAGATCCGATCATCCCATCTACACTTGTCAAGACTGTAGACAAAGAGAAGGTTAACGTTGACGATGATATCGAATATACACTTGAGTATGAGCAGACTCATGGCGCGATTTTTGATAAAGCAGAGGCAAATGCGTCAGACTGGACTTTGAAAGATTTCTCAATCAGTGGTGGAAATCTATCTACGGTTTCAAATCAGACAGGTAGTGCTCAATACAAATATTCAAAGGGTAAAAACTATCACGTCAAGATGGATTTGAATCCAGCCACTTATGCGACATTCCAGATATTGTTGCGTCAGGGATCATCTAACCCTATTTCTTTGGAAATAAAACCAGACTTGTCACAGAATATCTTGATGGTCACTACTTATCAAGGATCAACTGTAAAACAAGCAACCCAAGAGGTTATATTCAAAGGTTCAAACGATCCTATATCAATGATTTTGGACTTGAGTGGTGACTTGCTACGTATGTGGGTCAACAAAGATACAACTTCTGGAGAGATTTACTCTGTCAGTGGTTTGGCTGACGGTGAGGGATACGTCGGTTTCAAAAATGGAGGAATGAATGGTGGCGATTCATACGGTATCCATAAATTTTCTAACATACATGTTCATACTGACTATGCTTATGACTTAAGCATTATTGACCGTAAGCCAGAAGAGATAAAGTTCATTTCTGCTGATGAAGGAGGCGAACTTCAGGGTGACTCAATTGTTTGGAAATTTGAGCAAGGTATTGATAACCCTATTCCTTTTGGAACTAAATATAAAGTGACATGGAAGGGAAAAGTTGAAAATTGTAATGAGTTGGTTATCAATTATGCTTATGCTCGTTTGCTTGGACATAAGGATGGTGAAATAGCAGCTCAAGCAGAAAGTGAATGTATCGATGAGTCTTGTGAGGGTGTCCAGAAGGCGGAAATCTCAATCAAAGATGCTGAGATATGTGCTGGCGACTCTACTGTGCTTAAGGCAGTCGGCACTCCAACAAGTAGCAAGTATGAGTATGAGTTCTTCTTTGGAAACACAAGTTTAGGTAAGGCTTCTTCTGTCGACTCTTTCATCGTTAAGGAGATGGGCGACTATAAGGTGAAGATTTCTGATCCTTCTTGTCCTACAGCAAGTGCTGTGACTTCTAAGTCGGTTTCTTTGGTTGTGAATGCATTGCCTGACGAAGAAATCACCGACAAGGCTGTGATTTGTAAGAATGAAGATTTGAAACTTGGTGATGTGAGCGTCGAAGACCATACTATCGAGTGGTATGCAGATATCAATAAGGCAATCGAAGTAGACGCAAAAGATATTCCTGCTGACGATGTCCGCAATACATATTATTATGTGCTTACTGATGACGCTACAGGTTGTAAGGGTGAAGTGAAAGAGTGGGATGTGGTGATTAATGATGTACCGTCTACTCCGACAGTGAAGCCAGAGAAAGAACTTCCTTTGAAAGATGGTGTGAGCGAAAATATCACCAATATGGCTTCTGCATCAGGTAGTGGCAACTACGTGGTGTGGTATAAGGATGAAACTGCTGCTATCAAGGATTCTGTCAAAGCTCCTATACTTGTGGATTTGAGTAACGAGGGTAAGGTGACATATTATGTGCGTGAGAAATCACCAGAAGGATGTATAGGTGACATTGTTCCTGTCAGTGTCGTGATCACTAGCAGTCAGAAACCTAATCCTAACGACACGACAATTTGTGTCGGCGAGGAGATTGATGTCACAACTCTAGTTGAGGTAGAAACGGGAAGCTCCCTTATCTGGTACGACGAGAATGGAAATGAGACTACAGCCCCTGGCTTGTACTCTTCCAACACGGCTGGCGTGAAGGAGTTCACAGTGGCTCAGACAAATGGAACTGCAATCAGTGAGAAATCGACATTCTCTGTCACTACAGTTGAGGTGGCTGAGTTGAAAGATGATGTGATAAATTATTGTGCTGGCGAGACGTCTGTTGAGTTGAAAGCAACAGTCAACACTAGTTCCTCAGGCAAGACACCTACGTCTTACAACTGGTATATCAAGGGACAGCCAACAACTGATTTGATTCCAGCGACTGACGTGACGGCATCAAAATTATATTCTTATGAAGTAGAGCCAGTCTACGAGATTGCGAAGGGACACACTTGTGTAGGAGAAAAAGCATCAGTTGAAGTCAATGTTGAGTTTGTGGCGGCAGTTATGCCAGACCACGCAATTCATTACACATTGTCGGATGCTGTAGGCGGAAAATTCCCTACACTGACGGAGCAGGATCCTACTGCTGTTGTACCGACAACAGACAAGAAACTTGTGTGGTATGACGCAAATGAAAATTTGATCGGTGAGACAGCACCGTCGCCTGATATGGTTACTGAAGACGCAACTGTCACATATAAGGTAAAGCAGGTTAGTAAGAATGGTTGTGAGAGTGAGTTCCAGGAGGTCACTGTGATCATCACAAAGACTCCAATCCCAACAACTACTATTGCTTATTATTGTGATGGAGAGACTCCTGATCCAATTGAACAGTTTGCAAGTGTTAGTGACAACAGCTATTCATTGATTTGGTATGATGATGATCCGAAGAAGGGTGGCACAACACTTTCGTCTGCTCCTGTTATTGATGCGACAGTAAATCCTGGAGAGGTGGAGACGGTAAGAAAGTATTACGTGGCTCAGGGCAACGCTACAGAGACAAGTAGCGCAAATGTGGTGGAAGTTCACATTTTTGCTAAGCCACGTCTTATCACTCGAGACAGCGCGTCGTGTGAATCTCCAGTCGATATCAATGGATTGTGGTCGGATATCAGTAAAAAGGTTGAGTTTACCACATTCTATACAGCTCTTGGTGGCACACTTGGTCAGGATGAACTTGTGACTAAGTCTGGAACATATCGTGTCGAAGGAGGATTCAATATTGGAGTATCTCCAAATATTAAAGAGTGTAGGTCGGAGAAATCGCCTATAAAAATTGAGGTTCACAGTTTGGGTACAGTCGAGATCGAAGGTCCAGACGCTGTTTGTCCGAATACAGCGGTCGAACTTAAAGTCTTAATGACTGATGAAGATATTTTTGATTCTACTTTGACATACGTTTGGAACAAGCCAAACAATTCGACGGTTGAAAAAGAGTTTTTAAGTGATCCAATCAAGCAGGCTACAACATTCTCAGTGACTATTTCTGATGGCGCTTGTACAAAGAAGTATGACAAAGAGGTCGGTATCAACAATGGATTGATCGATGGTATCATCGAAATCTCTGAGGCAGACAACGACAATTCACCTGTCAAGATGAATGCTTCTGCCGACGGCGCAAAATTCCATAGTTGTGGAGGCGACGTTACTATTCTAGCGGATGTCGCAGGATCTGACTTCGTTTGGCAAGACGGAACTACAGGCAACACTGTTACAAAGAAGGGTGGTGTATATAAGTTGACATACAAAGATGCCAACGGATGTGAGACTGGTTTTGCAGTGGAGATCGTGCCAAATCCAATTGTAGACAACACATTAGCGTTCGACACAACACTATGTGAGGGAGAAAACGTGACATTGTCTTTGGATATCACTGCTGGAATAGAAACTCCAGAGGTAGTTTGGAAGAAGGATGGCACGGAAATAAGCACAGACGCTACGATAGTGCTGAAGAAGGTGACTACAGCTGAGGCTGGCGAATATACGTATGAGGCAACAAACAGAGGATGTAGAACGGAAGGAACATTCGGTACGTTGACGGTATTGCCACGTCCTACATACACTATCAAGGATGTGGATGTGGTTTGTGCGGGAGAGTCGGAGGAGATTGGTCTTGAAACGCTTTCCCCTGCTACAGCTGAAGTGGAGTGGGCTCCAAGTCCATCATTGGTAAGCACTGGCAATACTGCTGTCGTGACTCCAGAACAAGATGAAACCTATTCATTTACAATAAGCCAGAATGGAGGTTGTAAGATAACGGAGAAAATCTCTGTCAAGGTGGCTCAGCCAATTGACTTTAAGATTGCGGCTAACGACACTACGATATGTGAGAACAATGTCGGAAACTTGAAATTCGGTTTGAAGATTGTCGAGGGAGACGTGTTGAGCTATGAGTGGAAGAATGAAAAGGATGAAGTTGTTTCTACAAGTAGCGTCTTAAAATTCAGTGAGAAGGAGGTTGGCACATATAAATATACTGCAAAACTAACCTCGGAAGCATGTCCTTCTGTAACAGATGATATTGAGGTTGCGATTGTAGGAGTTCCTCTCGTCGACACAGTCACAAAGATTGACTATCATAATGTGGAGATCATTCCAAATGAGAATTATGGAGAAGCTCCGTATGAGTATAAGGTCGACGCTAATGAATTCTCAACTTCGGCGGAAGCATATGTCACTTATGGCCGCCATACAGTAGTCATCAAGGACCAGAATGGATGTATGAGCAGTTATGAGTTCGTTACTGAAGCTCCAGACTTTGAAATTCCTACTTTGGTCACTCCAAATGGAGACGGCGTGAATGATGCGTTTATCTCGGATGTGATAGCTGAAGCTTATCCGGATGCAGTCGTGACAATATACGATCGTTTCGGCAAGAAACTTGTGGAGATGAAGGGAAATGAAGCGTGGGATGGAACATATCTTGGTCGCAAGATGCCGGCCACCGACTATTGGTATGAAATTTGGATTGATGAGATCCGAAAGAAATATGTCGGACACTTCACTTTGATTAACGATTAATGAATTTGTTGTAAAAACCGTAGGGACAGGTCTTGTACTTGCCCCTATTTTTTATTAAACCTCATTCCCATTTATGACGGATTACAGAGGATTGTTAAAACACTCCCTCTGTGTAGCCGAAGGCGAGCACCCAGGATTTAATAAAACCACAGAGACACAAAGTTCACAGAGAAAGGCTCTGTCTTTTTATGGGGGAAAAGAGATAAAAGTTCGATTAGAAAGTGGAAAATGTCTTTTTATGATTGTTCGTTATTGCGAATTCGAAGATTAGGATTAGAACACACATTATATTATTGTGAAATCGATGAAATAGAAGAAAATTACAGTAGAAAAAAATGATAGTTGGAGTGTCATAATTGAGGATTCCAAAGGGCGGAACGCCCTTTCCCCCCTGCTAAAGTGCGAGCCGAAGGCGAGCACCCAGGATTTAATAAAACCACAGAGACACAAAGTTCATAGAGAAAGGCTCTGCCTTTTTATGGGGGAAAAGAGATAAAAGTTCGATTAGAAAGTGGAAAATGTCTTTTAATGATTGTTAGTTATTGCGAATTCGAAGATTAGAATTAGAACACACGTTATATTATTGTGAAATCGATGAAATAGAAGAAAATTACAGTAGAAAAAAAATGATAGTTGGAGTGTCGTGATTGAGGATACCAAAGGGCGGAACGCCCTTTTCCTCCCTTCTAAAGTGCGAGCCGAAGGCGAGCACCCAGGATTTAATAAAACCACAGAGACACAAAGTTCATAGAGAAAAGCTCTGCCTTTTTATGGGGGAAAAGAGATAAAAGTTCGATTAGAAAGTGGAAAATGTCTTTTAATGATTGTTAGTTATTGCGAATTCGAAGATTAGAATTAGAACACACTTTATATTAATCGAAAAACAAAATATATATAAGCGAGTGGATTATCTTCTAAAAAATAGTACCTTTGCAAAATAATTATAATTAGATTGTTTTATGAGATTTCTGTCAACATTATTTGCGGTATGTGGTGGTTTGGTGATGATGTCCTCGTGTGGAGACGAAATCACTAATGAGTATATCACAAACGAGACTAATATTTATAATAAAGAGTATTACGCTACTGTTCTTTCCAACCAGAAAGAGATTACTGAAGATATTCGTGCTCCGTTCCTAAAAAAGGGAGACACTGTGGCAGTTTTTGCTTTGTCGAATGCAGTCTCTCAATCTGATATGGCTGCAGGAATAGCAACATTAAAAAGTTGGGGACTGAATGTGATTGAGGCAGATAATCTATATAAGGTCGACGGAAGATATGCCGGAACTTTGTCGGAGAGAGTGGATGGCACACAGAAGTTGATAGACAACCCGACAGTAAAAGCTATGATAGCTGCTCGTGGTGGTTATGGCGCAGCGATGACACTTCCTTTCCTAGATTTGGAATCTTTGACTTCTCGTCCGAAATGGATCGTCGGTTATAGCGACGTCACTGCTCTTCACGCTGCTGTCAATAATCTTGGAGTGGAGTCTATACATGGTGGTATGGCACAGAATTTGTCTAATTCCACTACTGCGGAGAGCCTACGCAAAGCATTGTTTGGTGAGGCAGAAGGATTGCAGATCGCTACCAATAAGAATTGCAAAGAGGGAATAGCAGAAGGTAGACTAGTGGGAGGAAACCTCTCGTTGATTTATAGCCTTGGAGGTACTGCTTACGACTTGAACACAAAGCAGGCTATACTTTTCATTGAGGACACCGGTGAAAGCAATTACAGTTTGGACAGAATGCTGACTCAGTTGAAGTTGAGTGGCAAACTTGATAATATTGTTGGTGTCGTTGTGGGCCAGTTTATCAAGATGTCTCAGGGTGCGGATAAAAGTGTTGAGGAGATTATAGCGAGCAAGTTTGCCGACCAGGATATTCCTATCATGTATGGAGTGAACGTCGGACACGACCAGCCAAACAATGCCATCTGTTTGGGCAGACGTGTTAGATTAACTGTCGATGCAAATAACGCATCTCTAAAATACGTGGATTAGGATACGAAGATTGCCCATTGAAAAAGACGGAATATCTCCCGTCTTCACGGATAAATAAGAAAATAAGAAATTTAAGATATAATGGAAAAGAAATATAAGAGAACGACCGTGACATCCGCTCTTCCGTATGCCAACGGACCAGTGCATATCGGACATCTTGCCGGAGTTTACGTTCCCGCGGATATTTATGTGCGCTATCTTCGTTTGAAGGGAGAGGATGTTGTTTTCATTGGAGGATCAGATGAGCATGGTGTACCAGTAACTATCCGTGCAAGAAAAGAGGGTATCACACCACAGGATGTTGTGGACCGTTACCATAAAATCATCAAAGATTCGTTTGCTGAGTTCGGAATATCTTTCGACATCTATTCGAGAACGACATCAAAGACACATCATAAAGTAGCTTCTGATTTCTTCCGTACATTGTATGAGAAGAACGAGTTTGTGGAGCAGACAAGCGAGCAGTACTACGATGAGGAGGCAAAACAGTTTTTGGCAGACCGTTATATCGTAGGTGAGTGTCCACGTTGCCATGCTGCAGGAGCTTATGGCGACCAGTGCGAGAAGTGTGGCAGCACACTTTCTCCAGAGGAGTTGATCAATCCGGTAAGTAAGCTGTCTGGCTCAAAACCAGTGAAACGTCCAACAAAACATTGGTTCTTGCCTTTGAACAGACATCAGGATTGGTTGAAGAAGTGGATCTTGGAGGATCACAAAGAGTGGAGATCAAATGTATACGGACAGTGCAAGAGCTGGTTGGATATGGATCTTATGCCACGTGCCGTAACTCGAGATTTGGAGTGGGGTATACCAGTTCCAGTGGAAGGTGCGGAAGGCAAAGTGCTATATGTATGGTTTGATGCTCCTATTGGATATATCAGCAACACAAAAGAGCTTTGTGAGTCCAATCCAGAAAAATATGGCAATTGGGAGAAGTGGTGGAAGGATCAAGACACTCGTTTGATTCACTTCATCGGTAAGGACAATATTGTGTTCCATTGCATCGTCTTCCCAGCAATGCTTAAGGCAGAGGGAAGCTTTATTCTTCCAGATAATGTGCCAAGCAATGAGTTTTTGAATCTTGAGGGAGACAAGATTTCCACTTCACGCAACTGGGCTGTTTGGCTAAATGAATATTTGGTTGATTTCCCTGGAAAACAGGATGTGCTTCGTTATGTGTTGACTGCTAATGCTCCTGAGACAAAAGACAACGATTTCACATGGAAAGATTACCAGGCACGCAACAACAATGAGCTTGTTGCCATCTACGGTAACTTTATCAATCGTGCTTTGGTGCTTACTTCTAAGTATTTCGACGGAAAGGTTCCAGCTTTGAAGGGATTGACAGACTACGACAAGGATACTCTAAAGGAATTTGCTGATGTGAAGAACAGACTTGAGCAGTTGCTAGACAACTTCAAGTTCCGTGATGCACAGAAGGAAGCAATGAATTTGGCGAGAATCGGAAACAAGTATTTGGCAGAGACAGAACCATGGAAGTTGGTGAAGACAGACATGGATCGCACGTCGTCTATCCTACATATTGCATTACAGATCGCCGCAAACTTGGCTATCGCATTTGAGCCATTCTTGCCATTCTCATCTGAGAAACTTCGTAAGATGCTTAATATGCAGACATTTGAGTGGAATCAGCTGGGAAGAGTTGATTTGCTACAGGAGGGTGCAGAATTAGGCAAGGCCGAATTGTTGTTTGAGAAGATAGAGGATGCTGTGGTTGATGCTCAGATAAAGCGTCTGCAAGACATCAAGGCTCAGAATGAGGCAGCAGCAGCTGAGGCAGAGGCGAAAGAAAAAGCAGCGTCGTGGAAACCAGAGCCAGTAAAAGAATATGCTGATTTTGAAGGATTCGAGAAATTAGACATTCGTGTTGGAAAGATTCTTGAGTGTACAAACGTGCCAAAGTCAGACAAGTTGCTTAAGTTTAAGATCGACGACGGTATGGGAGGCCGCACAATACTATCTGGTATTGCAAAGAGTTATCCAAATCCTGAGGAGTTGGTAGGAAAGCAAGTATGTTTCGTGGCAAACTTCAAGCCAAGAAAGATGATGGGTCTTGAAAGTCAGGGAATGATCATGTCTGCTGTCAACAGCGATGGTAAACTAGTTGTTATTTCACCTAGCAAAGAAGTAGCCAATGGTTGTGAGGTAGGATAAAATAGGCAAATAATAAATTCATAATAGAAGAAGACGCGAGTAATCGCGTCTTTTTTGTTTTTCCCCGTAGCGCCGCAGGTGCGACATCCAATAGCGTAGGGTTTCAACCCCACGCGACGTGACATTACGCGATAGAATGTCTACGCAATAATAAATGCAAAATTTGGAATTTCCCAGTGCCGAA